>JAHZDZ010000015.1:0-21089 GCA_019422105.1 Bacillota bacterium | reverse complement strand
CCTCAAAACCTGCGGTTTTTCGGTACATTTGCTGCGCAAATGGCTGCTTATATTGTGCATGCCAGCAAGAAAACTTGCACAATGCACATCTTAAGCACCTTTTTCTTCGCTATATATGTTCGAGAATAAAATTTCGCGAAGAAACCTCAAAACCTGCGGTTTTTCGGTACATTTGCTGCGCAAATGGCTGCTTATATTGCGCATGTCAGCAAGAAAACTTGCACAATGCACATCTTAAGCACCTTTTTCTTCGCTTTTATGGTATACTGTTTTCATGTGCTTTTTTTAGAATAAAAGAAAGGAGGAGTTTATATTGCTGCGTTACATAACAAGAAGGCTGTGCCTGATGGTCGCTTTGCTTTTTGGTGTATCTCTGATGGTTTTTTTGATATCCCATCTTGTGCCCAGTAATCCCCTTGTAGCGAACATGAGCCAGACAGCCCTGGCAGATCCGGCGGCAGTAGCGGCCTTTGAAGCAAAGTGGGGGCTGGATAAACCTCTCTACCAGCAGTATTTTATTTATCTGGGAAATCTTCTGCAGGGAGATATGGGCACCTCTATCAGAACGGGACAGCCTGTTTTGCAGGATCTAATGCAGTATTTTCCGGCGACAGTGGAATTATCCATATTTGCCATGGTGATTGCTATCTTCTTTGGAGTGCTTTTTGGTGTATTATCCGCTGTTTTCAGAGATAAGCCTGTTGATCAGATTTTGAGAGCTGTTTCTGTCAGCGGTGTTTCCATACCAAGCTTTTGGTTTTCCCTTTTGGTACTGTATATTTTCTTCTATAAGCTGGGATGGTTTCCCGGACCCGGGCGTTTAGGCTCAAGAACAGTTGTGCCGGCGGACGGCACAGGCTTTTATCTTTTGGATGGACTGCTTAAAGGGGATTTTGCGCTGTTTCGGGATGCTCTGTCTCATATTATGCTTCCGGCTCTTGTACTTGGCTTTTTTACCATGGGCCTTATCACAAGACAGACCAGAAGTAATCTCATGGAGGTAATGTCCATGGACTATATCAGGACGGCGAGAGCCAAGGGAATGAGCGAGAAGAGACTTGTCTGGAAACATGCTCTGAGTAATGCCTTGATTCCGGTTATTACAGTTGCCGGCATGGGCTTTTGCAATCTTTTGGGCGGTATGGTGTTTGTGGAAAAAATATTCGCTTGGCCCGGTATCGGACAGTATGCGTACCTGTCTGCCACGACCCTTGATTTTCCGGCTATCTGCGGCGTATCTCTGCTGATTGCTTTAAACTATGTGGTTGTCAACTTATTCATTGATATTTTATATGGCATCATTGATCCGAGAATTCGGTATAACTAATGTAAAGGGCAGTGCCTTTTATGAAAGGATGTAGCTTTCATGAAATTTACAGATATATTAAAACAAAAGAATTTTATGTTCAGGCTTGGGCTTGTTATTTGTGCCATGTGGATACTTGTCGCTCTGTTTGCGCCTTTTATTGCACCTATGGATCCCAATGCGCAGGACATGGCAATCCGTTTTGCACGGCCCAGCAGCGCCCATTGGTTTGGTACGGACTCATTGGGAAGAGATGTATTCAGCCGTGTGCTTTATGCCAGCCGTATTTCCATGACTGCCGGACTAATCACTGTTGTATTTTCTTTTCTGATCGGAATTTTTTACGGCGCTTTGGCCGGATACGCGGGCGGTATTGTGGATGATATTTTGATGCGTATCAGCGAAATGATCATGTCCTTCCCGCCCCTTATCCTCGCTATGGTTATCGCGGCGGCGCTGGGACCCAGTATCACAAATTCCGTGATTGCTATGACAATCATCTGGTGGCCAAACTATGCCAGATTATCCAGAAGCATTGTCATTTCCGTGAAGGAAAATGATTATATAACGGCGGGAAAACTGATGGGTGCATCAAGGGCAAGAATATTGCTGAAGGAAATACTGCCAAATAGTATCGGCCCTCTGCTTGTCATGGCAACTCTTGATTTGGGCAATGCAATACTGATGTTTTCAGGACTCAGCTTCCTTGGTCTAGGTGTAAGTCCTTCTGTGCCTGAATGGGGCGCTATGGTAAGCGACGGCGTGGCAACCTTCAATAACTGGTGGATTTCTGCTTTCCCCGGCGCGGCAATTTTTACGGTTGCTATCGGCGCCAATTTTATAGGTGACGGACTGCGGGATTATCTTGACCCCAAGCTTAGAAAACAGATATAGGATAGAAATACGTAAAAGAGTCAAAGCTGTCTTTTGTTGAGAGGGCTTTGACTTTTTCGGCAGTAACGCAATTTATACATTCAGCGTATAAAAGAAAGAAATGAAAACAGAGCACGGGCTGCTTTAAAGGGAGGAAATTATGAACAGAGAGAGATTGAAAAAGGTAATTGCCAACATGGAGGCAGAGGGACTGGAACAGATAATTGTCACTTCTACATCCTCTTTGTATTATTTAACAGGGCTTTGGATTGAACCACATGAAAGAATGATTGCCTTATATATCACAGCAGAGGGTGAGGTTTCCCTATTCGGCAATGAAATATTTGGAATTGCGGCGCCGGAGGGTGTGCCATACTATGTCCATAAGGATGGAGACAACACGGTAAAGGATATAGCGTCAGTTGTGAAACCGGGCAAAATAGGTATTGATAAATTTTGGAGCAGTAAATTTCTCATTGGTCTGATGGAGCTGAGAGGTGACATTATACCTGTTGTGGGCTCCTATCCTGTGGATTATGCCAGAATGTTTAAGGATGAGGAGGAGCAGCAAAAGATGATTGCCGCTTCCAAAATTAATGATGAGGTTGTGGAGGGTGCTGTTGCCGCTATCAGGGAAGGTGTCCGTGAAAACGAATTGGCATCTCTGGTAAACCATTTGTTTTTGGAGCGCGGCGCGGATTGTGAGGGCGTTCAGCTTGTCTGCTTTGGCCAGAATGCGGCAGATCCCCATCACGCAGCGGACAGTACGGTAATTAAGGCCGGAGATTGCGCTGTCTTTGATATTTTTACTCCCATTCACCGTTATTGGTGTGATATGACAAGAACGGTCTTTTTCAAAAGTGCGGAGGATGAGGCAAAGCAAGTGTATGAGCTGGTAAGGCTCGCCAACGAAACGGCGGAAAAGATGATACGCCCGGGTTTGAAGCTCAGCGATTTTGACAGCGCGGCAAGAAAGGTAATAGCAGATGGCGGCTATGGCAGCTATTTCACCCACAGGCTGGGACACAATATTGGTATTGAGTGCCACGAACTGCCGGATGTCAGTGGCGTGTCCCATATGGAGGTTAAGCCTGGTATGGTATTTTCCATAGAGCCTGGTATTTATTTGCCGGGACGTTTTGGCGTAAGAATAGAAGATTTGGTTTTGGTGACGGAGGATGGATGCAGGGTGCTTAACAGTGCGCCGAAGGAATTGAGAATTGTCAAATAGCGTTAAATAATATTCTATTATGTGAAGCAGACACAGAATAAGAACGAAAAGGCTTTTGACCCGCTGGCGGTGTAGAAAAGCGGTATTCGTGCCGCAGCGCAATTGACGATAAGAAAATATTGGAAATAACTGACAAACGGGTGAAAATAAGCAGGTGCAGTTCAATTGAGCTGCACCTGCTTCACTTATAAAGAAAAGTTTTTCTGCATTACACATGTATTACATTTTATGGCCATATATAAAAACTTCTTTAAACAAATTACTCCACAAATTATTATTCTTCGCAATAGCATTTGGTGTTTCGGCTTTTTCCTCTAAGACAATTGAAACCAATTGAGGTCCTATTGCTTCCCAAACTGCTTTTGGAGGTTCAATCCATGAATACACATCTTCTTTTATTTCTACTAAGGCACGAAAGGCACCTAATAACGGATAAATCAATCCTTTTGGAACAAGGTACTGTAGATCGCTTTGCGAATAAATTGATTTTCCTACAATTTCACCATCAGCAAATTTAGAATATTTCCGAGTGCCATATCTTTTCCCTGCCTGACTAGCCATAACATTAAAATTGCACTCAATATTATCCCACATCATAAAAACATCATATATAATCGGCGTCATATTGGTAATGATTTGTTCCCGTTTTTCCTTACCCAAATTTAGAAAACGTCTTAGGCTTGATTCTTTTCCGGTATAGCATTGTACCGGCTGCACTTCAGATAATCGTCCGTCTTTGCTCCTTATTGGATAAATCACTTGATTGAACATATTCAGGACCGTAATAACTTCACGGACGTCAATAGGAACAATATTCTGATCGTTAAAATATTCATTCATTTTATATGCAATTCTGTTTGAAAAAGATAAAGCGCTGAATGCTTTTTTTATTACATCAAAACTGCCTTTTAGCTCCTCAATAGATTTTAAATCTACCTGAACAGAAGTATTTCGGGCAGCTGCTAATTCAACAGGCATATCTAATCCTGTAAAAATCTCCATGAATACATAACGGTCAGGTGAAAGAGAGCCTGATTTTTGCGCTTCAAGAATTGCTGTTAGGGTATGACCGCCATCAATATTCCCGTGCTTTGCTGCATCTGACAAAACAATCGTTACGTTTTTCTTTTGGTTATCATAATCAATACTTTCGGCAGAAAGCAAAATCCCCCGATTCAGCTCATGAAAATTTGAATTATTTAATAAACTATCTTTGATAGCCTTTGCAACATTTGTAGACATTTTTTGTTCACGAGGATTCGTATCCATCCAATTATCAATTTCCTGAGGAATAGATTTCGCCTGCGCATAACATACATATTTTATTTGTTTGCCGTTTGCATTTACAGGATCTGCCATTTTTTTAAATTGTTCTGCTTGAAAAACTAACTTTGCCATTTCAAATACTCCTTTCAATATAAAAAATCTGCACTTTTAGCTAGAATAAGAACGCAGAACACAAATATGAATATTTGAAATAACTACGTGTCCACATCTATTTTGAAGATACTGGATATCTAATAGAGCAATATTGCCCTATAAACAGTATAAGTATGTCACAAATCGACAAAAAAGTCAAAGCCTAATGTTATTTGCTACACAAATCGTCTTTTATGAGCACCTCTTTACAAGCGGGCTTGTATATGTGCTTCCTAAGATCCGTTTTCTTAACAATTTCAGCGGAGATAGTTCAATACCTGCGGTTTCATGTTCATCACTTTTGCCTGAGACAAAAGCCGCCTTCGGCGTCCAGCTTTCTTGTTGGTGACTAGTACCTTTGCTGCACAAATGGCTGCTTATCCACCTGCACATCAAAGCTTGCGCGGTGTACTTCTTCAGCGCCTTTTTCTCTGCTTTTATGGTATACTATGAAACAGATTGAAATAGAAGGGGGAATATATATGACAGAGTTTTTTTTGGCAGAGAGGATGGCCCGATTGGGAGGTGAATCCGCTTTTCAGGTGTTGGACAGGGCAAAAAAGCTGGAAGAAAAGGGAATGGATATCATACATCTGGAGATTGGACAGCCGGACTTTGAAACGCCCAACCATATTATAGAAGCTGCTTACCAGGCTATGAAAAACGGTATGACCGGGTATACGCCGGCGCAGGGGCTTATGGAAACAAGACAGGCCATTGCCTCTTACTGCAAAAAATATAAAGGTGTGGATACAATTCCTGAAGAAATAGTGGTTGTACCAGGCGGAAAACCAATCATGTTTTTTGTAATACTTTCCCTCATTGGCCCCGGAGACGAGGTGATATATCCTGACCCTGGATTTGCCATTTATTCTTCCTGTGTCAGCTTTAGCGGGGGAAAGGGAATTCCCCTTCCCATGCGCCAGGAAAAAGATTTTAAAGCAGATCCGGAGGAATTAAAAAAATTAATCTCAGAGAAAACAAAGCTGATTATACTGAATTCCCCCGGAAACCCGACGGGCGGTGTACTGGAGAAAAAGGACGCAGAGGCATTGGCAGATGTCATAAAGCCGACAAAGGCTTTTGTACTCAGCGATGAAATCTACGACCGGCTGGTGTTTGGAGAAACAAAGCCCTATTCTATTGCTGCGGTTGACGGCATGAAGGACAGAACAATCATACTGGACGGTTTCTCAAAAGCCTATGCCATGACGGGATGGAGGCTTGGCTATGGTGTCATGAACAGGGCATTAGCAAAGGCCGTTACGGATTTGATGGTTAATTCCAATTCCTGTGCCGCCTCTTTTACACAAATAGCGGCAATTGCTGCATTAGAGGGGCAGCAGGAATGTGTGGAGAGAATGAAAGGGGCTTATGAGAAACGGCTGACTTATTTTACGGGGGAGCTTAACAAAATAAAGGGTTTTCATTGTCTCATGCCGAAGGGGTCCTTTTATGCCTTTCCAAGTATTGCGGAATTTGGCATAGAGGATACTGTTTTTGCGCAAAGGCTATTGGAAGAGGGCGGGGTTGCCTGTCTGGCGGGCAGCACCTTCGGTCGTTACGGCGCAAGCCATTTACGCTTTTCCGCGGCAACCTCCATGGAAAATTTGACGAAGGCTATAGAAAGGATGAGAGTGTTTACAGAGAAATTGGAACGGGAAAGAAGGACAATAAATAGTTTTTAAATCATAGCAAAAAATAAACGAAGACGAAGGTCAGGGCAATCCGCTACCTATACTCAGTATATGGAACTATCCGTTTTCCACATAGTTTTTTACTGCGACAGCAGAAAAATGCTATATTTTTTCAAATTTCATATTGATGCTATAACAGGGAATGTCTGATACAGAAGACATTCCCTGTTTTTTTGATGTGTATATGATAAAAGCGGTTTTACGCTTTTTTTCTGCTTTTCAGCGCCATTTGAAGAAGTTCCCTGAGTGAAATGACCCGAAGAAAGTCCAAAAATATGATATATAAAAGTAGCATAAGTATACAGCAGAGAAATACAGAAAAAAGTGAGCCGTCTGTAAATCCGGACAGATATTTTGCAGCCAGACCTGCGGCCATCACACTGAAAGCAGGAAATATAAACAGCTTTTTGTAATTCATAGTAATATGAGAGGTTCGCACAACCTTGCGTATACTGAGTGCAACTGTTACCATGAGGCTCAAAAGCCATCCGGCGATAAAGGCGTCTACACCAAGAACCGGCATAAGGAAGTAGATAAAAGCAATATTAATGGCCGAGGAAATCAGATTATTGCGGAATATAAACACCTGTTCTCCCAAGCCGTTTAAAAGGCCGGAAAGAGTAATCTGCATATATAGAAATGGACAGAGAAAAGCCAGTTTCAGCAGTATCAGTGTAAGGGACGGTTCTCTATAAACGGCCATGGAAATTTCTCTCGGAAAGGCGGCAAATACGCTTGCGGTTCCAATACCAATGATACAGGTATACAACAAAGAGTTGTATGAGGTGTATTTAATACGTCTGGCGTTATTGACGGCAGTTGCTTCCGATATTGCCGGAACAAGGGTGACGGATACCGCCATCAAAAGTGCCGAGGGAAATTGTATCAGGGGCATAGCCATACCGGTTAGCATACCATATGTACTCATAGCATTTTGTCCGGTTTGCCCGAATAGCATAAGCCGCTGAGGAATCAATATGTTTTCGGCAGTGGAGAGCAGCGAGCCCACAATTTTATTTGCGGAAAGGGGTACTGCCATAGCCATTATCATGCCTAGCGTATGAAGAGAGGACAGGGACGGCCTTTTATTGAAGGATTTCTTTTTTTTGAAGCAGAGATAGGACAAAAAAACAAAAAGGAAGGACAAAAGCTCTCCTATAACAATACCGATTACTGCGGCTGCACAGGCATATTCCAATCCCATAGGGATAAAAAGCGCTGACAGTGTAAAAACGGTAACAATTCTCACCGTCTGCTCCAAAACCTGACTCATCGCAGGGACAACGGCGTCCTGCACACCGAAAAAATAACCTCTGATACAACTTCCCGCTGCCATAAAGGGGAAGCAGAGAGAGAGGATGCGAAGTGAAATCAGTGTGCGTCCCTCATTTAATACATGATAAGCTACAAAGTCGGCAGAGAAAAAAAGTATAACGCTCAGAAGCAGGCTTATGCCAATACAGATAGTGACAGACTGCTTTAAAATACGTCCCATATTGCCGTATTGCTTTTTTGCGTTTTCCTGGGCTGTCAACTTGGAAATAGTAGTGGTAAAACCGGAGGAGGAAATACTCCAGCACAGCATATAGACAGGCATAATAAGCTGATAAAGCCCCATGCCCTCAGCCCCAATGGTGTTTGACATATAAATTCGGTAAAAGAAACCGAGTATTTTTGTGGTAAGGTTTGCCAGCGTCAGAATGATAGCGCCGGTGACCAGATTTTTTTTGCTCATATTCATACTCCTTTGCACACTATGCTCTTTAAAGTCTATTCTCATCAATGAAGAGGTATGCCCCTTTTTGTCAAAGAAAAAGGGATGGACAAGATTTGTTTGGGATTGCAAAAAATATTGAGGAAAATGATAAAATGACCGAATCATCCTGAAAATTTGTGGTTTCATAGAAGGAAGGAGGGATGCATCTTATTTTGAGTGTTTAGAAGCAGGATAGACGAAAAATAAAAATGGTGAAAGACAGTGTAAAATAATGAAGACAAGTATGAAAGGAGAATTTTTGATGGATGGGAAAATTGTAAAGGCTGGTATGGACTTTATCATTGGCGGTGATTATAGATTTAACCCCATATTGACAAAAAGTGTGAAATGGTTAAACTGGATTACAACTATAGATATAAAAACATGTAAAATTTGCAGAAAAGGAGACGGACAGATAAGAGAATCTGTTTTAGAATGGGCAAAGGTACCTCCGGTATATGCAAATTGCAGATGTATAATTAAATAAATGGATTCTATTTATGCGGGAACAGCAACAATTGAAGGTATTTTGGGTGCAGATTATCATCTCATGAAAACAGGCAGTCTTTCCCAGAACTATATAACAAAAAAAGAGGCTAAAACATTGGGATGGACTGCTATAGAGGGAAACCTTCATATTGTAGCCTTTGGCAAGCAAATTGGTGGAGATGTTTTTAAGAACAGAGAAGAGAAGCTACCGACTGTATCTGGCCGTATTTGGTATGAGGCTGATATAAATTATGTATCAGGTATCCGCAATCCCCACAGAATATTATATTCAAATGACGGTCTTATTTTTGTTACTTATGATCATTATGAAACTTTTTTTGAAATTACCGAGAAGGATACTATATGAAGAGAATTATAATTGATTTTTCAGGGAGCAGATATATTGGAGAACTGCACAGCAGGATACGGGAAGCTTTTTTGCAAAGCACTTTCCTGATTTTTACGGAAATAATCTGGACGCCCTCTGGGACTGTTTGACGGGTTTTATAGAGACTCCTGTTGAGATTACACTGATTGGCGGCAATCAGGTTGCCGAAACCGTAAAGGATGCTGTCGATGAAGTGATAAAGGTGTTTGAGGAAGCGTCGAGGGGAGATTGGGAAATCCACTGCAACATAAAATAAGAGCTTGACGGTTTACCCTATGGGGAATCGCTCTGACTCTTGTGCAAAGAATTTTATGTCTTTTGTCAGGCTATAGTAAAAAAACTTTTGCTGATGCAGACAGGTCAGAAATGACCTGTTTTTTTGTTATCTGTAATTTCTATAGAAATTTTATTTGCATCTTCCAAAATGACCGAATCATCCTGAAAATTTGTGGTTTCATAGAAGGAGAAAATAAATATCTAATCAGGAGGATTTGTATATGGGAAAACAGAAAAGAGGAAACGGATTTAACGCTGTATGAACAATCACTGAAAAAAATCAGACAGGTGCAGTTCGAGATGGGGATGAAGACAGGTGGAATGTTTCGGCCCCAGTTAAAAAAAGCGTACATTTTGTACAGTGGGTGACGGAGAAAAAGCCTAAAACCTGCGGGGAATGCTTGAGCCGCAATGGAAAAATATACGCGGTGGGGGATAAAATACCTGTTCCAGTCCATCCCCACTGTTACTGCCATGTAGAGCCTATCGCTGCCATAAAAGGGGGTACGGCAACTCTTGACTGGCAAAGAGGAGCGGATAAAATATTTTTGCAGGGGATGAGAAATGGAATGCCGGAGCAGGGGTTTTTCTTCGGCTATGAGACGGCGGAATACAACAATTCCGATTTACGACTTCCCGCCATTCAGGGTAGAAAATGGACCAAGGTATCCGTCAACGGGCAGGAAGGACATTTTCTCATAGCCTCCAGCGACGGCCTGCTTTTTGTAACATATGATAACATGATAAGTTTCTATGAGGTTTACCAAGAGGAAATTGACGAAAACGTCTGCGCAGGGTATGATGATATCAGAAAGCATGATTTCCGTTTTAAGGATGGCTGGTTTGTCTGTCAGACATGCGGTTTTAAAGCGCCCGCGCCTATTTCAGAGGACGCCGGCATACTCTCCGACGAGGACTGGGCCTTGATGGAGGCGTTCCATTATTTAGGCTACGGCTGTCTGGAGAAAAAACCGGCAACGCCGGAGGAGCTATTGTTGTATAAATACCTAGTGGATTCCATACAAATTGAAATGTCTAATATCCGCTGTAAAGAGGAATATAGAGGGAAATATACTCTTTCAGATAAGAATGGCTATTGTATCAGGGCAGTGCAGGAGGAGATTTTTCATAAGCTTGACACAGAGATTGTGCGAATTACAGGCGAGAACAGGTCAAAGTATGACGGAACGGATACAAATTGGATTTTGACAATAGCAGGGATTTTAGCTTCATTCGTTCCTGTAACTGCTGGAATTCCAATAATTAAAAATGTATTATCTCCTACAATTATAAGTGGAATAACCTATACATCCCAAATTCTCCCTCCTCTTATAGCTCTTTATAGTATTGCATACAACAACAGCGCAACGGTAATAGATTTGATATCTCTTTTCGTGTATCCCTTTGGGGTTACCAACAATATAGTGGATGCTTTATACTTGGCCGCGCTGGAATCGATGGCTTCTGCCGGCAATACACGGTACGGACTGCTCACAAAGGACTTCAGACTACAGCAGGGAGATATCTATGTCAGGGTATCCCTTATCAGCGGCGGTATGATTAGCGATAAGGAATATGACGTCAAAAGTGTGATGAATGAATTTTGTTTCAAAAACAGAAATTTGGAGAGTGCAAAATATGAGTGAGTGGAATTATACTGCATTGAATTTTTTACAAAAAAGATGCCCATGGTGCGGTTGTAATGAGATACAGTATATAAAATATGAGCCTGTTATATGTCTTCACTGCAAAAGGGGCCCAACTACCCTTGTCAGAAATCAAATCTGGGGATGGTTGAGCTTTTTATCGCTATGCGCTGTACAAATTTATCTTACATTCCATTTGCATCATCCCTATAAGGCTATGATATTACTTTTTACCGGCTCGGCGTTCGTGTGCTTATTTATGCTTGTAGGTGCCAGGATTCCTTTAGAACGGAGCCATCCGGCGAATGACGAAAAGCTTGAAAATATGTTTCCCAGCGTTTACTGCGAAATAAACTGGTACAAGCCAAAGGACGGAGGTTTATTTTTGCCCAATTATAAGCTGATGAAGGGGGCAACCTTGTGCATTCGTTTTTGCGACGAGGATGGAGATTACAACAGCAGGGAATTTTTTGTCAGAGTACAGGAATTAAAATGGGGAATCGGCAAATCAACAGTGAAGCTCGGCTTTATCAGCAGTATGATTTCTGACAGCCTTCTGGAAGACGGAAACAGATTTTATGTCTATAATTATGGAATCAGAATTGGGGAAGGGCAGATAGCGAACGGCAGGTCTTGACTGACTAGTCAGGTTACATAAATTTGGAGAGTGTAAAATATGAGTAAGTGGAATTATACTGCATTGTATTTTTTTCAAAGGAGGTGTCCCTGGTGCGGCAGCAAAGAGATACGGAACTCATGGGGAGAGCCCATCATATGTTTGCGTTGCGGAAAGATGATAACGGCCCTCACCAGAAATCTAATCAGAGGACTATTGTTTTTTTTATTATTAACTTCTATGCAAATTTATTTGGTTTTACATTTACATCATCCCTATAAGGATATGATATTATTTTTTACCGGCTTGTTGTTCATGTGCTTATTTATGCTTGATGGAGCTAGAACCCCGGCGGAGCGATACCATCCAGAGAAGCAGGGCAAGGAAAAGCTTGAAAATATGTCTCCTGGCGTTTACTGCGAAATAAACTGGTACAAGCTAAAGGACGGAGGTTTATTTTTGCCTAATTATAAGCTGATGAAGGGGGCAACCTTGTGCATTCGTTTTTGCGACGAGGATGGAGATTACAACAGCAGGGAATTTTTTGTCAGAGTACAGGAATTAAAATGGGGAATCGGCAAATCAACAGTGAAGCTCGGCTTTATCAGCAGTATGATTTCTGACAGCCTTCTGGAAGACGGAAACAGATTTTATGTCTATAATTATGGAATCAGAATTGGGGAAGGGCAGATAGCGAACGGCAGGTCCTGACTGACTAGTCAGGTTACATAAATTTGGAGAGTGTAAAATATGAGTAAGTGAAATTATACTGCATTGTATTTTTTTCAAAGAAGGTGTCCCTGGTGCGGCAGCAAAGAGATGCGAGCTTTTTCGGCATGAAATATACACAAGTGTACTGAATTATGATATAATATCCGCGAAAAAGAGGAGGGAATCCAGAATAGAATGCGCTAGGCTGCTTGCAGGCAAGGAATGTTTTTTTATGGATTCAAGAAGCAATATGACTGAGTAAAACTTAAGTTTTGGAGGAATTCCGCTCTAATTTGTGATATAATATGATAAAGGTTTTTTTGACGTAATAGGCATACAGACAACTTCAATACTACAGGGAGGGCAATAATATGAGAAAAATAGCATCTAAGTTAGGCGGGATTATCGTTCCGGTTATTTTTTGCATAGCCCTTATTTTTACAGCATATATGTCCTTTGATTTAACGGATCATTTACAGGGGAGCGCAAGAGTCATAAATCACATCGGTATTGTTCGGGGGGCAACGCAGAGACTCATTAAAAAAGAAATGAATCATGTACAGGACGATGATTTGATTCATTATCTGGATAATATTTTATCAGGGCTTTCCAATGGAAGCGAAGAGCTAAATCTTATAAAGCTTGATAGTGACGAATTCCAGACACTATTAGCAGAGATGAAAAATGACTGGGCAGATATCAAGAAGCAGATATATGAATACAGAGAAACTTCTTCTAGCCGGCTGCTTTATGAGCTGAGTGAAGATTATTTTGAATTGGCAAATGAAACTGTATTTACCGCGGAAGCATATACGGAACAGACATTACAAAATGCAAGAAAGTCCCTTTTGATGTTGAACTTAATTTTTGCGCTAATGGCTTTTGGCTGTTCTGTTTTTACTGTATATCAGGAAAACCGCCGAAAAAAACTAATTGAAGCGGAAAAAGAAAACATTAAAAAAAGCGAACAGTTATCAAAAAGAGCACAGGAATTAATGGCGCCAATGAATGAAATATCAGAGTTGATGTATGTTTCTGATATGGATACATATGAAATTCTATTTGTCAATGAAGCGGGAAAGAAAATATTTCACATTGATGACAAGCTGTCAGGTTTAAAATGCTATAAAGTCATACAGGGGTTTGAAGAGCCGTGTCCTTTCTGCACCAACAAACTTTTAAAACCAAATGAAACATATTCCTGGGAGTATACAAATCCGCTTATAAAAAAACATTATCTATTGAAAGATCGACTGATAGAATGGGACGGACGTACGGCGAGAATGGAAATTGCTTTTGATATCACAGAGGCCAACAATGAGAAAAATGAATTAAAGAAAAGGCTGGAAAGAGATGATATTCGCCTTGCGTGTGTAAGGGAGCTTTATAATAACCGCGATATCGAAATCGCCATCACGAAGGTTTTGGAATATATGGGAACGCTGTTTTCAGCAGAACGTTCCTATGTATTTATGTTTAACGGGGATTATTATTCTAATATTGCTGAATGGTGCAAGGAAGGCATTGAGCCGGAGATTGATAATTTGCAAAATATTCCGATTGGCGATTATAAAATATGGCTGGACGATTTGGAAAAGCAAAAAAATATTATTATCAATAATGTTGAAGAATTAAAGGATACATTCCCTACAGGATATGAGCTGCTGCACCCGCAGGGAATACGAAATATTGTATGGGTTCCTTTAATGAAGAACGGAAAAGTAAACGGCTCAATCGGCTTAGACAATCAGGATGTTGATATGGCAGAAGCAGCGGTTCCTTTTATGCAGACAATTCAGTATTTTCTTTCTCTTGCAATGCAGAGAAATGAGAATGAAAAAATGCTGTTTGAGATGAGTCAAATAGATAAATTAACTTCCTTTTACAATAGAAATCGTTTTATTCAGGATGTATCTGATTTTAAAGGATGTACAGATTCTGTAGGAGTAATCTATTTAGATATTAACGGATTGAAAGAGGTGAATGACTCCCTTGGACATGATGCCGGGGATAAACTGCTCCGGAAATGCGCTGATATAATAAAAAATACAACTTTTTCAGAGCACTGTTACCGTATCGGCGGTGATGAGTTTGTAATTATTTATCAGGATATCACTGAGGATTTTTTTTATGATAAGGTTCAGTTATTAAAAAATGCTTTTGAAGAGAGTCAATGTCAGGTAGCGATAGGGTGTAAGTGGAATAAAGAAGGCGCTTCTATTCAGGATATTATAAAAGATGCCGATGAATTAATGTATGATGATAAAAAGAGATTTTATCAGGGAAATCATGCTTCCAGCCGATACAGACATAACAATGAAGTAATGAAATCTTTAGCTGATCCTGATTTGCTAAATAAGAAAATAAAGAACAGCAGTTTCCAGGTATATTTACAATCTAAGATAGATGTGGACGATTGCAGGATAGTTGGCGCGGAAGCTTTGATTCGCTATCAGGACGAAAATGGTTCCATCATAACGCCGGACAAATTTATACCAGTTTTAGAAGACACGTATCTTATCAGTAAGATTGATTACTATGTATTTGAAGAAGTATGCAAAACCTTAAGTGTTTGGATGAAGCAGGGAAACCCGTCCTTCACCATATCCAGTAATTTTTCTAAGGTCACTTTTATGGATGACAGCTTCATCAAAAGGATCGAAGCGATCAGCGAAAAATATGGTGTGCAGAGAAAATATTTGGAAATAGAAATTACAGAAGGTGCTATTTTCACAGATTTGAATACGTTGATAACTAGAATAGATCAAATAAGAAATTCTGGATTTCGGGTTGCAATGGATGATTTTGGCGTAGAAAGCTCAAATTTAGCGCTGCTGTCATTGGTGAAAATTGATGTATTGAAAATAGACAAGAGTTTTGTAAAGGATATTATCTCAAATAAAAGAGCGCAAGTAATAATAGAGACAATGACAAAAATGTGTAATGAGATGGGCATTCAATTAATTGCAGAAGGCATAGAAGATAAGCGGCAACTGGATATGTTAAGGGAATACGGTGTCAAAACGGTGCAGGGCTTTTTGTTTAGTAAACCCATATCAATTGCAGCGTTTAAAGAAAAATATATGAATTGATGGATTGGCGGGATATTTCAGGACAGCCCGAATCAATCGGAGATAAAAAACTTGGAGGTACTTACATGAGGGCAAAGATAAAAGCAAAAACAAAACCACTTGTCATACTGGCTGTCTCTGCGGGAATTTTTGCGCTTGCTCTGTCTGTCTCCAGCTTTTTTTTGGTACAGATTATCGGCAGAATGAATAAGAGCGCCAATCAGAACCTTTTAACCTCCAGCCGAATGATCAGCGAAGGGCTGAACAATAAAATTACCTTGGATCAGGAGCTTTTATCAACACTGTCGGTTCTGCTTGCTTTGGAAAAGGAGGAAGCAATTGAGACAACACTGCGGGAGTACGCTGACTCTACAGATTTCTTCCGCTTCTCTTATGTCAATATGGCTGGAGAGGGAGTTGACAGTGAAGGCGCTTCCACTCTTGTGTCAGATTTTCTGTTTGATGAGACAGCGTTTTCTGAGGGGAAGGAAGGTGTATCAGTTCCTTACCACGGCCCAAGCGGCCGGATTCAGATTACATATCAGATGCCTGTCATGACAGAAGGGAGACAGACGGGGGCAGTCTATGCGGACAGGATTATCAATGATTATAATCTTCCCACACTTTTTACCTTTCATAACGGGGAAGGTTCTGCCTATGTGGTGGACAGTGGCGGTACTTTTATTATCAAATCCAAGGGAACCGCAGCGGCGGCAGACATCTACGGTTACCTTGCAAAGCAGGGCAATGATGCGGCTGTACAGGATACACTCCGCCGGGTAATTGAAGACGGGAAAAGCGGGACGCTTGCCGTTATGAATGGGGGACAAGCATCCCTTTTGGGCTTCCTTCCGGTAGAAGCGCCTCAGGGGTGTTATCTGATCACAGTAATTCCCCGAACGGTTCTTCAGCAGGAGGCAACGCCCATCATTACTATGCTTTGTATGATGTTTGCACTGCTTTTAATTGGAGGGATTTCTGTCGCTGCTCTTTTGGCGGGAAGGCAGTCCATGAAGGCAGATGTTCAACAAAAGGAATACAGGGAGAAGCTGTTTGGAAATCTTTCTGCCAATATAGATTTTGCGTTTATGCTCTATACGCCTGCCCAAAGGAGAGTGGAGCTGGTATCGGACAACCTTTCTGGGCTTTTGGGCATTACTCCGCAGCAGGTACAGGAGAGTCCGGAGCAGGTATTTGAAGCCAGTGGTGTGAAGCAGGAGGACAGCGCCAGAAGCAGTTTCCTGGGCGGTACGCTGAAGGAGCAGATCACCAGGGAGGCCATGGTAGGAATCGGTCCAAACGAAGTGAAGCGCTGGATTGCAGTTCATATGATTCCAGCGGATTATGGCCAATACCTCGCTGTGTTTCATGAAACAACCAGTGAGCACAATATGCGTGAACAGTTGGCGGATGCCCTTGCGCAGGCTCAAAACAGCAATCGGGCCAGAACCGCATTTTTTTCTTCCATGTCCCACGATATCAGGACACCGATGAATGGTATTGTAGGCATGACAAACATTGCCTTAAAGAATCTGGATAACCGGGATAAGGTGGAATCCTGCCTGAACAAAATTACAGCGGCTTCGGAGCACCTGTTAGCGCTTATCAATGAGGTTTTGGACATGTCGCGAATCGAGAGCGGGAAAATTGATTTAAAGGAAGAACCTGTTCATTTGCCCAGCCTGATTGAAAATCTAATTACTTTTATTAAGCCTGATATTAATAAAAAGGGCCAGAGTATGCGGTTGAATTCGCAGATATTGGAGCACGACACAGTTATCAGCGATGGGCTGCACCTGCAAAAGATTCTGCTGAATCTTCTTTCAAATGCGGTGAAATATACGCAGGAAGGCGGCGAAATCAGTCTGCAAATTACGGAAATGCAGGTAGATGCAGATACGATACAGATGAGGTTTGTGGTGGAGGACAATGGAATTGGCATGAGTCCAGCGTTTTTGAAGAGAATATTCACGCCCTTTGAAAGGGCTGAGGATAGTCGGATGAGCCAGGTAACAGGAACGGGCCTGGGACTTGCAATCACAAAGAGCATCGTGGATTTAATGGGGGGACGTATTTCGGTTGAGAGCAGAGAGCAGGAGGGATCCCGCTTTACGGTGGAAATTCCTCTGAAACTTCCGGTGCAAAAGCAGCAGACTCTTCCCGATTTGGCAGGCTGCTCGGTGCTCATTGTGGATGATGATAAGGATGCATTGGAAAGCATCAGCCTGATATTACAGGAAAGCGGTATGCAAGTAAAGTGTGCCCTGAGCGGTGAGGAGGCAATTGAAGAGGTCTGGAATGCCCATATTAGAAAAGATGATTACCGCATTATCATACTTGACTGGAGAATGCCCGGTATGGACGGCTTGGAGACGGCAAAGAGAATCAGGGAGCGGCTGGGCGGCGAGATACCTGTCCTTCTGCTGTCATCATCGGATTGGGAAAGTGTAAAGGAAGAGGCAGAAAGAGTGGGAATCAGCGGTTTTCTGACGAAACCGATTTTTAAGACCAATCTTTTGGAACAATTGAAAAACTTCACGCAGGGGCAGAGAGAGGAACCCGACAAACGGAAGCCGGAGGCTACGGAACTCTTGAACGGAATGAGTATCCTGGCTGTGGAGGATAATGAACTGAACAGAGAGATTATAGTGGAGCTTTTGGAAAGCAGCGGTGCTGTGGTGGACAGTGCCAGGAACGGAAAAGAGGCGCTTGAGCGCTATTTAAACAATGGTGTGGGGTATTACAAGGCGATTCTCATGGATATTCACATGCCTGAAATGAATGGGTTTGAGGCTGCGAGAGCAATCCGAAACTCGGGCAGGTCTGATGCCGCCTCGATTCCGATAATTGCCATGACAGCGGATGTTTTCAAGGAGGACATACAAAGGTGCATAGACGCGGGAATGAATGCTCATATTGGAAAGCCTTTAGAGCTGAATAAGCTGTTTGGCACACTTCGCCAGTTTTTCAATGACACGAACGAATCGGAGGATATATGATGAATAGGTCAATCGTAAAAAGCTGTTTGGCGGGTACCGTCGCGGCATTGTTAATGTCCGGCTGTGGAGATGCCGCTTCTGAGTTATACTTGGATGAGAGTATACCGGAAACCCCGGTAACCATTTTTACACAGAATGAAACGGTTTCAGATGCAATTGATGAATACTGCAAAAAGGTTTTGAATCAGGACGAAAACACAAACATTGCTCTTTACAGCGATTCTGCGAGTTTTTATGCGGATGAAGGGTTGTCCTATCGAGAACTTCTGTTAAAGCGCCTTTCCTCCGGAACCGCAGACGATTTGTATCTGATTCCTGCGGAGGATGTATTGGAGTTTGATGAAAGGGGATATATTTATGATATGTCCGATTTGAAGTGCGTGGAAAATCTGTCACAGGACGCACTGATCCAGAGCACTTATAATGGGAAAGTATTTTCTCTGCCTCTGTCCTATACCTGTTTTGGCTTTGTGTGGAATGTGGATATGCTGAAAACATATAATCTGGAGGTGCCAAAAAATCTGAAAGAGTTCCTGAATGTATGTGAGACGTTGAAAAATAACGGAGTTCTCCCCTACGGTGCGAATAAGGACTTTGCCTTGACAGTTCCTGTCATGTGTGCAGGACTTTATGACATTTACCAGGGAGAGAATACAGAGCAAAAGCTGGCAGCACTGTCGGAGGGCACAACGGCGGTTGGCGAGTATATTGAAAAGGGCTTTTCCTTTCTTCAAATGATGATCGACAAGGGATATATGGATTCGGAGGCGGCGCTCGGTACGCTTCCGTCCAGCGAAGAAGAAAAGGAGTTTTTCAGAGAAGAAAAATGTGCTTTTATATGTGCGATCTACCGTGGAAAAACATTTGAGGGTTATCCTTTTCAAATTGAAATGACGCCTCTGCCAATACTGGAAAACGGTTCTATCTGTGTTGTGGGTGCAGATCAGAGACTTGCTGTTAATCCGGGCTCAGAACATCTGGAAGCGGCCATCACCATTGTGGAGGCCCTGGGAGAGACAAATACGCTTGACGCCTTTGCACAAAACTTGGGAAGGATCTCTTCATCCCGAAATGCAACGGCCCCGGATATTCCTCAATCGGGCCCTATTATTTCCTGCGTAGCCGGAGGCGGTCAAATTCCAAATCAGGACTTCAGGTTACATTTTAATGTGTGGGATACAGTGCGGGAATTGAGTCAGCAGATCTGTCAAGGTAGCAGTGTAGCAGAAGTGACAGCGGAATATAATTCCAGGCAGCAGAAGGAAATCTCTTTATATGGACAACGGTAATCATTTTAGACATCTATTTGCTGATCTTAGCATGCCATGTTGGTAAACTAGTATTACCTATACCTAACCGTTCTGACGGAATAATGAAAAAACTGTTAAGAGCGGAATGAAATTGTGATATGTATTCTATAAATGGAAAGACGAAAGGAACATATTTCGAAAACGGATGGGGAATTTGAGAAATACTGTGGCTCATAGCTATGGAAGTAAAATTTATTGCAATGTTCTCATACCATAAGTAAAAGTCGATTAAGGAGGAAGCAATATGATAGTACAACAAGCAACCCTAGAGGATGTACAGGGAATCCTTGCCTTGCTGAAAGCAAATCATGTCAATTATGTAGAGGACAAATCAGACGGATTTGTAACAACGAATATGACAGAGCAGCAGCTTGCGGCTCTTATTACAAAAGAAAATGGTGTTACAATCGCAAAGGAAAATGGAAAAGTTCTTGCTTTTGCAATGGCAGCGTCCTGGGAGTTTTGGTCAGAATGGCCTTTCTTTACTTACATGATTGAACAATTGCCTAAATTCACATTTGATGGACAGACTCTGACAGTTAACAACTCATACCAATATGGGCCAATCTGCATTGATAAGTCTGTGCGGGGCACGGGTTTATTTGAACAGGTATTTTATGCATCTCTGTCCAATATGAAAGAACGCTATCCAATCATGGCCACCTTTATCAATCAAATTAACCAGCGCTCTATTGCCGCTCATACAAGGAAAGGGCGAATGACAGAGGCCGGAACATTTCAGTTCAACCAGAATGATTATTATTTGATGGCCTGCTCTACTTCAGCGAAACAATAATACATAATAAGCAGTAATACCATTTGAACCGTCATCGCAACAGGCCAATGACGGTTCTTTCTTTTTGCAAACAGCTGCCCTGTAGCTCATATCCTTTGAATACATAAGAAAACAGTCTCTTAATAGGAATCCGGAAGAATGGGAATATTTAAAAAAAGGAAAGGATTGTGTCACAAAAACAGCGGGGGGCGGAATTTACCTTTCATTTTAGTATACAAAGCATTTTATATTGTGATATTATTTAAGTATAATAACAATAGATTTCCGTCAAAAAGCGAAGTGAAGCAAAAAAGGTTCTACCAGATTACACAGCGGGCAGGGAGTGATTCTAAAGCGACTGAGCAAAACCGAAGGTTTTGAAAAAATTTCAGCGGAGATACTCATAAACCTGCGGTTTATTCGTACATTTGCTGCGCAAATAGTCTGTACCCGAAACAATCTCTTACAAATAAGCTTGCAGTATTGTTTCTGTGCAGCCTGCTTTCTCCGCTTTTATGGTATAATA
>JAHZDZ010000014.1 GCA_019422105.1 Bacillota bacterium | reverse complement strand
CCTTTCAGGAAAAGCGGTCTATGACCGTCCCGTCTATCTTCGGGATTCATGGTCAGAACTTTTCCTTTCAGGAAAAGCGGTCTATGACCGTCCCGTCTATCTTCGGGATTCATGGTCAGAACTTTTCCTTTCAGGAAAAGCGGTCTATGACCGTCCCGTCTATCTTCGGGATTCATGGTCAGAACTTTTCCTTTCAGGAAAAGCGGTCTATGACCGTCCCGTCTATCTTCGGGATTCATGGTCAGAACTTTTCCTTTCAGGAAAAGCGGTCTATGACCGTCCCGTCTATCTTCGGGATTCATGGTCAACATTTGCGCCTTCAGTCGCAAAGCTCGCTTCGCTCGGCGGAATGGTCAGAACTTTGCTAACGCAAAGCCGCCTACGGCGTTCGGCTCTTTTCTGCCGATTCATACTTTCCGCTGCCAGAGTCTGGGGGCCTTGCGCCAGTTCCCAGTTTCTTTTGGTACTTTTCTAGAAGAAAAGTACATAGAAATGTTTTTGTTTTTAAGGTTTTAGTATAGAATTTTTGATTAAAATCCTATGCGATTTTAATGCCTTTTTTTGATTAAAAAATGGTGAAGTGTGTTTTACAAGAGTATACTATAAAAAAAGCAGGGACTCACTCTGAATAAAATTTAAAGAGGGAGTCCCTGCTTTTGAATACGCATTGAATCTGCCAAAACCATCCGTTTTTCATACAGGTGAGGCAGAAGCATTTCGGAAAATATTTGTTTAGTCGGCAAATAAAGCAAAGTCTTGTTTTGTGCAAAGTTCTGACAGATTGCTTTGCACCGCCTATGTGCCAAAACCATCCGTTTTTCAAACAATGTGGCAGAAGCATTTCGGAAAAATATTTGTTTAGTCGGTAAATAAAGCAAAGGCAGAGTCCGTGGCAATTTGACCTTTTTACTCTATTGACGCGAAATATTTTTTGTTAAACAGCACCGCAGGGCTTTCCGGCTTATACATGGCTGCCAAATCGTTATACTGCTTTGCAAGCTTTCTGTCCCCAAGCCTGTCAAAGCAGACACATAGCTGCAGGCAGGGGATATAGCCGTAGCAGTCTATAGACACAAAGCCGCCGCCCGTATCCCTCCGCTCACGGTCTAAAGCCAGCTTATACCAGAAAACCGCTGTTTCATAACGCTGATAATCAAAAAAATACAGGCCTATGTCACAGCATATTTCCGCCCTCGGCTCGTCAAATTCAAAGCTTCTCAATAAGGCCGCCAAAGCGTTTTTCGGCTCGCCGAGCCCATAATAGCAATAAGCCATCTGCTGGCAGGCGTCTATGCAGTTCTCCACCCAGCCCCTGCCGGAATCCAAAAAACTTTTTATCACATCAACCGCTTCCCTGTAGCGCTTATGGTAATAAAGCTCACGGGCATAATAAAATTGCTGCCTTGGATCTAGTACGCCTCCGTCCCTTATCACCTTTTCAAAAATGCGGAGATTTCTGTCCATATCGGCGGGATGCATTTTTTTGTGTGTAACGGCAATATCGGAATACTCAATATTGCCATAGGGTGTGATAACTTCATGCACCGCTCCCAGCCATTTTACTCTGCTGTCGTTTTTCATGAGCCTTTCCCTGTAGTAGACCACTGTGGGCGTGCCGTCTGTATCAAAGGCGGTGTTATATTTCATCATGACAAAATCCGTATCCTCCCTGAGACTGTTTTTCAGCTCCAAAAAGGCATTTCTGTCAGCCGCAAGGATCACGTCGTCTGCATCAAGCCACAGGATATACGGCTTTGTCGCCTTGGAGAAAGAAAAATTACGCGCTGCGGCAAAATCATCTATCCAGTCAAAATCAAATATTCTGTCTGTATATTTTTGCGCTTCTTCCTTAGTCCTGTCTACAGAGCCTGTATCAATAATATTAATTTCATCCGCAATATCCTTCACACTCTCCAGGCATCTTCCTATGACGTCCTCCTCGTTTTTTACAATCATGCAAAGACTGATTTCTATCATTGTCCCATCTCCCTTTTGTCTGACTTCCGCTTCCGAAAAAGGTTTTATACTTATCATATGTTTTTTTCTGCGGAATTGTGACAAAGGGGAAGGGGGAAAGGGAGGCTGATTGTATAGCAATTTTATTTTTCGCAAAAGGGAGGGCAGAAGGGGAGCCTTTTTGGGACAGTATGGCCTGAGCCAAAATATTTCCCTCCTTTGGTTTAACGCAAAAAGGGGCTTTCGCCCCTTATTTTTCACAGTAAAATCGTTTTAAGCTGTCCATTCTTGCCGCCATATTCTGGAACAGCAAATCCACAGCCGTCACGGCTGCCATAGCCTCCACCACCACAACGGCACGGGGAACAATGACAGGGTCATGCCTGCCCTTAATATTGATTTCCATTTCCTGGCTGTCTATATTGACTGTCTTTTGTGTTTTGTATATGGACGGCGTTGGTTTAAAATAAACGCGCATATGGATAGGAGAGCCGTCGCTCATGCCGCCCAGTATGCCGCCTGCGTGATTCGTTTCCTTGCACACCTTCCGGTTTTTATCCAGCGTAAAGAAGTCGTTGCAATGGGAGCCCTTTGTTCTGGCGGCCTCTATGCCAAGCCCTATATCAAAGCCCTTTACCGCGCCGATAGAAAACATGGCCTTTGCCAGAGAAGCATCCAGCTTGTCAAAAACCGTTTCGCCTATACCGGCAGGCATTCCTGAAATGACACATTCCACAACGCCTCCGGCGGAATCCTCCTGCTGTATGCACTCATCCAGATACGCCGCCACTCTTTCTGCCGCCAGCTTATCCGGCATGACAACAGGATTTTGAAAACGCTCGTTCTCGTCAAAGCGGCTGTAATCTATGGCAATATCCCCAATGGAATAGGTATAGGCTTTCACAGAAATGCCAAGCTCCCGAAGTATTCCCTTCGCCACAGCCCCGGCGGCAACCCGGGCGGCGGTTTCCCTCCCGCTGGAGCGTCCGCCGCCCCTGTAATCCCGCAGTCCGTACTTCTTATCAAAGGTATAATCTGCATGCCCGGGACGGTAGACGGAGGCAATCTGGGAATAGTCTGCGGAGCGCTGATCCTGATTTTGGATGACAAGAGAAATAGGGGTGCCTGTTGTTTTTCCTTCAAAGACACCTGACAAAATTTCTACCCTGTCCTCCTCCCTCCTTTTGGTTGTAAATTTGGAAACGCCGGGTTTCCGCCTGTCCAGGTCTGTCTGTATCATTTCTTTACTCAACAAAAGGCCGGAAGGACATCCGTCAATAATTACGCCTAATGCCCTGCCATGGGACTCCCCCCACGTAGATATTTGGAAATTTTTACCAAAGATTGAACCTGACAAATTTGTCCCCACCTTTCAACAGATTCTTAATTTTCCTTATTTTATCATACTTCGGCTGTAAAAAACATACAAAATTTGGCTATGCTTAAAAACAAAGCATCTTTTAACATGAATTTAACAGGTTCTTTATAACGACCTTATATTGAATTAACAAATCTTTGTGGTATAATATCCGTGAATAAGCAAAGCAGAAACAAAAAAAGCATAGGAGGCAATAGAATATTGCTGACGATTGCTTTTTTGTTTCACCGCGCTACGCGAAGGAGAAAAAACGAAGTTTTTTGGAGTTAAGCTTTGCGTCTGTGGTATAATCCCTGAACAAGCAAAGAGTAGGCGAAAGTAGCAGCTTGACTGCTTACGGGGAAGGATTGCTTCTTTGAAGGGTTCAAGGAGCAAGTGGCCGAGCAAACTTTAGTTTGCGGAGTACTTCGTGTAAATTTGTGGTATAGCAATAATAAATTTTTCTTGCCGGTGACCAGTACCTTTACTGCGCAAATGGCTGCTTATGCCGCACAATTTAATGTGTGCTTCCTAAGATTTTTCTCTCCGCTTTTATGGTAAAATGACGTAATGAAACGGCAAGATACAATTAAAACTTAAAGAAGGTATATTATGTCCAGACAGAAAGCACTAAGAAACTTCAGGCATCTTTTTGGGTTAACGCCGACCCAGTTTATTATTTTCGGCTTTTTAATTATCATACTGATAGGCACCTGCCTTTTGATGCTTCCCGCCGCAAGTAAGAGCGGGGAGAGCATTGGCTTTGTGGATGCCCTGTTTACCGCCTCAAGCGCCGTATGTGTTACGGGGCTCATTGTCGTCAATACTCTGGAGCACTGGACGGTATTTGGACAGATTGTTATTATTTCCCTGATACAGATTGGCGGCCTTGGCTTTATGACCATTGTTACCATGATTCTTGTCATTGCGGGCAAGAAAATAACATTGAAGGAGAGGATGCTGATACAGGAATCCCTGAATCTGAATTCTCTTTCCGGTATGGTGCTGCTTGTCAAGAGAATTATTATCGGCACAGTATTTTTCGAGTCCATTGGCGCTGTGATACTGGCGGTACGGTTTTCCTTTGATTACGGTATCGGGCGTGGCATTTATATGGGTATCTTTCACGGCATTTCCGCTTTCTGTAACGCCGGCTTTGATGTCATCGGAAAGGAAAGCCTTGTGCCCTACAGCGGGGATGTCATTGTCAATGTGATTATTATGTCCCTTATTGTTATCGGCGGGCTGGGCTTTACTGTATGGGTAGATATATACAAAACGGCGAAGGAAAACATTTTAAGCAAGGAAAGGCGCTTTGACCATGACAACAAGGCGAGCTTTAAAATAGCGCTTAGAAAGCTGAACCTCCACTCCAAGGTTGTGCTGACAATCACCCCCTTTCTGATAATTGGGGGTGCAATACTTTTTTTTATTCTGGAATACAGTAATCCAGAAACAATGGGATCCATGACTCTCGGAAACAGAACCCTCGCATCCCTGATGCAGTCCGTTACCCTTCGTACGGCCGGTTTTAATTCCATCGATCAGGGCGGCATGACCTATGCCTCCAAATTTTTGAGCATTATTCTCATGTTTATCGGCGGTTCTCCCTCCGGTACAGCGGGCGGCATTAAAACAACGACTATCGGCGTTTTGCTCATTGCTGTGCTGTCGGTTGTAAGGGGCAGCGCGACAACCAATATTTACGAAAGAAATATCCCTTTTCAGATACTGCAAAGGGCGCTGGCTATTTTTCTTATCAGTCTTGGGGCGGCGATAGCCATTACCATGGTGCTGACCATTACGGAAAAGAATATGGCCTGCGAGCATGAGTTTATAGATTTACTGTTTGAGACGGTGTCGGCGCTTGGAACGGTGGGAATCACAACAGGCATTACCCCGTATCTATCCACGGCCGGTAAGCTGATTATCGCGTTTGCCATGTTTATCGGCAGGCTCGGCCCAATCACAATTGTCATTGCGCTGGCGAAAAAACAGAGCCAGTACAGTGCTCCCTATCATTTTCCTGAGGGGAAAATAATGGTTGGATAAGGCAATTTACTTGTAAAAGGAGATTATCATATGGCAAAAAGAAAGCAGTTTGTTGTTTTAGGTCTTGGACGGTTTGGAATGAGTGTAGCGAAGTCTCTCTCGGAAAATGGCTGTGATGTTATGGCGGTAGATGAGAGCCCTGAAAGGGTGCAGGCGGCGTCTGAATTTGTTACCCATGCCGTCAGGGCTGATATTACGGATGAATTATCCCTGCGCGCTTTAGGCATCGGCAACTTTGACGTTGTGGTTGTCTCCATCGGAAGCCACCTTGAGGCAAGTGTTATGGGTACTCTCATTGCAAAGGAGCTGGGAATCCCCTATATTATTGCGAAGGCCCAGGATGAGATGCAAAAGAAGATACTGGAAAAAATCGGCGCCGACAGGGTCATATTCCCGGAGAGGGAGATGGGTGTGAGAATTGCCAACAGCCTGCTCTACGGCAATTTTGTGGAGTTTATGGAGCTGTCAGAGGAATTTGGTATTGCCGAAATTGAAGTGATAGACGAGTGGATTGGAAAAACGCTGGCACAGACGGAAATCAGGGCAAAATACGGGCTGAACGTTGTGGCTATCAAGCATAAGGGTAAAATTGAGGCGTCCCCAAGAGCGGACAGAAAATTTGAAAAGGATGATATTGCTGTGGTTTTGGGAGAGAATAAACAGATACAGCACTTTTATACAAAGGCAAGCAAAGGTGATATTTTTTGATTGAGAGTACAAAAAATGCGGCGGCAAAATATCTGCTCGGGCTGAAAAATAAAAAGGACAGGCAAAGAGACGGTGTTTTTACAGCGGAGGGCCTGCGCTTTATTGACGAGATACCCTCTGACTATGAGGTAATGCAGTATGCGGTGTCTGAAACCTTTGCCAGGCAAAACGGCATAGAGACCTACGGCAGACGAGCGAAGGTCACTGTGTTTTCGGACGCCGTATTCCAATACATAAGCGATACCCTGTCGCCCCAGGGGATATTGGCGGTTGTTCGCCAAAAAAAATACAGCGTGTCGGAAATTCTTTCAATAAGCAAAAATCCTTTTTTTATTGTGGCGGAAGCGCTGAATGACCCCGGAAATTTGGGTACAATTATACGCACTGCCGACGCTGTGGGAGCGGACGGCCTGTTTTTGAGCAAGGGCAGCGTTGATCTATACAACTCGAAGGTGCTGCGCGCCACAATGGGCTCCATTTTTCATATTCCCATTGTGCAGGATGCAGAGCTTGAAGATATAATACCCTTGTTCCGTGAGAGGGGAATCAAAACCTATGCCGCTCATCTGAGAGGAAAGCGTCCGATGTATGATTTTGATCTGAAAGGACCGTCTGCGGTGATGATAGGCAATGAGGCAAACGGCCTTACGGAAAGGGCCGCCTCACTGTGTGATGAACTTATTAAAATTCCTATGCCGGGGCAGGCGGAATCACTGAACGCTTCCGTTGCCGCCGCTGTTTTGATGTATGAGGTGGTAAGGCAGAGGATGTAGTATGGGAAAGAGAGAAAAGGCTCCGGTGCGGTTTCCGAAGCCTTTTTTGGTGCGGTAAATAAAAAATCATCTCTATGTACTTTTTTACCAAAGATGCACGGTAGCTGTTCAGGCAAAAGTTACAGGATATATATTTCGGATGCCAGATGATAATTGGATTTTTGATTAAAATATATGGGTTTAAGAAAAGTTACTATAAATGCAGAGCTCTTATGTACTTTGATTAAAAACATAGGCTTTTGACAAACATACGGAACCCCCTCAAATACCGCTTAAATCAAAGGCAGGAGTATAAGCGGCGCTTTGAGAGGTTCTTTTTTGCACATAGCCGTTTTGCAGTCCGATTTCCAGGAAATAATCTACTACTTTCTGGTATTCAAAGGTAGTCAGGCGGCGGGAAATTTTTTTGTGCTCTGCCGCTTTGTACATAGGTGTGTATTGGTTTAATAGGGAGACATAAACACTGTCCCCAAAAGTATCCTTTATCCAGTCCAGAATTTTCATGGAATCCTCCTTAAGCCCCGGAAGCACCAGATGGCGTATGATAACGCCCTTTGTCATAATACCCTTTTCATCAAACTGGTTCGGGCCGACCTGCCGCACCATCTCCTTAAGGGAGGCGGCGGCAAAAGGGAAGTAATCGGGGGCGTTGGAATATTCAGCGGAATAGACGCCGCTGTAATATTTGATATCAGGCAGGTAAATATCAATGAGACCCTCCAGCAGCCGCAAGCTTTCCGCCTTTTCATATCCGTTTGTATTATAGACGACGGGAAGGGTCAAGCCTTTCTTTTTTGCCAGCAGGAGAGATTCCCTCACCTGTGGAAGAAAATGGCCGGGGGATACCAGATTCAGATTATGAACCCCCTTGTTCTGCTGACTGAGAAATATATCCGCCAGATGTTCAATGGATATTTCTTTGCCGTAATGCTGACTGCTGATTTCATAGTTTTGGCAGAAGATACACTTTAAGTTGCAGTTTGAAAAAAAGACTGTACCGGAACCCTTCGTACCGCTGATAGAGGGTTCCTCCCATTGGTGGACGGACGCCAGTGCAGCTGTGGGGAGAACCCCCGCGCGACAGTAGCCTTCATACTGTGTTCTGTCCGCGCCGCAGTTTCTGGGACAGAGAGTACAGTGTTTGAGATCAATTTCCATTTTCCTTCCTCCTGTTATATGTTTCCCTGTAATCAGACTGTTTTGGAAACGATTGATTACAAAACCTTTCATCCGCTAAAATAGCCGCCTTGCAGCTATTTTTCATTCTATCACCTTTCGGGGGATTTTAAAATAGAATGAAGGAAGCTTATAGAGCTTCTATGGAAAATAATATCATAGTGGGAAGTAATTTGTTATGTCATATAATGCGTTTTTATGGTATAATGTCCGTGAAAAAGCGGAGAGAATTCAAAAAAGAAGCAATCTGGCTGCTTTGCAGGCAAAGAGTGCTTCTTTGAAGGATTCGAGGAGCAACGCGACCGAGTAAAACTTTTGTTTTACGAGGTTCTTCGCGTTAATTTTTTGAATATGGCAATAAATTTCAGCGGAGATACTCATAAACCTGCGGTTTCATGTTCATCACTTTTGCCTGGGGCAAAAGCCGCTGCATCGTCCGGCTTTCTTGCTGGCGACAGGTACCTTTGCTATGCAAATTGCCGGCTTATGCTGCGCACTCTGACAAGCAGGCTTGTATGTGCGCTTAAGCGCCTTTTTTCCGCTTTTAAGTATATAGCCGATGACAGTTTTTGTCTGATATTGTATCGGTTTTGGAGGTTATTATGTACTATCCGTTTATGATAGAGCCTATCTATAAGGATGTAATTTGGGGCGGCAGGAAGCTGTCTGAAGTGTATAACAGGGTTCTTCCCAGTGATACGATTGGCGAGAGCTGGGAGATTACCTGCCGCAAAGACGCCATGAGTGTGATACGAAATGGGGAATGGAAGGGGTATTCTCTTCTGGAAGCCATTAAAAGAAATCCAAAGGAAATATTGGGCAGCGAAATGCTTGACTATGAGGAGTTTCCTTTGCTGGTAAAGATTATTGACGCCAGGGACAGGCTTTCTGTACAGGTACATCCTGATGACGCAAAGGCAAGAGAGCTTGAAAATGTGGCTTTTGGAAAAAGCGAGGTCTGGTATGTTATTGACGCGGACGAGGGCGCAAGGCTTATTGCGGGCTTGAAGGCGGGCACTGGCAGAGAGGACTTGAGAAATGCCCTGAGAGCCGGAAGGCTGTTGGATTATGTTCAGGAAATTCCTGTAAAGGCCGGTGACGTTATCAATATTCCTGCCGGTACTGTCCACGCCATAGGGGGAGGTATTCTTCTGACTGAGGTGCAGCAGAATTCGGATACAACCTACAGGGTATATGACTGGGAGAGAAAGGGTAACAACGGCAGGCCCAGACCTTTGCACATTAAAAAGTCGATGGAGGCAATTGATTTTTCGGTAGACAGAAAAATTGACAGGGTAAAGGGGCTGGCCGTTCCTAAAAACGGAGGCAGCCAGGTATATTTTGTGGCGAACCAGTCTTTGGCGCTGGAGAAGGTGGAGCTTTCTGGAAAGCTGGATTTTAAAGCAAACGGGCGCAAATTTTACCTGTATACTTGTATCGGGGGCCATTGTATAATAAATACGAAGGCAGGAGAATACAGGGCGGAAAGCGGAAGCAGCTTTTTTATCCCGGCGGCCATGGGGGATTATTCCCTTACAGGCGGCGGCACGCTTATCAGAAGCTATGTACCTGATATTGAGACGGACTTTATCAGGCCCCTTCTGGAGGCAGGGTATTCTATGGAGGAAATATTGGAAAATACCTTTATTGAAAGTTTTGCTGCCAAAATCTGATATGGGGGTTTTTGCATGGAACAGCGCGGAAAGGTTACAGTGGAAAAAGAGGTAGTGGAACAGGTTTTCTGTAATATGTGCGGCAGGGAAATCAAGAAGGACAGCTTCGGCAATTTTGAGGACTATCTTCATGTTGAGAAAAGCTGGGGCTATGCCTCACAAAAGGACGGAGAGACACAGCGTTTTGATTTGTGTGAGGATTGCTGTGACAGGCTGATACAAAGCTTTCGGATAAAGATATAGGAGAGCGGGCTTGACGGGTATTCATACGGAGAGAACAAAAGTATGACTGACCTTAGTCCTTCAAAACTGCCGCTTTTAAAGTGTGTTGCGGGAAAATAAGCGGTTGAATATGGCGTGCAAAGAAAGCTTGATAAATCGGGCTTTCTTTTTATATGCGCATAAGTATCGGAGACAATTGCAGAGTTTGGAGGCAAAGTCTTCAGAAGTAATATTTAAAACTCTTTTAAAAACGAACGACAGAATGTAAAAAAAGAATTTGTAAAGGCCATGACAAAACGGTATAATAAATGGTATCATAAAATTTAAACAGAAAAATTCAAATGAAGAAAAAGGACTTGATTGACATGCAGTTTTTCATAGACATGCATACCCACACCTTAGCCAGCGGGCATGCATACAGTACATTGCTTGAAAACGCCAAGGAGGCGTCTAAAAAAGGGATTCGGCTTTTGGGTATCACAGACCATGCCCCATCAATGAAGGGGACTACCCATCCCTCCTTTTTCAATAACTTTTCCGTCATTCCAAGGGAGCAGTACGGCGTGGAAATTTTTATGGGCGCGGAGCTGAATATCTGTGACTATGAGGGAGGAGTGGATTTGCCCGACGAAGTAGTGGAGAGGCTTGATATAGCCATTGCAAGCCTTCACCCGCCCTGCATTCATTTCGGCACGGTTAAGGAGAATACCTCAGCGCTTCTGGGAGCTATGGAAAACCCCAATATCCATATTATCGGGCATCCCGGAGACCCAAGATACCCTCTGGATGTAAGGGCCGTGGTAGACGCTGCGGACAGGACGCATACCTTATTGGAAATAAACAATGCGTCCCTTTATCCTGACGGCTTCAGAAAGGGCAGCGACAAGGTTATGGGAGAAATACTTTTGCTGTGCAAAGAAAAGGGCGTGCCTGTGCTTTTGGGCAGCGACGCTCACTACTGCACCCATATAGGAGATTTCGGCTATGCGGTAAAGCTTTTGGCGGAAACAGGCTTTCCCGAAGAGCTGGTATTGAACCGATCCGTGGAGGATCTGAAAGCGTATTTAAAAAAATAGAATACTCTTTACTTTAGCGCTTTAAAATGATAATATACTATTATATGAAAATAGGAGCTAAAGGTGGTAGTAGGATAGCATGAACAGTAAAATCAAAAATGAGCTTACAGACAGGCTTTTTAAATGTGTATTGAGTATGAACACCATTGAGGAATGTTATCAGCTTTTTGAGGATCTGTGTACTGTACATGAGATACAGTCCATTGCCCAGAGAATGGCTGTGGCGGAAATGCTGGATCAGAAAAAAACATACATTGAAATTGCCGAGAAGACCGGTGCATCCACTGCTACCATAAGCCGGGTAAACAGGGCTTTGAACTATGGCACGGATGGTTATAAGCTGGCAATTGACAGAGTAAGGGCCAGGGAAAAGGAACCTACAGAATAAGATTTGACTGCGAAAATGGGAAGTTATACATTAGAAGGGATAGTGTATACTTCCTATTTATTTGTATGTAAATTCATGATTCTTTTCCTGGAGAAAAGTATATAGAGACAGTGTTTTAGACTGAAAAATGATAATGTCTGTTTCAAGACCTTTACCCGAAATACAGAAAATAAAAAGGACTGGAGATAAATTATGATTGGATTTGAAGCGTTAAACCCCATGCAAAAGAAGGCTGTTCTGCAAAAGGAGGGACCTGTTCTGATACTGGCGGGCGCCGGAAGCGGAAAGACAGGCGCCCTGACGGTGAGAATTGCCCACATGGTGGAGGGGGGAGTTAAGCCCTGGAATATACTGGCCATTACCTTTACCAACAAGGCTGCCAGGGAGATGAAGGAGAGGGTGGACGCCCTTGTAGGCGAGGCAGCAAGGGATATTTGGGTCAGTACCTTTCACTCCTCCTGTGTGCGTATTTTAAGGCGTGATATAGATAAGCTGGGCTATGACAGAAATTTTTCCATATATGATGCTGACGATCAGGAAAAGGTAATCAAGGAAGCCTTTAAACAGTTAAATTTCCCTCTGATGGACAAGCAGTTTCCGGTTAAGGGCGTTATGGCGGAAATCAGCCGCCAGAAGGAAGAGCTGGTCAGCTGGGAGGATTACGAAAAGGGTACGGACAATGACCCCAGAAGGATAAAAACAGCCAAGGTTTACCGGGTATACCAGCAGATATTAAAAAAGAGCAACGCTCTTGATTTTGACGATTTGATATATAAAACAGTGCAGCTTTTCAGAACGTGTCCTGATGTGTTGGATCGCTATCAGGAGAAATTCCGCTATATCATGGTGGATGAGTATCAGGATACCAACAGCTCCCAGTATGAGCTGATACGTCTTCTGGCGGCAAAGTACGGCAACCTCTGTGTTGTGGGCGACGACGACCAGAGTATTTACGGCTGGAGGGGCGCCAATATCAGAAACATACTGGATTTTGAGAAGGATTTCCCCAATACAGTGGTAATCAAGCTGGAGCAGAATTACCGATCTACCAAGAACATACTGGAGGCGGCCAATTCTGTCATACATAACAACGTGACAAGGAAAGAGAAATCTCTTTGGACGGAAAATGACACGGGAAGTATAATACATGTCTATAAAGCGGATAATGAGTATGACGAGGCGCGCTTTGTTGCTGAAAAAATAGATGAGCTTGTGAGAGAAGGGCGGGAATACAAGGATTTTGCCGTGCTGTACCGCACCAATGCACAGTCCAGGGCTGTGGAGGATTTTCTGGTGAGGAAAACAATCCCCTACAGGCTTTTCGGCGGTGTCCGCTTTTATGAGAGGAAGGAAATCAAGGATATTATATCCTATTTAAAAATACTGGCGAATCCATCAGACGACATTGCCCTTAGAAGAATCATCAATGTCCCCAGAAGGGGAATCGGTGATACCTCCGTTGACAAGGTAGGCGTGTTTGCGGCGGAGAAAAACATCAGCTTTTACGAAGCGCTTGGCAGATTGGACGAGATTACGGAGCTGAAAAGCAGGGCGAAAAAGTTCAGAGAATTCTATGAGCTTCTTCTTTCCCTGATGGCAGGTGCTAAGACGCAGAGTGTGACGGAACTCATTGACGCTGTGGTAACCCGCACTGGCTACTTACAGGAGCTTATCAACGAGGGGTCAGACGAGGCCAAAATGAGGATAGAGAATATCGACGAGTTTGTCACAAAAGCTGCCGAGTATATCAATAGCGCAGATGATCCGTCCCTGTCGGGATTTTTGGAGGACATCGCTTTGGTTGCAGACATAGACAACTACACGCAGGATCAGAACACCGTAGTTTTGATGACCCTTCACAGCGCCAAGGGGCTGGAATTTCCCTATGTCTTTATCACCGGCATGGAGGAAGGTATGTTTCCCAGCTACCGCAGTGTCATGTATGGGGGCGAGGATGAGATAGAGGAGGAAAGGCGTCTTTGCTACGTCGGCATTACACGGGCCAGGGAGGAATTGTTTTTAAGCCACGCCAAAAGCAGAATGCAGCACGGTGTAAGCCAGTACAACGCCCCTTCCCGTTTTCTCAAGGAAATTCCCATTGATTTAGTGGAAAAGCCCGCCGCAAGGCCGGCGGTAAAATTCCAGTCACCCTTGAGCATGGCAAAGAGTGACAAATTTGCGAAGCCAAATCCCTATGGACTGAAAACACAGGAGAAAAAGACAATGCCCACTCCCGGAAAGGTAACCCTTGACTTTCAGGAGGGAGACAGTGTCCGCGCGCCGAAATACGGTATCGGCACGGTGACGAAAATCACGCCGGGAGGCGCAGATTTCGAGGTTGAGGTGGACTTTAAGGATAAGGGTGTTAAGAAATTTATGGCTACCCTCTCGAAGCTGAAGAAGGTGGAATGTTAAAAAGGCGAAGGGCTGTGGCGTTTGGCCGGCAGCGGACTGTCTGTAATGGGGAAATAAGACCGCGCAGAAGGAATTTCAGATAACATCATGAATTGGAGGCTCTGTCTATGGACCGCATGAGAGAACTGATAGAGATATTAAACGAGGCTTCAAAGGCATATTACCAGTACGCGGATGAAATTATGTCTGACAGGGAGTATGACAAGCTGTATGACGAGCTGTTGGCGCTGGAGGAAAAAACCGGCGTCGTGCTCGCTAACAGTCCTACCCAGAAGGTGGGTTATACCGTTCTTTCAAGCCTTACAAAGATAAGGCATGAAAGCCGTATGCTGTCGTTGGATAAGACAAAGGATGTGGGGAAGCTGAAAAGCTTTCTGGGGGAGAAGGAGGGCGTCCTTTCCTGGAAGCTGGATGGGCTTACCATTGTGCTTCGCTACGACGGCGGGGAGCTTGTGCAGGCCGTTACCCGCGGCAACGGCGAGATAGGGGAGGATATTACCCATAACGCCAGAACCTTTCAGAATATACCCCTTAAAATATCCTTTCAGGGCAGCTTGGTGATACGGGGCGAGGGGATTATTTCCTACTCGGAATTTCAGCGCATCAATGAGGCTCTGCCGGACGAGGAAAAGTACAAAAACCCCAGAAATCTATGCAGCGGGACAGTCAGGCAGCTCAACAGTGAGATCTGCGCCCAGAGAAACGTTATGTTTTATGCTTTTACACTGGTGAGTGCGGAGGGCATGGATTTTGGTGATTTGAAGACTAACCAGTATGACTGGCTGGAAGCCCTCGGTTTTACTGTGGTGGAGCACCGCTTGGTGACAGAGGAAACCATAGAGGCCGAGGCAGAGCTCTTTGAGGGAAAAATTCAGGACAATGACTTTGCCTCAGACGGGCTGGTATTGACCTATAACAGTATTTCCTACGGACAATCACTTGGCAACACGGCAAAATTTCCCAGAGACTCCATCGCCTTCAAATGGGCGGACGAGATGGTTGAGACGACACTTCGGGAAATTATATGGAACACCTCAAGAACCGGCCTGATTAACCCCATAGCGGTGTTTGACCCTGTGGAAATTGAGGGAACGACAGTAAACCGTGCCAGTGTACACAATGTGAGTATATTGGAGGAGCTTATGCTGGGACTGGGGGATACCATAACAGTCTATAAGGCTAACATGATTATCCCTCAGATTGCGGAAAATCTGACAAGAAGCGGTACGGCCGAGATTCCCTCCCACTGTTTTGTCTGCGGCGGGGAGACGGAAATCAGGAAGCTCAGAGAGGGGAAGGCCCTCTACTGTACAAATCCCAACTGCCGTGCCCAGATTGTGCAGTCTCTGTCACATTTTGCCTCCAGAAACGCTATGAATATAGAGGGGCTTTCAGAGGAGACGCTGAATAAGTTTGTGGAAAAGGGTTTTATCAAGGATTACACGGATATTTATACACTGAGCCAATTCAAAGATGAGATTATAGAGATGGATGGCTTTGGTGAAAAAAGCTACAGCAATTTGGCGGAGGCCATAGAAAAGTCCAAAAATGCTCAGATGCCCCAGTTCATTTATGCTCTGGGCATCAACCATGTAGGGCTGAGCAATGCCAAGCTATTGTGCAAAAATACGGGCTATGACATGGAGAAGATAAAGGAAGTGTCTGAGGAAGAGCTTGTTTCGGTTGACGGCTTCGGCGGCATTATTGCCCACAGCATTTACGCTTATTTCCACAAGGAGGAAAACCTTGCACTTTTGGAGAAGGCCATGTCCTATATCCAATTTCCAAAGGTACAGGAGGAGAACGGCCGTGAGGAATTACCTCTGGAAGGACTGACCTTTGTCATCACAGGGGATGTCACCCGCTTTCAAAACCGCCGGGAGCTTCAGGAAAAAATAGAAGGTTTGGGAGGCAAGGCCACGGGAAGCGTCACAAAGAAAACGTCATACCTGATAAACAATGATGCAAATTCCCCTTCCTCCAAGAACCAAAAGGCGAAGGAGCTGGGAATACCGATACTGACGGAGGACGAGTTTATAGAGAAATTTAAGGTAAAATAGTGGCGCTCTGGATTAAAAAAACGCCGTCAGTCCGCACACTAGCGGTAAGAGGACATTTTGGACAACACAAAAGGGTGGCAGAAGCATGCTTTCAGTTGGCTTTTGTCACTCTTTTTTATGTGGCGGCAGTTAAAAAATGCGATACAGCGGATGTTATCCCTCAGTCTTTTCCGCTTCGTGTGTCTGACGAAATGGGGGCGCTTCGTGGCTTATTTATGCTCCAACTGCTTATAGAGCTGTACGCGGCTGGTGACATTGCATTTTTTATACAAATTAAGAATGTGCTTTTTTAAAGTATGTATGGAGATAACCATTTTTTCGGCGATTTCCTCATTGGTATAGTTGTCCATGATATAGCTGAGAACCTCAAATTCCCGTTTGGTCAGTCCCGTTTTAGCGGCAAAGGATTGAAGGTTTTGGGCCATCGGCACAGACGGGGCGGCCTCTGCGATATTCATGTCGCCGACAAAAAGCCGCAGGGAGATATGCTCCTTGAGTATATCCAGTATAAAAAAATCCTTCTGGTCAAAATCGTTTTCTTTTTTGGAACGGTACAGCGAGACGACGCCGAGAAACTTATTGCGGTGGGAAAAGGTAACCTGAATACAGTAATGGAAGTCCTTGGGTGCGTAATATTTTTGATAATAGGCAGTAGCCTCCCTTTCCTCCTCAGAAAAGTAATCGGTTTCTCTGTACACCATGCTTCGGCCGCTTACCATAATTTCCTTGATATAGTCCAAGTCCTGACCGTTATCCAGATACCTGTTCAAATCATTTTCATTAAGCCCTATGCCCACGCCCTGCATCAATAGGCTTTGGTTAGTGTTGTCGGCGAGAAAAAAACAGCTGGCGTTATTGGGGATTAAAATGGTAACCAGCTCCAGAAATATTTTTTGCACCTTTTTTATTTCCTTTTCGGAATTTATGCGGTAAATAATATCGTTAATCAGTATCCATTCGTTCGTGCTCAGTACAATCGGCATTTTATCACTTCCTGATAGTATTTGATAATTTCTGCTTTTTATGGAAGAGTTTCTGGCTTTACTGAAATACTTATACCTCTATAGTATAAAGAATAATACGTCAAAAGTAAATGTTTACCTTTTCAATGATAAAAAATTGGTATATCATGGTGAATAGGTATGAGATGGCCCGGGGTGAGGACAGAGAACTTGAATTAAAAAGTTGATGCGAAAACCTGAAAGATAAAAAATGTTTTTTAACCGATATTTAGGAAGTCCCCCGTCTTTGCAGGGAGGGTACTGACAAACGCAGTCAGTGGGGGGCAAACCCCTCGGAACCGGTAAAAAACGCAGAGGATTATCATTTTTATGAACCCGTTACATAGTTGGTATATAGAAGAAGGAGTGTTCTGTTTGCTGGAGGAAATATTGAAATATAATGAAAATTTTGTGCAGGAAAAGCAGTATGAAAAATATGTGACAAGCAAGTATCCCGATAAGAAAATCGCCATACTGACCTGTATGGATACCCGCCTGACGGAGCTATTGCCGGCGGCGCTGGGCTTTAAAAACGGCGACGTCAAGATTATTAAGAATGCGGGGGGCTCTGTATCACACCCCTTTGGCAGCGCGGTCAGAAGCCTTATTGTTGCCATATACGATTTGGGTGTGGAGGAAATTATGGTGATTGGACATACGGACTGCGGTGTACAGTATATGGACAGCGCAAGCCTTATAGAGAAAATGAAGGCGCGGGGAGTGAAGGATGAGGATATCAACCTGATACAATACTGCGGCGTTGATTTCGAGAAATGGCTGAGCGGTTTTCAGTGTGTGGAAACCTCTGTGGCGGAGACAGTGGAGCTGATTCGGAACCATCCTTTGATACCGAGGGATGTTCATGTTGACGGTTTTGTTATGGATTCTGTGACAGGCAGACTCAAGGCTGTTGAATCATACATACAAAATGAAAAGGTGCGGGAAACCGACCAATGCTTGTGATATGGGGAGGTAGGATACTTTGAGGAAGAAATTAGGCGCTCTTTTTATGGCGGTATTACTGGTTTGCTCATTTTTTACAGGCTGCTCTGCCAATGCGGAGGGCGGACAGGGTATGTCTGCGGCGGAGAGTAAGACGGAGGAAAAAATAAACGAGGCGTATGATCCCGGAAGTCTGACAGACGGACGGCTGAAGGTGCATTATATTGATGTGGGACAGGGCGACAGTGTTTTTATTGTTCTTCCCAACGGCAAAACCATGCTCATAGACGCCGGTGAGCGGGAGGAAGGCCTTCAGACGAAGGCGTTTTTACAGGACTATGGTGTGACGAAGATTGACGCTGTTGTGGCCACGCACCCTCATTCCGACCATATCGGCGGGTTGGAGGAAATCATAAGGACCTTTGATATTGGCGCCGTTTACATGCCCAAGGCGTCAAACAACACAAAAACCTTCGAGAACCTTCTTCTTTCCATAAAGGAAAAGGGACTGAATGTAACCACGGCAAAAGCGGGCGTGCAGATTGCCCTGGACGATACTGTATCCATACAAATGGTGGGGCCTGTATCGGAAAGCTATGAGGATTTAAACAATTATTCCGCCGTTATACGGCTGCAGTATAAAAACAATTCTTTCCTGTTTACAGGGGATGCAGAGGGTTTGCCGGAGGAGGAAATATTGAAAAGCGGGGCCATTGTGAGCGCCAATGTATTGAAGGTGGGCCATCACGGCTCAAACACGTCCACCACGGAGGCGTTTTTGAAGGCGGTATCTCCGCAGTACGCTGTCATACAGGTTGGCGAGGGCAACAGCTATGGGCATCCTAAAGAGGAAACGCTGGATAAACTTGAGAAATATAACGCTGCTGTTTTGCGAAACGATCTGTTTGGCACCATTACCTTTGCAAGCGATGGGGACACCATGACGGTGGACTGCCGTAAAAACGCGGATAAGATGCGTATAACAATTGGAGGCGTCGTTCTGCCCGCGGCAAAAGGAGCAGACACCGCACCCGCCGCACCCGCAAGGGCGGAGGACACGGTTGTCTACATCACAAGCTCGGGAAAGAAATATCACCTGGACGGCTGCAAGAGCCTGAGTAAGAGTAAAATTGAGACTACTTTGGGTGAGGTAAAAGGAAAATACGAGCCCTGCGGCATCTGCAAGCCGCCGCAGTAATGGATGAGCCGGTGTTAGAAGGAGGTTTTGACAGATGGATATTTCCATTGACAGAATAGAGGAAGACATTGCGGTAATCGAGCTTGACGACGGCAGTATACTGCGCGTTGACAGAAGGCTTTTTCCCGATTGCAGGGAGGGCGATGTGTATTCTCTTGTAAAAAATGAGAAGGAAATGCGGGAAAGGGAATCCCGTATTCAGGGACTCATGAACGATTTGTTTGAGGACTGACGGGAAGAACTGAATTTTAAGCATCTGAATTGATTCAATAAAATGAAATGGGTATAAAAACAGGCGGAATGTTTTTATACCTATTTTTTTGATAGTGTATTCTTGAGAAGCTTTTTTGGAGAAAAAGGTTTTTGATAAGATTTTGTTTTTAGTATAAGATTTTAAATAAAGTTCTTTTTGGAAGCTTTGCCTCCAAACCTCTGCAAGGGTTTTCCCCTTGACTCAGGCGGAAAATTTTATTTTCCGCAAATGCAAACCTCAATATCTGAAAAATCAGACCGAGCACCGCAAGCGGCTTTTGAGCGCAGTGAAAAAGTGCTGACCATTCACTGGGCAGTATTTTTCAGATAGGGTCCGGGGATGATTTATCTTTGGCACCGCCAGCGGTTATTATAACCGCGAGAGTTTGAGAGGTTTGGTACCGGCAGAGGTTAGCATAATTGCGAGAGTCCCGGTCGCATGGGGGCATCGCGATAAGCGAGCGGCGGGGAAGCCCTCCCGCCGGGCTTTGTCCGCTTTCCGCTGTAGGCGGAAATGTGCTGACTATCGTGTTCTTTTAGTGCTTTTCTTTAAAGAAAAACACATAGAGACAGTTTTTTTAAAAATAGACTTCAAAAATATCTGTTTAAAAATCCTATAGTATTTTAAGCAATTCTTTCTGTAAAACTATATTTAGAATCAGTTGTTTGAATATCTACAGATAGTTACCGTTGTTTTTTTACGTCATATATCAAAAAAGGTTTTTGCATCAAACCCCACGAAAAAAACTGTGTGAATAACCAAAAATTATACTTGAAATTGTGCTGTTTTGAAGAAAAAACTGCATTTTAAAAAGATTTTGACTATGAAATATTGTTAAAAGCGGGAAATACTGGTTGAAAGTAAAAATAGATATGATATAATAGCTTGTAAAAAGTTAACCGTTTCTTAATATTTTGACTTTATCATGTAACACATATTTAATATTTTGGAAAGGGGATACCTATGAAGGATGTAAAAAAGAGAGCGGCGGGGTGTATTATGGCCCTGATAATGCTCTTCAGTGTCATACCCGTATATGCTTCTGTCACGACAAATGCCAGTGCCTGGGCGCAGGATAAGGTTATGGAGGCTTATTCTCTGGGATTGGTGCCGGACTCTCTGCTCAATAAAGCGCAGAGCAATATAACGAGAAAGGAATTTTGTGAGCTTGCCATACGATACTATTCAGTCAGCACAGGAAACAGCGGCACAACTATGGGCGGAAGCCCCTTCCATGACGAGAGCTCTCCCGTTGTGGCAAAGGCCTATGAGCTTGGCATAGTAAAGGGCGTGTCAGATGAATTGTTTATGCCAAACGATCCTCTGATGCGGGAGCAGCTGGCAATGCTTTTACTGAACACCGTCAAGGCCAGCGGTGTGGAGGTGGACGAGTCTAAGAATTACGGCATGTCCTTTAAGGACAGCGGAAGCTTTTCCTCCTTTGCCATATCCCCGGTCAATGTATTGGCGGGAGAAAAGATTTTAAACGGCTACGACGGCAATTTTTACCCCAAGAACTTTGTGACGGTGGAGCAGGCCATAGCAGCCTTTCTGCGCACCTACGAGGTGTTTACAAGGGATGCGGTGACAATCGGCGGAAAGGAGCTGCGAATCGGGGACAGCAGGGAGAGCGTCATTGCCAAATTCGGCGAGCCGGACCGTATTGACAGGAATGAATACGGCTTTGACAAGCTTGTCTATAACAGTGATTTGAATAATCTTCTTATGGTGAGCATCAGTGATAAGGGAGTCAGCGATATTTTTACAAATTCCAGTGATTTTGTGTTCCAGGGCGTGACGGGAACCACAAGCTATATGGACGTTCACACCGACCAAAACAGCGGCAACACCTTTGAGAAGGTTGTTGCGGACAATTATGTCATAAAGGGTACTGTTTCCTTTGACGGCAATACGGCGGAGTGCGTCTATATCACAGACAAAAGGCTTGAAAAGGTTTCTCAGAAGCAGACAGAGGAATCTATCAAATGTGCGGCCCAGGAGCTGCTGGACATGATAAACGCGGCCAGAAACAAAAAGGGGCTTTCCCTTCTGGTTTGGAACAACAGTGCGGAAAAAGCGGCGGTCAGCCATTCCGAGGATATGAAAAACGGCTATTACGAGGATTATATTAACGGCGAGGGGCTCACACCCTTTGAGCGCATGGCGCAAAACGGCGTGCAGTTTAAAAGCGCGGCGGAGTCAATTTCCAGTCAGTACCGGAATATCTCCAGTGTTTACGGGGATTTGATTAACACGGTAGGTACAAGGACCAATATTCTAAATCCGGATTATACCCATGTGGGAATCGGCATTGTCACAAACGGCTACAGGCTTTTTGTGACGGTAGACATGTTCCGTTAAGGCAAAAAAATAAAGCATTAAAAAAATCAACGCTTTTATGAACAATATTGGAATCTGTATGTAGAACCCCTGTGTAAAGCGGGGGTTTTTTGATGCGGATATTTATTTTTCCATCTCTTCATTGAGCTTTTTCAGCGCCTTTTTTTCTATGCGTGAGACATAGGAGCGGGAGATGCCGAGCATATCGGCAATTTCCCGCTGCGTCAGCTCATCGCCGTTAAAAAGTCCGTAGCGCATTTGGAGTACCAGCTGCTCTCTTTTTTTCAGCGTCTGTTTCATTTTGTCATAAAGCTTTCCGACCTGCATTTTCAAATCAATCTGGTCAATGATAGTGTCATTGTCGGCGCTGATGATGTCTATGATGGTTATTTCATTGCCGAAGCATGAATAGACAAATGCTAAATGTTTAGATAGATAAAAAGGCGGTAATCCTCCCCCTTTTTTCCTTTCTCGTTGTAAAAGACGGCTTTTTCCACAGCCGCTTTCAGAAGCTGGTTTTTTAATGCTGCGTTTTTACTGATGCGGTACAGGCTTACAATATCTTTTGGGGGACTGATTGTCTTGCTTGTGTCGGTTGTGCGGCAGCTATTTTCGCAGTCGGTAAGATATTTTTCCCTATCCTGTATTTCAGCTTCTATTTTTGCCATCCGATAGGCAAAATCTTCCCTTGTATAGGTGCCTTCCTCCAAAAGCGTAAAAATGGTATCCTTTTTTTGGCGCAGCTTTTTTAACAGGAGAGCGTTTTGTTCAAATGCTCTTTCGGGCGGTGTTTCAGGGACGGCAGTGTCAAGGGAAAAGGAAAAGGATGGGTATTCCCCTTGCAGGGCTTCCAAAAGATTTTTTTCTATCCATTCCAGTCTGACGCTGCGGCACTTATGACACTGGGGATTGTCACAGAGAAGGACGGGGGGACTTTTGGGATAAGTTTTCAGCTTCATGGTTTTACCGCAGCCGCCGCAGCAGATTAAGCCGGCCAGGGGATTTCTGACAGCGTTTCCCCGGGACGCCTTTTTATTGAGGGACAAACGGGCACAAACCTTTTCGTACAGTGCTTCTTCGATGAGGGGTTCGTGGTTACCCTGTGCCACAATCCATTCCTCCCTCGGCCGGGGTGTGGAGGAGTCCTTTTTATACTCCCGCTTTTTCCATGTGATTTTACCGCAGTATACAGGATTTTTCAATATACCTAGTACGGTGTGGGTTTGGAAGGGCTTGTGGAAACGGCTTTCGTAGCCTTCACGGTTCAACTGTCCGGCTATGGTGCTGCTGCCAAGGCCCATAGCGTAAAGGCGGAATATCAGCCGCACTGCTTCCCCCTCCCCGGGCTCTATGACAAGCCTTCTTTTTCGTCCTTCCCCCTCTATGGCGTAGCCGTAGGGCGCAACAGGGGAGAGGTAATTGCCCTCCTCCACGCTTTTTATTCTCCCTCTTTGCATTCGCCTTGTGATGAGCTTCAGTTCCTTTCTCGCCATGAAAGCCTCAAACTCCGAGTATTCCTCATCAAACTCATTTTGCAGATCATAGGTTTTGTTGGGTGTGATTATTTTGGTGCCGCTTTCCTTGAAGGTATCCAGTATCAGCCCCTGTTCCTGCATATTTCCTCTTCCCAGCCTGTCGATGTCCATAACCAGCACGGCATCATAGTTGTTTTCCGCTACCTCCTGCAAAAGCCTCTGCATCTGGGGACGATGGGAGATATTTTCACCCGATGCGATTTCCTCTCTGATACGGCTAACAGTAAGCTCCATTTTTTCCGCCGTTTCCAGCAGTGCTTTTTTGTGTCTCTCTAAAGTATTGTAATGGCCTGATTTCTCCATTTCTTCATCTGCCCTTGATTTTCTCAGATACATGCAGGCATTCATAGGTCTCGCCTCCCTGCTACTAAATATAAGCGGACGCCGAAGAAAATATGACTTTGGGTAATGGGGACAGGGGAGGGAGGCATATGCTGTTTGGGAGGTGGTATTATGCCTGAGATACATATTGTCAGAAAGGAAAACTGCACGGAGGAGGAAAAAAAGAGGGTTATGGAGGAAATAAACAGAGCCGGCGCCTTTCTGTGGGCGGATTATATAAAAAAGCAGGCGGAAGAGGATGACAAAAAGTGGAGAAGCCGCTAAACTGATTGTAGCAGGGAAAGGAAATATGGTATAATATCCGTGAAAAAGCGGAGATAAGCTGAGAAATAAACAAACGCGGCTGCTGGCAGTCAGCGTTTGCTTATTTGCAGGATTTGAGGAGCAAAACGGCCGAGCAAAACTTTTTTTTGCGAAGTTCTCCGCGTTAGAATATAGGAAAAAAACAAAGAACACAGGTGAAAACTGCTGTTATAAACACAGTAACAGCCGGCATAAACGAAGGAGGAGAGAAGGATGAAACTGATTTCATGGAATGTAAACGGGCTTCGCGCCATTATGAATAAAGGTTTTCTGGATTACGTAAAGGAAGCGGATGCGGATATATTTTCCCTTCAGGAGACAAAGCTTCAGGAAGGGCAGATAGATTTAACGCTGGAGGGCTATGAGCAGTATTGGAATTATGCGGAGAAAAAAGGATATTCCGGCGTGGCTGTGTTCACAAAGAAAAAGCCTCTGTCCGTATCCTACGGCATGGGCATAGAGGAGCATGACAGAGAGGGCAGGTTGATTACACTGGAATTTGAGGATTTTTATCATGTCACAAGCTATGTGCCCAATTCTCAGGACAAAAATGCACGTCTTGCCTACCGAATGGAATGGGACGACGCTTTGAGAGCCTATCTTTTAAAGCTCAATGAAAAAAAGCCTGTTGTACTCTGCGGCGATTTAAACGTAGCCCACAGTGAAATCGATCTGAAAAATCCTGCTACAAACCGGCATAACGCAGGCTTTACCGACGAGGAGAGGGGAAAATTCACGGAGCTTTTGGAGAGCGGCTTTATTGACAGCTTCCGCTATTTTTATCCTGACGCGACGGGAATGTATTCCTGGTGGAGCTACCGCTTCAATGCCAGAAAAAATAACGCCGGATGGCGTATCGACTATTTTGTGGTTTCAAGAGATATGGAGCAAAGGCTTGTGTCCGCCTCTATCCATACCCAGGTTATGGGATCTGACCATTGCCCTGTGGAGCTTGTAGTGAAATAAGTCTTTTGTCTAGTGGCGTATCGGCAATTCGTTGCCGTCCCTATCCTGCCCGATGGTATCCTGGAGGTACAAATCCCCTTTATACTTTTTGGAGGAACGGATAGACATGAGTATCTCATTTTCGATACACTTGGCGGTGTAGGTGGCAAGGCGTATATTTTTGCTGCTGTCAAAGGAGGATATGCCTTTGATAAGTCCTATGGTGCCGATGGAAATCAGATCCTCATTATCGGCGTTGAAGGAGGAGTACTTTTTGGCAATGTGGGCGACGAGCCTGAGATTTCTCTCGATAAGAATGTTTTTTGCCTCCATGCTGCCGTTTTTGTACTCTTCCAGGTATTTCTTTTCCTCCTCCGCCGTCAGGGGCTTGGGGAAGGAATTGCTGCTGCCTGAAACATAAGAGAATAAAAATATGCAATTAAGAAATCCGAACAAGGGAATGCACCTCCGAGAAGATATACATTTTATATTTTATGTCTTGGAAACTCCTTTCGTGCGTGTCTGATGAAAAATGTCAGAAAAAGGATAACCAAAAAAGATATGTAATAAAATCTGTCTCTTTGGCAGTAAAAATGGTGTACAGGGGCGGACAATGGGGCCAAGAGCCGAAAGGGGGCCCAAGGGCGGTTTCCATCCATGGGTGTTGTCCTAAACTGCCCGCTTTTTAAATTTGCATTTCAGTTGAAATAGTCCATGAAGTCAGCATTTTTGCTGTGACAGCGGACAAACGGAATTGTGAGCGGCGGTATGGAGCAATGAAACAAAATGAGCCATTTGACATTTCATGCGCTCACATCGGAATGAAAATGTTGGTTATGTGTTCGCTTTAAGAGAAAAAGGTTTTCTTGACTTTTCAAAAAAAAATATGTTATCATCATTAAGTCGGACAGCTAAGTGCGTAGAATTCCCAATGAATTCTATGCACTATTTTTTTGTCCTTCGCAGTTTTTAGGTAGCTTTTCTCTGATAAAGACTCCAAAAATTATATTTTTAATTAGGAGGATAATCATGGAACAAACAAATCAAAATCGTATGCTCGGCGAAGAAAAAATATCAAAGCTGCTGTTAAAATTTTCTATTCCCTGCATACTCTCGTTACTCATCAGTGCACTTTACAATATTGTTGACCAAATTTTTGTGGGCAACAGTGAGTTAGGGTATCTTGGCAATGCGGCAACAGGCATTGTCTTTCCCATACTCATTATTGCACAAGCCTTTGCGTGGTGTATCGGTGATGGCAGCGCCGCCTATCTCAGCATTTGCCAAGGAAAAAAGGACACTCAAAACGCTCATCACTGTGTTGGTACAGGAATTACCGTAACGTTTATTCTCAGTGTTATCATGCTGGCACTCTGCGCGATGTGGAAAGAACCGTTGCTGCGGCTGTTTGGTGCTTCTGACCAAACAATCGGAATGTCAATAGAATATTTCACAATTGTATTTTGCTTCTTCCCCGCTTTTATGCTGATGAACATGATGAACGCTGTCATTCGTGCCGACGGAAGTCCGGCTGTTTCCATGGCATCTATGTCACTGGGGGCAATTTTGAATATTATTCTTGACCCAATATTTATTTTTACGCTGAACATGGGTATTGCCGGTGCGGCATGGGCAACGGTCATTGGACAGACAGTATCATTCCTTGTCAGTGTATTGTACTTTTTTAAAACAAAGAGTTTTCACCTGACAAAGAAAAGTTTTGTGCCACATTTCAAAATTTTTAGCAGCGCTTTGAAATTAGGTGCATCTTCATTTATCACGCAGATGTCAATCGTTATTATTTCCCTGACCTGTAACATCATGCTTGCCAAATACGGCGCTTTGTCCGTTTACGGTCAGGATATTCCCATATCCGTCATCAGCATTGAAACGAAGGTGTTTACTATTGTCATCAATATCGTTGTTGGTATTGTGCTGGGCGGGCAGCCGATTTTAGGCTATAATTACGGCGCAAAAAAGTATAATCGTGTCAAGGAAACATACCGTACCATTTTGGCTGCAACACTTGCGGTGGGCATTGTATCCACTTTGATTTTTGAAATTTGTCCGCAGGTTATTATCAATATTTTTGGTTCCGGAAATGATACGCTTTATCTGGAATATGCAATCCGCACATTCCGTATATTCCTGTCACTTGTCATATTTACCTGTGTGATTAAAATGTCATCAATATTTTTCCAAGCTGTGGGAAAACCCGTCATGGCTGTCATTGCGTCTCTCACCCGTGATATAATCTGCTTTGTACCGCTTGTGATTTTGATTCCATATTTATTAGAAAAAAACCAACCGGCCAGCGGCATCAACGGAATACTTTTTGCCGCACCTGCCGCAGACGTAATCGGTATGATTGTTGCAGTATTCTTGACTGTTCGTTATTTCAAAAAAATGGAGTCCGGCGAAAATACCGAATCCGTTCCGGAGAATGTGGTAATCCGACCATCGCATAAAGGAGTTATTGTCACAATCGCCCGTGAGCATGGTTCTTGCGGCAAGCGAATTGCTAAGCTTGTGGCAGAACGCATGGGGGTAGCCTGCTACTATAAAGAGATGACCGCTTTGGCGGCTCGGGAAATCGGTTTTGACAGCTGCTTTGTATCAGGTATAAACGATAATTCACCCGATCTGCTGCGTTCCTTATATCTTAGCACAAACGTGGTACAGCAAGCGATTGTTGCTCAGGAACAGATTATCCGCAGGATTGCCGACAGCGGGTCATGTGTCATTGTAGGCCGTGCCGCCGATTATGTACTGAGTGATTATGCTGATGTTGTCCGTATATTCATCTATGCGCCCAAAGAATACCGTATCAAAAACGTAATGGAAATGTACGGTGATACAGAAGAAGCGGGCCGAAAAAGTATAGCCCGTTCCGATGCGGCGCGTTCCGCATACTATAACAGCATTTCCGGCGGAGAGTGGGGCAATCCCCATGGGTACCACCTCTGTATTGACAGCTCCTGCGGCATAGAAAAAGCCGCCGATATTATCTGGGATTATATCAGGCTGCGAAATTAATTAGAATTTGCCTGATTGAGCGGGGGCCTGCTTCCTCTCCCGCCCTTTCTAAATCGTCAGATTGCAATTTCCGACGACATGAAAACAACCACCTTGTGTGAGACAGGTTAAGTCTTAGGACGAACTGTCCTACGTAACAATAGAAAACCGATTTCATGGGAGTTTGAGGGTAAAATTCAGTCTGCTGAAAAATCTGTTCTATTCAATCAAATAGTGGATTTGGAAGTTTCTTTCTATCTCTGCCCAACACAAAAAAGTCCCGTTGGGACTTTTTTGTGTTGGGGGTGAGGGTATAACCCTCACCCCTTTATTTTTCAGCATCCGCATTTTTTAGCGGGCATGGTCTTTTTACATCCGGCAAAGCCGCAGCTCTCCGGCGGAGCAAAAATATTCAGCGGGAATTCCAGACTGTCGAAGAAATCACATGGATTGTCTACAGCACTGACGCCATTGGATGCGCACGCACATTCCTCAGGAATACAGAAGCCGCTGGATTCCACACAGAGGTTGACCGGACGGAAAATCTTGTAGATTGCGAACAGTCCGAGGGTTACATTGACTGCCGTTGGGCTCTCCTCATTGTCGTTGCAGCCGCAGTTGCAGTCACAGCAGCATGGGAATCTAAGCTCTGCCGCAAGGCCAACGCCTTTTGCCTCCACTGTCACAAACGGGCCGCATTCCGCAGGCTGTGCGCACTGACCGAAGAGGTCTGTCGCTGTCACAACATCGGATGCGCAGGCGCCGTAGAGTGTAACCTTTGTCTTGTATACGCTGAAGGCGTTAATCTGGGCCAAATCCGCATTGCAGGCGTTTCTGAATACCAGGGTGTAGGTAAATACAAATTTGATTTCCACATCCCAGAAGCCGTTGCGGAAGGGGTTTGGCTTTTTGCTCAGAATGGTAATACTGCCAATCTGAAAGTTATTGATGGAAACGGAAGTGCTTGTGACGGGAGGAACAATGATTTCCCCCTGATCGTATCCCTGGCACATGCAAGGGTTCATGCTTGTTAAAGCCCTTGCCGGTCCCAGCATTGCGGGAGTCAAACAAATCTGTGCCCTGCACTGGTCGTAAATTTTATATGCGATGATGCATTGTTCTTCCAGGCTTTTCTTTTTGTCGCATGTACAACTGTCAAGTTCAAATGCTCCCATAGTAAATCCTCCTTTTTAAACTAAATAATAATTTGATTCTTCTATATAATATGTGTAAATCGAAAATGGGTGATTACTTCAGCACTGTTAATTTTCTGAAGGGATTGATGCCTGTATTTTGTCCCCTTTTCCCTCCCTTTTTCTTTATTCTATGGATTCCAAAGGAAAAGGTGAGATTAAAAAACATGTTTTTGAAACTTTTCTCTCGGAAAAACGTCTAAATAATATAGAATGAGTATACAGAGAGAGAAACGAAACTGTAAAAAAAGCATATTTGGACGAACAGTCGGGAGGAAAAGGAAATGAAGCTGGCGGAGGCATTAAATGTAAGAGGGGATTTGCAGAAACGGATACAGCAGCTCAGGGAGAGGCTTATGTTAAACGCCAAGGTACAGGAGGGAGACAGGCCCTCCGAGGAGCCGGAGGCTTTGATTACGGAGCTTAATCAGTGCTGTGTGGATTTGGAGGGACTGATTAAGGCCATTAATAAGACAAACAGCTTTATCACCTCGGACGGCGTGAGTATTGCCGACCTTTTGGCAAAAAAGGATGTGCTGACCCTCAAGATAAATATACTGAGAGATTTCCTGCGGGATTCCTCCGAGCGGATAGAGCGCTACAGCAATAAGGAGATAAAGATACTCAGTACGGTAAATGTTTCGGAAATGCAGAAGGAGATAGATGGCCTCTCAAAGGAGTTGAGAGAGTTAAACACAAGAATTCAGGCCCTGAACTGGACAACGGATTTGATTTAACCTTAACACTGCGGGATAGAAAGAACACACACCCGTTTCGTTGCCGGCGCCATAAGAAAGCAGTGAAGCAAAGAAGGCCTTCATTGCCTGTCCATTTGATTAAGGCGTATGCTCTCGGTGTTTTTCTTAAGAAATCAATGCAGAAGATGGGTTTTGTTGCGTTAAGCCTCATTGGGCAGGCTCTTGAAAATTGAAAAAAGACGGTAGGCAGAAAATGCGGGTATATCTCAGCCGTTTGAGAAGGAAGCGGCAGCTCAATTGGAAACGCGGAGCGGTTTTTCTATTACAATTATGCTCAGTATCGTTACAATTGTATTTTTTATTTGTTATATTTACAACCATGTACCAGTTTTTGCCGAGGGTGGTGTAGGGGGATTTTTAGCAACAGAGGTGTTATTTGTGTGCGCTTGGGTTGAACGGGAAGCGATGAGAATGGGAAATGAAAGGAAGGCACAGCGGGAGAATCTTGGCAGGGACAAAAATATAAAATTAAAAGCCTTGTAAAATAAAGGCTTCACGCCCTTCGGGGCTTTTTTTATGTCCGTAAATCAGGTTCTGCTTTGAAGAGCACAGCATTTTGCTTTATAGCGGATGCCTGCTTTGTGCGGAGTGTATGCCGAAAATAGAGGAAGACCGCATATCTTGAAATTTTTTATAATGTTTTTTGCTCTGTTGCTCAATTTGCATTTCGTGTGTGCCTGTGATAAAATTGGCCTATAGTTAAAATAGGAAAGATGTGGTTTTATCATAAATGGAGCCGTGCCGTCGGGGAGGGAGTTCACATGCGGATAAAAATAAGGGTTATAAGCTGGATCGCGCTGATTGCCGGTTTTTTTACGCTTTTTGCGTTTTATCAGAGCACATTTGCGGGAGAGGCATTTTCTGATGTGCGTGTGGGCTACTATGAGGACGGCGATTACATGTACCGCAATGCGCAGGGGGAATATGAGGGCTACAATTTCGAGTTTTTGCAGGAAGTGTCAAAGCTGGGAGGACTGTCCTACGAGGTGGTGGATTCCCCAAGCTGGCAGGAAGCGTTCCGTCTTTTAACGGAGGGGAAGATTGACATTCTGCCTGCCGTATACCGCACGGAGGAGCGCATGGAGCAGATGCTTTTTACAGACGAGTCCATGTGTACGATTTACACAACCCTGAATGTACGGTTAGACGATACCCGATATAATTATGAGGATTTTGACGCTTTTCAGGGGATGAAGGTGGGAATCATAAAGGGAGGCGAGGACGGAGAGAGCTTTAAGCGGTACTGCGAAGAGCACGGCGTAACGCTCACCATACTCGAATATGATGAGACGCAGGTGCTGCTGGACGCGCTGGAGGAGGGGACGCTGGACGGCGTGGCAATTACGCACCTGGGCCGAAGCAGCATTTTCCGCAGCGTTGCCCAATTTGCGCCGACTCCGATGTATATTGCGGTCTCAAAACAGCGCCCGGATCTGTTGGCACAGATAAACAGGGCCATCAACGACATTCTGCTGCGGAATCCCGACTATCGGACGGATCTTTACGACAAATACCTGTCGCCAAGCGCAAATCAAATTCCGGCCCTGACCAAGGAGGAAGCCCAATACATTGCGGCGGCGGCCGATCCCATCCGTATCTCCTATGATTCCTCCTTTGCACCTCTTTCCTATAAAAATGAAGAAGGGGAATTTGATGGTATCATGGCGGATATTTTTATGCGGATTGGAGAGAAAAGCGGACTGAAATTTCAGTTTGAGGCCCGGCCCGCTTCCGCAGCTCTGACTGCGCTGAAGTACGGGGAAACAGACGTAATCTCTGTTGTGGATGGGGATTACCTGTGGGATGAGCGCAATCATATGAACACCACGCTCCGTTTTCTGCACACCCCGGGCGTAATGATTACCCAGGTGGAAAGGCCGGATGTGAGTGTGCTGGCTCTTCCCAATGGATATCAGCTTTCAGAGCGCGTTGCTCAGAATAATACCGACAAGGACATTCTCTATTTTGATTCTGTGCAGGACTGCTTTGACGCGGTGCTGGAGGGAAGAGCACAGGCAACCTATACCAATACCCAGGTGGCAAATTACATAATCAGCGATCCGAAATATGAAAAGCTTCATGCCACAACGCTGACACAATATCCCAGCGACCTGTGCATCGGTGTATCCAAATCTGCCGATCCGCGGTTATTTTCCATTTTGGACAAGTATATCAAATACCTGTCCAATGAGGAGATTGACACAATGCTGCTCAATAACTCCATTGCCGTCAGGCCCATTACGGTGGAGGACTTTGTCCACCAGAATATCGTGCTGATTACATTTCTTGTGGCTGCCGTATTCGGATGCATTATACTGCTTTTGTGCATCAATCTTATAAATATATCCCGCAGCAGCCGGCGCATAAAGAATCTGCTCTATCGGGATGAGCTGACGGGGCTTGATAATATAAATCGTTTTTATGTCCGGGCGGCTGAGCTTCTCTGTGCCGGGACGGCGGAGCACTACGCTGTTATTTACTGCGACATCGACCGCTTTAAGCTTATCAATGATACCTTTGGCTTTGAGGAGGGTGATGAGGTTCTGAGAGCATTCGGCAGTGTTTTACAGCGCTTTAATCAGGAGAAGGAATGCTGCGCCAGGCTTTCGGCCGATAATTTTGTGATGCTCAAGCGATATGAGGAGTGGGAAATATTTACACATTGTCTGGAGCAAATACAGATGGAGCTGAACCAATGGCGGAGGGAAAGAGGGATAGTTCCCTATGATATTGTAATTTCCTTTGGCGCCTATCCTGTGGCGGATGATGAAAAGCAGGACATCAAACAGATGCTTGACCTTGCCAATTATGCCATGCGCAGCGCTAAGACGGTGGCGGGGCTGTCTGTTGTACTGTATGATGAGCAGATGAGGAATAAAGCGCTGTTTGAACAGGAGCTGGAGGGCAGGCTTGCCTATGCCTTAGAACAGCAGGAATTTGAAGCCTATTACCAGCCCAAGGTGGATATGAATACAGGCGAGATTGTAGGCTGTGAGGCATTGGTGCGCTGGAATCACCCGGAGCGGGGACTTTTGATGCCAAATTTATTTATTCCGTTTTTTGAAAAAAAGGGCTTGATTATCCAAGTGGATTTATATATGTTTGAACAGGTCTGCCGTACTGTAAGAAAATGGCTGGATGAAAAGCTTTGCGCTGTCACAGTCTCCTGTAATTTCTCACAGCTTCATTTTGAACAGACGGAATTTGTCAGACAAATTTCTGAAATCGCTGATAGGTATCGGATTCCCCATAATCTGCTGGAGGTGGAGATAACGGAGAGCACCATTGCCAGCGGATCGGAGGGCCTGGCGCCTGTTTTGACGGAACTAAAGCAGCATGGATTTCAGATTGCAATTGATGATTTCGGCTCCGGCTACTCATCTCTTGGTCAGCTTCAAAGGCTCATGGCGGATGTACTCAAACTGGATCGCAGTTTTGTATGCGCCGGTCTTCAGGGGCCGCGGGAGATGATTGTTATTGAAAATCTGGTAACGATGGCCTCAAAGCTGGGGATGGAGGTCGTATGTGAGGGTGTGGAGACAGAGGTGCAGATTCATGTGCTTCGGGATATTGGATGCCGCATTGCCCAGGGCTTTTACTTTTACCGTCCGATGAAAACAGAGGCGTTTGAACGGCTGCTGGCTCTAAAATTCTAATCTTGCCGGGAGGGGGGGAGACATATGAATCCAAATGAGAATTTTATACGGCAGGCGGTTCAGGTGATCTCTGCGCATTCCGGTGAGGGGAAATTCTATGTGCTGGCTGCGGATATTACAAACTTCCACACCGTAAACCATATTTATGGCATGAAAACGGGAGATGAACTGCTGGGACAGATGGAGGGCCTGCTTGCAGATTGGACGGGTATACTCTTGTGTCAGAGAGCTTTTGCGGATTTGTTTCTTTGTCTGTTCTTTTTGGAGGATGGGAAGGATATACGCGATATGAAAGGCGGCAGCGACGCAGCAATTCAGACGTTTCTTGATGAATGGCGGATACAGCATCCGGCATGTGATTTAAGAGCCGCCTGCGGCATCTGCGTCATTGAGAAGGATAATGTATACGAGAGCATTAACAATGCAAATGCGGCGCGTAAGGCTGCGAAAAAATACTTTTCCACCAAAGCGATACTGTATGACGAGGCCATGCGGCAACAAACAGCAGCAGAGTATGAGTCGGAAAAAGAAAATTACAATGCGCTGAGAGAGAATCGTTTTTGTTTCTATTTGCAGCCAAAGGTGGATTTGTGCAGCGGTGAAATTATCGGAGCGGAGGCCTTGGCGCGGCGCGTGGATCAAAATGGGAATGTGATAAATCCGGATATGTTTTTGGAGGCGATGGAAAAAAGCGGCGCGGTCATCAAGCTGGATCAAAGCATCTGCCGTCAGGTTTGCCGTTTCCTCTCCAACCGGATTGAAAATGGCCTTCCCACAGTCCCTGTTTCAGTTAATTTGTCACGTCTGCATATCTATGACTCTGCATCAGTGGACAAGCTGCATGCCATTGTAAAGGAATATCATGTTCCGCCGGAGCTGCTTGCCTTTGAATTGTCAGAAAAATTTTTATTGGATGAATTTTCCGGCGCAAAACAGCTGATTGACCAGCTTCGCGCCTATGGCCATAAGGTGTCCGTTGACAATTTTGGCTCTGGCTGTGTTGAAAGCGGAATATGGCAGGATCTGCGCTTTGATTGTCTGAAAATGGACCGCGTTCTGCTCTCCGACATTCCGGCTGTGAGGGTACGCAATGAGGCGCTGATGCCGAATATTGTCAAAATTGCACGGGGGCTTGGCGTAAAGGTACTGTGCGAGGGGGTTGAGACGGAGGAGCAGTGTCTCTATTTGCTCCGCCTCGGCTGTACGGTTGTGCAGGGCTTTTTCTTTTCAGAAGCAATGCCACCCGAAGAGCTGGGCAGGATGTTGGACGGCGGAGAAAAATATTCCCTTCCGCCTTCTATGCTGCCAGAAAAGGAGAATAAGGATACCGTCAAAAATCATGAAAACGGCGGGCCCAAATGTTCATACATGCGAACTATTCCATATCTGATTGTGATCCTGCTGTGCGGCGTATTTTTAGGTGTGTGCATTACCGGTGTTCTGATACTCAACCGAAATCGGACACAGAGGGAATTCAGCAGTATGGTGAAAGAAACGCTGAATGCCTATACCAATGGGCAGCGGGAAAGCACACTTGGGGAAATTGCCGGCATCATCAGCACATTGGACTCTATGGCGGTTTTGTTTGGGGAGGACGACACCCCCGCCTTTATCAATACATACCTGCTGGCCCTCAATGAGGACAGCCAGGATGTCACGTACGCATATTATTCCTATGAGGATTACAAAAGGCAGCTGGCAGATGGAAGTGCGCGGCCGGAAGCGGCCGACACACTGAAAAAACTGATGAGCGGTGAGACGGTTGTATCGGAAATCACATTTTCAGAGCGGCTGGGCAATATCTATTGCATTGGCCTTGGTGTACCTGTAATGAGCAATGGAAATTTTATTGGCGCGGTGCGCGGTGTTTTTAACGCGGAAACATTGGTTTCCACGGAGCTGTATGATCCGGCTCAGGGGGAAATTGCCGCCGTTTTTCTGACAGACAGCGACAGCAGGGTGCTTACTGTACGAACGAATGAAGGGCTTGCCCGGGGAGAACGTCTGTTGGAGAGAATGCTGAATTGGGGAATTGACGAGGAAACGATGGAGGAACTGCGTGCGGCCTTCGCCGCCAATGATGAGCAGGCAAAGAGTATACGCATTGGCATCTTCGATGGCGCGCCCTACTATATCGCCATGACAGGATTAAAGTACAATGACTGGCATCTGGTGGTCTGCCTGAAAGCGGACAAGGCCTTTGCCACTTCCCAGCATATTGTGCACAGTACAATGAGTAATATTGCGGTACTGATTGCGGCGGTTGTTTTGGTTTCCGCAGTTATCATTCTGTTTGTGGGAAGGATGCAGCGCAGGTTTTCCTTTGATGAACAGCGCTATCTTCTGCTGGAGCATTTTTCCGATACGGTGCTGTTTGATTATGACTGCCGCCGCGACATTATCCGCTTTACCTCCAATTCCGTCAAATTGTTTCGTATCTATGAGCTGACCCAGAAGGGCGGCGGGCCCGGTCAGCTGAATCTGATTTATGTACATGGCGAAGATCAAAGGGTGGTGCGGCAGATGCTTGATGGAGAGGCCGCTGCGCCGTCCGGTGAAATCCGTGTGCGGCTGATGCGCCCTGACAGGGACGAGTATTTTTGGAGCCTGATTCAGTATCAGTACCTTTATGAAAAAGAAACGCTGGTTTCCGTAATCGGCAAAATCACAGATATTGACGAGCACATACGCAGCGAGGAACGGCTGTTGAAAATATCAGAGACGGATGGTTTGACAGGGCTGATAAACAAGGCGGTGACGGAGAAACAGATTGCTCATCGGTTGGCGCAGGAGAAAACAGGTATGCTTTTTATTATCGATGCGGATGGCTTCAAGCATATCAACGACAGATACGGCCATGCTGCGGGGGATCAGGCGCTTCGCTTTATCGCCGATTGTATGCGGCGTACCTTCCGCTCCGAGGATGTTCTGGGAAGAATCGGCGGGGATGAGTTAGCCGTCTTTATGGCCAATATCAACAGCAGGGAAACGGCCTTTAAAAAGGCGGAATTGCTGCAAAAGCACTTGGAATCCTGCATTGAAACGGGGACGCCGCCTTTGAGCGTCAGCATTGGGGTTGCCCTTGCCCCCACCGATGGGAAAACGTACCGGGAATTATTTTGCGCGGCTGATAAGGCGATGTACATCGCAAAGAAGAATGGCAAAAGGCAGATTTTCTTTTTTGAGGATATTGGAGAGGAGGAATAATAAAAGCGAATGCCGGTAAGCTTACAGGAGAGGCAGGGAATGACCAAATGGACGCCGAAAAAGCGGCTGGCTCTAGGCTGCACTGTCGGTTATTTCTATAATTTAGTGATGCAAATATTTGGCGGGATTAAAGGCCGTAAGAAGTTTGCCTTATGAGAGAATGGCTTCCTACCCTCAGGGGGATAGGAGCTTATCGGGCGGAGGCTTTTTATTGGAATCAAACAGGCAAAAAAGACAGTTTCCTATTTTAAGGAGGCTGTCTTTTTTATTTTGATTGGTATGTATCATTATGCCGCGTGAAGGTATTCGACTTGGCACCGGTGCGCTGTGAAACGGTATGAGAAAAAAAGGGAAAAACGGCAGAACAAAGAGCAGGTGCAGAAGTTCAGCAAACAGCTATTTATTTTAGTGAAAATAAAAACTGGACACATATTCTCTGGAATCTGTCGGCGGAATACTCGCAGCTCTTCGGTGAGATTTTGAAAGCTACGTGACCGCCTTGAAAATCTGCGGTGTACAGATAAGCGCGGCAAGCAGCCGACGTCTTTGATAACGGGCGTCAGGGGCAGCTTGACGCTCCGAAGCGGCGTTTGTGAGAGGCCGTTATTTTCTGACGCTCTCCCGCTCAACAATAGTCCCTTCAAGGCGGCTTTGTATGATGGAGTGCGTGGTGCCGCGGAGCATATCAACAAGATGCTTTACCGCGTTTTCGCACTGCTTTTTACGGGCGTCCCGTATGGTTGTTAATTCCGGCCTGAAATAGGAGGCGACGGGAAAATCGTTGTATCCCAGAACAGATATGGTATCAGGCACCTTGAGACCGCAGGAAAAAAGGCACTGCATCATAACGCCTGCCATGCCGTCCCATTGAATAAAAAGAGCCTCCGAGGAAAGAAGGGTGTGGTAATGATGGTGCAGAATGGTTTCAGCCTCCCGCTGATTCATGGAATGCTCTATGACAACGGGCTCAAGTCCGTTTTCGGACATCGCTTTTTTATAGCCCTCAGTGCGCTGAAAATAGTCGCTGTAATTGGACGGATTTGATATGGTAGTAATCCGTTTCAGACCCTTTTTTATCAGATACAATGTTCCGTGATAGCCGTCCGCGAAGTCGTCGTTCAAAAAGTAATTAACATCGGAGGGAAGGTTATCGGGAGCAATCTCGGCGAAAACAAAGGGCACCTCATTTGTCTGGAGAAACTGCATTTCTTCTTTTGTAATGTCATCGCTGGCCAATATAAAGCCGTCAACAATATTCTGGTAATAGATATGCTTGAGCATACTCTGACCGTTTACGTCACGGCTTACCCCTATGGTGTAGGAATAGCCGTGCTTTTCCACCTCCTTCATCAATAATTCTTGAATGGTGGCGCACAGCAGGGTAGTGTCGAAGTTAAAAAAGGTTTTTCTGGAAAAAATAATAGCGATGCAGTTTGTTTTCTGCTTTTTTTGACTGCGGGCCCTGGGGCTCAGAAAAAATCCGTTTTCCTCGGCCAGAGCCTTAATTCTTTTTTTGGTTTGCTGTGAAATTTCAGGGCTGTCATTCAATGCCTTTGATACAGTAGATATGCTGACATTTGCCAGGGAAGCGAGCGTTTTTATATTCATATCACCACACCTCGGTTTCTTGTTTTATTCCGATAATCCGATAATTTGTAATGTCATTATACTTTAAATTCCGTGCGGAAAGCAATGCCTGCGAAAAAAAGTTTCGCAAAAGGGGGGCACCGTATTTCTCAAAAAACAAAAGGAGATTGTACGGGAATAAAAACGAAAATTATTTTCGAGAAGATATACAAAATATATAATTAAATTTTAAAAATAACTGTAAAAATAGTAAAAATGTACAAAAACAGATTGACAAGAGTCAGACAAGCGGATACAATGACGGTACAAAGCAAAGCACAACAGGAGTACGCTTTGCAGGAGCTATAGCAATTTATAATCAGCGCTGAAAGTAGAACGGCTATAAATCCTTTTATGTTTGAAGTTTTACTATTACACGAATTTCAGATTAGGAGGAGCAGCATGAGCAATTTAAAACTGAAAGACTATTTTACTCTCGAAAACGTTTGTTTTGCGGGAATGCAAACCTTTTACTGGGCCGGATTCTGTATTTTGTTTGCCTACATCGGCCCGTACATATTAAGTCTCGGATGCACCAACACACAGCTTGGCATCATCATATCCGCAAACTCTGTGGCAAGCGTTATCGGACAGCCGGTATTTGGTTATCTGTGCGATAAGCTTGGCACAATTAAAAAGATTATGATTGGAAGCTTTGTAGGCGGCGCAATTTTATCCTGTTTGTTTTTTGTCATAGGCAGCAATTATTATGCCATATTGATACTCTCCACAATTGTCGCCTTTGTTGTTCAGGCTGTCTATCCCATTATTGACAGCTGGACGGTACTGAACGCGGAAAAAAATCCGACCACCAACTACGGTGTCACAAGGGCCATCGGCTCTGTGGGATATGCCATAACAGCGGCGGTTGTGGGCGGCTTTCTGGACAAAAACGGTTTCCAGTGGATATTTATCCTTTTTGTAGCCATGATGGTCCTTTCCACATTGACCTGTTTTGGGCCGAAGGATACGGGAAACACAAAAAAATCTGAACCGCTGAAGATAACGGATGTCAAAAAGCTGTTTTTAAACGGACAGTACATCAGTTTTGTCGTTATTTCCACATTGCTTTACATAGCTTACAAATCCTGCTCCGGCTTCCTTCCCGTCTTGATGGATAAGGTAGGGGGAACCACCACAGAGCTTGGCTATGCCTGGTCTGTGCTTGGTATGAGCGAGGTTCCGGCTCTTCTGGTTGCGGGCATTATTTTGACAAAGGTGAAGGATTCCCATCTTATTGTCATATCCATGTTTTTCTTTGTGCTGAGGGTTGCCCTTCCATCCTTTGCCACAACACCGACGCAGCTTATCTGGATGACGGCCATACAGGGACTGTCCTATGGATTTTTCCTGCCGGCTTCGGTGAAGTTTATTTCGAGAGTAGTGACGAAGGAGCTTTCAAGCACCGCGCAGACCTTTGCGGTTGCCATGTATTCTGGTGTGGGTATTTCCGTTTCGGGCATCGTCGGCGGTGTGCTCTCAGACGCCATAGGCATTGTGGCGGTTTACCGTATTGCGGCAGTAGTAATTGCTGTTATGACCGTCTGTTTTGCGGCGGCAGTGATAAAGTACGACAGGAAAGAAAAAGCAGATGAAAATAATTTGATAGAGAAAGGATGTTCTATATGAAAGAAGAAATCAGCATGAATCCTCATGAATTGCATGAAAGTACAGTTGTTGTTGACGCCCATCAGGAAATTTTAAACGACTATGTCCACAGTGTGCTTATGGGAGTGCCCCACAGCTTTGAAAAGGTGTACGCGCCCATTTTGAGAAAGGGCGGCATCAATGTTGTGAATCTGGTAATCGGCGGAGACCATACCGCCCAGCCAATTGACAGCGCTTCCGATTTCCATTTTTGGGATACCAATAAATTTATCGACATCCTTCTGTGCGATTTGGAGAGCGGGGACGAATCCTTTGTCATCTGCAAAACGGCGCAGGATATAGATGACGCCGTTGCCGGCGGAAAAATCGCTTTGATACTTTCCGTTGCCGGCGGACGGGTTTTTGAGGGGGACAAAAAGAATGTATTCCTTCTCTCAAGCCTTAGAAATTTATACAGGCTTGGGCTTAGAAGTGCGCAGCTTACAGGAAACGGCAGGAACAAGCTTGCAGACGGAGCGGGACAGGCGTGCACAAAGGGCGGCATTACCCGTTTTGGTGTTGAGACAATCAAGGAGATGGAGCGTCTTGGCATGGTAATTGATTTTGCCCAGCTTTCCGAGTACGGTTTTTGGGACGCTATAGAATATACAACAAAGCCATTTATTGATTCCCACAGCTGTGCCCTTACGTTATCAAACCATCCGAGAAACTTAAGCGATGAGAGAATTAAGGAGATGGGAAAAAGGGAATGTGTCATAGCGGTGAGTTTTTGGGCTGCCCTTGTAAATAACGCGGCAGATGCGCCGACATTAGATGACCTGTTAAGACAGATAGATTATATAGTTTCTCTGGCGGGAATTGACAGTGTGGCTCTGGGGCCTGACTACTCTGCCTTTAAGTGGCCGAAAAACTGGCGTGGCTTTACCAATTTGGGACCTGACGGCGCCGAGGAATGGAACTATTTAAGGCCGACACAGCGTGAAAAATATCCGGGCTATGTGGAGGGTGTTTATTACGGAAACAGGGAAAGTGATTTTATAACCGGCCCCGACACAGCGGACAAGCTCTCTATGGTGACCGTGGCCCTTTTAAAGCACGGCTACAGCCAGGAGGACGTCAAAAAGATTTTGGGCGGAAATATGATGAGAATTTATCATGAAATATTGAGATAAGGAAGGGGATTTGTTATGTTCTATTTAAAGGAAGGCACCGGATGCAAGGTAAAAACAAAATGGGAAATTGACAAAAGGGCCAGAAGGCTGGCGGACGAATCCTTTTTTATCAATATACAGGATCAGCTCATGATGGAGTTGCCAATCAGAAAGGCGCTGGGGGAGGAAAACCCTTTGGACGACTACTATGCGCCCCGTATCCGTATGGGAGGGCTCACGGCTTTAGCTATTACCGTTGGAGGCAATGACACCTGCACCTGTAATTTGACAGACCATGTAGCCATAGGCGCATTGAATTTGATTGATATGATCCGTCAGGAGGTTGAAAAAAGCAATACCTTCCGTATCTGTGAGACGGCACAGGACTTGGAGGACTGCTATAAGGATGAAAAAATTGGACTGATATTTACAAGCGAGGGCGGAAGAATGCTGGAGGCTCTTCCGGATGAAGATGACATGAGCCTTGTCAGAACCTTTTACCGCCTTGGACTTCGCCAGGTAGGTGTGGTATCCCCTGCCAGAACAAGAGCGGCGGATGGTCCGGGAGATGTTCTGGCACACGCAGGGCTTACTACATACGGCGTAAAGCTGATTAAGGAATTGAACCGCCTTGGCATTGTCATAGATACAGCGCATATGACAGACCCCGGTTTTTATGATATTTTAGAGATAACCAATAAGCCCATTATTGACTCTCACACCTGCTGTAAATCTATCGTTGACTGCGGACGCAATTTGTCGGACGAAAGAATAAAGGCAATCGCCAGCACCGGCGGCGTGATTGGTCTTACAACGCTGAAATCCTTTATCAAGGGATCTGAATATCACGAATCCGGAAGCTTTGTGGGCGTTGACGATTTAATGAAGCATGTTGCCCATGTGGCGGAGCTTGTGGGCGTGGAGCATATCGCTCTTGGCACGGATAATGACGAGTATCCTCTTGTCAGGAATATTCACAGGGCATGGTCCCCCTATCCCGGTTCTCTGGAGGGGCTTGAGATGGGCGTACCTACGGGAAATATGATTATTGACGATCTGCACTCCTATGACACCTATTATCTATTCCCCGATGCGCTTGTCAGATACGGTTTCTCCGATGAGGAAATTAAAAAAATACTGGGCGGCAATATGATGCGTGTATACCGCCAGGTATTCAGCAAATAGGACAGTAGGTGAAGCGGGATGTTTTTGACAGAGGAAGAAAAGAGTATACTGGATGGACAGGCGGGCGAGGCGAAGCAGAAGGCCATGGAGTTTATGGTGGAAAACGGGGAGGCCCTTGGCGCCGAGAGGCTTGTGAAGGTGACAAGTGTTGCGGTAGCGGGGCTTGCCAGCTCTGTCTCGGCCAGAAATTTATATAACAAGGGTCTCAGCCTTGACAGCGTTTTCTCCGAATATATGCTCAACTGCCACAAGGGTTTGGATATTCCATGTGCGGAGGCGTTTTCCTTCGCCCTCATGTCGGCAGTGGATAAAGAGCAATGGAAAAACCAATATGCCGGTGAGGATGTTTACAGGTGGGCGCTTCAATGTGAGGAATTTGAGAGGAAAAGGCTCATGCACGGGGCCTATACCTGCGCACCGTATTTGGTGGGAATGCAGCCGGTTTTCGGAGAGCACTGCGCATGGATGGAATCAAGCGCCGTCGGCTTCTGCAATTCCGTTATCGGAGCCAGAACCAATACAGAGGGAAACGAGAGCAGCGGTGCGGCCGCCCTTATCGGAAGGGTTCCCTATTGGGGATTACATATAAAAGAAAACAGGTACGCTACCCAGCAGGTCATTGTGGAGTGCAGCACAGAGGAGAATATGGACTGGGGGATACTGGGGTATTTTACGGGCAGGATGGCGCAGGAGCAGATTGCTGTTATATCCGGTATCACAGCAAAGCCGGATCTGCCTATGCTCAAGCATGCCTGTGCCGCTGCGGCGTCCTCGGGGGGCGTGGAGCTGTTCCACATAGCGGGAAAGACTCCTGAGGCAAACACTGTGGAGGAAGCTCTGAATCATAAAAAGCCAAAGGAAACCTTTGTGTTTGGCGAAAAGGAAAAGCGGGAAATCTACGAGTATTTAAACAGGGCAAAGGATCCCAATGTGGATTACATTATGATAGGCTGCCCTCATGCGAATCTGAAGGAAATATGGGAAATTGTGAGACTGCTTGACGGACGTAAAATAAATTCACGCGTATCATTGTGGATATTTACGCCGGGCGCCATAAAGGCTATGTGCGACAGGCAGGGATATACGGAAATCATAGAGAAGGCCGGCGGGCACCTCATGGCGGATTCCTGCCCTGTGGTATCGGGACTGTTCCCGCCCAAGGCTAAGGTGGCGGCGACAAATTCCGCAAAGCAGGCTCATTACATGCCCGCTCTCTCAGATATGGAGACATGGTTCGGAAGCACAAAGGACTGTATAGAGGCGGCGGTCAGCGGCATATGGAAGGGTGGATTGTGATTTGGAAAAATTAGTTTTGAAGGCCAGAGGCGTGACAAAGGGCCAGGCCAAGGCGGAAGCCCTTGTCACAAGACAGGCTCTTTCAGGCTGGGGCGGCATTGACCCTGTCACGGGCAAGGTGATTGAAACGGGAAATGAGCTGGAGGGCAAAAGGATTACAGGAAAGGTGCTGGTATTCAGAGGGGCCAAGGGATCCTCCGGCTGGTCGGAGGCGTTTCACGCAAGCAAGCTTGAGAATACCAATCCGGCTGCCGTCATATTTTCGGAGATGACAACCAAAATAGCGGCAGGAATGATAGCGATGAAAATACCGTCTGTTACAGGGCTTGAGAAAAATCCCTTTGAATGTATTGAAAACGGCGACATGGTTACAGTGGACGGAGACAATGGGGTAGTTATCATAGAAAAAGCGGATAAAAGCTGAGAAAAGGGGGAATAGGCTTGAAAACGGTTGATTTAATCATCGTTATCGTATATGCGGTTGGTTTATTGTACATGGGTTTTAGGCTGAGCAAGAAAAATGAGACGCAGGACGATTATTTTTTAGCCGGAAGGAATATGCCGTGGCTGCCTATTTCCCTGTCCATTGCCGCCACAACCATAAGCGCCAATGGACTTATAGGCGGGCCGGGATGGGCTTATGCCGACGGACTGAGCGCTTTTATGCTCAATATCAGCATACCCCTTGTTCTTGTTTTGGCCTGCTCGGTATTTATTCCGTTTTTGTATAATTTAAGGATAACATCATGTTATGAGTATCTGGGAAAACGCTTTGGAAAGAAAAGCCAGACGCTCTGTGCCATTGGTTTTCTCACAACATCACTTGTGCAGGTAAGCTCCATGATATACATACCTTCATTGATGATAAGCAAAATTACTTCTCTTGACATCAGGCTGATTATACCCGTTATAGTGGGAGTTGCGGTTATCTATACGGTTTTGGGAGGCATTAAGGCAGTTATATGGACGGACGCGGTGCAGATGCTCATACTGTGGGGCGGCATGTTCTGCATTGTCATGATTGCGCTTCAAAGCATTCATGTGGATTTTTTTACAGCGCTTGATACAGCAAAGGATGCGGGGAAATTCAATGCCCTGTCACAGCCCGTCAATTTATATTCCGAAAACAATGTACTGGTATCTCTCTTTGGCGGCTTTGTGCTGTGGCTCCAGTATTTTGTAACCGACCAGTCCCAGGTACAGAGAATGTTTACAGCCAAATCCGTCAATCAGGTGAAGCGTTCCATTACCATAAGCGGCATACTTATGAACACAGTTTACTTTATTTTTATGGTGGTAGGGCTTGTTCTTTTTACATACTATGGAGGCAGGGCTTTTACTGACACCAACTCTGTTATGATAGAGTTTATAGTGAGCAAAGTGCCGGCAGGCGTTATGGGGCTTATTGTATCGGCGGTTTTTGCGGCGGCTATGTCAAGCATAGACTCTCTTTTAAACTCCATGTCCGCTGTTTTTATGAAGGATATTTACGCCAATACCATAGGAAAGGACGGAAGAGAGGCATCTCTCAAAGTTTCAATGCTCTTTACCTTTGGAATAGCCATACTGATTGTGCTGGTGACGCTTATGGCGTTTGTAGGCACCACAACCGGCATACTTGCAGTGGTTGGCAGCTACATCTCCTACCTTTGCGGCTCTATATTGGCTGTGTTTCTTCTGGGAATGTTTACAGAAGCCTGTGATGATAACTGTGTATCAGCGGGATTTGTTTTTGGAGTGGCGGTGACGGCTGTTGCCGCAAGGACAACGCAGATTAACTGGCTTTGGTATAATGTAGTGGGGCTGTTGTCGTGTTTACTTTCTGCTATGCTCCTGCAAGCTGTTTTTGGAAGAAAAACTAAGAAGTGTCCGGAGAACTATACGTTTATGGGTCAAAGGAGAATTTACAGGCAGAAGGCACTGGAAAACGCATCTGAAGCCCATAATATACCTGGGAAAATAGACGGGTTTGCTGTTGTGCTTGCGGTATTCTTCGTTTTTCAATATGTATTTTTATATTTGATAGCTCTATAATTTGAATATGAAACAAGAATGATTATTTGAAAGGTATTTCATTTTAGCGCATAAGCTTTTCGGTATGCCAATAAACTATAAGGATTAGATGGGCTTTGCCCATTTGACGGCTTCCAACAAATGGTATTTGCGGGAGGCCCTTAAGAAAAAGCCCTGATTACAAGGTACGGAAATGACGATAGTCAATCCTTGTGTGAAGAAACAGGGCTTTATCTTTTTGTTTCATTCAAAAAAGTCCTAAAAGGACTTTTTTGACATTCTAAGAAAGTTTGATTCATAAAACTTTCTTTGCTTATAGGGGTCATACCGCTTTTCTTTTTTCTGATTTTTCATGGCACTCTTAAATGTACAGGTGTGATTTTTACGATTCGATATTATCAAGCCAGCAGTCGTTTTCGGAGAGCTCCCGGAAGAAAACCCTGCCCTTGTTGGCGGGAGATTTTGCCTGATGGTATTTGAAAATCATAGTGTTATTCTCTTTTCCAAGCATTTCGATTTTGCCGGTCTCGTGGCTCATGGCATACTTAAAGCATTTTCCCTGGCCATTTTGCATGTTCTTTGCCTTTTCAATAATATCATAGCCCTTTAAAATCGGTACCTGAAACTGGTTTTTCACGCCGGTGACAGGACGGCACTGGAATATGTAATAAGGCACAACGCCTATTTTTGTCAATTCTTTCAAAAGCCTGCCCAATACGTCGGGATCGTCATTGATACCCTTTAGTAATACGGTTTGGTTTTTAACAGGAATGCCTGTTTTCAGAAGCATCCTCACAGCTAAAGCGGATGCAGGGGTGATTTCGTTGGGATGGTTAAACTGGGTCACGACATAGATTTGTTTTTTTTCGTTGTACCTTTTCAAAAGAGGTATCAGCTCACTGTCCTCCGTAATCCTTTGAGGGAATACGACGGGCACTCTGGTGCCGAAACGGATAAAATCCAGATGGCCGATGGAGGAAAGTGCCTCCAGATACTTTTCAATTACTGCATTGCTGTTGAGAAAGGAATCCCCGCCGGAAATCAGAACATTGCTGATTTCTTCGTGGTCACGGATATAAGCGATTATTTTATCGAAATTTTTGGCTATTTCCTCATCGGATAAGCCTACAAGCCGTTTTCTGAAGCAGTGCCGGCAGTACATGGCGCAGCGGTTTGTGGAAAGCACCATGGCGGTTTGACCGTATTTGTGCTGCATACCCTCTATGACAGTGTTTTCACCCTCTCCGCTGGTGTCAAAGGAACCGCTCAGGTCTGTTTCCGCAATGGAGGGGATGGACATTTTTCTGATAGGGTCGTTCGGATTTTGGAAATCAATCAGGGAAAGGTAGTAATCGGGTATCGACATGGGATACCGCTCTAAAATGTCGTCCATGGCCTTTTCATCTGCCGCAGAGAGATGAAGATAGGGGCCAAGCTGCTTTGCGGATGTCTTGTTCTCTTTTAGTGTCTGTGTCCAATTGTTCATAATCTCACCTTCTTTATTAGTAGTCCCTATTAGTATAACACAAAAAAGGCCATTTTTTTGATGTTATGTAAATTATTGGTAAATATGGATAAAAACTTAAAATAATTTTGTTCAAATACACAATTCAAAAATTGTCGTAATTGTATGAAGAAGAGAATTAAGCTCTATGGAAAACCTGACATATCCCTGTTTGTATTTATTTATGGTATAATGACGGTAAACATCAATGGTTTATCCGCGAAAAAGCGGAGAGAAGCCGAAAAAAGAAGCAGCCGGACTGCTTGCAGTCAAGGAAATCTTCTTTGAAGGGTTCGTGGAGCATCGCGACCGACAAAACCGAAGGTTTTGGAGGAACTCCGCGTCAATTTATGGTATAATATCCGCGAAATAAGCGGAGAGAAGCCGAAAAAAGAAGCAGTCGGACTGCTTGCAGTCAAGGAAATCTTCTTTGAAGGGTTCGTGGAGCATCGCGACCGACAAAACCGAAGGTTTTGGAGGAACTCCGCGTCAATTTATGGTATAATAACTCTGCTTTAAACAAAACTATTACACAGTATAGACAGGATAAACGGACAGTGCTTTTGCGGGAGGCTTTCTATGAAGGATACAGTTTGGAAGGATTTGAAAAGGGTAATGCTGATTGTCATTGCCTCTGTCATTATTGCGGTAAACATCAAAACCTTTGTCGGGACAGGGGGACTGTTTCCCGGCGGGTTTAACGGACTGACCCTTCTTTTGCAGCAGATAGGTCAGCGTTTTTTCGGCGTTGAGCTTCCCTTCACCGTCATCAACTTTGCGCTGAATGCCATACCGGTTTTTATCAGCTTTAAATTTATCGGCAAAAAATTTACACTGCTCTCCTGTATTATGATTGTTTTAACCGGCATTATCACAGATATTGTGCCGGCAAAGCCTTTGACCTATGATATTCTTCTTATCAGCGTATTCGGCGGCATCATCAACGGCTTTGCCGTAAGCCTGTGCCTGATGAGCGAGGCTACCAGCGGAGGAACGGACTTTATCGCTATTTTCCTTTCGGAGCGGTATCATATGGATACATGGAATTATATTCTGATGGGAAATGTCGTCATGCTTATGATTGCAGGTATTTTGTTTGGGTGGGATAAGGCGCTGTACTCTATTATTTTCCAATATACCTCCACCCAGGTGGTGCATCTGATGCATCTGAAATATAAACGGCACACCCTTTTTATCATAACGGATCACCCGGAGGAGGTATATTTGAAAATCGGAAGCTGTACGCACCACAGTGCCACCATATTTAAGGGGACGGGGGGTTACCAGCAGGAAAGCCATTCTATGGTTTACTCAGTTGTGTCCAGCGACGAGGTAAAGCGGGTGATGGCGGAAATCCGAGAGGCAGACCCAAAGGCATTTATCAATGTGGTAAAAACGGATCAGCTCAACGGCAGGTTTTATCAGAGGCCGACGGACTGAGACAGTGTACTGATTGGATTGGAAGAGTTTACCGTGACCGGTTTTTCAGTTGCGGGGATAACGGTGACAGACGAAAAAGCGGCGGAGGTTTATTGGCTTCCGCTGCTTTTTTGCGCCTATGAACATGTAAAGCGTTTATTGGCTGTGAAGTGATGATGAAAGGAGGTTTGTTATGAGTGAAAAATTCAAAATTTTCGGAATAGTTGCGGCAATCGTGGGAAAGTTAATGGGTAGAAGAAGATTCCTTCCTTCAGCACGTTATAGAGAGGTAATTCAAGGAAAAAGAGCTGCGTAGACTGTTAAATTCAACAATAAACAATCAAATTCAATCATGAAACAAAGTGCGGGTAAGACGATTTTTACAAACTGTTTATGAATTTATACAATATGCATAAAATTATATGACTGCTTTGTGCAATATAGCTGATTGAATTTGATTGACTGTGATTGAATTTGATGGTAGTATCTAGCTGTAAAAAGGCTGAGGGGAGGAAGGAAAATGCTTGCAGAGGAAAGGTTTCAGATGATTCTTTCACTTGTAAAGGAAAGGAAAACGGTGACGGTACAGGAGCTGACAAAACGGCTTGCTGCGTCAGAATCAACCATACGGAGGGATTTGACAGTGCTTCACGAGAAGGGGCTTCTCATAAAGGTTTTCGGCGGCGCTGCCTCCGTTGACGTTTCCTATGCCACCAGGGATGATACGGTGGAGCAAAGACAGGATCTGAACAGGGAAGATAAGCTTGCAGTCGCGCGCTTTGCGGCACATCTGATTGAGAAGGATGACTTTGTATTCCTGGACGCAGGCACCTCCACGGGGCTTATGATTGACTTTATTGCGCAAAGCGGCGTTGTATTTGTGACAGACTGTATCACCCATGCCAGAAGGCTGGCGGAAAAGGGCTTCAGCGCCTATATGCTGGGGGGAGAGCTCAAGGCAGCCACCGATGCTGTTGTGGGGGGCAATACCCTGAAGGATTTGGAACGCTACAATTTTACAAAGGGTTTTTTTGGAACCAACGGCATTCATCTGCAAAACGGTTTTTCCACGCCGGACATGAACGAGGCACTGGTTAAGGAAAAGGCCATGAAACGCTGCAAACAATGCTTTATACTGGCGGATGCGTCAAAGTTCAATAAAATATCGCCTGTGACCTTTGGAAGCTTTTCAAGCGCCACAGTGATAACAACAAAGCTTAAGGACGCCGGATTTCAGAAATATTCCAACGTGTGGGAGGCTGAAAAGGATGATATACACCATAACCTTTAATCCGTCACTGGATTATATCATGCAGGTTCCGAATTTAAGGGAGGGCATGGTAAACAGAAGCGCCGGTGAGGAGATGTATCCCGGCGGCAAGGGGATAAACGTTTCCATTGTGCTGCGTCATCTGGGTAAGGAGACTGTGAGCCTGGGCTTTACCGCAGGTTTCACAGGGGAAAAAATAGAGGCGCTTTTGGAGGAATGCGGCTGCCAAACGGATTTTATCCGCCTGACGGAGGGATTTTCCCGCATAAACGTTAAGCTGAAGGGAAAAACGGAAACAGAGATAAACGGACAGGGGCCTGACATTACAGGGGAGGCACTGGATGCATTGTTTCACAAGCTCTCTGCTGTCAGGGAGGGGGATGCCCTGGTACTGGCCGGAAGTATACCCGACACTCTGCCGAAGGATATTTATGAGAGAATATTGGAGAGAACGAGAGACAGGAAGCTGTTGACCGTGGTGGACGCCACAGGGAGGCTTCTTGTCAATGTACTGAAATACAGGCCGTTTCTGGTTAAGCCCAACAATTTTGAGCTGGGGGAAATATTTGAGACGGATATTCATACGGAAGAGGAGCTTGTGCTCTGTGCTAAAAAGCTTCAGAGGATGGGGGCGCGCAATGTGCTTGTATCCCGCGGAAAGGACGGAGCGGTGCTTGTTTCGCAGGACGGAGGCGTTTATAAAAGCCTTCCGCCGACGGGAAGGGCAGTGAACTCTGTGGGCGCCGGGGACTCCATGGTCGCAGGCTTTCTGTGCGGCTATCTGAATACAGAAAATTATGAGAAAGCCTTCCATCTTGGGCTGGCGGCGGGAAGCGCCTCCGCCTTTAAGCCCTGGCTGGCAGAAAGGGAAGACATTATCAAATTATTGGAAAATCCAAAAATATACGGAATCTGAGGAGGAGCAATATGCGTATCACAGATTTATTAAAAGAAAGCGGTATTGAATTAAAAGGCAAGGCGGCGCCGAAGAGGGAGACCATAAACAAAATGATTGACCTTATGGTTGATACGGGCTGTATCGGCGACGTGGAGGAATACAGAAAAACTGTGTTCAAAAGGGAAGAGGAGGGCACCACCGGCATAGGGGAGGGCATTGCCATACCCCACGGCAAGTCAAAGGCCGTCAAAAGGGCCGGACTCAGCGCCATGGTTGTGAAGGAGGGCGTGGAGTATGAGGCTTTGGATGATATGCCGGTCAGGCTCATTTTTCTTATAGCGGCCCCCGATACAAAGGACAACATTCATCTGGACGTGCTGGCGAGGCTTTCCGTTCTTCTCATGGATGACGGGTTCAGGAAAAAGCTCATAGACGCCGAGGACAAAAAGGAGTTTTTATCCCTGATTGACAAGGCGGAAAGAGAAAAGTTCAATGATGAAAAAAAGGAGGACGCGGCCAGCGCGGAGGGATACCGCGTGCTTGCGGTGACGGCGTGCCCTACAGGTATTGCCCATACCTATATGGCGGCGGAGGCCCTTGAGGGAGCGGCAAAGGAGATGGGCATAACCGTAAAGGTTGAGACAGACGGCTCCGGCGGCGCGAAAAACGTGCTGACAAGAGAAGAAATCAAAAGCTGCGACTGCATCATTGTTGCGGCGGACAAAAATATAGAGATGGATCGCTTTGACGGCAAGCCTGTTATCGTCACTACAGTGGCGAAGGGCATCAGCAAATCCAGAGAGCTTTTGGAGGAGGCCGTAAAGGGATCGGCGCCCATATATCACGCAAAGGGCGGAGGCGTTTCCTCCTTTGAAGGGGAAAAGGAGAGTGCCGGCCGCAAAATTTACAAGCATCTGATGAACGGCGTATCTCATATGCTTCCCTTTGTCATCGGCGGCGGTATATTGATTGCGCTTGCCTTTCTCTTTGACGGGGCGAACGCCGGAAGCGACATATTCGGCTCGGGAAATGCTTTTTCCGCGTTTTTAAAGACTGTGGGAGATATGGCCTTTGGCCTGATGCTGCCGGTACTGGCAGGCTTTATTGCCCTCAGTATCGGGGACAGGCCGGCGCTTTCATTGGGTTTTGTAGGCGGCATGCTGGCCAAGGAGGGCGGCTCCGGTTTCTTTGGGGCGCTGATTGCGGGCTTTATAGGCGGTTATATTATTGTAGGACTCAGAAAGCTTTTTGACAGGCTTCCAAAGGCCCTGGAGGGGACAAAGCCTGTGCTGCTCTATCCGTTTTTCGGTGTTCTTATCATCGGTGCGGTCATTGTCTTTCTTGTCAATCCGCCTGTGGCGGCCTTTAACGGCTGGCTGACGGCATCTCTTGAGGGAATGGGTGAAACCAGCAAGGTGCTTCTGGGACTGGTTCTCGGCGGTATGATGGCTATCGATTTCGGAGGTCCCTTAAACAAGGCAGCTTATGTTTTCGGCACAGCCTCCATTGCCAGCGGACAGTTTGACATAATGGCGGCGGTTATGATAGGCGGCATGGTGCCTCCTATCGGCATTGCCCTGTGCACGACATTTTTCAAAAGCAGGTTTTCGGAGAAGGAGAGGCAGACCTCTATCACAAACTATATCATGGGCCTTGCCTTTATCACAGAGGGCGCTATTCCCTTCGCGGCCAGCGATCCCCTGCGTGTTATACCCTCCTGCGCCATAGGATCGGCGGTGGCAGGCGCCCTTTCCATGCTGTTCCAGTGCGGTGTGCGCGCGCCTCACGGCGGCATCTTCGTCGTGGGTATTATGCAGGGCGCGCCTATGTATCTGGTTTCTCTGGCGGTTGGCTCTCTTGTCACCATGGTGTTACTGGCGTTTTTGAAAAAGCCCAGAACAGAGACGATAAGGTAAAGGCTTTTTATGAACGGGGAGAAATGCTGCCAAATACCGTTTGCTTTTTGAAAAAAGCGGTGTAAAAACCATATGAGGAAATTGTGTTCTACCTGTAGCATTAAGCAACCTTTGTTTTCACAAGGTTTCGCTCAAGCCTTTTCAAAGGCCGGCAGAAGGACAGCGTTCGTGGTTTGGACAAACCAGACAGAAAAAAAGGCAAAGCCCTTGTGGGCTTTGCCTTTTCTATTGTTATGGAAATATTGATTTTATGCCTCCGGATTATGGACTGCCAAAACGTTTTTCAGAAATTCCCAGAAGCGTCGGGCGGAGGAGATACTGAACCATTCCCCCGGAGAATGGTAGTTTCCGGCATCAGGACCCATAGCAATCATATCCACGGGGTGGGGTACGTTTTTGCCTATTGTGCCGCATTCCAGTCCCACATGAACCACTTCGATTTTCGGCTTTTTCTGGTACATTCTCAGGTATACGTCTGTACATATCCTCTTGATTTGGGAATCCGGCTTATATTCCCATTCCAGACAGTCTCCCACGTTTTTACAGCTTCCGCCGAGAGCTGCGGCAAGACATTCCAGCCTGTAAACCATATCCGTATACATGCTTTCCAGAAGACTTCTGGTGACAAAGCGGAATATCACCGCATCCTCAGTCATGGAGATAACGCCAAGAGAGTTGGAGGATTCTATGGTGTCCTCCAAATCCAGGCACATCCGAAGTATGCCTGTGTCACACAGATAGCCGAAGCGTACGACGCTTTGCTTGCAGTCCTCTGTAAAAACGGCGTCAGGCGCGTCCGCCGCTTCTTCCAAAGAAACGCATATGCCCGCATCTCCTACCCGGTATTCATTCTTGTAAACGGCGGTCATCTTCGCCACAATATCCTCCAAAAGAGCTGACTTTTCCCCGGGGACGGTAAATACGGTGGTAGCCTCCCTTGGTATAGCGTTTCCCTTCAGTCCGCCGGAAATGGAGGCAAGGCCGACGGGACAGCTTCTGTCTATGACATACAAAAGCCTTGAGAGAAGCTTGTTGGCGTTTCCGCGGCCCTCCTGTATTGCTCTCTGGCCGGAATGTCCTCCCTTCAGTCCTGTGATGGAGAGACGGAAGGGGACGGCGTCCCTTTTTGCAGGCACCGTCCGAATGGGGAAGCTGACATCAATGGTAGGGCCTCCGGCGCTTCCGGCGATAAAGGTGCCGTCGGTGCCGCCGTCAAAATTGAGCATCACCCGGCTTTTCAATTCTGTGGCGTCAAATTTTTCGGCGCCTGTCATGCCGACCTCCTCGTCCGTTGTAAAAAGGGCTTCAATGGCCGCATGGGGCATAGAGGCGTCGTCGAGCACGGCCAAAATCAGCGCCATGCCTACGCCGTTATCTGCGCCAAGTGTGGTTTTTTCGGCTACTATCCTATCCCCCTCCACCTCAAAGTGGATGGGGTCTTTTGTGAAATCATGCTCTACATCGCTGTTTTTCTCGCATACCATATCCATATGGGCCTGCAAAAGAATGGTTTTATCTGCCTCATAGCCAGGATAGGCGGGCTTTTTGATGAGCACGTTGTGATAGGCATCCTGTATATATTCCAGATTTCTTGCTTTGGCAAAATGAACCAGATAATCGCTTATTTCCGCCTCGTTGCCAGACCCTCTGGGGATACGGGAGATTTCCTCAAAAAAGTGAAACAGGGGTTTTGGTTCTAAGCTTTCCAGTATATAATTTTCCATTGAAAAGACCTCCTTATGCATGGACGGCGAGTGACTACAGTATTGACGCTATGGCAATGACAACAAGAGAAATAAGAATCAGTACGGCAACCATCTTGCCGATATATTTGTACCAGCGGTCAAGAGTGACGTCGCACATAGCCAAAACGCCCATCAAAATACCGCAGGCCGGGGACAATATGGTAACCAGCGTGTTGGCGGAGGAGAAGGCGGTGACTACAATATGCCTTGCCACGCCCGCAAAGTCCGCAAGTGGCGCTGTGATGTTCATGGTCAGCGTCGCCAGCCCTGAGCTGGATCCCAGAATAAAGGAAAACAGGAAGTAGAATACATAGGTTGCGATGGCAAAGGCAGCGGAGGATACGGATTGCAGCACCATTTCACCCTCGTGAAGAATGGTGTCTGTTATCATGGCGTCGTTCATAAGAACGGAAATACCCCGTGCCACGCCGATGATAACGGCCACCTCAAGCAATCCCCTTGCGCCGTCCATAAAGGTTTTGATGATTTCCTTTTCGCTGAAGCCGGCAAATATGCCTATGACAATGGCGCCTGTCATAAAGACAGTGGCAAGCTCGCCAAACCACCAGTTCAGTGTTGGGATAAAGGTAATGCCAAATTCGGAAAACGGTATTATGCCCCAGAGCATAATAATGAAGGTTAAAGCGAATAAGACAAGCACTATTTTTCTCTTTGCCGTAAATTCGGGCAGCGTTTCTGCGCCGGCGTTTCCGAGGAATTTTTGTTTCATCTCATCGGACAAGTCGTAAACCAGAGACTTTGTGGGGTCTCTGCGAACCTTTTCCGCATAACGCATGACAAAGAAAATACCCACAGGCATGTATAGTATTAAGAGCACTGCACGAACCAGAATGCCATCACCTATGGAGATGCCCGCAAATTTACTGGCAATGACAATGGCGAAGGGGTTTGTGAAGGAGGCCATACAGCCAAGAACCGCACCGATTTTGACAACGCCGATGGCAGTCAGCGTGTCATAGCCGGCGGCCAGGAATATGGGTATGACAACGGGGAAAAAGGGAAGTGTTTCCTCCATCATGCCAAAGGTAACGCCGCCAAGGGCGAAGAGGCACATGAGAATGGGAATCAAAAGTTTTTCCCTCCCGTTCAGCTTTTTCAGAATTTTGCCGATTCCCGCGTCAATTGCGCCGGTTTTCAGCACAATAGCCATAAAGCCGCCGATAATCAGGGTATATAGTATGATGTCTACAGAATTGTAAAAGCCGTTGATGGGAGCCTGCAAGATATCAAAAAGGTTCTGCGGGTTTCCCCGGGCGGCATGGTAGCTTCCGGCGATAGGCTGAAGCTTTGCGGCGTTAGGGTCTACATAGTCATAGGCGCCTCCGGGTATGACCCAGGTGAGCAGGGCGACTGCGATGAGTATAATGCCGATTGTGGTGAAGGTGGAGGGCATTTGAAACCGTTTCTTTTTTTCCATTTACTACACACCCCTTTCTGGATAAGGAACAATTAAAATACAATATAAAAACAATTTTGAATAATACGATTATATTCTTATTTCACGGTGTATTCAATCTGATACATTATAATATTAAGGAATAAGGATATTAATAAAAACTTTAACAGAGATTTTTATAAAGACAAAAAACAACAAAAAAACAATATAAATATTGTCTGTATTGTTGTTTTGTATTGTAAGCCACGCTTCCCGCAAGGGACTGCTTTACATCCTCCTGATACCTCTCATCAAAAATGAATACGGAAAGCCTCGCTGTAAAGAAGCAGGCGAAAAAGGAGAAGAAAGAGAAACTGCTTAAATCCGACGGATTGCCGTTTGAAAAAAAGCGAAAGCCCGCAGAGTTCAGAAAGCCCGGTAAACGGAGGTATTTCAGATTCTTTTTATGCATATCGGTATTCCCATTTATATGTGATAAATAAGTAACTTTATATAACAGTTGTAGATATGCAAATATTTTATTGGAACAGGCAGAATGGGTTATACTAAAAAGGCAGAAGCAATAAAAAGGATATTACGGAAACGGATTGAAACAAAAATCATTCAATCCGTTAAAACAGCCACGCTTTTTGTCCGGGCGCCGCGCTTGTGCGCCCGTCAAACAAGGGTAATCGGCATAAAGGGAAAATCGGAAAAGGGAGCGGTTAAGTATGAAAGCAACTGATAATAGATATACCAACAGGCTGGAAAGTGAAATGTCTCCTTACCTCAGACAGCATGCCCATAATCCCGTGGATTGGTATCCATGGGAGGAGGCGGCCTTTGAGAGAGCGAAGCGAGAAAATAAGCCTGTCTTTTTGTCCGTTGGCTATTCCACCTGTCACTGGTGTCACGTTATGGCGGAGGAAAGCTTTGAGGATTTGGATGTGGCGGAGCTTTTGAACCGGCATTTTGTGGCGGTGAAGGTGGACAAGGAGGAAAGGCCCGATATAGACGCCGTTTACATGGAGGTATGTCAGGCCATGACGGGGCAGGGCGGCTGGCCCATGACAATTATTATGACGCCGGAGCAGAAGCCCTTTTTCGCAGGGACTTATTTTCCAAGAAAGGCGTCCTATGGCATGCCCGGACTTTTGGATATTCTCAAAACGGTGGCCGCTCAATGGGACACAGACAGACACAGGCTTATACAGACGGGAAATGAAATCACACGCATTCTGTCGGAATACCAGAATCAGGAGACAGGCAGGGAAAATGGGACGGAGCTGATAAAAAAAGCGGCGGAACATTTTAAGACAGCTTTTGACGGCAAATACGGCGGCTTTGGAGATGCGCCCAAATTTCCAACGCCCCACAATCTATTGTTTTTGCTGCGGCACAGCCTTGCGCAAAAGGACAAGGCTCTTTCCGACATGGCGGAAAAGACTCTGGTTCAGATGTATCGGGGCGGCATATTCGACCATGTGGGATATGGTTTTTCGCGCTACAGCACTGATAAAAAATGGCTTGTGCCCCATTTTGAAAAAATGCTCTATGACAATGCCCTTTTGGCCTTTGTCTACTTTGAGGCGTATCAGGCGACAGGACGGGAGCTCTACAAAAGGGTGGGGGAGAAAATTTTTGTTTATCTGACGGAAGATATGCAGGAGGAGAGGGGCGGCTTTTTTGCCGCGCAGGACGCAGACAGCGAGGGGGAGGAGGGTAGCTTTTATGTTTTTACGCCGAAGGAGATAAAGAAAACGCTGGGAGAGAGAGACGGCGAAATGTTTTGTGAATTCTACGGTGTGACGGAGGAGGGAAATTTTGAGGGGAAAAATGTTTTAAACCTGATTCAAAATCCCCGCTATGAGGAGGATACCAATAAGCTTCAGTCCCTGCGGGCCAGGATAAAGGAATACCGCTACAAAAGGCAGAGTCTCCACAGGGATGATAAGCTTTTGACCTCCTGGAATTTCCTGACGGCGGCTGCCCTTGCAAAGGCTTACCGGGCGACGGGGGAGTCGGATTATCTGATTCGGGCGGAAAAGACAATAGGGTTTCTGATGGAATACGCCTCAGACAAAAACGGCGGCCTGTATGCCGCAGCTCTACAGCAAAAAGGGCGGGATTACGGCTTTCTGACGGATTATGCTTTCGGCGCGCTGGCGTTTCTTTCCCTCTATGAGGCATCCTTCCGCGCCGTTTACCTGCAAAGGGCTGTGAGCTGTGTGAAAAAAATGGCGGAATATTTCTGGGATGACAAGGAGGGGGGATTTCTGTTTTACGATACCAGAAGGGAGAGGCTTATACTGAATCCGAAGGAATACTTTGACGGGGCGGTGCCGTCGGGTAATTCCGCGGCGTTTTATGCTCTGGCGAAGCTGAGCCATATGACGGGGGATGCTTTTTTGAGCGAGCTGTGCAGACGCCAGGCGGAATTTATGGAGAAAAAATGCAGCCCTCATCCCTATGGAAGCACATTGGCCATGATGGCCTTCCAGCTTTATTTTGGTGCGGGACGGGAGCTTGTGATGGTGGTGGAAAAAAACGAGGAAATCAACGAGCTGAGGGAATTTTTGAGACAGCATTATCTGCCGGATTTGACGGTTCTGGTGAAAAATCCTTCTGACAGCGGTATCATTGAGAGTGTGGCGCCTTATTTGAGAAATTACCATCTGGTAAACGGAAAAAAGGCGTACTATTACTGTCAGGGGCACAGCTGTGAGAGTCCTGTAACGGATATTGCGGCGTTAAAGAGGATAATGGGAATGGAGTAAATGAGATACAATTGAAAAGGAATTTGTAAATTAAGAAAGACGCAGCAATTCACTGCCGATATCAAAGATAAATAAAGCCTCCCGCAAATCATATTTGCGGGAGGCTTTTGAGGAGAAGCCCTGATTGCGGGAGAGTTGCAGCTGTCAATCTCCTTATGAAGAAAGGGCTTCCGCACTGCTGTCTAATTCAGAAAATTTTCAAAAGGATTTTTTGATACACTGCTTATAAGAGAAAAAGGCTGCTTTCATTTATTGGGAAGGGTCTTTATGGGATACGACTTGAAAACCTTGTTTCCTGCGGGCTTAGACCTAAAGCCAGTCTCGCGATACGGCCAGCGTGATTTCCGCAGTGCCGGTATCGTCCATTATTTCCTTTGCCCTATATTCCACCGTGTCAAATTCTCTGGCTGAAACGCTGATGATACTGTTTCAGACAGGGAATGTTTTTTTGACAGACTCCTTTCCGTAAAAACCCCTTTCCTTTCGGACAGTTTATTTTTTTCGGTATTGAGCATCATGTATGTCTATCCGGGAAACATGACACGCAGACGGAATACACCGTCGGCGGCTTCATAATCATAAACGGCGCTGTATTTATCAAGAAAGGCCGCAATGCTTTTGGTGCCTATGCCGTGGCCCGGGTTTTGGGACAGAGGAAAGCCCTCTTCGTCAAAGGCGATATAGCTTCCGTCGTAACTGTTGGCGATTTCAAAAACGAACTGCGGAGAGCTGACGCAGGTTATCTCTATCCACTTATGGCTGTCCTTTGAGAGAGCGGCGCAGGCGTTCAGGGCGTTTTCCAGAGCATTTCCAAAGACAATGGAAAGCTCAAGAGAATCAACGGGTAGGGGGCTTGGCAGCTTCAGGCAGGGGATTTTTACGGTTACACCGTTTTGATGTGCCTGCCCGATATAGTAGGCGAGAACGGAATTCAAAATGGGGTTTTCACAATATTGCTCCATGTGCTCCTCCTCAAAGTACCCCGCAAATTTGCAGACAAGATCGATTGCCTGCTCTGTCTGACCGCTGTCCAAAAGGGCGGACAGGCTGCGTATGTAATGCTTCAGGTCATGCTGTAGAATGCGTATGTGTTCAAAATGCTCCTCCTGCATGGCAAACTGCCTTTCCTGCATGATGAGCTGGGAGAGAAGCAGCTTGCTGTTTTCCTCCTGGGTCAGCTGGGCGCGGGTGCTGACGAAAACCTGATAGATAACCGAGTACACGACACATAAAATGCCGTAGAGAAACACGACGGCCAGAAAATTATCTGTGCGCACACGGGGATACATGCCCAAAAACATCACCAGCAGAAAAAATAAAAAGGGTATGAGGGAAACTGCTGTCCAGCCCTTTTTCATATGAACGCATAAAAAGCGGTAGGGCTTTTTGAAATACCTGATAATGGCAAAGGTGAGGAGGGAAAACAGTAAAACCCTTATGACAATATCAACCCATATGACACCGTTGTAGACAGAAAGGCCGACGATGGATACCAGATAGAGGACGTTTACAGCGGTAAAAAAATCGAAGAAAAGCACGGAAAATCTGTCCCCCGACAGCGTAAAGAGTAGAAGAAGGGCAGGCAGGGCCGTAATCCCCATGCAAAACTGCATCATGGTTTCACGGCCAAGGGTGATATAAACGGCGGTGTTGGCGGCGATAGACACCGAAAGGCCAAGACCCAGAATAAGGGCGGCACGCTTGCGCACGCATTTAAACTCGCTCATGGAAAATACGAGGACGATGGGGCAGATGCAGGTTATGGCCAATCTCAGTATGCTCCAGAAATCATTCATAAAATGCCTCCTTCCGGCCGCTGAAAGCGTCCTTTGTCCAGCAAAAAATCAAGATACTGTTTTTTCAGTGCTCTATAGCTGCCGCGGGAGACAGGTGCGGTTTTGCTGTCCTGCATGGCAAAGCCTTTTGCCGTAATGGCGTTTACAAAGTTCATATTGATGATGCAGGTGGAGCTGCTTTTTAGAAAACTGTCGTTTTTAAGGAAGTCAGACAGAACATGGTCAAAGGATTCCCGGCGCATGGTGCTTTTTATGATGCCGCCGTCGGAGAGATGGTAGAAGTAATACCTGTTATAGCTTTCTACATACATGACGTTTCTCATATGCAGAGTGAAGATGCCGTCCTGGGTTTTAACGGGGACGGCGGGAAAAGTTTCTTTTTCAATTTTGGACACGGCCCTGTCAAGGCAGCCGAAAAGCTGGGATTTCTCCAAGGGCTTCAGCAGATAATCAAAGGCATTGACACGGTAGGATTTCACGGCGAAGTCCTCCGAGTTTGTCACGTAGATAATAAGAGCGTCCTCGCTGCGATTATGAATGCTTTGGCCCAGCTCTATGCCGTCGGTGAGGGGCATGATAATGTCCAGCAGGTAAATGTCAAAGGCAGAACGGTATTGACAGCAGTCCAAAAGGTCATAGGAGGATTGGAAGCGCCGCAGGGACAGGCCAAGTTCCGGCCTTTGGGAGGCGTAGGCTTCCAAAAGGGCGGCGGTCTCGTCAAGCTCCTTTGTATCATCATCGCACACAGCAATCTGTATCATAGAAAAAACCTCGCTTTATTTACGGATATCCGGCGGGGCCTTTTGGATTCCCCTCCGGTGTCATAAATTGTCCTTATCCTCATATTAAAGGGTTGCGGCACGGTTGTCAATTGAACGGCGTAAGGAAAATTCCATGAATTTTTTCGGTGACAAAATCCGTGAAAAAACAGGCAATTTTAGTGATGAAGGACTGCAAAGCTACAATATGTTGTAAAATATTGCTGTAAATCAAAGCAAATTACGGCAGTGAAGGCCGTCTTTGCATAGCTTTAAGGAGGAGGAAAAAATGAACCTGAAAAAAGCAACAACGGCGCTGTTAACCGCCGTACTGATTACGGGAATGACTTCCATTACCGCTTCGGCGGAGGTCACGGAGGGGGACATTACCGACACAGGCATTATATTTGAGGAGAGCGGATCACCCAAGGAGGAGAAGGTTTACACCGCCGGGGAGGGCACCCTTACCTGGACGCCCAACGTTGTGGAGGACGAAATTGAAAGCGTTGTCATTACCCTTGAAAATGCAAGCATTAACTACAATGAAGCCGGTGCGGGTCTCAATTACAAGCTGGGCGGCAAAGATTTGACGCTGAGGCTAGTAGGGGAAAATAAAATTACAACAACGAAGCAAAACGGACATGCTGTTTCAACGGGAGGAAGTTCTGCTGTGGATGTAGAGATTGTGGGAGTGGACGGCGGAAGCCTCACCATAGAAAACACCTATGCCTACGAGTCCGATAGCTTTCATACAGGTCTTAACGGCAAAAACATCACATTCACGGACGCCGAGGTCAATATCATTAACGATACCATAATCGCTGTACCGGGAGCTGATATTAACGTCAATAATTCCACACTTGCCATAGACTGCAGAACAAATATCTGCAATATGTTCTGCAAAAATATAAATATTGATAACAGTACGCTTAAGCTATTATTAGAAAGCGAAAATAAAGCCGCCATAAGAGCGCCCGGCAGTATTAGTATTACAAACTCAGACTTGGAGATATACACGAAAGGCGAGGGTATATCCGGCTGGGCCGAGGACTGCGAAATTAATATCGAGGACAGTACCGTTTACTGTGAGGGAAATAAGGCTATTACAAGCAAAAACACCACAAACACATGCACGATAGAAAACAGTACCGTCACGGCTGTGGGCAATGAGGAGGGCCTAAAAACGCCCTTTACCTTTACCTCCGGCGGGGTGTGGGACGAAGACGCCAGCGAGATTATTGTATACGGCACCGTTTCCGCATCACCTGAGGAAGAAAATAAGACAATTCTTTTGGAGGATAACGCTCACCTCACCATCACCAACGACGCTTCCTGTGACGTAACCTTTTCAGGCGGCTCCGCGCTTATGGCGAAAAACGCGAAAAATCTGACGGTGCAGGGAGAAAACCCTGAGATTCGGTTAAACGACGAAATCGGCGCCATAGACATTTCGGGTTCCGTTACGAAGCAGTATGAGGACAATATCATACTGAGCCACAGCGGAGACGCAGCGCCGGGAGCCGCCGTTGTGACGGTTTCTGTCGCCGAGGATACGGCAAAGTTTGACTTTGACGATACCAGCTACTTTATAGAGGGCAATAAAATACTGAAAAACAGAGTCAAGCTGGACCCTCCCACAGGTCTTAAATGGAAGGAGGGCAGCGTAGCTACGGCTGTCTGGGACGAAGTGGAGCATGCTGTAAGCTATACAATCAATCTCTACAGAAACGGAGAAAAGGCAGTTGATATGGAAATGCTCCCTGAAGAGCGAGAATATGATTTTCTCTCCGAGATAGAGGAAAGCGGCAGCTATACCTTTCAGGTGAGAGCCAATGGCGCAGACGATACGGGGTACACCACAAGCGATTTTTCACAGGACAGTCCGCCGAAGACATTTACCGTATTCCCCATAACGGTGACAAGCGGTGTTGGAGGCTCTGCCGCCTGCAGCCGGACAGTCGGTGTGGAGGGTGAAGCCATCACATTGACCTGCACCGCCAACAGCGGCTATCAATTCAGCAGATGGGTTGTGGAGAAGGGCGGAATTACCGTATCCGCCGGCAATACCTTCTCAATGCCTGCCGAAGAGGTGGCGGTGAGGGCCGAATTTGTGAAAAAAGAAACCTCTTCCTCATCATCAGGGGGTAAAAGCGGGACGCCAAAGAGCAGTATCACCACTAAGGGCGACGCCACAAGTCTGAAAGCGGACGGCAGTCTGTCAAAGAGTATGGCGGAGAAGGCCGTTGACGAGGCAAAGAAGAATAACTCAGACAATATCACTGTGGATTCATCCCAAAACAAAGTGACACTTCCCGCGGGAATGGCCGAAAATATGGGAAGAAATACAGCTGCGGGGCTTGTGATAGATACTCCGAAGGGCTCTGTGTCCATACCAAACGAAGCACTTGAGGATATGGAAAAAGGAGGGGAGATTACAATAGAACTGGGGGATAGCAAAGCCGTTATTTCCTCCGGCGGCAGGGAATTGACTGACATAGGAAAAATACAAATTACAGTGCCCTATGACAAAAATGAGAGGACAGGCAATGTGTCGGTGGAGCTTACAAATCCCGATGGCACAAAAACGGTGATAGAGAATGTGTATGACGGCGGTGACAGTGTGACATTTGCCGCCGGCGGCACTGTTTATTTTGAGATTTTAGACAACTATGTGCCGTTGAGTGCGGCGCCGGAGGATAATAAAAATCCATTTCAGGATATTGAGAATCACTGGGCAAAGGAGGATATTCTCTCCGTGTATGAAAGTGGGCTTATGAGCGGTGTTTCAGCTACTGTGTTTGCCCCTGACATGGATACCACAAGGGGTATGGTTGCAGCGGTTTTGTATCGCATGAGCGGCGAGGAATATCCCGACGAGGAGACTGTTTTTCCGGACGTTAAGCCGGGTGCGTTCTATAACAGAGCGGCAGCATGGGGGCATGACAGGAATGTTGTGACAGGCTATGACGATGGGCTTTTCAGGCCAGATAGGGAGATAACGAGGGAAGAGCTTGCTCTTTTGCTATACAAATATGCCGTGTATAAGGGCATGAATGTCAGCGATATAGAGGGAATGGCTATCAGAGAGTTTACAGACTTTGAAGAGATTTCGGACTGGGCGGAAACGGCGGTTCGCTATTGTCTCAACGCCGGCCTTATGAGGGGAAGAGATGACGGCAGCCTTGGCCCAAGGGATAAGGCGACTAGGGCGGAGCTTGCCAGTATCCTTTCCAGGTTTGGAGAACTGAGGCAATAACGGCGGATAACAAAAAGGAACGTCCGAGACGGTTTGACGGAGAACAACAAAAGCAGGCTTTGGATTCTTAAGGGATATGCCGGGCGGTATGGCATAGGAATACAAAGAAATAGAATAAAAGGAAAGGGAGGCTTTTTTATCAGGCCTCCCTTTCCCTTTATTTTGGCACAGACCATAGCCGGATGTTCCTTTTTTGAGGAATTTTTTTCTGTTGTGTGGTGGTTTATTCCCGGTAAAAAGCAGTAAAGAAGAAACGGCAAAATACCGTTTGAGGGTGCCGACAAAGTCGACACCCTTCATCGAAAACAGGCTTTCGATGAGTTTATATTCAGGAATAAACAGACGTATTCCGGCGGCATAAATGCCTTGAAGCCGCTGTTTTCCTCAAACGGGAAAAGCCCCGGCCGAAAGGAATTTCCCCAAAGGAAAATTTCTGTCAGGCCGGGAGACGAAACGGATATGCGGCGTGCCCTGGCATCTTTTTAGGATACCGCTTCTATTTTCAGCGTTTTTAAAACGGCCTCAATATCGCTTTTCTTCTTTTCATAGTTTTCTTCACTCATATTGACAATGCCGGTATACTGGGGCAATGTTTCCCCATCGCCAAAGACGTAATAGACATAAACCTGTCCCTCGTTACGGATTGTGGCAACAGAGCCCTTCAGTCCTTCGTCCGTTTCAAAGGGTACAGTGTCCTCCTCAAAGTCATAGGGGGCAAAAAGTATGGCAAATACGTTAAATACCTCCTCCTCCCCGAGGAAGGAAACGCCTACGCTTGGACTTGCGTCTCTGGTTTCGTCTCCGTCCCAGCCCTTTTCCTCTGTGAGTTTCCAGCCTTCGGGATATTTGAGGCTGAATTTTACGCCTCTTTCACTGTCGTCAAAGGTGTAATCCACCCATCTTTGCTCAAAAACGAACCATTTTTCATTCATATTGACCTCTATCGTGCCGTTTTCACCAAGCTGGTAGCCGAAGCCTGATCCAAAATTGGACTGGCCGTCTAAAGACGGTATCTCTGTGCTGTCAACGGCTGCGGTGATTTCGCCGTCCATATTGCCGCAGCGTCCGTCAATTTCGCTTTCCCGTCCCGTATCAAAATAGAGGGTTCCGTTTACCATCACCATGGGCGTCAGGTCGGATTGGCCCGGCGTTTCGTCCGTTGTACCGCTTTTCCCGTTTTCCTCCTTCTGTGTTATGCCCTTTGTATCATTGCCGTTTTTTTCCTGTGCACAGCCGGTAAGGGAAGCTGTCAGGCAGAGCATAAGAAACAGGGTAAAAATTTTTTTCATACTGTCCTCCCACCTTTCTATACCTATAAGACGAATGGCGCTTCAAAATTGTTCCAGATTAAAACAAGGGCCTTGTGCCGTCCACACGGAGAGTAATTAGAAAAGGAAGAAAGACAGGGAAGATGTTTTTATTATACTTATCTTTTGAAGCTCAAATCTATCCTTTTCATAAAAAACAGCAGCCTGGGCATCTGGGAGGGAAGGATATACTCATATTTACGCTGACAATATTTTTTTTGGAGCCAGGCTGTTAAATTTCTACATCAAAGGAGTGCCGCACTGATTTTTCAGTGCGGCACTCTCTGCGTGTCAAAAAAGTCAGCAAAAAGGTGTGGATATGATGCCGCTGATTAGGAATAGTCTTTACTGGGCATTTGCGTGATGCCCTATTTTTTCAGTATTCTTTTCAAAGTGGCCTCATCCGGCAGGTTTACTGTCTCGAAATGCCCTTTATAAAACACGCCCCAGTTATTAAACACACAGGGCAAATCCTTGGCCTTTTGCAGGGTATCCACCTGGCAGAAAGTGACGGGAATGCCGTTTGTATCACAATACAGTTTTATTCTGTTCCTGTATTGCGATATATAGGGACACTGTACATCATAGTAAATTGTCAGCTCTTTGCTTTCTATTTCCTGTTTTTTGGCATTCAGTGCAAATGACGGCACTGTTCCGTCGAAGGACAGAGCCAGCAGCTCATAGCCGTTGGCGGCAGAATCGACAGTCTCAAAGCCGAACTTTTTCGCAAAGGACTGGTCGGAGAGCCATGCCTTCTGTTTTTGGGCGCCCAGCATACATACGCCTGATTTCCCTTTTTTTCTGGCGTCCTCCAGGCAATACTCCATAAGCTTTTTCCCGTATCCCTTTCCCTTATAGCTGCCGGTAACCCATAAGCAATAAATGTACTCATAGTTGTCACCTATGACGGGAACCCACGCCGTCTCAAGAGGGGCGTATTCAATAAAAACAACGGCTTTTGCATCCAGCTTTCTGAAAACATGTCCCTCCTCCAGACGCTCTGAAAGCCATTGTCTTTTTGCGTCAATGCCCGGGTGAGACTTTTTACTGCGAATAATGCAGCATAGGTGCTCATTGGCAAGGTTTTCTGCTGTCAGGTTTATAAATTCCTCTTTTTCATTCATTTGTACCCCTCTCCTCCGGCTGTGATTTATACGGCAAACAACACCGTTTTGATTTATAGTTCCAAGTATACCATGGAGGCGAAGCAATGTCACTTTTTTAAAGGGAGGGGATGGGAATGCGCTGCGGGTAAGGGCCGAATATGCGGCGGAGAGTAAGCGGGGCATGGGCGTATGCTCTTTTAGCTCATGACGAGCCTGACTGCTTTTCCATGCCAAAGCGTCATGAAAAGAGAAGGGCGGTTTGCCTATGGCAGGCGGGACATGCAGAGCTTTTTGGAGGTCTTGCGGCAGAAGCCTGATTTTGATACACATTTTAACTGCTGAAGTGTTATTTCTATCCGCTAGCATGTTAAAAAGCCGTTACAGGCATACAGCTTTTCTCTTTTTTATTCGGGTGCCTGCGGTCTGCGCATTTCTGCTTTTCCCCGCCCGACACGGGTATTATGGCTTTTCTGACTGCAATCCCTTTGAAACTGCCTGTATGAACCTCTTGACATCCGCGGGAGGCTTGAGAGCATACAAAATACCGTAGGGTATACTGTAATCCCATTCCACGGGAATTGTGACAAGGCCGGGATGCACATCACGCCAGCATTCAATGGTCAAAAGCACATTATCTGTCTCGGCGCAGCGGTTAAAAACGGACATGTCATAAAACACAGGGGTATCCTCTATTTTGATTTTAGGATGGTGCAGGGTAATGAAGTTGCGGAGAAAATCATTGACGCCGGAATCCCCCTTCTGTACCATCATCAGAGTCTGTCCGTACAGATCCGAAAACCGCAGTTTATTTTTTGCGGCCAGGGCATGTCCCCGCCTTACGGCAACCATTTTTTGATACCGCCCCAGAGGAAGAAAGCTGCAAAGACTCATCCACGCCTTGGAATCACAGACGCCGATAAGAAAATCGAATTTCTCCCCAAGCCCACCGATTTCCGAGAGGATGCCGTTGTGATCGTCCTCAAAGGGTACCAGATGAAGCTTGTAATCGGGGAACTGCCGGTTAAGGCGGTACCACAAATCCACAAAGGGCTTGGCGGGATTTAAAAGGGAGGTGCCCACACAAAAGGTTGTGCCGGCTGCGTCCGACAGCGCCCTTGCCCCCGCAATGGATTTTCGGGAATAGTCCATCATAAGTTTTGCATCCTCATAAATCCGTCTGCCCGCCTCCGTCAGGCGAATCCCCGACTGTGTCCGCTCAATGAGTGTCAGGGAGAGGTGAGCTTCCAGAGCGTTCATCTTTTTCATTACAGCCGTGGGGGACAGAAACAGCCTTTCAGCCGCTTTGTTGAAGCTGCCGCTGTCCGCCACGGCCACAAAGGTGTCCAATAAGGGGTTATACACAGAAAAGCCTCCTTCCTTCTGTAAACAATAAGTTTATACTATTATAACAAAACGGAGATTCACCGGCAAGGGATGCCGCTGTATAATCATCTTAACAGAACAGGAAGGAGAATGAAAAATGGCTGATTTAATCGTGTTTTTTTCCCGCAGGGATGAAAATTATGTAAATGGAACAATCAAAAATATTGAAGCAGGCAATACGGAGGCGGCCGCCCGTATCATACAGGAGTTTACAGGAGCTGCCCTGTTTCAAATTGAACCGGAGGCGGAGTATTCCAAAATATACAGCGAATGCACTGCCCAGGCCAAAGCCGACCTTGAAAATAACGCCCGCCCGCCTCTAAAGCGGTATCCTGCTGCATGGGAGAGCTATGACACTGTTTATCTGGGCTACCCCAATTACTGGGGGACAATGCCCATGGCGGTGTTTACCTTTTTGGAGGGTATGGATTTCAGCGGGAAAATCATAAGGCCCTTCTGCACCCATGAGGGAAGCGGACTGGGAAACAGTATTCCAGACATTGAGAGGCTTTGTCCGGGAGCAGATATCAAGGAGGGCCTTGCAATTGAGGGCAGTACGGTCAAAGGGGCAGGGGAAAATATTGTAAAATGGATTACGGAGGGATAAGGAATGGAATATATCACATTAAATAACGGCGTTAAGATGCCTATGGAGGGTTTCGGTGTTTTTCAGGTGACGGATAGCGCTGTTTGTAGAAGGGCTGTTTTGGATGCTCTTGCGGCCGGCTATCGGCTTATTGACACGGCGGCGGCCTATCAAAATGAGGAGGCTGTGGGCGCGGCTATTTTGGAGAGCGGCATTCCAAGGGAGGAGCTTTTCATTACCACAAAGCTTTGGGTGCAGGACGCCGGCTATGAGAGTGCGAAAAAGGGCTTTCAGTCCTCTCTTGAAAAACTGGGGCTTGATTATGTCGATCTCTACCTGATCCATCAGCCCTTCAACGACTATTACGGCGCATGGCGTGCCATGGAGGAGCTGTATGAGGAGGGAAAAATAAGAGCTATCGGCGTCTGCAACTTTTACCCCGACAGGCTTGCCGATTTCTGCTTGAATGTCAGGGTAAAGCCTGCCGTAAACCAGATTGAGCTGCACCCGTATTTTCAGCAGCGTGAGGCACTGGAAACCATGAAACGCTACGGTGTTAAGCCTCAGGCATGGGGGCCTCTGGCGGAGGGGAAGCAGGGCATTTTTACAGACGAGGGGTTGGGCGCTGTTGCAGCGAAATACAACAAAAGCATTGCACAGGTGGTTCTTCGGTGGAATGTACAAAGAGGCGCTGCTGTCATTCCAAAGTCCATCCACAGGGAGCGCATGGAGGAAAACATGGATATATGGGACTTTACACTCACTGACGAGGATATGGTTTTCCTTTCCGGCATGGATTTGGGCAGGAGTCCGATTATCGATCATTTTGCTGCCGAGACGGCAGAGAGGCTCAACGGCTTGAAAATACATGAATAAAACGGAAAATATAAATGACTGTGCCTTAATAAGAAGGGGGAAAAGAGAAAATGGAAAAACAGACGGCGGGCAGAGACGCCCTTGGGGGCTTTGCTCCTAAATTCGCGCAGCTTAACGATGACATACTGTTCGGAGAGGTCTGGTCAAGGGAGGAGGCGTTGTCCGCCCGTGAGAGAAGTATTATAACTGTGACGGCGCTCATGGCAAAGGGAATACTGGACAGCTCTCTGCGCTTTCACATTATAAACGCTAAAAAGCACGGAGTTACCGCCTCGGAGATGGCCGAGCTTCTCACCCACGCCGCGTTTTATGCGGGATGGCCGAACGCCTGGGCGGCGTTTCGGCTGGCAAAGGAGGTTTATGAAAATGAGTGATGCATTTGAAAAGGCGGGGCTTTTTGGGCTGGGGGAGCCAAACGACGGCTTTGCGGCGTATTTTACGGGAAAGAGCTATCTGAATCCCGTGACGCTTGCGGGGGTGAACATTTATAACGTCACCTTTGAGCCGGGCTGCCGCAATAATTGGCACATTCATCACGCCTCAAAAGGCGGCGGCCAGATTTTGCTGTGCATGTCGGGCTGCGGCTGGTATCAGGAATGGGGGAAGGAGGCGCGCAAGCTTCACCCTGGCGATTCCGTTATCATTGCACCCGGTGTAAAGCATTGGCACGGCGCGGCGAAGGACAGCTATTTTGCCCATCTCGCCGTGGAGGTGCCCGGTGAAAACACCGATAATGAGTGGTGCGAGGCTGTATTTGATGAGGAGTATGACAACCTTTCAAAAGAGATTTCCAAGACTGAAAAGACAGAAGTATAAATACAGAGGTAAAACGCCGCCGCAAAAAATTGCCGCGGCGTTTTGCGCAGTGTAAAAGACAGACGAAAATGGATTTGACGGGGCTGATTGCGCTTTGGGGGAAAGAAAGGTATGATGGGGGAAAGGGGCGTGTGACGCAAAGAGAAAGTAAAGGAAAGAGGGGAAAGCTTATGGCAGAGTGGATATATAAATTGTTTCTAAAAATGATGAGCGATGCCGAAATTATTTGGAAGCCCATCAAATCAATTTGTAACAGAAAAACGCTGGATTTCACAGTATTAAGCTGTGAAGGACTCATTTTCCTTTTTACCGGCGCTGCCTGGTATTTTGCTTCCTGGCTTTTACTATCTGAAATTTTTCTTATTTATAAGGTACATACTGAATTTTCTGTTTTTTTGATGTCTATCGGAATTCTGTTCCTTTTCTTCAGTCTCTATTTATACAAAAAAAACAGATTTACCCGAGGATTGCTGATAATGGCATGTATCATCGCTTTCTGCAAGAATTTTGTGCTGATAATGGCATGTGTAATTTTGGATATGGCTGTGGATGAGGGCGCAAAAAAGATAGAAAATATAATATGTTTTTTGGTCTTATGGTTTTTAGACTGCGGTATTGCTGCCTATATAAGTAAGTACACATATAGACTGATGCATTATTTTACCGCCTGTTTCACCGATATTCTAAATAGTGCTTTCAACTGCGTTGCGGATATGGTACCGATATCCCTTTTTTTGCTTGTATCACTTATTGTTATAGAAATGGCCGTTATCTATGAAATATTATTGCTCTTTGTATTTTATTGTTTTCGCAGTAAAAAAGAGTGGAACAATAAAAAGGGCTTTTTTGAAAACTATTTTTGTGACAGAGATTCAAAATATTTAAAATGTGCCATGAAAAAAGCAGGACTGTTATTGTTTATACTGCTGTATGTTTTCGCTATTTTTCATGCGCTTCCGGAATATATCTTCACATCTTTCGGGCAGTCAAATGTAATAAATACACTGACCGTCTTTACTTTAATTATGCTGTATATAGATAAAAGGGTACAGTGGAGGAAGGAAATAAAAGCAATCGAGGGGGTTTCGGATTGAGGCTGCATACGTTTTGCGGCAATTGTGCTTTTCCCATCAAAAAAACCATCAGGCTGATGCTTTGGCCTGATGGTTTTTGTCTGTTTGAGAATCTGCCTTTCAAGGGTCAGCTTTTCTTTAAGCGGTAGGAAGCTTTTTCCTCCGCGACCCGGCAGTCCTCCTTTTGTCTGATTGTGTCGTAAAGAGTCACATCAGCATCGTTTTTTTTTGTAAATTTGCCTATCTCCGTCATCTCCTCCAGCCGTGTGACGGCCTCCCTTTTGCCAAAAGGATTCAGCTTGTCAAAGTGGGAGAGGAGAGACGCCTTTAATATGGATTCTTCTGTGTCACCGTCCGTGAAGCTGTACTGTCTGCTGTCTCCCGCAGAGTCCTTTTCCCAGCCCATTAAAAAGGCCGGCGTTGTTTCCAGTGCAGCCGCCAGTTTTTCAATCTTATCAGAGGGGATATTGCTGATTAGACCGCTTTCGTATTTCTGTATTGTCTGTCTGCTTACGCCCACCTTCGCGGCGACCTCTTCCAGTGTCATCTGCCGCAGAGCGCGCATATCTTTGATGTTGTCCTTTAGTCCCATTTGTCCGCCTCTTTTCCTAAATATAGTACTGCAATAACTTTATTATAACATAATTCTCCTAATATGCAACAAAAATATGGAAAAATAGACCAAAAATCGCTTGACACGATACATGAAGCTGTGCTAGTATTGTAGTGTAATAAGAGACAAAAAGGGAGCGGAGGGGAAGTTATGATTGATACAAATTCATTGAGGGGCATTATTGCGGCCAAGGGGTATTCTCAGCGAAAATTGGCGAAATTAATGGGAATTTCGGAAAAAACCTTTTATGAGAAGATGAAAAAAGGCGTTTTTGTCTCCACGGAAATTGAGTTCATGATGGAGCTTTTGGAGATTGAAAACCCCAAAGAGATTTTTTTTGCACAAAATGTAGTGTAATAGGCGACAAAATAAAAAAGCTTTAGACACAGAGAAAGGCGTGGAGGAGACATAGCCCCTTTGACCTCCTCAAATGGAATAAAACCATGTGGGAAAAGACGGCTATGCAAAAAACAGATTGGAGGAGGAAGCTGAAATGCTTAGTATGGCATGTTTTTTGACGGGGCTGTTTTTTATTTTTTGGGCTTTTTACGCCTGCTGGAAAATGGCCGATGAACGGCGCAGGGCAGAGCGGAAAAGGCTGCGGGAGAAAAGCTGGGGCAAAAGATGAGGAGGATACATATGTTTCGGGAAAGGCTGTGCATATTGAGAAAGAGAAAGAAGCTGACGCAACGGGATTTGGCAATGCTGACAGGACTGTCATTGCAGACCATAAACAGCTATGAGGCGGGTAGAAGTGAGCCGACTGTTTCCATGGCCAGAAGGCTTTCGGAGATTTTGGAATGCTCGTTGGAGGAACTCTGCGGCTAAGGGAGGCGGGAATATGGAGGCTGAGACGGAAATGACCTGGACAAAGCTCTGCGAAAGACTGGCAGAGCTGATAATAAAAAGGGAGTGGGACTGCCGTGACTGTCCCTTTCGGCATCGATTGGAAAGCGGGGACGCCGAAGGTGTGAGCGGCAGGAGGAACGACTAATGCATGCCAAACCTCTCGCGGTTATATTAACCGCTGGCGGTACCAAAGACAGACGGGGACGCGGAGCGAGCTTCCCGCCAAAGGACGGAATGTGCTGTCCCTTACCAACTCTTTCCGCGATTCAAAAATAGGTTTATTGACAGCCCGCAAAGCTTTTTAAATACCAAACAGCCCAAGGGTCTGAGGGCCTTACTCCAGGCTTTCGCAGGAGACAGAACTTTGACGCAGCAAAAAATTCAGTAAAACCTTTTATTGGGAGCCGCGGCAGGCGTTTTATCCGGGCCTTATTTTTCCCGTATAGCTTGATTTCGGGTGAAAGCTTTTGAAGGGCGTTTGTAAGTGAAAAGAGTTTATGGCTTTACTAATGCAAAATTTGGGGCGGAATTCCGAAAAGCTTTGCTTTTAGAGGGCGAATCGTTATTCCGCAGGGAGGCGGTGTGGTTTTGGATGAAATCAAAATAGAGTTCTATTCCCGGGAACAGTATCTCATGGGCTCGGAGCCCTATGCTTTTTTATACCGCTACCGGGAGGACAGCTTTACCCGGGAGAGGCTTTTGAGCATATTGAGCGATAGGGCCAAGGAGGTAGGTGTGAAAAATTTCAGAACGCTCTATAAGCGTTACTGTGAGACAAAGGATAGAGAGAGGCTTTATCACACGGCGGGCGTTGGGAGGACTGCTTTCACAGGCCAGCCCATAGCCCTTGACAGCGCAGGCTGGCTTGCGGATGACAGCGGTATTGTAACCTGCACTCCCTACGGTGATATGGTGGCCTGCGTCCATCCCCTGCTGCCCATACAGCGGCTTGTCGACATTGACACGGGCGCAGAAAAGCTGAAGCTTGCCTACCGCCGCGGAAGTAATTGGCGGACTGCCATATTTGACAGGCGCACACTGGCCTCCGCCTCGTCGATTATTGCCCTGGCGGATGTGGGAATTGCCGTAAACAGTGAAAACGCCCGCTTTCTGGTGCGCTACCTCCATGATGTGGAAAACGCCAATTATGACACAATCCCCGCCCAAAACAGCGTGGGGCGTCTGGGCTGGATAGAGGGGAAGGGCTTCAGCCCCTATGTGGAGGATTTGGTGTTTGACGGCGACAGCAATTTCAAGGCCTTCTTTGACAGCGCCGCCGCAAGGGGTGAGGATGCCCTCTGGCTTTCTATGGCAAAGAAGGTGCGACAAAAAAGCCTGACGGGCCGCCTGATACTGGCGGCCTCCTTTGCCAGCGTTTTGGTGGGGCCTATGGGCTGTCTGCCCTTTTTCGTACACCTTTGGGGCGCCACGGAGGCGGGAAAGACGGTGGGACTTATGCTGGCGGCTTCCGTGTGGGGCAGCCCCGAGACAGGGAAATTTATACATACCTTTAACTCCACCGCCGTGGGCAGAGAGAAAAGCGCCGCCTTTGTCAACAGCCTGCCGCTGATACTGGACGAGCTGCAGATAGTAGAGGACAGGCGGCAGTTTGACAGGGATATTTACATGCTCTGCGAGGGAGCCGGAAAGACAAGGGGCAACAGGACGGGGGGCCTTGACAGTACCCCTACCTGGCACAACTGCATTCTCACAAGCGGCGAGGAACCGATTACAGGCGCGGCCTCCGGCGGCGGCGCCGTCAACCGCATTGTGGAGGTGGAATGCAGGGAGAAAATTTTTGAGAATCCCCGCCATGTGGCTGATACAGTGCGGCAAAATTACGGCTTTGCCGGAAGGAAATTTGTGGAGTGGCTGCAGGAGGAGGGCAATATGGAGCTGGCGCGTAAGGCATACGGTGTTTATCTGGACGCTTTTTCAAAGGAGGACACCACGGAAAAGCAGTCCATGGCCATAAGCCTCATATTGGCGGCAGATCTTCTGGTGTCTGAAATGCTGTTTGAGGACGGCAGGAATCTGACAGTGGGAGAGGTATTGTCCTTTCTGAAAACGAAAAAGGAGGTATCCTCCCAGGAGAGGGGCTATGAGTATCTTTTGGAGTACGCCGCCATGAACAAGAGGCGCTTTGATATAAGGGCGGAGAACAATGAGCTTTGGGGTGACTGTGACGCCAACTATTTTTATATTGTCCGCAGTCAGTTCGGAAAAATATGCCAGGAGGCCGGCTACAATCCGCAGTCCCTCTTAAGCTGGATGAAGCGCACGGGAAAAATTGAGGTGAGCAAGGGCTGTACCAAGGCAAAGCGCATTAACGGCGAGGTGGTTAACTGTGTTTGGCTGAAAAAGCCGGATACTCTGGGCAGTACTGTTATGGAGGAGGCAGGGGAAGAGGATGAGGACAATCCCTTTTAGATCCGCAAAGGGCCGCCGTTTCTTCTGCACAGCATTGGAAAAGCGGTATTTTTTTCTGATTCGCTGGTAAGAGGCTGATGCTTTCAGACAGAGAGGAGAAGAAAAAAAGGAATATGACCCCTCCGCACATAAGCCTCTGTTACTGTCTTACCTTCTTACAGAGTAAAAAAAGGAGGAAAAGTCTGTGTCGGAAGGGATGATTGCCGTAAGAGAAAAAGAGGCGGCGGACGCCGCAGCCTCTTACGGAGGAAGGAGTGAGAAAAACGCTTCAGGCCAGGGAGATTTTGGACAGTATCAAGCTTCAAGAGGTACTCCGCTTTTACGGCATCACCCTGAAAGGCGGCAAGTGCCTCTGCCCATTCCACCATGAAAAAACGCCCTCCTTCAGTGTGAAGAAGGAGCGATACCACTGCTTTGGCTGCGGCAGAGGCGGCGACGCCATTACCTTTGTCATGGAATATCTGAATCTTTCCTTCCCTGAGGCTCTTGCCCGCATAGACGCTGATTTCGGACTTGGTCTTTCTCATAGACCTGTGGACAGGCGTGAGAGGGAAAAACAGCGCATAAGACGGCAGGAGAGGGAAAAGGAAAAAAGGATACAGGAGAGACGGGAAAGGGAATATGACGCCAACTGTGTTTTATACCGCCAGTGTCTTTGGAGAATGGACGGGGAGACGGGGCCGCCCTCGGAGGACTACATAAATGCCTACAATACAGTGCAATATTTGGATTACTGGTTTTCCAAAAACCATTGGAGATAAAAGGAGGGGGCTGTGAGACAATACGGTTTTGAGGATTTTGCCCGCTGCCGCGATTTGGTAAAGCGGGTGAAAAAGGCCCTTTCACTGCCGCCGGAGGTGCTGTGCCGCTACAGGGGGGAGCTTGGGCGGATAGAAAAGGACATAAGAAAGCAGTTTGCGCCCTACGCTCTCTATTTTATCACCTGTGGACAAAGGGAGAGGGACAGGGAAGCGCTGCTGGCGGCTCTTGACAGAAAAGGCCTTTTGCGGGCGCGGCGCATGATGCTTGAGGGGAGGCTTGCGCAGGCCGACCGCATTCTGCGCATTCTCCGCCGGCGTTATTTTTTTTACAGGGAGGACAATCCATGATACATACAGATTACGGCAGTGTTTTTCTGATACTCACGGCGGCGCTTCTTCTCAGGCGCGCCCTCAGGCGGCAGGGCCAAGGAGGGGACGGCAGGGGACGAGGGAAAATGACGGACAGCACGGAGGCACTAAAAAACTACCTGCTGCGCGGCTTGGGAAAAAAGGAAAAAAACGGGTAAAGGACAAACCGTCTTTGACGGCGGAAGGGAAAAGAAGGCGGTTAGGGCGGATTTAGAGGGAAAGAAAAAAGTCTTATCTTTCACAGTGTCAGTATAATGGGCATCGTATTCGGGCGGTACAGGGCATGGAGGTGGCAGATTGACAAAGAAGGAATTATCCCAGCTTTACTGGCTGAACAGAGAAATTGAAAAGGACAGGCAGGCATTAAGCGAGCTATGGGGGAGGGCGGAAAACGTATCCCCACGGTTTTCCGGCATGCCCCAGGCGAAGGGACGGGGGGACAAAACCGGAAGCTGTGCTGCCCAGATGGCAGATTTGGAGGAAAGCATACAGCGGAATATGCAAAGGTGCTTTCAGGAGCAGAGGCGGCTGACAGACTATATCAACACCCTTCCCGACAGCTTTCTCAGACAGGTGCTTAGCTGGCGCTATATCCACTGTCTCAGCTGGACACAGGTTGCTCTGCGCATGGGCGGGGGCAACACGGCGGATTCTGTGCGAAAATCCCACGACAGATTTTTGCGGAGGGAGGAGGGGAAATAGTCGTCCGTTTTGTCCGCCTGTTGTGCGGTACAATGATAGTAAAGAAAGAAGCATAGCTGATAACCCTCCTTTTTGAGAAGGACCCTTTTTTAGGAAAGGGCCTTTTTTTAAAGGGCGGACAGGCTTGTCAGGCTGTTAAGAGGAAGGTGAAGGAAATGGAAGAGATAAAAAAGCAGCATAAAATTTTTGCGGAGGAGTATCTGAAAAGCGGAGACAAAAGGGCGGCCTACTGGGCGGCTTATCCTCTGGCAAGCTATCAGACGGCCGCGTCCGGCGCCGTCAGGCTTTTAAAAAATGCCTCTGTACTGCGCTACTTGGAAAGGCGGACGCAGGAAAAGGCAGAGGGCCGAATCGCCTCCATGAAGGAGGTCAAGGAATTTTGGACAAAGGTGCTGCTGGATGAAACGGAGGACATAAAAAACCGCATGAAGGTCAGCGAGTATCTGGCCAAAACAAACGCCGCCTTTGTGGATAAGGTGGACGCGGACGTAAACAGCGCCATTGAGGTGGAGTTAAGCGGCAGCATGCGCTCCTGGGCGGAGTAGGCGAATAATGGCAAAGCTGTATCTGAGCAGACCCAACGAAAAGCAGGTGGCGTTTTTTAACGCAAGGGCTCGCTATATCGCCTACGGCGGTGCGAGGGGCGGCGGAAAAAGCTGGGCTGCCAGGGTTAAGGCGGTGCTTCTGGCTCTGCGCTATCCCGGCGTCCAGATACTCCTTTTAAGGCGCACCTACAAGGAACTGGAGGCGAACCATGTGCTTCCATTGAGGCAGATGCTTCAAAACATTGCCAAATACAACGACAGCAAAAAGGTATTTACCTTTCAGGGGGGCAGCCGCATTGTCCTTGGCTATTGTGCCGACGAGGGGGATGTTTTGCAGTATCAGGGCCAATCCTACGACGTGATTTTTCTGGAGGAGGCCACACAGTTTACAGAGTTTCAGTTTCAGGCATTTACGGAGTGCAACCGTTTAAGCGGACAGTGCACAAAAAAAATAACGCCTCGCATGTATTTTACCTGTAATCCCGGCGGCGTGGGGCACAGCTGGGTGAAGCGGCTTTTTATCGACAGGCTTTACAAAAACGGGGAGCGGGAGGAGGACTACGTCTTCATACCCGCCCGTGTCTATGACAACCGCTTTCTTATGGAGAATGACCCAGACTATGTGAAGACACTGGAGAATCTGCCGCCTGACAGGAAACGGGCCATGCTCTACGGAGACTGGGATGTGTTCGAGGGCCAGTATTTTTCGGAATTCGATCGCGGGGTGCACACGGTGGAACCCTTTGAAATCCCGAAGGACTGGCGGCGTTATTTCACTATGGACTACGGGCTTGACATGCTGGCGGGCTACTGGATTGCTGTGGACGGCCAAAGGAGGGCTTATGTTTACCGTGAGATCTACGAGAGCGGGCTGATTATTTCCCGGGCCATAGAGGAGATACAAAAAAGGACGGCGGAGGAAATCTACCAGTACATTGCGCCGCCGGATTTGTGGAACCGCAGACAGGACACGGGAAAAAGTGTGGCCGAGTTATTCGGGGAGAGGGGCATCTATCTGACGAAGGCGCAAAATGACAGGGTGATGGGCTGGTATAACCTGAAGGAATGGCTGAAAACAGGCATTGACGAGAGAGGAGAAAAAACGGCCGGACTTCAGATTTTCAGAAGCTGCCGAAATCTCATCCGCTGCCTGCCGCAGCTCACCTTCGACAGCAAAAATCCAAACGACGTTTCCAAAACGCCCCATGAGTTGACCCATGGCCCCGATGCTCTGCGGTATTTTGCGGCCGGGAGGCCCTCGCCTGCCCTTCTGTCTGCGGAAAAGAAGAATATACTGCCCTTTGCACTGCGCACAGCGCGGGAGGAGGGGGATGAGGAGGAAATTGTGGAATGGTGAAAAAAAGAACAGGAAATGGCCAGGGCTGGGTCTGCCCCGTTTGCGGCGCGGGCCTGTCTCCCTATATGAGCTTTTGTCCGCTGTGTACCCGTTTTCAGGGACAGTGCGGCGAAATAAAGGGAGGAGCCGGTGAAGAGGAGAAGGAGGCTTCCTTCCCTCTGACACAGGAAATACTGGAGGAATATCTAAACGGCGGCAAGGAGGAGGTAGGATGATTTCTATGGACACGACAAAGGAGGAGACACGTCTTTGGCAGCAGTATCAAAACGGTCTCGGTTATCAGAGGGACATGGGCTTTGCCTCTAAGTTTCCCGAGTATGAGCGCTTCAAGCAGGGCGACCAGTGGCCGGCGGCGACGAAAAGAACAAAAAACCTGCCGCGCCCTGTCTTTAACATTGTGGATTTTTTTGTGCGCAGCAAGAAGGCCAATATACTGAATCAAAATTTAAAGCTCATGTATACCTCCACAGAGGATACGACGGCAGAGGGGGACAGTGATGGTCTTGCCGTACAGGGAGCCAAGGATTTCACAGACTTTGCCGCCAATTTATGGGAGCAGCTTGACCAGGAGGGGTTAAACGACGCCTTTATAGAGGACGCGGCGACTCTTGGCACGGGCATACTTCACTACTACTGGGACGGGGACGTGAAGGGCGGCGCACAATTTCAATACATAGGGGATTTGCGGGGGGAGGTTATTGACCCCGTCAACATCTTTTTTGGAAATCCTCAGGAAAGAAGCCTGCAAAAACAGCCCTGGATATTGATTTCCAGCCGTGACGACGTGAAGGGTGTGAGGAAGCTGGCGGCACAAAACGGTGTGCCACCGGCCCTTTTGGAATTGATACGCCCCGATGATGAAACCCGGGAGGAGGGCTATGACGCAGCCCAGCATGAGCCGGGGGACGGGAAAAAAATAACGGTGCTGACAAAATACTACAAGGTGAGGGGGGAGGTCTATTATACCAAGGCCACCCGCTTTGTCACCCTCGTCGAGGGGCGCAGCCTCACGCCGGTTAGCCAAGACAGGCCGCAGGAGGACAGGTCCGATACACAGGAGGTCAGCGAGCCTGATATTCCCGTGAAAAGGAAGGGGGAGGGGCGCTTCGCCATCACTCTCTATCCCCTTGTGCTTATGCCCTGGCGGGGGCGGAAAAAATGCATCTTCGGAAGCGGAGAGGTGGAGGACATACTGCCAAACCAGAAGGCTATCAACTTCAACATGGCCATGATGCTTCTCTCCGTACAGCAGACGGCCTGGCCGAAAATACTCTCCAAGCAGGGCGCTGTGCGGCAGCCTATCACAAACAGCCCCGGGGAACAGATTGTGGACTATTCCCAGGGGGGAGGTGACGGGGTGAAGTATATGCAGCCCCCCAATTTCCCCTACATGGCAGTGAATCTGGTGGACAAGGTGCTGGACTTAAGCCGCATGACAAGCGGCGTCACACAGGTGACCACAGGAGAGCAGATAGGGGCCAACATGGCGGCCAGCGCTATAATAGCGCTGCAAAACCAGGCCAAGGCGCCAATACAGAACATACAGCAGAAATTTTACCGCGCCATGAAGGATGCGGGCCGTATCTGGGAACAGTTTTTCAAGACCTATTATACACTTCCTCGCCGCATTATCGTGGAGGGCGCCGACGGCAGAATAGAAAACAGGGAGTTTCTGGGTACGGACTACAGTAATGTAGAATTCAGTACACGGGTGGACGTGGGCACAGCCAGCACCTACAGCGAGGCCCTGGCCGTTTCCACATTGGACCGCTTCTACGACAGAAAGGAAATCACTCTGGACCAGTACATAGAGCTGGCGCCTTTGAATGTTGTTCCCTTTCGGGAGCAGCTGAAAAAAATGCGCCAGGAGGAGAGGCGGCAGGCTGATGCAGTACAGGAGGAAATGCCTGTCACAGGCGGCGAGGCGGCTGCGGGAGACGGCCTTTTCAATTACCTGCCGCCCTCCAAAGCGGTTCCTTTTATGAGAGGAGGAATGGGGAATGCAGTGTCCCAAATGCGGCCTTGAGGCCACAATTGTCAATAGCTGTACCAGAGTTTCGGGGGATAATTCCCCTGAGGAGAAAACAAGGGTGTACACAGTACAGGAATTCAGCTGTCAAAACCCCGCCTGTGAAAACCACGGCAAGCCCTTGGGACAGGCGGAGCATCTCATATACGAGGGATAGAAAAGACAGTACGGTAAACGAAACATGGGCTGCAAAACTGCGCCGTCAGAAACTCGCCCACAAACGGACGGCACGTGCGGCGGGAGAGTCCGCCAGGGGCGCCTGAGGTATAAAAAGGCGCTGCGGCAGTGCTTTTCCGCCGCGACGGGAGCATAAGGAGGATATATATATGGAGGAAATACTTACAAATACGGCTGATAATGCGGATAGGGAGTATGCGCCGGATACAGGTGCGTCCGATGCCGGGGAGGATTACGCCGCCTCCAATGAAAACCCCGGAGGGGAGGATTTGTCCGAAAGGGAGGAACTTCCCGCTGAGACTTCTGTGACGCGCACCAGGGCCTTCAGCCAGAGGCTGAATGAAATGACAAGGCGGGAGATGGACAGGTTCATCTCCCAGATGGGCTGGGTCAACAGCTTCACGGGGGAGCCTATCAGGTCCAGAGCAGATTATGACAGGTACGCCGAAATGCATCAGGCCGGTGAAAGGGGGCAGGATCCTGTGCTCACCGCCCAGGTGAGCGAGCTGAAAAATCAGCTCATGGACTATACCATGCGGGAGCAGGATATGAGCCTCAGGGAGGATCCGGAGAACAGCGAGGCCTATGGTGAGCTGCGCGGCGAGGTATTGGAGGTGCTGGACTACTGCAAAAAGCAGGGTATTGCAGGGGTTGATTTAAAAAGCGCCTACCAGTCTGTGCTGGCACATAATTTCGGCAAAATCAAAGAAAAGCTTACTCAGACAATCGAGCAGGAGACACTGCGGAAGGTGTCAAATAACAGGGCGTCTTCACCGGGCGCTCTGGGCTTAAGCGCCGATAACAGACCACTGTCCTTTACGGACATGTCCGACGAGGAGTTTGAGCGCTATGAAAAGAAAGCCCTGCGGGGAGAACTGAGAAAGGGTTAGGAGGAAGGTAAACAAGTTACTCCGCCTGAAATTAACAGTCTCCTCCATCAGAAAAGTAAACGATGTATGCGATAAGGAGGCAGATACATATGGCAGAAAACACAAATACTTACACAGGCTTGACAGAGGAGCAGAAAACCTTTTATGAGAGAACGCTTTTAAAAAGGCTCACACCGGAGCTTCAATACCAGAAATTCGGGCAGAAAAGGGCTATGCCAAAAAACGAGGGGGATAAAATCGCCTTCAGGCGCTTTAACGCCATTGCGCCGAAGACAACAGCGCTGACAGAGGGCGTTACGCCAAACGGCAGTTCTCTGAGCGTGACAAAAATTGAGACGGCAGTGAAGCAGTACGGCGATTATGTCACCATCTCCGATAAGCTGGACATGGTGGGCATTGACCCGGTATTGACGGAGACGGCGACTCTTTTGGGCGAGAGTGCGGGGCTTACCATTGACACACTGATTCGGGACGAGGTAGTGGCAGGCACCAACGTGCAGTATGCGGGCGGAAAAGCAAACGCCGACGCTGTCACGGCCGCTGATGTGGTCAGCGCAACGGAAATCAGAAAAGCAGTCAGGACGCTGCGCAAAAATAACGCAAAGCCTTTGGAGGGCGGTTATTTCGTGGGGCTCATTGACCCCGAGGTGGCCTATGACATTATGAGCGACCCACTCTGGCAGGACATCTCCAAATACAGCGGGGGCACGGCGATTATGAAGGGAGAAATCGGCAAGCTCTGTGGTGTGCGTTTTATTGAAACCACAAACAATAAGGTATATGAAAATAACGCCAGCCCGAAGGCAAGAATTCACTGTACCATGATTATCGGTCAGGATGCCTACGGTGTTGTGGATATTGGTGGCAGCTCAAAGCCGGAGATGATTGTGAAATCTCACGGAAGCGCGGGAAGCGCGGATCCGCTGAACCAGAGGGCGACAAGCGGCTGGAAGGCCCTTTTGGCGGCAAAAAGACTCAACGAGCTGTCCATGCTGCGCATTGAAAGCGGCGCTACGGCGTAAGAAGAAAGGAATAGCACCATAAAAAGACAACATAACAGTATAGGATGAGAAGCAGGGCGGAGGCGGTGTTTTTCGGATTGCGCACCTATCGGGAGAAGGTGCGGCAGTCAGCGGAAGGGGCCGCCTTGCCGGCTGTATATTTGGCGAATGAAAATGGATACACAGGGAGGAGAAAGGTTATGGCGGAAACGAAAAAGGCAGTGAAGGACGCTGTATTGTCTGATACACAGATGGACGAGGAGGCAAAAAGGTTTGGGGAGATTTACGCCAGAGAACCCAAGGTGCGCATTAAAATTGCCTCAAACGGAAAAAAAGGTGACGAGGTGATTCCGGTGTGCATCAACGGCTACAACTATTTCATCAACAGGGGACAGACGGTGGAGGTTCCTCAGACTGTGGCGGATATACTGGAGGGAGCGGGGTACCTTTAAAAGGAAATGGACGAATGTACTTTTCTTTGAAAAAGTATCAGTGCAGCGGGAAGATAAACCCGCCCGCGGAGCGGCTTTTGAGCGGAGCGAAAAAGTGCTGACCATGCAGCGGGAAGATAGACGGGGACGCGGAGCGGCTTTTGAGCGGAGCGAAAAAGTGCTGACCATGCAGCGGGAAGATAGACGGGGACGCGGAGCGGCTTTGCGTAAGCAAAGTGCTGACCATGGAATTGGCTCTTCGTTGGTTAGACGAGGTGTGAGCGACGGGAGGAACGACCAAAGCGCAACCCAAGCATGAATAAGCGCACTTGACGAGCGAACGAAACACTCGAAGAGTGTAGGGAGGCGAGGAAAGCGCAATGAATGCGCAGAGGCGGAAAAGTGAGGGGGATGTGATATACCATTGACTAAAGGAGAAGCAAAAGAGTTAGCTTTAAGATGGTTAGACGAGGCGACCATAAACGGCGAAATCAACAGCCGCGAACAGACAGCGGATTTAACGGATAAATTTAACTATTTTTTAAACGACGCATTGATATTTCTGAGCGGCTTTTTCAGGCTGCCCAGGGTGTATTGCCCTGCAAAGCCCGATGGTATAGAGGGCGGTCTTGTACGCTACCGTATGCCGGAGGATTTTAAGGAGCTGAACAAAATTGTGGTGACAGGTGAAAACAGCTATGAGGATATTTCCGATTACCGTTTTGAGCCGCCGCGGGATTTTCTTCTGGCACCGGAACAGGACGGGACATTGAAATTTCTGTACTGGGGCAATCCCAGGGAGGTTACATCGTTTGCGCCGGAGGAGGAGATTTTAGATGTGGATGCCTTGGGCGCCGTTGCTCTGCCTTTGAAGCTTGCAGCAGACGCCACGGCGGGAAGTGAGGATACCATGCATATCTCCTATTATCTGGAGGGAAAGCTGTCCGGTATGATTGTAAACCTCCTTCAGGGAAGAAAAGAGGAGGAGGGTATACACAGCATTTCAACCATATATACCCAATGTTAAAGGAGGTGGGGCGCTATGGCGCCAATGTATGCGGGAGGCAGTCTGAAGTCGCCTGATGTTCCCAATACCAACATACTGACAATTGAAAATTTCAAGGGGGTAGACCTCTATAACTCCCCCGCCAATGTGGAAAACTACAGAAGCCCCGAGGCGCCCAACATGATACGGGACGTACCCGGAAAGGTGCGCAAGCGTTTGGGCTACCACAAGAGAGAACAGTATGATGCCAGGATAAACGGCGTTTATTTTTTGCGCGAGGATTCGGGAACGGTCAAAAAGCTGGTGCATGCGGGGACGAAGCTTTATCTGGACGGCAATGTCATTTATGAGGGCATGGCGGACAACAGGGGGAAAAGCTGGCAGGTAAACGGCAGGCTCTATCTTTTGGACGGCAAAAAATACCTCTGCTGCGGCGAATTCGAGGACGAGGAAACCCATATAAAAAGCTATCAGGTAAAGGCTGTGGAGGAGATAGGCTACGTGCCTGTCATTACCATTTCCCGCGCGCCAAACGGCGGCGGTACACAGCTAAATCCGCCGAATCTTCTTTCGGACAAATGGACGGACAGCTTTCTTGGCACGGCGGATGCTAAGGAATATCAGCTCTCCTTTGACAATCTGGACGAGACAAAGGTGACGGCCAAAAAAATGAAGGCGGACGGCACCTGGGAGAACATGACGGAGGGCAGCGGGTTTTCCGTCAACCGCACCACAGGCAAGGTAACCTTCACCACAGCCCCCGGTGCAAGTCCCATTACCGGTGCGGACAATCTGGAAATCACCGCCTCCAAAAAAAGGGGCAAATTTGAGAGCGTAACAGAGGAATTTGACGGGGCCGCGGGGCAGAAGGAGTTTGTACTGGCCCGCAATACACTGGACGGGGAAAAGGTCGTTGTGAAAACACTGAAGGCGGACGGCACCTGGAATACCTACACGGAGCCGGCGGGTATGACTGTAGACAGAGCGGCGGGGAAGGTTACAATGTCCTCGGCGCCTGGGACTACACCTGCGGCCGGCAAAAAAAATGTGCAGATTACCTACAGGTATCTGTCAGAGCCTAATGCGGACAAAATCAACAAGTGTCTTGTTTCCATACTTTTTGGCGTAAACGGTGCGGCGGACAGGCTATTTGTGACGGGGAACGGGAAATACAAAAATTATGACTGGTACAGTCAACTGAATGACCCCACCTATTTTGGGGATATTTGGTACTCCACTTTGGGTCAGGATTCCAGCGGCATTGTGGGCTACTCCATCATCAACGACATGTTGGCGGCCCACAAGGACGAGGGGGAGGACGGCAGAAATATCATACTGAGAAACGGTATTCTCTCAAACGATAAGGCGGCGTTTCCCATTGCCAACACCATACAGGGACAGGGCGCAGTGGGACGATACAACTTTGCCTACCTAAACGAGCCTCTGTTTGTCACAAAGCTTGGCGTATATGCCGTCACGGCCCAGGACGTCACAGGGGATAAGTATGCACAGAGCAGAAGCTTTTACATCAACAGAGCCCTTCAGGAGGAGGATTTGGAGCATTCCTATGCTCTCGCCTACAGGGATTTCTATTTATTGGCCTGTAGGGACAGGGTTTATGTGCTGGACGGCCTGCAAAAGACATACGAAAAAAACATGCCCTATTCAGCCTTTCAGTATGAGTGCTATTACTGGGATAACATAGGCGCAAGAATACTCTATGAGGAAAACGATACTCTGTGCTTTGGCACGGAGAAGGGGGAAATCATGGAGTTCTACAGGGATACCCAGAAGCAGCAAAGCTATAACGACAACGGTCGGGCTATCCCTTGCCGCTGGGATTTGCCGGATTTGGACGGCAAGCTTTTTTACAAAAACAAGACTTTCAGGCGAATAAGCGTAAGGCTTGCAAGCGCCATAGCAACCGGTGTTTCCATTTATGTACAGAAAAGAGGTATATGGAGCAGGCTTTTTGACGCGGGGGCACGGGCCAGATATTTTGACTTCTCCTATGTGGAGTTTTCCAAAATCAATTTTTCCTCCGATGCTACACCCAGAACCCTTGGCAGTAAAATCAGGGTGAAAAAGGCGGACAAGGCAAGGTTTTCAATGAGAAACGATGCTCTCAATGAGCCATTTGGCATTTACTCTATCGGTTTGGAGTATACGGAAAGCGGAAATTATAAGGGGTGATAAGGTGTCAGATTTGAGATTGGACAAAATTGAGACGGAGGATTACCAGAATAAGGGGATCAGGGTGAAGCCCAATCCCCTGGGGCTTTCCGTGCCGGAGGCACAGAGGGCCTTTGATGAGCTGTGTCTGGATGTGGTGATACCAAAGCACAATGCTTTGACGGAGGACTTGGCGGCTCTTCAAATAGACAGGAGGATATTGTCAGAGGATATCAGAAAAATGCGCTTAAACGGCGACAACGCCATAGAGGTAACCTGTGACAATATAAATTGGGAGGCCACGGGAAGCAGCGGTCATGTCATACTTGACAAAAACAATACGGTACTGCCCCAGAGAAGCCGCATGCGGTTTTACCATTCCGAGGTGAAGGATGAAAACGGTATGACAGTGGTATACGGCGTGAAAGGGGATCAGGGAATGCAGGGACCTGTTGGTCCCAAGGGAGACAGGGGAGACACAGGCCCTCTTGGCCCCGCTGTTGTGCCCAATATAGACGAGTACGGCGTGATGCGCTTCAGCATTCAGGATACAGCCATTGCCCCCAATCCCATCAGCGTAAGAGGCCCTCAGGGCCCTCAGGGGATACAGGGCTTGCAGGGACAGATAGGTCCCCAGGGCCCCCAAGGCCCCATAGGCCCTCAGGGTATCCAGGGGATACAAGGAAAGAAAGGGGACGTTGGCGGCATAGGCCCAGAAGGAGCGCAGGGAGCCCAAGGAATTCAGGGAATACAGGGCCCTCAGGGAGAGCGGGGCCCAAAAGGAGAAAAGGGAGACGTCGGACCTCAAGGCCCTCAGGGGCCACAGGGAGAAAAGGGGAATGATGGCGCCGACGGCAGAAGCTTTGTGATACAGGACCTCTATCCCACCCTTGGCGCTCTCAAAACTGCTATTCCTATGGGAAACGAGTATGCCTATCAGGTGAGCGACGACAAAAACATTTATATATGGAGCGAAACAAAAAGGGATTGGGTTAGTCTCGGACAGCTGCAAGGCCCCATTGGTCCCCAAGGCATTCAGGGAATACAGGGCCCAAAGGGGGATAAAGGAGATGCAGGCCCAATCGGCCCTCAGGGCATACAGGGAGTGAAAGGTGAGCAGGGCATACAGGGCCCAAAGGGCGACAGAGGCGATCAAGGGCCTGAGGGAATACAGGGCCCCACTGGTCCGCAGGGCGAGCAGGGTGTCCAGGGCCCTCAGGGAATACAGGGCATTCCCGGCAGAGACGGCAAAAGCGCCTACCAGACGGCACAGGAGGGCGGCTTTGCTGGAACACAGGAGGCGTTTACAGCGGCCCTTGGCATCATACCCACAGCGTCAAAGCAGGAGGAATGGAACAATAAGGTCGGCAGCGTAAACGGTAAAACAGGCGTATCCGTTATACTGGGCGGCGGCGATTTGCTCTACGAGGACGGCGCCGACGGTACAAAATACAGGCTGGGCATAGACAACGGGCTTCTGTACTACGAGGAGGTAATGTAATGGCAAAAAACTATATAGCGGATAAAAAGACGCTGGATGAGGTAAAGACAGATGTGGCAGAGGTCAAGACGGATGTAGCGTCAGTAAAAAGTGACGTCACAGGCATAGGCGGGAAAGTGGAGGCTGTAGGGAAGGCGGTAGGGAAAAAGCTTTATGTGGGAACATCGGCCTATGCGTGTACCACAGAGGGAGTATATCGGGCCAGAGCATACTGTGCTTATAGTAGTAGTGATAGTCATATCCATTTCAGGGAAGGTAGAAAGCTCTACAGCCTGCGTATAAAAAGCAGCAGCTCCTATTTTGTAAGAGTATATGATTCAACCAATTACAGCTCGAAAGAATATTCTTTTACAGGAGTATCAGGCAGTAATTACGGCTGCTGCGCAGTAATAGGAAACATACTCTATGCTTTTGTAAGCTATAATGATGAAAATGGGTCTATATATAAATGCGATTTTACAACGAATACAGGGATCAAAGTAGCTGACCTGCCCTATAAAAACGCCAAAGATATTAGAAATAGGTGTTTTGTCTATAATAATAAAATTTATATCGCAGGAAATGGAATATATGAGTTTAACCCTTCTAATAATACGATGGTGCAAAAATCAACTGTAAGTACAATATCAACGACAAATAATGGGGTATTTCTGTATGGAAGCAATATATATATACTATATCGTCTGACAGACAGCTACATCTATAACATAACAACAAACACACTGAAAAGAATAACCTTACCAGAAAATTTTGTGGACTTTAGCTGTACTGCGTTTGCAGGAGGACATATTTATTATTTAGCAGCTCATTCGGGAGCATCAGGGTCATACCGTGCCCTTTACCGGAGCAATCTGGATTTTACAGGCTACAGGGCAATGAAGGATTTACCTGGGGACGGCGTTAATATTATGGTATCCTTTGATGATGACAAGCTGCATTTGATAACAATAAACAGTTTGTGGTACGAGGCAAAGTTAGAAGACCTGGTGGCAGGTCGGAGCAAAATATACCTGAAAGCGGGAAATAAGGTATACACAGACGGAACACTCTCAGACAGCACAGAGACAATTCTAAGCAGCAACACAGCTCCGTCAGAGGGCGTATACTATCTGGACGATTATTCCTATTATACAGTAGAGTAAGGCAGGAGATGAAAAGCATGATTGATTTGAGATACTATGACAATCTGACGGAAAAAGAGGTCAGAGACTACATACAAACCCTTGACAGGGAAAGCTTCACACCCCAAAATCTCACCTGTGAGAAATGGGACGGGAAAAGCTTCAACGGGCTGGAGGTAGAAACCATAAAGGAAGATCTGGGAGACAATATTTTTCTGATGAAGGAAAATGAAAAGCTTCTTTTTATATGCCAAGAGGATATATTAAAGGAATACAAAAAGCAGAGAACGGAGGAGGCCCTTGAGGAGGCGGCAAGGGAACATTTCAAAGACAGGCTGCTGGCAGTAGACGATAACGGAGAGCCGATAATGCAGCCGGAACCCACCGCCGGTGAAATCATGGCGGAAATAACGGAGCTGAAAACAACGGCGGTTAAAAATGCCGTTGACAGCTACACGGCGGAGCTTTTGGAAAGGGGTATTCTATGATGGGAATATTTGTGGAGAGCTTAAAAAGGTTTTACACGGAGGGGAAAATAACGGTTGAATGGCTGGAAAGTATCAAAGCGGAAAACAAGATAACAGCGGCAGAGCTTTCCTATATTACTATGGGGACTGATACCGCCGGCAGTGAATTATCGACAATTCATGTGTCTGACACAGAGACGGCAAAGGAGTATTTTGACAGCAGGCTTTTGAAAGCTTCGTTGGAACAGCAAAATGAATTTGAGGAAAAAAAGAGCCTTTTTGGTTTTCTGAGGAGAAAAAAATAGAGCTGGGATTTTACAGAAACGCAGTTCTTCCAATTGTACACAGCAGGAGATATTTTAAGGCAATGGATAGCAAATATGAAACTTTGAAAACAGGGGCGGACAAATGAGAGCACTGCCGCAAGGCAGGCTTTAGAGAAATATAGCCGCACCTGTTTGTGACGGGATAAGTGATATATCGGTTGAGAAGGGTGATTTGGAATGGGTCTTGGGAAAACGGAAATGATGTGTACCGCCTCCTCCATAAACAGCGTCAGCAGAACAATTTACAGGCCGCCGAATGTTTCAGGCCTGTACACAAGCTTCCGTTTAGGCAAAAAAACAGCTGTTGGAAGGGTACTTTACAGTATCTCCTCAAAGGGCGTGTGTTGTCTGAATATGGGGGATGATGTCCCTGAAATCAAGCAGCTTTTGGAATCCAGCTTGACGGCTGCGCCAAGCAGGCTATGTGTGGTGGGAGACAATATTTTTATCTTGGGCAGCAAGGATACGGATAACGGCAGCCAAATAGTTATAGCGAGGTACAACACCAAAGCCAATGAAATAGAAGAAATATGCACTGTGAATTATACAAAACCGGAGGGAACCAACATCAGCTACGGCTTTTTGCAGTTTACGGTAACGGCGGATGCGAAAAGGGCCTATGTGGGTTATCTTCATTCCACAGAGGGGTATAGGGCTGACTGTATTGATTTAACCGCACAGGCTGTACTGCATTCAAATCTGATTACAGAGAAGGAGAATTTCAGAATTGCCGCTTTTACCACAGACAGAAAGGGCAATCTGGTTTACACCATCGAATATGCGGACAAGAGCAGCAACGACTACAGGCTGTATATTCACACATGGGAAGGGGAAGCCTTTCGTGACAATTCGATAACAGAAATGCCCGGTGTCTTTCTAAGCCAAAAAGGCTCTCAGCCGGCCACCTATGGGACATACGATTATATCATGCTTCCTGTGGAGGAATATGCCGCGGAGGGCGGCAGAAGGCTAATATATGTTTTTGATTTCCGCAGGGATGTCATTTACCGCTGCGGTGATGCAGTGCTGAGTGAAAGGGTTGGCATGAGCGGAAAGGATATGTTTTTTATGAACCAAAGCGTAGTTTGCACCGCCAGCTCCCTTCCGCTGGAAAATGCCGTCCTTCTCTATTTAAAGGCGGAGGATATTATCTATACAGACGGTGTACTCATGGATGGAGATGGGCTGTATTCTGTGCCTCTGGGTGGAAACCCGCCCGCAAGCGGTGAATACTATTTGCTGGGAATGAGTTATTTAAGACTGTGTGAGTGAAGAAAAGGTATTCCCCTGGGGGAATGCCTTTTTCATTGCCGGATATTAGGAGGAATAAAAATGGCAACGAGAAAAATATTGCCCGAGGATTACAAAAATAAGGGCATAAGGACGAAATCCAATCCCCTGGGGCTTTCCGTGACAGAGGCGCAGAGGGCCTTTGACGAGCTGAGTCTGGATGTGGTTATACCTATATTCAACGAAAACATGGAGGCGTTGAGTCAAGTGGACAACACATCTGATCTGGAAAAGCCTCTATCTAAGTCCGCACAGGCGGCCTTGGGGGAAAAGGTAGATAAGGCGGAGGGAATGGGGCTTTCGCAAAATGATTATACGGATGAGGACAAGGCTAAGCTGGAAAACAAGGTGGATAAAATAGAAGGTATGGGTCTTAGCCACAATGACTATTCGGATGAAGAGAAAGCGCGCTTTGACACAAAGGTAGATAAGGTGACTGGAAAGGGCCTGTCCCAGAATGATTATACAAATGCAGATAAAGCAAAAGTTAAAACCATTTCCCAAAAGGCGGATAAGACAAATGTTTTAGGTAAGGATAACGCAGAAGTTTATGAACCAACTACACCTTACCATCCTGCCACAAAGAAATATGTGGATGACAAGGTCGTAGATATTGGCGCGGCGGATATGACCCAGGCGATTTATGACCCCAATCGAAAGAGCTGTGACATATTTGCCTATGCGGATGTGGCGGTAAAGTCTTTAATGGAATCATTTGATGCCATCCAGTCACTGTATGATCCTGATGGACGCAGAGAAAATATATTTACCTATGCGGACAGAAAAGCCGAGGAGGAGGCTGCTTTGTCGGCAGATGCAGTAAAAGTCGATTTGTTTCCACTTTTCTATGGCTTCGAGAGCAAGACAACGGTGTTCAACCCCGACGGTAGTATTACGGAGACGGACACAAAGACAAACGCTGTGAAAAAGACAGTATTCAACAGCAACGGAAGTATCACAGAGACATTGACGGACGGGGCGGGTACACTGACAAAGACGACAACATTTAACCAGGATGGGAGTATAAGCGAGGTGGTGAGCTGATGGATACAGCATTATTGAAAAGCTTGAATACGGCAGTAAAGACAAACGGGGCGCCACTGCCATTGAATACCCTGCTGGGCGGCGTACATATGGAAGTCTTTTTCTATACGGGAAGCAGGCAGATCTTTACTGTGCCTGACGGTGTAAGTGAAATATGGATTACTGCCTGCGGAGGAGGAGGCGGAGGCGGAGATCCCAGTAATAAGGTTGGAGGAACAGGCGAGGCCACGGTGATTGGTGTGCTGGTTACCCTAAATGGCGGAGGCGGCGGAGGAATCGGCGCAAAACCCGGTATATCCGGCGGCAGCGGCGGAGGCGCAGGAGGAAGTATCGGTATGAACGGAGCAGGAGGTATTTGCGGTGCGGGAGGAGGTATGACAGCTACATTTATGAATGGAAGATGTGGCGCCGGCGGAGGAGGTTCACTGGGAGGGGGTGGCGGAGCCGGCGCCTATAACGACAACCCAACCAGAACTTCCGTTATGTTCGGAGGAAAGGGCGGACAGAGTTGGATATGTCCGGGAGGGGACGGCTGTTCCGTGGATATGCCGCATAAAGACCAATACCATATAGGAAACAGCACAATGGCTTCCCCTGCAGATTATGCTGTACCGAATGGACGTTATGCTATTGGGGGATGCGGCGACGGAGGTTTTGGCGGAGGCGGCGGAGCCTCATCAGTATATAGGACAACAGATAAGGGAGGCGGAGGTGCCGCGGCAGTATTTAAAAAGAAATATGCTGTGACGCCTGGAAGTCAGATTTCCGTTTATGTAGGGAAAGGCGGAGAAGGCGGAGAAGGACGCGGTGATTATTACTCAAGACATGGCAACGGCGGCAATGGGCTAGTCATAATAGAATGGTAGGGTGATGTGATGAGAGCGGCACAAATTTTAAATGGAAGAGTACATTGGATATTTGAACCTTTAAAGATATTTGGTGCGGATGAGCTGCCGGAACTGCCGCATGATAACAGTGGAAACCCTGTTGTATTGGTGGATATTACAGACAGGCCGGAAGTGAAGGAGGGGTGGGTATATGATGAAATATCCGGCGGTTTCTCAGAGCCTGTTATAGAATTGCCTCCTGAGATGGAATGGATTTCCCCGCCGGAACCTGAGCCCACCAACACCGAGCTATCTGAAAACCAATTGATACTCATGGAGGCAATGGCAACTCAGTATGAGGAAAACCTTGCAAACCGTTTGAACGATATGGAGGTACAGGCGACCATATATGAAACTGTACTGGCGATTCAGGAGGGAGGAACGGTATAATGGCGGAAATGTATTTTAATCTGGTGATAAACCACAGGCGAACATGTGACGAGACCAACAAAGAGATTATTCTGGTGCCGGTCAATTACAGGCAAGCGGTAGCGGAGCTTCTCTCGGCCCGGGGATATGATGCCAATGGAAACCTTATGTAATGCAGGAAAGGCAGCTGTTTTTATTTTATGGACAGCATGCCTTTTTTTGTTTTTGAAAATGTTAAACAAAAAAGGAGAGATAAATATGATAGATATGTACACAGCGCTGGTCATAGCGGGAAGAAGAACCTGCAATGCAGAGAACACAAAGATAACAAGGGTGCCGGAGAAATTCCGGGCGGCGGTTATGGAGGAGCTGGTGGCATTGGGGCTTGACGCAGACGGCAATCCAGTGAAGTAGCAATGGGAGTGCGCAAAGAGAGGGGGCAAAAGCCCCTTTTCTTATAGAAAGGAGACATCATGGAGACATTGATAGCGGAATATTGGATAGAGGCAGTTTTCGGCCTCTTACTGTCAGGACTTGGGATAGGGGTACGGTATCTGTATAAACAGTCAAAGGCCATTAAAATGGGCTTGCAGGCCATGCTGCGGGACAGAATCATACAGGCATACAACCACTATACAGAAAAGGAATACTGTCCCATATACGGTATGGAGAACGTGGAGGCCCTTTATGTGCAATACCATGCTCTTGGAGGAAACGGCACTGTCACGGAGCTCATAGAACGCCTCAGGGAGCTACCTACCATGCAGCGGGGAAGAAACCCCGCCGAGCGCAGCGAGCTCCGGAACGCAGTGAAGGATGTGCTGACCATGCAACGGGGAAGAAACCCCGCCGAGCGCAGCGAGCTCCGGAACGCAGTGAAGGATGTGCTGACCATGCAACGGGGAAGAAACCCCGCCGAGCGCAGCGAGCTCCGGAACGCAGTGAAGGATGTGC
>JAHZDZ010000013.1:87458-108457 GCA_019422105.1 Bacillota bacterium | reverse complement strand
TTTTTCTGTGTCAGCTTGTCTCTTGCGGCCGTGTTGTTTTATTATACCTGTTTTTCTGTTAAAGTCAACACTTTTTTTCAAAAAAAACAAATATTTTTTTAATTTATTTCTATTGTACTATATATTGCAGAAAATAAAATCTGTATCACTAATTGTAGGACAGCCCTTTTGTATACAGAATATTGTTATTGGAATATCACAAAGCAAATTACAGCATATTTTCCATACAAGAACCTGTAAAGACTATTGTGAGATTAGCTGCATCCTATCTGATAATACTCAAATCCTATTTTTTTGATTTTCTCTTTTTTGTATTGATTCCGCCCATCAAAAATAACAGGATTTTTCATACGGCTTTTCATCTCCTCAAAGTCCGGACTTCTGAATTCCTTCCATTCTGTCACAAGCACCATGGCGTCAGCGTCCACTACAGCCGTATATTTACTTTTTTCAAAGGTAACAGCCGCCTCATCTCCAAATATCCTTTTCGCCTCATCAGACGCCTTAGGGTCATATGCCTTTATTTTTGCGCCTTTTTTTAATAATTCCTCTATAATGATAATGGAAGGGGCCTGCCTCATATCATCCGTTTCCGGCTTAAAGGAAAGCCCCCAAAGAGCAAATGTAAATCCCCTTAAATCCTCTCCGAATCGCTTTACAATTTTCTCTACAAGAGCATATTTCTGCCTTAAATTAATTCTTTCCACTTCCTCAAGCATCCCCGCTTGATATCCGTTGTCCCTCGCTGTCTTAATCAATGCCTGTACGTCCTTTGGAAAACAGCTTCCGCCGTAGCCGCAGCCCGCATACAAAAAGCTGTAGCCAATGCGGCTGTCACTTCCCATACCCTGACGCACCATATTTACGTCTGCACCAACCTTCTCACAGATATTGGCCATTTCATTCATGAAAGAAATTCTTGCCGCCAGCATGGCATTAGAAGCATATTTCGTCATCTCCGCACTTTTAACATCCATAATAATAAATCTGTCTCGGTTTCTGATAAAGGGTGCATAAAGCTCCTTCATAACCTCAACGGCTTCCTCTGTGTCAGCGCCGATTACCACCCTGTCAGGACGCATACAATCCTCTATGGCGGCGCCTTCCTTTAAAAACTCAGGATTAGAAACAACGTCAAATCTGTAAGACACACCCCTTGAATGAAGCACCCTTTGTATCGCCTCAGAAACCTTTCCAGCAGTTCCTACGGGAACAGTAGATTTATCAACCACAATTAAATCATGCTCCATACACTGTCCGATTTCCCCTGCAACCTCCAAAACATAGTGCAAATCGGCACTTCCATCCTTGTCCATAGGGGTTCCCACTGCGATAAAACAGATAGTGCAGTGTTTAAGCGCCTGAGAAAGCTCTGTCGTAAAAAATAACTGCCCCGCCTCCTGATTTCGAAGTACCATTTCAGAAAGCCCGGGCTCATATATGGGTATGATTCCTCTTTTCAGACCCTCAATCTTTGACTTGTCTGTATCCACACAATATACCCTGTTACCCATTTCCGCAAAGCAGGTGCCGGAAACCAAGCCGACATACCCTGTTCCTACAATTGCTATATTCATTCCCCGCTGCCTCCCTGCACCGAATTTTTATTTCTGTAATTGAAAAAAAGCTGTAGCAAATAACTCAGGACATCTCCTATAATATTGACCGCCCGCAAATAAACGGAGGCCAAAACGGTAAAATCATTTCCAAACACCGGTCCAAGCAATAGAATCAAAATGCTTTCCCGCACTCCCAGTCCTCCCGGCGCCCCCGGCACAATAAATCCCACAGTCCAGCTTACCGTGTAGGCGGCAATACAAAGGCAAAAGCTGGAAAAAGTGAAGGACAGACCGAATATCACTGTAAATATCAAGCTCAATAAAATTCCGGGCAATATCTGCGTTGCGACATTAATGACAAAAAGCTTTCCCGCCAGTTTGGCAAAACCAAAGGTAATGTATTTGCGAAAGCGTTCCAGCATATTTTTTCGGCTCAGGAGAAACAGAGCCAAACCAAGCAATAGAACCAAAAGGACAATGCCCGCAGTAATATATTTTGCAGCCGCTTCCATATCAATGAACTGAAAAACCAGCTCAAAGAGCTGACGTCCCGCCACCGCCATAGAAAATACACAGGCGCTCATCACAAGCATGCCTATTTCCATGAGAGTGCAAAAGGCTATGTCAAGCTGTTTAAAACCAAGCTTTCCCACAAGTATGTTGCGCCCAGCAAAATGCATCATATTCCCCGGGAGATATTTATAGATGTTGCTGCGCACATAGGCGTCCAAAACCTGCCTGCGCTCTATTTTTTCACCGTGAACAAACTCCAGTATCATCTTCCAGGCAAAGGCAGACAAATAGACACAAAGTACAATCACAACAGAAAACAGTACAAAAAAAGATACTGTTTTTTCAGGACTTGCCATAGCAGACCAGTCAATATCCAGTTTGAAGGCAGCCCGGACAACAAACAAAACACATAAAATCGCTGCCGCATAACCCACTGTCTTAATACATCTCTTATTCAAAACATATCTCCTCGCCCTGCCAGCTCCTCAAAAAGCGTTACATATTCCCTGCATACAGCTTCCCATGAATACTCCTCTTTCGTGTATTGCTGAAAATCCAACGCATTTTTTCTATAGTTTTCTCTATTTTTTTCAATATCCAGTATCTTTTCCAGATAGGCCACTTCATTGCCGCTTTCCATCAAAAAACCGTTCTTGCCGTCAATGACCGCATCCTTTATCCCCTCAATGGCGCTGGCCACCACAATAAGCCCTGCCAAGGCCGCCTCAACAGCCACTATGCCAAAGCCCTCCATATCATTTTTTACAGCAATATTGGGCATGACAAAAACATCGCCGTTGACATATAAAAAATTTAAATCCTCCTCCGATACCCGCCCCAGCAGGCGAACCTTATGGGAAAGGTCATATTTTTCCATAAGGGACTGTATCCTATCCCTGTCCTCTCCGCCGCCAATAATAAAATAGCAGATATTTTTTCCTGTAAGCTTTGGCATAACATGCTCCACAAACCAGGCGGCGCCCTTTCTTTTCACCAGTCTGCCTACCGTCAGCAGCACAAGAGTATCCTCCGGTACTTGGTATTTTTCACAGAATTTCCTTCTGTTTCTTTTTACACCGCTATATTTATGAACATCCACACCGGGTGTAATGACCAGGGATAGCTTGCCGCCACGATTCAAAAATTCCTTTTCCGTTTCTTTGCTGATACAGATATACCTGTCAAAACGGTTGTAAAAAAGCTTCAAATAGAGCTGGTAAAGCTTATTTTGAAAAGTAATATCCAAGCCGTAGACATTTACCACCGTTATTTTATGAGGAGAAAAAAGCTTTGCAAAAAAGCCGATGGCGCACAAAACCGCGTCCCCCACATAAATTACATCCCATTTTTTCAATGTAAGGAGCGTATACAAAAGGCTGTAAGGAAAAAACCAAATCAAGTGATACTGTTTTTTTCCAAGAGCGACGATTTTCGTATCCACCCTGTCCTTATCAAAATTGTTCAGCAAAAAATAACTGAAATTCTCCATTCCCCCCACCTGGGGCGGATATTTCCTGGTAATGCACAATATTTTCAGCTTACTTTTATTTTCCATCATCCTCAGTCCTCAATAAATCCTCCTGCTCAACACCCATGCCGCATTCCATTTTTCTTACCCTGTACTGTATATCCTCCATGATTTTGCGGTTAGAAGCGATTATATCCGCCTGCATGCCGACGATGCCCGTCTGGAATCCCAAAAGCATTAACAGTGCTGATAAAATCAAAGACTGGATATGGCCGCTGCCGTCCCCTGAGATATAAAACCATACAAACCGAAGTCCTATGGCAAATCCGCACAGAAACATGACTGCGCCCCATATACCGAAAAACCGAAGAGGCTTATACATCATAAATGTCCGCACAATGACGGAAGCGGATTTCTTGATATAACCCCACATGCTGCTGAAAAGCCTTGATTTTCTGGTTTCCCTGTTGGTGCGGATAGGGACGGAGGTCACCGCCATCTTGTTTCTGCCCGCCTGTATGATCGTTTCCAGCGTATAAGTATATTCGTTGACTACATTCAGTCTCAAAGCCGCCTCTCTGGAATAAGCCCTGAAGCCGCTTGGTGCGTCGGGTATGGCTGTGTTGGATGCTTTACGCACCACCCAGCTTCCCAGATGCTGAAATTTCTTTTTCTTCCAGCTCCAATGCTCTGTCTCATCTATGGGCCTTTCACCGATTACCATATCAGCCTTTCCGTCCACAATGGGCGCTACCAGCTTCTCAATATCCGCGCCGCAGTATTGGTTATCTGCGTCCGTATTGACAATAATATCAGCGCCAAGGTGAAGGCAGGCGTCAATTCCGGCCATAAAGCCACGTGCAAGTCCCCTGTTTTGCTTAAAGCTGACAACATGGTGTATGCCCAAGCCTTTTGCCACCTCAACGGTTCTGTCATGGCTTCCGTCGTTGATAATCAAATATTCAATTACATCAATACCCGGTATCTCCCTTGGCAGATCCGCATAGGTCTGGGGCAGGGTTTCCTCTTCATTATAACAAGGAATCTGTATGATTAGCTTCAATTTTTCCACTTCCCAATTCTAAAATTTATAAGTCCATATCCACGTTTTGTAATTTTATACTGTCTATCATTATCTGCACACCCTCCTCCTCCAGCACACGGATTTCCAAATCCTCCGCATCCTTCTTAAGCGCAAAGGGCAGGGTAACAGTTAAAGTTTCGCCGATAATATCCTGTTTCAGAAGTACCCTTGAGGCAATTACATCCCCCTTACCGGCGGAAATATCCGCTGTCAGGAGCTTTTCAGGGGCTGTGTCCATATTTTGGATTCTGATTTTTATTTCTGCCTCATAGTTGTCTGCCTCCAAATACAGATATGGCCCAAAAGCGGCAAAACCGTATCTTCCGTCAGACACCAGGCTGTTTCCGTCAAAAGAGGCCGTCTGCGCGCTCATTTTACTCAAATCAATCTCATTTATATAGCGGTAGTTCTCTCTGGAAAGGCTTACCTCCTCCACCTTTAACACAGTTCCCTTCTCTGTAAAAATACGGATTTCTATTCTGTCCGCTGCTCTGGAAAGGCCGAAGGGAACCTCAATAAGCGCCCGTCCTTCTGAATCGAATTCGGAGGAATCTAAGGAAGCTTTGCCCAGTCTTCTTCCCCCCGCTGTCAATTCCATATACCCGACAGCCTCTCCCTGATGACTTAATAACTCTAATGAAGCATATGCTCTGTAGCTTCCCCTGTCAAGCGTCATATAAGGGCCAAAGGTTAAGAGCCCTTTTTCTCCGGAGGATACCAGAAAATCCCCGTTCAAATTTGTGTTGTTTTGACTGCTTAACGTATCCAGGGGCACCATAAGCCTGTTTTCATGGGAGAAGACTTCTCCCTTCCACTTTTCGATATTTTTCAGTGTTTCACTCCCATTTGTGACAAGAACACTGCCGTATCTGCCCATATCCACCACCGTATATTTCTCCAGCAGCTTGAAAATATGGCGGTTGGCGTTATGGATGACAACAAACTTTTCGTCTCCGTTTTGCAGCAGCTCTTCATAAGTAACGCACTGAAGCGCTTTCTCAGGCATTAGAAACTGCATAATGTCACGGTAAGAGTTTGTATAAAAATCCTCTCCCATTGCAAAATAAACAGGGAGACTGCTGTTCATTGTATCCATATAATCCACAAGCTCTTTGTTTTTGATATTTTCCCTGCTGCTTGGCACAATACGGTTATTGACAAAGCTTTCTCCCGTAAAGAGAAACAGGCCGCCCATGACCAGAAATGCTGCGTTTTGTAAAAATTTTTTCCGAAATCCCAAAAAGTACAGCAAATAAAACAGGCCTCCGACAAATGCAAAAAACAGACAGGCTCGGTAAATATGAAATCTGCCGTCATAATAAAAGCGCCAAAGCCCTACAGAGCAGATACCGTTAAATTTTCCTGCCCCCAGGCTGTCAAGCATTGGTCTTGCCAAAAGAGCGCATCCCACAAGAAGTACGGCGCTTGCCATAAGCAATATGGCTCCTTCCTTTTTGCTGCCCTTCCAGGCTGCAATGCCAATAAGCATAACAGGTCCCATCAGCATATCCGTATAGCGCCCATATACCACCTGATCCAGGCGATTGGGCTCATTCATAAAGATTGTACTGATTGCCACAGAAGCCAGAAAAGCCAATATCAGAAACAGGGAAAAAGAGTCAACCGCCAAAAAGGGCATCTTTTTTTTATGCCTCACACCTTCCAATACGGCCATAAAGCTGCTTTCCAATAAAAACCAGATGCCAAAAAAAGCCGTAAATAAAGAAGCTGCGCCGATATAAAACACCTGTCCCGCAAAGGCACGAAGCGTTTTTAAAAGACCATCCACCGTAAAAATGGCGGCAATTTTCCCTACCTGTCCGGCAAAATCATTATTTTGAAGGGTAAGCCTCCCAAGCCAGACATTGGCCTTGATATCCGCTTTTATTATTTTATGTAGGAAAAGCAGTAATGCCACTGTGACGACAAAGGCCGTCAGCTGACTCCACGAAGTTTCTCCCTTAACCTTTTTATAGAGCAAAACACACAAGGAGGCTATCAGCATGCCAAGGGTTCTTTGATGTATCATATAAGCGTAGACAATCAGAGCACCCAAAAGAGTATAGGAAAACACACCCTTTTTCTCATTCAGAGTAGCAAAAACATAGCACACCGCGCTGCAAACAAATAACAACAGTGTTTCACTCCACGCCACAGAGCTTTGCGCCAGCGCATTCGGATACAGCGCAATACAAAATACCGCTGTCAAAAGCACCTCTTTTTTTTGTCTGACAAAAAGCTTTCTGCCAATTCCATAAAGAATAAGAAAGCTTCCTCCCGCAAGCATTGCGTTAAAGGCAATAGCCATACGGTATAGTACCACAGGATCACGGCTCAGGCGCATAAAAAGGGATAATGCCAGAGAATAGCCATAGGAATAGTAAAAGGCAGTGGATACCGCACTTGAAAAGTCAAGACCCGCAAAATAAGCGGCTATACTCCAATACCCAAATTCATCATCCAGAACATAGGGCGCAGAGAGAGAAAACAAATGCAGGCCATGTATCAGCACAACCAAGAGAGCTGTTATTAAGACAATAAGGCATTCTTTTTTCCGTATTTGATTTTCCTGTTTATTGATTACTCCCACTTTTACTGACTCCTTATGAACAAATTTTCATTATTTTTCTAAAAGCCTGCGTCATGCCGTTTAAAATACACACCACAAAAAAGGAGCAAACGCCCGGACACTGTAAATTGCAATGCAATACGCTTATAAAAACCGAATCTAAACTATATTTATCCCTTGCTGTATGCCAGTGCTGCAGAGATTTTCTCTGCCTCCAAAGAGGCTTTCTGTCCCAGTGGCTTTATCTCATTGTGATAGAGCTCCTTCAAAAAGGCTTCCGTAATCACTCCGGAATTTTTCTCCTTTTCTATAACGGCAGCATACTGCCTTGCAATCAGTTCAATGGAAAGGGTATTTTTCACATAATCTGCCGTCCTCTCCTCCATTTCCGATGCAAATGTACTGTTCTCCATGATGCTCCTCAAAAATACGGTGATGGCCTCCACTTCCCTGCTGTCATCAGTTGTCAGTGACAGCGGGGCTTTTTTGCATACCCCGTCAGGCAGCTCCCCAAAGGATCCAATATCGCTTACAATCAAAGGCTTTTTATGGCCCAGTATCCTTGTCACACTGGCGGAGCTCTCCCCGTTATAGGGATAGCGGAGAGCAATGCAGGCATCAGAAAGCTCTATATATTCCTCAAATGCATCAAGAGGCGTAAAACCGGTAATCATAATGCGTCCCTCAAGGCCTTTTTCCTTCTCAAATTTTCTGATTTCTTTCTCCACTGCGTCTTCAGCCTTTCCAACAAAAAGGTATACAGCTTTCTCATTTTCCTCCGCGATCCGTCCAAAGGCCTCCAAAGCCTTCATTGGCCTTTTGGTTTCCGCCACAAAGCCAAAGCTTGCCACTGCAAAGGCGTCTTTCGCAATGCCGTATTTCTCCCTCAGAGCTATCCTGTCCCCCTTTTCACTTAACACCGTATACAGGGGAATTACCGTTACGTCCCGGGAAATATCCCGTCTTAAAAGCTGTTCCTTTGCAAAAGAGCTGTGCACAATTATTTTGTCAGCATAATCCGTCACAAAGCTGTTGGTATAAAACTCAAATATTTTGGGGGCGCATCTGCCATCCTTGAGCATGGACACATAGTTCTTGGCAAATTCCGCATCCTCCTCGGCCAAAAGACTCTGGTAGGAACGGAAATCCCCCTTCTCCGCCGTCATATGATACAGTATGCCGTGAAGATTGCAGTCATGGAGCACCACAATACCGCCAACTTTTTTTATGATGTCAAACATATAGGTATGAAAGGTGCTGTTACCTACCTGAAATATGGTTTTGTCATAGCTGTCCTTTTTGTATTTCTCATAAGGGATAACCCTTACAGTCCCGTTATCGAAAGGATTTCCTTCATACCCACCCTCCACAAAGACGTCAATATCATAGATATTCTTTAGGGCGTTTATAATATCAAAGCTGTAATCTGCTATACCGCTTTCCATGGGCGGAAGGGGTGTAAACATAGCTATTTTTTTCTTTTTGCCGCTGATTGCCGACGGCTTTTCTTCTTTACCGATTTTTTGAATACTCTTCATTGTAAGAGCGACTGTATTCTCCCAGGTAAAGCAATCCACCCGTTTTTTCATTTCCGGCTGAAATTTTTTCAAATCCGTCTTCTCCAACGCCTCCAAAAGCCCTCTGGCAATATCCTTGGTGTCAAAGGGGTCAACCAATATACCAGCCCCCTGCGCTATCTCTGAAAGGCTTGAATTATTGGAGCATAAAACGGGAGTGCCGCAGGCCATAGCCTCTATAACGGGCAGGCCAAAGCCCTCATACTGGGATGGAAACGCCATGAGAGAGGCCATATTGTAAAGCTTTAAAAGATGGTCAAAGGGCACGAAGTTTGTCAAAATAATTCTGTCTGAAACACCGAAACGGGAGGCAGTTTCACGAAGCTCCTCCTCTCCTGCAGGATGAAGGGAGCAGACAATAGCGAGCATATATTCCTTTTTCGTAGAATCTGGCAGCATGGAATAGGCCTCAATGAGCTCATTGAGGTTCTTTCTCGGGTCAGCACCGCCGGTGCACATGATGAATTTTCCGAAAATGCCGTACCGACTTCGAATATCCTCCGCATCCCCTATGAAATCCAGTTTGCGGTACCTCCTGTCAATGCCGGAGTAGATAACGTCTATCTTGTCCCCATCTATTTTAATATGCTCCATCAGATCGTCCTTGACGCTTTGGGAAATCACCAGAAGCCTGTCCATTTTCTTCAAAAATTCAATTATGTCCATATACCATTTCTGCAAAGCTTTGTTATTGCCCAGATACCGCTTCTGGAACAGGTAAGGAATAATATCATAGACAGTGGCGATGGTTTTCACGCCCTCAAACCATTCCGCTCTAAAAATGTTCCAATAATCAAAGGGGCTTGTAAAATAGAATATGTCAATGGCTTCCTCCCGCAAAAACCGCCGTACAATTTTTTCCATAACATTCAAATAGCGCTGCTTCAATCCGTTGGGCTCTTTTTGTATCAGATATTCCTTTTCGCCTGTATAAAGATAAAATTCCTTTACATGGGGCATCTCCTTTTCTGTCAATCCCAGAAGCTCTAATATACTCTCTTCAGAATACAGGTTGAAAAGAACATAGTTATTTTCCCTGTCTGTCAAAAGCAAAAGCCTCAGCTGGTCAGCCGCATAATTGCCAATTCCCCTGTTCTTGGAATTGGGGCTCAAATGGGGCTGTACATCTATAGCTATATTCATGCTTATCCCTCCTGTCCCAGCTCTCTCATAATTCGTTCGTCTATAAATATGGAATTGATGCCCGTAAAAGCATATTCCGTATAGCCTTTTTCCTTCATATAATCCACTATCTCCTGGTTTTTGATGCCAATGGTAAGCTTTGTGCGGTAGGCAATGGTTTCAATGACTAAAACCAAGGGACGGTATTTTTCAATATCTATGCTTTTCAATACCGCCATATCCTCACCCTCAATATCAAGACTCACAAAAAGAGGTGCTCTACCGGCAAAATACCGTTCTATTATCTCATTGACGCCAATGGAGGAAACTTTGACTACCTCCTTTAGCCTCACATTTGGGTTCACGCGGCAAACCTCCTCCGCCTGTGCTTTATCCGGTGTGGAAAGCCCATCCCCCGTCAGCACATAGAAGTCCATTTCCTGATTTTCGCCGCTGTGTACCAGCTTATTGAGCACAACATCCCGAAAGCGGTAGTGACATAACTCCGGAATCAAAGCGGGATTGGCCTCCACCAGAACACCGTGACCGCCGTTTTTATGAAAATAAAAGGTATTGCTGATTTCACGGGCATGATTTGCCCCCAGATCCAAATAGGTAATTTCCTCACTCTTATAGCCCATAACAAAAAAGATATAGGATAAAATAGCGTCCTCTCCAGACTGGGCATAGGAGGTTTTTTCAAAAAAGCCCGGTTTTAACACATCCTCCACATGAAGAGCATCCTTTAGCTGACGAAGCTCACCGCGGTAACTCTCGCCGTCGTGTACAGCGATATTGATACGCTCTGTCAGTGCATCTAATTTTTCCTCATAGCTGTTTTGCAGCTTATTTATTTTTTCATTCTGCTCTCGTACCAGTATGTCAATCATGCTTTCCAGTATCCGGGTCTGCTGGTTTTTAATCTCATCCATTTTCCCCTGTAAACTATCCATGCCCTCTCTGGTTTTATTGTCCTCTAAAAAAAGTGCAGCTATATCCGCCTTATGCTCCTCCTTCAATTCCTCCACAGACAGTACAGTTTTCCCCAGATACTCGGTTAGTCTGCCAATGCTTGGCGTAACAGCATTGTTGAATGCCGTCTGCTGCTCGCAGACCGGATTGAGGTACCATTTTAAGAGCTTCCGCGCTACCTTTTTGCCAAACACAATAAATGGGCCCAAAAAAGGCCGGTGAGAGGTGATGGGCCTGTGCGCGGGATTGATTCTGTTTTTCTCCAGAACCTCAAGATTGTAGTATAAATCAGAGGGAAGCTTTCCCTGAGGAAGCTTAGGCTGCTCCGTCTTTTCCTCCTGCACAGAGATATTTTCTTCCCGTACCAGAGCCATAAGCTTTTCCCTGATAATCTTTTCCTCCAAAGTGTCCATTTACTCCACCTCCCATTTGTGCTTCACTGTAAAAAGTCCGGAACTTCTGTCCTCCGATACCACCGTAAAATGGCTGTAATCCCTGAAAAAATCCATAGGCGTCCCATTTTCGTCCACTACCGCTACGTTGAGCACATAGGTGCCGGCCAAAAGAGGAAGAGACTCCATTTTATAACGGACAATGCCCTCTGATTTCGTATGACTTATTTCAAGTCTGTCAAGCTGTGTATTGTTGCCATATATATTCAGACCGTCCAGCGTATAAAAGCCGACGCCGAATACGTATTCCGGCAAAGGTTTATGCACCCTGTAGTGTATTTCTATTTCACATTTTTCGCCGCAGCGCAAAACCGCCGTGTCAGCGCCATCCTCGTTTCTCAAAACAGCCTTTGTAATCTCTATATACCGAAGGCCAAACCGTTTCGCGGAGTAATCTATTTCCGCCGCAGATTTATCCACAATTTCTGCGGAATTATTTTTTTCTTCCACACTTTCCACCACATCCTCCACAGGCAGGCTGTGGGGTTTGTCCTCTAAAACGTCTCCGGTACTTTCACAGGCTGTTATATTTGTCTCCTCCGCGTCTTGTTCCTCCTGCTTTTTGGCTTCCTCCCTCTGATGCTTCAAATTGATGGCGTCAATGCGCTTTTCGTTCATGTGGCTTAGATAAGCGTCAATGACCTGACTTGGCCTGCCGTCTATCTGTATATGGCCGCTCTCTATCCACAGCGCCCTGTCACAAAAGCGCTCTATGGTTGCCGTGTCATGGGTAACAATGACTATAGTCATACCGCTTCCCTTTAATTCTCTCAGGCGCTCAAAGCATTTTGCCTGAAAATTCGTATCCCCTACCGCCAAAATTTCGTCAATCAAAAGTATATCCGCATCCACATTGATAGCAACAGAAAAAGCCAGCCTCATATACATGCCGCTGGAATAGGTTCTGACCGGATTATCGATAAAATCCTCCAATTCCGAAAATTCAATTATTTTATCAAGCCGCTGGTCAATCTCACTTTTTTTCAGTCCGAATATGGAGGCGTTCGTATAAATATTCTCTCTGCCGCTCAAATCAGGATGAAAACCCGCCCCAAGCTCAATAAGGCTTGAAACCCGCCCCCTTACTGTGATCGTGCCGCTGTTGGGATAGATTATTTTAGTCATCAATTTTAAAAGGGTGCTTTTGCCACAGCCATTTTGCCCTACAAGGCCCACAACCTCACCTTTTTTTACTGTCATGGAAATATTGTCTAAGACACGGCGCAGCTCATAATTGCGTCTTTTGGAAAATATCAGCTTTTCCTTCAGCGTGGAGCCCTTATCCATATAAATTTTAAAACTTTTGCTCACATTTTTTATCTCAATTACATCCATATCAAAGCTCCTCCGCAAAGCCTTTTTGCAGCCTGTTGAATATCACTGTGCCAAGAATAATAAAAAGCACGCCAAAAACAGCGGCCATTCCAATATTATGGATATGAGGCGCTGTTTTGTAATACAAAATATCCCTGTAGGACAGTATAATACCTGTCATCGGATTCAAATAAAAAATGCCCTTAAATTGTTGCGGCACCATATCAATGGTATACAAAATAGGGGTCAAGTACATCCATGCCATCATGACAATGCCAAGAATATGTTCCAAATCCCTGAAATAAACATTCATACCCGAAAAGAGGAATGACAGACCCAATACAAACAAAAACTCCACCAGCATAACCAAAGGCAGATAAAGTACAGACGGACCTACTCCAATTCCCGACACAAAAAGAGCCAAAAAAACAACGGCAAAGGAGTATATCATGTTCATAAAAGCGCCGCATACCGCCGCCAGAGGAATCACAAGCCTTGGGAAATATACCTTTTTCACCAAATCTTTAGAATAGATAATGCTGGAGGCAGAGGACATAATACCGTTTTGAAAAAAGAACCAAGGTATGAGGGCAACAAAAAGATACATGGAATAGTTGTCCACATCCACCCGCATAATAAAGGAAAAGACAATAGAATAAACCACCAGCTGCAAAAGGGGATTGAGAAATGTCCACAAAAATCCCAGGACAGAGCCCTTATATCGGGTACGCAGATCCTTGCGCACAAGACTTATGAGCATTTGCCGGTAGCTATAGAGTTCTTTCAGTGTGTTCATACAAAAACCTACTTTACTTGTTATAAAACCATTCTCATTTATTTTTCATTTTATTCTGAATTTCCTGCTTCAATATTGTAAGCAAATAACTAACCTTGATCATAACAAAAAAGTTAAGACCCTGAGGGTTTGTCTCCGCGCACTCAAATTCCCACCAGGGCTAAGCCTTTAATCTATAACGGAAAACTGCATTTCCCCTGATTATAAAAGATTTCCCTATTTTTATAAAACTTAGAGCAAGCCTTCTTTAGAATCCTGATAGGCTCCTGTTCAGCGTTCCTGTGACGCTTTGACAGTCTTCGGCAAACTTTTCCTTCTGCCGCCTTTTATAAAAACAGCAGAAGGGCTAATCATTTCTTTTTAAATCTGTATTCCAATCATGCCAAAAAACAGAATACAAGTCGCTTAAAACTCTTCCTTTCCGTATTCCCGCCGCCAGTAACCGAGAGTTTCCAAAATTGTCCGCTCAAGGGGAATAGAGACTTGCCAGCCTGTTTCCTTTACAAGCTTTGCAATATCCGCCTCAATGACAGGCACATCCACAGGACGAAGCCTTTCCTTCTCCACCTCAACCTGTATCTCCGCCTTTGCCATGGAGAGTATCCTATTCAGTATTTCATTGATTTCCACGGCCCTTCCGCTTCCCACATTGTAAATTTCGCCTTTTCTCCCCTTTTCCGCAAGAAGGGTATAAGCCTTTACCACGTCCCGCACATCTGTAAAATCCCTTTTGGCCCCGAGATTTCCAACCCGAATAACAGGCTCCATCTGTCCTGCTTCAATCATGGCGGCCTGCCTGCAAAAATCGGATACCACAAAAAGAGGGCTCTGCTTCGGACCGATATGGTTAAACGCCCTTACCATAACCAATTCCAGTCCATAGGCATCGGCATATATTTTGCCAAGCATTCCCTGCGCCGCCTTTGTGGCAGCGTAGACATTACCGGGACGAAGTGTGTTTTCTTCACCGACAGGGGTCTCCTCCGGCCTGATATGACCGTATTCCTCCCCGCTTCCGATAAGCAGTGTTCTCGCCTTGCCGCTGTAGTCTCTTAAAGCCTCCAAAAAATTGATGCTGCCCCTGATATTAATATCCGCTGTCATCTGTGGATTTTTCCACGACAAAGCCACAGAGCTCTGCGCCGCCAAATAAAAAATATAATCCGGCTTTACTCTATCCAGAAGGGAAGAAATGTCCTTCATTTCCAAAATATTTAAGTCAAGTACCGTAACATTTTCCTTTTTTATGGCCTCATGGGGAAGCTTCGTCACTGTCACGTCCCATTTTTTATCTGACAAAATATGGTCTATCAGGTAACCGCCCACAAAGCCGGCCCCTCCGATAATCAATGCCTTTTTCATAGGCGTCTCATATCCTTTCTTCCGCCACAAGGGCCATGTCATTTTTTACCATGCGCTCTACCATATTGTCAAAAGAGATTTCCCTCCTCCAACCAAGTTCCCTTTCTGCTTTCGCAGGATCGCCCAAAAGAAGCTCCACCTCCGCCGGACGGAAGAACTTTGGATTTACCTTGACAACAATCTTTCCGTTTGCCTTATTGATGCCGATTTCCTCAACACCCACACCCTTCCACTCAATTTCCATACCGGCATGCTTAAAAGCGGCGTCAACAAAGTCTCTGACCGTCCTTGTCTCGTTTGTAGCGATAACATAATCATCAGCATTGTCCTGCTGAAGCATAAGCCACATAGCCTTTACATAATCCCTGGAATGTCCCCAGTCGCGCTTGGAATCCATATTGCCAAGCTCCACACATTCCTGCTTGCCTGCGGCGATTCTCGCCACGGCGTCTGTAATTTTTCTGGTGACAAACTCCTTGCCCCTTCTCTCTGATTCATGGTTAAAGAGTATGCCGGAGCAGGCAAAAAGGCCATAGCTCTCCCTGTAGTTTTTAGTAATCCAGTGACCGTACAGCTTCGCCACTCCATAGGGGCTTCTCGGATAAAAAGGTGTTGTCTCCTTCTGAGGAATTTCCTGCACAAGACCAAACATCTCGCTTGTGGAAGCCTGATAGAATCTTGCCTCCGGCTTTACGGTTCGGATTGCCTCCAGCATATTGGTAACGCCTAAAGCGTCAATATCCGCTGTTGCAATGGGCTGCTCCCAGCTGGTAGCCACAAAGGACTGCGCCGCCAGATTATAAACCTCATCGGCCTGTGAAATTCTCATTGCATTTATCAGTGAGATTACGTCTGTCATATCCGCATAAATGAAATGAATTTTATCCTTGATATGCTCCACATTGCCGTAATCCACAACGCTTTTCCTTCTCATAATGCCATAAACCTCATAGCCCTTCTCCAATAAAAGCTCGCTGAGGTAAGAACCGTCCTGTCCTGTAATTCCCGTAATCAAAGCCCTTTTCATCTCAAACTTCCTTTCCTTCCTTATATATATTCATTTCGGTTGCATATTTTCAGATTCTCAATGACCTTTTTGATATCCTGTGTGGAATCCTTGTCACAAATTAATATTGCGTCCTTGGTATCCACTACAATCAAATCCTCTATTCCCACAGCCGCAATCAGCTTGTCCTGTCCCAGCAATATGCTGTCTTTGGTATCAATGGAAATAACATTTCCCTCCACCACATTGCCAAACTCGTTGGATTTATGAAACCGCTCTATGGCAAGCCAGCTCCCTACATCATCCCAGCCGAAGGTTCCCGGAAGGATATGGATATTTTCAGCCTTTTCCATAATACCGTAGTCTATGGAAACAGACGGAAATTTTCTGAATTCTCTTTCCAGCACGCTTTCTTCTTCCTTTGTCCCGACAGCCTCCTGTATCCTGACAAGTCCCTTTGCCACCTCGGGCAGAAATTTCTGAAATTCTCCCAACACCGTACTGACTTTCCACAGAAACATACCGCTGTTCCACAGATATTCCCCGCTGTTGACATATTCCTTGGCCGTGTCCAAATCCGGCTTCTCCACAAAACGCTCTACGCTGTAGGAACGGACAGACTTCTCATTTTTGCTCTCGCTTTTAAATTTTATATAGCCATAGCCTGTTTCCGGATAGGAGGGCATAATGCCTATGGTTACCAGATTGCCGTCCTCCTCCGCAATCTCACAGGCGTCCGTCAGGGTATCGGCAAACATGGAATTATATTTTATTAAGTGATCGCTTGGCAAAACCACCATAACGGCATCCCTGTATTTTTTTTCCATATGAGCCGCCGCAAGGCCAATGCAGGGCGCTGTATTTTTACCCACAGGCTCACAGAGTATATTTTCCTCCGGAATATTCGGCAGCTGCTCTCTCACAAGCTTTTTATAATCCTGATTTGTCACAATATAGATGTCCTCCATACGGACAACCGGCAGAATCCTGTCCACCGTATGCTGAATCATGGTTTTGCCGTCATCCGTCAAAGACAGGAACTGCTTTGGCAAATTACGCCTGCTTCTGGGCCAGAAGCGTTCGCCTCTGCCTCCTGCCATAATCAGCGCCGTTTTCTTCATTTTCCATACCCTCCCATACAGTTTGCCATTGTTTTCTTTTGTTATTTTCGCTATAATCTATTCAAAGCCTTCTTCGGATATAATTTTTTACAGTGATTTGACTGTGACAAATATCCATACTTTTTAAATTGTACACTAACAGGGCCCCGTTTACAATAAAAATGTAAACATCAAAAAAAATAAACATGAACAATCTAAAACATGGGCTTCCGCCCATACACACCGCATTTGAAAAAGCGGATAAAGCTTTACCGTAAAACGTAGTTTTTCAAAAAAGAACAATCAGCTTGCTATTCTCATCTTCGACAAAAAAACATTTGGGAGTGGAAAAAATGGAGATTTCCCTTGATCTTCAGCCCTGTTTCGGAAACCGATCCGGCGTGGGCGAATATACCTTTGAACTGACGAAAAGGCTTATCTGTGAAAAAGATATGGCCTACAAAGGCGCCTATTTTAATTTTTTGAACCGTCACGACCACAGAGACACCCTAAAGGATATTCCTTTCCCCGTCAGCAAAAATGTGCTCATGCCTTATGGCATTTACCGTCGGATATGGAAGGTCCTTCCTCTTTCCTATCATGCCTTAAGCGGTTCTCACAGTGATATTTACCATTTTTTTAACTATATTGTACCTCCCCGCATAAAGGGAAAGGTTATCAATACAGTGTACGATATGGCATTTTTAAAGCATCCGGAAACTCTTGACCCAAAAAATTTAAAACGAATCAAAAAGGATATTTCCTATAGTATTAACCGAAGCGAAAAAATCATTACCATATCAGAAAATTCAAAAAAAGAAATCATGGATTTCTGCCATCTGCCGGAGAATAAAATTAAAATTATATACCCGGCGCCGAGTCTGCCGGAAAAAAGCGCGGACTTTGCTATTCTATCCGGCAAACACTATATAAAAAAACCCTATCTTTTGTATGTAGGGACACTGGAGCCAAGAAAAAATATTGAACGGCTTATAGACGCTTATTTTTTGTTTTCAAAGGAAACAGACGGTTATCAGCTTGTCATTGCCGGCAATAAAGGATGGATGTATGACGCTATCTTCGAAAAGGTAAAAAATCTCAGTATGGAGAATAATGTTATATTTACTGGCTATATCACGGAGGAAGAAAAAAAATCATTATATGAAAATGCATCCCTTTTCCTCTACCCATCCCTGTATGAGGGCTTTGGTATGCCAATAGCGGAGGCCATGTCCTTAGGGGTACCTGTTATCTGCTCCAATACCTCTGCTATGCCGGAGGTTGGGGGAGAGGCCGCAGTTTTGGTGAATCCCTTCGATATTAAGGCAATGGAGGACGCCATGCTTTCTGTCATATCTGATACCGAAAAAAGAAAACAGATGTCTGAAAAGGGAGTTATGCAGAGTCGTAACTTCAATTGGGACACCTCCGCAAAAGAACTGGTAAAACTATACAGTTCTGTCGGCAAACTTTTATAACAATTTAAAATGAGTATTTTCCTAAAAAAACGCCGTCTGAAAGTTTATCAGACAGCGTTTTTTTGCTGTTTTTTATTTTGTTTCTGCCTCTATTTTTGTTACGATACCATCCTCTAAAGTCAATATAGCTTTAAGGTCATCATCGTCCAACGCGTCATCTAAATCACCAAAATCTATTTTGTCATCATCCAAATAAACCTTTGCATCTGTGCTATATTTATATTCATAGGTATCACTCTTTAAATCCATCTTTATTATTTTGGAGGATAAATCTATCCTGTAAATATCCCCTTCAACCTCTACAACCTCACCGGATATTTCAGAAACATAACCGCCTTTAATAACAACCGTTACTTCCATTTTCTTATTGTCGCTGACAGCATCCTTTAATTTATCAAAATCTTCAATGTTTGATTCTCTGGTGCCGTCTTCCACATCAATATCAATGTCATCTTCGTCATCAATGTCATAGCTCTTGCTTTTCAGCTTCAATGTAGAACTGGAAAGGGATGATATTGTTCCCTCTACCTCCTCGTCAGAATCAGAGGTTGTGGCAACAATTTTTGTCACCTCATCCTTGCTGTTTACTGTGAGAGTAACAGTAATATCGTCATCATCATCAAATACGTCTATCAATTCATTAAGATCCTCTGTCTTGCCGTCAATTTTTACGGTAATATCCGTATCATAAATATCATATTTATGATATTTGCTACCTGATTTGATTTCAATGTAGCTTTTTTTAATCTCGTAAATTTTCCCCTTATACTCGTCATCCTCATCTTCAGTTGTGGCAACAATCTTTGTCACCTCATCCTTACTGTTTACCGTTAGGGTAGCGGTAATCTCCTCATCATCTTCAAACAGATCGATCAGCTCCGCCAGATCCTCTGATTTTCCGTCTATCTTTACAGTAATGTCCGTATCGTAAATATCATACTCATAGCGCTTTGAGCCTGATTTAATTTCTATGGTTCTCTTATCCAACTCAGTGATGGTACCCTTATACTCGCTGTCCTCATCATCCGTTGTGGCGACAATTTTAGTCACCTCATCCTTACTGTTCAGCGTCAGCTCAGCGGTAATCTCCTCATCGTCATCATAGAGATCCATAAGCTCGTCCAAATCCGAGGAGGACCCATCCAGCTTTACCGTGACATCTTCATCTTCCAAATCATACTCAAAACGGTTGCCGCTCTTATTTTTAATTTCAATAACCTTTGACGTCAGCTTATAAATGGTTCCCTTTGTCTCACTGTCATCTGTATTTTCCGCGTCATATGTAATTGTTACCTTCTCAATTTTAGAGCCGTCATACAAAACAGTTACCTCGTCCCCCTTGGTAATCGTCGAGAATTTAACTGTTTTAGAGCCGTTTACAACCTCCACATCATCGTCGCCTATAAAGCCGTACGCCTTTCCGCCTGATGTAACCTCCAGAATATAGGTACTGTTAAAGGACTCCATTTTGGTAACAGTTCCCTTTACCTGATTGTCATTGGAGGTATTGGAGGATGGGCTTCCCCCGCCGTTCACCTCATAGGATTTTGAGACAATAACCGCCATCTCCGCACGGTTTATGGTATTTTTGGGGTTAAAGTTATTGCTGCTGTCCCCAACAATAATATTCAGCTTGTTCAAAAGGGCAATATAGGGTACAGCCAAAGACGATATGGATCCTGCATCATTGAAGGAAAGGCTGGCACTTGTATCTACAGAATTTGTCTTGCTGAAAGCCCTTCCAAAAAATAATGCCGTATCCTCTCTGGTTGCATTATTGCTTGTATCCGCATTTTTCATAAATTTGGGCAAATCGCTGATGGAGAGTATGCTGTTTTCCAGCGCGTAAGCCGTAGCATTTTTTGCCCAGTCCGGAATTTTATACCCAGTCAGCACAGAACCCCACTTTGTCGCATACATGGTAGAGTCGGAACCCTTAAAGAGATTGTAAATCAGCTGTGCTACTTCACAGTATGTAATATTATCTCTGGCGCGGAATACCTTCTGTCCGCTGGAGTTCGTATCTCCCACCATCAGTCCTAAATCGGCCACATCATTAATATAGCTTACTGCTCCTGTCCAGGGCACATCATTGATATCACTGAAATTTGCCGCCGAAACAGACCCATTGATGCCAAGGGACAGTATTAAAGACAAACAAACAAGCATTTTCTTTTTCATATCGAACCATCCTCTTCTTTTACTCTGTCATAATTGTAAGTTCTACCACTCGGAAATAATTCTGCAATTTATAGTTAATTATAATTTTAACAGAATATTATCAAATTTCAAATACTTCTTTATTAAATATTTTTTAATTTTTTAAATTTGTATATCAATTTACACAAACCTTTTTTGTCAATGCTGGCAAAAACTATTTTTCCAGCAAATGGATATAAAAATACAGTGCGTTGTCTATGCATAGTCTCTAGCGGGCACCGGAATGAATTAATTTATTTCACTATAAAATACGGCTGTCAGCGGTAATAGAAATGAGATACCTCAATCCTGCCCAAAATATGAAACACAAATTTTATCATGCTTTACCTCTCGTTTATGCTATAATATACATAACAAGCGGAGAAAAGGCAAAAAAGAAACGACGTGTTCTGTTTACAGAAAAAAGT
>JAHZDZ010000013.1:0-87358 GCA_019422105.1 Bacillota bacterium | reverse complement strand
GACGTGTTCTGTTTACAGAAAAAAGTCGTTTCTTATATGCATTTATGGAGTGTAACGACCGAAAAACGGGAAGCGTTTTGAGGTTCTCCGCTGGACTATTCCTATTAATTCCGCAACAAGCGGAGAAAAGGCAAAAAAGAAACGACGTGTTCTGTTTAAATTATAGGGAATGCAACTGAAAAACAATGTATAAGTAATTAAAAAACGGAGGATGCTGTATGAAACAGGGAATAAAAAAGAAAAACAGACTAGTATTTATTCTTCCCGCTTGCCTTGTAGCATTCTTTTTATTTGTCTCCTTTATTTTTTCAGCCCAGCACAAAAAATTGGGAAGTGAATTTAATAATCTCATAGAGGATAATCTGTCGTTTTACACTCACGGACAAAGACGGCAAATAAACGGCATTATAGCGGATATGGAAAATAAGCTTGGCAGTATGGCAATGACAATCTCCGCGACCCATCTGGCCCCTGAAACGGATTGGTTTGAGGTTTATTTAAAGGAACTGAGCGACTACAACAACACCTTTGTGATTGATTACATTTCGGCAGATGAACTTAGAGATATGAAAAACAGGGCACAGGAGGGGGAACAAAAAGAACTACAGCGTCTTCTTGAGGGAAACAAAATCATATCTGAAATTTATTATTCTGAAAGTATGGGAGGAAAATATTATTTCTCTGTAGCGCAGCCCATTTTAGACGGGGACGCTGTTTGCGGGGCATTGCGTGCCAGAATAGATGCCTCCGTTTTAACCATGAATGTACAGAAATCAGGGATGTTCCAGAAGGTGAACACCTTGATAGCCGATAAGGATGGCAATATTTATTATGCCGGCGATACCGGCTACCAAAACAACGGCAACCTCTTTGATTCCATAGCCAAAAACGGTATCAACCAGGAAACGGCAAACACCATACAAGAGCTTTTTCAGCAAAAAGTAGCTTCCTATATCGATTCAACGGAAAAAGAAAAACATACTATATTTCAGCAGACAAGGTAAATTACAATGGCTGGTTTATTGTCCATTTTCTGCGCTCACCGGATATTCTGCTCCGCTCTGAGTCTATACTCAACAGTGTTATCGGAACAGGAATACTCTTAATTATCATTACAGCTCTAACCTGTATAACCATAATTGCGTTGCTTTTCAGAAAAAAGCGCCAGCTGGACTTGGAACAGAAAAAATACGCCGTTTTATCCGAGTTCTCCGATACCATTTTATTTGAATATGACAGCAAAACGGATATTCTGGAATTTACATCAAACGCTAAAAGAAAGCTTTTCTTAAGCTCATTAAAGCTGAAGGAAATATCGAAGGAAAACCACATTTTAGATCTTCTTTATCAAAACGACCTCCCTATACTGCAAAATATTTTTCTTTCCATGTCTGAAAAAGAAAATGATACCACGGAATACGCAGAGGTAAGGCTGAAAACCATTGACAGCAAATATCTCTGGTTTGGCTGTCAGTTTAAATACATTGCAGCGTCGTCGTCAGAAATACCATCTAAAATAATAGGAAAGCTTGTCGATATTGACAATCAAATAGACAGAGAAAAAACATTGATAGAGCAGGCACGCAGAGATATTCTGACAGACGTTTATAATAAATCAGGTGAAAGTTTGATAGATGAAATTCTCAGCAAAGAAGGTAGCGGTTTATTTTTTATGATTGATTTGGACAATTTTAAAGAGATCAATGATTCCTGCGGCCATGCCACAGGAGATGAAATATTAACAAAGGTCGGCGCTGTATTGAAGGGGCTCTTTCGGCCTAGCGACATTGTGGCAAGAGTCGGAGGGGATGAATTTGTCGCTTTTATCAGCGGAAATGAGGACAGAAATTTGGCGGCGTTAAAGGCTCAATCCGTCTTAAATGGTATAAAGGGTATTGTGTTGAAGGATTCAGGAGACTTTATATCTGCCAGTATTGGCATTGCAGTAAGTCCAGATAACGGATCTACCTATAAAGCTTTGTATGAAGCGGCGGATAAAGCGATGTATGCCGTTAAACAGAATAAAAAGGACGGATATGCCTTTTATAACGGATAATCATGGAAGGAGGCTTAAAGATGTTCCAGCTGAGCGAGCACGCAATAGATATTTTTGACAGTATTGACGGCTTCCTGATTATAGATAAGAATGCTGATGTGGTGTACATGAGGGAAGACCTTGCAGTGGAATGCGGTTATGACTCCGCCGCAGATTGTGTCGGAAAGCCGATTACAGAAATTATTCCCTACAATACCACATCCCGTGTTCTGGAAACGGGAAAAAAACAGATAGGTGAAATTTATATGGTAGAGGGCTATACTGTCGTCTGCAACGCATATCCAATCTTTCACAACGGTGAATTGATAGGAGCTTTAGAGCTTGACGCCTTTCAGGATACCACACAGGTATATACTTTTTTGGACGGCCTTGTAGAGGGAAATCATGATTATATCTATTATAAAAACGAGCTTCAAAATGCAAAAACAGCGAAATATTCAATTGATGATATTATTGGCAGCAGTCCCGCAGCGGCAGAATTAAAAAATACCATCCGCTTTGCGGCGAAAAGCAATTCTACTAAATTGATAGAAGGCGAAACCGGCTGCGGCAAGGAATTGGTAGCGCACTCTATCCATAGCCTCAGCACAAGAAGCTTTAAAAACTTTGTCAGAATCAACTGTGCGGCAATACCGGAACAGCTTTTTGAGTCAGAATTATTCGGTTATGAGGAAGGATCCTTCACAGGCGCAAAAAAGGGCGGCAGAAAGGGCAAGGCAGAGCTGGCAAACGGCGGCACTCTTTTTCTGGATGAAATCAACCAGCTTCCCTTTTCTCTTCAGCCAAAACTTCTTCGATTTATACAGGAAAAAGAGATTTTAAGGGTAGGCGGCGATTTTGCGATTCCGGTAGACGTGCATATCATTGCCTCCACCAATGAAAATCTTTTGGAAATGGTTAAAAACAAAACCTTTCGCGAGGATTTGTATTACAGACTGAATGTCATCAATATAGAAGTGCCTCCGCTTCGGGAGAGAAAAAGCGATATACCGGAGCTGGTTTATGACTTTATGAAGGGCCTGAATTCTTCTCTTGGAAAGGTCGTACACCAAGTCAGCCATGTTGATAATGAAATTTTTGAATTGCTTTGCCAATATGATTGGCCGGGAAATGTCAGAGAGCTGCACAATGTAGTAGAGCGGGCTATGAACCGCTGTATTGGAGAAAGCCTGCATATGGAGCATTTTCAGGATTTTATCAACCGTTTCATTCCTGCTCCCTCCACACCAAAAGTAAAAACCGGTGGGCTGGTGACTTTGGAGGAAGCCAAAAGACAAGCGGAAATCGACACTATCCTATCCACATTAAAGTTTTATAAGAGTAATAAAACAAAAGCTGCCGGGGCCTTAGGGATATCCAGACAAATGCTTCATAAAAAAATTTTGCAGTATCATCTCGGTGAATTGCCGGAAAATAAAGAGAAATCCTAAAAAGACAGTAAACAATAATTTATATTGTAAATTATTGTTTACTGTCTTTTTTTGCGGCTTTCCTTATACATTTCTCACAAATACAAGCCGAAAACAATTGGTTTTTGGAATTTTTTATTATAAAAGCGTATAAAAGATGATTACAAAATAAACTGTACGGACTAGCCTGTATCGGTGTGCTCTGCGCCGGTCATTCACATGACAAATGTACAAAAAATCTGCCGTTTTGGGGTTCTCCGCTGAAAACCATTCCCATATTTCGGATAACAAATTATTTTATATTTTGAAACAGACACTGCGTTTATGTGGATGTAAATAAAATTTTACATCTGTTCCGTACTCATATTCAAAAAAATACGGAATTGCGGTATTTTTACTTTGGCACAGCATTTGCTTTATTATCAGGTATCAAGCAGCTTGAAACTATTTTTGAAGGAGGATTTATTATGCAGATAGTAGGAACTGCCTGGGCACTGGTGCCCTCCATCGTTGTTTTGATTCTGGCCGTTAAAACGAAGCGTTTGCTGGAATCCATGTTTATAGGATCGGTACTTGCCTTTATTATGCTGGACGGCTTTGGATTTGCCGGAAGCTGGGTGGCTATGCTTTACGAACAGCTGGAAAATGACACGGTTATCTGGGTTGCGCTGACAAGCTTCTTACTGGGCGCTTTGATACAGCTGATACAATATTCCGGCGGCGCCAGGGCTTTAAGCCAGCTGGTACTGAAAAAATGCAAAACAGAAAAGAGTAGTCTTTTAATGACTGTGCTTGTCGGTATTGTCATTTTTGTAGACGATTATTTAAAATCCATTACAGTAAGCAATGCCATGAAGGGAATTACGGATAAATACAATGTCCCTCGGGAAATGCTCGGCTATACAGTCGTATCCGTTGCCGCGCCGGGCGCCATACTGGTTCCCTTTTCTTCCTGGGGCGCATATATGATAGGGTTATTCGGCCTTTACGACTACAAATTTGCCGGAAGCGCCCTGATGACCTACGTCCATTGCATCCCGTATCTGTTATATGCCTTTGTCGCTATCATTGTCTGTATTCTTGTTATATGCGGCATTATACCAAAATCAAGAGGAATGAAGCAGGCCTATGAAAGGGCAAAAAGCGGCATGGTACTGCCTGAGGGACGCACCATGGAGGAATTTGAGGACGATGGCAGCAAACCAAAGCTTGTCAATATGCTTCTTCCACTTTTTGCAATGATTTTCGGCACAATACTCATTGGAGGAGATATTTTAAACGGACTGATTGCCGGTGTTGCAGTTGCCCTTGTTTTATATAAAATAAATGGAACCATGTCCCTGAGGGAAGCAGTAGACGCCGCCGTAGAAGGCGGAAGAAACATGTTTGACGTTATGGTCATCATTATTTTCTGTTACGTATTTATCGGGGCAAACAGCAGATTACAGCTGACAGAATTTATTATTGCAAGCGTTGAGCAGTATATGATTCCTTCTCTGTTCCCTGCTATCACCTTTGCGGTTATCGCTTTCCTTGCCTTCATCACCGGAAGCTTCTGGGAACTTGCAGCATTTGCCTTCCCCATTATGGTTCCCCTTGGACTTGGTGTAGGTGCCAACATTTACATGGTATTGGCGGCTGTTATCTGTGGTACCTGTTTTGGCTCAACAGCCTGTTTCTATTCCGATACGGATATCCTCATTGCGAAGGGCTGCGATATTGAATTAATGGATATGGCGCCCAAAATGCTTCCGTTTTTTATCATCAGCTATATCGCAACAACTTTGCTCTATGTCGTAGTCGGTTTTATATTCTAAAAATATTGGGAGGTTTTACATATGGGAAGATTTTTAAACGTAGGCGTTATTCAGATGCCGGTTGAAGCGGATACAGTTGTCAATTTGGAATATCTGGAAGCCAGATTGGCGGAAATGATGGCAGGCTATCATAAGCCTGAGCTGGTAGTTGGCATTGAATGTCTGGAATGTTATACGCCTCAGACAATCCCCGGCACTATGACGGAATATTTCAGCCGAATGGCAAAAAAATACGGCATTTACTTTATCCCCGGATCAATCTATGAGATACATCCTGATTTGCCAAAAGACGTCTATTATAATTCGGCGCCTGTTTTCAATCCACAGGGTGAGCTGATAGCCGTATACCGTAAAATTGCTCCGTGGAAACCGACAGAAGAATTTGTACAGCCCGGCAGAGAATATGTCGTATTTGATATTCCTGAAAAGAATACAAAAATAGGTGTACAGATCTGCTATGATATTAATTTCCCTGAAATATCCAGAAACGAGGCCCTTATGGGTGCCGAGGTTCTGGTAAAGCTTACCATGGATCCGGAGGAGCTTTATCTGCTCAACAAGCATCTTCATTACGCCCGCGCCATTGAAAACCAGGCTTATGTGGTTTCCACCAACGTCACAGGCTTTTTTGACGGCGGCAGAATGTACGGCAATTCCATGATAGTCAGTCCGGAAGGGCACGCTGTATGGGAAACAGGCTCTGAACCCACCTATGCCACTGTCACTTTGGATTTGGATATGGTAAGCAGAGCAAGAAGGTATGGCACAATATTTATGGATCACTATCTCCAGCATTTAAGGGATTTCAAAATTCCAATGCCCTTTGCTTCAGATGTATCCAAAGCGCCTGTTTACAAAAATCTGCCGCCTGCTCCCCAGTCCATTGACGCTTACGAGGAGGAAGTAAAGCCTCAGGGCGTCTGTGTCATCGGAAAACGTATTGTGGAGGATATGGATTGTGGAATACTGGAGGAAAAACTGGACGCATACCTGTCTAAAAAACTGAAATAAAATACTTTGTAAAAGCCTCAGAGTGTTGAAACAGCACAGCAGCCTCAATTCCTGCCAGTATACAAATAGTTTAACTGAACAGCAGGAATAACCACATTAAATAATCTAAAAAAATCAGAATACTGATACAAAGTATTCTGATTTTTTATATTCATAATTTTAAAAACACTTCTTGCCAGCTCCTATATCATTAAATGCTTCCCTAATCCTTGCAATTCCTATTAATATTCTCTTTTTACAGAATACTGTCTTTATTTTTTCTGACATATAAAAGAGCCGCCAGAATAATTAGAATACAAATGGCCATATAGATAGAGAAAAATGGATTCTGCATTCCTCCAAACAGTATAAGCAGAGCGCCAAATATTGCAAGGCCCGGAAAAACATAGCCGTTAAAGATCCCCTTTACCGTTCCTTTTCTAGCTAGTCGGATAACCGCTACATAAAGAATAATATAGCCTAAATAATTTGCTACAATACAGATTTCAGATACATCAGAATGAGGCAATATATTAAATTTCTGAGTCACATAATGCATCAGCAGCCAAAAGGAGGTGAACAAAAAGGAGATAAGGGCAGAATTGAGAGGCATTCCGTTGAGCGCTTCGCTTTCCTTCTTCAGCATTTTCGAGCCGGGCACCATGTTTCTAAGCCCCAGAGCATAGGGAAGCCTGATGGCACCCAGAGTAAGCCCATTAACCGTACCCAGCACAGATATAATAATAAAAATTAAAAGAACCTTTGCGCCAATCGGCCCTAACAGGAGATTCGCAGCAAAATTGACATGGCTGTCACCCATAGCAATGACATTTTCCGGTCCCACAAGGGCGCTAATACCCACAAAATAAAGAATGTAGACAATCAAAATAAGAATGGGGGAAAAAACCAATGCCAGAGGCAGATTTTTTTTGCTGTTTTTAATTTCATGGCAAATGGAGGTCGAAACAGACCACCCGTCAAATGAAAATATAATGGGGATAATAGCACTCATAAGACCGGAGGTTCCGGTACCGGTTGTGTGAAAGGCGATACTTTCAGCCGGATTTCCCTTTATCAGCCCCGCAATGGCGATAAAAAAAAGCGGAATCAGTTTGATTACAGTAGCCCCATTTTGTATATATCCCCCCAATTTAGCCGAGAGTGCATTACACAAATAAAGCACCGCAACAAACAGAAACCCAATCAATGTCTGGTTTTCCAGTGTGCTGTCTATAGAAAAAAGAGTGCAGCAATATACACCGGCAACATATGCAACTACAGCATTTAGGCTGGGAAGATAAGCAAAGCTGTGAAACCAGCCAAAGGCGCAGCCTACAGGCATTGTACAAAATTCCTCGGCATAAGTAATTATGCCGCCGGGCTTGTCTGTCAGTGTCGCCAGCTGGGATATTGCCAAGGAACCAAATACAATAGCCGTTGCGGCAATCAGGAAAGCAAAAACACCCTGAATTACATTGCCGTTTGTCCAATAGAGTATATTATCACTTTTAAAAAATATACCGGAACCGATTACAATACCGGCAATCATTGTTATAGCCGTAAAAAGGCCGTATTTTTTTTCTTCCATTTCGTTCTCCTTGTCTGTTTTTAAAGCGGTTTATCTTTAGTTTGCGGATTATTTTCTGGAATATACAGTAATCCCATCCCCGCCCGTGAAATAATCCAAGCTCCCCATTTAAAATAAGTAATCATTTGTCAGCCGTCTTTCTTTTACCAAATACTGTATGGCAGATATATTATCATATTCTTTTCAATACAGAAAACTGTATCAGGAAATTTCTATTCAGCATCTTTTTGACATACAATCTATAGCCCATAATGTATGACAAATTTGAACTTCCTTTTCGCCTCTATCAGCAAATTTATCAGATCACAGAGTTCAGGAAATGTCTGCACAGTTTCAATTACCGCATCTAAGGATTGGGGCGGAATCAATGTAATTCCGCAATAAGCCAATCCCCTCCCCTGTACCTCCAGGGCATGCCAGAAAAAATCTATACAATCAAGTGCCGGGAGAAGCGGTTCAATAAAAGCGTCATCAACAGAAATGAGCTCATATTTTTCCGGTTCGTAACTGTCATATCGTACTCCATAAACGGGTGACTCGTTCATAATCCCAAATTCGTGCTTTGCCATAAGTGATATTCCTTCCATTATTACAGCTTTACATTATTTCATATCTACCAAAGGATAATATCCTTATCTATACACAAAAACAGTAGTATTATTAATGATAATATTGCGTTTAGGGCGGAACTGGTTGTAATTGCGACCGCCTTGTTGCTACATCTACCTGGGGTATTATACCATAAAATTACGCGGAGTTCCTCCAAAACCTTCGGTTTTTTCGGTCGCGTCGCTATTCAAGTCCTTTCAAGAAAGCTTCTTTGTCCACAAGCGGTCACAACGCTTTCTTTACGGCCTTTCTCCGCTTTTTCACGGATATTATACCATAAAAGCGGAGAAAGCAGGGTGCACAAAAGCAATACTGCAAGCTTGCTTGCAAGAGATTGTTTAAATTCCGCAGAAGAATCTCGTAAATCTTTCAGACTGGAATACAGTCAGGCTGTTTATTTATATTAGATATTTCTTATATCAACAAAACTGTACTAAAAAACAGGGATGTATACAGAAAAAAATTACTTTTCCCGTTCTGCATCCCTGTTTTTTACGGAGAAAGGGAGATTTGAACTCCCGCGCCGCGCAAACGGCCTACACCCTTAGCAGGGGCGCCTCTTCAGCCACTTGAGTATTTCTCCTTAATCACACAGCAAAGCTAATATACCCTTCTATCCCAATTTTATTCCATATACCAGCATATTTTTCTAATGCGATACAAACCCACAATATGATATAATAAATTAGATTAGGGAAAAATGGGCTGATTCAAATGGTAATGTATGGTTTTTTGTTTGAATTTTTGTGTTTTCCAGAAATGGGACTTTTTATTGTAATTTAAACAAATACCCCTATTATGAAAATGCTTTCCATAAAAATTGTATGAATTTGGTTTCCATAATGTACTATTCCCTCCACTAACTTACATTGCTACTAGAATTTATTTATGATACCATTTTTATCGTAGTAAAAATAAAGAAAGCGAGGGAAATAATATGAAAAAACTTAGCACAGCTGTTATTACTACCGCATTGGCTCTGAGCCTTTCCACATCGGCTTTTGCCTCTCCGTTATCTGCTTTGAAGGGAAATTGCAACAATTCCTCCGGCACAAACGGAAAATTAAATATACAGTCTATCATAATGGGCAACAACGCAAATATGCCTTCCAGCTTACAGGAATTATGTGACAAGCTGGGGATTAATATCAAGGACTGCATCATAAACGGCGGAAATGTAACCTTGCCTGATTTTGAGCTTCCTGTCTACCCTGACGGCAATCTCCCTGATTTTGAGCTTCCCGATATGAATGTTCCAAGTACCCCCGATCAGGACCAGGATACAAATATTCCACCTGCTGAGGACGAAGACAACGGCCAGGATTCCAGCCAGTCTGCTTTTGCCTCTCAGGTAATCAAGCTGGTTAATGAAGAAAGAGCAAAGGCAGGTTTGAATGCACTGAAACTGAATACCAGTGTTGCAAAAGCAGCACAGGTGAGAGCACAGGAGCAGCAGCAGTCATTTTCCCATACCAGACCAAACGGTACAAGCTGCTTCACGGCCTTAAAGGAAGCAGGTGTAAGCTATATGAAGGCGGGAGAAAATATTGCCTATGGACAGACCACACCTCAGCAGGTTATGAATGCCTGGATGAATTCTGAGGGTCATAGAGCTAATATCCTGAACAGTGATTTCACTGAAATTGGCGTAGGATACTACCAGGGAAGCAACGGCGTTTCTTACTGGGCGCAGATGTTTATCAGATAATTTTCATCTTTCAATTATTTTTTGATTTTTGTTTCTTACATAAAGCAGTGTGCTTCCAATTTGTTATTTGGAAACACACTGTTTTTTTGTCTGCCATTGACAAATATCTGTAGTAGCCCAATTCTAATACGGCATTTTTTTCTGTAAAAATACACTTGGAATTTAAAATGCCTGTTTTTTTAACCCTTTATCAAATAAAATCAGACAAACTGTTTTTATTTGCGTATGATAAAAATAGAATCAATAAAAATCCATTGATGAAACAATGGAAAACTAATCATTAGGGGGTAATGAGATATTATGAAAAAGTTTATGGCATTGGCAACTGCTGCAGTTATGGCTACTTCTGTCACAGCATTTGCAGCGGAAGGCATTCAGGTTACTGTAAACGGGGAAGCTGTTTCCTTTGAAGCACAGCAGCCACTCATCAAAGACGACAGAACATTGGTACCATTGAGAGGTATTTTTGAAGCCATGGATGCAACTGTGACATGGGAGCAGGAAAACCAGACAATCACCTCCGTAAAAGGTGAGGACACGGTTGTTATGAGAATTGGCAGCAAGGAAATGACCAGAAATGGGGAAGCAAAAGAGCTTGATGTTGCTCCCGAACTGATTGATGGCAGTACGATGGTACCTGTACGGGCAATTGCAGAATCCTTTGGCTCAGATGTGGCCTGGGATGAGGAAAGCAAAACAGTAGTCATTACCGAAAAGACAACTGCTCCTTCTGAAACGGAAGAAGGTACAACCCCGGAGGAGGGAACACAGCCTTCCGAAACGCCTGCTGGCACACAAACTGATAATGGAATGAACATACCTGCTAACACAGCAAACGGTTTACATAAAATAACATCAAAAACAATTGAGGAAACTGTAAAAGCAGACGATGAAACCGTTGTGATTAATGCAAAGGCAAATTATCCGGAAATTGAAAACCCGGGCAACAGTATTTATATCACAAAAATGAACGAAAGCTTTCAGGCAAATGCTGAAAAAGCGGTAAAAGACTTTATTGCCGAGGCAGGAGAAGGCGCAAAGGCATTATATGCTGAAAAAGGCGCTGAATTTTTACCTTACGAATTTAGTGTAGATTACAGAATTCCTTATGACAAATCCGGAAAATTATCTGTTGTCTATATTACATTCCAGGATACCGCTGGCGCTCATCCCAATACAGTCGTGACATCAGAGGTTTATGACTTTACAAGCGGCAGCGTTATGGATCTTTCTGATATTACAGTGATATCTCCAAACCAGATAAACAAGCTTGCTGAAGAGGCGTTCATGGCACAGATTAAAGCAGAGCCAGAAAAATTCCTTGAGGATGCAAAAACAACACTTTCCGGCGCTTTGAAGGATGCAGGCTATTATCTGACAGACGACGGACTTTGTGTATACTTTAATCCATATGTGATTTCACCTTATGTATCAGGTGTTGTCAGTGTAAACTTAGATGTAGCAGTAAAATAAGGAACTGTCAGACAAAAAATAACTTTATTTGACGAAAGCGATAAGTACCACTTCGGTCTATAGTTGTATTTAGTAAAAAAACTGTATCAGTAATAAAAAACCGGCTGCAATGTAAAACAACACTGCAGCCGGTTTTTTATGTTTTCATCCAAATCAGAATCAAAAAATTCAGATCATAAAGAAAAGAATCTGTTACATCTGCTATTCATGAACAATCAATTCAAGTATGTCAGGCCTTGCATAGTGACCGCAGACGTCATGCTCCATTCGGCTTGCAGGCACCAGCTGCATATCCAAATCAGCGTATAAAATTTCCTCCCTGTCCCAAACGGCAGGGGTAACTTCATGTCCAAAGGGGTCTATAATACAGCTTCCGCCCCGGCAGACGATATTTGAAAGCTTTGCAATCTCCTCAGGGCAATGCAGATCAGAGGGATACATATCCTTGGTAAAATACATATCACAATTGATAAAATAACAATGGCCCTCAATTGCAATATGGCGAATTGTATTTTGCCACTCCTCATTGTCATTTGTATTTGGCGATATATACAGTGTAACTCCCTTTTGATAGAGTGCCACACGAGCCAAAGGCATATAGCTCTCCCAGCAAATCAAGCTTCCCATAGCTCCCCATGGCGTGTCAACCACAGGAAAGTAATCCTTGTTGGCGTCGCCCCATACAACGCGCTCACTGCCGGTAGGTTTTAGCTTGCGGTGATTTATCATTTCTCCCTCAGGCGTAATCATCAAATTGGAATTATAAAGGGTAGCGGTACACTCTTCTCTCTCTGAAATACCAATACTGATATAAGCACCTGCTTTTTTTGCAGCCTCCGCAAGCATATCTGTTTCTTGTCCCGGAATAATAATGGAATTGTCATAGTACTGCTTCCAATCCTTACGCCCATCTGATGATCGGCTGCCCACAGTAAAACCATAGGTCATGCCGTATGGATAACCGGGAATAAACAATTCTGGAAAAACAATAAGCTCAGCGCCCTTAGCGGCGCATTCCTCAATCAGCTGAACTGCTTTTTTGGTACAGGCCTGTTTATCAAACAGTACCGGCGCAGCCTGAATAACTGCAATACGGCAGACATTTTTTAAATCCTTCATTCTGGTCCCCCCTTAAAATATTTTTTATAAGTTTATAAAGCTTCAAAAGAATAACGGAATACCACATCTATTCCATACACAAACTCACTCTGTAGGGTTTCTGACTGTCAATAAGCCTCAGATTATAGAGACATTGTCCCTTCACCCATAAAGGAAAACTACATTATTCCTTTGCAAATCAAGCAAAGCCTGATTTCAATAATATTGAGGTCAAGCCTTTAAAAAGGCTTGCAGGTGCGGTCAGCATCCAGAAATTTTACTTTTTTGACAAGCTGCAAAACCACTCTGCGGGATTTTTGTCCATGCAATAAAATAAAATTAAATTATCAATTCAATCCATTGGAAATTCATATTCATTTTGTATTTCTTCTATAGGGATGTCCTTTCCCAGAAGCATGGAGGTAGTTTCATAGTGGATATCCCTAAGCCTTGCAATATCCTTCTGGCGCAAAAGGGCAGTTTGTTCTTCCTGAGGCAGTGTCAGCATATCATAGACACTTTTGACAGAAAATCTGTCCTGACCGTTCGGCAATCTGAACTGTGTCCAGGTTGGAATAAAGGAAACCCTTTTCACTACCGCTTTTTCCTCCTCTGTTTTTTCTATCTCAATATTTAATATGACGCCGGCATTTCTGGGAGGCGTTGTCTGAGAAGATATAAAGTTACCAAGAGAATATATGACAAAGCCTGTCCTTGTGCTTCCATCCTCATTGATGATGGTCTTATATTCCATAGGCTGAAGGACATGAGGGTGACTGGCCAGAATAATGTCGGCGCCCGCATCGAACATCATATCCGTCCATTCCTTGAAAACATCCCTTACATATGTCTCATATTCATTTCCCATATGCGGCAATATAACAATCATATCAGGATGATACTCCTTTGCCTTTTGTATATCGCTGCGTATTAAGGCTTCATCCATACGGTTTACCATATAATCCTCAGGAACAGGTATGCCGTTTGTGCCATAGGTATAGGATAAGAAAGCAAACTTGATGCCGTTAATTTCCTTTATCAATATGGTATCCCTTTCCTCCTGAGACTGGTAGGTGCCCACATGCGCTATTCCCAGATTATTTAATATGTCAATTGTTCTGAAAAGTCCCTGCTGATGCTGATCCATACAGTGATTATTTGCTGTAGTCAAAAGATCAAAGCCGGCATCCTTCAAAGCGTCTCCAAAACTGTCAGGGGTATTGAAGCAGGGATAGTCGCTGGCGCCTTTTTCCTCCCCCGCAAATACAGTTTCCAGATTTCCGATAACATAGTCTGAATCATTAAAATATTTCTTGATGTCCGCAAAATTATGCATAAAATCATAGGAGCCTGTTTCCTTGCTGTACGCTTCATTATACTGCCAGCTATGCACCATTAAATCTCCCACAACTGACAGCTTTACCTGTCTTACAATGGGAGTAACGTGTATTTTTTCCTCCTCCGTTATCTTTTCTTCATTATCCTCTATTTTTTGCTGCGGCTCCACCTGTATCGTTTGCTTGCAGCCTGTCACAAAGGTCAAGAGAAAAATAATTGGTATCAGATAAAAAAGCTTTCTTCTTCTATTTTTCATTCTGCTTCTCCTACCTTTGATATTTTAACCGTTCTGTTTCATAAAGGTTTCTTCCGTTACAGTCTATAATGACAACCACAGGAAAATCCTCCACAGTCAATTTTCGTATGGCTTCCGCACCCAAATCCTCATAGGCTATAATTTCAGCAGCCTTTATCCGGTTTGATAAAAGTGCTCCGGCACCGCCGATTGCGCCAAAATAAACTGCTTTATTTTTTTTCATAGACGCAATCACCTCAGCGCTTCTTTTTCCCTTCCCTATCATACCTGTCTCGCCTAAATCCAAAAGACGCGGCGCGTAGGCGTCCATTCGGTAGCTGGTAGTAGGGCCGCAGGATCCGATAGGCTGACCCGGCTTTGCAGGTGAAGGACCGGCATAATAGATTATCTGACCCTCAATATCAAAGGGAAGCTTGCCTTTCTCGCCGTACTCCTCCAGCATCCTTTTATGCGCTGCATCTCTTGCGGTATAGATTGTCCCGCTTATGAGCACCTCATCTCCCGCTTTCAGGGAGGAAGCAGCCTCCCTTGTGAGAGGCGTAGTTATTTTTATACTCATGAAAAGCCCTCCTTTACAGTTCACAGTGTGCGTGTCTTGTGACATGGCAGCTGATATTGACTGCTACCGGCATTCCGGCTATATGAGTGGGAAAGCTCTCCACATTGACGCCGAGAACTGTGGTGGTTCCTCCCAGTCCCTGCGGTCCTATGCCAAGTTGATTCATTCTTTTTAAAAGCTCTTCCTCCATTTTTCTCAAATGCTCCTTTTCCGAGTGGCTGCCGATTGGCCTTAAAAGCGCCTTTTTTGCCAGAATAGCCGCCTTTTCAAAGGTTCCGCCGCAGCCAACGCCTACCACCATTGGCGGACAAGGGTTAGGCCCCGCCTCATCTACTGCCCCAATAATCGCATCCATCGCTCCCTCTATGCCATCGGAGGGCTTCATCATAAAAATTTTACTCATATTTTCACTTCCAAAGCCCTTTGGCGCCACATCTATTTTCATTTTATCCCCTGCCGCAACAGTATAGTGAATCACAGCGGGCGTATTATCCTTTGTGTTTTCTCTCAAAAATGGGTCCTTTACAACAGACTTTCTCAAAAATCCTTCCTCATAGCCCTGCCTTACACCTTCATTAATGGCATCCTCCAAAAGACCGCCAACAATATGTACCTCCTGGCCGATTTCTACAAAAATAACAGCCATTCCCGTATCCTGACAGATTGGCACTCTTTTTGCGGAGGCAATATCCGCATTTTCCTCCAGCTTTCCCAGAATACTTTTTGCAATGGGGGAAGCCTCCCTTTCTCTTGCACCGTGAATTGCCCTATAGACATCTTCATTTAAATCATAATTCGCATCTATACACATCTTTTTAACTGCCTGTATAATGTCAGCCGTACATATAACGCGCATACTATCCCTCCTGCCTACTTAATAAAATTAAAGGACTTTACTGCGATTATAACAAATGGAGAAGTAAAATAAAAGTGCGCCGGGCGCACTTTTAAAATTTGCCGCTTTATTCTGTTTTCTGATTCTTTACTGGATTTATTTATTATTTTGAATCGTATCCCATATATTTAAGTGGTTTGCATTATAGTTGGGTATCGTACCGATTCTCCAGACTGAGACTTCGTTGATACCAAACATTTTAGCAAGTTCAATTTTATCTTCTATACTCTGAGCGTCCTCATACCACACAGTTACCTCCTGGCCGCTTTCATCCGCATAGGTGATATAGGGATTTCTGTATTTATCAGAATAGGTATAGACAGCTCCCTGGCCTAATCTGCTGTTTATTTCCTCATAGCTTGGTTTTAACGCCACCGCGTTTGTTACAAAGCCATCTTTTTTTGCCCATCCGACAGAATTCATGCTGAAAGCCAACATTATTTTCTCCTTATCCTTTACCGCATTGGTACCACTTGCTAACTCATGAAGAGCAAAAAATACTTCATCGAAGGGTGTGACAGGCGTTGAGGTAAAGCCGCTGTCCATAACCTCCTGGGAAATAGAATTGGCCTGATAGTCATGAGCCATGAGTATTATTCTGTCACTAACCTCGCCTATGGTATAAAAATCATAACCGTCGTAATAGGATGCACTGTTTTTTAAGGGCGGCTGTACTGCTACATACAGCTTTTTGTCGATTGATGTCAATTGAGAGGAAAGCTCAATTAAAAACTGGGAGAAGGAGGATCGCATCTGGCTTCCCCTCAAATTTTCAAAATCTATAGTAACGCCGTCATAGGGGTTATAGCCCAATTCAGGATATTCCCTGGTAAGCTCATTGATAATAAGGCTTACCGCTACCTTTCTGTTTTGCGGATTCAGCAATATTTCATTTGCCGGATTTTCTGTTGTCCCATCTGCCAGAGTAACGTTTTTTGCAGCAGATAAAAAAATGTTTAAATTGACAGAGGTCTGATTGTCCTTCAAATACTTTACAGCCTCCTCATAACCGTCCGGTATTTTCCACTCGTTATTATCTGCTCCCTTGGTATTTAATAAAATATCACCGTTCACATCAAGGCTTAAGGCGCTCCAACCTACAGATACCTCATCCATCTGTGCCGCAATTTCCTTTTGGGCATAGGATGAGAAAGCATAGAAGCCATGGATAGTTTGAAGCTTCTGATGATACTTATTGTAAGCGCGGATCATCATAGAGGCCGCCTCTTCGCGCAGAGCCGTGCCTTTAGGATCAAAGACTGTACTGCTTTTTCCGCTGATTATGCCGAAATCATAGGCAATGGTGATATAGCCCTTGTTTCCCGTCACATCCACAAAAGGGTTATATACTGTGCTTACACTCTGCGCCAGGGTATCATAGCCAAGAGCACGCACAAGCATTACAGCTATCTCCTCCCTTGTAATGGGATCCTCGGGCCTGAAGTTTTTGGAATCTGTTTTGACTGCTCCATGTTTTACCGCTGTCTCAATATCCTCGTAGTACCATTTGGAAGTATCCGTATTATCCTGAAAGGAAGGAACGTCAGTATTTTCCTTATCCCATTGAAACATGCGCACAATCATGGATACAAACTCGCTTCTTTTTACATTGTTGCCGATGCCAAAATTACCGTTGCCTGTACCGCTCATAATGCCAAGCTCATCTGCCGTTTTGATATCTCCATAAGCCCAATGATCTTGAGGTACATCCTTAAATTCTGAAGCATAAACAGTATTTGAAAAAAATAAACTCATAAAAAGCACTGCAGCAGTCATAAAGGACAATAATTTTTTTTGCATTTCCTAAGCCCTCCCCATTGTATAGAATATTTATCTCCTGTCTTCATTCTAATATTTTCTTTATACTGTCACAAGAGCAGAATTCTTACAGAAATCTTAATTTCAATGGTTTCTCTTTTATCCGCAGACTGTAAAAAGTCATAATTTTGAGAACTTTTGGTTGTTTCCGTAATCTCAATAACTCTATCCCCAAACTTCTGAAAGCCTTTCAAATAGCTTTTATATCTAAAAACTTTATTATCAATATTAAAAAAACGGATTGACTGAAAAACAGTCAATCCGTTAACACTGCCACCCTGCTCCTTTTTATTGCTTTTGCAATAAAATTATCTTTGGAAACGGATTGACTAAAAAACTGTCAATCCGTTAACACTGCCACCCTGCGGCAGTGTTTAATCCTCATCCAGTATTTCTTCCTTATCCTGCTGCGCCCGCTCAATCAATTCCTCCAGGTTATCCCCGTCACTGACCTCTTCCTGCGCATTTTCTATATCGTCCTCATTGATTTTGGCAATGCTTACCACCTTAACGCCTTCCTCCAGGTTCATCAGCTTGACACCTTGGGAAACACGGCCAAAGGTGGAAATATCCTTTCCGCGTAACCGGATAATAACACCCTCGGAGGTAATCAGCATAACCTCCTCATTGTCATTTACCATGATAGATCCAACCAGCTCACCTGTCTTATCCGTCAGCTGATGTACCTTTACACCCTTGCCGCCGCGGTACTGGCAGTTAAAATCGGAAGCATCCGTTCGTTTTCCGTATCCGTTTTCCGTAACATTCAGCACCTTAAAGCCATTCTCTATCAAATCAGCGCTGACAACGTAGTCATTAGCATTTAAGGTAATGGCCTTTACACCGGAAGCTGTCCTTCCCATAGGACGGACATCCCCCTCATGGAATTTGATACCGATGCCGTCATGGGTAGAGACAAATATTTCCTTTTCCCCATCCGTAATAAAAGCAGATATCAAACGGTCATCCTCTCTCAGCGTAATGGCAGCAAGACCGCCCTTTCTGATATTTGCAAAACTTTGAAGCTGTGTCTTTTTGATAATGCCATTTCTGGTTATCATGACCAGATACTTATTTTCCTCAAAGGATTTCAAGGGCACAATAGCATTGATACCCTCACCGTTTGATATTTCAAGCAGATTAACAATTGCGACACCCCTTGCCGTTCTTCCTGCCTCCGGTATCTGATAGCCCTTCAGCTTATAAACCCTTCCCAGATTTGTGAAGAACAGTATCGTGTCATGGGTAGATCCGACAAAAAGATCCTTTACGCAGTCCTCATCCCTTGTCTGCATTCCCATAATACCTCTGCCGCCCCTGTTTTGGCTTTTATAAATTGCCAATGGCGTTCTCTTGATATAATTCATATGGGTAAGGGTGACAACATTTGTCTCCTCCTCAATCAGATCCTCAATATCAATTTCACCTGGGTTTTGTACGATACGAGTACGTCTTTCATCTCCGTACTTTTCTTTTACCGCCACAATTTCATCCCTGATGACGCCGAAAAGTTTATTTTCATCTGCAAGAATTGATTTAAAGTACGCTATTTTTTCCATCAAATCATTATACTCATTGTCTATTTTTTCATGCTCCAGATTTGTCAGAGATCTCAGACGCATTTCTGTGATTGCGTCCGCCTGCTCCTGAGAAAACTGAAAACGCGCAATCAGGTTTTCCATTGCATCCGCCTTATTTTTAGACGCCCTGATAATTCTTATAACCTCGTCAATATTGTCAAGAGCCAACCGCAGGCCCTCTAAAATATGGGCGCGTTTCTCCGCTTTTTCAAGGTCAAATTTTGTACGTCTTGTCACAACGTCTTCCTGATGCTTCAAATAATGCTCCAACACTTCCTTCAGGTTCAGTATTGCAGGCTTATTGTCTACAAGAGCAAGCATAATGACGCCGAAGCTTTCCTGCATCTGAGTATATTTGTAGAGCTGATTCAAAATGACATTAGCATTGACGTCCTTTTTCAGCTCAATGACAATGCGCATACCGTTTCTGTCTGATTCATCCCTTAAATCGCTGATGCCTTCAATTCTCTTATCCTTAACCAAATCGGCTATCTTTTCTATGAGGCGGGCTTTGTTGACCTGATAGGGAATCTCATCCACAACAATACGCTCATGCCCGTTTTCCATAGGCTCAATGACAGCATTGGCACGAACCAGTATTTTTCCCCTTCCGGTACGGTAGGCCGCTCTGATACCGCTTCTTCCAAGTATATTGGCGCCTGTGGGAAAATCAGGCCCCTTTATGATTTCTATCAATTCCTCGACATCTGTCTCCCTGTTTTCCAGAATATGGTTATCAATAATTTTAACAACGCCGTCAATAACCTCTGTAAGATTATGAGGCGGTATATTCGTGGCCATACCAACGGCTATGCCGTTAGATCCGTTAATCAAAAGATTAGGGATCCTGGCCGGAAGAACAGAAGGCTCCTTCAATGTCTCATCATAGTTGGAAACATAATCAACGGTATTTTTATCAATATCCGCAATCATTTCCATGGAAATTTTAGACATCCTTGCCTCTGTATAACGGCTGGCAGCCGCGCCGTCGCCGTCTACCGATCCAAAGTTTCCATGTCCGTCCACAAGCATATAGCGCATGGAAAAATCCTGTGCCATTCTTACCATGGCATAATAGATAGAGCTGTCTCCATGAGGGTGATATTTACCCATGGTATCTCCGACAATACGCGCCGATTTACGGTAGGATTTTGTCGGATCCAGATTCATCTCACTCATAGAGTACAGGATACGCCTCTGTACAGGCTTCAGGCCATCCCTTGCATCCGGCAAAGCCCTTGCGACAATAACGCTCATCGCATAATCGATATAGGATTTTTTCATTTCCTCCTCGATATCTACGTCAATTATTCTGTCATACTGATTATCCATTTTGTAACGCCCTTTCTCTATACTGCAAACCGCTCAAAACAATACGGTCTTCGGCCTCTTTCATTCAGACAGGGAAAAGCCCTCATTCCTAACTTCCACCATGCCTCAAATCAATGCCGGAATCGAATTCACCGGACAATTATTTTTTGTTTATTCTGAATTTCAGCAAAAGCCATTTTCTTAAACGTCCAGATTGATGACATATTTCGCATTTTCGTTGATAAATTCCCGCCTTGGCTCTACCTTGTCCCCCATAAGCTTGCTGAATATCTCATCTGCGGATATAGCATCATTCAAGTCCACCTTCTTTAAAATCCGACGCTCCGGATCCATTGTCGTATCCCAAAGCTGCACCGCATCCATCTCGCCCAGACCTTTATAACGCTGCACCTCTTTAATGCCGTCTTTTCCGATTCTGGCATACAGCGCTTCAAGCTCCTTGTCATCATACACATAATAATGCTCTTTTCCCTTCTCTACACGAAACAAAGGGGGCTGGGCGATATAAACCTTACCTTCCTCAATCAACGGTCTCATAAAGCGATAAAAGAAGGTGAGAAGCAATGTTCTTATATGAGCACCATCCACATCCGCATCGGTCATAATAATAATTTTATGATACCGAAGTTTTTCAATATCAAAATCCTCTGAAATTCCTGTGCCGAAAGCAGTAATCATCGCCTTTATTTCATCGCTTGCAAGCATTCTGTCAAGTCTTGCCTTCTCCACATTCAAAATTTTACCCCTTAAAGGCAGTATAGCCTGTGTTTTTGGGGTACGGGCACCCTTTGCACTGCCTCCTGCGGAATCTCCCTCTACAAGGTAAATTTCGCAGTTTTTTGGATCCTTGTCCGAGCAGTCAGCCAGCTTACCCGGTAGACGCGCGTTTTCCAATACACTTTTACGCCTTACAAGCTCTCTGGCCTTTTTCGCCGCATCTCTGGCACGGGAGGCAACCAGAGCTTTATCAAATATGATTTTTCCAACAGCGGGATTCTGCTCCAGGAAATACATTAAATTTTCGCTTAAAATGCTGTCAACAGCACCCTTTGCCTCGCTGTTGCCAAGCTTTGTCTTCGTTTGGCCCTCAAACTGCGGATCGGCAAGCTTCACACTGATAACCGCTGTAATTCCCTCCCTGACATCATCGCCGGAAAGATTTTTGTCGTTCTCCTTCAGAATGCCGAATTTTCTTCCATAGTCATTTATTGTTTTCGTAAGCCCGCTTTTAAACCCAACAACATGGGTACCGCCGTCGGTCGTATTGATATTATTTACAAAAGTATGGATATTTTCCAGATAACCGTCATTATGCTGGAAAGCAATTTCCACATCTACGCCATCCTTAATTCCTTCTGCGTAGAAAATTTCATCGTAAATCGGAGATTTATTTTTATTAATATACTGCACAAATTCCTTTAATCCGCCCTCATAGTGGAAGCTTCTCTCCTGCTCCATACCAGGACGCTTATCATACAGGTTTATTTTTAAGCCTTTCGTTAAAAAGGCCGTTTCCCGAAAACGCTGCTTTAAAATGTCATAATTAAACTCAACCTCATCAAAAATTTCGGCATCGGGTTTAAACTGGACAAAGGAACCGCTCAGAGTCGTCTCCCCTACTACCTTTAAGGGATAAAGAGCGTTTCCCCTCTCATATTTCTGCTCATAAATTTTGCCGTCTGAAAAAATACGCACAACCAGCCATTCAGACAAGGCGTTTACAACGGACGCGCCAACGCCGTGCAGTCCTCCTGATACTTTATAGCCGCTGCCTCCAAATTTTCCTCCCGCATGAAGTATGGTAAACACTACCTCGACTGTAGAAATCCCCTTTTGCGGATGGGGTCCGACGGGAATACCGCGTCCATCATCCAAAACAGAAATTGTACCGTCCTCATTGATTGTAACATCAATCACGCTGCAATAACCCGCCAATGCTTCATCCACTGCGTTATCCACGATTTCATACACCAAATGGTGAAGACCCCTGGATGAAGTAGAGCCGATATACATGCCGGGACGTTTTCTAACTGCTTCAAGACCTTCCAAAACCTGGATTTGACTTTCATTGTAATCTGATGACATATTTTCTCTCTCCTTAAAAAAACAAACAAAAAAACCCTGTATCACAAGGGAAAAACCTCACGCACTTAAGTGTGTTTTTATTCATTTCATCCTTATAATCTTCCTTAATTATTATACCATTTTTTAGACGGTTTCACAAGAAAAGGAAAGGAAAAAAATACACTAAAATCCGCTTGTTTCAACGTTTTTTTACACTATTTTTACATTTTTCAGGACAGGATGAGGTATCAAAAAAAGAGTTTGATAAAAAGCTGTTTTCGGCCAATAGAAGCAAGTGTAAAAACTTTATTTTTATGAGATACTCAGATAGTTAAGGTCAGCTGTATGAGAATAAAAAAGGACCTGAACTTTTTCAATCAGGCCCTCAAAAATAAAATCAAATTTTTTCAACCAATCCATTTTTTACAGAAAAGAGAAAGCTGAAATCCACATAGCTTTTTATGATATCCTCAATTCCTGTACAGGTTATTATTGTCTGTATACTGCCGATATTTTGCAACAGAAAAAGCTGCCTTTTTTCATCCAGCTCAGACAAAACATCATCTAAAAGCAATATAGGACTGTCATCCTTTTCTGCTTCAATCAAATCAATTTCGGCAAGCTTTGCACTCAGCGCTGCTGTCCTTTGCTGTCCCTGGGAAGCAAACACCTTTGCCTCATATCCGTCAATAAGAAAACTCATATCATCCTTATGAGGCCCTACAGAAGTAGTGCCTAAAAACAAATCTCTGTCCAAATGGCCCTCAAGCTTTTTCTCAAAGGCAGTTTCTTCTGTATTAGGGCGGTATTGTATTTCCAGCGATTCTCTGCCGCCTGTGATATAGGAATGCTTTTTTGATGCAATCTCATTGAGTGAGGACACAAATTTTTTTCTTTCGTCTATTATTTTTTTCCCATACTGTAACATCTGGGAATCCCAAACAAAAATTGTTTCTCTCAAAGACGGTTTTCGCTGTATCTCCTTCAACAGATTATTTCTCTGCTTGAGAACCCTATAATACTGCTGCAGATTGTAATAATACACACTGCTCAGCTGGCATAGCTCCATATCCATAAATCTGCGCCTCTCGGAAGGCCCGCTTTTTATAAGCTGTAAATCCTCAGGGGAAAAGATAACAACAGGCAGGCTGCCAAACAAATCGCCTGACCTTTTCAGAGGGATTCCATTGACCGCAATCCCCTTTTTCCCCTCACTTTTTATATGGACATCTATTCGGTCTGATCTCTTGTCCTTCTGGGAAAACAGTCTGATATGAGATTCCCTCTCACCAAACAAAATCAGCTGGGAATCCACCCGTGTCCTTTGACTTCTTCCCGTTGCACACATATAAATAGATTCCAGTATATTCGTCTTTCCCTGCGCGTTGTCGCCATAAAATATATTGACGCCGTTTTGAAGCTCAATATTCAAATTTTTGATATTTCTAAAATTCAGCAGCGAAAGCTTTTTAATATACACACTGATACCTCATTATCATTGATAATATTTTAACGTATTTGTTTTTCTATGACGGACACTCGCATTATTGAGCCGCAACCTGAATTTTTCCCATTCCCTCTACTTCCACAATATCTCCGGCATAGATTTTTCTGCCGCGTTCCATGGCCACAGCACCGTTGACGCTTACTTGACCGTCTGAAATTAAAATTTTAGCATCTGATCCCTGGGAAATAACAGAACTTAATTTCAGAAGCTGTCCCAGTTTGATATAGTCTGTATGTATCATTACCTTTTCCATTTTTTTGTCTCCTGTCTCAATTTTCCACTACATCCTTAACGGCAATATCAGATATTTATAGGAATCATGATCTATCCCCTTTATGATACAGGGACTTAAAGACGTCGTAAACTGTATAGCAACAGTGTCATCCTCAATTGCCTTTAAGGCGTCAATGAGATATCTTGGATTAAATGCAATTTTTAATTCATCCCCATCAACTTCTATTTCTATTTCTTCGTAAGCAGTTCCCATATCTGTATTGGAGGTAATTACAAGGGACGATGCATTTATCTCCATTTTAACGGGAGTTTTTCTGGTATCTCTTGAAATCAGGGACGCTCTTTCCAGCCCTGAAATCATTTCATTTCTGTTTACAAAAATTTTTGTTTTGTAATCCTCTGTAAAGCTTTGATTATATTTAATATAGTCTCCCTCGATGAGACGGGAAACTACAATACTGGTTCCTAAATCAAACAAAACGTGCTTGTCCGTAAAGAAAAGGGATACCTTATCCTCCTCTTCAGAAGACAATATTTTACTGATTTCACTCAATGTTTTTCCGGGTACTATCACATTTGCGTTATTCTCTCCTGAGAGAAGACTTGCCTTTTTATAAGAAATACGGTAGCCGTCTACCGAAACCATGTCCATAAATCCATTGCCAATTTCTATCAATTCACCTGTCAGTACAGGTTTTGATTCATCCTGGGCAATTGAAAAAATAGTCTGTTTAATCAGATTTCTCAGTTCGTTTTGGGACAATACATATTCCTTGTTTTTTTCAACAGCGGGAAGTGCTGGAAAATCGTCCCCCGACTGTCCCATAATTTTAAATTCGGATTTACCGCAGGCAATCTTTGTCAGGTTTTCGCTGTTTGTTTCTATTTTTACCTGTTCTCCGTCTACTCTCCTGATAATCTCTGAAAATATTTTTGATTCCAGAGCGATGGTTCCTTCCTCTGTTATCTCCGCATCAATTGCGGAGGTTTCAATTCCCATTTCCAAATCATTTGCTGTTAACTTAAATCCCTTTTCGTCAGCTTTTAAAAGTATACATTCCAATATTGGCAATGTTGTTCTGTTAGATACGGCTTTTGAGACTGTGTTGATACCGTTTAGCAGTGAATCTCTTGAACATGTTAATTTCATATTTGTAAACAGCTCCTTATGTTTGATAACTATCAATAAATAATATATTTTTTTTAGCAGTAGTAGTAGTAGTGGCTGTGAATTTGTGGAAAACCGTGTTTTTTGTGACAGTTGTGGAAAAAAGTACTGGGATAAAGCTGTGAATAAAAGTTAATATCTTTCAATGTTGTTCACAGAATCCACATTCGCGATCTGAAATAACAGGCATTCACATTCCTTCCACAATCTGTATGCAGGGTTGTCCACATATCTATTATTGACCTTTAATTCTCTTTTCCAGTTCAAAAATTGTTTTCTGAAGAGACTGATCCTTTTCCAGCTCCTTTTCGATTTTGGAACATGCGTGAATAACTGTTGTATGATCCCTGCCGCCGAATTGTTCCCCGATTTTCGGAAGAGAAATATCAAGTATTTTTCTGGAAAGATACATGGCAATTTGCCTTGGATAAGCAATATTTTTCGGTTTTTTGCTGCCTCTGATATCCTCAGGCGTAATATTATAATAGCTGGCGACAATATCCTGTATTAACTCAGGCGTTATCTGTATTGCACTTTTTTCATTAAATATGTCCTTCAATGCGTTTTCTGCCAGCTCCAGTGTGATTTCCTGATTTGTCAGTGAGGCATAAGCAGATATTCTTGTTAATGCACCTTCCAGCTCACGGATATTTGAGACAATGCTTTTTGCAATGAAGGCGGTAACCTCGTCGGGTATAATGAGATTTTCTGTATCTGCCTTTTTTCTCAGTATAGCCATTCTTGTCTCAAAATCCGGCGGCTGTATATCGGCAATTAATCCCCACTCAAAGCGGCTTCTTAGCCTGTCCTCCAGCGTTTTTATTTCCTTGGGGGGCCGATCGCTTGAAATGATAATTTGTTTGTTGGATTCATGCAGCGTATTAAAGGTATGGAAAAATTCTTCCTGTGTACTCTCCTTTTGTGCAATAAATTGAATATCATCTATGAGAAGAACATCTATATTTCTGTACTTATTGCGGAATTCTTCATTTTTGTCATAGCGGATAGAATTTATCAGCTCATTTGTGAAGGTCTCGCTGGAAACATATAATACCTTTGTGCTTGGCTTTTGCTCCAATATATAGTGGGCTATGGAGTGCATCAGATGTGTTTTTCCAAGACCGACATCGCCATATAAAAAAAGTGGGTTATAAGCCTTGGCGGGTGCTTCGGCTACGGCCAAAGATGCGGCATGTGCCATACGGTTTGAGTTTCCGACAACAAAGCTGCTGAATACATACCTGGGATTCAGATTGCTGATAACATCTGCATCTGATACACTGTCCTTTTTTTGAATGGCTTCATTTTTTTTCAAATCGTCTTCCGTTACAAGAATTACATTGTAATCGTGGTTTGTTACTTTTTTTACCGCATTTTTGATGAGAGGAAGATGTCTTTTTTCTATTGTATCGCGGTAAAAATTATCATTAATATAAAGTATAAAGTCATTTCCCTTTATTTCCTTCGGTACAAGTGGCAGTATCCATGTCTCGAAACTGACAGAGGAAGATATTTCTTCTTCTATAATTTTTAATGCTTGTTCCCAGTAAAGTTTAATTTGTTCCATTTTAGCCTCCTAGCGCCAAGTGCCCCTAAAGAATTTGCCATGCTGTTTTTTTCTGAAAAGCGTAAAAAGCAGAAAAAAATAAATGTGGATAAAATATCAATTTATTCACATATGCCTTTTTATCTCTGTTGAATATTGCAGGTTAGAATAAAAATTCAAAAAGCTGTCAACACAGATGTTGATACCTTATCATCATAATTAACATGCTAAATCATTAAAAAAACAAATATTTTTTAAACTTATGCACAGAGTTATCAACAAAATGTTGATAACTTATGATATAAACACTTTCATTTCGCAATAATAATGGTGAAACTGTGTATAACTATTAATAATATATCAAAATTGATTCCTATTATCAACCTCAATTCTTAACCAAAAAAAGGTTTCCTTTGCAGCTTCAAAAATCATTATGCATAATAATTAGCATATATTTTATATTTATTAGCACCTTTCTCTAAATATATGAAATTAAAAAAGAAAAAATCAATATGTTGATATTTACAGAATGTTGTTGTTTATAAAATTTTTATTGAGAAGCATAAGAAAAAATATGGGCGGGAGCTTGTCTAAAATATTTATAATTATTCTTGACGTGGCCTGAATTATTGAATATAATAGTAACAGTGCTTGCCCGTAAGCAAGGATAGGCTATGCAATAAAAGGAGGTGCGTACCACATGAAAATGACATTTCAGCCGAAAAAAAGGCAGAGAAGCAAAGTGCATGGATTCAGAAAAAGAATGGCTACTGCAAATGGTAGAAAAGTATTAGCAGCCAGAAGAAGAAAAGGTAGAAAAGTTTTGTCTGCATAATAATAGTATAGGATATACTACGTATAATAAGGCCGCAAACATGTGGCCTTTTATAATATGTAGCGGGATTGGCTATTTTTTCTTTTAAAGGAAGGATGCGAAAGTGGATTTTACCGAATCACTGAAAAAAAATTACCAGTTCAGATATGTATATAACAGAGGAAAGTCTTTGGCAAACCGGCATTTGGTTATGTATGTCGTAAAAAATAAAAAAAAATACAACCATTTGGGTATATCAGTGAGTAAAAAAGTCGGAAAAAGTGTTGTCAGAAGCCGGGTAACCCGCCTTATCAGAGAAAGCTACCGCCTGATTGAAAATGAAATTAAGCCAGGATATGATATTGTTGTTATTGCACGTGTAAATGCGAAGGACGTTAGCTTTTGGGAAATTTCCAAATCGCTGAGCCATCTATTAAAGAAGCATAATTTATTGGTAAATACTTAAAATTGAAAATAAACGTTCTTTTAAAATAAAAGGGATGAATTGTATTATGATGAAGAAGATATTTCTTATGCTCATAAGATTTTATCAGCTTTGCATTTCTCCTTATTTAGGACCTCACTGCAGGTTTACGCCTACCTGTTCCCAGTACGCTTTTGAGGCGATACAAAAATACGGCCCCTTTAAGGGTGGTTATCTGGGAATAAGAAGGATTTTAAAATGCCACCCTTTTCATAAAGGCGGCTATGATCCTGTACCATAAAATAGAACGATACTTAAGGAGGCAAAATAGTGTTTACATCATTTCTAACCTCTGGTGCCATGCTTACTGTAACCAGAACGCCGGGGGCCATTGTAGGACCGATTGCGAGATTTATGGGTGTTATTTACAATGCCCTGTTCAATTTTATTTACAGCTTTTTACAGTCAGGATCTCTGGCTGTGGCAATTATTCTTTTTACTCTTCTGGTCAAGCTTATTTTGACGCCTCTTATGGCAAAGCAGCTGCATTCCAGCTATAAGATGCAGAAGCTTCAGCCCGAAATGAATAAAATAAAAGCAAAATATGCCAACAAAAAAGATCAGGAATCTCAGCAGAGAATGGCTTATGAAATACAGGAATTTCAGAAGAAAAATGGTATCAGTCTTTTTGGAGGCTGCCTGCCCCTTCTGATTCAGCTTCCTATTCTCTATGCTTTATTTTATGTATTCCAGCAGCCTTATTTATATGTAGACGTAATCGGACAGAATTATAACAGTCTTGCAAACGCTATTTTGGATATTCCGGTGCAGCTGAGAGTAGATATTTTAAAACCTATTGCAGAAGCTAAAAAGATGACCATGGATTTAGCTGTACAGCAGGATATTGTAGGACTTGTCAATGTGCTCTCTTCAGGCGATTGGGAAGGTATTTTAGCCCAGCTGACGGCGCAGCATTCCGATATTGTCAGCCAGTTTACAATTTTACTGGCAGAGAAAACACAGATAGAATATGTATTTGGTTTAAACCTTGTATCTAAGGCGGGCCTTGGCTTCCCGGGTATTATTGTCCCATTGGCGGCCGGCGGCACCACTTATCTGCAGACAGTATTTATGACAAAAAGCCAGAATCTTGATCCGAATGATCCTACCGCTTCCACGATGAAAATGATGAATATGATAATGCCTATTATGATGGGCGTCATGACCATCAGTATGCCGGCGGCCCTTGGCCTTTACTGGACAATCAGCAATGTGTTTACAATTGCGCAGCAGATGATTATGACCAAAATATTCAAAAGCAGGGATGAAAGAGAATCTAAGGAGGCAGCATAAGTATGGAGGAGCTTTTAAAAGAGGGGAAAACCGTAGAGGATGCTGTAGAAGAAGCGTTAAAAGAAATGCATCTGACCAGGGATGAGGTTGAAATAACTGTGTTGGATGAAGGTTCCAAAGGCTTTTTAGGCATGTTCGGTGCAAAAAATGCCCATGTAAAGGTACGACGAAAATTTAATCCTGAAAAATCGGCAAAGGATTTTCTGCATGAGGTATTCCTTGCTATGGGAATTATCGTGAAGATTGAGACTAAAATGAAGGATAAACAGCTTTTTATCAATCTCAGCGGAGATGATATGGGCATATTGATAGGAAAAAGGGGCCAAACACTGGATTCCCTGCAATATCTTGTGAATTTGGTAGTCAATAAGGGAAGCGCTCCTTATATGAGCATTACACTGGATACGGAAAATTACCGTCAAAGAAGGAAAGAGACATTGGAATCCCTTGCCTTTAATCTGGCAAAGAAGGTAAAACAGACAGGGCGCAATGTTGTTTTGGAGCCGATGAATCCTTATGAGAGAAGAATTATCCATTCTTCCTTGCAGAATGATAAATACGTCACTACTTTCTCGGAGGGTGAAGAGCCATACCGAAATGTGGTTATTACATTAAAGAGCAATAAATAGAGATATTAAAACCCGATTATTTCTTAATCCTTAAGAATATTATCGGGTTTTTTTAGAAAGAGGGGTTACTATGCGTTCTGTGGGTTTTAATGATGTCATTGCGGCCATATCAACACCTGCCGGCAGAGGCGGCATTGGTATTGTCCGTATCAGCGGTGAGGGAAGTATTGAGACAGCAGACAAAATATTTCAGAGTTCCTATGGTAAAAAGCTGGCTGATAAAAAGAGCCATACCGTATCTTATGGTACGGTTTTGGATAAAAAAGATAACAAAATAGTGGATGAAGTTTTGGTTACTGTTATGAAAGCGCCAAAAACCTATACAAAAGAGGATGTTGTGGAAATCAACTGTCATGGCGGCATGTTTGTTGTGCAAAAGGTGCTGGAGCTTTGTTTGAATGCCGGCGCCAGACTGGCGGAACCGGGTGAATTTACAAAAAGAGCTTTTTTAAACGGCCGAATAGATTTAACGCAGGCAGAGGCGGTTATTGATATTATAAACGCTCAGACCGAGCTTTCCAGAAACCAGGCTGTCGGTCAGCTGGAAGGAAGCCTGAAAAAAAAGGTGGGGGCTTTGAGGGAAAAAATATTGGATATGACGGCGTCAATAGAAGCGATTATAGATTATCCGGAGCATGACATTGAGGAAGAAACCTACAGCAGTATGGAAAAACAGACGAATGAGCTGCTTCATGAAATGAATGCACTTTTGGAAAATGCCGACAAGGGCAGAATTATACGGGAGGGCATTGAAACAGTAATACTGGGTAAACCCAATGTTGGAAAAAGCTCTCTTTTGAACTATTTTTTGGGGGAGGATAGAGCAATCGTCACAGATATTCCTGGGACAACCAGAGATACTGTGGAGGAATATGTGAATATTGAGGGGATTCCCGTAAAAATTGTGGATACTGCCGGTATTCGTTCTACAACTGATTTGGTTGAAAAAATGGGTGTGGAGAAATCCAGGGATTATGCCTTGAAGGCTGATTTAATATTGATGATGATTGATACTTCTAGGTCTTTAAGCAGTGAGGATATGGAAATACTGCAAATGATACAGGGAAAGACCGCTTTGTTCCTTCTCAATAAAATTGATTTGGAGAGCAAAGTAACGGAGGAGGATATACTTCCCTTTGCGGCGAAGGAAAATATCATTCCTATCTCTGTATCTGAGAACACCGGGTTGAACCTATTGACAAAAAGGTTGACAGAATTGTTCTTTGGCGGTAATATCGGTGTCAGTGAAAATGCTTTTATTAATAATGCAAGACAGAAAAATGCCATGTATCAGGCAAAGAAAAGTCTGGAAAGAGTATTGGCTACAATCAGGGACAAGATGCCGGAGGATTTTATTTCTATGGATTTGCAGGATGCCCTGAGGGCTTTGGGTGAGATAACCGGAGAAACAGTAGACGAGGAGATTATAGATAGGATATTTACAAAATTCTGTCTTGGAAAATAAAGCGGAGTTTCCGTTTTGGGAGATGAAGGTACGATGATAACATATGAAGCGGACAAAGCAGATATTATTGTTGTCGGCGGCGGACACGCGGGATGTGAGGCCGCATTGGCTTCGGCCAGACTGGGACTGAGGACAATACTATTTGCAATCAATCTGGATTCCATTGCGATGATGCCTTGCAATCCATCAATCGGCGGCAGCTCAAAAGGGCATTTGGTCAGAGAAATAGACGCCCTTGGCGGGGAAATGGGCAAAAATATTGATAAGACCTATATTCAGACGAAAATGCTGAATACAGGAAAGGGGCCTGCCGTCTACTCCCTTAGAGCGCAGGCGGATAAAAAAAGATATTCCTCTGAAATGAAGAGGACGCTTGAGCATACTGATAATTTGAAAATCAGACAGTCGGAGGTAACCAGAATACTGGCGGAGGATGGAAGGGTAATTGGTGTCACGACTTCCTCCGGCGCCGTTTATCGCGCGAAAGCAGTTATTTTTTGTATGGGCACCTATATGATGGCCCGATGTCTTTACGGTGAAACCATTGTACAAAGCGGTCCTAACGGTCTGAAGGCGGCCACAGAATTAAGCCGGAGCCTTTTGGATATGGGGATACGTCTTTTTCGTTTTAAAACGGGAACGCCGGCCAGGGTCGACAGAAGGAGCCTTGATTTTTCCAAAATGGAAATACAAAACGGCGATGAAGAAATTGTACCATTTTCTTTTGAAAATACACCGGAGGGAATTAAGCGTGATCAGGTTCCCTGCTATCTTACCTATACGACAGAAAAGACCAATGACATTATACGGGCAAATCTTCACCGCTCTCCCTTATATGCCGGTATAATTGATGGTATTGGACCCAGATACTGCCCATCTATAGAGGACAAGGTAGTGAGGTTTGCAGATAAAAAGCGTCACCAGCTTTTTATAGAGCCGGAGGGGGAGGACACGGAGGAAATGTATGTACAAGGTGTTTCCTCATCTCTGCCTGAGGAGGTACAGGCGGCTGTTTACCGTTCTATTATCGGCATGGAGAATTGTGAAATAATGCGAACGGCGTATGCTATTGAGTATGACTGTATTGATGCGACTCAGCTGAAGCTGAGTCTGGAATTTAAAGACGTGCAGGGGCTTTTCAGTGCCGGTCAGTTTAACGGCAGCAGCGGCTATGAGGAAGCGGCCGCTCAGGGGCTTATAGCAGGCATTAACGCGGCCCAGTATGTGAAGGGCGGGGAACCCTTGATTCTTGACCGCTCAGAGGCTTATATTGGTGTTCTCATTGATGATCTGGTGACAAAGGGAAGCAGGGAACCATATCGCATGATGACATCCCGTGCGGAATACAGGCTGTTGCTGCGGCAGGATAACGCGGATGAGAGACTGACGGAAAAGGGTTATCAAATCGGCTTGATTTCACAGGAGCGTTATGACAGATTTCAGGAAAAGGAAAAAATGGTACAGCGGGAAATCAGCCGTATTAAGCAAACTGTCATTACACCCACAGAGGAAGTATTACAGTTTTTGGACGGATATGGGAGCACCAGAATTAAAAGCGGTGTGAAGCTCTCTGACTTAATGAAAAGGCCGGAGCTTGATTACTTTAAGCTTGCGGAAATAGACAGACAACGGCCTCCACTTGACATGGCAGTACAGGAGCAGGCGAATATACAGATAAAGTATGAGGGCTATATCAACCAGCAAAGAAAACAGGTAGAGCAGTTTAAAAAGCTTGAAAATAAAGTTTTGCCTCAGGATTTGAATTACAGTGAAATTAAGGGTCTGCGCCTTGAAGCGGTGCAGAAGCTTACTGATATGCGTCCGCAGTCAATTGGACATGCATCCAGAATAACAGGTATCTCTCCGGCTGATATTTCTGTGCTTTTAATTTATTTGGAGCAGACGAAGGGAAGCAGAGCAGAAAAACAATCATAGAAATGGCAATAGAAGCGGTTTGTAAATATGTGGATTAAAATAAAATATACCTGGAATCAATTCATTTTGTGATATAATTGGTAAAAACTGATTTTCAGGCAGCAGTCATTTTTCATAAGTTTGGTTGTATTTTGAAAAGGAGGTGCATCTTTTGAAAAAGAGCCATGGTATTTTTGTATTTTGCCGGAATGGAAAAAAAGAGAAGGCTTTTTGGCAGCTATACGAACAAAATAAAAGACGGTCTTTGCCCCTTGCTGCATCTGCGTTTGACAGGAACAGAAATACAGAACAGAAGCCTTTCTTTTCTATGCTGAATCAAAGCGGCACTTTGAAATTTTTTGTTGATGCACTGGAGAAGAAAAATGAGGAGGAAGCCAGACGCTATCTGAGCAAGATGGTTGCCGGCAGTGTTAATTTGGAGGAAGCTTACGAATTGTTTCACAGCAAGAATAAATATAAGTATCTTTTTTCCTTTCAGGAGGAAAAAAGGTCAAAGGTGAGTACAATTTCCATTGCCATTGGCAAAAATGAAGAAATTGTCCATGTAAAAATGGTGGAGGAGCCGGATAATCATGGAATTTGGAAGATAATCAGAATTGAAAAGGAATAAAAGATATATCATAGAAAACCGCGTTACTGTGCAATTGTTTTGCTAAAGCAATACAGAATAAACAGTTTGTTTTTCGATTTAATGGAAAAAGAAATAATTTATTTAAAATGAGATATTCGAGAAAAAGGCCGCTGCGTAGGCACTGCCATGAGAAAACAATATTGCTGCGGTAAGCAAAAGAAAGCTTGAGAAATCAAGCTTCCTTTTGCTTATGAGGTTTTTTTTGTGCTGACTGTAAAACCGCAGCTTTTTAGGAGGGAAGGACTTAGTGAATACAGAAAAGCTTTTGAAGGACAGTATGCTGCAATTGGGATTTGAAATCAGCGAAAAGCAGATAAGCCAATTTATGACTTATAAACAGCTTTTGCTGGAATGGAACGAAAAAATAAATTTGACGGCGATTACCGATGAAAAGGATATTATATTAAAACATTTTGTGGACAGTGTGTCTCTTTTAACGGCAATTGACATCAAAGAAGGAATGTCCTTTATTGATGTGGGAACGGGAGCGGGTTTCCCGGGCATTCCGGTTAAAATTATGTTTCCTCAGATAAATATTACGCTTCTGGATTCCCTGCAAAAAAGAATAACCTTTCTGGAGGAGGTAATAGGTACCCTACAATTACAAAATACGGAATGTATTCACATGCGGGCAGAGGATGGCGGCCAGAGTAAAGAACTCAGGGAGCATTTTGATTGCTGTGTATCCAGAGCGGTGGCCTCTCTAAACATTTTGTGTGAATACTGTATGCCGTTTGTGAAGTGCGGCGGATATTTTGTATCATTAAAAGGTCCTGATGTGTCCCAGGAAATAATGGAGGCGCAGAAGGCCATATCCACTCTTGGATGTAAACTGGAAAAAACAGAAAAAGTTGAGATTCCAAACAGCGATATTACCCATAGTGTAATTATACTGAAAAAATTATGCCAAACCCCGTCACAGTATCCCAGAAAAGCGGGTAAGGCGAGTAAAAGTCCTATAAAGTGACAAATTCCATGTAATATAATGTAGAACCCTACTATTTTATGACGACTTATTTTTCAGTACAGCACAAACTTATGTGGTATAATTCAGGAAAAGGAAAGAAATGCCAACAAATTGTAAACTGTACGAAGGAGAGGGGTTCTATGTTAGCAGCTTTAAAGTTTCCGGAGCTTAAATTTTCCAAAAAGGAAATAAAGATACAAAACTTGCCTATAGATAAAATAAGACCGAATCCGTACCAGCCCAGAAAATATTTTGACAAGACAGCTCTGGAGGAACTGGCAGCTTCCATCAGGGAATATGGCGTTATGCAGCCTATTAATGTGCGCTTGATCAATGGATGCAGCTATGAGCTGGTAAGCGGTGAGAGGCGTCTGCGTGCCTCCCAGCTGGCAGGACTTTTAACCATACCCGCTATTATTGTGGATGTTTCGGATAATGACAGTGCGGTTCTGGCTTTGATAGAAAACCTGCAGCGCCAGAACCTCCATTACATAGAGGAAGCGGAGGGGTATCAGAATTTAATGCAGGACTATGGACTAACTCAGGAAGAGCTGGCGGCCAAGCTTGGAAGAAACCAGTCTACCATTGCGAATAAGCTGAGAATATTGAAACTTTCCCCGGAAATAAAAAAACTGCTGGCGGAAAATGATTTGACGGAAAGACATGCCAGAGCTTTATTAAAAATACCGGATTTGGAAGTCCAGAAGGTTATTATCTATAAGGTGATAGATCAGGAATTGAATGTAAAAAAGACGGAAGAGCTGGTTGAATCAACGCTGAATAAAATGCGGCAGGACAAACTGCCCAAAAGCGAGCAGAAGGTGAAAAGGAGCTTCAATGATATTCGCCTTTTTACCAATACATTGAAACAGTCTGTGGACATCATGCGCAAAGGCGGCATTGAAGCTACCTACGATATAGAAGAAAAACAGGACTGTTATGAGGTTAATATCAAGATTCCCTACAGGGATTAATATTGTATAAATGCACCATTCCTCCTTTCGAAAAAACAGCTATTTTCAGCTGTTTTTTTGTTGCCTTTTCCTTGCTTTTTTCCCTTTTTGCTATATAATGAAGATATTACCCGATTTTGTTTAAAACAATATGTTATTTTACAGTAAAAGATGATTTGTTTTTTGCCCTGGTAGTTTTTTAGTGAAAAGGGAGGATTTTCTGCCTGTCCCAAGAGTGGGAGAAAGGCTTAAAGCAGTACAAAAATTGTATGATGAAACATTGTTCTTTCTATTTTTATAAGGTGATTTTGATTTTATATATCTGTATATGAAATCAAATTTTTTATTGCCATAAACCTTGTCTTTGCCGGAAGGAGGCTTTTTATATAAAAATAGAAAGAATTTTCATTTTAAGCCGATAAAATGAAAAGAACAGTGTTTGTCTATATATTTTAATTTTCTAGGGGGTATTATGATGAAAGTGAGTTTCAAAGAGTTGGTTCAATTAATCTTTGGCACCTTTTTGGTGGCAGTGGGAGTTTATTTCTTTAAATTTCCCAACAATTTTTCAACCGGCGGTGAGAGCGGTCTGGCAATTATATTGAGTAAAATAGTTCCAGCCATAACACCCGGCACCTTTGTCCTTATTATTAACGGTATTTTTTTGATTATGGGATTTATCCTGCTGAATAAGGATTTTGGTATTAAAACAGTTTTTTGCTGTGTTTTGCTCTCTTTAATGATACGTTTTTTTGAAATACTGATACCCTTGGAACGCCCCCTTACTGATCAAAAATTATTGGAACTTGTGTATTCTGTTATTTTTCCGGCAGTCGGCTCTGCTATTGTATTTAATATTGACGCTTCCACAGGAGGCACAGATATTCCGGCGATGATACTGAAAAAATATACGTCCATCAACATAGGGCGTGCCATACTCTGTATTGATTTTTTGACAGCCTCCGCTGCAATGATGTTTTTTGGACTGGAGACAGGTCTTTATTCTATACTGGGCGTTATTATGAAGTCCTTGATTATTGATTATGTCATTGAGAGTATTAATCTGAAAAAGAGCTTTACTATAGTGACAAAGTATCCCGATGAAATCTGTGATTATATTAATAATACCTTGCATAGAGGCGCTACAGTGTGGGAAGCAAAGGGATCTTTCACAAGGGAAGGCAATTATGTCATTATGACGGCGCTGAGCCGATTTCAGGCAAACTCTCTTCGTATTTTTGTAAAGAAAACAGATCCGCAGGGATTTATGGTAATTACAAATACTAGCAATATTATCGGCAATGGATTTTTGAGTGAATAGAAAGAACTGTGGCTATTGGACTTTTGAATTTATTTGAAAGGGCTGCCAAAACTTTATGGTTTTGGCAGCTTTTTTGTTTATTGGAGGGTATGATTCCTATCTGCTGTTTTGAAAGGATAAAACATATTTGTTTGCTTTTAGAAAGCGGTTTTACTTCTCACTTGTTTTCGATAGAGTCACTTTTTTCCACTTTTGCACAGCCTTTTCTCAAAATGTGTGAATAACATTTTATATTTTGTTTTACTTTGTGGATAATTTTTAGTAGTATAAATAAAAAACATGTTCTTCTATCTAAAAGAAAAAAGACAATGGGTAAAAACCGCATTGTCTCATTTCCTGTCTCTTGCATAAAATGTAGTTGTCGCTGTTGCCGCTAAAACATTGCTGCTTTTTACTCTAACCTCTGCTGTCATGCTTAATATGGTTCTGCCGGATGCGTTAAGCCTTGCGGTGACCAGAGCTGTGTCTCCCATAGGGATGGGCTTTAAAAATGAGGTGGCAATATCAATTGTGAGGATATATTTGTTTCTGGCGTAAAAATGAGAGAGGAAGCCAAAGGTTGTATCAACAATTGTGGTAATGATTCCCCCATGCATAATACCGTGTGGGTTTAACTCCCATTTTTTTACCTCAAAGGCCAGGGTCAGTGTTTTTTCCAGGGCATTGCAGGAATAGAATTCGGGCTCAATCATTGCGATTACATTGTCCTCGCCGCGGCGGAACAGATGCATGTTCTGGCGATAATATTCCTCCATTTCCAGTTGTTCATTTTGTTTATTATCCATACGCTGTCTCCTTTTTTCAAAATAAAGAATAGTTTAATACTATTCCAAAGCCTGAAAAAAATCAAATTTTTCTGATACTTTTTTTATTCCTGTACAGCAGCAAAAGAAAAAGACAGATACGGGTTTATTTGGCAAAAGCTTTAAAGCCGTGAAAAAGAGCTGTCAGACAGTTAGATTATAAAACGGTAAAAGAACCTGACTGCCCTATGGGCAAGACAGGTTCCTCTTATTTTATAAATCGCGTACAGGCCGTTTAATGAAAGAAATCTTTTGCCAGCTCATTAAATTCAGCAGGGTTTTCATAATGAGGCAGAAGTCTTGTCTTTTCAAAAACGGCATACTGTGCTCTTGGCTTGATTTCCATGATAATGTCCATCGCCGCCGTCGGATTTATGACGGCGTTTTCTCCCCAGATAATCATTAGTGGCGTGTGTATGTCCTTTAATATTTTTTTGATGTCCAGATTCATATAGTTTGTCAGGAAGGAGGCAGCGGCATATTTTGCGCTGATTCCGCCGGCATGGGCCGGATAATAGTAGCTGTCTGTAACGGCCCTAGCAGAATAGTTTTCCTGGGCAAAAAAAACGGCTTTTTGCAGAAAGCGCCTGATAAATATTCTTGAGGACAAGGCGGTGTATAGAATTGTTCCGGCGTAGGGGCTTTCAAAAAGCCTACGGTACCATATATCTTTATTTTCAGCATTTTTATTTTCTATTCCCGTCGGCTCTATCAATATCATTTTTTTGATCAGACTGTTGTCCATACGACAGGCCATAACAGCAAAGGCTGCGGAATTGGAGGAGGCTATCAGTCCACAGGGCTTTTTCACCACATCCTTTAAAAAATCCTGTATAAGAGAGGCGTACATATAAGCGGTGTATGTGGTTTTTGGCTTATCCGAAAGGCCAAAGCCGAGCAAATCTATGGCATATACCCTATAGTTTTCAGAAAGAGTCTCAAAATTTTTATCCCATTCCCGCATACTGGCGCCTATTCCGATGCCATGAAGCAAAAGAAGGCTTTTTCCATGCCCTTTGACCTTATAATGAATCTGTCCCAGGCGCCAGTCATAGTATTCAAATTCTTCTATACTGTTTTTTTTGCTATCTGCCATCATAAAGATAAACCGGCATGGGATTGCGGGCAGTAACAGCACAATACCGCTTATAAGCGGCAGTAATTTATTCTTTTTTTTCTCCAATGAAAACACTCCTCTCCCTATGGGGTTACTCATTCTTATTATGTTACAAAAATACAGAAATTGAAAGAACTTTTTTACTCCTTACTCCAATATACTGATATAGGATGGGGGGAGGAGTATGCAGGAATTTTTGGTTATGGTAGGAGAGCTTTTTCTGATAAGCTGTATCCAATCCATATTAATTGTCTTTGTACAGGATAAAAAGCAGACATCTATGGGAAGAATAATTAATATTGCATGCTATTTGGGTTCTCTCTATATCGTTTTGCAGTTTACGTTTCAGTACCTGTTAAAAGAAATGTCCCAATTTTTCAGGATTTTCTAAGCCTTGGGAGCCTCCTTTCCATATTGCTTTTTTATCTTCTTTATGTTAAATTTATTAGTATATTAACCAGATGACTTTAGAATTATGTAAACTGTTACAAAAGCGGAAGCTGCTCCCTTTTTGGAGGGAGTAGTCTTTTTTGAAAGGATGAAGGAAGAATGGATTTTAAATTGGAGATTGCGTCGCTTTTAGGTCAGGCGGCTGGAATGGATAAAAATGAAATATTAGACATGATAGAGGTGCCGCCTAATACTGACATGGGGGATTATGCGTTTCCTTGCTTCAGGCTTGCGAAAGCATTTAGAAAGGCGCCAAACATTATTGCGGCAGAGATTGCGGAAAAGCTTAATAAGCCATTTTTTATCAGTGAGATAAAGGTTATGGCGGCGTACATCAATTTCTATACAGATAAGGGTGTTTATGCCGAAAATGTTTTGCAAAGGGTTTTGGAGCTGAAGGAGGATTTTGGAAGCTCACATATGGGAGAGGGTAAAACTGTAGTGATCGACTATTCTTCCCCCAATATAGCAAAACCCTTTCATGTGGGACATCTGCGGTCGACAGTTATTGGACGGGCTATCTATAATATTTATGAGAAGCTGGGATATCATTGTGAGGGCGTAAATCACTTAGGGGATTGGGGAACACAGTTTGGAAAGTTGATTGTTGCCTATAAAAATTGGGGCTCCAGGGAAGCGGTGGAGGAGTTTGGGATTCAGGAATTGATGCGTATATATGTAAAATTCCATGATGAATCAAAAGAAAACCCCGCACTGGATGACGAGGCAAGAGCATGGTTTGTGAGAATGCAGGAGGGAGACGAGGAGGCCCTCTCACTGTGGAAGTGGTTTTATGATATCAGTATTAAGGAATTTGAGCGTGTCTATGAAATGCTTGGCGTAAAGTTTGATGCCTATACCGGCGAAAGCTTTTATAATGACAAAATGGATGCGGTGGTGCAGGAGCTGAAGGATAAGAAGCTTCTTCAGGAAAGTGAAGGCGCAATGATAGTGGATTTGACTGAGGAAAATCTTCCTCCCTGCCTGATTATCCGCAAGGATGGCGGGACACTGTATGCAACCCGTGACATTACGGCCGCACTGTACAGAAAGAAAACCTATGATTTCGATAAATGTATTTATCTAACCGCTTTAGATCAAAATCTTCACTTCCAGCAGTGGTTTAAGGTTATTGAAAAGATGGGGTATGACTGGTATAAGGATTTGGTGCATGTTGCCTTTGGTCTGGTCAGCTTAGAGAGCGGAAAGCTTTCCACGAGAAACGGCAATGTTGTGCTTATGGAGGAGCTTTTAAATAATGCCATTGAGGAAACCAGAAAGATAATTGAGGAAAAGAATCCTGATTTGCCGGATAAAGAAAAGGTAGCAAAGCAGGTTGGTATTGGCGCAGTTATCTTTAATGACCTGTATAATAACCGGATAAAGGATGTTGTATTTTCCTGGGAGAGAATGCTAAACTTTGACGGGGAAACCGGCCCTTATGTGCAGTATACCCATGCCAGAGCGTGCAGCGTACTGCGAAAAACCGGCTTTGATCTTTCCGGATCCATTGACTATGCTGTTTTGACAGATGACGCCTCTGTTGAGGTGTGTAAATTGATAGAACGTTATCCCTCAAAGATAATGGATGCCGCAGTGAAATATGAGCCATCCATTGTTACAAGGCACCTTGTGGATTTATCACAGGCATTTAATAAATTTTATCATGATAACCCGATACTCAACAGTGAGGAGAGGGTAAAGAAAGCACGCCTTGCATTGGTATTTGCGGTAAAGACTATACTTGCTTCAGGATTGGAACTCTTAGGCATAGAGGCGCCTGAGCAGATGTAAAGGAGTAGACGGCATTGAAAAAACTTAAATTAATCTATAATCCTTACTCCGGAGATAAAAGTTTTAAGTTTGACCTGGATGTCTGTATCCGTATTTTTCAGGAGGGCGGTTATGATGTTCACGTTTTCAGGACGATTAAGAATGGTGACATTGAAAGGCACATTTCAAATATGGAGGCAGACTATAATATTATTGTTGCCTCGGGCGGGGACGGAACTGTAAACCAGGTAGTTAATGCCCTGATGAAAAGGGGGCTGCATATTCCTTTGGGGATTATTCCATCCGGCACTGCCAATGATTTCGCTTCTTTTTTGAATTTCAGAACCGGTGACTTGGAAACCTGCTGCAATACTATCATTGGCACAAAGCCCAAAAATATAGATATTGGTATTGTGAATGGGACCTATTTTATAAATGTATGCGGCGGCGGACTTCTCAGCAATGTATCTCAGCATATTGATAATAATTTCAAAGACGCCTTTGGAACTTTGGCATATTATTTAAAGGGACTGGAGCAGATACCTAATTTTTGTCCGATACCGCTGCGTATTACAAATTCAACGGAAATCATCGAGGATGAGGTTTACCTTTTTCTTGTGCTGAACTCTGCGGGGGCCGGCAGTTTTGACAGGCTCGCTCCTGAGGCATCCATAACGGATGGGTACTTTGATTTTATTGGAATTAAGGCAAAGCCGGTTTACGAGTTAGCGGTATTATTTTTAAAAATACTGCGGGGAGAGCATATCGGTGACAGCAATATTATTTACTTTAAGGATAACTATATCAAGGTTGAGTGTCTTTCCAACAACCGTGTATTGGCGGAAACCAACATTGATGGCGAGGCGGGGCCGCTTATGCCCATAGAAATAAAACTGATTCCAAATGCCATTCCCGTATTTGCCAATTTCAACGGTCAGCAATAGGAAAGAAGTTTTGAGCCGCGTTTTATGATATCGGTCAAATAAAAATGAATAGAGTGTAATAGAGAAAGCCTGATGTATCAGGCTTTTTTGTTTGTCTTCATTTTATTGGCTCTATTCGTCCTTTTCGTCGCAATGGGAAGTGTATGGGCACTGTCGAAGAAGGCTGATTTTCAATAGTAACTGTGAGATAAATGCCGTCAAAATATTGGTAATCAAATTTGTCCGACTATGATGTTTTTTATTATATGGTCCGATATGAACAGTTTTATTTCAATTGTTCCACGTAGAACAAAATATAATTCTTACATTTTTTCAAAATTATGTTCTACGTGGAACATTACTATTTTTTTTTGTAAAATAATGTGATATGATAGATGAGGTATAAAGTATGTCACAAATAGAGCAGTAGACGACAGATATGCGATTGAAGGGGTAGCGATATGGGACGAGTAAGGATTATAGCTGTTGCAAATCAAAAGGGCGGGGTAGGAAAGACTACGACCAATATCAATTTAGCTGCCTGTCTGGCGGAAGCCGGCAAAAAGGTGTTGACAATTGACGCAGATCCCCAGGGAAACAGTACCAGCGGACTGGGTCTGGACAAAAACGCTATTGAAACAACAGTTTATAACTTAATACTGGGAGAGGCAGATATTGAAGATGTTCTACAGAAAACATGTGTGGAGGGGTTGGATATTCTGCCGGCAAATATGAACCTGTCCGGAGCGGAAATAGAATTGATTGGGCGGGAAAGAAGAGAATTTATATTAAAGAATGCTGTTGAACAGATAAAGGACAGCTATGATTTTATTGTCATAGATTGTCCGCCCTCACTGAATTTGATTACCATCAATGCCCTGACTGCGGCGGACACAGTTCTGGTTCCCATACAGTGTGAATATTTTGCTCTGGAGGGATTGGAACAGCTGCTGCACACCATACGGCTTGTAAAGGAACGACTGAATCCTGCATTGGAAATAGAGGGCATTGTTTTTACCATGTATGACGCCAGAACAAACCTGTCTCTTCAGGTGGTGGAGGAAATCAAAAGAAGTCTTGGAAACAATGTTTATAAGACGATTATACCCAGAAATGTCAGGCTTGGGGAAGCACCGAGTCACGGTCTTCCTATCACGCAGTATGACGGGAAATCCAAAGGGGCAGAGTGTTATAGGCTTTTGGCAGATGAAGTAATAGAAAAGGAGTGGGATTAAGATGGCGGCACCCAAAAAGGGCCTTGGCTCAAAAGGGCTTGGCATAGAGGCTTTGATAAATAATCAGATGAACGATTTTAACAGCAGAAGCAAGGATGGCGTTATAGAAATAGATATTAATAAAATAGAGCCTAACGCTTCTCAGCCCAGGCGCCATTTTGAGGAGGAAGCACTGGAAGAATTGGCAGAATCTATACGGGAATATGGCATTATTCAGCCGATTATTGTCAAAAAGGTAGACGACTACTATGAAATTATTGCGGGTGAACGCCGCTGGCGCGCGGCAAAAATAGCCGGCATTGAAAAACTACCGGCTATTATCAGATCATATGATATATCAAAGGCATTTGAAGTTGCGTTGATTGAAAATATTCAGCGCGAGAATCTGAATCCCATAGAGGAGGCCTTGAGTTACAAACGCCTGGCGGAGGAGTTGAAGCTGAATCAGGAGGAAATAGCCCAGCGTGTTGGAAAAAAACGCTCCACTATTACAAATTCTCTTCGTCTGCTTCATCTGGACGGCAGGGTACAGAATTTTATTATTGAGGACAAATTGACGAATGGGCACGCGAAGGTCTTATTGGCTATAGAGGATAAAGAAAAGCAATTTGAACTGGCGGAAAAAGTAATAGAAGACGGATTAAGCGTAAGGGCAACGGAGGAATTGGTAAAAGCGGAAATAGAAAAAAGAGAAAAAACGGAGAAAGATCAAAAAATACAAAATTCCCAGCGTATATTTGATACAGAAGGTTACAAGAGTATTGAGAATGATTTGAAATGTATATTTGGCACAAAGGTAAAATTGAATGCGAAAAAGAATAAGGGTAAAATTGAGATAGAATACTACTCTGATGAGGATCTGGACAGGCTGTTGGGAATTATGAAAAATTTAGACAGATAAAAAGGTTGTGATTTGTATTGGATACAATAACCAGTGTGATGAATTCTTATTTGCCTTACATTATAATAGGATTATCAGCTGTTTTAGTAATAATAACAGTATTGCTCATCTGCACCCTTGTTAAGCTGGGCAGGCTGAAAAAAAGATATGATTTTTTTATGGGAGCAAACCGCCGTCCCGATCATAACCTGGAAACTAAATTGCAGGATTATATGGAGAAGGTAAATGGGATTGACGCAAAATATGGCAGTCTGGTGGATATTGTAAAGGACATCAATGCAAATATAGGCCATTGCACACAAAAAATAGGCATTATTCGCTATAATCCCTTTGATGAGATGGGCGGCAACCTTTGCTTTGCGGTTGCCCTTCTTGATGCTGATGATAATGGCGTAGTGCTTAACGGCATTCATACCAGAACAGGATCCTTTACCTACGCGAAGCCCATTGAAAGAGGAGTCAGCACCTATGTATTGAGTGCGGAGGAAATACAGGCTATTGACAAAGCAAAGGAAAATGCCCATAAGGCGATTGACCGCACTGTGGAGGTTGAGAGGAAGATAAAAATCTATAAGGTGAAAGTACCTCAGGCAGTGAAAAGAAAACGGGAGGAAGCGCCGGGACAAATGGAACTGGAGGCCATACAGCAGACAGGAGAGGTTTTTGACCAATTGATAGAGGCAATGCCTGCTGTGGATAAGACAGCTGCTATTGCGGAAGATTTGCAGGAGGGCAATGTATCTGTCAGTGAAGGAGACGGCGAGGAAGAGTCAGAAGGAAACCCATTGCTGAGCGATGCTGTTGAGGATGAACACAGTGTAAAGGAGATAAAGAATATTGTCAGTAGGCTGCTTCAGACAACGGATGCGGTGAACAATGGGGAGAGAGACGATAATACAAGGAAGGATGCAGAGGATCTGCATGATAAAAAAATTATTTGATAGTATATTTCAGACAGATTTTGAAAGTTCTGTCTGAAATATATACTTCCCATAAATATTGTGTTTGATTGATATAAATTTAACATATAGAAAGTGTGATACTGTGCCATATAAAATGATATTTTTGGATATGGATGATACTCTTTTGAAAAGTGACCTTACCATATCGAAGAAAAATGAAGAGGCCATTAGAGCTGCTGTGGATAGGGGCATACACGTTGTGCTGTGCACCGGCAGAGCCATCTATTCCATACAAAAATACATAACGGCTTTAGGATTAGACAGACAGGAGGGTTATGCCATTTGCCTGAACGGCTCCACTATATACAGTACAAAAACAGGCAGTTTACTTATGGAAAAGCTGTTTTATAAAAATACCTACCGCAGCGTATTGGAGGCGGCCCATGAATATGATATCGATATTCAGTGTTATCATGACAAAGATTTTTATTTGGAAAAAATAACAGATACCACCTTTCGGTACAGCGAGAAAATGAATGCGGCCGTGCAGCTGGTGGAGGATATGCTCTCAATGGATTGCGGCCTTTCCAAAATACTGCTTAACGGAGAGCATGAAAAGCTGGTGAAGCTGAGGGACACCATAAACGGCACAATAGAGGGCCATATGAATTGTTTTTTTTCGAAGCCGGAATTCTTGGAGTTTACACCAACAGGAGCGACGAAGGGAGAAACAATGGTGCATCTGGCGAGTAGCCTTGGGATAGACGCTGATGAGCTAATTGCGGTGGGAGACAGCTTTAACGATATTCACATGATAGAGATGGCGGGTCTTGGCGTTGCGGTACAAAATGCCGCGGACGACATTAAAAGGGCGGCGGATTATATCACACAGCGGGATAATGAAAATGATGCCATAGCGGAGGTAATCTATAAATTTATACTTCCAGCCCCGTAAAAAGGGATGCCCGCCAGCCGGGGCTGGCTGACGGGCGGGGGTATGTTTGTACGAGTGCAAGTGGTACAAACTTGTGTTTCATAAACTAGATTGACTTAGTTTATGAAAATTATTGTATGCTTTGCCCATTAAAATAACTTTACATGTTTATTAAAATTTCATTAGATTCCTCTCTTCTGCGGTTCATGCCGGAAAGAAGGGTAGGCATACAAAACGCAGTCCGTGAAAAGGTTGTTTTGGCAGTATTTTGCCACACTGTCTTGACAATATGTCCATTTTACTTTAATCTACTAATGTGGTAGTGTGTTATCATAATAAAAAAGTAATTTGGGAGGAGAACAAAAATGAAAAAGAAAGTTTTAGCATTTTGCCTTGTAATGGCACTGGGCATGTCCGTCATTGCGGGCTGCAGCAAAAAGGAGGAAGCGCCGGCCAATGCGCCTGCGGAAAATGAGCAGAAGGAAGAGGGAGACGAGGAGGAGCCTGCCGGCTTAGGCTATGACAAGCTTATTATGGGTCTTGACGATACCTTTGCGCCTCTGGGCTTTCGTGATGAAAAGGGAGATCTGGTAGGCTTTGATGTAGAGCTTGCCCAGGCAGTTTCTGATGAGCTGGGGATTCCTTTTGAGTTCCAGCCAATCGACTGGTCTATGAAGGAAACGGAGCTTACCAATAAGAATATTGACATTATATGGAATGGTTATACCATAACAGATGAGAGAAAGGAAAAGGTGCTCTTTGCAAAACCATATCTTGCCAACAGACAGATTGTAGTTACAATGGCGGATTCCGATATTGCAACACTGGCTGACCTGGCAGGAAAAACAGTGGCTGCGCAGGCGGAATCAAGCGCTGTGGACGCTATGGACGCACAGCCTGAAATCAAGGACACATTTGGAGAGCTTGTCACCTTTGAAACCAATGACATGTGTCTGTTGGACTTGGAGGCCGGCAGAAGCGATGCGGTTGTGGCGGATGAGATTTTGGTGCGCTACTACATCTCCTTAAAGGGCGCTGACAAGTACAAAATACTGGACGAGGATTTTGGCGATGAAGAGTATGGCATCGGCGTAAGGAAAGAGGATACGGCCCTCTGTGAGGCTATTGACAAAGCAATGGATAGCGTCAAGGAAAATGGAAAAGGAAAAGAAATTTCAGAAAAATGGTTTGGCGAGGATATTTTGCTGCATTAATTATCCGGCCGGCTGTTTGCTAAAGGGGAACAGGTCATGAGTTATTTATTCCAGATTATGGAAGGTCTTAAAGTTACGCTGAGCGTGTTTTTTGTTACATTGATATTATCCGTACCGCTTGGCGTATTGGTTGCAATATGTCGTCTGTCGAAAATAAAGCTTTTGAGAAAAATAACGGAGCTTTACATATGGATACTGCGGGGAACACCCCTTCTGTTGCAAATAATATTTGTATTTTTTGGACTGCCTTTGATAGGAGTTACGCTTGATAGAATGCCCTCTGTTTTAGTAGCCTTTGTGCTGAACTATTCCGCTTATTTTGGGGAAATATTCAGAAGCGGCATACAGTCCATCGAAAGAGGGCAGACGGAGGCCGCCAGCATATTGGGCTTTAACGCTTACCAGATTAACAGGAAAATTATACTGCCCCAGGTTATCAAAAGAACGCTTCCCGCTATCGGAAATGAGGTAATCACCCTGGTAAAGGATACCTCCCTTGTTTATGCTGTCGGCGTCAGTGACGTTTTAAAGCTGACAAAGGGTATTGCCAACAGAGATGCCACTTTGTTTCCTTATATCATTGCAGGCTGCCTTTTTCTGGCACTTGCCTATGTTATCACGAAGCTGTTCGAGTATATAGAAAAAAGGGTAAGCTATGACGAATAATCTGAAGAGTAGGTGTATGATATGCTTTTAAAGGTAGAGGGCCTGTTTAAGGCGTTCAAGGATACGGTGGTTCTCAATGACATCAATTTTGCCCTGAATCAGGGTGAAATTGTGTCGCTGGTGGGAAAATCAGGCGCCGGCAAAACGACAGTACTGCGCTGTATCATGGGGCTTGAAAAGGCTGACAAAGGTACGATTGTTGTAGACGACAGAAGGCTTTGTACAGAGAATGGCGGCGGCATGGAATACGCGGCAAAAGGCGAGATTTTTGAGATCAGAAAGAGTCTGGGAATGGTTTTTCAGAATTATCACTTGTTTCCCCACATGACAGTGTTGGAAAATGTGACATTGGCGCTGACTGATGTTTATAAAAGGCCCAAAAAAGAGGCTATGGAAATAGCAACCAGAATGCTTGAGAGGCTGGACTTGGGCGAAAAGCTGAATAATAAACCCTTTGAGCTTTCGGGAGGCCAAAAGCAGAGAGTGGCAATCGCCCGCAGCTGCGTGACAAATCCGAAGCTTTTATGCTTTGATGAGCCGACAGCTGCTTTGGACTCCGCTCTGGTTACGGATATTATTCGCATTATACGGGACTTTGCCAAGAGCGGTATGGGTATTCTGATTATCAGTCATGACGAAAAGTTTGTAAGGGATGTATCAGACCGTGTATTGATGATGGAGAGCGGCAGAATAACTGCGGATATGCGCTCTGAGGATTATCAGAGGATAATGAGAGCTTAAACCAGTTTTCGTTTTGGGTTTGCCTAATCCCGTTCGTTTTTGAAAAAGCAAGTCAAAAGCTTTTTAGGAAACCACGTATTTACGCGTTTTCTACAGGGGAAGGCGGATCTTGTAGGGTTTAAAGAATGGAATCCCTTAGAATGAATTGAACTTATTCAACGCTCCAAAAAGCTGCACAGGTATTGTGCAGCTTTTTTTATAGTCCGGTAAAAGAAATATCCAGTAAATCCTGAAAGACAGTATGCATTTTTTCATTTTGAGGCGTCAGCGGCGTATCCGGCAGAAAGACAAAGGAGAGCTGTCTTTTGAGATGAAAATCTTCCAGAGGAATAATCTGAAGAATACCCTCCTTTAAAAGCTTTCCCGCTATAATTTCGTAGGCAAAGGTTACGCCCAGATCCTGTGAAACCAACGATAGAATGGCAGGCACATTTTCGATTTCATGTACCTGTGTGAAGTCATTGGGAGAGACGTTGTGAGCCAGGCATTCATTCTCAAAAATATCCCTTGTTCCGCTTCCCGTCTCCCGCAGTATCAAAGGGGCTTTTTGCAGTTCATGAAGGGATTTGACGGAGGAAAAACGGCCGTTCCTTTTACATAGTCCCGAGAAATAACAGCTGAAAAAGGGATAGGAGGTATATCTTTTATGCTCAAAATTGCCTTCTATCAGCGCAAAATCAATTTCACCGTCCTCCAGCATCTCAAGGAGTGTATGGGTGTTTTTAACAGCCATATGTATCTGATATTCCGGCAATTTTTTCAGCAGACAGGGCAGCAGGGCAGGCATAATGCTTTCGCCGATAGAAAAGGTGGCGCCGAAGGATAAATAGTTTTTATTCTGAGGCTGTATTAATTCGGTGAAGCGGTTGTCCATGGCCATAAGTCTTCTTGCCAGAGTTGCAAATTCCTTCCCCTGTGACGTCAGGCGCAAAAGGCGTCCTTCCTTCTGAAAAAGGCTGATGTGGTATTGTTCTTCCAGTGCGTGTATTTGCTGGCTGACAGCAGGCTGCGTAATATGAAGGGATTCCGCACATTTGATTGTACTGCCGCATTCAATAAGCTTCATAAAGGTATATAGCTTTGTATCCAGCATTGCATCACCACCTATAAAATAAATTAATATATTGACAATATTTTCTAATTTGATTTTATATGATTTCTCCTATATAATCAAGTACATTAGGGGAAAAGGAGTATGATTATGGGAGAAAAAATCAAAAAAAAGCTGCCAGGATTCATCGTCTGTGCTGTTATTGCAGCTGCCGCGCAGCAGATTGCGAAAATAATGCCTACAATCGGAGCAGCATTATTTGCTATCGGAATTGGTATTTTGTGTGGCAATACATTTTTGAACAAAAAGATGTTTGATGAGGGGACGAAATTTTCGGAGCGCAGTCTTTTGGAGTATTCCATTGTTCTGACAGGCGCTACATTGATGCTCAGCGATATTGCGGCTCTTGGCGGAGGCGGTCTGGTGTTTATTGCCATTCAGATGAGCTTTACCATAACAGTGGCATATTTTATCGGCAGAAAGCTTGGGTTCGGGAAAAAGTTCAGCCTTCTGATGGGAGCGGGCAATGCAGTATGCGGATCCAGCGCGATTGCCACAGTGTCTCCTGTGATAGACGCAGACAGCAAAGATAAGGGAATATCCATTACTATTGTAAATGTGACGGGTACTGTTTTGATGATAGTGCTTCCTGTGCTGACCGGAATTTTGTATCATCATGAGACGCTGCCCACCTCCGCCATGATAGGCGGAACCTTACAGTCAATCGGACAGGTAATTGCCTCGGCACAGCTTGTAGGCGGTCCTGTGGTGGAGATGGCAACCATATTTAAAATTGTGAGGATTGTATTTATTGTAGCGGTGGCAATGCTTTATTCCCGTATGAATGTGGATGGGGATGATACAAGGCTTTTTTCCGAGACGAGCAAAGAGGGAAACGGCATTCATGCCGGAATACCTTGGTTTATACTGGGCTTTTTCTTTCTGGCAATTCTAAATTCTCTGCATGTTGTTCCGGATGTTTTAAGCCACGGTGCAAAGCTTATAAGCCAGCAGTTTGAGATTATCGCCCTTGCAGCTATCGGCATGCGTGTTAAGTTCAGGGATCTTCTGGCGGAAGGCCCCAAGGCACTGCTTTACGGCGGTATGGTAGGCACCTGCCAGGTCGTCTGTGCTTTTTTGCTGATACTGGTATGTATCCGGTAGGGTGAGCGGACAGGGCTTAATTACAGTAGATATGGAACATAAAGGGTCGGGGTGGTATTTTCCCCGGCCGTTTTTTAGTTGCGGGGAAAGGATGACAGCAGCACAAAGCTAAGGGACAATATGGTATTATAAAATTGAGTTGGGAGTAACAGGATAGGTAAAAGAGTAATAGAGAGATTATAGAGCCATTAAAAAAAACGGTAATCTTTCATTTCGAAGGGGGTTTGCTGTGAAAGGTGAGGAAAAAAACAGGAAGAAGCTACCTTCTTCCTGTTAAATGCTGTTTTTATGTCTAGTTTTTGTTTTTGATGATTTCATCCTTTGCCAGTACAGCGTCAAAGGCTTTTGTTATTGTGCTCTCAAATTTATTTTCCTCCAGAGAGGCAATTCCCTCTATTGTTGTACCGCCGGGGGAGCAGACCTGATCAATCAGTGACCAGGGGTGTTCCTTTGATTCCAGTATCATCTTTGCGCTGCCGAGCACTGTCTGCGCGGCGATTTCAAGAGCCTGACTCTTTGCCATACCTGCCTTCTGTGCGGCCCTGGCCAAAGCGTCAATGTAGAGATAGGCAAATGCGGGAGAAGAACCTGCAATAACGCCGAATATACTGAAATAGTTTTCTGCAATCTGAATAACACTGCCCACAGTTGAAAATAACATTTTTGCTGTCTCGGTATCTTTTTCGTTTGCCGCCGGATTCGGACAGATGCCGCTGATAGCGGCGCCTACCTTAGCGTTTATATTTGGCATAACCCTTATAATCGGCTGCTCTTTTCCAAGATAGCTCTCCAGATAATCAATTGTTTTGCCGACGGCAATGGAGACGATAAGCTTTCTTTGGCAACGGGCTGCCACCCTTATTTGCGGAAGTACATCGGGCAGTATGTTTGGTTTTACGGCCAGCACAATAACATCAGCATTTTCTGCGGTTTCCATAAGAGAGGCACTTGTGGCAATACCGCAGGTATCCTTTAAATTCTGCAACGCGGATGGGTTTATATCATAAGCGGTGATATCTTTTCCTTCGCAGACGCCTGTACCGACTGTCATGCCCTTTATGATGGCGCCGGCCATATTGCCCGCTCCAATAAATCCAAATTTCATTGTTTTCACTCCTTTTTTCGCTTTCGCTCCGAGCTGAATATAAAATGGAAGGGAGGGGTTTTGCCCACACCCATTATTATAAAAAAACGGTTTGAGATTTAGGCAAAAGCTTTTGCTTTATTATAACGCTGTAAAGTATAAAATACAACAAACAGCCCCATATAAACATGGGACTGTTTGTGAAAAGTTAAAACTGTGGGCGCTGTCCACACCCGCAAGCCTTTAAAAATGCTTGATTGAAACTTTATAAATATTTTAAATATGTGAGCAATAAAAAATGAAACAAGCTATGCTTAAGCCTTTAAGGAATATCAAGCTCTCGTTTTTTTATTTTTTCAAGCAACGGGCAAGCTTGGGCTAAGCCCGGTTTTTTTTATTGAAGCAGTATCGCAAATATTGGTATGGAGAGTATGCAGAAAATGGTCGATAATAACACACCCTTTGTGGAGTACTTTGTGTCTCCGCTGTAATCCTCTGTCAGAATTGATACACAGACTGTAGTAGGCATGCCAAAAATAATAACCAGTGTCGAGCTGAGCATGGATATATTGTGCAGCACCCGCTTGAAAACCAGAAGCACCAAAAACGGAACCAGTATCAGCTTCAGCAGTAAAAACAGATAGAGCGACATTTCATTAAAGAGCTCCTTCAGGTGAATATCGCCCAGCTGGCTGCCGATAAAAAACATAGAGATTACGGTTGTGGCGGAACCGACCATACTGATTGGTCCTCCCAAGAGAGCAGGCAGCCTGGTGTTTGTTATGAAAAGAACATAGCCGATTAATATGCTGACAATAGCAGGACTGAAAAACTGTTTTATGTTGAATTTTGCTTTGACGCCTGTTGAGGATTGAATCAGCCATGCGCCTATGGTAAAGATAAAAATATCATTTATCATTTCGGCGATGGAGCAGTAAAAAACAGCTTCCTTGCCAAAAAGGGCGTTGATGACAGGCATGGCGACAAACCCTGTGTTGGGAAAGGTGACCAGAAACGCGAACAATCCGGCATGAGATTTTCTGATTTTAAATGTTTTAATGAAAAAGAAGCTGAGTAACAGCGAAACAATAAACACAAAAACCATAATAACGGCTATGACAAGGCTTGATTGAAAAACCTCGGGTGTAAATTCTATCTGCATCGCATCTATAATAAGAGCCGGCAGCATGAAACGGGAGATCATGGAGGATAAACCTCTTGTCTGCTCCTCATTGATTAATCTGAGCCGTTTGAATATATAGCCTGGTACAATTAAAATAAAAACCATAATTAATGAGTGCAGAATTTCGCTGATGCCCATAGTAATATATCTCCCCTTAAAATTGTTGCTAAATGACAGACGGCAATAGAGGCCAGAAAGAAAAGGCCAAAATATTTTTATGTTTTATTGTGTGCTGACAATACTGTGTGGAACCCCAAATTTCCACATAAATCATATCCAGTATATCGCATATTGCTTGCGCAAGGCAATACCAAATTGTCTTTTTTTTCAAATTTTTTGCTGTATTTAAACAGCTTGTAATGATTGAACCAAAAAACGCAGTTTTGCATTATGTCATGGCAATACTGTTTTAATAAGATGCCCTAAAACAAAACAAAGACAGCGGCAAAAGCTGTTACAAGACAGATTTTGCTGCTGTATAAATTTACGGTTATTCTTTTCTGAATTCGTTATGAAAATAAGGTACTGCAAAACAGTCTGCTTCCTTTTTAAAGCATAATCGCAAAGGCGGGAATGGTAATCATACATAAGACAGTAGATAAAAGTATTCCTTTGGTCGCGAATTTTACATCGCCGTTATATTCCTCGGCGAAGATGGAGGTACAAACCGCCGCCGGCATGGCGAAGGATAAAATCAATACATTGCCCATGAGAGATGTGTCATGAAGCAGATTGCGGATGATAAAGTAAACAAGGACAGGCAGTATAATCAATTTAGCTGCGGAAAGCACATAAATTTTGATGTCGCCGAACAGCTCCTTTATCTGAATGTCCCCCAGCTGACTGCCGATAATAAACATGGAAAGCGGTGTTGTAGCCGATCCGAGTATACTGACTGAATTGCCCAGAAATTCCGGCAGGCGGATGTTGAGAAGAAACATGGCGTAGCCAGCAATGATGCTTACAATGCCGGGACTCAAAAATTCCTTCCATTCTATTTTTGTCTTTTCTCCTGCGGAGAACTGTACAATGGCAATTCCTACAGTAAAGAGAAGAACGTCGTTTACCATTTCAATGATAGAGGCGTAAAAAATAGCTTCCTTTCCAAATAAGGCGTCAATGACCGGTATGCCAATAAAGCCTGTGTTGGCAAAAACCAGCATGAAAGCGAAAAGGCCGGCCTGTGCCCTTTTAATGTGAAGTATTTTCACAAAGAAAAAGCTTATCAAAAAAGCTACTGCAAATATGCCCAGAACAATAAATAAAATATAAATACTGCTGTCGAATACTTCCTTGCTGTATTCAATCTGCATGGCGTCAATGACCAAAGCGGGCAGAGTTAGTTTTGTGATAATAGAGGAGAGGCCCTTTGTCTGCCTTTCGTCCACCAAACCCTGTTTTTTAAAAATATATCCCGGTATAATTAATATAAAAATCATGGCCAAAGATTTTAAAATTTCGCTTACTCCCATTTCAATTTCCCCCAATATACATATAATTTTTATCTCCGTTGACAGTATAAGTGCATTGCATACAGAACTCAAGTAAAAAATTACTTTTTTTTAAAATTGATAAAGAAAGTGAAATTGTTTATCTCATTTTGAGAATGTATAACTGTTCTGAAAATATGAAGCTATTATTATGCAATATAGACGATAGAATCGCTGTAGGGAATTAAAAATCAGCTAATATATGTTTCTATTTCTGTACAATAAAGATAAAAAATAAAAAATTGACAGCATGATATGAAAATTAACATAAAAAATTGACTTGACGGTGAAAGCTTGTGGGACAATATTTGCCCTTAGAGGGAAAATGCATCAGTTTAAGTTTTAAACTGAAAATCTGCGCTGCAGTTCTATCGCTTCGGCATTAAAAAATAAAAATAGGTTGTCATAGCCCGTTTCAATCCGTAAATATAACCACACAGCAGTTATTTTTTCATGCGGGATGTAAAAGGTTTTCTTTTTCCTATGCATTTGCTATAATATACAGTTAAGAAATAGAATTCAGACTGAGAAGGGTTATGATAATATGAAAATAATAGATGCCTTGAACCATAAAAAAGTAACGGTTTCCTTTGAAGTTTTCCCTCCCAAGGGAAATGATAGCTTTGAGTCAGTTGAAAATGCTACGGATGCCATGGCAAAGCTGGCGCCGGACTTTATCAGCGTTACATACGGAGCTGGGGGCGGGACAAGCAGCAATACGGTAAAGATAGCTTCCCATATTCAAAATGAGCTTCAGGTAACAGCTCTGGCACATCTGAGCTGTGTTTCCTCCACGAAGGAGGAAGTACAGTCCATGATACAAAAGATAAAAGAAAACCATATTGAAAATATTTTGGCCTTGAGGGGGGATATTCCGTCTGACACGGCCTTTCCCTTGCCGAATCATTACCGTTATGCGTCGGAGCTGGTAGAGGAAATCAAAAAAAGCGGCGATTTTTGTATCGGCGCTGCCTGCTATCCGGAGGGGCATGTGGAGTGCGAGCACAAGGAAGAGGATATACTGAATTTGAAAAGGAAGGTTGACGCGGGCTGTGACTTTCTGACAACGCAGATGTTTTTTGACAATAATATCCTCTACAATTTTCTGTACCGTATAAGGGAAAAAGGAATTACAGTACCTGTTATTGCAGGTATTATGCCTGTGACAAATTCAAAGCAGATCAAGAGGATATGTGACTTGTCCGGCACATATCTTCCCCAGCGCTTTAAAGCCATTGTGGACCGGTTTGGAGATAACAGCGCTGCCATGAAGCAGGCGGGTATCGCCTATGCCACGGAACAGATTATTGATCTTCTTGCAAACGGAATAAAGGCAGTCCACATTTATTCCATGAATAAGCCGGAAGTAGCACAGAGCATTATGATAAATCTGTCGGAAATATTGAGAGGCTGAGTATGGAGATAGACAGAAAGGAAGTATACCGCTATTTGGGGTATGGTGTAAAAAAGCCGGATGATAATATTTTAGCGCTTACGGAGGAATGTATCCATGAGCTGAGGGAGGCAGCAAAGCCAAAGGGTATATACAGGGCCTACCCTCTGGAATGGGAAGGGGACGGACGGCTGAGCTTTGCCAATATGATGGTGGACAGCCGAAGCCTTTCTAAAAACCTGTCCGGTTGTGACGGTATTGCAGTATTTGCCGCAACCCTTGGTGTGGGAGTGGATATGCTGATTAACCGTTATTCCAAGACAAAGCTTTCCAGAGCAGTTATTTTGCAGGCCGCTGCCGCAGCCATGATAGAGGAATATTGTGACAGCTACCAACAGGCGATAGAAGAAAAGATGCTGGCAGAAGGCTATTATCTCAGGCCGCGCTTTAGTCCCGGCTATGGGGATTTTTCTATAGAGCATCAGAAGGACATTGCGTCCCTGCTGGTAAGTCACAGGGAAATCGGATTAACGGTGACGGAAAGCATGATGCTTATGCCCTCCAAATCGGTGACAGCCGTCATAGGGCTTAGTTCTCAAAGAGAGAATTGCCATAAAAAGGGCTGTGAGTGCTGTGGGAAAAAAGACTGCCAGTTCAGAAGGGATGAAAGTAATTGAGTATATTGGATATTTTGGGAAAAAGGATCGTTTTTTTTGACGGCGGAACAGGAACACTGCTCCAGGCAAAGGGCCTTGGCCCGGGGGAGCTGCCGGAAAAATGGAATATAGAGAAAAGCAGTGAGATTATATCGCTTCACAGGGATTATTTTGCGGCTGGCTGCGATATTGTAAAAACCAACACCTTTGGTGCCAACAGCTTAAAGTTTGACGGTAAGGAAGGCCGTTATACTGTAGAGGAGGTTATCGGTGCAGCGGTAAAAAATGCCAGAACAGCGGCGGAAGAATTTACCGGGAAATATGTTGCTCTGGATTTGGGGCCCACAGGGAAATTGTTAAAGCCTCTGGGAGATTTGGAGTTTGAGGAGGCCTACAGCCTTTTTGGCGAGGCCGTCGACGCAGGCGTCAGAGCGGGCGTCGACCTGATATTGATAGAGACAATGAGCGACACCTATGAAATGAAGGCGGCTGTGCTGGCGGCAAAGGAAAGATCCAATCTGCCGGTCTTTGCTACTATGATATTTGACGAGGAGGGCTCCCTTTTGACGGGAGGGGATGTGCCCTCGGCGGTAGCGTTAATGGAGGGACTCGGTGTGGATGCCCTTGGCGTAAATTGTGGCCTGGGACCTGTTCAGATGAAGCCTGTATTTGAAGAAATCATGAGATATGCCTCCATTCCGGTTATCGTGAATCCCAATGCAGGTCTTCCAAGAAGCGTTGGCGGAAAAACTGTATTTGATATTGAGCCCGCTTTCTTTGCCGGTATTATGAAGGAGATGGCGCAGGAGGGCGCCTGGATTGTGGGAGGGTGCTGCGGTACGACACCTGCCCATATAAAGGCTCTCTGCGATGCCTGCAACGGTCTTATGCCAAAAGCAATCGAAAAAAAGGACAGAACGTTGGTTTCCTCCTATGCCAGAGCGGTTGAAATCGGAAGAAAACCTGTCATTATTGGCGAGAGAATAAATCCTACGGGAAAATCAAAATTCAAGCAGGCTCTTCGTGAGAAAAACTTTGGCTATATTCTCCAAGAGGCTTTGGCGCAGCAGGAAAAGGGCGCTCATGTGCTGGACGTCAATGTAGGGCTGCCGGAAATTGATGAGACCGAAATGATGGCGGAGACTGTCAAGGAGCTGCAGAGCGTTATTGATTTGCCCTTGCAGATTGACACCTCAAGTATTGAGGCCATGGAAAAGGCCCTTCGTATCTATAACGGAAAGGCTCTGGTAAATTCGGTCAATGGTAAGCGAGAGGTTATGGAGGCTGTATTTCCGCTCATCAAAAAATACGGCGGCGTAGTGGTTGGCCTGACCCTCGACGAAAACGGCATTCCGGAGAAGGCGGAGGACAGAGTCTTCATTGCGCGGAAAATATACAGTACAGCGGCGGAATACGGTATTGATAAAAAGGATGTCATCATTGACGCCCTGACAATGACAATCAGCAGCAATCCCATGTCTGCGATAGAAACACTGAGAGCATTAAAAATGATACAGGAGGATTTAAAGGGAAAGACAATTTTAGGTGTATCCAATATTTCCTTTGGCCTTCCCCAGAGAAACATTATAAACGCATCCTTTTATACAATGGCGCTGCAAAACGGACTCAGCGCCGCTATCATTAATCCAAATGCGGAGGATATGATGCGCGCCTATCATTCTTTTTTGGCTCTGTTTGGCATGGACAGCCAATGCCAGGGATATATTGCTTCCTATGGGACGCAGGAAGCGCCGAAAGGCGCGGATACAGCAAATAAAGGGAACGCCACACTTTTGGAGGCCATTGAAAAGGGGCTGAAGGACAGGGCACAGGAGGCCGCCGGGGAAAAGCTTCTGGAAAAAGCGCCTTTGGATATTATCAACGAGGATATGATTCCGGCACTTGATAAGGTTGGAAAAGGGTTTGAAAAAAAGACGGTTTTTCTCCCTCAGCTTTTAATGAGTGCGGAGGCTGCCAAGGCGGCCTTTGATGTGCTGAAATCCAGTTTGGAAAAAAGCGGCGCAGTGCAGGAAAAAAAAGGAAAGGTTATATTGGCTACGGTGAAAGGGGATATTCACGATATTGGTAAAAATATTGTGAAGGTACTGTTGGAAAATTACAGCTATGAAGTGTTGGATTTGGGAAAGGATGTGCCGCCGGAAAAAATTGTGGAGGTGGCAAAGGCACAGAATGTCAGGCTGATTGGCCTGAGTGCCCTTATGACAACAACTGTTACAAGTATGGAGACAACAATAAGGCTGCTGCGGGAAAACGGTATTTCCTGTACGGTCATGGTAGGCGGAGCGGTGCTGACAGAGGAATACGCTGAAATGATTGGAGCGGATTTTTACGCAAAGGACGCCATGGCTTCCGTTCATTATGCACAGAAGGTGCTGGGATAAGATAAGTTATCCACAGACTACCTGTGGACAATGTAGATAAGTTTTACACAAGATATAGATGACTGTATTTTATGAGGAACAAAAGAAGAAATCAGATACAGTATTTAGTAAGAAAAAACTACATATTGTGTCTGATTCTGGGGAATGCTGAGATTCGATGCTGATTAAAAGGGAAGGCTGTCAACAGAACACTGTGCAGTGAGTTGTTCACAATTGTGTATAAGTATAGGAGGATACGATGTCAATAGAAGAATTGAACCTGAAAATGGCGGAAGCAGCACAGCTGTCAGAGTATAAGGAAAAAAAGCTGGTCTTTGGAGAGGGCGCTGTGAATGCGCGTATTTGTATGGTGGGAGAAGCACCCGGCGGTGACGAGGAAAAGCAGGGGCATCCTTTTGTTGGAAAGGCCGGAAAGAACCTGGATGAATTTTTAAAGGTTGTGGGGCTCGACAGAAGGGATATTTATATTACCAATGTCGTTAAATTGAGACCTGTTACCCTAAGTCCCAAAACAGGAAAACCTGTCAACCGCACTCCCAATAAAAAAGAAATCGCTTTTTTTTCTCCGTATTTAATGGAGGAACTTAAGCTTATCCGGCCGGAAATAATTGTGACCCTAGGCAATACGCCTCTGAGAGCGGTCAGCGGAGTTCCCCAGGCATCTATCGGGGAAATGCACGGCAGGGTACATACTTACAATGGTTTTACTCTGTTTCCATTGTATCATCCGGCGGCTATCATTTATAATCAGGGGCTGAAGGACACGTATTATGAAGATTTGGAAAAAATAAAGGAAATACTGTAGATTGTATTTTTTTAAATACAATTTGTTTAATCAAAAAATTATATCTAATTTATAAAAAACATATTGACTTTTTGTTGGTACATATATATAATGAAATTACAAAAAGCAAAACGTAACAAGAAAAAATCTTACAGTAAAATTTGTAAAATTATTTGAAAGTTGCTGAATTGTGAAAAATTATATTCTGTGAAAAATTTAAGTTTTTGTGTAAAGTTAGCTTTAAAAATAGAACAGAATAAACAGCAACTGACAGATTTTACAGGCAGGAAGAAGGAGTATCACGTAGAAAGACTTTGGTATGAATGTATCAAATGTAAAAATCGCGGTGTAACACTGATTTCTTTGTCGGAAGTTTTATTGTAAAAGCAATAAAAAAGTAAGATTGGCTTTCTTGTTATGAAACTGCTTTTAATATAAATGGTGTTAGAAATATGCAGGTATTTCTAGACGTAAAGGGGGTTACCGCTAAAAAAACAATGTGATAGGTAATTAGCCAACAATTTGTTTAAGTAATGCGATTTGGTAAGGAACAAAATGAATTGGAAAAACTTAAGCAGGTTAGCAGTAAATCAAAAAGCATAGCTTTATTGTAAAGAAAGTAACGGTATGTTTTTTGAAACAAATTCAAATCTTCAGAGTTTGTTTTGATAAAATCAAAACGCCGGGCCATCGCTTAAAGCGGTGAGATGATTATCCAACCTATGTTGAGATAGAAAAGCGAGTAAGTTGTGAGAATTACATGCGAGTTTTTTGGGATTTTGATTGCGTAGGGTAAATAATGAAAGATTTGAATGGAGAATGTTTTCAGCTTATGAATACCAAATTCTTGTAAGGCGTTGTATTATTTAAGAGAAACAGGAGAGGTTTATAAAACTGATACCGCTTTTAAATTCAGCGCAGTGAATCGTGTATTTCAATAAGAAGAACATTAGGCTGAAGGCAGAAATTGAATAAAAAATATTTTTAGAAAGAGTGATTATAATAGAGGTAATGGAACCAGGTTGTTCAGAAAAATAACCCATTAGTCGTGTAGAGGCTGGTGGGTTATTTTTTATTGCGAAAAAGCGAAAGCTATGGCAAAGGATTCATCTGAAGTATGCAACTGTAATAACAGCTACATATATCCTTTTTAATTGCCAAAACAAATAAAAGGCTTACGGCCTACTTTTTAAAGCCAAACAGGACGCAGGCATATACTGCATTGTCTGTTTCTTTTCCAATACTGGCTTGACAAAACCAGGCAGGCTTTGGCACTGAAGACAATAAAAACAAAACTAAGGAAACGGATTGAATGCAAAAACAATTCTATCCGTAAAAATAGCCACCCTGCGGCTATTTTTCGTTATAATTTCTGCTCCTGCAATGAAAAATAGTTTTCTATGTCATATAATTGTAAATTCTGAAAAATACCTTTATAATGAGGGAAGGATATAATAGAATCTTCAAGGGGACTGAATAGGATGAATATTATAATAGTCGGTAACGGCAAGGTAGGCTATACCCTCGCTACCCATCTCTCAAAGGAAAATAATGATGTAGTTATCATTGACACCAATCCCTCTGTTTTAAAAAAAGCGGAGGATGTTCTGGATGTAATGTGCATTGTCGGCAATGGCCTCAGCGTCAGCTCGCTTTTGGAGGCCAGAGTCAAAACCGCTGACTTGATTATAGCGGCGACCTCCAGAGACGAAATTAATATGCTCTGCTGTCTTACGGCAAAAAAACTGGGAGTGAAGCATGCCATTGCCAGAATCAGGGATCCGGAATATGCTTATGAGCTCTCCGTGCTGAAAAAAGAGCTGGAGCTGGATATGATTATTAACCCTGAGCAGGAAGCCGCAGGAGAGATTGTCCGTCTTTTGCGTTTCCCCACTGCCAACAATATTGAAACCTTTGTAAATGGCAAGGTGGAGCTTATTTCTTTCCGCATACAGGAAAAGGATGTTTTGGTGGGACAAAGTCTGGCAGAGGTTACCTCAAAATATAATCTGCCTATTCTTTTCGCAACCTTTGTGCGTCAGAACGAAATTATTATTCCTGACGGCAGTTATAAAATTCAGACGGGTGATGTTGCCTATATCATTGGACAACCCTCTGTGATTTCTAATTTTTTTAAAAAAATCGGAAAATATCCGTCAAAAATTAAAAATGTGATGGTAATCGGCGGCGGCCGAATTGCCTTTTATCTTTGTGCGGCGCTGCATCTTATGGGGATACATTCAACAGTGATTGAAAATGATGAGGCAAGGTGCATTCATCTGAGTGAGCTTCTTCCCCACAGCCTTATCATTAACGCCGACGGAACAGATCCGGATGTTCTTGCCTCTGAAAATATGGCGCAGATGGGCGCGGTTATTGCTTTGACCGGCAGAGATGAGGAGAACCTGTTTGCGGCTTTGTATGCAACTCATGTCGGCGTGAAAAAGGTTGTGGCCAAAATAAACCGTATCAATTACGGAAATATTATTGATAACCTGGGCATAGAGAGCATTGTCAGTCCCAAAAATATTACGGCTTACCAGATTATACGGTATGTCCGCGCTTTAAAAAATTCCAGGGGGAGCAATATAGAAACCCTTTATAAAATAGTAGACGGGGAGGCAGAAGCCCTGGAATTTACAGCCAATCAATCAACGGCAAATTTGAGGAAACCCTTTAAAAATGTGGATTTTAAAGAAGGTTTTCTGGTTGCCGCCATTGTGCGCCATGGGAAAATTATTATCCCCTCCGGCAACGATTATATAGAAGACAGAGATAACGTTATCATCATTACGAAAAACAGCAATGTGTCTGATTTAAATGACGTTTTCGAAAACGGAGGGAAATAAATGAACTTTTCCTTGATTTTTAATTTGATAGGACAGGTGTTAAAGTACGAATGTCTGCTGATGGCCCTGCCCCTGGGACTGTCCCTTTTTTACAGGGACGGTGATACAAAATTTTTTGTGATTACAATGCTGTTGCTTGCTGCGGCCAGCTTTTCCCTTACCCGCCTGAAGACGAAAAACCGCCATATGCACGTCAGGGACGGTTTTCTGACGGTTTCACTGGCTTGGGTGTTTTTATCCTTTTTCGGCGCATTGCCCTATGAATTCAGCGGCTACTTCGCAAGCTTTATTGACTGTATTTTTGAATCCATTTCAGGTTTTACCACGACAGGCGCGACAATATTGACAGATATTGAAATACTGCCAAGGGGTATTTTGTTTTGGAGAAGCTTTACCCACTGGATTGGCGGTATGGGCGTGCTTGTATTTATGCTGGCCATTATGCCCTCTATCAATCCCGGCGCCGTCCAGCTTTTGAAGGCGGAAAGCCCAGGTCCGAATCCGGGAAAGTTTATGCCAAAAATCAAAGACACTGCAAAAATCATGTACTCCATCTATTTTCTTCTGACGATGATTCAGGTTCTGTTACTGATGATGAGCGGTATGCCGTTTTTTGATTCCATGATACACGCCATGGGATCAGCCGGAACGGGCGGCTTTTCCAATATGAATCTCAGCGTGGGGGCCTATAACAATGTGACGGCAGAGGTTATTATCACCGTATTTATGATACTGTTCGGCGTCAATTTTAATCTGTATTTTTATCTGCTGAACAGAGATGTAAAAGCCTTTTTCAAAAATGAGGAGCTCAGGTTGTATCTGGCAATTATAGGCGTTTCAACAGCTCTTATCACCATAAATCTTATGGTTGCGAATAAAAATGATTTCCTGTTTTCCCTGCGCCATTCCTCCTTTCAGGTAGCGTCCATTATCACAACGACGGGCTATTCTACGGTTAATTTTGACTCTTGGCCCTCCCTGAGCAAGATGATATTGATGAGTCTTATGTTTGTGGGTGCCTGTGCCGGATCTACAGGCGGTGCTATCAAGGTGACAAGAATACAGATTTTATTTAAGGCGGTACGGCGGGAAATAGAAAAGATTCTTCATCCGGATGTGGTGCGCACGGTGAAATTAGAGGGCAAGAATGTAGAGGAAAAGGCAATCCGCGGTATCAGTCTTTTTATTTTTCTCTACTGTGTTGTTATTATATTCGCATCCATATTGGTCTGTCTGGATAATATGGATTTAATTACTTCTGTGACGGCAGTCATTTCCACTATCGGCAATGTGGGGCCCGGGCTGGAGATTGTGGGGCCGCTTGGTAATTATTCTGTTTTTTCTCCCCTGAGCAAGCTGGTGTTATCCTTTTGTATGCTGGCAGGCAGGCTGGAATTGTTCCCTCTTTTGGTACTGCTGACGCCTTCCGCGTGGAAAAAATCATTGGTTCGGTAAAAATTTGGAGAAGAATATGATAACAAAAGGTTAACCTATCATTGATATGAAAATAAGTGGAAATAACGTTTATAAAAAGATCTGGTATCGTGCGATTACAGCAGGATACCGGATTTTTTGTTATGCGTTTTTTAAAGAAACGCTTTAAGCAGACTCTCAAATGATAATTATTTCATTGGAGCTGTTGACTCTAACGCGGCGTGATAGTGTAGTATAAGGATAGAAAGAAAACGCTGGAATTTTCCTTAACATTTGATAAAAGGCGGGGTTTTTATATGAGAACAGTAAAACAAGCTGCTGAGGTGACAGGAGTAAGTGTCAGAACACTGCAATATTATGATGAGATTGGTCTTTTAAAGCCTACAGAGGTGACAGAGAAGGGTTATCGGCTGTATGACGACACGGCCCTGGAAAAGCTCCAGGAAATATTATTTTTCCGTGAATTTGATTTTCCTCTTAGAACAATCAGAGACATTATGGAGAGCCCGGATTATGACAGGAAAAAGGTTTTTCAAAAACAAAAGACACTGATACAGTTAAAGAGAGACAGGCTTGACAGACTGCTCATTCTTTTGGAAAGGCTGGAGAGGGGAGAAAAATGCATGAGCCTGAAGGAGTTTGATTTGAGTGAGTATTTACAGCTGCTGGAAAGCTTCAGAGAGCAGAATACAGAAGAGATTATAGAAGATTGGGGCAGCATAGAAAGATTTGACGCTTTGGTTAACCATATCAGGGAGAATGAACAGAGAATCGGAAAATCGGTGGTTGAGCGGTATGGCAGTGTTGAGAATTATACAGCGGTTATAAAAGAAGGGCTGGATCATTTTTCGGAAGCAATGAACCGCAGTGACACGAAGAGAATTTATGCCCTTTACAGAATGCTTACAGAGGATTTAAAAAGAGATGCAAAGGGGGAACAGGTACAGGACATCGTTAGAAAAATTGTGGAAATGTCCAAAGGACAAATGACGGAGGAGACGTGGGCCAAAGCGGTGAGGGATATATACAGCAGTCCCCAGATCGTTAAATTAAATGACAGCCGCTATGGGGAGGGCGCCACTGAATTTATGAAAAAAGCTTTCACGGCGTATTTCACAGGACAGGGGAGAGTTGAACAGCATTAGAATATTTTTTATCTGTATTTTAGATAAACAGACAATATAACCGACTTGAATTGTGAAAGGTTTTGAAAATGAATGGTGAGTAAACACACCGGGGCCCTGCGGATCAAGAAGACTGGCGATATTGTTGGAAGAATAAAAGAAAGCCCGATTTCTCAGGCTTTCTTTTATTTCATATTTGTATACGGACTAACCGGAAAGGTGGTTGGTTTTTGTTTTAAATGCCATGAACTATGAAAACTAATTTGTTATTCAACAAAAAGATAATTACTTCGGCGTAACAGAAACCATGCCGTTTGCCTCTTTAACCAGTTGATAGGTCTTTGTCTTGCTGTATCCGTTTTCACCCTTGATTACGGCCTTTAATTCATGTGCTCCTCCTGTTACTTTGCTCAAATCAAGCTCACAGGAGAAGGGGATTGCCATAGAGGATCCGATACTCTGCCCGTCTAAGAAATATTCTGTTTTTACCAGTATATTTCCGGGAAGGATACAGTAGGTAAAAAGCTTTAGCGTGGGCAGATTGTCCTTATAAGCGCCCAGCTTTGTATAGGCGTAGGGCGTCTGACCCATTGCTTTTATCAATGCCTGATTGTTAGATGTAGAGGTCTTGTACTGCGCCATTGCCTCAGGGCTTCTGCTGAGGGCATATACATATTTATTATTTTTCAGGTTGACATCAAAGTAAATGACTGCCTTTACCTGGGGATAAAGCATATTGACATAGGTGTACAGCATATGGATGCGGTTTTTGGCGAATGCGGTTAAATCAACGGTTTTACCCTCTATGGAATGTCCGGTTCCGCCCTCCGTGATAATAATTGGTTTCTTATTTCCATAGCGATCCACAATATCGCGAAGCTTTGTCAGGGGATTACTGTAGGCGCCGTTGCCGTAGTACATTTCCTCAAAATCCTGAACAGGGACAGGATTGGCATAGTTTCTGAACTTATCCGTGTAGAGGGAAACCCCTACCCAGTCCACATAAGCATCCCCGGGATAGTAATCGCCGATGTCCACGTTCCAGTTGGAAATATCATTGGGAGAAAAGACAAGGGCGACGTTTGGAGCCTTTGCACGGGCAATGTTTGCAATCTTGATGTAGGCCTGCTTATAGGTATCTGCATCAGCCAGGTTCTGCCATACATTCATTTCGCCGCCAATACGCAGAAGAATAGGCGTGTTAAGGCTATTCAGATATTCCATAGTGCTGTTGAGATAGGTGTCGCTTTGCGGTTGCAAAACCTGTTTCAAACTGTTGTTTTCCCCCGGCATATTTAAGGCGATATGAAGAAGTCTTGTACCGTCGGCATAGGGGCGGATCATATAGTCAAAATCGGCCGCATTTTCCTGAAAGCACTCTACATAGAAGGAGACTGCTGTTTCCTGTGCCATAGGCGCCTCACTGTCATTGGTATAAACTCTGCCGAAATAAGTGCCGCTTTTCGGCTCATTTTTCATACCGAAATAGGGAATGGCGGAGGTGTTTTGCGTCAGAGCGTAAACTTCTGTCATAGGATCTATTTTTTTAATTCTCGCTTTGGCAAGCTTTACAGCGTCTGAAAAGCCCAGATACTCACCGTAATTGATAACCTCGTTCAGGCTTTGTATTGCTGCGTCATAATTGCCCTGACTTTCATAGACAGGATACATCTTCTCATAGGTATTGTATAAAATGCCCGCCTTATCCTTATCCAGGGCCTGAGAGGAGAACAGCTTGATAACTTCGTTGCCGATACGGAGTATTTCCCCGTTGTTTTTGGCGGTGACCGCCTGCTGGAAGGGCGTTTGATACTGCCAGTAGCCCTGCGGTATCTGTGCAAAACAATCCACAATACCTGCAAGAGACAGTGTGGCGGCAAGCCCCAGTGATACCATACCTTTGAATTTCTTTTTCATTTGTACTTCACCCCATAAATTATATTTTGTATTGCCAAAATGAGTTGCCCCATACCCTGTTCCATTTCCTGAAACATATTATATCAGCCTTATTGTACCCTGTTTATGACTGTTAAGCAATGACACAAATGCCGAAAATAAGCGCGTAGGTATGTTAAAAAAGAGTTGACATAAGGAAAGGGAGCCGTATAATAATTAGTATGCGAAATATTTTAACTGGGGGTATTTACAATGATAGAGAAAATTTATGACAAACCGGAAATATACAAAATTGATGTTCCCCTGCCGGATAATCCTCTGAAAAATTTGAATTGCTATGTGGTAAAGACACCGGAAAAGAACCTTATTATTGACACGGGATTCAATCGGGATGAGTGCTATTTTGCTTTGACAGAGGGTCTTTCAGAGCTTGAAATTGACATTGACAGAACAGAAATGTTTTTAACCCATCTCCATGCCGACCATACAGGCCTTGCGGGCAGGATAATGAAGCCGGAATCCACGGTCTACATGGGAAGCGTGGATTACGCTTATCTGAGACATACTCTGGAGGGGGATTACTGGGAGAAAACGGATTTGGCCTTTGGCAGCGAGGGTTTCCCCACAGATGCTTTGGCGCCGCTTCACAAGACCAATCCCGCCCGTATTTTTACCATGCAGAACCTGATACATGTGACCGAGGTGGAGGACGGTGATAAAATACAAATAGGCGGTTATGATTTTATCTGTATCAGTACGCCGGGTCATACGCCGGGCCACTTCTGCTTGTATCTGGAGAGTGAAAAGATTATGTTTTTGGGCGATCATGTGCTGTTTGATATAACGCCGAATATTACCAACTGGCATATGGTGCACAACTCCCTGAAAAAGTATCTGGAAAGCCTGGAAAAGATAAGCAGCTATGATATAGCGTTGGCTTTGCCGGCTCACCGCAAAAATGAGATGAATGTGTATGAGAGAATTGGGCAGATACAGGAGCATCACAAGAAAAGGCTTCAGAACACGGTAGATATCTTAAGGGAAAAACAGGGGCAGACTGCCCATGATATTGCCTCTAAAATGAAGTGGTCCATGCGGGGAAAGGATTGGAGCGAGTTTCCCATGAGCCAGAAATGGTTTGCCGTTGGGGAGACCATAGCCCATCTTGACTATCTGATAGACGAGCACAGTGTACAGAGACAGGAAAAAGACGGTATTCATTACTATTATTTGATAAAATAACGCATGGACGCCGTTCGCACCCGCAAGCATTTTTAAAACCTGAGAGAAATCTTGCTCAAAAAGTTCACAGGAAAAACGAAGTTTACTCATACAGTTTTTTGCTTCGCTTTTTTGAAAAAGCGGATGGGTTTGAGCATCACCCAATGTTTTAAAAAGAATATTTGACAATTTGAGGAGGTCTTATAGAAGGCCTCTTTTTTATATGGTATAACTGGACAAAAAGCAGAGTCTTATTTTGTGCAGATAGCTTTTTTATAAACAGATTACAAAATTCTGGTGATTTTTTACGGGAGATGGCTTATACTTATGTATGATTAGACTGTATCATGTGATTTTAAAAACTAGAATGGGACATTATGAAACTACATACGTATCTGGTTTTATCTTCAACGTCAAAAATATGATTTAAAGTGAGGGAAAGCTATGAAAAACAAAGGGAAAAAGTTGGCTATCGGGGCTTCGGCCATTGCGGCAGCAGCAGCGGCATATGCAGTCCTGGCGTCAAGAAAGAAAAATGCAGAGCTGCCGGCTAAGCCGGAGGAGATTGACAGTGATGACACAGACAACAGCAGCAGACATGCGTACTTTGTAGGCGGTGGTTTGGCAAGCCTTTCAGGTGCGGCCTACCTTCTGCGGGACGGTGGATTTAAGGGTGAAAATATACATATCCTGGAGGGACTTCGGATATTAGGCGGAAGCAACGACGGAAACGGAAGTGCGGAGAATGGTTTTGTCTGCCGCGGCGGCAGAATGCTCAATGAGGAGACCTTTGAAAATCTCTGGGAGCTTTTCAGCACCATTCCTTCTCTAGATAATCCGGACAGAAGTGTCACAGAGGAGATATTGAATTTTGATCATGCCCACCCTACCTGCGCAAAGGCGAGGCTTGTAGACAAAGAGGGCAGAAAGCTGGATGTCACGGGCATGGGCTTTTCCAATCAGGACCGTGTGCTTTTGGCAAAGCTTTTGGCGTCGCCGGAGCAGAAGCTTGACCATATTACCATTGAGGAATGGTTTATGGAGGATCCGCAGTTTTTTGAGACAAATTTCTGGTATATGTGGCAGACGACCTTTGCCTTCCAGAAATGGAGCAGCGTTTTTGAGTTTAAACGCTATATGAACAGAATGATATTTGAATTCAGCAGAATTGAAACCCTTGAGGGCGTTACCAGAACACCGTATAATCAGTATGAAAGCCTGATACTGCCCTTAAAGGCATATTTGGAAAAGCACCATGTGGATTTTTCGATTAACAGCAAGGTTGTGGATATTGATTTTAAAGAGGGCGACGGCATTACGGCGGAAAGGCTTCACCTTTCCAGGGATGGCGAGGAGAGCGTCATTACACTTTTGGACGGCGATATTTGCTTCATGACAAACGGATGTATGACAGATTCCTCTACACTGGGGGATTATCATACGCCGCCGGAAGTAAAAAATGAAAAGGCTATGTCCGGAGAGCTTTGGGCAAAGGTTGCGGCAAAGAAGGAAGGACTTGGGAATCCGGAGCCGTTTTTTGGCAATATGGAGGAGAGCAACTGGGAAAGCTTTACGGTCACCTGTAAGGGAAATAAGCTTTTGAAAATGATAGAAAATTATTCCGGCAATATACCGGGCAGCGGTGCTCTTATGACCTTTAAGGACTCCAACTGGCTGATGAGTATTGTTGTGGCAGCACAGCCGCATTTCAGAAGTCAGCCCATGGATACCACTATTTTCTGGGGCTATGGCCTTTATACGGACCGCGTAGGGGACTATGTGAAAAAGCCTATGCGGGAATGTACCGGCGAGGAGCTTTTATATGAATTGATACATCATCTGCATTTTGAGGATCACTGGGATGAGATGAAAGAAACTGTGGTAAATGTGATTCCGGCCTTTATGCCCTATATTGACGCGCAATTCCAGCCAAGAGCTATGAGCGACAGGCCGCCGGTTGTGCCGGAGGGCTCTACGAACTTTGCCATGGCCAGCCAGTTTGTAGAGATTGCGGACGACATGGTATTTACGGAGGAGTATTCCGTGAGAGCGGCAAGAACTGCTGTTTATACACTCCTTGGAATTGACAGGGAAATCTGTCCTGTTACGCCGCACAACAAAAATCCAAAGGTTCTTTTTAAGGCACTGAAAAAATCCCTTACCTGAAAATGGCGTTGAATGTAAAATAAATTTGGAGTGCGGACGTCTTATCCCCAAACCTGTCCATGGAAAAGAAGGAAAGAGCTTTCAGATGGATAAGAACATATAAGAGCTTGCGTCTGCGCAAAACGTTCGCGGTTTGCTTTTATGGATACACCAAAACGGAAAACTTTTGTTTTCCGTTTTTTATTGCTCTAGCAATAAAAAAAATCAAAACAGGTATCAAGCAGCGCTTTATGGAAATACTAGTATGGATATTTGTGATAGGGATAAGCAGCCACACGAGCAAATTATAACAATATCCCTAACACCAGTAGGCAATGCAATATTTTTATAAAGGAGCTGTTTCAACATGGATATGGATACTATTGTTTGCCCTTGCCTGGGCCTTACTGCACAGGACATCAAGGATGCTGTCGAAAATGGAGCAACCTCTTTTGAGGAAGTGCAGGATGTAACAGAGGTTGGAAGTATTTGCGGCGCCTGCATAGATGAGGTTAAGGAATTGATTGCAGAGCTTTTGCAGTAAGAGAAGCTGCAGCGGTTATCGCTGCAGCCTTTTTATGGGCTTTTACATAACAGAGGGAAGAAGAAAAAACAGTAAAGCAGGCATGTTAGCACTCTGATTATTAGAGTGCTGGAATTTACAATTTATTTACGATTTGTTCATAATTTATTTACAATTAAATGTTAACATAATATATGTAAAAGGGAAGTGAGAAAAAGGGAAATAAAAGGAGAATAGCTGTTAAATACAGCCTGGATAAAAAGAGTTTTAAACTAATTATGTTAATTCATTATGTAAATGATAAAGGAGGTTTTTGTATGTTTAACTTGATGCCCTTTGAACACAGTGACAGAAATTTATTCAATTATCTTGACAATTTGGAAAGGAGCTTTTTTACAGACAGCACCTCTAATTTGACCCAGTTCCGCACAGATATTATAGACAAAGGAAGCGAGTTTGTGCTTCAGGCGGATTTGCCGGGCTTTAAAAAAGAGGAAATTAAAATTGATTTGAATAACGATACATTGAGTATCCGTGCAGAGCACAACGAGGATAAGGAAGTGAAGGAGGAGAACTTTGTCAGGAGAGAGAGAAGATACGGCTCCTTCTCCAGAAGCTTTGACATTTCAAATATTGACAGGGACAAAATTTCAGCATCCTACAATGACGGCGTTTTGGAGTTGACGCTGCCGAAATTGGAAAGGACTGTACCGGCTGCAAGGCAGATTGAGGTGAAATAACAGTTAAGTCCTTAGGACAGATAAAGAATAATGATAAAATATCATAGAAACAGCGGCGCCTCATAGAAGAGGTGTCGCTGTTTTTTGCATTTTTTTTGTATACCTTTTTATTGCTGACGTAATAAAAACGGATGAAAGGAAACGGATTGGCCGAAGAATCAGCCAATCCGTAAAAATTACCATGCTGTTGCTGTTATTTGCTGCCGAAGAAATTGAATTATTTTGGTTCCAAAACAGCGCCTTTATTGCCGCTTGTGACAAGACTTGCATATCTGGCAAGATAGCCGCCTGTAATTGCCGGTTTTCTGGGTTTCCATGCAGCCCTTCTCTTTTCAAGCTCTTCATTGCTTATCTCAAAATTGATACTGTTTGCGTCTATATCAATATGTATCATATCCCCCTCTTCCACCAGAGCAATATTTCCGCCAACTGCCGCCTCAGGAGATACATGACCGATAGCAGCTCCCCTGGAGGCACCGCTGAAACGGCCGTCAGTTATGAGAGCGACTGTGCTTCCAAGTCCCATACCGATAATGGCTGAGGTAGGACTGAGCATTTCCGGCATGCCGGGACCGCCTTTTGGCCCGACGTAGCGTATGATGACGACATCGCCCTCCTTGATTTTACCTCCTGTGATTGCCGCAATTGCGTCCTCCTCACAGTCAAATACACGCGCAGGACCGGAATGCTTCATCATTTCGGGTGCAACGGCGCTTCTTTTTACAACGCAGCTGTCCGGCGCCAGATTGCCCTTTAAAACGGCAATACCGCCGGTTTGACTGTAGGGATTCTCTACGGGTCTAATAATTTCAGTGTTCAGGTTTTTGCAGTCCTTAATATTTTCAGCCACTGTTTTTCCGGTGCAGGTCATAATATCAGTTGTCAACAAGCCCTTTTTGTTTATCTCATTCATGACAGCGTAAATACCGCCGGCTTCGTGAAGCTCCTCTATGTAATGGCGCCCCGCAGGTGCCAGATGACACAGATTCGGTGTCCTGGAGCTGATTTCATTGGCAATGTCCACATCAAGCTCAATCCCTGCCTCATGAGCAATAGCAGGCAGGTGGAGCATGCTGTTTGTGGAACAGCCCAAGGCCATATCCATGGTCAGGGCGTTAATAAAGGCTTCCCTTGTCATAATATCTCTTGGTTTGATATTTTTCCGGTACAGCTCCATAATCTGCATGCCGGCGTGCTTTGCAAGACGGATTCTCTCGGAGTAGACGGCAGGAATGGTGCCGTTCCCGGGAAGGCCCATGCCCAGAACCTCTGTCAGACAGTTCATGGAATTGGCTGTGTACATACCGGAGCAGGATCCACAGGTTGGGCAGGTTTTATTCTCGTAAACCTCCAGCTCCTCCATTGTCATTTTTCCGCTTGCCACTGCACCTACGGCTTCAAAAATGGAGGAAAGGCTTGTTTTCTGCCCGTCTATCTTTCCGGCAAGCATGGGGCCGCCGCTGACAAAAATAGTCGGAATGTTAAGCCTTGCCGCTGCCATCAAAAGCCCGGGTACATTTTTGTCACAGTTGGGAACCATGACCAGTGCGTCAAAAGCATGAGCGATTGTCATGGCTTCTGTGGAGTCCGCAATCAGCTCTCTGGTGACAAGGGAGTATTTCATGCCGGGGTGGCCCATGGCAATGCCATCGCATACGGCAATAGCCGGAAACACAATGGGAGTGCCGCCTGCCATGGAAACTCCCATTTTAACCGCCTCAACAATTTTATCCAGATTCATATGTCCCGGAATGATTTCATTGTGGCTGCTTACAATACCAATCAAAGGCCTGTCTAATTCCTCCTTGGTCATCCCCAGGGCATAAAAGAGGGAACGGTGGGGGGCAGTCTGAGGGCCTTTTTTCACCAAATCACTTATCATATTAAAAACACCTCCGATAATCATAATACATCTCATATGTTGTATAATGACATTGTACGCAATCTGTACTGCCCTGTCAACTTAAATTTATTCCATGTTGAACTCTTTGATAACATGGGAAATATGAAGCTGCATGGCAAGCCTTGCCCCTTCTGCGTCTCTCTCCTTTAAAAATTCCATCAGCATGCGGTGATCCCGCAGTGTATGCTGTAGGAGTATGGGTTTAATAAGGGTGGCCTTAACGCCGCTTTCAATGCCGTTATTTAAAATAGGAAGAAGCCGTTTCACCAAGTCATTGTGGGTAGCCTTGGCTATGGCATTGTGAAAGGCCTGGTCCGTCTCTGTGCGGTCCTCTCCCGCCAGTATTTTTTCCTCTACCAGATGACCGAACTCCAATATTTTATCCATTTCCTCCTCCGTTGCTCTTTTCGCGGCAAAATAAGCAATCTGCGGCTCAAAGATATAACGCATCTCAAAGAGATCCTTCAGCTTTAATATAATGTTGTCCAGCTCTCCAAAGCCCAAATCGTCTGTCAGCTCCTTGTTATTGCTGACGAAGGTGCCCTTTCCTCTTTTGATAACTAATACATGGTGAGCCACCAGAAAACGCACAGCCTCCCGCAATGTAGTGCGGCTGACACCAAGCTCCTCTGAAAGGTCGTTTTCATTGGGCAGCTTATCTCCCGGCAGGAATCTTTTTTCGATGGTAATCATTTCAAGAATCTGGTCCGCTATCCTCTCTGACAGCATTTTGCCTGTTCCGGACATATAATCTCCTCCTAAATCCTATGACATATTATGTCTGGCTTCTATGTCGCTGGATTATGTATATTAATACGTATTTTGTGCTGATGCATATTAGATATATCATAAGACATCATTCCTCTATATTCAATAGAAAAATGAAAAATAGGGCTTGAACTTTTGAGTCGGGGAGGAAAACAGAGACTCCTTTTTCAGCGGACAGAAAAAAGCCCTTCTATAAAATTACAACCGCTTTTTATAGAAAGGCTTTTTCAGGAATTGAAACTGTTTAGGGTTTTATAATGATGATTTATGTAAAGGGGAGGGCTCCCCGCTATTGTAAGAGCCCTGAGGCTCATTTTTGGGAGGGTATTGATGAAAGGCATTTTCCTTCCGGTAAGTGCCGTAAGCTTATTTAATATATAAGCTTATTGGTATTATACAATTAAAATGTAAACAGAATTTTAACAGAAGATGAATAGTTTGTAAAAAAGAGGTGTTTGAGGAAATAAGGAAAGGAAATAGAAAACAGACAAAAAAATAAAGACAACACCTCAGAAAATCTAAGTTTCCAAAATGCTGCCTTTTCCATGCACCTTCAGGGACTCGAACCCTGGACCCACTGATTAAGAGTCAGTTGCTCTACCAACTGAGCTAAAGGTGCGTAATGATTAACGCAAGATATATATTAGCATGTATTTTTTCTGAAGTCAAGGGAATTTTAATTTTTTTTGACAAAATAATGTTTACATCTCAAAGAATACACACAAAATTTAAAGATACATGGTGAATTTTTGAAAATTTATTCATTTACACAAACTGAAACAAATAAGTTGATGAAAACCATTGATTTGTTATATGATATTAAAAAGAGTAAGAAAAGACAAAGAGGGAAGAAAGAGAATAAGAAGCTCAAAGAAAGAAAAGGATGGGTAAAGAAAGATATATAGGAGTAAAGATGGACAAATAGAAATAAGGAAAGACAGACAGGCTATAGAATGCGAATGAAGAGGGTGTACTCATGAATATAAAAATACCAAAGCAGGTTTCCTTTATACTGAAGAGATTGAACGACAATCGTTTTGAGAGCTATATCGTCGGCGGCTGTGTCAGGGATTCTATTATGGGCAGGGAGCCAAAGGACTGGGATATCACCACCTCTGCCAGGCCGGAGGAGGTGAAGGGAATATTTGACCATACCTACGATACGGGAATACAGCACGGTACAGTGACAGTGGTTTTGGATGGTGAAAATTTTGAGGTGACTACCTACCGTATAGAAGGAAAATATGAGGATTTCCGCCATCCCGATACTGTTGTTTTTACCCGCAGCCTGAAGGAGGATCTTCTTCGGCGGGATTTTACCATTAATGCCATAGCTTACCATCCGGAATCGGGATTTGTTGATCCCTTTGACGGGCGCGGCGACATTAAAAAAAGGATTATTCGCGGCGTGGGGGATGCGGCCAAACGGTTTCAGGAGGATGCGCTTCGCATGCTTCGGGCCGTGCGGTTTACGGCGCAGCTGGATTTTCAGATAGAGGGGGAAACCAAACAAGCACTGGCGGAGAACGCGGCACTTATTTCCAATATCAGCGTGGAAAGGATAAAGGAAGAGCTGCAGAAGCTTCTGTTATCCGATCATGCAGGCCGTCTGGCGGAACTTTCGGAAAGCGGTATTCTGCGGTATGTTTCTCCTCCCCTATCGGAAAGCCTTGCGCTTCATCAGTGTGAAATTATCAGACAGCTCTGTTTGTCAGATAAAGATCAGGTGCAGCGGTGGACTGTTTTTCTTCAGTTTATGAGAGAGGAGGAGACAGAGGCGTTTCTCCGTTTTTTGAAATTTGACACAAAAACGCTCCGCAGCATTATTTTACTTCGGAAATATCTTTTTTGTGAGATTCAAAATGAACCTTATGCGCTCAGAAGACTTGCTTCCCGTATAGGGGTGGAGTCTATGCAAATGCTCTTGCGGCTGAAAGGGATACGGGAGGGAAAAGAGCGCCCTACACGGGCAGAGGTATTATTCAGCGAAATTTTGGACAGGGGAGAGGCTCTGTCCATATCCCAGCTTGCTGTGAACGGCAATGATCTCAAGTCTCTAGGTATTTCCCAGGGGAGACAGATGGGAGATGTGCTTCAGAGACTTTTGGAGGCGGTACTTCGGTGTCCGGAAAGTAACAGCAGAGAAACGCTTCTTGCCATTGCCTCTGAAGGCTGTCAGCAGTAGGGAAACTTTACCACATTTATTAATAATTTACCCCCATATGACATAATATGTAAAACAGGCATTTCCGGAATGAAAATAAGTTGGTTGCAGCTTTTTAATAAATGTGGGGGGATAACAAATGGAAGATATGAACAGCAAGGTGCTTTCAGGCTATGGGCTGAAGCTGATTTCAAGCACAAGAAACCGTACCGGTTTTGTGTGCAAAACAGATAAAGGATATAAAGAAGTGAAAAAAAATAACAGCGGAGAGAAAGCGCTTATCTTCCAAAGTGAGGCAAAGCAGCATTTAAAAAACAGGGGCTTTCAAAATGTCACAACCTTTTCGGTGGCTCTTGACGGAAATCCCTTCTATTCCTGTGACGGCAATTTGTACGTTGTGGAGGATTATATAGACAGCAGGGAGATTGAACTAAACCAAAACGACATGCTCTTAAACGCCACCAGAACTCTTGCACGCATGCACATAGCGTCCCAGGGCTTTGACAGCGAGATTAAAAAGACAAATATCGGAAAGCTTCCCATACTATACGAAAAACGAAAAAATGAATTGACGAAAATTAAAAAATGGATCTCCTCTCAAAGCCATCTGTCGGAGATGGATTTGATTGTGCTGAAAAATTATGGCTATTATAAAAAAAAGGTCAATGAGGCCATAGAAATACTGTGTAACTCCAGATATCAGTCATTGATGGAGGAGGCCGAGAGGGAAAGGTGCTTTTGCCACAACGCCTTCAAGGGGGAGAATCTGAGATTGACGCAGCAGGGGACATTGCAGGTTTCAGGGTTTCATAAATGTGCTTATGATTACTGTATTTTGGATTTGGCGGAGTTCATCAGAAGGTATCTGAAGGAAAATGACGCTGACGTCGAAACGGTTGACAGCATTTTGAAAGAATATGACAAAATAAGAACGGTCACGCCGGATGACTTGGAGTTGATATACGCTATTTTGACCTATCCTTATAAATTTTTGAAGTTATGTAATGAATACTATAACAAAAGGAGAGTTTATGTATCAGACGCGATTGTGCAGAAAATGAACCAATGTATTACCCAGAGCGCAAAATGCGATGAAATTATAGAAGGGTTAAGAGGAATCTGAGGAAAGGGCAGAAAAAAACCGTTTTATTTGTCGGTTTATGTTCTGCCCTACCTTTTTATCGTCCTATTTTATACTTGCTCTTTTACTGTGATTTATATAAAATAAAAGAAAGCAGTACATATTTATAATTTGTACCTGGACAGTATGACCCACTTCGAGGTGAGTAAATGAGCGATTATAATTTTGAGGATGAAAATGATATATTTGGCGAGACAGTTCGGATAGATGATATTAATAAGAAAATACAGGAATATGAAAAGGAGGACGGACAGCCTGTACCGCCGGAGGAGCCTTTTGGCTGGATTGAAAACGGACAGGCGTCTTTAAAGAGGCCGCAGGGAGAGAGGAATGAGGATAAGGAGGACAAAACAGAAGAAATACCCGCAAGCCGCAGACCTGCTCCGGCGCCGGGCGGAACAAAACCGCCGAAAAGGGATAGAGACGGGGATAACAAAAGACTGGTAATCATTGCGGTTTTGGCGGGCATTATCGTTTTTGTCTGTGTCTTCATTGTCGTCTGGGTTTCCTCCATGAATAATGGCGTGGATAATTCTAAGTTCGACAATCCAAACGATATTGCCGACGATTTAAAGCAGGAGGTCTATGATTACGCCCTGGTTAAAAATGTAAACACAAGCAATGAAATCAGTTTGTATGACATTGAGGATAACAAGGATTATTCTGTCAGAGTCAACGACAACACGATCTATAAAAGCTATCGGCCCGGCAGGTTTACCTTCGCGGATATCAAAATAGGAGATTTGCTGAAAATCAAGTCCGATGCTTCAAATGTGGCGCAGGAAATTGAGATAAGCCAGGATACTTGGACATTGGAGCACGCTACAAAGGCGGAGCTTGACACAGAAAAGAAAACAATCCGTATCGGTGAAAATGAATACAGCTATACGGACCAGACTATATTCCAATACGACGGCAAGCTTTTGGAAGCCTCGAAAATTGAGGATGTCGATGTGCTTACTGTTAACGGATATGATGAGACGGTGTGGTCTGTTTTTGTGGAGGAGTATCATGGCTATATTGATATTCTAAATAAGGACAGCATAGAGGAGGGCACCATCGAAATAGACGGCGGGGAGCCTGTGGGGCTGAAGGATGCCGACAAGATTGTTGTCAGCGGCGGTCCCCATAAAATTATCATAAAGGGATCCAATATTGAAACCTATAACGCGGATATCTATGTCATCAACAATGAGCGGTTTGAGGTTGATTTATCCAACACCCAGGCAAAGACGGGGGTGGTTGTGATTACCGCCAACGTTGACGGATTTAATTTGTTTGTCAATGACAGCCAGGTGTCAGACCCATATAAGCCTTTGGTTTTGCCCCTTGGACAATATAAAATCAGAGTGGAAAAACAGGGATATCATACCTGGGAGAGCGATATTGCCCTTTCAGAGCCCTCAAAAGAGGTGAATGTATTGCTGGAGGAGGAAATAAAAATGGGAGAGCTTTTGCTGGCCACAAATCCGTCCGGCGGAGACGTCTATGTGGACGGACAGCTTGTGGGCGCATCCCCCATACAGGCAACGCTTCCTTATGGAGAACACCGCATCATGGTGAAAAAGGATGGCTATGAGGATTTCAGCGGCCCTGTCATTATCGAAAAATCAACAACAACAGTTTCCGTTCTTCTCAAGGAAGCTGCAAATTAGAATACGGGTGAACTATTGGCCTGATAAAATGGAGGTAGGAGCATGGACGATTTTAAAAAGAAATATGCATATTGGACAACGGATGCGATATTTGATAAAGACACGAAACAGGAGCTTTTGGCAATTAAAGAGGATGAAAAGGAAATAGAGGAGCGGTTTTACAAGGATTTGGAGTTTGGAACGGGGGGGCTCCGCGGCATTATCGGCGCGGGAACAAACCGTTTGAACCGCTACACTGTGGGAAAGGCCACACAGGGCCTGGCGAACTATATTGCCGCACAGGGGGAAGAGGCCAAAAAAATGGGTGTAGCCATTGCCTATGATTCCCGTCATATGTCTCCTGAGTTTGCGGAGGTAGCCGGACTTGTGCTTTGCGCAAATGGTATTCCCGCCTATGTTTTTGACGAGCTGAGACCAACGCCGGAGCTTTCCTTTGCCGTCAGGCATTTGGGGTGTACGGCCGGCATTGTTGTCACGGCCAGTCATAATCCGCCGGAGTATAACGGCTATAAGGTTTACTGGGCCGACGGCGGTCAGGTGCCTTATCCCAGAGATGAGGCAATTATTGAGGAAGTGAACCGTGTCAGTGATTATGCGATGATAAGGTCAATGGATAAGGCGGAGGCTGTTCAAAGGGGGCTCTACCGCGTTATTGGCAAAGAGGTGGACGATGCCTATGTAAAGGAAGTGGAGGCGCAGTCACTGAACAGGGATATTATCCGTGAGATGGCGAAGGATTTTACGGTTGTGTATACGCCGCTTCACGGATCCGGCAATAAGCCTGTCAGGAGGGTGCTTTCTGAGGTGGGCTTTGAAAATGTGTATGTTGTTCCCGAGCAGGAGAAGCCGGACGGCAACTTTACGACTGTTGGATATCCAAATCCCGAGGACCCAAAGGTATTTACTTTAGCCATAGAGCTTGCGAAGAAAAAAAATGCGGATATTATAGTCGGCACGGATCCTGATGCCGACAGAGTGGGCGTTGTTGTGAAAAACAGCGCTGGAGAGTACGTTGTTTTGAGCGGTAATATGTCAGGCGCACTGCTGACGGAATATGTTTTGTCTCAGAGAAAAGCAAAGGGGCTTCTGCCAAACAACGGCGCCGTTGTGAAAACCATTGTCACCACCGAGATGATTTGTCCTATCTGCCGGGAATATGGTGTGGAGGTATTTAACGTACTGACAGGCTTTAAATATATCGGCGAAAAAATAAAGCAGTTTGAGGAATCCGGGGACTATTCCTATGTATTTGGGTTTGAGGAAAGCTATGGCTGTCTGTCGGGCACTTACGCAAGAGATAAGGACGCAGTGGTAGCCACCATGCTTGTCTGTGAGATGGCGGCCTACTATAAAGCAAAGGGACTGACGCTTTTTGAAGGGCTTCAGGAGGTTTACGAAAAATACGGATATTACAGGGAGGGTGTGAAATCTCTTACCCTTAAGGGAATTGAGGGGGTTGAGAAAATACAATACATTATGAATACCCTGCGGAGGGATGGCCTGAAGGAAATTGCCGGTATCCCCGTTGAGTGGATTCGGGATTACAAGACAAAGGAATTTAAAAACCGCATTACCGGTGAAACAGAGGAAGACACGCTTCCGGTTTCCAATGTGCTGAAATATACACTGCAGGATGGTTCCTGGATTTGTATACGGCCATCCGGTACAGAGCCAAAGCTGAAATTTTATTTCGGCGTTAAAAGCGGCAGTGCGGAAAGTGCGGATTTGCTTTTGAAGCGTATACAGGATGCGGTGGATGAGATTGTGGAACATATATAAGAAGCTTATTGAAAGCCCATTTGGCGGTGTCCTATAAGATTGTTTTATAACGGCATAGTTTTTAAACTATGCCGTTTTTTTCATATAGAAAATTTATTCTGTTTTTCTTGCAACGCGTGTACCTGAATGGGTAGTAGATAAGTGAAAGGAACCTTTCATAAAATGATGAGGAGGTGCAAGGATGGAGGACAGTAAGATAGTTGATTTATACTGGGCACGCTCAGAATATGCTATTACGGAATCCGCACAAAAATACGGAAGCTACTGCTATGCTATTGCTTATAATATCCTTTTGGACATGCAGGATGCAGACGAGAGTGTAAATGATACATACCTGGGGGCTTGGAACAGTATGCCGCCCCATCGTCCGTCCATTCTGAGGACATTCCTTGGTAAAATTACAAGGCGGATATCCCTGAAAAAATGGAGGGATAAAAATAGGATGAAGCGTGGCGGCGGGGAAGTTTCCATTGCCCTTGACGAATTGGGTGAGTGTATTCCGTCAAAATCTGCCGTGGAGGAAGAGGCAGCGGCAGAGGAGCTTTCAAAAACTCTAAACCGATTTGTTGCCGAATTGCAGGAGACCGAAAGACGGATTTTTATTTGTCGCTACTGGTATTTAGATTCTATTGAAAAAATCAGCTTGGATTTTAATTTCAGCAGCAGCAAGGTAAAATCAATACTGCATAGGACAAGAGCAAAGCTAAGAGCTTTTTTACGACAGGAGGTGGGTTTATGAATGCCAGCCATATACTTGATGCTTTGGAAATGATTGACGACAATTTTATTTTGCAGGCAAAGGAGTACTATGCTGATAACATTGCTGATTGCCATTTGAAAAAAATCCGTACCTTCCGCTGCGCACTTGCATTGATTGCCGCTGCTGTTATGCTGGCGCTCTGCGGATTTGCGGCATATGAGATGGGGTTATTTGACTATTGGCTGCAAAAGCCATTGTCTGACCCTGTAGAAACTGTTAGAAATGCAATTGAGAAGCAAATTGACAAGGAGTATACGATTACGGTTTCTATCGATGAAATTATAGTTGACGCCGAAGAAACAATACGGCTTGCAGATATGTATTCCTCCAGCGAGATTGCGGAGGAGAGGGGATGGACAGATGAATATCTTGCGGAGCGTTTTGTTGTGGTAAAGGCAACCTACTATGTAGAGTATGACCATACCAAAACATTTATGAATGATGGATATACAGTACAATACTTTTATTTGACACAAAATGCCGAAACGGGGAAGTGGACAATTATTGACAATACAAGCCCTGACACCTAAAGTTAAAACTCCCTAACAGCTGCTGCTGTTAGGGAGTTTTTGAAATAGACCTTGTGGCGCCATGTAAGGGGTGTATATATTAATTTGTTTTTAAGTCAAGGCCTGAAAATAGAAATTGTTTCTATAAACAGCTTTTCCGGCCGCAAACAGCAATTTTATCTGCCCGTATGCGCTTAAAAATCACAGTTTTTCAAAAACTGCGTATTTATATACAAAGGATAATTTGGGCGTGAGAAAATGTTTAAAAAGGGAGATATAGTTGTCAGGAAGTCTTATGGAAAGGATATTATTTTTTCCGTTAAATATATTACGGATGAAAATGTAGCGGTACTATCAGCGCTTCGCTACCGGCTTAGAGCGGACGCACCGCTTGGGGATCTGGAACCGTTCAAAAGAGATAGCCTGATTAACTTTAAGAAGGTATTCAGCTCTGACGTGGATGTAAAAATAGGAGAAATATTAAAAGCACGGCGTTTTAACCTATACCAGGAAAATGAGTTTATTATGCCCGGACGAGTGCTTCATATTGATGCGGATGAAAATTACCTCCAGGTATGTATGATGTATTATGACAAGCTGTGTATTCCGGCGGAGGGCATCTACATCGAGGAAACGAGCCAGCCTTTGGTGATTGAAGAGCTTTTGAGGGAAAAAGCACCTGATATTTTGATATTGACCGGACATGATTCCATCAGCCGAAATGCCGACGACAGTGATATTGACAACTATAAAAGCTCCAAGTTTTTTGTGGAGGCAGTAAAAAAGGCAAGGCATTACCAGTCCTCTAAGGATTCGCTGGCGATATTTGCCGGCGCGTGCCAATCCTTTTATAAAGACATTATGGATGCAGGCGCTAATTTTGCAAGCTCTCCGGAACGGGTTTTGATCCATGCGCTGGATCCGGTGTTTATAGCAGAAAAGATTTCTTATACACCTGCGTCAAAAATGCTTTCCATTGACGAATGTATTGAAAATACAGTGACAGGGCTTGAAGGCATCGGCGGGGTTGAGACAAGAGGAAGCCTCCGCGTTGGAAAGCCGGACTTAAAATAGAATACTGGCAGCATTAGGAATTAATTTTTGTTCCGAACCTATTGCACTTCCAATAAAAAATAGCTACTATTAAATTACAGCACTGATAAAAATTACATGGGGAAGAAAATATGAACAAATACGTGAAGGAATGGCTGGAGGCAGCCGCAGAGGCTTTGGTTATTATTTTTATACTGTATTTTGTATTCTGGCCTGTGAAGGTAGAGGGTATCTCAATGGAGCATACACTTTTTGATGGGGACAGGATAGTCATCAGCCGTGCAGCCGGCTTGATAAACGGCTACAGAGAGGGAGATATTGTTGTGCTCTCAGCGGAATATGGCAGTGAGGAAATAGATTTGGTAAAGCGCATCGTTGCCATGGGCGGAGATCATTTAGTGATAAAAGACGGCGCAGTTCGGCTCAATGAGACTTTACTGGAGGAGCCGTACTGTGTTGGCGAAACAGATGGAAGTATCGATATGGTAATCCCTGAGGATTTTTATTTTGTTATGGGGGACAATCGTCAAAGGAGCATGGACAGCCGTTCCTTTGGTATAGTTTCTAAAAAACAAATATCAGGAAAAGTTATACTTAGGTGGTATCCTATAAAAAATTTCAAAACTTATTGATAAATATTGACATTATGACGGTATACTGGTATAATATTGACTTTTGCTCCGGACAGTGGTATAATAGGAACAAGATAGGGGTGAAACCATGTTTAAGCAAAAGGATATATTTTTTGTAAAAAAGGATATTAAGAAATTTGTAGGCTCCAAAATTAAGTTCGAGTCCGGCAAGGGCAGGCAGACAACACAGCTGCAGGATGGTATTATCTCTGACGCGTATGACAGTGTATTTGTGATACAGATTTATGAGAACGCTGTGCCAACCAGAAAGGTTTCCTTCAATTATACCGATATTTTAACCAGAAACGTTCAGATTACAGTTTGTGACTGACAGGTATGTTTATTTGGATAATGAAAAACAGCCGCAGGGTGGCTGTTTTTACGGATTGGCTGTACTTAGGCCAATCCGTTTCCTTAGGTTTAAATATTATAGTGTCGTCAATAAATAAGGCCGCAGGGTGGTTGTTTTTACGGATTGGCTGTACTTGGGCCAATCCGTTTCCTTAGGTTTAAATATTATAGTGTCGTCAATAAATAAGGCCGCAGGGTGGCTGTTTTTACGGATTGGCTGTACTTGGGCCAATCCGTTTCCTTAGGTTTAAATTTTATAGTGTCGTCAATAAAATATGCCGCAGGGTGGCTGTTTTTACGGATGAAGCAGCTGACGCTTCATCCTCATTTATCAATTGTTTTTTAGTACATCGGCAATAAAACAGGCATAAAAAACCTCCTTCCTAATATATTTAATTATAGACAGGTAAAGGAGGTTTTTTTATGGCGTTGGAACTGATAAAAGATTCTATTACTTTAAATAATAAAGCCGGAAATGAAGTAACACAGCTTCTTTTGGAAGGTGATATTATTGTACCCGATGTGAAGCCGGATATCGCCAATATCCTCAGGGCGGAAGGGGATATTGTGATAGAGGACGAAACGGTAGGGGATGAAAGAGTAACCTTTAAAGGTGAGCTTAGAGTTAATATCCTCTATCAGGCAAAAAAATCAGAAAAGCTTATTCACAGCATGACAGGCACTATCAATTTTGAAGACTTTATCAATATTGAGGGCCTAAGCGACAATGCCCATGTCACCCTGACGGCGGCGTTGGAGCATATGGAATATAAGCTCATTAATGACAGGAAAATCAATATAAAGGCAGTAGTCAATGTAAAAGCGCAGATACAAAATGAAATTGTCTGCGAGGTGATTAAGGACGTAGAAGAAATGCCCAACATGCAGGTTAAGAAGGGCATGCTGAAACTGAGCAACACGGTTGAAAACAAAAAAGACCGTTTTGATGTGAAAGAGGAATTGAGTATACCTGCCGGAAAGCCTAATATCAGAGAAATACTGGAAAGTGATATTGCCATCAGTGACAAGGATGTCAGGGCAATGGACGGCAAGGTATTGATAAAGGGTATTTTAGTGATTTCCACGCTCTATATTGGGGATACGGATGATTCTCTTGTTGAGGTTGTGGAGCATGAAGTGCCGTTTAACGGCTTTATTGAGTCTAAAAATGCGTCGGATGATATGCTGGCCGATGCAAAGCTTAATGTTGCAAAACAGTCTGTACAGGTAATTCCCGATGATGACGGAGAGGAGCGCTCTATGGAGTTTGATGTAACCATTGGAGCGGACTTGACTGTAACGGATGATGAAGAGATAGAATTGGTGGAGGACGCTTATTGTCTGGACAGGGATTTGGATATCACGAAGGAAAATATTACATATCCGGAATTTGTAAGCAGGAACAAAAATAAGAGCGCCATTAAGGAAACATTAACTGTGGATGGAAAATACCCTGATATGATGCAGGTTGTAAAGGCTTGGGGAGATGTGACCCTTGATGATGTAGAGCTGATAGATGACAGGGTTGTGGCTGAGGGTGTTGTGAATCTGGAAATTATGTATATTGCCAAAAATGACAGTGCACCTGTCAGCGTTGTGCCAATGTCTATTCCATTCCGTCAGGAGATTGAGGTAAAGGGTGCAAGGGATTACATGAATGTGGACATAACAGCGGAGGTTGAAAATGTTTCATTCAGTATGCTTTCCGAGCGTGAGGTGGAGGTCAGGGTAACTCTTGGCTTTGACGTCTATGTCATGAAGGAAATGAACGGTACTATTATAACGGATATTCTGACCATAGAGGACGGTCAGGAAGCGTTTAAGCCTATTGCCAGCGCTGTCATTTATGTTGTGCAAAAGGGTGATTCCCTGTGGAGTATAGCAAAAAAATATAATACCACTGTGGAGAATATAGTAATGGTCAATGATATTGAAAATCCAGACAGGATATATCCGGGCCAAAGGCTATTAATATTAAAGAAGGTTGCAGAGTAGACACGGATTATGCACAATCCCTCTCCCTTTTTGGATTGGGCCGGACAAAAGCTTTTTCAGAAACCGCGTTAATGCATATTTTTATAGGGGCAAGGCCAGAATTTCTGCCGGTTTTTGGGAACAAAAGCCATAATATAATTTTTTGACAAGCTGAAACGGATAGACTTTTGTCTGTCCGTTTTTTATGTATTCTGATTCCCATAAGGAAAAAGAGAAATTTTGTTAAGCCGCTCTTTTTAGTGGGAGAAATCATAATTGTGTGGTATAATAACGATAAATTTCAGCGGAGATACTCATAAACCTGCGGTTTATT
>JAHZDZ010000012.1 GCA_019422105.1 Bacillota bacterium | reverse complement strand
ATGTACCGAAAAACCGCAGGTTTTGAGGTTCTCCGCTGAAAGATATCACTATACTTATCATAAAAGCGGAGAGAATAGCTCTTGAGGCGCATATGTACAAGCTTGCTTGGTAAGATATGCGGCTAACTTACTTCTATTTTCACAAAAAAAGCACGGCAAAGTGCCGTGCTGCTGCCCTGAAATCAAGGCTTTATGGAAAGATTTTCGTTTCCCCTGCAAAATCATGCAGATTTGATATTGAACAATGTGTCAGCGGAGTCTCATCACAAGCTTACAATTCAAGAAAGCATCCACAGTTTTGACTTTTTCAACTGCACTTAAGACATAATACAGGAAACTGTCTTCGGCTGCTATATGTATTTAGATACAAACTTTTCAATTCTATCCAAGGCACCCTTGATATTCTCCACTGAGTATGCATAGGAACATCTGATAAAGCCTTCGCCGCTTTCCCCAAAGGCAGTTCCCGGAACAACCGCTACCTTTTGATCCTTTAACAATTCTTCACAAAAATCCTCACTGGAAAGTCCTGTTCGCTTGATACAGGGAAAAGCGTAAAACGCCCCCTTGGGCTCAAAGCAGCTAAGCCCCATACTGCGAAATCCGTCGACGATAACTCTGCGCCTCTCGTCATAGGCTTCCCGCATAATGTCTATCTCTTCATCCCTGGCTTCACTCAAAAGCGCCTCAATTCCGGCATACTGGCTTGGGGTAGGCGCGCACATAATAACATACTGATGTATTTTAATCATTGCCGCAATTACTTCCTTCGGCCCTGCCGCATAGCCAAGTCTCCAGCCGGTCATGGCAAAGGCCTTGGAAAAACCATTCAGCACAACAGTCCTGTCATACATCCCCGGCAAAGACGCGATGGAGACATGATCGCCGCCCCCATAGGTCAATTCCGCATATATTTCATCGCTTATCACAAACAGATCGTGCTTTAAAATCACCTCTGCAATTTCGTCCAGATTATGCTTTTCCATAATCGCTCCCGTTGGATTATTGGGATAAGGCAGCAGAAGCGCCTTTGTCCTTGGCGTAATATGCTCATTAAGCTCCTGTGCTGTCAAACGGAACTCATTTTCCGCCTTGGTGTTAATGACAACAGGGATGCCGCCGCACATAGAAACGCAGGGCTTGTAGGATACATAGGAGGGCTCGGGTATAATTACCTCATCCCCCGGCTCTACAACCGCACGAAGCGCAAGATCAATTCCCTCACTGGCTCCCACCGTTACAAGTATCTGATCCTCCTTGCGGTAGCTGATATGAAAACGTTCCTGAAGGTAGATGGAGATAGCCTCTCTCAATTCCATAAATCCCTGATTGGAGGAATAAGTTGTTTTTCCCTTTTCCAGGGTCTCAATCGCCGCTGCTCTCACATGCCAGGGCGTTTCAAAATCAGGCTCACCTACACCCAGGGATATGGCCCCCTTCATCACATTGACCGCATCAAAAAATTTACGGATACCGCTCACCGGCATCTGTGCTATATTCCCTGCTACATAAGAATCTCTCATGGTGAAATTATCATCCTCTCATCTTCCTGCTTATACCTGTCTAATATAACACCGTTATCCTTATAATTTTTCAGGATAAAGTGCGTGGCTGTACTAATGACTGCATCAATAGGAGAGAGCTTGTCGGAAACAAAATAACTGATTTCCTTAATGTTCTTTCCCTCCATAATCACGGTAAGATCAAAGCCACCAGACATAAGATATACGGACTTCACCTCGTTGAGGCGGTAGATTCTCTCAGCAATTTTATCAAATCCATTTCCCCTTTGAGGCGTAACCTTAACCTCAATGAGAGCTGTTACAAATTCCCTGTCAGTTTTGTCCCAATCGATCAAAGTAGTGTATCCGCAGATAATCTTGTCGTCCTCCATAGCTTTGATCTCACGGGCGACTGCGTCTTCAGGCTGGTTCAGGGCCGCGGCGATATCTTTCCGGCTCAACTTATTATCTTTTGCCAATAACGCTAAAATTTGATCTCTCATTACAAAACCCTCCTTGATTTGGTATAGTATGGTAAAGGCATTCGGATAAATTCATACAGCTCAGGCATTTTCTGCGCTCCGCCCGCCTGAATGGGCATCCCCGCGCTATACATGGACTTATTGTCAAAATCCGTAAAACTGCCTCTCTTCTTCGTCGTTTTTCATCAAATTTGGATTGCAAAAGCATAGGTTTTTAAATACACCCTGCTCCTTACCGGGAACCGATAATCCTTCTCGGCCCTATGGGTGAAAAAAACCACCTTGCGGCTTTCTCTTCTCTCTCTTTAGGAAACCCATAGATCCTGAGACGAACCTATGGGTGAAAAAAGCCACCTTGCGGCTTCGCTTCTCTCTCTTTGGGAAACCCATAGGGCCTGAGACGAACCTATGGGTGAAATAAGCCACCTTGCGGCTTTCTCTTCTCTCTCTTTAGGAAACCCATAGATCCTGAGACGAACCTATGGGTGAAAAAAGCCACCTTGCGGCTTCGCTTCTCTCTCTTTGGGAAACCCATAGGGCCTGAGACGAACCTATGGGTGAAATAAGCCACCTTGCGGCTTTTTTCCATTATATATTTTTTTAATCCATTTTTCAATTTAAAAAAGATCCAGTAAATACAAAATATCGCTGTAAATTTTAGCTTAATTGTATACTGAACCTTTTCGATACTCATTTGTCGGAAAAATTAATATGATAAAGCTCATCACTTTCAGGAGCCTTGAGGACTGATTTTTCTCCATTATGAATTATATATTTTCCTTTTGCCGTCATTTTTCCTATGACAGCCGCCTCAATTCCCTCTCTTTGAAAAGCCTCCATCAGCTTCTCCTCCTCAAATGTGGTGATTATCATAGAGCCGCTTGAAATAAGCCTATAGGGGTCTATCTTTGCCAATGCACAGATTTTCTCAGTCTCCGGTCTCACAGGAATTTTATCAAGCTCTATTAAAACGCCTAAACCAGAGCAGTCACTCACCTCCCAGACTGCACCTAAAATCCCTCCCTCTGTGACGTCATGCATGGCCGTCGCACCGTATTGCCTTGCAATCAGCCCTTCTCTCACAACAGACAGGTACTTTTTCAGCTCATTTGCCCCCTTACAGACATCCCTGCCAAGGCAGCGTGTCACAGTTTCACTGTAATCGGAGGCAATAATGGCAGTCCCCTCAAGCCCGGCCCACTTTGTCATAATAACGCTTTGCCCTTCTCTGGCTCCTCCGGAGGAAATAAAGTTCCTGCCCATGGTTCTGCCGATTACAGTTCCCGAAATAACGGGCCGTGTCACAGCGTCGGTTACCTCCGTGTGTCCACCCAAAATTTCTATGTGAAGCTCTTTGGCGGCACGGTAAGCGCCCTCCATAATCTCTTCAAACTCCTCCTGAGATGTACTTTCAGGCAAAAGCGCCGTCAAAAGGATTCCTATCGGCTCTGCACCGCTGGAGGCCACATCATTGCAGTTGATGTGAACCGCAATATAGCCGGCATCCTTTTGCGCCCCTGTAATCGGGTCTGTTGAGACGACACAAAGCTCTCCCTCCAAATCAACGGCCGAACAGTCCTCCCCCGTTTTGGGTCTTACAATAATGTCGCTTCTTTTCACTTTATTGTTCCGTATTGGATTCAGTACGATTTCCTCCAACACCTCGGCAGGTAATTTTCCTATTTTCACTTTTCTTCTGCTCCTTCAAAAAAGGGGCGGCCTCTCAGCCGCCAATCACAGGAGCTTCTTCTCCTGTGTCCTCCTGTATATTTGTGCCCGTTTCCGTATTTTTTTGTTCCTCCGATTCACCTGATACACCGCTTTGACTTGCATCCCCTGCATTTTGTGTTGTGGAAGCCGCCGCTGTATCCAGTTTTTTCGTTCCTACTGTAACCTCGTCGGCAGTCGCCTTATATGTGGAATCGGAAAACCACTCCCTGCTTACTAACTCGCCGTTTTGAAATACCTTTTTATAAGTGCTGACTTTATACCCCACTTTTCCGGTATAGGTTACCTCTCTCGTTCCCTCAGGAAGATCCGGATCCTCTGTCACCTTTTCCGCCGGCTTTGCTATTGTGCCAATCATAACCTTTTCAAATTCAACCGTTCTGCCCGGATCTCTTGTCTCATGCCCATAAATATTGGCATAGAGCTTATTGTTTTCCGTATAGGCTTCAATGTAAATCGGATAATCCGTTGAATTTTTAAATTTAAAATCTGTGTAGTCTCCCGCAACGGCGGCATCCCGTCCCAAAGGTACATAAGCCACAGGGAGAGAGTGATTCCTTCTTGCCACAACATCAAGCTCAGAAAAGATAACCGCATTATAAAGCGTTGTTGTTATCTGACACACACCGCCCGCAAGACCGTCCTCAATTTTGCCGTTTATAATAACCGCCGCATTCCTGTATCCGTTTTCATAGGTTTGGGGGCCCAATCCCTCGTTCATGGAAAAGACGTCGCCCGGCTTTAAAATGGTGCCGTTAATATTTTCACAGCCTACCCTCAGATTTTCATTCCTGCCCCACTGTCCGCTGGAAAAACTTGTGGAAAAGGAACCCAAAAGATCAGTGGACATTTTGTTTTGTTCCTTTGTGATTTCCGGCGCCACTTCCTCCACAACAGCCGCAACCTCCCCCTGAGCCCTGCTGTCAATCAGACCTTTTACAGCGCTCAGTGTTTTCGCAACATCCAATTTGCAGCCATTCTCCTCATCTGTTATGACAAATTTGCCGTTTTCCCTTTTCATCTCAGAGTTTTTAGCCTCTTTGTCCACCTCAGATGCGATTTTTTCAACTGCCGCTTTCAACAGGTTTTCATCATACTCATACTGCGCCTGAATATTCCTATGCGCCTGAGGAAGCTCCTTAATCTCGTCGTACCTTTCCCGCAGAGAGCCCTCCCTTGCAACCTGATATGCCTCATCCACCGCCTGACCAATCCGGTACTTGGCATCTATATCCGTATAGTTAATTTCCCAGGTATTTTCGCCGTACTTCACTGTGATAAACTCCGTTTTCAGCTTATCCTGCAATTCTTTTTCAATTAAATCCCTGACCTGATCCTTTTCCAATCCGCCGACGGCAATATCATTAATGTAAACCCCTTCATATACGGTATTCACATCAACGACGGCCTTCATCTTTTTCATGTTTTCATTATAAATAACATAACAGACCAATATGGCAATCAGTATAACACCCACCGCAGCAGCGGCTATTTTCAGTATCTTTTTTCTTTTCTCATCCAATTTACTGTCCTCCGGTTAAAAAAACTACTTTGATTATACAAAAACTTTCATCATTTTACAAGTAAACCCATATTAATATTATGTTACAGTTGCCAAAATTGATATTATTATAAATTTATTCGGGGAAAAGCTTTGGTATTCTTGTATATAATTTGAATTGACTTTTCAACAGGAAGCTATTACCATTAGTAGTATATTTATCATTCTTTTGAGGGGAGGCCAGTTATGATTTGTAAAAACTGCGGCAAATTTGTTTTTGATCAGGATAAATTTTGCCCAAACTGCGGCACAAAGACGGCTGCTGCTGAAGCAAAAAACGCTCCGCCTCCCGAAAATCGGCACGAGCCTGCTCACAGGCTTCTCATCAAAGCTACTATCGTTGTCGTTCTGGCCTTTATTCTTCTCCTGCTTTTTATATTTATCATAGATTTGGGTGAAACCTCCACAAATATGAAATACGGCTTTTATGGAAACACCAAATGGGGCATGACAAAGGAGGAAGTCATTAACAAAGAAAAACTCAGCAATTTCAAGCCCGAAATCGAGAATACCTCCATCTGCTATACCAAAACCTATTCTCCCGGCGTATCCGCCCTCATTACCTACTCTTTTACCAAAGAAAATGCGCTGGAATGTGTGGAGATGGAAATACAGAGTATCGACGGCAAGCATTCCAAGGAGGATATCACAACCGAGCTGATAACCAAATATGTTGATTTATTCGGCCAGGAGTATACGTTTCACAATGCCTCTTATGTATGGGAAACGGAAAACAGCAAAATAACCGTCACAAGCAGAAAAGATAATACTGTCGAGGTAGATTTCCTGCAAACAAAATAAATAGTATAGAAAAAGAGGCGTGTATACAGTACCTTTCTGTTTGCATATCAGTTATGCGGTCAGGCCGTTTATTGCTCACCGCTGCTTCTGAAATACACGAAGCGCACCCTTTATCTGAAAACAGGAAAATCCCGAGTTTCCAGCCAACAGCTTACTGAAACCCGGGATTTTTTATGTCCCCTTTACCTTTTTCTCTTTTTCTTAGCCAGAAGGCTTGCAGTGCTGGTTTTCTCCTTAGGCTCTGCCGCCTGCTTTTCTTCCTTTTTTTCCTCCTTCGTATTCCGTATATCCTCCCTGTCTGCCGGCTTATTTTTCTCTTTCTCTTTCGCCTTTAATACAGAAACAGCCTTCTTCCTTTTTCTCCGCCCATACTGATTTATAAGAGTGTTCCATTTTATTTCGAGGAAACGCAGCAGGAAGGAAAATCTTCTCAGGGCAATATCAATCAGAAACACACACAGGGCTATGAGAAGAAAAATCATGCTGAAATCTCTGTCCTCATAAACCTCCCTGCTGTCATCACTGAAAATTTCATTGGGGTTATCTATGATTTTTCCGCCGGTTGCTTCCGCAATTTTTTGCAGCAGCTCCTGCCCCTTATTAAAGCTTCTCAAATCATACTCTGCAGAATAAGGCAGGTTAAATCCTGTGTTCATGTTTTCTATGGTGCCGTCCTCTTTTTCTGTCTGTATGCTTACTATATAAGCACCTTCTTTACTGACACCCATTTTACCCTCATAGGTTCCCGGCGCTGTAGCAGACAGCTCCACATCATATTTGTCATTGCCGGAGGATAAAACCACAGCGGAAACCTTCTTCACCGTTTCATCAAAGGGCATCTGCACCGACAGTATGCTCTCCTCCCCCTCCATACGGCCTGACACGGAAATATCGGCGGATGCCTGTTTCCGCACTGTCCAGGATACCGCATTTTGTATAAGGTCAATTCCCGCATCGCTCTGAAGCCATTGCTCCGTCCACTGATTGCTCAAATCGCTGGTCCACGCTGCTGTCCTGCCAAGACCATACTGCCAGGAGGCCAAAATAGGATCATCCCTATCGCTTTTGAGTATCACATCAGCTCTCGGCTTTGCCGTCGCTGCAATATACCCGTCAAGCTGCGCCACCTCAAGGATTCCATCCATAATAGGAGAAGCATCCTGTCCCCGGGGATAAAAGCTGCGGTTATTGATATACTCTCTTCCCGCCAGAAAAGCCTCCTTTGTAAAAATTTCCGGCAGATTGGTAAACTCGCTTGTAAAATAATACCTTCCATGGCCCTTTTCGGCCAGGCTCTTTAAAAGCTTTGTGTCCGCTCCGCTTCCAACAGCAACACAGGACAATGTAATGCCCGCGTCGTTTATCCCCTTAAGCAGGCCGTCATAACCATTTTGTTCCGCCTGCCCGTCCGTCAAAAGAATCATATGCTTCAGCTTTGTGTCGGCACCCTTCAGCATATCATAGCCTTCCTTCAAGGCCGGCAGTATGCTGGTTCCGCCGTTTGGCTGAATTTTTCCGATACTTTCCTTAATGCCCTCCAGATTTCCCTCTATTCTCTGCAACGGCACCGCCCACTCCGCCGCCGAATCAAAGGCTACAACGCCTACCATATCTCTCGGATTCATATCCTCAATGCCTCTGATTGCCGCCTCCTTGGCAATTTCCATAACAGACAGTCCATAGTTGGAGGAGGACATACTCCCGGAACGGTCAATTACCATAACCATTCCCAAATCAGGATTTTCCGAGTCACTTTTAAGCTCCATTTCCACCGGAAGAATTTCCTCCAAAGGCGTCCCGTAATAGCCGCCTAAAGCATAAGAATGCTCTCCGCCGCCAACCAAAAGGCCGCCGCCGGTATGCTTTACATAGTTCTCCAAAAGCGCCGGTAATTCCGCGGACATCTCCTCTATCGGTACATCCGCCAGCACTATACTGTCAAACAGATTCAGCATTTCCATGGTATTGGGCGCTTCCGCCGCTTCCTTTACCGTAACGGCAAGTCCTGCGCCCTCCAGTATTTTTTTTATTTCCGTGCCGCTTCCTTCTCTCTCAATAATCAGTATCCGCGGCACATCCTCCACATAGCAGTATTGAAAGGCTTTATTGTTTTGGGTCAGCGTATCATCGGTTGCCTCTATCTCCGCCCTGTAAATCAGGCCGCCGCCTTCGTTCGAGATGTCCGAAAAGGAAAAATTGTTTTCTCCCTCCCTCAAAACCACCTCCTCATTTACCATAAGGGTATTACCTTTATAAAGACGTAGCCTGCCTGAGGTATCCTGAAGGGAATGGGCTGTCACCGTTACCTCATACTCCACCGCCTTATTGATATAAGGCGGAATTTTAATTTCTGTCATCTGCACTTCATTTTCTATATTATTTTCAATACGGTAAACATCCGTACGAATGGATTGATTATTTAACAGCCTTGCCTGCGCCAGTACATCTCCCAGGGTTTCATTGCCGTCAGAGAGCAATACAATTCTTTTTTTTGTATCCTTTGGCAAAAGCTGCGCCGCTGTTTTCAGCCCGTCTGAGATATTTGTACCACTCTTGTTGACATAAGATTTAAACTGTGTGAGCGAAAAATCCTTTGTAGGAGTGATCTCAACCGCTGCCTTTTCTCCAAAACAGACAATACCGGCTTTGTCCCCCGCCCCCTTTTCCAGTATGGCGCTTTCTAAAAAGGATCCCGCCTTTTCCTCCGCGCCTCTAACAGAATCGGAAAGGTCCACCGCAAAAATCGTTGTTGTGTCTTTTGCATAGCGATTTATGCTCACACCGCTCATGGCCAGAATCAGTAAAACGCAGAGCAGAGAACGCAGTATGGTAAGAAATCCCCTTTGGAACACAGAGCCCTTTCCCTTTCTTCCGATAAAAAATACTGCAGCTACTGCAAAGGGCAATAAAAGCAGCAACATTGGTTTTATAAAGTTAATTCCCACGCTGATACACCCACCATTCCGTCAGAAGAAGAACCAGAAGAAGACCAAGGAATAAATTCCGCAGGCTCAAATCTGTCAGGATACCGCCGCCCTGTTTCATCTGGCCGCTTTGCTCCGTCACGCCTCTCAGCTCGGACTCGCCTTCTGTCGCCGCATTCACGGCAAAGGCAGTCCTCACCTCCTCTTTTTCCGCATTCGTTTCCACCAAGGTATAAATTCCCGTTTCACGGGTATCACTCAAAGACGCCGCGGGATAGGGCGGCGCCAGGTCAATTGTTTTGCCCGACGGCGTCATTACCTGTACCCTCTCGCTTTGGGGCAGCAGGTCAAATTCCACCTTATCCTCCGCATTGATTTTCGCTACCCCCTGCACATTCCCGGGGAAATACCAGCTTATCATATTGTAGATTAAAATGGGAAATTCCTTTTTAAGTGGTAAATCTGAATCGTGAAGGTCAAAGCCAAAGGCCATAACCTTTTGTTTTCCTGTCTCTCCCGCCAGCACAAGCGGTGTTTCACCGCTAAAAAGTATGGTATCCGCCCAGGAAGGAGCAATCATTTTAACTGCTTTTGCAACAGCAAAATCAAGTCCGCCTGCCGATTGAAGCAGCCAAGATGCGCTGTCTTTTTGCACTGTCGAAATCTCCACTGTCTCTCCTGTTTCTATAAACGGATTTCCTGCCGGCGGATTCAAAAGCAATATATGACCGTCAGCGGGCATTTTGTCCGGAAGAACGCCGTCATAAATATAAAGCGCATAGCCCTCCGCCTCCATTGCCTCCTTTTGTCTGTAAACCTCCACTGTATCAAGGAGGGAAAGAATTTTATCCAAAAATATATTCTGCTCTGTCACAAGAAGAATTCTTTTTCTTTCCCCCTTTTTCATGCTGTAAAACGCCTCATCATCGGCCTTAAGCATATCGCCGGGGGTGAGGGACGCCTTCAGATAAGTTACACCGCTGAAATTCCCTTCAAAATAGAAATCCTTTGCCTCACCCGGCTGCAGGGTAATGTCCCTGTAATCTAAAGCTGCATTGTCACCGAAAATAGTCAGTGTCCTTTCCGCCGCCTCCTTGCCGTAATTCGCCGCTTTCACCATAACGGTTTCTCTATCCCCACCGTGATAGGACAGAAGTGTCAGCGCACAGTTTTCTCCTCCTGAGCCAAAGGGTACAACCTGAAACCGATCCGTGCCATACTCATATGTGGTATCTGTAAAAATATAAACATTGCCGCCGCTCTCCTTTTCCCTCATCTCAATCAGGGAGAGACATCCATCCAAATCCACGCCTCCGCTTGTCACCTCTATGGAGGAGAGGGCGTTCAAAACCACACCCTTTTCCTGTGCGGCGCTCAGTACTATCTCAGGATTTTTTCCGAGCGTTATAAGAGAAAAAGCCGTTTCCGGTGCGGATTGGTTTACCAGAGTAGTCATTTCCCTCTTTGCCTGCTCAAAACGGCTTATGCCATTTTCCTCCGCCTGCATGCTCAGTGACTGGTCCAACACCAGTATAACGTTATCAATCTTTTTGCCGTTTACCAAAAAAGGATTTGCAAGAGCTATTGCAAACAATACAGCGCCTAAAATCTGCAAAAACATCAGTATGTTTTTACGAAGCTTCTGCCACGGCCTGTGGGCGTCTGACTGTGCCAGCGCCTTTTCCCACAAAAAAAGGCTGGAAACAGTTTCTTCCCTGTATTTTTCCTTTAAAAGATACATGGCTATAATAACAGGCACTGCCGCAAATGCCAGAAACCCTGCCAAATTATAAAAATGCAAAGCTGTTTCCCCCCTTTCTTCTTATTTTTCAAGCGTGGAAAAATATTCCTCTACCAGCTGACGCATGCCATAGGGAACGGATGATGCTTCCATTTCCTTTAAGGCTTTATTTTTGTATTCTCCATATACTGCCTCATAGGGATAGCTTTCTCCTGCCTGCCCCATTATTTTTTTCTGGGTCATTTCACTTTGCCCGCCTTCATTCTGCGCCCCTTCTATCTGTGTCTCATAACCACTCAGACTCTGCGCTTCCCTGCTGTATATCTTTTCACTCTCGGCATGGCCCCTTCCACGGTCCTGACCTTGACCTTCACCCTGTCCCTGACCTTCGCCTTGTCCTTCTCCCTGACCTTGCCCTTGTCCCTGGCCTTCGCCTTGTCCTTCTCCCTGGCCTTGTCCTTCGCCCTGGCCCTGACCTTGGCCCTCCTGTTGCCCCTGGCCATCCAATGCCTTTGTCGCATCGGCCAGCGTCCGGTTCATTGCCTCCAGCCTGCTGCGAAGGCTCTGGTTTTGACTTGCGAGAGAGGAAAGCTTATCGCTTACATTTTTCAGACCGTTCTGTGCGCCGTTAAAATTGCCGTTTTGCATCTGACCGGCATAATTTTCCAATAGCTCCTTTAACTGCTCATCATTAAGCCCTTCCAGTGCATCCTGTAATTCTTTCAGATATTCATCAAGCTCTTCCTGACTCATTTGACTTGCCATATCATTTAGCTTTTCCATTTCCTCCCTGACAGACTGCCCATCTCCCTTTTCCAGTGCATCACTTAAGCCCTGTGCGCTCTGACTTTGGGAAAGGGCGTGCGCCATCTTTTTCATATCCTCATTAACACTGTTTTTCTCCAGCTTCTTCAGCTCCTGCTGTGTTTTTTCAATAGAGCTTACAGCCTCGTTTTTTGTTTTGCTTTTTTTCAAATTTTTCATGAGGGCGTTTATTTCCTTATTCAATGCCTTTATATCCGCTGTCTCTATATCCTCATCCTTGTTGATCTCCTTTTTAAGCTCTTCCACCTTAGCCAATTGACTGCCAATCAGCTTATGAGCATCCATTCCCGGTGCCTTTATAAAGCCTGTCGCCAGCACCGCTATCAAAAGCAGGCTAAAAACAACAAGTACCCTGCGGGAAACCAAAACACGGATTCTTTTTTCCAATCTTTCCCCGTTTCCCTTTTCCAGCGCATCCTGAACCGCCAAATGAAAAAACGCATTCTCAACCGCCCTTTCCCCGCCGCATAACAGCTCATAGGCTGTAATGAACCGTTCCTCATAGCCCAGACTGTCACAGGATCTGGCAGCGTCATAATAGCTTACCTTATCAAAAAAAAGCACTGCAAGAAAAGGGGTCAGGAAACCGGAGAGCAGAACAAAAATGCAGATTCCGCCCAGATAGGAGAGCACCATAAATTTTGAGACAACCAGTATAAGAAATAAAATTCCCATCGCCGCACTCATGGTGATAAGCTCCCATTTGATGAGCTTACGAAGAATAAGCTTCCTTCTCACAGGACGCAGTATATTGTACAATTCCCGCATTTTAGCTTCCCTCCCGCCGCGTTTTATTTTTTAACCCTTTGTATCATTTTTGCCGCTAAAAACAAAAACAATAGGGCAATCAATATATTAACGATACAGTTTACCGCCCAAAAATGACTGACCGCAAAGGGTATAGGCTGATTCTGTCCCGTTGCGTAGCTGTATACATTGAATAGCTGATAGGACACATTCGTCCCAAGCTGCGTGTCGATGATACTGATAAAGCCGACAATCGGGTTAGCCGCCAGAAATACTACCGCCATGTTGATGCTTGGGTCCATATTATACATACTCCACATCATAGTCGAATAGATTGCATAACCAAACACAGTTGCGCCGCATAAAAAGCCGATAAGGATGTAGACTAAAACCATGGAAGCGACTGTTTTCCTGAATACGGCGGAAAAGAAGATGGATATTGCCCCCGCCATAAAGGACACAATCAGCAAAAAGCCAGTCATACCAAGAAGAGAAAGAAAAGAAATCCCTCCAAAATAAAATATCAGCGCAAATATAGGCAGCGTTGCCACCGTCATTAAAATAATCAGTCCAAGGCAGCTGAAAAGCTTACCTGCCACAATGGAAAAGGGCGTCATTTTGGTGACCAGGAGCAGATCAAGGGTCTGCCTCTCCCTCTCTCCGCTGATAGCGCCCGCAGTCAGGGCAGGAGTGGTAATTAATACCAAACCCAGCTGAAAGCCCGACAAAAGCGTATACATCTGTATAATATTCTGAGGGTCAAAGCCAAAATTATAGGAATTGTACATGACGCCCCAGATTAAAAGAGCCGCCGCCCCCGCTACCAAAAGGACATAAACGGATATTACGCCATATATCTTCCAATTTCTCAGGGAAGTCCTTGCCTCCCTCCTCAGTACAGGATTAAGCATCATTTCTTTCCCCTCCTGTCATCTGCATAAATATTTCTTCCAGATTTCCCTCTTTTTCTTTGAAACTTAGAACAGGAATATTATTTTTTACAATTCCCGTCAAAAGCCTTGCCAACTCCTCGTCACTGCCGTCAAATGCAAATTCCGCATCCTGGCTGTTGTCCGCCAAATCGCTTACAAGGGGCTGCTCCTTTAAATAGGTCAGCAGTCCCTCCATATTGGCAAAGGGACGTATATAGACAATCCTCTTTTTTGTCATACGCTTCATAATTTCGTTGACACTTCCCTGCGCTACCAGCCTGCCGTGGTCGATAATTCCTATTTCGCTACACATCTCCGAAAGCTCATGAAGAATGTGGGAGCTGATAATAATTGTCTTTCCCAATGATTTCAGCTGCTTCAGCACATCCTTCATCTCTACCCTCGCCCTGGGGTCAAGTCCGCTGGCCGGCTCGTCCAATATCAATACCTCAGGATCATGCACAAGGCTTCTGGCAAGACACAGCCTCTGCTTCATACCTCTTGAGAGGGAATCCACATAAAAATCCTTTTTATCGGTCAAATCCACAATTTCAAGAAGGTTCCCTATGAGATCCTGTCTTTCGCCGTAGGGTATATAATAGGCGCCGCAATAAAAATCCATATACTCCCAAACCTTCAGATCATCATAAACGCCGAAAAAGTCAGGCATATAGCCTATTCTTTCCTTCAAAAGCTTTGTGTCGGCGGCGACATTAATGCCGTTTACCAGCACACTTCCGCTGGTAGCCTTCAAAAGTCCCGACATAATTTTCATTGTCGTTGTCTTTCCAGCACCGTTAGGACCTACAAAACCAAAAATACTGCCATCCTCTATTTTCATATCCAAATGATCAACCGCTGTAAACTTTCCGTACCGTTTTACCAAATCTGTTATTTCAAGCATTATCTGCCGCCTCCCTTTACTCTGATCTGCGGCACATATATCTCCTGATCCGACTGCGCCTCTCCTCTCACCGTAATTTGGTTAAATTCATCCATATAATCCGCCGCGTTCGGGTACTCGCCTTCCTTCAAGCTCTCCCACTGCTGTGTTTTTTCATTCCATATTTCCTTCTGTCCGCATACCTGATATGGATCATTCCATCTGAACATCACAGCGTCAATGCGAATATCTCCGGATAGTATATATTTGAATTCCACCGTTCCGTTTTCAATGGTATAAATAATGTTGGCGCTCTGATCAAATTTACTGCCGTTTGCTGTATAAACTCCGCTGACAGGAATAAATCCAAATGGAATGTCGAAGCTTTCTGACCGGCTTAAATCCAAGTCAAAGCTTTTTACAAAAACATTGGTATTAAGTTCCGTTACCCCTTTTCCATTCACTGTTTTTTCTCCCGGAAGTATACCGGCTTCGCTGAACGCATACATTTTTACCGGCACCTCCTTTATGCCATAGCTGTAATTATAGGCGCCGTCCATAATATAGTTCATAAGCTCCATATGCTGATACAGTTTATACGCATCCTCATTGGACAGATGATTCTGTGAGACAAATTTTCTAACGCTCATGTCCTCACTTGTCCCCAGAAACACCTTATTGATTTCTGAATAAGTATCGGAATAACGGTTCACCTGCTCAAGCTCTTTCATTTCATAATCCACCTCTATCGTTTCACCGGAGGGGAAAGCGTCGTATTTTACAAGCCTTGAGCCAAAGGAGAACACAACATCCTTAAAATCAACACTGGTATTGTTTGTAAAACTGCCGATAAAATGGTTGTTGTTGATTGTAACGCTGCCTGTCACCTCACCGCCCATATCATAGAGCAGGTCCGTGTAAAAGGTATTGGAGCCCCATTTCTGATTGTCGTAATATGTAATTTCTGCCGTATCACCGACAAGTATTCGTCTCGCGCAGATATCCTCCCTGCTTCTGGCATAGTTATAGCTGTAATACCTGTCATTTGACGGCATCTCAATTTCTATATCCGCATCAGAGGCAAACGTGACATCGCCCTTTTGCGGGCTTTTCATACCTACGGAAACAAAAGCATCCCCAAAAGAGGAACCCTCCTTCAGACTGACAACCGATACAGAATTGATAATACTTTTTTTATAGGCGCTGAACTGGCTGAGTCCGAATATGGCAACCAGCACAACAACAGAGCAAAGAGGAATGATAACCCACCCCTTTTCCCGCTTGTCCCTCTTTTTCAGAATACGGTAAAGAAGAGGTCCTATAAATAGAATATAAAGCAAAATAATGACAAAAATCAGAAGCAGCACAGACGATCCCAGTACAGGAATATTGTTGGTCAAATTCCCGTAATAGCCGTTTCTGGAGTAATATTCTCCATTATAATATATATCAAAATAGGAGGGGGAAATTGAAAGATACAGCTCCTTCATCACCCCCGGTATGCCGGGAGTCTGCGAAAAAACAGGGTCAGCCAAGTCGTAGCTGTGCACCACAACGGTACCGTTTCCATAGGGAAGACAGCCCATCAGCATTTCTCCGCTGTCCTCCAAAACAGATTCCATTCCCTCCAGCGCAATTTCTCTGACAGGAAGACTTCCTTTGATTTCCTCCCCAAGCATAGCGCTAAGCTTGGGAAAGGACGTTACAGTCGTCTCACTGTCAGAGGGCATGTTATATTCAAGTGTGTCATAAAAGCCACTCAACACCTTATTGGCGTTAACGCCCGTCCCGAGAACAAGCATACCGCCCCCCTCCACCCACTTGAAAAGAGCCTCCTTTTGCGCAGACGAAAGATTTTTTGTGCTGAAGTCATTGATAATAATCATTCTGAAATTATCAAACAGGCTTTTTGTATCGGGTAAGGTATCCTTATTCAGATATACACAGGCGTTATACTCCACGCCGTTATATATTTCCTCCTCATTATAGACAGCCATTTTTAAATTGTTCAGATACTGGAGCGGCTGGGGATTTTCACTTAGTATGCCAACCATAACGGATTGGGGATCCATAGCTGTCATGCCATAGCAAAGCTGGCTGAATACCTCTTTCCCGCTTTCATCCACAAGGGCAATCCTGAAATTTTTACGTATGGTATCCACCATTAAATCCATATTGACCTCTTTGGAGGAGCCCTGCGCCAGCTCTATCGGCGTATAATAAATCGAATATTCTCCGCCTGTATAGCCGTCCGACTCATAGGAGTAAACCTTCACCTGCACCTCACCTTTAAAATCGGGGCCGCTATTGGCAAAGACCATACGAAAAGGCGTGGTTTGACCAACAATATACTTCTGGTCAAACCCCACCTTTGTCTCTAAGGTAAAATCCTTATTGCTGGTAACCTTTTCTTTATCCTCCCCTGCCTGAGGCGCAGTCGGGTCGACAGCCTCCACTGCCGCAGCCTGCGCGCCATATGCCATCGCCCCAAGAAAGGGCGCCGCAATACCAAGCACCATGATAATAGCTAAAAGAATAGCCAGCACAGACATCAGCTTTTTCTTTCTCTCTGCCGCCTTGTCTTTTTTCATAAACTGTACCCCTCCTGACAATCAAGCCTTAATAAGGCTAAAAAATAAAATGAACTGTTTGAGTCTTTGCAAGTAATTTTCATGCTTATCGCCGTCACATTTTGAAACTTTTCCTTTGAAGTAGAGGCGGAACCTCGGAATGCTTCTCATTCCTCGGTCGCTTCGCTCCTCGAAACATGCAGGAGGCCATTTTACCTCCCTGCAAGCGATAGCAATGCTTTTCTTTTCGCAGCAAATCTTCAGCTTCAAACGCTTCGCGTTCTCCGCTCGATTTTTCTCTGCTTTTAAAAGCGGAACCTCGGAATGCTTCCCATTCCTCACCCGCTTCGCTCCTCGAAACGTGCAGGAGGTCATTTTACCTCCCTGCAAGCGATAGCAATGTTTTTCTTTCCGCAGCAAATCTTCAGCTTCAAACGCTTTGCGTTCTCCGCTTGATTTTTCTCCGCTTTTAAAAGCGGAACCTCGGAATGCTTCCCATTCCTCGGTCGCTTCGTTCCTCGAAACATGCAGGAGGCCATTTTACCTCCCTGCAAGCAGGAGAAAATGGCCTCCTGCATGTTTCTTTCCGCTTTTACGAATATTATATCGTCTTTTTAGACGTAAGGTTATTAAAAAAAGCTTAAGTTTTCCCATAAAAAGTTAATTTTTTTCAGTATTTATTTCTTTTTTCTTTCTCCCAATCCCAATTCCTTCAAAAATCGGCTTCGCTTCGTCGGTTTCTCATAGCGCGTTTTGATTTCAGATAGGCACAAATAATTTTTCGCCCTTGTCATACCGACATAAAAAAGGCGTCTTTCCTCCTCAATCTCATCCTTAGAGGTACTCTTTTCATGGGGCAGAATTCCCTCAATAATACTTGGTATAAAAACCGCATCAAATTCCAGACCCTTCGCGCTGTGTATGGTGGAGAGGGTAACAGCGTCCTCCAGGGGCTTCTGGGCTGTTTTTTTGCTCTCCTTCACCTCCTCACTCAGCCTGCGCAGATGCTCAGAAAAATTTCTGCCGTCCTCTATTTCCTTCGCGCTGTCCAAAAGCTCATCCGCAATTTCTCTCATACCCAATACACTTTGTCTTCTGAATTTTGCATACTCCTCAAGATAATCATCATATGCCACAACATTCCTCACATACTTGACCGCCTCATAAGCGCTGCGTCTTTTTATCTGTGCCAGATGTTCCAGAAGCTGCTGTATCTGGCGGGACTGCCATCCTTGCAAAGAGGGCAGCGTAAAAATGGTGTGAAGCATCGGCCCCTCCGTTTTTTTCAGTATATCCAGCAAATCTCTGCTCAGATAGCGCTTGGGCTTATTGGCAATCCTTAGAAAAGCGCCGTTATTTCCGTTATCCCACGCTAAATCCAGATAGGCAGCCAGATCCTTTCCTATCCAATGATCATAAATGTTAAACAGGGTATCCTTCAGATTGAAACGTATGCCGCTGTCCATAAACGCCCTGGCAAAATGACCTGCCTGCATATTCGTGCGAAAAATAACGGCGATTTTCCCGTACTCTGTTCCTGCATCATGAAGTTTCTTAATCTTTTTTGCAATGCGCGTTGCCTCCAAAGATGCATCCTCACTCATAAAAAATTCGGTTATAATACCATCCTTGCCCGTCCCTCCATGTTCCTTTTCAAACCGCTTTTTGTTGTGCTGCACCAGACGGTTGCTCAGCTTTATTATGGGCTCGGTAGAGCGGTAATTAATATTTAATATTATTTTTTCCGTATTTGGAAAATCCTTTGGAAACTGCAGCAGAAATTCCGGCCTGGCCCCTCGGAATTTATAAATGCTCTGGTCGTCATCCCCCACAACGAACAAATTATTATCCGGCCCTGCAAGCATTTTTACACAGGCATATTGGGCGGCATTGATATCCTGAAATTCATCCACCAGTATAAAGGGATACTTACCGCGCCATTGGGCAAGGGTTTGGGGGTTATTTTTCAGTATTTCATAGCATTCCGTCAGCATATCATCAAAATCTATTTTGCTGCATCTGGCTTTATAGGCGTCATATTTTTGAAAGAGTATACGAAATTCCTCCTTCTGCATATTGGAAGGCTCATAATCCGCTAAGGATACCAATTCATTTTTCATCCTTCCAAGCTCCGCTGCAAAGTCTTTCGTATATTCCTCCTCATCATTTATCTCCAGCCCCATCTCATGAACAGTATTTTTTAAAAACTCCCATTTTTCTTCCTCCTTTATGACATTATCAAGGGAATAGCCATATTCCTGCCTGATAATACGGAAAAAAAGGGAATGGAATGTTCCAAAGGAAACCTTGTACCGGCGGGTGCCAATCAATTGATAGAACCTTTCCTCCATTTCCTTTGCCGCAGCCTTTGTAAAGGTGATGACAAGAATATTGCCGGGCGAAACACCGAATTGTTCTATCAGATGCTGAATTCTATGTACCACGACGGTTGTTTTTCCGCTTCCCGGGCCCGCCAAAACAAGGCACGGTCCCCTAAAGTGGGAGACAGCCGTTTTTTGCCTATCATTTAAACCATTCATATCCTGTATATTCCCCTTTTATTCTTTCTGCCTGTCCTTGTGGCGGTATTAATCACATTTCCTGCAGACAATGTCATAGAAACAAAGTTTTGCTCTTCAAGGCCGTCTTATCAGTCCTCTGTGTATTATCAGAGAGTCTGACAAACAAAAGCTTACTTCATTGTTTCACTCTTCAAATCCCTTAAAAAAGTATTTCCTGACTGCAAAGCAGCTGATCTGTCTTAATTGCAGATATTATGCCAAAAATTACGCGGAAAACCTCACGAAGCCTTCAAAGAAGCATTCTTTGACTGTAAAACTATCAGACTGCTTCTTTTTAACTTCTCTCCGCTTTTTCGCGGATACTGTACCATAAATTTATGCAGAGAACCTCAAAATGCTCCACATTTCTCGGTCGTTTCACTTCTCAAGCCCTTAAAAGAAAGCTTTTTTCCCCGCAAGCGGTCATAATGCTTTCTTTACGGCCTTTCTCCGCTGTTGCGGGTATTATACCATAAAGGCGGAGAAAAAGGCGCTTAAGAAGTACACTGTGCAAGCTTGCTTGTGCAAGTGTGCAGCATAAGTGGCCATTTGCGCAGCAAATGTACCGAGAGACCGCAGGTTTCGAGATTCCTCCGCCGAAATTTATTATTGTACTATAGACGCAAAGCATAACTCGAAAAAACTATGTTCTTTCTCGCAAAGCGTCATAAACATCATATCACAGTTTATCTATATTAAAGAGCTGTCCTTCTGTTCCTTGAGCATTCATACCGGAAATAAATCATGGATTTCCATTATCTTTTTTGTTTCTTTTTTTCTTCGTCTTCTTCAGTTTCGTTCTTCTGACTTTAAAACTGCCAAAGTAAAAAAAAGAGAAAAGATTGAATTTATACAATATTTCTGTATTTTTTTATACCCTGCGCTTTATTTCATTAAAGTGTTGCGCAACAGGCGGAAATGTATTAAAATTCCAATAAAGGAGATACTGAAAACAAAAAGCTGCAACTAAACTTAAGGAGGGCCTTTCCCTATGAATATAGGACTTTTTACAGACACATATTTCCCGCAGATTAACGGTGTTGGCACCTCTGTACACACCCTATGCCAGGAGTTGACAAGAAAAGGGCATCATGTATATATATTCACTCCGACAGATCCAAACCAGCCGGAGGACGAGGACGAAAACATTATCCGTATGCCCAGTATGCCCTTTATTTTTGTAAAGCAGTTCCGTATGGGACTTTTATATTCACCGCTGGCGCTGAAAAAAATAGCGCGCCTGAATTTGGATATTGTCCATACTCAAACAGAGTTTTCACTGGGCATGTTCGGAAAAATTCTTTCCAAAACACTCCATATCCCCATGGTACATACCTACCACACCATGTATGAAGATTATGTCCATTATATCATAAACGGACACCTCATCACACCGGAAATGGCCAGGGATTTCAGCCGCATTTTCTGCAACTCCACAAACGCTGTGATAGCCCCGACAGAAAAAGTAAAGCATCTGCTGTATTCCTACGGTGTGACAAAACCGGTTTCTATTATTCCAACCGGCATTAATATAGAAAAATTCAGAAAAATAAACTATAAACCGGAGGACACCCTTTATTTGAGAAGGGAATTGGGTATTGGGGAGCATGTCCCCGTGATACTGTCTCTGGGCCGGGTGGCAAAGGAAAAAAGCATTGATATGATACTGCGGGCCATGCCCCTCCTTCTTGAAAGGGTACCGGACGCAAAATTGGTTATTGTAGGCGACGGTCCTGTACGCGGGGATCTGGAGGAGCTCGCCCAAAGCCTTCACCTCCAATCAAGTGTTTTGTTCACCGGTGCCAGGCCATGGGATGAAATCGGCAGATACTATCAGCTGGGTGATGTATTTGTAAGTGCATCCATTACGGAAACGCAGGGGCTTACCTTCATTGAGGCAATGGCTGCAGGACTTGTTGTCGTGGCCAGAAGGGACGAAAGTATTGAGGGTGTTGTCAGAGAAAATGAAACCGGTTTTTTATTTGAGGACGAGGAGGGTCTTGCGCAGAAGCTGACCGATATTTTAAAAAATCCACGAAAAAAAGACGCGATTGTGCAAAATACCCTGTCCTTTGTGGACTCTGTATCCTCCGAGACCTTCGGTGCCAATGTGGAATCGTTATACGAAGATATGTATGCAAATCCTGAGAAATATGATATTCAGCCTCATCACATTTCCCCCATCATCATAGGCAAAAAAGCCGTTCGCAAAATGGAGGAAATTAATTCAGAGCTGAGTGAGGATATCCGCAAAAAAAGTGAGACACTGATTAACATGTCAAAGCTGCCGGCCAAAAAGGTCATCAGGCATTATAAAAAATTAACCAACCGGGAAAAGAGTGATGTATAAATGATTTCAGAAAAAATGCTGTTATGCTGCAAAAACAGTTCTGCCATACGTGCCATGTTTGAGGAAGGAAAACAGATGGCCAAAATACACGGAGCGGACAATGTCTATGATTTCAGTATCGGCAATCCAAGCGTAGAGCCGCCGCCGGCGGTAAAGAACGCCATCATAAGGCTTTTGGAGGAGGAATCGCCAAACTACCTGCATGGCTATACCTCAAACGCAGGCTATGAGGATGTGCGAAGCTTTGTAGCTGACGTTACAAACAGAGAATTTGGCACCAAATTTTCAATGGAAAATGTCATAATGTCAACCGGAGCGGCAGGAGGGCTGAATGTCGTTTTAAAAACACTTTTGAATCCCGGGGATGAAGTAATCGTTTTTGCGCCTTTTTTTGGAGAATACAGTAATTATGTCATGAATTACGATGGTGTTTTGAGGGTAGTCAGTGCCGACTGTACCAATTTTCAGATGAACCTTTCCGAATTGGAGGCCACACTTTCCCCAAAAACAAAGGCTGTACTTATTAACACGCCAAATAATCCCACAGGTGTTGTTTATTCGTCCGACACACTGAAAAGCCTTGCATCCCTGTTGGAAGAAAAACAAACCCGGTTCGGCACAAGTATTTACCTCATATCAGATGAGCCTTACCGCAAGCTGGTCTATGACGGCGTAGAGGTGCCCTTTGTGACAAACTATTATAAAAACACCTTCGTCGCCTATTCCTTCAGCAAATCTCTTTCCCTGCCGGGAGAGAGGATTGGCTATACCATTGTAAACAATGATATGGACGACTTTGAGGCAATCATAAACGCCATGAGCGTAGCTACCAGAATTTTGGGCTTTGTCAACGCGCCCTCTCTCTTCCAGCGGATTCTTCCCTACTGTATGGAGGAAAAGGCCGATGTATTAACCTATGAAAATAATCGCAATCTGCTCTACAATATGCTGACGGAAATCGGCTTCGAATGTATCAAGCCCTCCGGTGCCTTTTATATGTTCCCGAAAACATTAATTGCGGATGACAGAGCATTTTGTGAAGAGGCAAAGCAGTTTCGAATCCTTTCCGCACCCGGCACTACCTTTGGTTGTCCGGGATACTTCCGGCTTTCCTATTGCGTTTCCTCCCAGACCATAGAAAACGCATATGAAAGCTTCTGTAAGCTCTATCAAAAATATAAGGGGTGATACCAATGGAAAAGCTGTGGAGTGATAAGCTCAGGAGAATTGAGCCCTATGTACCCGGAGAACAGTCTAAAAATAAAAATATTATTAAGCTAAACGCAAATGAAAATCCCTATCCACCCTCACCAAAAGCAATAGAGGCTTTGAGGACGTATCCCTATGAAAATTTAAGGCGTTATCCCAATTCCTCCGCTCAGCTCTTGAGAGAGGCTCTGGCAAAGCATTATAAAATTTCACCCGATGAAATTTTTGTGGGGAACGGATCTGATGAGGTAATCGCTCTTGCTTTTATGTCCTTTTTCAATTCGGATAAGGCCATTTGCTTTCCCGATATAACCTATTCCTTTTATCCCGTTTGGTGCTCCCTATATGAAATACCATACCGCCAGATACCCCTTGACGCCAATTTCCGCATAAAAGCAGAGGATTATTATGAGCCAAACGGCGGTGTCATACTGCCAAACCCCAACGCGCCTACAGGAATCAGCGAGGGACGCGCCTTTATTGAAAAAATTCTGGAGCACAACCAGGATGTCATTGTCATCATTGATGAGGCTTATGTGGATTTCGGCGGCTATTCCTCCATTGAGCTGTTGAAAAAATATGAAAACCTTTTGGTTGTACATACCTTTTCCAAATCACGCTCACTGGCGGGTATGAGAATCGGCGCTGCCATGGGAAACAAGGCTCTTATCCGTGTACTGGATGCCGTCAAAAATTCCTACAACTCTTATACCATGGACGCTCTGGCCATCGCCGCAGGAGCCGCCAGTGTAGCAGACAACGACTACTTTGTGGAAACGGTGGAAAAAATTAAATCGACAAGAGAAAAGACAGTAAAGCAGATGGAAAAGCTTGGCTTCCGAGTATGCCCAAGCCACTCCAATTTTATTTTTGTCACACACCCGTCCTGCAAAGCGGAGGATATATTCAACTACCTGAAAAAACAGGATATTTTTGTGCGCTATTTCAGACTGCCGCGCATTGAAAATTATCTTCGCATTACCATTGGCACAGATGATGATATGGCAAAAATGCTGGAAAAAATAAAGGAATTTATGGAAAATAAATAGAATTTGACACAGACAAACTCCCAAACGAATTATTTTTAAAATGACACTCTTTCCGCTGAATAAACAGCTTGGAGTGTCATTTTTTTACTGCAAAAAACATTTTGTGCATCAGATATTACTGCGCCCGTCTTATATGTGTACCGTCCCGCCCTGAAAATTGGGACTGTAAAAACGCTTCCGCATTAATCAATTGCAGAATTATTTAAAACCTATTCAAAAGATAGAATCAATTTCATTTTTATGCTACAGAATTATAAGAGATTATAAAAACGGGTTGGACTCATCGTCCAACCCGTTAAACCAGCAGCCTACGGCTGATTTTTAAAGTGTTTTCATATTGGTCTGGGCCAGCTTAAATTTATCGTGGATTGCTATCATCGCTTCCTCCACATCCTTTTCACTGACCAGCACGGAAATTTTGATCTCCGATGTGGAAATCATGTTAATGTTGATACCCGCGTCATACAAAGCCTCAAACATCATGCTGGCAACTCCTGTGTTATTTGACATTCCGGCGCCCACAACAGATACCTTTGCAATTTTATCATCATGAAGAATCGCCTTTGCGGAAAGCCTTTCCTTATTCTCCTCCAGCGCCTTTAAAGCAATATCCAGATCATTTTTTCCTACGGTGAAGGAAATATCCTTTGTGCCATCCCTTCCTACCGACTGCAATATAATATCTACGCTGACATTTGCCTTCGCCAAAAGGGAGAAAAGCTGAAACGCCCTTCCCGGCTCATCATTGACTCCCATAACCGATATTCTGGAAACATCTTTATCGGAAGCGACACCGCTTACCAGTAATTTCTCCACGTTATATTCCTCCTTAACAAGGGTACCTTCTGCATTTGTAAGACTGGAACGCACCACTAATTTGACATTGTATTTTTTTGCCAGCTCCACAGAGCGGTGATGAAGCACCTTTGCGCCCAAAGCCGCCAGCTCCAGCATTTCGTCATAGCTGATCTCGTCAATTTTTCTGGCGTCCTTTACAATTCTAGGGTCGGCCGTATAGACGCCGTCCACATCCGTATATATCTCACATAAATCAGCATGGAGGGCGGCAGCAAGGGCAACAGCCGTCGTATCAGATCCGCCTCTTCCCAAGGTGGTCACATCCCCAAACTTGTTGATACCCTGAAAGCCCGTCACGATAACAATATTTCTTCTGTTGATTTCCTGCTCCAATCTCTCTGTAGAGATTGTTTTTATTCTGGCGTTTGAGTAGGCGGAAGTGGATTCAATCCCTACCTGCGCGGCGTTCAAGGAGATAGCGTGATAGCCTAAAAAGTTGATAGCCATAGCCATAAGAGCGACTGACTGCTGCTCACCGATGGAAAGAAGCATATCCATTTCCCTTCTTGACGCATTCGGATTGATTTCCCTGGCCTTTTCAATCAGCTCATCCGTCGTATCACCCTGTGCGGACAATACAACCACAACCTGATTTCCTTTATTGTACGTATCAATAATGCGCCTGGCGACATTAAAGACACGCTCTTTGTTTGCGACGGAGCTTCCGCCGAATTTTTGTACAATTAACAAGGTAGTTCCCCCTTACTATTCTGATAAAATTTTTGCGCCTTCCAGATCGGGTTTTAAAACAGAAAGCTTCCAGTGGTGCGGCAGTGTCTTCAAAAAGGCCGTCATATTAATTTCAAAATTTTCTTTTTTATCATCGGTAATAATAGCCATCAGTGTAGAGCCGGCTCCGCTCAGATAAGTGGCGGCAGCCCCGTTATGTCTGCTTTTTTCAAATATTTCGTCGTAATTTGGAATCAGCTTTTTTCTGTAGGGCTGGTGGATTCTGTCCTCCATGGCCATTTCCAGATTTTCAAGCTTCCCGCTCATCATAGAAGCCGCCAGAAGTGCACAGCGGGAGGAATTGAAAACCGCATCCTTTTTGCTGAATTCATCCGGCACCACTTCCCTTGACGCCTTCGTCGACATGGGAAAATCGGGCACCATTACCGCAAAGGACAGGTTTTCGGGAAGAGGTATCTGTACATGCCTGGCCTCCCTCTCATCCATAGCCCCCACAACCATCCCTCCGTATAAGGCGGGATTGGAGTTGTCGGGATGGCCCTCTATTCTTGCAGCTACCTGTGCCAGATCGTCCACAGTATACCCTGCCCGGCTCAAAGCATTGGCAGCCATAAGTCCCGAGACGATGCAGGCGGCGCTGCTGCCAAGCCCGCGTGTCATTGGAATGTCATCCTCCTGTATCATACGGATACCCGGCATTTTCCGCCCGATGGAGGCATAAAAATCCGACATAGTCCTGTATATCAAATTACTTTCATTCTCCGGTATTTTTAACTCCTGTTTCTTTCTGACCGTAATTTCAAGGCCCTCCTGTATCTCCTCAAACCAAATATGATTGTATAGCTTCAGCGCCACACCGATACAGTCAAAGCCAGGGCCCATATTCGCAGATGTTGCAGGTACTCTGATATGTAACATATTAACCTTCCATGCGCACCATGTTTCTAATTTCGTCCACAGCCGCATTTTCCTCCATTCGTTCCATTTTTTCCTTCAGGCTTTCTTCCGTCTCCTCCGCGCAAATAAGCGCAAATTCATCCTCTATTCCATCAAGGCTGAGAAACTGTACTGCTCCAAAAATGTCCTCGGCCGCTTTCTTCGCCTCCTCTGTTTTCTTTGAGGCAATGCGTATAAGGGCCTTCACCGGTGCATTTTGAATAGGCAGTATCTCCAATTTATCCTCAGACCATAATATTCGTATATTTGTATCCATGTGCCTGACCGCATCAACAATATCAGACACAACCGCGCTGGCTGTGGGAAGACTTCCCGCGCCGCTTCCGTAAAACATCACATCTCCCAGTACATTTCCCTTTACAAAAATGGCGTTAAATACGCCGTTGACATTACAAAGCGGATGTGTTTTCGGTAAAATAACAGGCGCAACCCTGGCATAAACTCCCTCCGGCAGACTTTTGCTTGTGCCGATAAGCTTGATGGAAGAATCCATTTTTTCGGCATATAAAATATCCCTGTCTGTTATTTTTGTGATACCCTCTGTATATATATCCTCATAATTCACTGTTTTTCCATGGGCCAGAGAAGTCAATATGGCAATCTTGCGGCAGGCGTCATGTCCCTCCACATCCGCAGTGGGATCCTTTTCCGCATAGCCAAGATCCTGGGCATCCTTTAAAACCTCTGAAAAATCCTTACCCTTTTGTGCCATCTCCGTCAGTATGTAATTAGTGGTTCCGTTGAGTATTCCCGTAACCTCCTCTATGCTGTCGGCTGTCAGAGATGAGTTGAAGGGTCTGATAATGGGAATGCCGCCGCCCACGCTGGCTTCAAAAAGAAAATTGATGTTTTTATCTCTGGCTATCCGCAAAAGCTCCGGACCGTGTGCGGCCACAAGCGCCTTATTGGAGGTTGCCACATGCTTTCCCTTAAGAAGGGCGTTTTTTACAAAAGTATATGCCGGCTCAATGCCTCCCATAACCTCCACAACCACTCTTACACTGTCATCCTTTAAAATATCATCAAAATTGTGCGTAATTACCTTTTGAACCGGCATGCCCGGAAAATCCCTCAAGTCAAGGACATATTTGATATTAATTTCCTCTCCTGCCTTCTCATTTACAATAGCGCGGTTTCTTGTGATAACCTCGTAAACGCCGCTTCCAACCGTACCGTACCCCAATATTGCTATGTTAATCATTTCGTCACTCCCTAGCGATTATTTTAAATGTCTGTATTCCATCCAATGACTCTATGGTTTCCATAAAAGTCCCCAGATCACTTTCCATGGCATCTGTCTCAATCGTAATTGTCACATTGGCAATACCGTTTATGGGTATTGTCTGGTTGATTGTCAAAATATTTGCTCCAACACTTGCGATATTATTGAGTACAGAGGACAAAAGTCCCGGCGTATGATCCAGATTCAAAGCAAGCGTCACCGTTTTGCCCCTGGTGTTTTCGTAAAGAGGCTGAACAGAGTCACGGTACTTGTAAAAAGCGCTTCTGCTGATTCCCACCTTATTCACAGCATCCTGCACCGTTTTTTCCTTACCGCTTTCCAGCAGGTTTTTGACTTCCATTACCTTGATAAAGATTTCCGGCAAAACACTTTTATCTACTATATAAAAGTTCTTATCTTCTTTCATAGGCATCTCCTTGTATTTGTAGGATAAACATTTGTATTCATAACAAAGACTATACCATGTATAGTTTTTGTTTTCAATAGAAATTTTTCAAAATCGGCCAAATTTGCTAAATTCGACTTTTTCACAAGGGAAACATAACAATATGGGGTTATTTTGGCAAAATTGCCAAATCAAATGGGGTACTTTCTGTAAATATAAAAGCGTTTTTTTACTTTTCAAGGTACCATAGTGATAAATAAATAGAATCGGCAGCAGGCTTTTTCCGCAGTAAACAAATGCCATCGCATCACATAAAAGCCTGTTGCTATTTTAATACTTTTTAACGGCAAAGGCAACAAAAAATAGCCCTGGGCAGTGGCTCAATCAATGCCGGCAAAGATAATCTCCCCCCCCCGCTGACCCGGCTTCGGACGCTTGAGAGTAAAAAAACAGCCAGGGTGCATGGCCCTGACCGTCAGAGTGTTAAAAAAGTCCCTTTGCAGCTTTTTGGAATGAGAAAAAAGTATAGCCCCCCGCTTTGCGAGGCTGCATACTGTGCCCGCCACGGTATCTCCATGCTGCTTTCTCTGTGGATACCATACACAGGGCACTACGTCACCAAGCAGCGGCTTTTAAACAGCTAAAAAAGGATTATTGACACATAGTTTTATGTTTGTCCTCTATTGCTCCGCCCTGCGGAACCTCCCATTGCCGTCTGTACTCAAATATGCCGTGTCATCCCTGATGCAAAGGACAATATCCGGCTGGAACTTGTCTATATAGCCATATAAATCATCCTCTGTGTAATAGCGCAAATCAAGACTGTGGGTGGTATTAAAGTTTTGATATAAAAGGGTCTCCACAGGGTTTGTGAAGGAATCCCCAAAGATAAGCAAATCCGGAAGCTCCGGCCGGTTTGTTTTTATTACTGTATTGGCAATATCCCCACCCATGTAGACATTGTAATTGACAAACTGCGCGTCCTCCGCAGGCAGACTGTAAACCGAGCTTTCCCTCTCTTCCCCATTGTCATAGCGTGAAAATTCCACAGGATCCTTCAGTCTTCCGATAATGACCTTTTCATCATTCGGATAATTGTCATAGAGCTTTCTGTTTCTGGATCCCAGGAAACGCTGAGGCAATTCTTCAAACTCTATGTCGGCCTTCGTAAGGGGAATCAGGTCACTGCCCGTTATCTCGTTTATACTCTTTATAATATGTCCATAGATGTCAAAGGCGCCGTAATAGTTAAAGTGATGATCCATACTGGAATACTTTTCTGACACATTCCCCTCCGCAAAAAGAATATCCCTCATTTTCAGTACAGGGACGCCGGCCATTTCCAGTCCTTCAAAAAAACCTTTTTCCGTGTAAAGGAGCATTTCATGCTCACTGGCCAGATAGTCGGGAAATTTATCATAAAAAACAGAATACTGCTCCGGTATGCCCACATACAAAAAACAGCCGCCATATTCCTCTATTTTGCCGTTGAGCGAGGAGAGCTCTGATACCATATGAGCCGTTTTTTCATCGATGGCATTTTTATCAAAGCTGTCTGACTCATGATAGCTTAACAATACCTCCGGCGTGATAACAACATCATTTACCACTGTCTTTTTTAAAACATCCATATTCAGCCTTGCGTATGCCTTTAAAACTGTATTGCGGCCAATGACATGATCCGTAAAATAGTCGTTGACGCCGTTTACAAACTGTCCGCTGAAAAGCGTTTCCCTGTTGAGTGCAGGAAAAGCGGCGTAGGCCCTGTTTTCATAGACGGAAAAAGTCTGATTTTTTTTCAGCTTTGTTCCTATGGGAATAAAAAAAAGAATAAACAGAAAGCCGAATACAATAATAATATTTCCTAGCTTTTTCATTTTCTGCACCTTCTTAAAAACGGAAATAGATAAAGGGATTAAAACTGGAGCTGAGCAGGTAGAGAAAGGACACTGCAAACACGCACAGAGCGAATACACTTTTTGCGGGATACAGCAAAAAAAGACTGACCCTCTCAGATTTTAATTTCTTTACAGTGTTCTCCAGCCATACCTTAAAGGGCATCGCGCCAATAAAGGCAATGGCAAAAAATACCCAGTAATCATGAAGATAAAAGATAGATTTCCCATCCAGCACAAAATCGGTAAACATAATTTTTATATAATCCAGAGCAAAGCCCAATGTAGGTGCACGGAATAAAACCCAGCTCAAAACAACAAGGGTCATGGCATAGATATGCTGTATGGGAGACCAAAGCCTTTGGAGATACCTTCCGTAAACGTACTTTTCCAAAATTAAAAGTACGCCAAAGTAAATACCCCAGAACATAAAGTTCCAGGCAGCGCCATGCCATATTCCCGTTAACAGCCATACAACAAAAATATTGCGTATCTGCTTTGCAAGAGAAACTCTGTTTCCGCCCATTGGAATATAAATATAGTCCCGAAACCAGGTGCTCAGAGAAATATGCCACCGTCTCCAGAATTCTGTGACGGATCTTGAAATATAGGGATAATTGAAATTTTCAAGAAAATGAAAACCGAATATTTTTCCAAGACCTATGGCCATATCGGAATAACCGGAAAAATCATAATAAATCTGAAAGGTATAGGCAACAGCGCCAATCCACGCCAAAGGAGCAGTCATTTCCCCTAAAGGCTGAAGAAATATTTTGTCCGCCACATATCCCATCTGGTTTGCAATTACTATTTTCTTTCCCAGGCCAATGATAAAGCGGACAATGCCATCAGCAAATTCCTCAAAATTTTCGTTCCTTTTTGTAATTTCCCCCGCTACAGTCTCATAGCGCACAATAGGGCCCGCAATAAGCTGCGGAAAAAGAGAAATATAGAGCATAACATTCAGCGGGTTTTTCTGCGCCTTGGCATTACCCATATAGATGTCAAGGACATAGCTCATTCCCTGAAAGGTAAAAAAGGAGATACCAATAGGCATCACTATTTTTTTGACTGTCAGAGACAGCCCAAACGCCCCGTTTATATTTTCTATCAAAAACATGGTATATTTAAAGTAAACCAACAGCCCTATATTGCAAAGAACTGCCAAAAAAACTAAAAAACCCTTTCTGCCGCCTTTTTCCACCCCTAAACCAAACACATAGTTGAGCAGTATGGAAATCACCATAACCACAACAAATTCCGGTTCTCCGTAGGCATAAAATAACAGACTGAATATTAACAGAACCATATTCCTCATGCCTCTGCATTTTTTCGGTACAATAAAATAAGCCACCAAAAGCGCCGGCAAAAACAAAAAAAGAAAATTCATACTGCTGAAAACCATATTGATACACACTCCAACGTTTGCTTTTTGTTTATGTCGAAACATTATATCATAAATTTACGCGGAGAACCTCGCAAAACTTTGTTTTGCTCGGTCGCGTTGCTCCTCTAACGCTTCAAAATAAGCAATCTTGGCTGCAAGCAGTCCGCTTGCTTACTTTTCGCGCTACCTCCGCTTCTTCGCGGACATTATATCATAAAAGCGGAGAAAAGAGCATTTGAGGAGAATACCATACAAGCTTGCTTGTAAAGATATGCTCAGATAAGGCCATTTGCATAGCAAATGTACCGAGAAACCACAGGCTTCGAGGTTGCTGCGCTGAAATTTATCATCACTATACCATATTATTCCCGCAAACGCCACAAAAAAACAAAAACCTGCGGAAAAGTCCACTTTCTGCCGCTGTACTGCGAAGATAAGATGATGAACAGTTTGTAAATTTAAAAGTATAGAATTTTAATCAAAAATTCTATACTTAAACCTTAAAAACAAAAACATTTCTATGTACTTTTCTTCTTAAGAAAAGAACATTAATATAGTTTTCAGTTAAGTTTAATTAAAATCCTATAGGATTTTATTAAATATTATTTCATATGTAAAACTTCAATTCTCTAAATAAGGCAGGGAAAAATGATGATTTAAAGACCTATTCCTTCACAACAAAAACCGGAACACAATTTCACACCTTCACAGTCGATTGTATTCCGGCTTTCTATACTTTTGTATAACTTTGAAAAATAAACAGAGCTTTAAGCCTTTATTTCCTTATTGCTTCATACCGAGATAACTTTTGATCTCCTCTGCTGTCCCCATTTGGAGAACCCTTTCCGCCATTTGCTTTGCCTCTTCCAGTGTAAAATTCCTGATTTTATATCGAATAGAGGCAATATCATTGGCCGCCATGGAAAATTCATCCAGTCCCATACCCAAAAGGAGGGGCATTGCCTTCTCATCACTGGCAAACTCGCCGCACATACCGACTTCCTTGCCATATTTATGACCGGCATCAATTACCATCTTGATACTTCTCAAAACTGCGGGATGAAAGGAATTATATAGCTTTGCTATTTTCTGATTTCCCCTGTCCACCGCCAGAACATACTGTGTCAAGTCGTTTGTGCCAATGCTGAAAAAATCCACTTCCTTCGCCAAATCCTCACAGCACAGCACAGCCGCCGGTGTTTCCACCATAATTCCTGTCTCAATCGCTTTGTTGAATGCAATGCCGTCTTTTTGCAGCTCCTCCTTGCACTCCTCCAAAACCTCTGTCGCCGCCCGATACTCGTCCACAGAAATTATCATGGGATACATTATTCTGATATCTCCAAAAGCGCTGGCACGCAAAAGCGCTTTGAGCTGTGCTTTAAACACATCCTTTAGATCCAGACAAATACGGATAGCTCTCCAGCCCAGGAAGGGATTTTCCTCCCTGTCGAATTTATAATAGGACAACTCCTTATCACCGCCAATATCAAGCGTTCTGATTATCATCGGCCTGCCATCCATTTTTTCAATGGCCTCTTTATAGACCAGATACTGCTCCTCCTCCGACGGGAAGCCGCCTTTGCTTTCCATATACAAAAACTCACTTCTGAATAAGCCCACTCCCTCAGCGCCGAGCTTTACCGCATTCTCCACGTCCGTAACATTGCCTACGTTGGCAAAAAGCAAAACTGTCCTGCCGTCCTTTGTGACGGCGGGAAGGCCATTCAGCTTTCTTAGCTCTTCCTTTTCATGCTTGTATTCTTCCGCCTTTTTGCGGTACTGCTCCAGTATGTCCTTTTCAGGGTTAAGTATAATTTTTCCTTCCACGCCGTCCAGTATCACCATATCTCCGTCAGATACCCGGCTCATTATTTCTCCTACTCCCACCAGGGCAGGGATTTCCATGCTTCTTGCCATAATGCAGACATGGCTTGTCACGCCTCCCGCCTCAGTAATAAAGCCTAAAACCTTTGTAAAATCCATGACGGCTGTATCAGAGGGAGCTAAATCGTTGGCAATGACAATGACCTCATCCCGGATGTCCTCAAAGGGATTTAAGCGCACTCCCTTGATATTGGCCAAAATGCGCCTGCACACATCCTTGACGTCAGCGGCTCTCTCTCTCAGATATTCATCGTCAATGGCCTCAAACATGGCGCTGATTTCATTTTTGCTCTCCTCCAGCGCCTGCTCTGCATTTTTGTTTTCTCCTGTAATTTTAGCCTCTACGCTGTCCGCAAGCGTCGGATCCCCCGCCACCTCCAGATGAGCGGCAAAAATCTCATTCTTTTCGGCCAACTCAGTAAGCTGGCGTTGTGTATCGCCGACTGCCCTCTGAAACTTTTGAAGCTCCGCCTTTTTTTCCTTATCCTCAATTTTCCTGTCGTCTATGACAAGGGCTTCGGCCCTTGCAAGAAAGGCCTTTCCCATAACAATACCCTTTGATGCGGTCTTTGCAACGTCAATTATATTCATAAACAAACCTCCGCCTTAATCTTCAATGGACGCGATAAAGTCTGCCACGGCCTTTGCCGCTTCCTTCTCGTCCTCACCCTCGGCGGTCACAGAAACCTCTGTGCCGTTTTGAAGGCCAAGAGCAAGAATGCCAATGATGCTGGCGCAGTTACCCTTCTTATCACCCTTTACGATATTTACCGTACTTTTATATCCCTTGGCAAGCTTTACAATCTCCGAAGCCGGTCTGGCGTGGATTCCCGTTTTTGCGTTAATTTTAATATCAATAGCTTCCATATTCTATCCCTCCATAAACAAAATTCTTTTTTAAAGAACATTATATTTGCTGTAAGATTGCATGTAATACCAATGCCTGAAAAGCAAAAATTTTATTTCTTTTCCACACAGCGGTCTATGCACGGCAGGGCAAGGCCTTCCGCGTCACTGAAAAAATAACATAATCTCCTTAGGACTGTCAATGATACTTTGGGCACCAGCCTCCTGTAAATTTTTCCTGTTCCGAAACCCCCAGGTTACACCCACAGCGTGTACTCCGGCATTTTTGGCCGTTTCCATATCCACTTCCGTATCGCCGATATAAAGTACCCTGTCAGGCACCGTGTCCAAAAGCTTTATCACCTCATTGACGCTGTCGGGCGCAGGCTTTCTTTTACGATGTGCCCTCTCCCCGACGGCAATTTTGATGTATTCCCCAAACAAAGCGCCGACAAGTTTTTTTACGTTGCCATCGCTTTTGTTGGATACAACAGCCATTTTAATGCCTCTCTCCCAAAGCTCTTCTAAAAGCGAGCAGATACCGTCATAGGGCTTCGTTTTATTACTCATGTTTTTCCTATAAAATTTCTGAAACTGCAAGACAGCTTCTTCTATTTTTTCGTCATCCGCCCCTTGAGGCAAAGCGTTTTTCATCAGATAATGCACGCCAACTCCAATATATCCTCTGATTTCCTCCAGACTCCTCTGCGGACAGCTTAAGGCTTCCAAAGCCTCATTAACGCTGTCCGCCAAATCATCCAGCGTATTCAAAAGAGTACCGTCCAAATCAAATATGACTGTATCAAAGCCCATTGCCGCACCTCCCCGTGATAGAAAAGGGCGGCAAACCTTCCCGTCTGCCGCCCCACAAAGGTCTCAAAAATAGAACCTGTACTCTCTTTTACCACTCAGCCTTTGTACCGTCATAATTTTTCCAGTTTGGATTAGACCATTCAAGACCCTCGGCAGATACTTCCTTTACCTTTTCCTCGTCAATTTCAAGTCCCAGTCCGGGCTTTGTCGGAATATCCACATAGCCGTCCCTGTACTGGAATACCTCTTTATTCTTTACAAAATCAAGAAGGTCAAAGCCCTTGTTGTAATGAATACCCAGAGACTGCTCCTGAATAAATACATTTGGCGTGCAGACGTCAATTTGAAGCGTTGCAGCCAGTGCGATAGGGCCGTAGGGCGCATGGGGTGCCCCCGCAACATCATAAGCCTCAGCCATGCTGAGTATTTTTTTTGTCTCCAGAATGCCGCCTGTAAGGGCAATATCCGGCTGAACAATATCTATGACATTTGTTTCAAAGAGTCTCTTGAAATCCCATCTGGTGTAAAGCCGCTCCCCTGTCGCCAGAGGAGAAGAAGTGTATTTTGCCACCTCCTTGAAGGATTCCATGTTCTCACTGAGGACAACCTCCTCCAAAAACATAGGCCTGTATTCGTCCAGCGCTTTTGCCAGCACCTTCGCCATAGGCTTATGCACCCTGCCGTGGAAGTCCACACCGATATTCAGGCCTGTACCGAATTTATCGCGAAGAGAGGCCACTCTTCCCACAACCGCGTCTATTTTTTGGAGGGAGTCTATATAGTGAAGCTCCTCCGTGGCGTTCATCTTGATGGCGTCAAAGCCACGGTCTACTCTGTCCTGGGCCTGCTCCACAACATCCTCCGGCCTGTCGCCGCCAATCCAGGAATAGACCTTAATCTTATCCCTGCACGCACCGCCCAGAAGGTCATAGACAGGAGCGTTGTAATATTTTCCCTTGATATCCCACATTGCCATCTCAAGGCCGGAAATGATTGTCATATTAATAGGGCCGCCGCGGAAGAACACACGATAAAGCTCCTGCCAAAGGCCTTCTATCTGCATGGGGTCACGGCCGATAATTCTTTTTGCCATCTCTAAGGCGCCGTGAACAACCGTCTGTGTTTTTGTGCCGGATACCATTTCTCCCCAGCCGTCTATGCCCTCGTCAGTTGTTACCTTTACAAATATCCAGCGAGGCTTTACTTCATATACCTTTACATCTGTTATTTTCATTGTAACTCCTCCCGCAATTATTCTGCGCCGCCTGCTTCCGCCGCGTCTCCCGCATCGTCAGCACCGCCAATTTTTTTCTTTCTGTAAACGTCCATATATACCCAAACCGCCGCAATAACGATAACCAGTATAGGGATACTGATAAAGAGATTTGATATAAACGCTTCGTAAACAAGAAAGCTCACTGTCAGGCTTGTTGCGGCAAAGGAAGAAATCATGGTGCCGCCTGTTCCCGCAAAGTCAATGCCTACAGAGGTGGCAAGGGCTGTCAGCACAGGGGCTGTCGCCGTACCTGCCAAAAGTATTGCGCCTGTACAGGCAAGACCGATAATAATATTTTTAAACAGGTTTCCTCTTGTCATAGCAACCACCAATGCAACCCTGAAGGGAACGACCGCAAGATCGGCAAAGGGAAGCACTCTGTTTCCGGGAAGAACCGCCGCCATGAAAATGGTCAAAGGGATGACAATAAGGGAGGTAGTGATAACCTCTGGATTACCTACAACGACCGCCGCATCAAGACCTATCAGGAATTTTCTGCCCTTGAATTTCTTTTGCGTGAATTTCTTTGCCGCTTCGGAAATTGGCATAAGTCCTTCCATAAATAAAGAAGTCATTTTTGGAATCAATACCATAACCGCCGCCATGTTTACACCCAGAGAAAGAATTGCTGCAACATTGTATTTTGCCAGCGCACCGATAACACAGCCCAATAAAAGACCCATGATAATAGGCTCGCCAAAGAAACCAAGATACTTCCTAGCGTCCTTCACAGAAAATTCCAGCTTATTGACGCCTGGAATTCTGTCCAAAAGCCAGTTTAACGGCGCCGCAATGACAACGGAGGACAGTGCGGACATCGTCGGAAGGGAAACACCCGGAAGACCGAAATATTTTTCAACCAAAGGCGCAGTCCAGTCAGAAAGCTTAAAGGTAATAACCGCCATAACTACAGACGCCGCAATGGCAATGGCCACATTATTTGTCACGTAGTAGGCCATAATGCCGACGATGGCCATGTGATGATAGTTCCAGATGTCAACGTCCAAAGTATCAGTCGCTTTCAGTAAAAGCATGACAATGTTTGTTGCAAGAATACTGAAAATCAAAACCGCAATAATGGGCACAGACCAGGTAACCGCCGCAATTGCGCCCCAGCCAACGTCTATAATATCAAGATGAATGCCGAAGTTTTCAACCATAGCCTGTGCCGCCGGCCCCAGGTTAGTGGATAAAAGATTGATAACCAGCTTGATGCCGGCAAAACCGATGGCAATGGTCAGACCGGAACGGAATGCCTTTGAAAATTTAACGCCGAAAATAAGTCCGATTACTGTCATGATGATAGGCAAAAAAACCGTTGGGCCCGCATCCAGCAATACATTAAATATATTATAAATAAATTGCATGGTATAATCCTCCTTCGAGTATGAGGCTTATTTCAAAGCCTCTATAATTTCATTCAGAGTGTCTTCCTCCCCGATTCCTGTCAAAAGAGAAATCGCGCCGATAACAGGAACCTTTACATCCCCGCCTGTAAATTTGCCTGTTGTAACCAGTAAATCAAAGTTTCCCGCTTTTGATTCAACCTCCAGCAATTTACACTGTGTTACATTGACAGGGATACCGTTTTCCTCGCAAGCCTCCCTGATTTTAGAAGCGACTACTGTTGAGGTTGCAATTCCATTGCCGCAAGCTACCAATACATTTTTCATTTTATATTCTCTCCTTTTTTTACAGTAAATATCTGCTTATCAAATCAAATACCTTTTTTGTATCTTCACTTTCTACGATTTCCTTCAGGTCATCCTGGTTTTTAATCAGTTCCACAACCTTCTGAAGCATTTCCAGATGCCCGTGGGGCTCGCTTAAGGCAAGCATTATCACAAGGCTGACGCCAATTGACTTATCCGGATCATCCATGGATTGAAATTCTACCGGTTTATCCAAGACACCAATGGCGAGGGCCGCTTTCTTAACATAAGCGCAGTCCGCATGGGGAATGGCAATATTGATTGCGCCTGTAAACAGTCCTGTCGGAAAGCTTTCCTCTCTTTTTAATATAGCGTCCTTGTATTCGTCATTGACACAGTCTTCTTTGTAAAGCTTATCCGCCACAAAAGACAATACCTCTTTGTTCGTGTCCAAGCCTTTTATTTTAAAAATCAGATTTTCGTTGAAAAATAATTTGTCACTCATTGTAATCTCCCTAACTTGTTTTCCAGATAAGCGATAGACCTTCTCAGGCCCTCCTCATTCCGGTTTTTGATGTCGTCCTTTTCAAAGACGCCGCTGGCAATGCCCGCACAGGTTGCCCCAGCCTCAAAGTATTCCAGTATGTTGTCGGAATTGATACCGCCTACCACCATCAGCTCCATTTTACCAAGAGGCGCCGCAATATCCTTCAAATATTTGCTGCCCAGTACATGGGCCGGAAACACCTTTACAATATCGGCTCCGTCCTGGAAGCTTTGATGGATTTCCGTAGGCGAAAAGGCACCCGGCACTGTGATAACACCCTTAAGCCTGCAATATTCCAATATCTCCTTTTTGAGCATAACAGGTGCAAGTATAAACTGCGCTCCCGCCTCAACGGCTCCCACCGCCTCCTCAAGAGTCATTACCGTTCCGGCTCCTACCATCACCCTGTCGCCGAACTCATTGGAAATTTTAGAAATGATTTCAAACGCGTCAGGGGAATTCATGGTTATTTCCACAGAACGGATACTGCTTTCCGCCAATACCTTCACAACTGTTCTGACCTGCTCATAATCGTATCCCCTTAAAATAATTGTAACCTTTGGAAAATCTTTCAATTTCCTCACCTCCTTTGTATTACTTTCTATACAAAGCAAGAAATGTGCCAATTATTTGGCCGGAATTGTAACCCCATACAAAATATCCGCAATTTCCTTTTCATTTTCTGCTTTCCGTATGCCCTCCATGCTGTCCTCATGGGAAATTACCGCATACAGCTGTTCAAAATATTTTTTTGAATTTTCTTCAAGGGCCAACGTAAATATAATATCGGCTGAATTTGTACCGTCCCAGCTCACGGGATTGTCCAGTTTTGTAACGGCAATGACTGGTTTTGTAATAAAACGGCTCTCCCCATGGGGTATTGCAATGCCTCCCTTTAAGAAAGTGGGCGCTACAGCCTCCCTTTTATAGACGCTGAGCAGATATTCCTTGTCCACATATCCGTTTTCAACCATTTTTTCTACGGCAGCATCAATAACCTGATCCTTGTACCTGAAATCTGTATTGGTAAAAATAAATTCCAGCGGCAGCACCTCACTCAAATCGTTTTTTACTGCGGCTGTATGCTTTTTGACAATACTCCGAAGGCGCGATATCCCTTTAAACTCATATATGGTTTCAATGGGAATAAAGGGTATCCTCGGAATACATGGGTCAATGGTGCCTACAGCGGCAATAATTTCATAAGATTTTTCCACTTCCGCTATTATATTTTCCACTTTTTCATTTTCAATGTATCCTTTTGTAATAATATCTACAAATTGGATGCTGCTCTCCAGCCTTTTGTACAATAATTCCTCTATTACCTTAGCGCTGCCCTGTCCTGTAATGCAAAGGCAGAGTATTGCCTTTTTCCTGGGAACCCCGGAGAGAGCGGAACTGACAAGGGGATAATTCTTGATATCAAGCTCTTGGGCAATGCTCTCGATGGTTTCCTCCGTCAAAAGAACTTTTCTGAGGCATTCCAATACCATCAAAGTGTCTACTCTGCCCACAACCATAACCTTTACGCCCGTCTTTTCCTCAATAGCCTCCTCAAAGGACAGCAGAGAGCCCATATCGGCCAGTATGATACAGCCCTTTCCCTGGTCAATGCGGCTGACCACACTGATGATTTTTTCCAGCATAACGCTTGGCGCATCTGTCAATGACATTTCAAGGCCAATGGCATGATTCACATTCAGTATTCTGTTCGCCACCTCCGCCATACCGCAGGCCACTCTGCCGTGGCTTACCACCAGAACGCCTATTTTCTTTTCCCTGATGCTTTTATTGTTTTGGAAATTTTTCAGGTACATGGCTATAAATGTTGCCTCTTCCCTTGGCAGTGTTTTGTATATTTTTTGATTAATCAGCTGCACTATCTCAAGAGAAACCTCATATTCCTTCAAATACAAATCCTTAATATGCACAAAATTTGTATTTCGTATCCGTTTATTATTTTTCAGGTGATCCAAAACGGCGCTCAAATGAATTGCCAGAGGAAACAATAAGCTGGAGCTCAAATCGGGCAGCCTCTTAAGCGCAAAGAGATAGACTTCATTGGTCAGCTTCAAAATGTCCTGTCCGACAATGTTACAAAGCTCCTGCCTGCTCAACTCATTCAGGTATGGCTCTTCCGCATTTCTGACAAGCTCCTTCTCCACTTCCTTTGTCAAGATTGTATTGATGATGCTGTCGTCAAAGCCCTTTTGCTTCAGCTCCGAATATTTGGAATCAATAATGGCATAGATACTGCCGTCATCAATATTTATTTTTTTATTTTCGTCATATGCCATACTGTTGTCGGGAGAGAAAACGGTGTCTCCCTTTATTATGTCCTTAAAGCCTCTGTTCATACTGACATCAGCTGTGTGGCTGCGTATGCTCTCGCTCAAATCCTGCGCCGTAACATAGATTTTGTCTCTGAGACTGAGCTTTGCTTCCAAAAACGCCTTGGCACAGCTCACCTGTATATCACTTTTCAGCTGTCCTACATTTCCCGGGCAGTCGTAAGACAAAAGATATTTTATTGCATCGCTCTCCACATGGAGCGCCTGCCCCAGGCGTCTTGATTCATGAAGGAAAAAAAGCTTGATAAACTCCATTTTTTCCTCAAGTGGTCTGTCCTTTAAGGCCCTTATTTCAATACACATTGGTATCCTGCGGCGAAATGTCAAAAGAAGAGCGCTCTCCGGATTTTCTGTTGTCGCAGCTATCATCATAATATTTGTTTTTCTTTGGGTGTCCGCTTCCCCAAGACGGCGGAAACGGCCTTTATCAATAAGATAGAACAATATTTCCTGTCCCTCCGGCGGCAGCCGGTGTACCTCGTCTAAAAATAAAATGCCGCCGTCACACAGTTCAACTAACCCCTTTTTGTTTTCAGAAGCGCCGGTAAAGGCTCCTTTCGCATATCCAAAAAGCTGTGCTAAAAGAAGCTGTGGGTTATCCGCATAATCGGCGCAGTTAAATTCCACAAAGGGTGCTTCCGCATCAAAATTGTCCGTTCTCAGAGCATACTGATGCATCAGCTCCGCCAAAAAGCTTTTTCCAACACCGGAAGGACCGAAAATCAGCGTGTGAAGACCCTTCGGCGGATATAAAAGTGCTGCCTGAGCTTTATCTATCTGCGTTTTCATACTTCCCTCACAGCCAATAAAACGGCTGAAAACGGACTCTGTATTTGCAGATTCTTTTTCCTGTTCGCTTTCTTCCCTTTTCGTTATATGGAGGGGTTTCTTATTCTCATAAGCGGCGGATAAATTTCCGTTTTCCTCCTCCACCTCTCTTTTCAGTCTTGACACAGCATATTTGCCAATACCGTATCCCTTAGCGTTTAATTCTGTTGTCAGCCTTCGCTCAGAGATTGGCCCCATACTGCGCAAAAGCCCTGTAATATCCTCCTTTAGCATGTCCTTTCTTCTCTGTCTGGAATCGGGTATCCCCTTTTGTCTTCTGATATTGGTGACAACCTCGCGCAGAACACCCAGACGCCTGGCAATTTCTTCATCTGTCAATGGATTTCGTTTATCCTCTTGCTCTATCAGTTCAAAAATCTTTTTGTTCATTCATATCATCCTTTCTGAAATATCCTGAATTTGAAATAGTTTCATGAATTGAATCTATATCAAAAAATGCCATCTGCTGCTGTGTATTTTTCATAGCAAATACAGTATAAATGTATTTTTTAGTTTATCTATCGTTTAAATATGTATAGGATTTTAAATAAACTTAACTAAAAACTATATTAATGTTCTTTTCTTAAGAAGAAAAGAACCAAAAGACCTGTGAAGGGGCTGGTCGTTCGCTGCGTCTATACCTTACGGTGTTACGTCTGCTCGCCTATGCAACCTAGTTTCCGATTCCCCCAGACTAGGCAGCGGAAAGAAATCCGCCCGCCGCAGGCGGCCGAATGAAATGAGGATGTGCTGACGCAAAACAATTCAGGAGGAGAATCCCCCCGAAAACCCTCTCTTTCATGCCCTAAAGGGCAAAATGAAAACAGCACATTGGAAATAAAAGGGAACCTGAAATATCTGAAAAATCAAACCGACTCACCGGGCTGAACTTTTCAGATGGAACCGTAAATGGTTTATCTTTGGTACTAATATCTTTTAAGCTATTATCATATGAAGCAATTTAATTGTCAATTTTTTATCATTTCTTATCAATACATACTTCCTTCTTTCACAGCGGCACCCTCAAAACCTTTTATCAAAAATGCCTTACCCGTTTTTCAATCAAAGCGGTTTTATCCGCAAAAAAAGAATACCACAGGAGTACATACCCTCTGTGGTATTCTATATTAGGGAGAGAAAAACTTGTTGCCAAATAAGTAAGAAATAAAAACCCAAAACAAAGCAGCACAGCAAAAGACATAGGATAAGCAATCCTATTTGGCCGCTTTATTCAAAATTTCTGTGCCTGTCGGACATTTTCTGGAATGTAGTGTCAGACTCATCCACCAGCCACATAATTATCATATCAAATAATATAAACAGGGACTGCTCAAAGAGATTACCCATAGGCTGTATAGAAGGGACTACGTTGTCCTTGCCTTTATATACACTGGCAGGCACCCACACCACTGTATCTGCAAGCTGCGCCGTCTTCCTGTCCGGAACACCGGTTACTACAGCAATGGCAGCGCCGGTTTTCTTTACCTCCTCCGCCACATAATGGATATGTCCGATTTCACCGGAACCAGAGGTAAATATAAACAAGTCCCCTTTTTTCACAGCAGGGGTAGTATCATCCCATCCCCAGTGAACCTCCTTGCCAAAATGCATCAGCCTCATGGCAAAGCCGCGGGTTGCCAGACCCTCCCTTCCGACGCCCATGAGAAAAATCCTGTCAGACGCTTTGATTTTATCCATCAAATCCCGAACCTGGCTTAAATCCACTCTGCCAAATACCTCATCCAATTCCTTTAAAATTGTTTTATATGTATTCTGATAGTCCATAAAAGCCCCTCCTCCTAATTGACCTCCGACTGTATAATCTTCGCCGATTTTTTTACCTTTAGCTTTCTTTCCCTGTTGAGGAAGTAATTAATAATCATAACAATCAAAAGCATGGCGCCCCAAACCAGTTTTTTGGAATATGGACTGAAATTGAATATGGTAAAGGCGCTTTGCAAAAACTGTAAAACAGTCATACCCAAAACAACGCCTATGACCTTGCCCCGTCCTCCGTCAGGGTCAAATCCTGCCAATACAGCTACCAGTATAGCCTGAAGCTGATAGGTTTCGCCAAAGCCGATTCTGGCGGAATTGATACGGGAAACCATGATAACCGCTGCTATACCAATCAAAAAGCCTATAATTCCATAGGTCTCAATCAGCACCTTCTCCGTATCTACGCCTGAAAAGCGCAGAGCCGCCTGGTTTTCGCCCAGAAGATATATTTTTTTGCCGAAACCTGTCCTTGACAATATCGTGCTGACCACCACCAGCGTGATGACAAGCATAATAAATATGACAGGTATTCCAAAAACTGTTTTGATGCCAATATCGGAAAATGCTTCCACCTTTACGCCTACACTCTCACCGTTACTGAGTACCATGCCCATGCCGTTATATAAAATCATGGTGCCAAGAGTGGCAAGAATAGGAGGTACAGAAAGCTTCGCAACCAAAATACCATTTATCAGACCGCCTGCTGTAGACACAATCAGGGCCACAGCAATGGCAAATACCATCACAAGCAGAGAGTTTTCATCCGTAATGGCGATTACCTTGCCCGACATTATCGTCGCCATAATGACACCGCTTAAACCCGCGTTTGCGACAATAGAAAGGTCAATGCCGCCCGTCAGCATGGCCAGAGACATAGCCAAAGCAAAAAAACCGAATTCACTGATCTGAAAGGACATGGATTGGAAATTGTTGACGGAAAAAAAGCGGTTTCCCAATAACAATGCCAATGTAAGTATGACCGCAAACGTAATCACCCATAATACAGTCAGGTTTGTATCCCTTTTTAAAAGCCCTGTGACAGAGCTTTTATTTATCTCTTTTATACTCATATCTCCACACTCCCCTCCCTAATCTATAAATTTCAGGTCTTTTCTGTTCCTTACCCGCTGCCTGTAGGAGAGTATTCCCACGGAGAATAAAAGCACAACGCCGGTAAAGAAATCGTTCCAGCTTGTGGAAAGACCCAGGAAAACAAGAGTGTACTTAAAAAGCTGGATTATGGCAATGCCCAATATCGTGCCGAATATTGTGCCCTCACCGCCGGTTAGCTTTGCGCCGCCAATGACAACCGCCGCAATTATCATAAGCTCTGTGCCGACCAGTGAAACAGGGTTTATCATTTTCAGCTCACTGAAATAGATAATGCCCATAATACCGGATAGACAGCCCATGAAGCAGTATATGAAAAGCCTCGTTCCAAATATATTGATGCCGGCACGCTTTGCACTTTCCTCATCATTTCCAAGGGCAAATATACTTCTGCCAAGCATTGTCCGGTACAATATGAAATAGCTTACAATATAGATGGCCGCCACCATAAATATAAATACAGTCAGACCATAGGTTGACCCGTTTTCCGTCAGCGAAAAAATATTGTTGGAGCCATAGGCCACAAGAGATTTCGGCATTGCGCTGACAGGAATGGACTTCGTCCCCAGAAATGTCGTCATAGTGCCATAAAAAATACTGGAAGTGCCAAGAGTTACGATTAAAGTTTGCAGATTGAAAAAATGAATCAGAAGCGCATTGACCGATCCCATTAAAATGCCCAGTACAGCCGATAAGGCCATAGCAAAAGCAATGTTGTCTATCTGCATCTTCTGCATGATTACAACAGCACAGTATCCTGCCACTATGGCAATCGACGTAAAGGATACATCAATACCGCCCGAAATTAAAACCATCAGCACACCGACACCCAATATCAGCGTCCCCGCAGAGGAGCGCAGCATATCAAAAAGTGTTCCCAAACGGAAAAAGGTGGGATTTTTAACGGCTACTATGATGATATAGGCTATGATAATAACGCTCAAATACCGTTCCATCTGTGTCAGATTTCTAAAACGTCTGTTCTTTACAGTTTCTCCGCTCAAATGAGACCCCCCTTTCCTTAAACCGCATTTTGCGTCTTCGACGGATTATTTATCTGCTCCGCCAAAGCCTCTTTGATATCCGGGCGGCTCAATTCCTCTTCCCCGTAGACGCCGATAACGTCACCGTTATACATAACCAAAAGCTTATTGACGTTTGGTATGATTTCCTCAAGCTCATCGCTTATCAGTATAATTCCCATGCCCTTATGGGCAAAGGCGTGAATTTTTTCGTATATTTCAGCCTTGGAACCAATATCTACGCCGACAGTCGGCGTATCCAAAATAAATATTTTCGGATCCCGCACCATCCATTTCCCGATAACCACCTTTTGCTGGTTGCCGCCGGAAAGATTTTTCGCCAGCATTTCGATATTTTTGGTGTTTACACCCATGCCATAAATAGCGTCGGTTGCCACCTTTGTCTGTTTTTCGTTATCAATAAAGCCAAAATGTCCCTTCAGAGAATCCAGAACAGTTGAGGATATATTTCTCTTAAGCGTTTGTTTCAGGAACAATCCCTGTGTTGACCTATCCTCCGGCAGCAACGCAATGCCATTATGCAGAGCGTCGTGAGGGGAGGAAATTTCTGTCTTCCTGCCTTCTATATAAATCTCTCCCTTATCCGGCTTATTCAGCCCAAAAAGAGATAGAGCCAATTCTGTTCTTCCCGCTCCCAAAAGACCGGTAATCCCCAGAATATCCCCCTTGCGGATAGAAAAGCTGACGTCCTTGTAGTTTCCCTCTTTCGTCAGATTCTTTACTTCCAGAAGGGTATCGTTATTTTGTGCTTCTTCCCGTTTGTAGTGGAGATATTCTACCTCTCGGCCTGTCATATAATAGCTCAGGCTTTTTTCATTGAGCTCGGAGGTTTCAAAATCCCCTATCTTTTTCGCGTCCCTGAAAATCGTGATGGTATCAGCCACCTCAAACACTTCGTTTAATTTATGACTAATAAAGACTACAGAAAGTCCTTTTTTCTTCAACTCCAATACGATAGACAACAGCCTGTCAACTTCCTTTTTCGTCAGCGCCGTTGTCGGCTCGTCCATAAACAGTACCTTTGCATTCAGGCTCAGCGCCCTGCAAATGGCAACAAGCTGCCTGTTGGCAATAGAAAGGTCGCCCACAGGTGTATTCAGATCCAAATCTATGCCAATTCTATTAAGCTCTTCAGACGCAATCTGCCGAACTGCCTTCCAGTCCACAATCTTTTTATTTTCGTACACCAATTTGTTCATTGCTATATTTTCCGCAACGCTCAGTCGGTTAAACAATGATAAATCCTGATAGATAACCTGTATACCTTCATTGATTGCCTGTATCGGCGTCAAATGGTCATATACCTTGCTTGCGATTGTAATTTTTCCCGTTTCCGGTACATGAACACCCGAAATAATCTTTACAAATGTGGATTTGCCGCATCCGTTTTCTCCCGCCAGACAGCGGATCTCACCCTCGTTTATAGTAACACTGACATTATTCAGCGCACAGACGCCCGAAAAATACTTCGAAACGTTTTCAGCTATTAAAACAGGCTTCTTTTCCATTAAGCCATCCCACCTTTATCCTTTCAAAATGCGCCGCTTTCCTTTCATTACAATAATTCAGGGAAGCAAATCACCTCCCTGAATTACGATACTGTATTTGGGATAGAGAAATATCCCCTTATCCCAAATACAGGGAAGCAATATACTTCCCTGTACCAAATTTATTTTATTCTTAGAATGGATAGTTTCCATCTGGGAAGGAATCTGCCGTCAATACCATAGGAGCATTGCCGTAAATAACCTTGTCTGTCACTGTAATGCTTTCATAGCCTTCCCTCTCCATGTCAGCGCCTGTCTCCACTGTTTCGCCCTGTAACAGCTTAAGAGCTGCAAGGCAGCTTACGTAACCTGCGTCTGCCGGTCTCCAGGTCTGAGCCTGAACCATAAATCCATCTTCAAGATATGGGCAGGAAACAGATGGGATTCCCAAAGAAACAACCTTGACGTCTGTTTTGTTTTTCTCTTTCAATACAGCAGACATATTGGAGCCTGCGGATACGGATGTACCGACAAAGCCTTTCAAATCAGGGTATGCATTCAGTATTTCAAGAGCCTTGTTACGCGCAATTGTATCATCGTTCTTATCCTCATAAGGCTGCTCGGATACCGCTTCCATGTTTGGATAGTTTTCTTTTAAATATGCCATACCGGCTTCATACCATTCCATATGTGTCTGCATGGTAAGACCGCCTACCATAGCCGCAAATTTGCCTTCGCCGCCCATAGCCTCTGCCAGTGTTTTAAACATCAATATACCAAAATCCTCATTGTTAAAAGCTTCCACATCAAAATCGACTGTGTCAACCAGTGAGCTGGCCTCATGGCTGATAACGATTATGCCTTTTTCTTTTGCTTTCTTTAATACAGGCTTCATACTTTCCGGATCATTTGGCACAACACAGATAGCGTCAACACCCTGCGCAATAAGGTCTTCCACCATCTGCGCCTGTTTTGCCGCATCGCCGCCCTCAGGCGCAATCTGCTTTGCCTCAACAATATCGCTGTAAGCGTCATTGAATTCTGTTACGCCGACACGCATATCGTCAAACCACGGAATGCCTTCCTGCTTTGCAACAAGAACTATTTTAAATTTTTCACCGGATGCAGCGCCTTCACTGCCTTCCTCCTTTTTTTCCTCTTCCTGGCCCGCTGCCGGAGCCGGTTCCTCTTTCTTGGAGCATCCTGCAAGAGCACCAAAAGCCAATACAGCTGCTAAAGATAAACTAAGGATCTTTTTCTTCATTTAAAAGCCCCTCCCTAAACACTTTCAATTCAGTATGTATTTTAACCATATAAGTGTTCCGTGCACGCGAACATCTATAGTTGGATTATACTTTTCCAGCCTGATAAGTGTCAATACTTATTGGTAAAATTAAAAAATTTTATGATTATTCAACATATTTTACCATGAAAAATGACGCATTTCACTAATTAAAATCCATTATGCCTCTATATCTTTGGGTATTGCGTCTTAATTAGAGACTATGCTATAATGAGTTTGAAACGTTGATTCCTTTCAGATTTGCGTGCACATTTTTAACACGTGCCCAATAGAAAATATCATGTCAGCAGCAGCAGAGCAAGGATGAGTTTTATGCCGATTACATCAAAACAAATTGCAGAATTGGCTAATGTTTCCCGAGGAACTGTAGACAGAGCCCTCAACAACAGGGGAGGCGTACGCCCTGAGGTTTCCCTGCGCATCAAAAAAATAGCGGAGGAATTGGGCTATGTTCCAAACAGTGCTGCCAGCGCTTTGGCCAAATCAAACAGGGAAACCCCTGTGGGTATTGTTATGCCGGCCAGCGGCAATATTCACATTGAGGACATCAAAAGCGGATTTCTTGACATTGCAGAGGAATACGCGGAGTACGGCATAACCTTTCTTTTTAAATATGTAAAAAGCGGTGAACCCGCCCAACAGATTGAAGCCATGGACGCACTCATCACTCAGGGTGTAAAGGGTATTTTAATCACTCCCTCAGATGATGCGGAGGTCATACAAAAAATAACAACCCTGACGGAAAATAATATTCCTGTCATTACCTTTCACACTGATATATCCTATGGCAAAAGACTTTGCTATATCGGACACAATTACTTTAAAAGCGGCGCCACCGCAGAGGGACTCCTTGCCGCCTTTACCAGCAAAAGCGCAAAGGTTGCTGTTATCAAGGGCTCTAAATCAGAGCTTGGGCAGGATTTGCGGATTAAGGGTTTCCTCCATAACAGGGAGAAATTCGGTCATAATATAGAAATAGTAAAAATTTTAGACAATACAGAGGATGACATCGAATCTTATCTTGCCACCAAAAACCTTATGCTGCAATTTCCCCAGACAGACGCCATATTTTTGACCGGAAGCGGTGTTTACGGCTGTTCCAAGGCCCTAAAGGAATTAAATCTTGCGGAGAAAATCATAGTCATAGCCTCAAACGATCTGCCCCAGACACTGGAGCTGTTGATAGAGGGCGTTGTCAATGCCACCATCTGTGAAAGCTCCTATGAGCAGGGATACATCTCCGCTAAAATACTGTGTAATTATCTGACAAAAAAAATATATCCCGAAAGCGATAAATTTTTGATTCCAGTAGATATTAAGATAAGAGAAAACATATAAACGGTAAAAACCCGCTCCCCCGGGTTTCTATAAAAATAAAGGACTGCTGCCGCTATCGGCAGCAGTCCTTTATTTCCTTCTGTCACATATATTTTTTCATATGCTTCAGAGCACTTTTTTCCAGCCTGCTCACCTGCGCCTGGCTGATGCCCACCTCATTGGATACCTCCATCTGTGTCTTCCCCTCAAAAAAACGGAGGCTCAGTATGTGTTTTTCCCTTTCGCTGAGCCTCTTCATAGCCTCATTTATGGAAATATTCTCAAGCCATGTTTTTTCTCCGTCCTTGTCGTTTTTCACCTGATCCATGACAAAAAGGGCGTCTGCCCCATCATGATATACCGGTTCAAAAAGAGATATGGGATCCTGTATGGCGTCCAGGGCCAAAACAATATCCTCCTTGGGCAGGCCCATTTCCTTGGCAATCTCCTCAATTGTCGGCTCCTTCGATTTTTCGCTTGTAAGCCTCTCCTTTACCTGAAGGGCCTTATAAGCCGTATCTCTCAGACTTCTGCTGACCCTGATGGAATTATTGTCTCTCAAATAACGTCTTACCTCACCGATAATCATAGGCACCGCATAGGTTGAAAATTTAACGCCCTGTGTCACATCAAAATTGTCAATCGCCTTTATAAGCCCTATACATCCCACCTGGAACAAATCATCCATATGCTCACCCCGGTTATTAAATCGCTGTATCACGCTTAATACAAGTCTTAAATTACCATATATATATTCCTGCCTTGCCTGTTCATCTCCCTGGAGAATCCGGTCAAAAAGCACCTTTTTCTGTTCGTTTGTTAAAATAGGAAGTTTCGAAGTATTGACACCACAAATCTCTACTTTATTGACAATCATGCTGATGCCTCCTGTTAAAAATCTATATTAAAATGATTTCCCACAGGAGGAAAAATATACTTGGGAGAGCATTCTATTATTTCCCTTTTTCAGATAAAAAACGGAAGAGGCTATATTTTTTCAAGAATTAATGCTTTTTCAGATGTCGAATGCTTCTTTTAGAGAGAGTAATGTATTATTATGGGGAAGAGAAGAGGATAAATTCATTTGCCGGGTTTTCTTAAGGCACTTAATAGGCACTCATGTCCACCTAAAAAAGCATTGTTTGAAGGAATATAAAGCAGCTTTGAGAATGTATACAATAAAAAAGAAACCTCTCCGGGCTTCTCTTTTATACAAAACAGAATCAATATAAATATCATTTCATAAAACTGAAAAACAATGAAACTTTTCCTCTGCAAACTCGATTAATATCTACTTCCCGCAGACAGAGCACACAGCGACGGTTTCAGGTGCTTTCGCAGCCGTTTCCTCCCCTGCTTCGTCCTTTCCCCAGAGGTTTGGGATTTTATCCAGCGTAATCTCTGAGGCGATAAACTTATCCACCATTTTAACAGGATAATAGGAATGCTTTGCTTTTCGCATCCCCTCTATTCCCATATCCTCTTCCCTGTTAATATAGGTAACATCCATGCAGCTGCGGCTGGCATACTGCTGGTTAATCATGGGATACAGGCCGTTGATATCCGCATTGGCCTTCTCAATATGAATCAGATGCATATCATCATTAAGCCTCTCTCCTACCGTAAAAGCTTCTATCACACCGTCAAGCAATATACAGCCCCCCGTCAGACCAAGCGCTTTCAAATTCTTAAGTGCCAGCTTGACTGACTTCTTTTCGTCAGACAAATCCTCATCCTCTTTCGCCTCGCTCCATTCCCTGTAAAGCCCCATACACATTTCATACATGCTTTCATCAAGCTCTGCATACTGGTAATCGGGATGATTAGATATAAATTTGTTGATATGATTCCGTTTTCCATGAAGCTTTTTCCCCGAAAGATTAATAAGCGCCTCGCTCAGGTACACATAATCGCTTGTGATCGGTGCCGGCGTTAAAATAAGATCGGGGCACGCTTTTTCCAGCATCTCCTTAAAGGGAGAAAACAGCGATCTGATGGTCGGCGGCATATTTTGTTCTCTCAAATAATCCATGGCCTTATCCACTAGTTTTTTATAATCAAAGCTTTCTCCAAACTGCGGAACAGGCGGCAGAAAAAACTCAGGAACACCCTTAAAGCTGTATTTCACAAACAACGCATTATCCTCGACAGCATATTTTATTTTTCCGTCAACGCCCCATATAAACAAGTTTGCAAAGGAAAAATCAGACGCCTCCAGCTGCCAGGGCTTCAGGAAGCTGTCAAACAGCTTTTTATCCTCTATCGTAATATTTAAAAATTTCATATCAATACCTCCAAATCAATACTCCTCTATCATATAGCAGTTTAACCGCGGAAACTTCTCATCCAGCCTCCGCATTTTTACTCTGTCAAACACAGAGATCTTTTTCTCTGCCTCAAGCTCTCTTAAAGAACGGTAGCCGGTCACAAACTGTATCATATCACCCGCGGACATTTCCATATCCGCCGTTTTGGACACTTTTTTGCCGCTGAAGGTATATATTTCATCCTGTGTGATACCGATAGGATCAATCATCTTTACCGTAATATCGGGAATATTTATCACCTCGCCAAGAACCTTTTCTATGGAGACAATACCCATAGCCGCCTGCGATCTTTTCCGCAGTGCAAGACCCGGTACTGCCAATTCGGAATCCGGCGGCAGCTTGACAGATATTTTCCGTCCTTCCGACTTGAAAAGGATGCCCTCCAAAAGCTTCCTTTCCGCTCCCTCCGTCAAATACGCAAGCTCAACCCCCTGCAGCATATCCTCCAAATCATAATAAATACAATAGGCTTTTACTGTGCCGTTTTCTATCCACGCAAGAGCCTTGGCGCCGTCAGCGGCATAGTCCTGCATTTTCAGCAAAAAATCACTGTAGGTACGGCTCACTGTGGCAGAATAGCACTGTGAAAACAGCGTATACACACCAAACAGTCTGTCCTGCGCTTTCATAATATCCAGAGACTTTAGGCATTCACTCTGCTTTCCACTCCCCGTGCCCTCCAGGTAACAACTGTCTGTCACAGCGGGATGGCCAAAACGTGCATAGCCATTCTCCCATACCGGCGTATTAAAGGAAACGGCCATGCCTGCCTCCTTCATTCTATGATTCAATGCCCTGAAATTCCATTCCATATATCCTTTGCCCCTGTATCCATCCTTAGTGGCAAAGCCTGACATCATAGCCCCCGGCAAAATCACATTGCGAATTTTAACATGATAGGGATAAGCAAACATCATCGATACGATACTGCCGTCCTCCTCGACAACCGAGGTATATTCCGGCAGATAACGGTTATCAAAATACCAGTTCATAAAGCTGTCCGAGTCCCCAAAGCTTTCTTTCCAAAGCCTTTTCAGCGACCGCTTATCCTCCGCTCTGGAAAACCGAAGTTCAACCATTTTACCACCACCTGTATAGATAATGCCTTTCCTCCTTCGGATAGCACATAATACTGCCCTTATCAGTGATCCACACCATTCACCCTGCACAAAATCCAAAAGGAAAACCAAACTTGCATACTGTAACTTTAATAATTTCATTTTAAGCCAATCTTTTTTAAAAGTCAAATACTAGTATTTTGCAGTAAAGCCGTTACATTTATTCATAACCAACCAATCTGCATCAAAAATTCCCTTTATTTCTGGCACAGTTTTATATATAAATTATTATTTAATAATCAATATCAATAACTATACTTCATTTTACCCAAATACCGATTCCTATTTTCTTGAAATTTTATATTTGAAATGATTGGTAATTCACACTGCTTTTGAATAAGCCGTACCGGCAGATTTTTACAATCAGCACAATACGGCTCTTTTTGTTTACTATATTAAAATCATAAGGCATGCACAATCTTATGAATGTTCTGCATCTTCAAATCGGTGGCCGCAATGATATCCGCACATTCCTTCAACTCCCGCGGAATGTGTACAGGAATATCGTTGTCGTCAACTTTATAGTACAGCTTATGCTCCAGACTGGCCCAAAAATCCATGGCAATTGTTCGAATCTGTATCTCTACCCGAACAGGCGTCTTCCTCTCCGAAAAAAATACTGGCACCTCCAAAACCAGGTGCAGGCTCCTGTAGCCGTTTGGCTTTGGATTTTTGATGTAATCCTTTTCTGAAATCAAAGTCAAATCATCCTGCTTTTTCAATAAATCCGCAATCAAATAAATATCATCAATAAAGGAACAGATTACTCTGATGCCCGCAATATCATTTAAGTTGTCTCTGATGCTGTCAATATTTACCGGAAGCCCTCTGCGGTTTAATTTTTCAATAATGCTCTTGGGCGTTTTTACCCTGCTTTTCATGTATTCAATCGGATTCCGCTTGTTTTTGGACTGAAATTCATCATTCAATATCTCAAGCTTTGTGCTTACCTCCTTGATGGCACAGTTATAGACCACCATATTTTCAAAAAACCTCTGCATCATCAGCACATTCTCCTCCGGCGATTTTGCATAGAGCGTATTCATCAAGGCAAAGTTTGTATCTGTAATCATGGATAAACCTCCTGTCATTTGTATGCCCCTTTACTTTCTTACTTTTAAGTACGATTTTATCACCCATTAGTCTAATCCCCGTTTCTTTATTCTATTATTTTCTTTTTAGAATTCAATTAGAAGAAGATAATAACTTTATGAAAAGACCGATTGGGTGCAGCAAACCCTGCTCAGATAAGATATTAGAAACATTGAAATTAGGATTGACAGACAAGTTTTTTTGAATAATAATGGATACGTTATCATATGTTTTTTATTATCGTTTCACATATCTTTCGTTATTGTCTATGCATTGGTTTTATTCTATTTAGGGGGAGAAGGAAAGTGTCTAAGAAAGAATCAGAGTTTGATCGTTATGAGAGGATGAAAAAACTTGAACGGGAAGCAGATGCAGAAAAAAGGAAATCTCTCGGCGGGGACAAAAAGAAAAGCGGGCGCCCCAGAGCTGACATGAATGAACAGAAAAAGTGTAAAAAGTATGTTCTCGCATATGAGGAAGACGAGTATGTCTACTGAGCAAAACAATCAGGCTTTAACAGCATCCATTGCTGTTAAAGCTTTTTTATTGGAATAGTTTCTTTATGAGAACTGCCATAAGCTTAATCTTTTTGCTCTGATACAAAAAAGCCATATAGAAGACAATGTGCATTAAGAAAACAAAAGTCAGACTATGATTGAACTCTTTAGATAAATGCCGTCAACGTATGGCCGAAAGCAAGGCAAAATTATACTATTAAAAAAAGCCCGATTCATCGGGCTTTCAACGCGTTAAAAAAGTTGAATTCTAAGAAACTCTTTTCCCAAAATTCTTTAAGGGCTTCCCCTTAACCTTTTAAAAACCGCATAAATACGCAGTTTTCAAGCTGAGGGATTTGGGCAAAGCCTGATGCCTGAATTCTGTTTTATTATCTTTCCTCCCTGAAGTAGGGGTTGCCGAGTGCTCCCGGCGGCTGATGCTCCTTCTTTTTATGCTTTGTAATCATCACAAGCACCACAATTGTAGCGATATAGGGAAGCATATCCAAAAGCTGTGAGGATAGGACAAACTTTCTGCCCATTAATCCAAGGCTGATATTCTGCATTTTAAATCCGACACCGCGCAGCGCGCCGAAAAGATACGCGCCGAAAATAGCCTTTACAGGATTCCATGTGCTGAATATAACCAGAGCAACTGCAATCCATCCGGCCCCTGCTGTGATATTGTCCTGCCATCTTGGCACATACACCAGCGACAAAAAGGCGCCGCCCATACCGCACAAAAAACCGCCCGCCATAATGTTAAAATATTTGTACCTTGTTACATTGATGCCTGACGCATCCGCAGCGCCCGGATTCTCGCCAACCACTCTCGTATTCAGTCCGATATTTGTCTTATTGAGATAAATATAAATCACAACAGCCATAACAAGGGAAAACTGTACATAGATACTCTGATCAAAGAGCATTTTACCGATAAGCGGAATCTTTGACAGCACAGGTATCGGTCTTGCCGCAAAGGTATTGATGATAGTATCGGGCAGCGCAATACCAGAAAGATTCCGTCCCATCATACCGGACACGCCGGTTCCAAAAATAGTAAGCACCAAACCCGTAACCGTCTGGTTTCCCCGAAAAGTTACCGTAACCAGGGCATAGAGAAAAGCCCCCGCAGCTCCCGCAAGACCAGCGGCCAAAACAGCAAGCCAGGGATTTCCAGTAGATGCCGCTACGGCGAAGCCAAAAGCGGCGCCCATAAGCATCATACCCTCAACACCCAGATTCAGATTGCCAACCTTCTCACAAAGGATTGCACCCAAGGTGGCAAGAAGGATATGGGTTCCCAGTGTTGCCGCTGTCTGCAAAAATAATTCCAACGCCTGCAAAAATCCGCCCATTACGCATTCTCCTCCCTGTCTGCATCTTTTTTCTGAAATACAATCTTATATCGTATAAAAAATTCGCTTCCCAAAACAAACAAAATGATCAATCCCTGTAAAACCTCTGCAACAGAAGCGGGAATTTTCATAGAGCTCTGCAAAAAGGCGCCGCCCTGCAATAAAACGGCAAACAAGAAGGATACGACAACCGTCACGGGAGCGCTGAGCTGTGCTAGCCAGGTTGTGATTACCGCTGTAAAGCCAAGACCGCCCGAGAGCTGATCATTGAGTGTCATTTCAATGGCGGATGCCTGCATCATACCCGCAATGCCGCAGAGGCCGCCGCTGATAATTATGGCAATTATCATTATTTTATTGACATTCATACCTGCATATCTGGCTGTTGTCTCACTCTCGCCAAGAACAGATATTTCATAGCCAAGCTTAGAATAATTCAGCATAATATGTATTACCACCACCAAAATTAACGCAATAATCCAGCCGATATGCACGCCAAATACAGAGGGGAGAACCGCTGAGGACTCAAAGGTTGCAATTTTGGGGAAACCAATTGACTTCGGGTCCTTCCATGGCCCATACTGCAGGTAGGATATCCATTTGATGGCGATATAGTTCAGCATCAGGGTAACCAGTGTCTCGCTGGTGGAAAATTTTGCCTTGAGTAATGCCGGAATCAACGCCCACAGCCCGCCGCAGATAACAGAGGTTAAAAACATCAGCGTCAAAAGCACTGCCGGCGGCAGATAGCTGTAATTAAGCGCCAGGTAGGCCGCGCCGAAAGCGCCCATATAAAGCTGTCCCTCCGCGCCGATATTCCAGAATTTCATTTTAAAGGCAACCGCAACGCCCAGGGATAACACAACAAGAGGAATCGTCTTGTTGATTGTCTCCTTCAACCGGTAGCCGCTCATTAAGGAGCCCTCCACAATTTTAGAATAAATCTGAAATGGATTATATCCCAAAGCCGCCATGACAAGGGCGGCAAAAATAAGCGCACAGAGTACCGCTCCTATTCTCATAAGAGTCTCCTTTTTCTGGGAGGGCTCTACCTTCTTTATCACCTTAACCATTGACCGCCGCCTCCTTACCGCTCTTATGCCCTAACATCATAAGGCCCACGTCCTCTTTCGTTACCGTATCCGGGTCAACAATATCCATGATTTCGCCGTCATGAATGACCATAAGCCTGTCACACAGCTGCAGCAATACATCCAAATCCTCACCGATGTACAATACGCCCACGCCATTTTTTTTCTGCTCGTTCAACAAATCATAAATATGGTAGGAAGCCCCAATATCAAGTCCCCTGACAGGATAGGCAGTAATCAAAAGCCTTGGCATCAACTCCACTTCCCTGCCCAAAAGCACCTTTTGTATATTTCCGCCGGAAAGCTTTTTTACAACATGAGTAACGGAAGGCGTGGCAATATCAAATTTCTTAACAATATCCTCCGCTTTTTTCCTTCCCTCTGCCCTGTCCACAAAAAGGCCCTTTTTATTCTTGTAGGATTTCAGCATTACATTCTCTATAATATCCATACCGGCCACAAGGCCCATGCCAAGCCTGTCCTCAGGGATAAAACTCATGCCGATACCCTTTTGCGTGATTTCCACAGGGGACATACCCAAAATTTCCTCTCCTAAAAACCGTATGCTGCCCGCCGAGGCCTTATAAAGACCGGATATGATTTCGCAAAGCTCCTTCTGTCCGCTTCCCGCAATGCCGGCAACCCCAAGAATTTCACCGCCGTACAAATCGAAATTCATTTCCTTAAGGATTGGAATACTGTTGTCATCCCTTGCCGCAAGCCCTCTCACCTCGAGCATGGGCTTTTCGGAACGCTCCGTCTCCACACGGTCTATTTCAAGCTTAATAGAACGGCCGACCATCATTTCCGTCAGCTCCTTTGGTGACACTTCACTTGTCAGAACTGTCCTGATGCTTCTGCCCTTATGCAGTACCGTCACCCTGTCACTGATTTCCATAACCTCATTGAGCTTATGGGTAATGATTATAATAGCGCAGCCCTGTTTTTTCATGTTGCGGAGAATATCAAACAAAACCTTTGTCTCCTGAGGCGTCAAAACCGCTGTGGGCTCATCCAGTATCAGTACGTCCGCCCCCCTGTACAAAACCTTTAATATCTCAACATTCTGCTTTTCTCCCACAGACATGCTGTATATTTTTTTATCGCTTGCCACTGCCAGCCCATATTTTTTACTGATCTCATCAATTCTTGCGGTTAACTGTTTTCCCTTTATAAAAAATCCGTTTTTGCTGCCGGCTATGATATTTTCCTTGGCAGTTAAAACCTCCACCAGCTTGAAGTGCTGATGTACCATGCCAATACCGGCGTCTATAGCGTCCTTCGGGGAAGTAAATACGGTTTTACTGCCATTTAAAAAAATATCTCCGCTGTCTGGGGAATAAATACCGGAAAGCATATTCACAAGGGTACTTTTGCCGGACCCGTTTTCTCCCAGAAGCGCATGGATTTCCCCCTTTTCAACCGACAGGCAGACGTCCTGATTGGCGGCAACGGTTCCAAAGGTCTTGGAAATGTTTTTAAGCTCAATATAGGCAGACATGTTATCCTCCTTCATTATACTAAATGGTTATAGTTCTAAAACCATGCCATTGCAGGCGCAAATACATCGTTTTAAGACTATGACACACTCTACCAGGCTACTCATAAAAAAAGCCCGCTTCCATCTGTCACAGGGCTTAATACAAGCCCTGTGACAGATGCGGGCACATAAAACCTAAAAGCAAGGCTATGTTTCCATAGCCCAGCAAAAGCTTATTGTGGTATTGTTCCGATAACACCCTTTACAAACCAGTTCATATTCCAGATTTCATCATCTGTCATAGTTGTTCCCTCAGGAACCTTCACTTCACCGTTTTGATCCTCCAAAGGTCCTGCAAATGGATGCAGTTCTCCTGCTGCCATTGCCTCCTGTGCTTTGTCTACCGCTTCCTGTGTACCCTCCGCGCAGTTTGCTGTCAGAGCGTCAAGGCTTACCATACCCTCGTCAATGCCGCCCCAGTAGGATCTGGATTCCCATGTACCGTCCATAATCCTCTGTACATCATCAACATAGAATTTCTCCCAGTGGAATAACGGCGCTGTCAAATAAGCGTCAGGTGCAGCGTCAGGTGTGGAGGAGTTGTAACCGATTGCATAAGCGCCCTTTTCCTGCGCCGCAATCTGAGGAGCTGTCGTATCCTGATGCTGTGCCACAACGTCTACGCCCTTATTTAAAAGCTCAATTGCAGCCTGCTTTTCCACAGCAGGGTCATACCATGTATTTGTCCAGATTACTTCAACTGTTGCGTCCGGGTTCACTGACTGTACACCCAGTGTAAAGGCGTTAATGCCCCTGATAACCTCAGGAATAGGCATTGCGGCAACGTAACCGATTTTGTTAATTTCTGTTCTCATGCCTGCAACAATACCGGAAAGGTACCTGGCCTGATAGATTTTTCCAAAGTAAGTGGAAAGATTTTCTGCTGTCTGATAGCCGGAGCAGTGTCCGAAATAAACATCCGGGAAATCCTTTGCTACCTTAACTGTATAGTCCATAAAGCCAAAGCTTGCTGTATAAATGACGTTGCAGCCCTGATCAATCAAATCGCGGATAGCCTTTTCACAGTCTGCATTTTCGGGAACATCCTCTACATACATACATTCAATGCCCATTTCCTCAAGAGCAAGCCTGCCCTTGTCATGTGCCTGTGTGTAACCCTCGTCATTGATTTTGCCGATATAAACAAAACCAACCTTCAGATCCTCTTTTGCGATTCCTTTTCCCTCTTCCCCTTCAGGCTTCTCCTCGCCCTCGGTTTTCTGCGCGTCATTATCGGCAGGCGCCTCTTCCTTTTTGCTTGAGCAGGCTGTGAAAACAAGCATTGCAGCCATTGCTAACGCAAACAGTCTTTTCTTCATGTTCATTACCCTCCTAATCGTTTCTCCCTAGTTTTAATAAAACTATGTAATAATATATTTACAAAAGGCCTTCGCCTTTGTAAACCGATAAAACACGAAAAGCAATGCCCTTTTCCAGATTTTCCATACCAAAATCAGAAATATACAGTCAAACAAGGAACATTGCTATCAATACCTCTATTCAGTTAAAGCAGCATATTAGTCATTTTATCCTAAAGTGTCATTCTTTTCAATTCCCAAAGTTATAACAAAATTCAACACCCATTGCCGCAGCTTTTTGTCGATATACACTATACATTGTTATCATACTAAATATTGGGCGTGAAAACAATACTTAATTTTGTCATATTTGGAGGGAGCTCCCCTGAAAATACATAATAGGATACTTCTCAAAACAGTCTGCCGACTATAGGCAAAAGAACTTTTTACCCTTTGCCCATGAAGCGATGCTTTCTGTATCGCAGGCTTCATCGTTCCTTAATCTCATACCGCTTCCCTATCCTTTTCGCCTTTTTTCATCAAGCTTGCCTCTCTGCTTACCATATCAATTTTTTACCCCGCTCCGAAAAAAATTTCACACCTGTTCAAAATATGCTATACTGGTAACACATTATTGAAAGAAGGGCAGGTGAGAACAGTTGGATAATACTCCTATAAGGCTATCTGTACGCCAGCTGGTAGAATTTATTCTTAGCCACGGTGATATTGACAGCCGCTTCAGCGGTGAGGACAGAGCGCTTCTTGGCGCAAGAATACACCGCCGGCTTCAAAGGGAGTGCGGAAAAAACTATACCGCCGAGGTACAGTTGAAAAAGGAGGTCACCTGCTGCGGCATCTCCTATCTCATTGAGGGACGGGCAGACGGCATTATATTGGAGGAAGACACCGTTGTCATTGACGAAATCAAGACAACTGCCGCCCCTCTGGAAACAATTGATGAAAACTTTAACCCACTCCACTGGGAACAGGCCATTTGCTACGGGTATCTGTATTGTGCCGAAAAAGGGCTTTCCTCCATCACTCTTCAGCTGCGCTATTACCACATAGAATACGGCTCTCTCAAAACCTTTCGTCGGAAAATGGAGGCGGAGGATTTGGAAAAGCACCTTTTTTCCCTTCTGGAATCCTACGAAAAATGGGCGAGAATACAACTGGACTGGCCGAAAACAAGAAACGCCTCGCTGAAGGGGCTCACCTTTCCCTTTTCCGCCTACCGCAAGGGACAAAGGACAATGGCTGTTGCCGTCTATAAAACCATAGCCGACAAAAAAAAGCTGTTCTGCCAGGCCCCCACGGGTATCGGCAAAACCATATCCTCACTCTTTCCCGCCCTTAAGGCTATGGGGGAGGAAAAATGCGGCAGAATATTTTATCTGACAGCCAAAACCATCACAAGACAGGCAGCGGAAAATGCCCTTGCCCTTCTCCGCAGTGAAAACCTCCGTCTGAAAAGCATCACCCTGACTGCAAAGGATAAAATATGCCTGCTGTCGGAGAGAAACTGTATACCGGAAAACTGTCCCTATGCAAGGGGCCACTATGACAGAGTCAACGACGCCTTGTATGAGCTTCTTCAAAAACGGGACGACTACACCAGGGAAATTTTGGAGGAAACCGCCGAAAAGCACACAGTATGTCCCTTCGAGCTGGCACTTGATTTAAGTCTTTGGTGCGACGCCGTTATTTGCGATTACAATTATGCCTTTGACCCCCAGGTCAGTCTGAGACGCTTTTTTTCTGCGGCCAAAAACGATTCTGTACTTCTCATAGACGAAGCCCATAATCTTATTAACCGTTCCAGGGAAATGTTTTCCGCAGTTCTGCAAAAATCAAAGCTGCTGGGGTTAAAAAGCGCTCTGCCCAAAGAGGAAAAAAAACTGAGAAAAGCCTTAAACCAGTCAAACGCCTGTATGATTGAGCTGAGAAAGACCTGTGAAGAGGGAGGCTATATCAAAAGTCACTCCATGCCGGAAGCACTCAATGAGAGTCTTTACCAGCTCTGCACTTTATTCGAGGAGTATGTAAAGGAGCATGCCGCCTCCCTCCCCGAGGAATTTTTACCCGCTTACTTTGATATACTCTCCTATCTGAGAACAGCCGAGCTATACGGGGAGAACTATATGACCTATATTTATCAGCGGCAGGAGGACGTCATTGTGCGCCTTTTATGTCTGGATCCCTCCTCACTTCTGAAGTCGGTCACAGACAAATGCCTCAGCACCATCTTTTTTTCCGCCACACTCTCTCCCATAGACTATTATATTTCTGTATTGGACGGCGGGCAGGAAAATAAAAAGCTGCTGCTTCCTTCTCCCTTTGACAGAGAAAATCTTTTTCTGGCGGCGGCAGGCCATATCAGCACCCGATATAAGGATAGGGACAAAAGCATACAGCCCCTGACGGATATCTTATACCATGCTGTTTCCCAAAAAAGCGGCAATTATATGGCGTTTTTCCCCTCCTACCAGTACATGTCGCAGGTTTATGCCGCGTTTACCGAAAATTATCCCCGGATAAAAACACTGCTCCAGGAAAAAAACACCTCGGAGGAAGACAGAGAGGGCTTTCTCAGCTCTTTTTGTGATGAGCCCTCCGAAACACTGCTGGGCTTTTGCGTTCTGGGCGGCATCTACTCCGAGGGGATTGACTTGAAGGGCAAACGGCTCAGCGGCGCCGTCATTGTCGGAACTGGTATCCCCCAGATTCACCCTGAGCAGGATATTCTCAGAGAATATTACGAGGAATATAACCATATGGGCTATGAATACGCCTACACCTACCCCGGCATGAATAAAGTTCTCCAGGCTGCCGGACGGGTTATTCGCAGTGAGACGGACAAGGGCTTTATACTGCTCATAGACGACAGATTTCTTTCCGGCGCCTATCAGGCGCTTTATCCTGCCCACTGGCAGGGAATGAAACGGTTTTTTCAAAACAAAGCCCTGTCGGAGGACTTGAAAAAATTCTGGAAAATGTAATTTTTTTACTTTTCCTGTATATAAATCACTGTTATAATTTTTTTACAATGAAATGAAGGAGGAATAAAACATGTCTGACAAAATAAGAATCGGTATAATGGGCTACGGCAATCTCGGCCGCGGCGTCGAGCTCTCCCTGATGCAAAACAGCGATATGGAGCTAAAAGCGGTATTTACCAGGCGCAATCCGGAGGAAGTAAAAATATTGACCCCAACTGCAAGGGTAATGAAAATGGATGACAGGGACAAAATGAAGAATGAAATAGATATTATGATTCTCTGCGGCGGCTCGGCAAACGATCTTCCCATAATAGGTCCCATGCTTGCCGGTGAGTTTCACACTATAGACAGCTTCGACACCCACGCGAAAATTCCGGAATACTTTGCGGCAATGGATGCGGCTGCAAAAAAAGGCGGAAACGTTTCCATCCTTTCCGTAGGCTGGGACCCCGGAATGTTTTCCATCAACAGGCTTTACGCCCAGTCGATACTGCCGGAGGGTACAAACTACACCTTCTGGGGACGAGGCGTCAGCCAGGGCCACTCAAACGCCATACGGCGTATGGAAGGCGTCAGGGACGCTATACAATATACTGTTCCCATTGAAAGCGCTGTGGAAGCAGCCAAAAGCGGAAGGGAGCCCTCTCTCTCTACCCGCCAGAAGCACACAAGAGAATGCTATGTTGTGCTGGAGGAAGGTGCGGATGCGGCAAAAATTGAAAAAGAAATCGTATCCATGCCAAACTACTTTGATGAATATGATACCTCCGTACATTTTATTTCAGAGGACGAACTAAAGAAAAACCACAGCGGCATGCCTCACGGAGGCTTTGTCATCCGCAGCGGTAAAACAGGGCAGGGAACCAGCTCCCATATTATCGAATATTCCCTGAAACTTGAATCCAATCCCGAATTTACATCAAGCGTACTCGTCTGCTACGCAAGGGCTGCATACAGGATGGCAAAGGCAGGAGAAACAGGCGCTAAAACTGTATTTGATGTTGCCCCTGCCCTTCTATCCCCTATGAGCGGTGAAGAGCTGAGAAAAACAATGCTTTAAATCACAGCTGTCCTTCACAGCGGCAAATAAAATAAAGCGGTAATATCCATTCAAAAAGATATTGCCGCTTTATTTTAACCTCTCTTTAACGATACCGGTCAAAGCGCAGTGAACAGAAACACTTTAAAAAGCAATCTGCGAACTGTTTTCCATGATGCCCTATGTTTTACTTCGGCCGCGAAAAGAAAACCCTCAGTCCTTCTGCCCTCTGCCATACAAAATGCCAACCAGAGTAGGCGAAATTCCGCTTGCAATCAGTATCGCTTCAACACTCACCACGTCAGTCGGCGGGCCGAAAAGAAGCACCGCCGCCGGCATTGCCCCCACGGAAATAATCAGATATTTCCGCTAACAGAGGTCATCCCACACACCGCCAAAGGGCAATATGAAAACCTGAGGCACCATAGAGCATATTGCAGAGAGTATCCATCCCTGATGATGTTTCAAGAGTAATATACCAGACAATGGCATATCACACAGCAGAAGAGACAAAAAGAGAAATATTCTGACTGATCAAAAAAGAAATGGCCCGCCTTTTCCACGAATTTTTGGTTATGTTATTTGCACTCACAAAATGTCCTTTCTTTTACTGAGTAATGACAAAAAAACAGCAGGGAAAATACCCTGCTGTGTCTCACTTTGCTAAAGTTGAGCTCATAGGCCGGTGCCATAAGAAAGCTTAATATTGTTTTCTTAAAGCAAACCGTTCTGTGATATCTTATTCTTCTCATCAAGGCAGTACTGTTTCCATGCTGCCTTAGGTGTGTCTTCTCCAAAAACAATTTTACGGCTTCAGGATGAACTCATTCCACTGCCGTTTTCCGTATCAAAAAAATCCTGTCATCTTTCCCAGCTTTTATTCCACACATTCTGACACACCTTTGAATTTTCTAATTACTTTTTAAGTATTCATCAATAGCGGCGGCAGCCTTCTTTCCCGCTCCCATGGCAAGAATTACCGTAGCCGCACCCGTCACAGCGTCGCCGCCGGCGTAAACGCCCTTTCTTGTTGTCTGCATTGTATCCTCATCCACAATAAAGCATCCCTTTTTATTCACGTCTAGGCCCTTCGTTGTTGTCCTGATTAAGGGGTTCGGCGAGGTGCCAAGAGACATAATAACCGTATCGACATGCAGTACAAAATTAGAATCCTTTATCTCAATGGGTCTTCTGCGGCCTGACTGATCCGGCTCCCCAAGCTCCATTTTTACACATTCCATACCGGCAATTCTGCCCTCACCGTTATTGAGTATACGGACAGGGTTTGTAAGAAGCATAAACTCAATGCCTTCCTCCTTCGCGTGCTCGACCTCCTCACGGCGGGCGGGCATTTCCTCCTCAGAGCGCCTGTAGACGATATAGACCGTCTCCGCCCCAAGACGCTTTGCGCACCTTGCCGCATCCATAGCGACATTGCCTCCGCCTACAACCGCCACGGATTTGCTCATCTTAATGGGAGTGTCATATTCCTCTATGTACGCCTTCATCAGGTTAATTCTTGTCAGATATTCATTGGCAGAATATACACCGGCCAGAGCTTCTCCCTCAATACCCATGAAAACAGGAAGTCCCGCGCCTGTGCCGATAAATACAGCCTTATATCCCATCTCAAAAATTTCGTCAACGGAAAGTATTTTTCCTATGACCATATTTGTCATAACCTCCACACCCATCGTGGAAAGTTTGTCTATTTCCTCCTGCACAATCGCCTTCGGAAGCCTGAACTCAGGGATGCCATAAACCAAAACACCGCCTGCTGTATGAAACGCCTCAAAAATAGTGACCTCATATCCCTTCTTTGCCAAGTCACTGGCACAGGTGAGGCTTGACGGGCCGGAGCCTACAACCGCGACTCTAATTCCATTTACCCTGGGCTTTTCTACTTTTTCCTTACCATTTTTACGGTACCAGTCAGCGACAAAGCGTTCCAGCCGCCCAATGGCTACAGGCTCTCCCTTCAGGCCCCTGACGCATCTTGCCTCGCACTGGCTCTCCTGGGGACACACACGTCCGCTGATAGCCGGAAGAGCGTTGGTGCTTGTGATAATACGATACGCCTCCAGAAAATCTCCCGCGGCCACCTTTTCTATAAATTCAGGTATCCTGACATAAACAGGACATCCCGCCACACAGGGCATGTGCTTGCAGTGCAGGCACCTCTGCGCCTCCTCTATTGCCATCTCATCGGTATATCCAAGAGTTACCTCCTCAAAATTTCTGTTTCTGACCATTGGGTCCTGCTGCGGCATAGCCACTTTTTTTAAACTCATATTTGGCATATCACTGTCTCCTTTATTTAATGTAATCTCGTCCAAGCTGTTCCAAACGGCAGATATGGGATTCCATCTCCTCCGCCTCCCTCTTTTTATAGATGGAGTTCCTATTCATCAGCTCGTCAAAATCCACCATATGCCCGTCAAAATCAGGGCCGTCGACACATGCAAACTTAACCTTTCCATCCACCGTGACACGGCATCCGCCGCACATACCGGTGCCGTCGATCATAATGGGATTCAGGCTTACGATAGTTTTTATACCATAGGACTTTGTTGTCAGCGATACAAATTTCATCATAGGAATCGGGCCTATGGCTATCACCGCGTCATAATGATTGCCCGCCTCAATCAGAGATTTCAGCTTATCCGTGACAAACCCCTTTTCCCCATAGGAGCCGTCATCCGTTGTCAGATAAAAGTTGGTGCAGACCTTGCGCATCTCGTCCTCCAATATGACAATGTCTTTGTTTCTGAAACCGGCAATAATGTCAACCTCAGCTCCCATACAATGTAAAGCCTTCGCCTGGGGATAGGCAATGGCGCATCCCACACCGCCGCCGATAACCGCCACTTTTTGAAAGCTCTCAAGATTCGTCGGCATACCCAAAGGCCCGACAAAATCTCTGATGGTATCCCCAACATTCAATTCGCCCAGAATTTTTGTGGAAAGTCCCACCTTCTGGAATATAATGGTTACCGTTCCCTTCTCCCTGTCATAATCGGCAATGGTCAGAGGGATCCTCTCCCCCGGACCGTCTACCCTGAAAATGATAAACTGTCCTGCCTGCGCTTTTTTCGCAATAAAGGGAGCCTTCACTTCCAGAAGCGTTACCATGGAATTCAGCTCTTTTTTTCTCACAATCTCAAACATAATTCTCCTCATTTCTCCGGCTGTTATTGTCAAGACTATTCATAACCGACAGCATCTTACCCGCCTTGCTGTTCAGTATTAGTAAGCCCCCCTGCAGAGGCGGGAAACTCCCAAACATCGGTTAAACTATGAAAAATACTCCGGTACATAGTATCATTTTTATAAATATCATTCTTTATTATAGCATAAGATTCCCAATTGGCAACACTGATTACACACAAATTGCCACGGTGCACAGACGAAAAAAAGCCGCTATCAGGCGGCTTTTTCGGCATATCAAAAAATCAAAGCTGCGGACGCTGTTTAAACCTTAAAGCCCTTCAAAGGACTTGACCGAAAAGATAAAATATCTCTGCTTTTCCGATTCACACTGTTAATAAACTTATTTTAAACCTGGGGTCTCGGCCAAACGCACTCGTTTTTTGAAAAAAGCAAAGCTTTAGGAACCGCACAAATATACTCATTCTCAAAAGTAAAGGACGAATCCTCTTCAGAACTTTAAAAGGAAGCTCCCTATAATTGACTTTTTTGACTGTCTGCTTTTTCAATTTACTGTTTTCCACTCTTATCCTGCTTTTCAATTACAGGCGGCAATGCGGGCTCCTGTCTCTCAATTACGCCAGCTAAAAACAAGGAAGCCTTTGCACTGGCGGGCCCTATCATTTCATAGAGCACAGCGGAGGAAAGTATGATTGTAGAAAGAATGGTTCCAAGCTCAGGGGGCAAAAGCCTCTGTCCCAAAGCGGCAAGTCCTATGGACACACCTGCCTGAGGTATGAGCGCAAGCCCCAGATACTTTTTCACTGTATCGGAGCAATGGCTTAGTGCCGCCCCGAAATACGCCCCCGCGTATTTCCCCAGTATACGAATCACAAAATACACCACTCCTATCACACCTGCCCTAGCCAGCGACGGCACATCAAGCCGCATACCGGAAAGTACAAAAAACATGAGAAGTATAGGAGGCGTAAAGCGGTTTACCTGCTTGAAAAGCTGCTTCTTCCCATTTAGATTGATATACACTGTGCCAAGCACCATACACCCAAGTAATGGGGAAATATCCAGATAATTGCAAAAAGCCGTCAGTGTCAGTATAAAAGCCGTTACCAAAACCAGACTGTGCTCCTGGGAACGTTTGTCATTGATGAGATGAGACAGCAAAAAGCCAAACAGCGCGCCAATTAAAATAGAGACCAGATTCCATATTACCGGCAGAAGAACAAGATTCAAATTAAAATTGCCGCCGTCATAAATAATCTGTGTTACAGCTGCGCATACACTGAAGGCCAGCAAAGAGACGGCATCATCCAGAGCAACCACCTGTAAAAGAGTGTCTACAAATTCTCCCTTTGCCTTATACTGCCTGATTGTCATAATCGTCGAGGCCGGAGCGGTAGCACAACCAATCGCGCCTAAAAGTATGGAAAAGGAAACCGGCAGCCGGAATATAAGAATCATAGCCAGCGATATGACAACCGCCGCCGTCAGCGATTCCGCAAACGTAATCATCAATATTCTGCTGCCGCTTTTTTTGAGAGCAGACAGCTTGAAGTATTTTCCGACGCCAAATGCGATAAAGGACAGCGCAATATCTGTGACAAAATCCATACCGCTTATAATATTTTCCGGGATAACATGGAGCACATAGGGGCCTATTATGATTCCCGCAAAAATATACCCCGTCACATTGGGAAGCCGCAGCGCTTTTGTAATCCTGGTCAGAAGAAAGCCCGCAAACAGCATAATCGCAATACTCAATATGACAGCTGCGTTTGGTCCCGCCTTTAAAATAGTATCAGCCATTGTTATCCCTCCCTTTTCTTCAATTATCTTTTCTTTGTATCTGCTCTTTCCTCATGCTACTACCTTTATTCCGATACAGAGGAAAGGTGCCAGTCTGAAAAAGGAAAAAGTCCTGCCTAAACAGGACGTCAGACTGCATAAAATATTTACATAAATTTAACATAAGATTAACTTATATTTAACATAATGTTTTGCTTATAATTTCTTATTTTTTCTACCTTTATGATTATTATACTACAGACAGTCTGGGAATTCTACCAGCAATATTTATAAAATACAGCGGTAAAATTCACATACTTTAAAAATCCCCTCCTTCAATGTTTTATTCCCTTATCTCACGCACGCAAAAAGCCTGCCGTGTCGGCAGGCTGCTGTAAGAAAGAATATTTTTGTCGAATCAGACGGTAAGCCCTGTTCACATTTCTGAAAGCTTTCTGAGGCTTTCTTCCTCCAGACGGTATACCGTCCAGTCAGACATAGGCACCGCACCCAAAGAACGGTAAAAGGCAATTGACTTTTCGTTCCAGTCAAGACACCACCAGTCAAGGCGTCCGCAGCCCCGTTCCAGTGCTGTCTTAGCCAGGGCACGAAACAGCATCCTTCCAAGTCCCTTTCCGCGGTATTCCTCCTTAACGTAGAGATCCTCCAAGTAGAGGTTCGCCTTACCCAGAAAGGTTGAGAAATTGTGAAAAAACAGTGCAAAAGCCACCGGCTTCCCCTCATATTCCCCTATCAAAACCTCCGCCTGTCTTTTTTGAAACAGGGATTCCCTTAAAGTTTCTTCTGTCGCCGTAACCTCATGGAGAAGCTTTTCGTATGCCGCCAGCTCCCTGATAAACTGTAAAATCAATGGAACGTCCGGTTCCTCAGCCAGTCTGATTTTGAAATTCCTGGATTCCGTTCTCAAATAAATGCCCATTTTTTCTCCTCACTTATTTCCCGTCTCAATGCTGTCATAAAACATAAATCTGCCCTTGCCTGAAGTTTTCGCCTGATACATTGCCTCGTCCGCCTTTTGAAGCAGTATTTCATAATCATTGCCATCCCCCGGGCTCATGGAAATGCCTATACTGATGGTGACATGCTCCTTCAAATCTCCCTTTAAATTCAAAAGAAGGGACGCCTTCAAAACAGCTATATCCTTAGAGGGTATATTTTTTACAAAGACAACAAACTCATCCCCGCCAAAACGCCCTATCACATCATTTTGCCTTACACAGCTTTTCAAATGCACCGCAAAATCCGCCAGTATCTTATCGCCTGCCGCATGACCCAGACTGTCATTTATTTTTTTAAAATTGTCTATGTCAATAAAAAAACAGGCATTCATTTTTCCCTTGCCGTCTGTCAACAGATACTGCTCCATTAAAGCCATGGCGGACGCTTTATTGTAAACCTTTGTCAGAGAGTCAATCTGGTTATCCAAAAGCACCTTGTTATTCTGGCGCAGAATAAATATAATACAGCAGATAATTATGGTATAGAATATAAGGTTTTCACCCATTAAAACCAGAGCTTCTGACGATATAATGTGAAACTGTGTATCAAAGGACTCCGCCATGACAAGGGAAATCACAACCCAGTCCTTAATCCCTGTATTTTTATAGTATACGTATCTTGCATTGTTATTTTTGTAGTAGGTGAGAAAACCGCTCTCCCCCTTTTTTACACTGCTGCGGAAGCCCTCCAGAGAATAGCCGTCCCTGAATTCCATTTCCTCTAGGGCGTCATAGAAGGTTTGAAACCGCTCCATCCCCTGGTAGGAGGAAACCATACTTCCGTTTTTCTGCATAATCAAGGTTGCGCCATAGCCCTGAAACTGGGAGGTGCCAAAAAACTCCGTAAACATGTTAATATTATATTGGCAGCAGATGACGCCTGCTATTTCTCCCTTCTGCCATATAGGTTCTGACAGTATGATTGTATCCACCCCTGTCTTTTCGTCCATTTCAACGTCAGAAATATACTTTTCACCCGCGATTGCCCGCCTGAAATATTCCTTTTGGGAAACATCAAGAGGCTCGTCATCACCTGTATACAAAATTCCGTTCCCATCCACAACGCCTATTTGAATGTAGAGGCTTTTTCTATTGGTATCCCGTATCATTTTGATAATTTCATCATCATATATCCCTGAGTTGACACGGCAGAAGGTTCCGGCTATATCCAATTTGTCAAAACCATTGTCCACAATATTGTTGATCAGCAGATTACTCTGGTTCGTTGTCTTTTCCAAATCCTCTCTGGTCTTCTGCTCCAGTGTTTCCTTCAGCTCTCTTCGGTAGGAGACAAAAGATAGGACAGAAAGAAATATCATGAAAAGTACAACCGCTGCCGACAGTAAAAATTTCCTTTTTCGTATCTCCTTTGACCGACTCATGCTATCCTCCCGCACCCATATGACCTTATTTTCCATTTTACTCCGCTTTTCGGAAAAAAGCAACGCGGCTTAAGCACCTTAACAAAGTATACTGCCATATCTGCCGGCGGATTGCCGAGCGGCCGTTCCCAAAGAGGCATTGTAAAAGAGCAGTAAAAAACCGGCCGTTTAAAAACGGCCGGTTGGCGTTTAAAAAAATTAAATTTTTGAAAGGTTCTCGCCCAAACGCCCACAAAGGTTATATCTCTGATTCAAAACAAAAAGCCGCATCTTCCTCAAAATAATCAGGTCAGGCCCATTTATGGGCACCAAAGGTTTAAGGACATAGTGCCTAAAACTTTTAGACAATCCGAAAGAACGTTTGAAAACGGCAGGTAAGTTTAAAAAAAGGCTTACCCCACTCTCACCGCGCCATAAAGCGGGCCAGGAACTCCTGTGTCCTCTGGTTTTTCGGATGCTCGAATATATCCGCCGGTGTGCCCTCCTCGCAGATTATGCCATCCGCCATAAATATAACATGATTGGAGACGTCCCTGGCGAAAGCCATCTCATGGGTTACAACAATCATGGTGAGACCTTCCTTAGCCAGGTTTCTCATAACTTCAAGCACCTCGCCCACCATCTGAGGGTCAAGAGCTGAGGTTGGCTCATCAAAAAGCAGTACCTCCGGCTCCATTACAAGGGCTCTTGCAATAGCAACCCTCTGCTTCTGTCCGCCGGAAAGCTGTCTGGGCTTGGCGTTAATGTAGGGGTCCATGCCAACCTTCGTCAGATAAAACATGGCTCTCTCCCGCGCTTCCGCCTTCGGCCGCTTCAGCACCTTTATCATACCTACCATACAGTTTTCCAGTACCGTCATATTATTAAAAAGATTAAAGCTCTGGAATACCATTCCCACCTTTGCCCTGTAAGAGGACTGGCTCATACTTTTCGTCAGTATATCCATGTCATGGTGCATGATTCTGCCGCTGGTGGGTGTTTCAAGAAGATTGATGCAGCGAAGAAGGGTGCTCTTTCCCGAACCGGAAGCGCCTATAATACAGGTGACATCCCCTGTTTTGACGGAAAAATCAATATCCTTCAGCACTACATTTGTACCAAATGCCTTGCTCAGATGTGTAATTTCCAAAACCGTATTCCCTTTGATTTGGTCCATGTCTACCTGCCTCCTTCCCTTTTGTCCAGATTCTGGTTTCCTACCTGGGGACCTTTATAGCTGTACATACCGCTGGTATGGGCCAGTGTGTCCGTCGTAGCCAAATCGTAGCTGTCCGGCCCATCCATTTTCTTTTCCCAGTAGCGGAGAATACGGGAACAGGTAAAGGTCAGTATGAAATAGATAACCATAGCGATGGTAAACGCCTCAAAATAGGTATACATCGTACCAGCAACTCCCTTTGTCGCATAAAAAAGCTCTACCGTACCAATAACGGAAAGCACGCAGGTATCCTTGATATTGATAATGAGATTGTTGCCAATCTGAGGCATGATATTGCGAAGCGCCTGGGGAAGCACCACATTTAACATGGTCTGATAATGTGTCATGCCAATGGCCTTTGCCCCCTCCGTCTGTCCCGGATCAATAGAGAGAATGCCGCCTCTGACCGTCTCCGCCATGTACGCGCCTGTATTGATAGAAACAATAAAAAAGGCCGCCGTCCACATGGACATGTTAATATTAAATAGTGCCGCAGATCCGAAATAGATAAACATGGCCTGCGCCATCATAGGCGTGCCGCGGAATACCTCCACATAAATATTCAAAATTACCTTTACAACTGATAACAGTAACCATTTAACAGGGTTTGTTTTGCGGTTCAAAGGTATTGTCTGAACAATTCCAACTGCAAACCCTATGACACATCCAATAAAGGTCGATACCAGGGCAATCACCATGGTAACGCCTGCGCCTCTCAGAAAAGAGTTGCCGTATTTGCCCAGTAGATATCCGATTCTTCCAAAAAAATCAGCCGGCATTGCTTTACGCCTCCTTTTTCTTCCTTAAAAAATAGGGCGGAACACAAATCCCGCCCATAAATATAAATATAGGTATGCTTCTATCTTTGCCTGTGCTTATTCGCTCAAAGGCTGAATGGCAATGGCATTATTCATCATTTCTGTGAAATCGTCAGGGGTCAGCTCTGCCAAAACGCCGTCGATTTTTTCTTTCAGCTCAGCATTGCCTTTTTTCATAGAGATTCCGATATTGATTTCTTCCTCGGACACCTGGAAGTCATCCTCGCCCTCGGAGAAATCCAGAAGTGTGAAATCAGGATAAGCAACACATGCTGCCATAGCGGTAGGCATATCTGTTACAACCAAATCACATTTGCCGCTGTCAAGGGCTACCAGCATAGCGGGAGCGGATTCCTGCGCCGGAAGAATATTAGCATTTTCAATCTGCGGCAGACAGACATCATACCAAACAGTATTCAGCTGTGAGGTACAGGTAGCGCCCTTTAAATCGGCAACACCCTTTGCCTGTGCGTACTGGCTGTCATTTTTTGCAAGTCCTACGATAGAGGCATAGTAATAAGGCGTGGAAAAATCAACACTTTCCAGACGGTCGCTTGTAATGGACTGTCCGGCAATAACACAGTCAACTGTTCCTGACTGTACCGCGGGCACCAGAGAATCCCAGTCAAGCTTTACAATCTCAAGCTCCATTCCCAGCTTGTCCGCAATATATTTCGCCATCATAACGTCATAGCCATTTGCAAAATCAGGGCTGTCCTTAATGGGAACAGCGTCATTTTTATTGTCAGACTGTGTCCAGTTATAAGGCGCATAGCCGCATTCCATAGCGACAGAAAGAACATTATCGCCGGCAGGCGCTTCCGTTTCCTGTCCCTCCGCAGATGGTGCAGGAGCTTCCTCTTTTTTGGAACAGCCGCTGAAAACCATAGCAGCGCTCAAAATCATAACAGGTATCAACTTACTTAATTGTACTTTTTTCATCATCCTCAAACCTTTCTTTTGTTTTCCCCAACAGCAATCACCAAATCCGCACCGGCCGACATCCCTTCTGTCTGAAAACGGCGCCTCCGCGGCCAAAATAAAAAACCGTGAAACTCACTTACGGAAGGCTTCACGGCAATATATCGCTAGAGATATGAAAGACCAATGATAGTTCTCCACATAAGTGACAGTCCGCTGCATATTCTGCAACGCCCCAGCATCCTCCCCCCTCAGGCAGGGAAAAAACACTTCGGCGATAATCCCTTTCAGCGGAAAATTTGCCTGTTTCCTTTGCCGCCTACTCTTAATTACCGCGCCTCTACCATTGTTTCAGAGACAAGGCTCTTAAAACAATATTGATTTTCAAGTATCGTAACATGACTTGACCTATCTGTCAATACCTTCCTTCGTCATAAAAGACCGGCAGGTCTCAAAATCGGCCGCTTCTTATGTCATTTTAAGCAGGCTGCCGGCAAACATTGAAACAGAGCCCTCCATTGCTTAAAATCTTGTAAAAACCGGTCCTATATGGTATCTTTAAATAAAATAACAGCATCTTCGTCCAGATATACGGGAGAGAATCGAATGGATACCAAAAAATTGCGCTACACCTATTTTTTAGCAACGGCAATCTGCCTTTTGTTCCTATTATTTGGAATCAGTTTCATTTTACATACAACAAAGCAAAATCAGGAAAACAACAAACGCTTTTTAAATGCCTCCGCAGAAAAGCAAAAGCAGACAGTCGTCAATCATATTGTCAGCAATTGGGAAACTCTTGAGGGTATTGCTTCCTTTATCGGCAATACAGACATCATGGAAACAGAGACTCTTGTGCCGATTTTAAAGGAAATCAACAACAAAAACGCCTTTACCCGAATGGGCGTCATATCCTTTTCGGGAAAAGCGGACTTTGTCGATATTACAGGGGAAGTTTACCGCGATGTTGATCTTTCCGGCGAATCCTTCTTTCAGCAGGCACTCGTAGGCGCATACACCATATCCGACACACAAAAGGATATTTATACGGACAATTACTTCAACTATTACGGCGTACCCATTAAAAACGGTGAGAAAACAATCGGCGTACTGTGCGCCGTCAATAATACCGCAAGAATACGCGAAATACTGGATGCTCCCATTTTTAATAACGGCGGTTATTCCAATATTCTCAACAGCTGCGGAAACTTCATCATCCGCTGTCACTATGAGGATTCTGCCTATCTCCATTTGGAGGATATGGGCAGCTTCACTTCGGAGCAATTGACAGCAATTTACAGGGATTTCGGTCAGCGAGGCAGTAACTTTTTGGAGTATGAGCACAATGGGAAAAAAATATGGGGCGTCTACACCCCCTTGGGTATTAACGATTGGTATATTATTAGTACTGTACCCAAAAATGATATTGACAACAATTACAGCTTTATATTGGGTATGCTGGCGATTCTTGGTTTTGCACTTCTCATATTTGCTTTTTTTGCCTACCGTATGAACGCTTTTACCGAAAAAGGCCGGGAAATGCTGGAATACGTTGCATATATGGATCCGCTTACCGCCCATATGAATTATCCAAAGTTTTTGATTGACGCCGGTGACATATCGGATAAAAAAACAGGCTTTTCCTTTTGGTACCTTGACATTGACAGCTTTAAAATTTTTGATGATATCTTTGGCTATGATGCAGGTGACACGGCCCTGCGATATTTATCAGGCCTCTTAGAGGCGCGCGCGGGAGCAAATGACCTGTTCTGCCGTCTGAACGCCGATAAATTTGCGGGTATTCGCTTTTACGGGGATAAAGAAGAGCTTGTTGACTGGTTTACCGCTTTAAGCGACATCATGGAGCATTACGAGCCTTTCCCCCGCCAGATTTACCCCCTGTTTTTGAGCATTGGCTTTTATTGCTGCGAGGGCAAAAAAGAGAGCTGTGCCATCAATGATATGCTGAATAAAGCCATTATCGCCCAAAAAACAGTCAAAAATATCAAGAGTGCAAAGTATGCCTTTTATACCGGCGGCGTCAAAGAACAGATGCTCTGGGAAAACGAGCTGGAAGCGCATATGAAGCAGGCGTTGGAAAACAGGGAATTTGAAATTTATATGCAGCCAAAGGTTGACATACAAAATAATAACAGCATTATCGGTGCGGAGGCTCTTGTCCGTTGGAAATCCCCTTCCCGGGGTTTGATAAGTCCGGCTGACTTTATCCCGCTGTTTGAAAAAAACGGCTTTATCACAAAACTGGATCGGTATGTCTTTGAAAACACCTGCTGCTGGCTTCACCAGTACAGAAACAGCACCAATTGTACAGATTTGAAGATTGCCGTCAACGTATCCCGTATTGACATTTTTCAGGAGGACTTTCTGGAGTTTTACACAAAAACAAAGGAGAAATATTGCCTTCCCGATAATACCATTGAATTGGAATTTACAGAGAGCATTGCTCTGGAGGATCACGAGTTCATCCGCAGCATAATCATTGCACTGCAAAAAAATGGTTTTACCTGCTCTTTGGACGATTTTGGCAGCGGATATTCCTCCCTCAATGTTTTAAAGGATCTGCCGATAGATATATTAAAGCTTGACATGCTCTTTTTCCGCGCCGGCAAGGATACGAAAAAAGCCCGTATTGTCATCAGTAATATTATACATATGGCAAGGCAGCTTCATATTCGGACGGTTTCGGAGGGTGTGGAGAGCTGGGAGCAAGTGGATTTTCTGGCTGATATAGGCTGTGATTTGGTACAGGGCTACGTATTTGAGAAGCCTGTCCCTCTGTGTGACTTTGAAAAGCTTCTTGAGAGGAATCCCCATGGATTTTGGGGCTTGGCTTACGAAAACAAGGATAAAACGAATTAAAAAAAGGACAGGTTATTCCGAACAACTTTTTGGTATATATCTTTTTCATTTCCTGCCACAGCACAAAATAAAAAACCGGCTTAAAAAAGCCGGTTTTTTCGCTGCGGATGAAGGGACTTGAACCCCCATGAAGTTGCCTTCACATGGACCTGAACCATGCGCGTCTGCCAATTCCGCCACATCCGCACAGCTAATGAATAAAATGAAATGTGCGCGACATGATTCGAACACGCGGCCTTCTGATCCGTAGTCAGACGCTCTATCCAGCTGAGCTACGCGCACACATTAAATCCTATTTCATTGGACAACAAGTTTATTTTACATAGTAAATCCCTTTTTGTCAATACTTTTTTTCCATATTTTTAAATTTCTGTACAGGCTTTCTTCACCCTCTCCCCTCACATGGCATATGATAGGATAAGGAGCTAATAAATATGTATGAAGGAATTGACGTCAGTAAATGGCAGGGCACGATAGATTGGAAAAAAGCGGCAGCGGCACCTGTTTCCTTCGCCATGCTGCGCGCCACCTATGGTCTTAGGGGCATAGATGCCAGTTTTCGGCGAAATGCGGAGCAGACGGCCTTATATCGCCTTCCCATTGGCGCCTATCATTACTGCTATGCGAAAACACCCAATGACGCTTTGAGAGAGGCCGATCATTTTTTAAATACGGTAAAGGGTGTTCCCATGGAGTATCCCCTGGCACTGGATTTGGAGGACAAAAGCTTAAGTCCTCTTTCCAAAAAGCAGTTAAGCCTGATTGCCCTCAAATTTCTGGACAGGGTAAGGGAAATGGGCTATTATCCCATTTTATATGTCAATAAATATTGGCTGACCTCCAAGCTGGATATGGCCTTATTAAAGGGGTTTGATGTCTGGCTGGCCCAGTATGCTGATACATTAGGTTACCGCAAATCGGTGGGCATATGGCAGTATACCAGCAATGGCAAAATAAACGGCATTCATGGGAATTGCGACCGCGATTTAAGCTTTAAGAATTACCCGAAAATTATCAGGGAATTGCATCTGAACCATTTGAAGGGAGATGAAACTGTGGATGACAAAACGGAATATGAGAAAGCGTTAAAGCTTATTCAGGATACCTGCGGCTTTGATGACAACACCATGCTCTATCTCCAATTTTACCGTTATGCCGAATCAATGGTAAAAAGATTGGCAAAAGCAATACAGCATTGATTGCGTCTGCTGCATCAGTAATACAGATATACAGGCAAGCATAAAAGGTGTACAAAGATTTGTACACCTTTTTTATTTCTGATGCAATCAAACCAAATTTATGGATACGGATTGAACCAAATAGCATTCAATCCGTTATAATGGCTATCCCGCAGCTTTTTTATTGCTGCTGACGGCAGTTATTTTTCATAAATTCCGGTCTGTTCATAATAAACGTCTTTTCCTGTGCCAAATCGTCTCTTACAATATCGAGGGCTTCGCCAAACCTCTGGAAATGTACAATTTCCCTTTCTCTCAGGAAACGCAGAGGAGAAAGCACATCAGGGTCATCTGTCAAATCAATCAAATATTCATAGGTGCTTCTTGCCTTCTGCTCTGCTGCTATGAGATAAGAACAACAAATTACGCTTTAAAAATTCCAGTGTATCTCGATGGGGATTTCTCCCGTCTTTTCATCCTTTCTCCCAACGTAGATGCAGCGAATCAATTTGTCCGCCGTCTCCCTGTCTAAATACGCAAGGGTATAAAAGCAATCATCTGTTTCCTTATGATTCATACAATCACTTTTTCTTTTTTCAACAGACTCCACTACTGTATCATACGCCCGCAGCATTTTTTCCCATCTGTTTTTTTCAACCTTAAAATCCTCGGACATTTCTGCAAAATCAGATTCCGAAATGACACCCTTTACCTTATCCAAATACAATTCACGTACAATCCTTTTGTTTTCCGCAAGCTTATCCCTGCAAAGCCTTATCTTTTCTGATATGGCTCTTTGTTCTCTTTCCAGGCTGTCACTGAAATCCATTCTGCTAACCTCTTCCTTCTTCAAATACAGCTCAGATAAGCTGTTAAACTCCTTTAAAACAGCCTCCTTCAGTTTTTCCTCCGCAATAAAAGCGCCTTCACAGGCGTTTTTTGCCTTATGCCGCGTTGGGCACATTAGGTAATGCCTGTCATGGTTTTTTGTTGAACGCATGGTATAGCCGCAGCCCATGCACCGTACCTTCTTTGCAAAAACGCCTATTTTTCCGCTCTGATACGGTTTTGTTTTCTGTTCCAGCAGCTTTTGTACACTTTCCCAAAGATCTCTGTCAATAATCGGTTCATGGGTGCCCTCAACAATAAACCACTGATCCTTCGGTTTCGGCCTGTTCTTTTTTGTCTTATAGGAAACACTTCCATACTTTCCCTGCACCATATTTCCAATATAGATTTCATTGTGCAGCATGCCGGAAATGGCGGAATAACTCCAAAGGGTGCTGTTTTCTCCTGCCGGCGCCTTTACCCGAAGCCCCCTGCGCCTCTTATATTCTGTAGGGTTTGGAATACCGCGGCTGTTTAGTTGTCTTGCAATATCCGTTTTTCCATGCCCTTGTGCATAAAGCCTGAATACCTCCCTCACAATGTCTGCCGCTTCCCCGTCAATTATCAGATGGCCCTTATTATTGGGATCCTTCCGATATCCATAAAGGGCAAACGCGCCAATATGCAGGCCATTTTTTCTCCTGTCCGTCAATACGCTTTTAATATTGTCCGACATATCCTCCAAGTACCACTCATTCACAAGGCCGTTAATTTGACGTGCCTTTTTATTGCCCTTATTGGCGCTGTCTGCATTGTCCACAATACTGACAAAACGGATACCCCAAAGGGGAAACAGCCCATGGATATACTTTTCTACCAATTCAAGCTCACGGGTAAACCTTGACTGTGTTTTGCAAAGAACAATATCAAATTTATGTTCCTCCGCATCGCGAAGCAGCCGCCTAAAAGCAGGACGGTTCCTGTCAGCGCCGGTAAAATCATCATCGGAATAGACGTCATAGATATCCCAGGCCTGTTCCTTTGCATATGCGGTAAGCATAGACTTTTGATTTTGTATGCTGTTGCTGTCTTCCTCCGACTGCTTATTTTTGTCCTCCTCTGACAGCCTGCAATAGACAGCGGCCTTCCTATGTATATTTTCCGTTTCTTTTGTTGGATGACTGTTTTCTCCAACATTCATACTCATCTAAATCCACCTGTCATCCAAGGCCGGCGTACTGTGCTCCTTTTTCATCCTCTCTCCGCCGGCAGACTCTCCTTTCATCTGTTCATGTCTCTCAAGCCGATAAAACAGATCTGCCCATTTCTTTGTAAATTCCTCTCTGGACACAGAATCATTTAAAAAAACATTTCTGCATGTAATCTTACCGCTCCTGCCCATATCATCTCTCCTTTCTTTTTATTAGAGCGTATGCAAAAAAGCTTGTATTTTATGTAAAAAGCAAAACTAAACATCCCTTTCCCAATCCCATTTATGCGGAAATAAAAAAAGCGCCGATGATTAGACATTCAGCGCTTTCCCTATATTTTCTATAGCTCCTACATTTCGGATACCCTCTGTTGCAAATATTCCTCCAGACAAATTCCCAGCTCATTGATTTCCTTTGCTGCATCCATTCCGACATAGCGGTAGTGCCAGGGCTCATAGATGATACCCGTTATATCACTTTTGTCGTTGGGATAACGCAGTATAAAACCATACTTCCAGCTGTTTTCCATAAGCCATTTCTGGACAGCCGTATCCTCCTGGCTTTTATCCAGATTTTGATTGGACAGGTCTACAATATCAACCGCCAGTCCCAGCTGGTGCTCGCTGGTTCCCGGAACGGCCACCGCTTTCCCCGCTTCTGTCCGTGCCTCTGTCAACGGCAGTCCCTGTGCAAGCAGACTGTTTACCTTATTGTTGAAAAGAGCTTCCTGCTTTTCCTGGGTGCGGTAGGAGGAGCATATGACCGGCGATAGGCCGGCCGACCTGCAGTCGTCTATCATTTTTTGCAGGTCGGGGTAACAGCGCTCGTCTACGGCATGTCCGTTTTTTAGCTGCGTCAGCGTCACTTCATAGCCGTCAGGCAGCGTGCTCCACGGATTGACAAGCGTCAGCCGCCAGTCATCAGCTCTGAAAGCAGACGTATTCTCAGCAGGGCCTGTCTTATCCTCAAACGGTATGGCCTGTATCGGCTGTTCTTTAATTTTATGAATTTCATTTTCTGACTGCTCTTGTGATAAAACGGCAGGAACCATAGTGAGGTTATTTCCAATCGCTTTTCCCGCCCCCATAAGCAAAAAACCCGAAAGAAGAATTCCCGCCGAAACCGACTTGACACCTGCCAGCCTCCGGCGGTGCCTTCTGCGGCGCCTTTTAAGTGCCTGATGTCCATTTTTTCTATTCATAGAAAAACCACCTTCCCAAATTGTTGTTGTCAACATTATAAAAAGGCGGTTATTCCAAACGGCAACGGACAGGCATCCAAACGCCATCACATATGAAAAATAATCCAATCCTGCTTAAATCGCAGGGAAACAGTATAAATGTCGTCCAGTCCATCCTGACTGCGTATCAGTTTTACAGTATAGTTGGTATCATATTCTGCCATTGCGGTGGCTATGCCGATACTGTCATTCTCCCTTATCTTAATGTAACTTTCATTGTCTGTCTCCACCGTATCCAATGCCAGCTTCACAGTATCGACCGGGTAATAGAGCCGACAGTACTCCGCCGTTTTCATCGCCGCCTCGTCAAACATATTTGAAGAGGAATCTGACTGTTTTACCCTGCTTTGAAACGCTACCATTTCTCCGCTTTGGTCATCCAGCCACAAAATTGACTGAAATCCCTTCTCCCCCTCTGAAACACATAACCAGTAAACTCCCGATAAGGCAGGGCTGTCCTTGCTTGTAATCAGAATGGGCGTCACATCAGGCGTCATATAGACCATATCCGACAGAGAAAGCTTTAACCAAATATCAGACGCGGCTTTTTGTACCTCCTCCGCCGACATACGATAACCCTCCGAAAGCACTACCTGCGAGTGAACAGACTGGAATAAATCCAGCGTCTGAAAGAAATCCCTGTCCTCCTCAAGCTTCAAAGACACATAATTATCTTCCCTCTGTACAGTTTCTCCTTCCAGACGGCGGTCAAGAAAAAGCGACGTCAGACGCGGCATATTCACGCCTAAAAAAAGGAGAAGCAATGTTAAGATGACGGGCCCTGACTGAATAAGCCTTTTCATAATACCCCTCCCCTAAGCTCCACAATCACAGTAGTACCCTGTCCAACCTGACTTTCAAAATGCATACTTCCATGATGGAGCAGAACAATTTCACGGCACAGCGACAGTCCAAGACCTACGCCGCCCTGCGCCCGTGCCCTTGATTTATCCACCCTGTAAAAGTCCTCTGTCAGATGCTCCAAAGCGTCTTCATGAATACCGCGGCCGCTGTCCCTGACAGTAATCCGGCACCCGTCAGAAAGCATTTTTGAATATACACAGATGCTTCCGCTCATACCATCCATTGCCTTTCTCGCATTATCCCAAAGATTGACCAGCAGCGACTTCAATAGATCCGGCTCCAAAAGACATACGCCGTCCTCGCAAACGCAATGAATTTCAATTCCCTGCTTTTGGTATATCGGTTCCAGATGATCGGCAAGACCCTTGATTATGACTGCGGGACTTAACGATGAAAAAGAGAGAGGTTCCTTTTTCAAAACCAGCAATGACAGCAATTTTTGAGAAAGGTTCTCCAAACGTTTGCCCTCGGCCACAATGTAATTCGCCGCCTGGCTTTCCTCCTGCGCGTCCAGCGTTTGCCCTCGGATTAAATCCGCATAGCCGATGATTGAAGTCATTGGCGTTTTCACTTCATGGGCAAAGCTGCCCATAAAACGCTCCTGACGTTCCGCCGCATCCCTTAACTGGGATATTTTATCCTCCAACGCCTCCGCCATTAAATTGAAATCAGAGGCGACAAGTCCTATTTCATCTCTTGAGCTGATGCACACTCTGCTTTTAAGCCGCCCAGCTGCAATAGAGCGTGAGGCCTCCGACAGCTTTACCAAAGGGGCGGTAAGCATCCTTGATAAGCTATAGGAAAGAACCGCACATAATACCTCCAGCATTAAAAAAACCCATTGAAAAATTTTCTGCTGAACCTGCCGCATTTCAAACAGCGGCGAAATGTCCCTTGCCATATCCAGATAAAACGTAGTTTCTCCGGCCTCAAACGCGCCCGACAAAACCAGCCTGTGCCCGTCTTGGCCTGAAAGCGCATACCATATGGTACATCCGCCGGGAGACGGCAGCAAATCGGAAGCCGGAATCCCGTGAGTATTATAAGTATAAACGGCACTGTCCGCTGTATAAAGCTGCAGGGCAGACCAGTTATTGGTATTTTGATCTGTCAATTGCTCCATTGTGCCGGATATATCGGAATGATCCAGCTTTCCGTTCACACTGCCAACAATTTGCAGCGTTCCAAGTATCATCTGGTAAGCGTTATGCGCAGCTTCCTGCTCTCGCTCCAAAGAGGTATGAAAAGAAAGAGCGATAAGAAGACTGCCTCCCGCCCCAAATAAAACGGAGAGCAGACCCAGCATACACAGTGTCATTTTCAGCCTGAATTTCATTCTACACCTCCAGACGGTAACCAACCTTGTTCACTGCCTCAAGCCTGCCTTCCCAGCCTACTTTTTTTCTCAGCCTCTGTACATGCAGGTCAACGGTCTTGCTGCCAAATTGGTATTCCTCACCCCACACTCGCTCATAAATGGTTTCCCTGTACAGGGCCCGTCTGGGATTTTGGGCAAACAGCAGCAGCAAATCGTATTCCTTTTTGGTAAGGTTAATTTCTCTGCCGTCCTTAGTGACCTTCATGGCATAGGTATCTATTAACAGCCCTCCCACACAAAGTACAGTATCATTTTTCCGATACCTGCGCAGCACCACATCCACTCTGGCCAACAGCTCCACAACCTCAAAGGGCTTCACAATATAATCCTCAGCGCCCGCCCTAAGCCCTCTCACTTTGTCCTTAACCGCATTTTTCGCCGTAATAAAAATCACCGGTATCTCCATAGGGCGGATATACTCCATCAACTCAAACCCATCAATTTCCGGCAGCATAATATCAAGCAAAACCAGGTCAAACCTGCTTTTTACCAGCAAATCGGCGGCCTCCCCTCCGTCATAGGCACAGGTGCAGGCATATCCCTCCTTCGTCAGACTAAGGCGGATTAAATGAGATATGGCTCTTTCGTCCTCAACAATCAAAATCCGAATCAAGAAAACACCTCCCTTTTCAGATTAAAATACATCCTTGCGGCATCAAAACGGCAAAGAATATTGAATTCATTGTACAGCAGTATTCCGAAGGGGGCAAGCACGCAAAAGATTCCAAAAGCGCCGCTGTCTCCATAGCAAAACACGCCGTAATCTGTCAATTGCTTTCTATTTCAGCCTGTGATAAAATTATTTAACTTGACAATAAGCTACATAATAAGCTTGATTTTAAGGAGGACAATATGAAGCGTGAATATAAAATTGATGCCTGCAGTGCAGCAGCAATCGAAGTTATGAAAAACCAGTTGATTACTATCATCGACATGGAAGGCCGCCAGGTTGTTGATTTCTTTGCAGAGTCTGTCCAAAATACGGAGGAATTCCTGTCCACGGGCGTCACAATCGACTGTAATGAATCCCTCAAATTAAGGGCCGGAGATATGATTTATTCTAATCTCTATCAGCCAATGTTTCAAATAGTGGCGGATGATGTGGGCGAACATGACTTAATACATCCCTGCTGCCGCCCTGAAATGTATGAATTTTTTTATCATAACGGTTCAGGACATCCAAACTGCCTCGATAATATAAACGGCAGCTTAAAAAAACACAGGTCAATCATTCATCCTGTGAATTTCTTTATGTACACAAAAATTCATACTGACGGAACAATAACCGTAGAAACTCCTGTTTCCAAGGCCGGTGACAGAGTGATATTGAAAGCGCAAATGGATGTGCGCCTTGGTGTGGCCGCCTGCAGCGTATCTGAAAGCAGCTGCAATGGCGGGAAGTGTTCGCCTGTAAAAATTGTGATTGAAGATTAGCCTATGACAGCCTATTTTAAGCCATGTAGCGGGGACCCGTTTTCAAAATATGTTGTTCCTTTCACACAGCAGCATCTGCTGCCATATCCTCATAAAGATCTGTAATCGGATCACCCTTTGACTGAAGATAAGCTGCCGTAAAAGGCACACCTGCGGCTGAAGACGGATAGACACCCAGACCATGATTTACATAATAGGCATCCAGTCCTGCCTGCTGGATCTGTTCCGCTGTAAGGCCGGTTGTAAGCTGAGATACGATAGTGCCCATTATTTCCAAATGTGCAAATTCTTTCGAACAATTATATTATCATTGATAATTTTCAAATGTTAATATCTCCCCTTTCTGATGGACTTTTTTGACTCTATCTTTTCTCCGTTCATTTTTTATGCTATAATAAATAGGAATATTAAAATAAAAAAGAATACCATAAAGAAAGGACCCTTAGAATGCTTCGTTTAAAAGAACTGCGTCTGGAAAAGGGTATGAGTCAAATTGCCTTGGCCCTTGCCATGAACACAACTCAGGCATCCATCAGCAAATACGAGGTTGGCACCGCCTCACCGGACATTCCCACAATTATAAAATTGGCTGACTATTTCTCCGTTACAATGGATTATCTTTTGGGAATATCCGATCAGAAAACAGCATCTTCAAAATTATCAGAACTGGATAACAGCTGCCTCCTTTTATATCATTATCTGACCCCTTCTCAAAAGAAAAAAGCCCTTTCTTATATGCATGAGCTTTATAAAAAATAAGCCTTCAAATAAGGGCTTTTTCCTTTCTATTTATCGGCTTCTTAACTTTGCTGCCTGTTAAATTGATTTTTATTGCTCGCGCAATAAAAAACGATTTTGGGGAAACAGTCAAAATAAAAATCAATTCATTCCGTTAAAATAGCCACCCTGAGGCTATTTTTTATATTGACAAAACACTTTTAGCAATATTACTACAGCTGCAAAATCGTTGCCGCCCTAAAAAAATATTCTTTCTATTCTTTACATAAACAGCATAAAAGCATCTTCAAAGATGCTGTAAAAATTCCGTATACCTTTCTTCTTTGAATATGCAATCGACACTTCTTTTTATTAACTTTAAATGCATAACATATTATCAGCATTTCGGGTTAATCTAATTTTGAGGTGAATTAAATGGATGAAGAGAAAAAACAATCCGTTAGAAAACGAGAAATTGAACTTCCTATTTCCAAATCCTACCCATTAATTGATACCGACCTTGCAAGAGACAATATTGAAAACGACCTGCCCGCCGCTGATTTGCAGGATCTGTAAAAACATAAAAATTTAGAGGTGAATACAATGTCAAAGGACAGTCAGCCAGATAATAAAAAAGCGAGAATGGAAAAATGCAATTTTCAAACTCCTATTACCAAAGAAAATCAGAATCAAAACCGCAATGCTAAAAAGCAATCCATTAAAAACAATGATGTCTGATTTTCTGACGCGCCTGATAAAAGCAGGCGCGTTTCTTTGATCCAATCACTGATGACCGTTATGCCTGCACAACCTTCTGACCAATCTTAAACAACTGCTTTCAGCATTTCTTATGTAATTGAATCTTTCTTTTAAGCTTGTCCATATTGTAAAGCCCTTTACGGGCCTGGTTTTTGTTTTTCTTCCTCTGCTCTCCATGACGCCATGGCTATTCTGCCGGCATTTATTTTGTGTTCTCTGTTCAAAGCCTTTTGATTGTCTGCCCTGCATAAATAATCGCATATCCTCAGTCTCGTGTTGCCTATCATGTATTCCTCTGCAAGCTTTACATCCTCTAACCTTGTCGGCCGATACTCTGTGACAGGCGCATGGCGGTTTTCCAGCACATCCCTTTTAAGAGCCGCTGTGAATTCATCGATAGAAGCATAGTCCTCTCTCCTTATCAGTTTGTATTCATATTTCTTCACAAAGGCCACCTCCTTAACACAAGGTATGCTGATGTAAATTTGTCCTATTCCTTATGGCAGGTATCACTTTCGTACTATTACTTTTCCATATTTTATTTTTTATCGGGAAAGCGATCATGCTAAACAGCTCTTTTGTGCACAGATGTTTTTCATAACTCCCGTTCTTATCTTCATAAGCTTTTCAATATGTTTTTTACCCTTCCAAACAGACAATATAATTTGCGTTTTTTGAATTAATGATTGAATCTCAATTTAGTTGACTATATAATGATCGTAAGGATATGCTGTATTCTTGCATTGTTTTATAAAGCAAAAAGAATCAGCAGAAATTGGCCGATATTTTAGATTTACGTTCCACCATAGCCATGCCGGAAGCCGGAAAAAGGCTCATAAAGGGCTTTCATCAGACTTGGCCTATGGTAATATAATAAAGAGGATAAACTTCTTATTCATCGAAAAACATTATTTTTTGAGAATAGATAAAATATAGTTTTCTGTTGCAATAATTTTTTCATAAATTAACAACTTTTATTATTTGTTTACGTTATACCGCCACATTTTGTGGCTGTAAATAGTATTACATAATATTTTTTGTATCCCTGTTTGGAGGAGTATTTATGAAAAAAAACAAAATTGCAAAGTATTCTGTGAGTAATGGAAATTTTTATGGAATGGCAAGTCATTTTAGCACAGTAAAAAACAACTCAGAGCTACTGGAACAGAAATACGCTGAATTAAAAAACGCCTTTGACAAAAATGATTTCGGCGAAGTCGAAAAAATTCTGGATGAAGAATCCATTCATTTGTTAAAGGATACTGACAGTATCCTTTACTCCCATAAAGTATCCGTTGAAAAAGAAAAGCTTGAGCAAAAAAATATTTTTCAAACTTATTTATATTTCCTTTTCAATGCCTTGGCACTTGTATTGTTTTCCTTTAGGCCGGATAAAACAACAGCAATTGGCATATTATTTGAATATATTACCAGTCTTCTCGGCGCCTTCTTGGTTGTCACTGTTATTTATATGGTAGTTTATGTCACAATGGAGCTATATTATAGAGAGGATAATCATTTTATAATCGCTGTTAACATCCTTTTAATAGGACTAACCGTTGGGATTTTTATGTTATTCACAATATTTTAGTATAAAGAAACGGGATACCTCCCAGAAGGTTATTTCAGCGGAACTATCTCTCCGGCAATCCAAAAAAAGGAGCTGGCAATTGGCTGACATTTTTTAATTTCAAAAAACAAATGGATGGGAGGGTATCTCTTGATCAGAAGATGTTTTTATTTAAGAAAATCCCGTGCAGATTTAGAGGCGGAGCACAGGGGAGAAGGCGAAACGTTGGCACGCCATGAAAAAATGCTATGGGATACCTTAAAAAGAAAAGGCATAGATAAAATAGATGATATATTCCGTGAAATTGTATCTGCTGAGACAATTGCGTCCCGTCCTGTCATGCAGAAGCTGCTCTCCCAGGTCGAACAGGGTTTATGGGATGAGGTCTATGTTGTGGAAATAGAGCGTCTTGCCCGCGGAGACAGCATCGATCAGGGTATTATTTCCCAAACTTTTAAATACTCCAACACCAAAATTGTAACACCAAATAAGACCTATGACCCTAATAATGAGGCCGACGAAGAGTACTTTGAATTCGGCCTGTTTATGAGCCGCAGGGAGTATAAAACCATTAACCGCAGAATGAATGCCGGAAGAATGGCAAGCGCTAGGGAAGGAAAATATGTGGGTAATATACCCCCTTATGGGTATGAAAGGGTAAAGCTTGAGGGGGAAAAAGGCTATACTCTGCGGCCAATTCCCGAGCAGGCGGAAGTTGTCAAAATGATTTACTCATGGTACGTCAGCGGTGAGGAGCAGGAGAACGGGTCCTATAATCGATTGGGTACAACACTCATTGCCAGAAAGCTTAACAGTCTTAAAATCCCGCCCATGAAAAATACCTCATGGGCTGCGTGCACTATACGCGGAATACTGGATAATCCTGTATATATGGGTAAAATAAGATGGGGCTGCCGTTCCACGAAAAAACAGATGGTAAACGGCTCTATCAAATTAAGCCGTCCCTTTGATGACAGCAGCGCCATATACACGCAGGGCCTTCATGAGCCTATCATTGATGAAGTCTTGTGGCATAAGGCACAGAAATTAAAAACGGAAGTGCCTGTTTCACCAGTTCCTTTTGGACGCAAGGTTGCCAATCCACTGGCAGGTATTATCGTTTGCGGTATTTGCGGCCATAAAATGTACCGCCGTCCATATGAGAAAAGAGAACAGCCGCCTGCCCTGTTGTGTACAAACATATCCTGCAGCAACGTAAGCTCTCCCCTCCATTTGGTTGAGAGCAGACTTATGCAGGCAATAAGCCAGTGGGTAACGGACTTTCGAATAGAAATAGAGATGGATGGCAAAAAAAAAGATACTGGCAATGTATCTTTTTTTGAAAAGGCTATCGTCTCCTCCCAGTCAGAAATAGAAAGCCTGTTAAAACAACAGGAAAAAATATACGATTTTTTGGAAAACGGAACCTATACAACGGAAGTTTTTATACACAGACTTGAAAAAATGCATCAGAAAATTAATACTGAAAAAACAAAACTGGAGGAGCTGCAAAGACAATTAGATACCGAAAAACAGAAAAAACAAAGAAAAGAATATTTGCTGCCAAAGGCCGAATACCTTTTGGATGTATATTACTCCTTACCCGATGCAAAAGCCAAAAATGATCTGTTAAAGGAGATTGTGGATAAAGCTGTCTATGTTAAAACGGTAAATGCAAGGTGGCATGGCGATGCCGATGACTTTTCCCTGACCTTGTTTCCAAAAACCACAGATGAATAAAGAGCTTTATTTTTTAACACCGATAATATAATTGTGCGAATTCTTCCGTTGCTATATCATTTAATGTTGCTTTTCCCTGTGGCGTGGGCATAGTAAATTTTTGACTTAAATATCTTAAGGACGCTGCCAACTCACCATCAGCACCACCGTACTGTTCTATCATTATTTTTGCGAGCCTCGCATCCGGCTTGGTTATCTTAACAGGAAATTCCAGCTTCTTCTCATAAATCCACATTTATTTTTCCCCCTCACTTATTTGATAGAACAAAATTAAAATCTGTTTCCCAAGGCCATGGATTACTGTCCCATGTCCACCTGTCAGGATTGAGGCTCATAGAGCGGAAAGAGCATAAAGGCCCATATAGTTCTTCATATTTGTTTCTTACTGTATTCGCCGCTTCAATAATTTTATTATACTGGGCGATTGCTTCTTTGTTATTTGGATGTGTATTCAGGAATAAGGCCAGGTCAACCGCCATAAAATCCAGTACCGTCAGCCTTTCCAGCAAACTGTCTCTGTCCATGAAAAATGTCCTCCTTCTATTTAAATAGTTTTAAGTCAAGGCCTTTTTGATAAGGCTGATTTAACTGGGTAAACACAGTACCTGCCTTCAGACCGCTCACGCCGTCCATCATGGACATATCTGTCTGATAAGGAATATATGCCTGCGCCAGACCGATTTTATCTATAACGCACTGGTTGCAGCTCAAATCCATGTCCTCTTCACCCATATCCGGTTTCATATCAACATCCGGTTTCATGTTATTACCCGTATTCCCGCACATGGAACCGCCGGAACAGTGAGGGCAATAATTTCTCTGCATACTCAATTCCACTTCATCATCTGTAAACTTGTCAAATAACTCTTGCATACCATTTACCTCCTTCATATTATTTAATAATATAGTATTCTTTTGGTCTAATTTTGTTACTTGTGTCACAAAAAACACGTGTTTAAAAAGGATCAAAAAAAGGACGGTATCCCGTCCTTCCTTCCTGATTATAAATAATATAATTCCGATTCATTATGATTCTTCTGTTTTTTCAATTGAGGCTCCTAAGGCCCTCAGCTTATCATCAATTTTGTAATATCCTCTCTCAATATGATAGATGTCACTGATTTCCGTATCCCCGTCCGCCGCCAGTGCCGAAAGTATTAATGCAGCCCCTGCCCGCAGATCCGTCGCCCTCACCTGCGTGCCTGTCATCTTTTTTACTCCCTCAATGACTGCGCTTCGGCTGTCTATTTTAATATTCGCACCCATGCGCTTCAGTTCCCCTGCATGCATAAACCTGTTTTCAAATACCGTTTCTGTAATCATACTGGTGCCGTCCGCCAGAGCCAAAAGACTCATAAAGGGTGCCTGCATATCCGTTGGAAAGCCCGGAAAGGGCATGGTTTTCACATTGGTAGACGCAATTTTACCAGTCTGATAGTAGACATGAAGCACATTGTCATCCAGCTCACTTTTAATATTCATTTCATCCAGCTTCGCTATAATTGGTTTTAAATGCTCCCCTATCACATTTTCCAAATAGATATTTCCCTTTGTAATGGCAGCGGCAACCATAAAAGTTCCGGCCTCTATGCGGTCAGGAATAACCGTATGGGTTACCCCCTTAAGATTTTTTACCCCTTCAATAGAAATGGTATCGGTACCGGCACCGCTTATTTTAGCGCCCATCTTATTTAAAAAAACCGCCAAATCACAAATTTCAGGCTCTGCCGCCGCATTTTCTATAACCGTTTTCCCTGTACACACAGTAGAGGCCATCATAATATTTTCTGTGGCGCCGACACTGGGAAAATCCAGATAAATGGAGCTTCCCTTCAGCTCTTTACCCTTAACTTCCACATAGCCATGCTCCTGCTTTATTTTTGCCCCCAGTAAGGAAAACCCTTTCAAGTGCAAATCTACCGGCCTGCTCCCAATGGGACAGCCGCCCGGAAGAGGAATTTTAGCCTTTCCAAACCTGGCTAAAAGCGGCCCCATTACTAAAAAGGAGGCCCTCATTTTTCCTGCCAAATCATACTCCTCATCAAACTTTTTGATAGAGGCCGCGGATATTTCTACCCTCTCCCTCTTCAAATCAAACCGAACATCCGCCCCCATACTTTTCAGTATTTCTAGCATAACAAAAACATCTCTGAGCGGGGGCACGCAATCTATTACACATTTTTCTTCTGTTAAAATACAAGCCGCCAATATGGGGAGAACAGAATTTTTGGCGCCTCCGATTTTTACCCTGCCACAAAGAGGCTGGCTGTGGCTTACTATAAATTTTGCCATTATAAATATCCCCTTTAAACTTAAAATAATGTTGCAACCTTATTATGTCCAAATTCAATTGACAGACGCAGAAAGGATTACCCAAATTAAGAAATTAAAACTATCTGCCGTTAAAACAATCGATGCGTGTTCTGAATGGCGTTTTTCGTAAAAATCCAAAATCGTATCTTTTAGCTCACCTTAATCCGCCTTATAGTCTTCCTTTTTTTTGCAAATTTATAACAAAAACCGTTCTTACGGGACATATTGGTATGCTGAATAGTTTTTACCCATTACAGGCAAAATAACCTTAAAAGGAGTGAAGCAACCATGGAATTTAATAAAATAATACAGCCAACCGCAAAACGTGTGGCACTTCATACTGACATTATAACAAATCATAAAATACGATGCCGTACACTGCTGAATCTTTACCGGAACAAAGATAAAAAATACCTGTCCGAACGCATCCAAAAACTGGACAGAGAATGGGATACAGAAAGAGTTTTGGAAACCAATGCAGCCCTACTTATACTCTTTGGCTCCTACATGGGATTAAAACACAACAGGCTGTTCTATCTGCTTACAGGAAGTGTCGGCTTATTCCTCCTGTGGCATGCCATAAATGGCTGGTGCCCTCCTCTGAACCTCATACGTCAGTTTGGCATCAGAACACCGGAAGAGATCAGTCAGGAAAAAATGGTTTTAAAACTGATGAGAGGTGATTTCGGCCGCGCCAGACACAAAAAAATAAAAGCTCTTCTTGAAATGGCCGAAAAAAGCTGATGTTTTCTTACCCTTGCTTTTCTCACCATACAATATTATAATTGTATGATGTAAAGGAGGGAATTTTATGCCATTCAACTCATTTGAAAATTATCCCATGAGCTGGAAACCGGTACTATATAAAAAGTCAAAAGCTCTTTACAAAGAACTTTCCCAAATATTGGAGGAGGATATTAAATCAGGTGCCCTTCTCCCCGGTACAAAGCTGCCGCCGCAAAGGGAGCTTGCAGACTTTCTGGACATCAATGTCAGCACCGTCTCTAAGGCATTCAAAGCCTGCGAGCTGAAGGGTTTGTTGAGCGCCACTATGGGCAGCGGCACATTTGTGTCCTATGATGCGCTCTCAAATGCCTATCTTCTTCCCTTTCACAAAGTTGAAACGGTCATTGATATGGGTGCGACACTGCCTGAGCCGTCCTCCTACGATTTTATACTTCCCTTTTTCAGACAAATGCTTACGGAATCAGACGCAGAAAAGTGGTTTCATTACCAGCGATCTGATTCCTCCTATTGGCAAAAAGATGCAGCGGTTCATCTCATGAAAAAAAACGGTTTGGAAACATCGGCAGAACAGGTTTTATTCTCCTGCGGCGGACAAAACGCAATAACCGCCTCCCTTGCCGCCCTGTGCCGTCACGGCGATAAAATAGGTACTGATCCACACATCTATTCAGGGCTTAAAACCGCTGCCGCCATGCTTGGTATACAGCTTGTCCCCATACGGCAGTCAAAGGGTGAAATGGACACCGCCGCCCTACAGGATGCCTGTAAAAATGAAGGTATTAAAGGGATTTATATCATTCCTGATTGCCAGAATCCAACAACCGCCACCATATCTGATGAAAAACGCCGGGAAATTGCACAGACAGCCCGAGAACAATCTATTTTTATACTGGAGGACGCTACCTATCATTTTATCAGCCGAAAGAAAACAATTCCGGTTGCTTCCCTCGCGCCTGAGAGAACAATTTACATCGCAAGCATGTCCAAATGTATGGCACCCGGGCTCAGACTCGCTTTCCTGTCCGTTCCGCCGGCCTATAAAAAGCCTTTCATGAATGCTCTTTACAACATGAACATTTCTGTTGTCCCCTTTATGGCAGAGCTGTGTGCCAGGCTTATTGCCTCAGGACAGGCTGAAGTCCTTTTCTCAGAACACCGCAGAAAGACAGCGGAAAGAAACCGTCTTGTAGACCGTTACCTGAAGGATTATAAATGCCTTGGCACAGAGGACTGTATTTTCCGTTGGCTGCTGCTGCCGGATGGAATCAGCGGAAACACCTTTGAGCAGATGGCCCTTGAACAGGGTGTAATGGTATACGCCGCCGAGCGGTTTGCCGTAGGCAATACTCCGCCGGCCCATGCTGTAAGGCTGTCTGTTTGTGCCCCCGCAAGTATGGATGAACTGAAAAGAGGATTGCAGATACTAAAAAGACTTCTGAAAGCATTGGAATAAAGTATATGCCGTACAATAATAGCATTGTATGGCATATTTTTATGTACTATGCTATTCTCAAAATAAAAAGTTGGTATTGCCTGCTATATGCTATTGATTCGGGCTTTTTAATAAAAGTCAAAGCCCCACAGGACTGATTTCGAAAATCCTGTGGGGCTTTTATGATTGACTACTGATTTTTTTGCAGTCTGTGCTGTGCGTAAACCGGTAATCTATACTTCACTTTGCCTTATTCCGGATTGTTCACAAGCGTGGGGCGTCCCAGCGTCGCAATGGAGGTCAGCGCCCAAAGGCCATTGTTAAAACCCGCCTGCTCCATAGCCGCCGTAAGCCCCGTCTGTGTCACTATGCCTCCGTCCTTGCCGTTGCTGTCGTCTACTGCGGGGCCGGGAAGCAGTTGAAGGGAGTTAATCGCATAATTGTTTGTCAATACGGCCGTATTATTCGCAATACGGGCGGCGTCCCCGTTAGATGCCGAGACCAGGCTTTCCAGAGCAAAACAGCCTGATATATTCCCGTTTTCCGCATTAATTCCCGCAATGCCCCCAATATTGTTTTCTCCCGTCACACTTCTGCTGGCATAGCAAAGGGTAATGCTTGATTTATTGCTTCCCGCAATACCTCCGGCCTCCTCCTGTGCATTTTCAATCGTCCCCGTCGCGTAGCAGTTGGAAATATCAGTTGCATAGCCATAATCGTATTCCATAATATTTCCCGCAATCAGTCCTATCTTAGACGATCCTGACTGCAAAATATTGCTGTCAAAAAAGCATTCCTCTATAGATACACCGTTTAGCGTACCTGCAATACCGCCGATATCCCGTCCTGTCCCTTCTATGGTAATTGTATTTCTCACAGAGCAGCGTGTGATAACATTATCCCGCTTTGGAAAAGCGCCTGCTCTGGCATCAGAAGCATTTCCGGATAGAATACTGGAGGAAACCGCATTACCCATGATGCCGCCCACAATATTATTCCCTGTCACTGTCCCCGTCACATGGCAGTCCTCCAAATAGACGGCATATCCTCCGCCTAAGATACCGCCGGTATAGGCAGTGCTCTTGACGCTTCCTGTAAAGGCACAGCCCTTCATGGCAACATAATTGCCAAAACCAATCAGCCCTCCGGCATGGCGTCTTTCCGGCATACTCTCCACAATAGCCGCGCTGGTACAGTTCTCAATATACACATAGTCGTCATTTGCCTGAGTATGGAATAAATCGCCCACAAGACCGCCGTTATTGTTGTAGCCGGTTACAGTACTCGGTTCTAAAACTTTGCCGTCATACACATTCACGTCTGAAATACCCTCACGGTAAAAATAACCGATTGCGCCTCCTGCATAGGAGGTTGTGACCGCAGCTGCGACAGTAACCGTGAAATCGTAGATTTTCCCCGTTGTACCGCTGTAAAAGGATATATGCCCGATTAGCCCGCCTGCGCCGTAATTCGCATAAATATCGGCGTCCGATACCACAGCAGAAGAAAGAACAAAGGCACCGTAGCAATAAACGTTTCCAATAACGCCTCCTGTGGAATAGCTGCTGAAATCAGAGTGAACATAAGCGTCTGATACCGTAATTTCAGAGACTGATACATCGCTGTAACCCAGAATATAGCCTATTACGCCTCCCCCTATGGCTCTTGGGGTATCTATCCGAATCAAATCGGACTTGATATTCTCCACCCTAAAGGGCTGCCTTGGCATAAGAAGGCCGATTAGCCCGCCAGCAAATACGCTGAAACTCTCAACAGGTGACAGGGTAAAGCTCTTCACAAAGCTGTCCGTAATGGAGGAGGGCGTCTCATCCCCATGGGCATAGCCAACGACACCGCCGCAGTAATTATACGCCACAGAATCGCCGGTTATGGAAACATTCTCAGAGCGGGCACGGGTAATTGAACCGTTGTCAAATTCCCCAATCAATCCGCCTGCCTCCGCAATACCCTGACCCTGGCCGAAGGGATGCAGCGTAATTGCCGCTCCCTCAACGGCAATGTCCTCTAAGGTACATCCTTTGGCAATAGCCGCAAGAGACGCCATCCACAGTGCGCCGTTTTCATCTCCCGCCCTCGGAGAGATAACGGCATTTTGAATGGTAATCAGTTTTACTTTCGATTGGGATGCATAGCCAATCAGTCCAATGCACTCCACATGCCTTTGCACAGTGGCCTGAGGCGTGAGGGACAGGTTTGAAATGATTGTTCCCCCCGGCTGTCCTGTGAGAGTTCCGGTGAAAATATGACGGCCCGTCGGTCCGGCGCCATAATAGCTTGCATCAATATTGCCGATAGGCTGCCAACCATCGCCATTATAAGCTGCGGCATAGCTGTTTAAATCAAAGGAAGATGTCAGGCTATAGTTTTGTGCAAGAGAATCCTCCATACCGTGGGCGCCGTCTGTCTCATCATACAGCACCTCAAGCCTTTCGATATTTTGCAGCATCCGTGCCGGCTGATCCGTTCCCGTTATATTGATCGGGTGTCCTTCCTTCAAGTCAGGGTATTCAGTCAACTCCGCCGCAGTAAGCTCTCTTATGATATAGGGGGCAGCGGCGCTTCCGTCACCGCCGTCAAAAGGCATTGCCATCCCATGTTCGCCAAAGGTGACGACACCTGATGTGACAAGCGGCGACACTACAGCATAAAGGTACACATCATAGTTTATCCCATCAACAGCCCCTGTCTCAAGGACATAGGGATCCGGAACCTCCCGTCCCTTGACAGTACGCTGAAAAAGTACCCTGTCCTGCGGGATGTCAACCGTAAAGTAACCTCTGGCCTCAGTACCGTCAGACAGCTTCACCTCCGATGGATTTATCATCTCCTCCGGCCCAGGCGCCGTGGAGGGCGCTTTCCTCATAATGTAATACACTGTTGCATTGCCCGGCGTTCCTGTCAGATAAAAGGTGAGATCCACTGTGCGAAACGAGGATCCCCTGTTGATTGTCACAGGTTCCAGTAGAAGATCCCCTGTGGCTATGCGGAATTGGCTTGTCACAGCCTGGCTTTTGTTCCCAAAGCAGTCAGATTGTGTTGCGGTAATTGTATAGCTGCCATCCGGCAAATCCTGAGGATACTGAATATGGTATTCCCCTTGCTCATCCACCCTCGTCACAATGCAGCTGACAGTGGCAATGCAGACCTCCAGATTGTAGCCCGGCTCTCCCAAGCCCGAAATATAAGGTCTGGGATTTGAAATAACGGAACCATTTTCCGGTATCTCTATTGTGGGAGCGGGAACAGGCAGTATGGCCTCCACCGTGAAGTTGCCCTGTGCCACATCGCTTTGATTGCCGGACGCATCCCGCTGATAGGCCGTAACAGTATAAAATCCCTCTGTCAGTTGGTTGGGAAACGGTACTTGATATACGCCGTTTTGCCGGACAGCCGCTTCCAGACAGCCATGTCCGCTCAGGCATACAACAACTGTATTCCCCGGCTGCGCCGTTCCTTCAATTACGGCATAGCAGTCATGTATCACAGCGCCGCTTGATGGCCTGTCAATGGTGGGCGGCTCTATGATAATCGGGAAACGAACCGTGAAACGGCTGTCCGCCTCCGGGCTGACATTGCCTTTCTCATCCTCCTGGGTTGCTGTAATTGTATAGCCTTGCTCCTCCAAGTCAAAACCAAACTGTACACGCCATCTGCCATCCTCTCCCGCCGTCGTCTGCTGGCAGCCCAAGCCCAAAAGGCAGACTGTCACCTTGTTTCCGGGATCGGCTGTTCCCTCAATAAATGGCCTTCTGTCCTCTATGACAGCACCATCAGGCGGCGTATCTATAGTTGGGGGTCCTAATGGCTCATCCGGCTTATCTAAATAAAAACATACGTCATCACAGCAAGTCGTGCCGCAGCAGCACTGAACCGCCATAATCTTATGGGTACCTGTATCCAGATCATAGGGCACCGTAATGGCCCATATCCCCCAGGGGCTTACCCGTGTTTCCAGAGGGGGAAGGCAGTCCAGCCTTATGGTAACCTCTGCATTGGGCGCCCCTATTCCCTGAACAGTGAAAAACGTCTCTATGGTTTCATTTCTTTTTGGTACAAGAATACGGAACGTATTCTGAAACGGCCCATGACAAGATCCTTTTGCAGAATAATTGTCATAACCAAAATTTTGATTGTATATCATCTCCATAATCGTACTCCCTTCCTCGTTTTTGAAAAGTTTGCGCTGTACCTTATTATATGCACAGGCAGCATAAGGGGTTCGTCCCCAATTGAAAAAGCCCTCCCGCAAATAACGGAGGGCGAATTAATAGACCGCATACAATTCTGCCGCTGACATCGTAATCTGTCAAAATACAGACTGTGCAAACCTGTTTTAAGCAATTATCCTTTCATATACATTTCTCATCATTTTAAGACTCCCGAAAACCATCCTCCATGATGGGCGCTGCTCATCCCTGATTTACTGAAATACATTACAGCAAAAAAGCCCTCTGATTAAATCAGAGGGCTTTACTCTGTACCTTACAGGAGTCGAACCTGCGGCCTTTTGCTCCGGAGGCAAACGCTCTATCCAACTGAGCTAAAGGTACATAGTAATTTACATTTTACACAGAAAAAGAATTTCTGTCAATGTCCCATTTACAATAATTCACATTTTCAGGGATTGAATGTTTTATTCAAGTCAATTAATTCGCAATAAAAATCATCTGTGTCATGGAAATTTAACCATATTTGTTTTTTCCGGCTGCTGCAAATTTGCCTTACGCCGAATAATCAGACAAATCGTACTCTCACTGCTTTCCTATTGTCAAATATCGTCTGTAAAATTATGTAAATTCTATTGCACGAAAAGAATAATGAAAAAGGTGAATTGACAAGCCCGGCACCATACTTTAGACTGTTTTAAGACAAATATACACACGCTTGACAAATTAGTCGTACTTTTTCCTTGTAAATCACTTGATGGAAAAGGTTTGGATAAAGATTGGAGGTAAACATGAAAGAAGTAAACCCGATGCATACCGACAGGGCGGCAAGCTGGAAATTATATATTGACGCTCCAATGCCAATGGTAACCATTTTTAAGACACTGGATATTTCTAACCTGGTTGCATTGAAAGACAGTGGCTATAAACTGAATATGCTTTTATGCTATTGCATTGCACGCGCCGCCAATGAGACAAAGGAGTTTAAGCTGCTGCCCGTTGGAAAAAAAATGATAGAGTATGATAAAATAAGTGTCAATGTAATTGTTGCCAATCAAAACGGAGGAATCAATTCCTGTGATATTCCTTTTTCTTTGGATTTGGATGAATTTAACCGTTCCTATCTAAACCTGATTGAAAAGGTGCATAGTGCCTGCAAGGATTATGCGCTTGACGGCCATATGATAGTTGGAACATCAAGTCTGATAAAATATGATATTGACGGTGTTATAAATATGTATAGCGGCGTCTTTAATAATCCCTTTCTGATATGGGGAAGATACAGGCAGAAGAATACCGCGGCGACACTTCAAATATCCTTTCAGTTCCATCATGTACAGATGGACGGCATGGAGGCCTGTGAATTTTTAGAAAATATACAAAAGCAAATATTCGGCATATTTGAATAAGTCTGCTGTAAATCCACACTTTCTTGAATTATAATACATAGAAGACCGATGCGGATAAAAAAACGTCATAACAGCAGACAAAGACAGGATGATACATATGCAGTGCTTTGTCTGCCGGAGTATTCCCCTTCGATCCCCGTCCGTCTGCTATAAGATATGCATACTTCCCTCAGCGTCAGGTTATTATTTGAAAAAGCAGCTCCTTCATACGCCTTGGATGGGAAAAAAGCATTATTTTAATAAGCTTTCTTATGACGCTGAGTATTCCCACGCTGTTCTTATTTAACGCGCGTAATAAAAACGCCGGAGGCAATACCCCGGCGAACAGCAAATTAACTTTATACTTTTGGAATATCATATATTGGCACGTAGTTCCTCAAATCCTTCAAAGAAACACTCCCTGCTGCAAAGCAGTCAGACTGCTTCCTCAACTTCTCTCTGCTGACTTTTATCGTTAGACTAACAAGCGGAATCTTCTTACCACCATCTCTGACAATACCCTGTATAAGGGCTGTAATAGCAGTTTCGCCTGTTGATATACCTTCTCCTTGGCCGTCTGCCGTCGAAAATCTCCCTCAATATTAAAAGCTCCAGCGCTGTTCTGGCAAAATCGTTCCGGCCATCATACCCTCCCCTGGTCATGACGTCCTCTCCTTTACCGCTAATCACAGCGCTTACCGCTCTGTCGTATGCTTTGTCAACCATGTTGTCAATAACTGATTTATCGATGGTTTCCCTATAAATGGGGCTCTCCTCGTAGTCCATTTCGTCTACAACTGCCTTAGCATAAGGGTAAAGGCTTCGGGCACTGTCCGAAAACACACCTCTTGCCTTTTCCATCTCAATTTTCATCTCTTCCTCTTCCTCAGCCAAATCGACAGGCAGCCAGCCCTTTTTCGCTTCCTCACATACGCTGTAGTCTACATATGCATTCCCGTAATCATTATAGCGGATGCCTTCTTTTTTAGCCGTTTCCTTTCTGCTTCCATATTCCCTGCTGCGCACCACAATATTTTTGTCCTTTTTAGACGCATTGTTTACATAGTCAATTACCAAATCTTCCATATCCATATCAAACTGATATTGATCATTTCTGCAATACATGTAAATAACCTCCCAAAACTAATCTCTAAAACCAGTATATGTATTGCGGTTTTGAAAGGTTCCCTCCGTTTTCTGCGCCGGAGGATTCTATAAAATTATGTAAAAACTCCCCAATATTTTCCTTTTTCCCTTCTCTGTACAGCATGGGCTTTTCCGTCGAAAAGCCCATGAGACTGATAGCTTCTCCCACAAAACTTTCAATCTGTTTCCACTGTACAGCCCGGAAGGGAATCCCCGCGTAAAGGAATACCTTCCTGACACAACCCTTCCTGCAATAATCTGCATGCCAATTATATGCGGAAGGTACATACCAAAAATCCTTCTTGGCCGGATTGGATTTTTAAACTGCCTGTATCAAAAACACTGTATCTCGGCGTATAAAGTTTTTAATACAAATAGTTCGTATGCTAATTATTGTGTCAAAATAAAAAGTGTCTTGCAACACTCCATTAAAACACCTTCTCCTTCTATGTTTTAATGTGTATTTAATTTATAATAAAAAGGTCTTAAAGTCAATACTATTTTTATAAAATCTGCAAGTTTAGCTAGATTAACCAAAACCATCCTCTCCGTTTCGTCGAATCTATATAGTCGAACAAAGTACGGACTTCCAGGTCAAAAAGGTTTATACTGTATTTCAGAAAAGCAGCCATCTCTGAACGGCTGCTTACGCACCGGGCGCTGGCGCCGCCTTTGCCCGGTGCTGCTTTTTCCATACTCTCTGTCAATTCCGTGCCGACTGCCGGATTTAGGATGGATCTTGAAAATTTTTTATATCAATAAGCATTTCAAAGAATCCAAGCATTTTGTTATACTCTTTGTTATATTCATCACAGCATTCATGAAATACCTTATCTTTGAAATCCTGTTCCCATTTATTGTATTTTTGAGTTTTCGCCTTAAGCTTTGTTTTATCATCGATTTCATGTAGCTTAGGATATTTCAAATAATAATTTTTATAAGAGTCAGCATATATTTTTGCCTTTTGATTGTCTATATGTTGATACATATATTTTAATTTTTGATATATGTAATGTGTATTTTTGCCGCCATTATTTTTTGCTCTCTGTAAAAAATCTTTCATGTATTCAAAATGAAACAGAGGGAAATAGAGTAAAAATTCTTCTAATGTTTTTATTGGGTAATTCATAGTTATATATTCATGGAATAAAATATGCTCTTTAAACTCATCTACACTATGACAATCATATCTTTCTATCTGGTCGGGAGACAGTTGCTTCACTGCTTCTTGACTTTTTAAATGTACATCATGTAATTCTTCTTTGAAAGAAACCTCATCATAAGTATCTCCCGCCTCTCCATTTAAAACAAGTATATCTAAAATATCACAGCCAAAAAATTTTGCCATTAAAACAAAATCATCAATTTTAGGATGTGATTTATTATTGCACCAGTTGTAAATACTTCTTTCTGTTACCCCCATTGCCCTTGCAAAGACTTCTGAGGAAATAAGACCTTCTAATTTTGAACGTATATTGTCTGAGGTCGCTTCCCAATCCACAGAGAAGTACTCGTATATATTAATCATTTTAAACACCTCCAAACAAATAATAACAAATAATATTTATAACTTCAATGAAACCAAATTTCATCACTTGATAATGATATATTATTATTTTAACGAAATACTTTATAGCTGCTGAAAACATTCAGCCTGTTTTCAGTACAGCAAAAAATGCCGGATACCCTTCGGTATTCCGGCATTTTCTCATCTTCTTTTTCCCTCGCAGCTTCGGCAAATCAACTGTCACAAAAAATGATAAAAACAGTAAATCAAAGCTTCATAAGTCTCCTTCTTTTTTAATCAAGAGGAAAAGCTTTGGGCAAGCACAAAACAAAATCATACAAAACACGTCCTGCCGGGTAAAGTTATTTTATCATAAACCGCCGACAGGCCATGTCCAGCGCTTTCCTATCACCGCTTTTGATAGCGGGTAAAAGCTGTTTCACCTGTTTATAGGGCAAATTCCACCACTGAAGTGCCTCCAATGCGGCTATGGTTTCCGTATCAAATCTTTTTCTGATAGGTTTGGCCGGAACTCCGCCCACAATTGAGTACGGCGCCACGTCTCTTGTCACAACGGCTCTGGCGCCAATGATTGCCCCGTTTCCAATATGCACGCCAGATAAGATAACCGCCTCGTATCCAATCCAGACATCATTTCCGATTACAATATCCCCCTTGTTATCCCATGCCTCGGTTATCTCATCCACAGGGAGATCCCATTGCTCATAAAAAAGGGGAAATGGATACGTAGACAGAGATTGCATAGAGTGGTTGGCACTGGTAAAAATAAATTTCGCACCGCATGCCACCGAGCAGAACCTTCCCATCTGTAACTTGTCATGGTTGATGGGATAATGGTAAAGCACATTGTTTTTTTCAAAATCAACAGGGTCGTTTACAAAATCATTGTACATTGTGTATTCGCCAATTGTTATATTAGGGTTTGAAACAACCGCATTCAGATAGACTGTTTGACTGTCACCAGTACGCGGATATATTTTTTCTGCCGGAATAGACATCGTAATTCCTCCTCATTCTCTGATAGTAATACCTTCCTATTCCGGCTGCTGCAATACAACGTTTCACCTTATTTTCCTCCTCTTGCCGCGCAACGTTATTTTCCGTATATTTTCTTCCGAATGGCATGAATAGACAGATAGTATTTCTCCGCCAGCATCTCAAGTGAAATCCCGCTATGATATTCCTCACGGATTTTTTCGTTCCGCAATTTCAATACCCTGCGCTGCCCGCTCTTTTCTTCTCATGCTCTTCTCTTGTTTTCCTCTGCCGGAATATAGAGATAACCGGCCCGTATATATTTTTGCAGCTCCGCAGCCAATACGCTCGGGAGAACTGCATTTGCGTTGCCATATTTCATTCGGCTCACTCCCTGATATAAAATCATCAAAAAGCAAAACCGGCTTCGTGCGGCCTTCTTGGCTCCATGCTGCTGCCCCCCTGCTATTCCGGCCTTGCATGGAGTCAAACAATGTTTTGTTTCTTTTTATTTCTGTACTTATTACCTGTCTTTTACTGAATTTCTCTCGCCGCTAGCCTTCAGTCAATAGGCAGAGGCTTTAAATCCCATATTTCATCGGCATACTGTCTTATCGTCCTGTCACTTGAGAACTTGCCGCTTTTCGCCACATTGGTAATAGCCATTCTTGCCCACTTCTCTTTATCCCTATAGGCAAAGTCAATTTCACTCTGAGCCCTAGCATAGTCGTCAAAGTCCTCCAATACAAAATACTCATCCGGCCTGCTGCCGTTGCCGTTTAACAATGCATTATAAAGATCACGGTAGATTTCCGTATCCCCATTAAAGGTTCCGTTAATCAGCTCATTGAGCACCATTCTGACATTCTGATTCAGATTATAGACCATCCATGGATCATAGGAGTTATCTTTCATTTTCTCCAGCACTTCCTCTGCCCGAAGGCCGAAAATAAATATGTTTTCATCTCCTACCTCATCATGTATCTCCACATTGGCGCCATCCATAGTGCCAATGGTCACAGCGCCGTTGAGCATAAACTTCATATTGCCCGTGCCGGAAGCCTCTTTGCCCGCAGTGGAAATCTGCTCGCTGACATCCGCCGCCGGAATCAGCTTTTCCGCCAGAGAAACTCTGTAGTTCTCCATGAAAACCACCTTCAGCTTTCCATTGATACTCTCATCCTTATTGATAACGTCCGCCACATCATTGATAAGCTTTATAATAAGCTTTGCCCTTTTGTAGCTTGCCGCCGCTTTTGCGCCGAATATAAACGTCCGCGGAGTAATATCAAGGCCAGGATTTACCTTCAGCTGATTATAGAGGTATATAATATGGAAAACGTTCAAAAGCTGCCTCTTGTACTCATGAAGCCTTTTTACCTGTATATCAAAAATGGAATCGGGATTTATCTCTATCCCCTTTGTCTCCCTGATATAATTTGCCAATGCCGCCTTGTTTTCCCTTTTAATCTCCATAAAGCGGTTTCTAAAATCCTCGTCCTCTCTGAAAGGCAGAAGTTTTTCCAGCTTGGTTAAATCCGTAATCCATTCGCTGCCTATTTTCTCCGAAATGAAGTCTGCCAGCTTTTTGTTGGCATGAAGAAGCCATCTTCTCTGGGTAATACCGTTGGTTTTATTGTTGAATTTTTCGGGATAGATGTCATAAAAATCCTTTAATTCCTGTTTTTTTAGTATCTCCGTATGCAAAGCGGCCACACCGTTGACACTGTGGCTTCCCACAATGGCCAGATAGGCCATTCGTATCTGTCCGTCCGCTATAATCGCCATCTTCCTTATCTTTTCAGGATTGTTTCCGTATTTATCAATCAGCTCCAAACAAAAACGCCTGTTGATTTCCTCCACAATCATGTAGATTCTTGGCAGAAGTCTGCTGAAAAGCTCCATAGGCCATTTCTCAAGAGCCTCCGACATAATGGTATGGTTGGTATAAGCGCATACCTTTTTTGTAATTTCCCATGCCTGATCCCAGGGCAAATCATTCTCATCCACCAATACCCTCATCAGCTCCGCAACCGCAACCGTCGGATGGGTATCATTGAGCTGAAAGGCAACCTTCTCCGGCAGCAGATTAAAATCGTCATGCTTTTGCTTGAAGCGATCCACTACCCGCTGCACAGTCGCCGAAATAAAGAAATACTGCTGCTTCAGCCTCAGCTCCTTGCCCTGGTAATGCTCATCCGCCGGATAAAGCACCTCTGTTATGGTGCTGGCCAAATTCTGCTCCTCAACGGCCTTCTGATAATTTCCTTCGTTAAAGCTTTTAAGATCAAACTGGTTTTTCGGCTTTGCATCCCAAAGCCTGAGGGAATTTACTGTATTGTTGTTGTAGCCCACAACAGGATAGTCATACGGCGTAGCAATGACAGACTGATAGTTTTCCTGCACAAAACGATATTCTCCGTTTCCCTTTGGCACTGCCCGCACCGTACCGCCGAATTTTACCTCCACCTCATATTCAGGGCGTTTCAAGCCCCAGGGGTCGCCGTTTTCCAGCCAGTTATCCGGCCTTTCCACCTGACAGCCATCCTCAATCTTCTGTTCAAAGATACCGTAATGGTATCTGATACCGCAGCCGTAGGCCGGCAGAGACAATGTAGAGAGGGAATCCAGAAAACAGGCTGCAAGCCGTCCAAGACCGCCGTTTCCAAGGCCGGGGTCAGGCTCCGCCTCCTCCAGCATATTATAATCAATTCCCAACTCTCCCAACGCTTCCTTTACCTCGTCATACATGGAGAGATTTAATATACTGTTGCCTAAAAAACGTCCCATCAAAAACTCCATGGAGAGATAGTATACCATTTTCACGTCCTTTTCATAGTACGCGTTATGAGTGGCAATCCATTTGTCCATAATAACATCCTTGATTGCAAAAACAGCGGCTTGATAAATTTCCTCCTTATTTGCCATAGCAATTGTTTTGCGGTACATAGTCTTTACATTATCGACAATCATTGTCTTCAATTCTTCTTTGGTAAGTCCTGTATAGCTCATAAAATGCCTCCTAATATATTCTTAATCGCACTATGGATACATCCCTTGTAATCCAATACTGCTGTGTCGTTTTCCCTGGTGAATATTTTTATGTAACCTATTTTACTATAACAAAGATACCTGTCTTTTTCAATTCACACCGTAAAATGAAAAGAATTTCGTAACTATTATGAATATTATCCAATGGAATACATGTCATTTATACAAATTGCCAAACTGTTAACAATCTTTTCCTGCTACAGCTGATAAATCATCATTGTCCCCAAAGTAAAGCCGCATAAAGCCCCCAGTGTTGTAAACCTTCCCCTCCATATCTGTCTGGATTCCGGCAGCACCTCACCGCAGGTAACGTAGAGCATGACGCCCCCGGCAAGAGCAAAGCAAAAGCTGATAGCCTCGGGAACGCGCTGGTATAAAACGCTTCCAAACAGACTTCCAACCGCCATGGGAATAGAAAGCAGAATCAGGCTCAATAAAATATTTCTGGCCGGAACATTTCTCTCCTTCATACTGGCAGCAAGAGCCAGACCCTCCGGCAGACAGTGAAGAGACATAATCAGACACAGCCTGAGCCCCTGGAAATAGGATTTGCAGTAAAGAGAGCCTACGGCAAGTCCCTCTGGTATATTGTGCAGTGTTATTCCCCAGAGCAGGCAAAACCATAAGACTATATTTTTATTCTGAAAGCCTGTCAGCTTCACATGATAAGCTGTCTGAAGGAGTCTTTCCTCCACAATCGCTGTCAAAAATACGCCTAACAGCATTCCCAGTATCACCATATAGAAATTGCCGCTGAAAAAAGCATGAGGCAAAAGCTCAAAGCAGGCAAAGGCCAACAGCAAGCCGCCCGAAAATCCGACAAGAGCGCCGTGCAGTCTGTCGTTATAACGGCTGCTCATAAAAAAAATAAGGCCGCCCGCCAAAAAACCGGACAAAGCCGTCAAATATCCAACTAATGTACTTTGCAGTACGAACATACCCCATCATCTCCCGATTCTCCCTTACTACATTATATTGAAGAGACAGGAAAGAAATACACAGCAGAGAAAAAAGTACTCTATAAGGCCATTCTAATTCCGGCGCTGAATATTTATTTCGGTACATCAGAAAGCAGATTTTCAACTGCAGATAAAAAAAGACCTGATAACAACTGTTATCAGGTCTAAAGCGCGAAACGAGATTCGAACTCGCGGCCCTCGCCTTGGCAAGGCGATGCTCTACCACTGAGCCATTCGCGCATAAGCGGGTGATGAGAATCGAACTCACGTGTTCAGCTTGGAAGGCTGACGTTCTACCATTGAACTACACCCGCATGACAATTTAGTATTATAAAGGAAACATAATCTTTTGTCAAGCACTATATTTTAAAAATATGGTGCCCAGACTCGGAATCGAACCAAGGACACGAGGATTTTCAGTCCTCTGCTCTACCAACTGAGCTATCTGGGCATATCTTTTTTGTTCCTCTAACCGCGATTGCCTTACTATCATAGCAAAATTAAGCAGGCTTGTCAACCAAAATTTAAATTTAATATGAATTTTATTCCGTACACTTTGCGACTGCACCTATGGCCAAACGATCATACAACGAATGGCCTCCCCCATATAAAAACAGGGAAGCAAAGAAAGCTTGATAAATCAAGCTTTCTTTGCTTAACAACATTATTTTGTTTTCTTAAAGCATCCTCCTTTGGTTTATAGTGCCTGCCTTCCCAATCACCTCTATTGCAGTCTTTCCGCTTTCCCGAAAAGGCAGATGCAGTCCCTGTGCGGAAGCGCCTATGCATGCATTTTACATCAGTCTAACAGGAAATATCGCCTGACTGTATCTCATCTGACGGTTCGTCGCCGTACACAACCGGCTCGGGATTCTTCCCCGCCTTAACCAGCGGATTATACCGATCAAAGAAATCATTGCCCAGCCTGAATACCTCCTTATGCGTTCCGATTATTAATACCGCTGTAATCAAAATGTTCAGAATGCTTGAGGTATCCGCAATGGCCCAAATAAAATCCGCATTTAAAAATCCAAAGAATTGCGGAATGATAAAATATGCCATCCAGACATAAATGAGCCATTTTAAATTTTTGTTATCGCCTATCAGAAAATTTAATGACTTTTCATTTCTGTAGTAATTGCTCATTACCGTTGTAAAGGCCAAAAAGGTTGTAGCAATGGCAATAAATATGCCGCCAAAAGAGCCGTAAGTCTGTGTAAAGGCCGCCGTGGCAAGCCCCGCCGAGGATACTTCCGGCATTGTCTCATGAACGTTGGTGCAAAGAAGAGCAAGAGCTGTCAGCGTACAGACGATAATTGTATCCACAAAATTCTCTCCCCAGCCCCAGGCTGCCTGCCGTCCCGGATGGTCCGTGATAGCCGGTGCATGGGAGCAAAGAGAAGCGCCGATACCGGAGTCATTGGAGTATAAGCCACGGGCAATACCAAACCGTACCGCCTGCTGGACGCTGTAACCTACCGCACCGCCCACTGCTGCTTTTCCTGTAAATGCGCATTTAAATATCTGTGCAAAAACTGTCGGAACCGTTTTGAAATTAATAATAACAAGAATCAGACAGGTAGCGATATAAAACACGCACATGGCGGGCACTACCTTCTCCGCAACCTCCGCAATACGGCGGACGCCGCCAACAATTATCAGCAGTAATATGCCGCACATAATTACAACTGAAACCATCTTAGGTACGTTAAATGCCTGATTGATAGATTCCGATATAGCGTTTGTCTGAGCTATAGCATTCCACGGCTGGGTAATAACGGCACTTGCCGCAAAAAACATAGCGGGAATTTTCCAGCCCAGTGCTTTGGCAGTGGCAAAATCCCTGGTACAGATATACTCATCCTGTGTTTTTTTGTATTTGACACGATAGCGCTGTCCTATAATTATCTCAGCCGCTTTGGTCGACATGCCCAATATACCGGAAACCCACATCCAAAAAACCGCGCCAGGGCCGCCTGCCACAATGGCAGAGGCAACGCCGCTGATATTGCCTACACCAACTGTTCCGCCCATGGCGGACATAGCGGCGGCAAAAGAGGATATGGTTCCCTTTCCATTTACATTAGAGCTCTTTTTAAACATACTGCCCAAGGTATTTTCCCAAAGAGTTTTCAGTGAAAACGTCATCTTTCCTCTGAAGCCAATCATTGTGAAAACACCAATACAACACAAAATAATAGGTAACGGATAATCCCAAAAAATATCATTAATTGTCGTTATAATATTTACCGCAGTTTCCATACCTCTGCCCCCTTTTTACCACAGCCGTCTGCTTTTCCTTTTTCTCCCTGATTCCTCATCTCCTTTCCTCTGGCCGCAATGATTGCGGTAACGGATTGCCCTAAGCGTACAATCCGTTAAAATAACCACCATGCGGCTTCTTTATTGCTCTTGCAATTAAGTAATCTTACGGTAACGGATTGTCCTAAGCATACAATCTTTTAAAATAGCCACCATGCGGCTTCTTTATTGCTCTTGCAATTAAGTAATCTTGCGGTAACGGATTGCCCTAAGCGTACAATCCGTTAAAATAGCCACCATGCGGCTATTTTTCATCGTGAAACAACTCCGTATAATTTTTAAATCCATTAGATGTGGCAATTATCACAACCCTTTTCCCTTCCTCGATTTTTCCCGTCGCTCTTGCCTCCTTCAAAGCTTCAAGAACTACCGCAGAGGAAGTTTCCAGATACATTCCCAGCTTACCCATACCATATACGCTTTGTATTACCTTTTCTTTTGGTATGGTCACAGCAAATCCCTTTGTTTCCCTCACAGCCAGCACCGCCTGATAGGTCATATTATTGCCGCTGATAGATTCCGTCAAAGAGCAGTCCCCAGGGAATGGCCCCCCGAGATTGTCACCCTGCATCACACGTTCAATACGGCTCACAGGCTCCACCGCAATCAAAACCGGCAACACTGAAATGAATCCCTGCTCCTTCAACTCCTTGAAACCCTCATAAATACCCCAGAGCAGGTCTCCTTTTGAAACCGGCACAATAATATAATCCGGCATTTTCTCCGGCAGCTCTTCATAAATCTCGTAGGCAATGGTTTTATAGCCCTGTATTCCAAAGCAGTTGCTGCCCACAGGAGGCAGTATATAATTGGTTGCAGGATACCATCCTTCCTTCTCAACCCCCTCCTTCATTTCCTCCCAGCGCGCCTCCGGTGTGTCCTTTATGATTAGCTCGGCTCCTGCTGCTTTGATGGATAAACGCCAGACAGGGGATATCGCATCTGTACACAATATTTTACATCTCAGACCGCCCTTAGCCGCATATGCCGCCAGGGATGCTCCTGCATTACCGCTGGTTGCCGCCACAACCGTATTTTTTCCAAGGGCCTTTGCCCGTGCCACTACCAAAGGGGACGTTCTGTCCTTGTGGGAACCGGTCGGGTTCTGGCATTCGTTCTTTACATAAACCTTGTCCAGTCCATAATCCCGCTCTAAGCTTTCCATTTCGACAAGAGGCGTCTGTCCTTCCCCAAGGATTGGCCAGTCTGTATAAGGCAGACGGGACGCATATCGCAGCATTCCCCTTTTATCCGTTTTTGGTGCAATACTGCCGCTATAGGTAAAGGAAACACTGGCATTTTCCCCCCGAGCCAGACAATCGGGACATCCGGTATAGTAATCTTCAATCGGTAACTTTTTACCACATCTGATGCAATACATTGAGGTAATCTTTTCATTAAAAGCGTACATATAATTCCTCCTCACCTAATTTATTCTGATTCTCCCAAGCTTTCTGCCGCCTTAAGTTATCTGGTGCACTTCAGACCTTCCTCCTGCATTCATTCACTATTTTCCATTTTTATCCTATCTTCAATATATCACTAAAATTTATTTTATTCAATAAAATATTACACAATGTTTTTACTCAAAATTTTGCATTTTCATTGTGCTCCTTATTTTTTGTATAGGAATAAATTTATTTTCATACAAGCCGGCGTTATCTTTCTATATATGACTAAATTTCTGTCCTGATTTTGTGTACATATCACAACGGTATGTCTGTAATGCCTAACATGGCAATAAAAGCTTTACAATAAAAAAAGCACCTGTCCTTAGACAGGCGCTGCAATTTTAGAATAATACAAACGTGCTTTGATTCGATTGCCAATGGCATTACATCAACTAAATTCCAGAAGAGAATCCCGAAGCCTGCGGCCTTTTGGTATATTTCCTCCGCAAATAATTGCTTACACGCAGATAAGCAGTGTGGAATACCTGCTTACGCCTTTCTCTACCCTTTTCCAGTACAAATTTCTGAAGGCTTTATGGAGGAACTTCATGTAAATTGGAGGCATGATGATGGTAAATTCCAGAAGGAATGCCGCGTCCTCTGTCAGAAATAGATCATATGTAAAATTAAAATTAGTTACCCTCTGCTCTGAAAAGATTCCTGCCACAATGCAGCAATTCTAAACAACAAAAAAGCAATCTGAAAAGTCAGACTGCTTTAAATGGATGGGGAAGGATTCGGACCTTCGAAGCTATCGCAACAGATTTACAGTCTGCCCCCTTTGGCCACTCGGGAACCCATCCTCAATAATGAACTTGTCCATTGCCTTTGTGAGCTTTCAAAACTAAACAGTTAAACTTACCCTTTGTCTCCATAGAAAGGAGGTGATC
>JAHZDZ010000011.1 GCA_019422105.1 Bacillota bacterium | reverse complement strand
GAACGGCAAAATTTTTTACACTTCTACTACTTCTTTATCACACATCAGCAAAAGCTATCGGAATATATCGCAGTTTATGCCGCCAAAAGACAATTTGGGCCAAAAAAATCTCTTTTCCCCTCCCATCCATACCGGCAAAGGGCTTATATTAGCGAAAAGAGGAAAATGATTTCCTCGCCTTTCTTTTATTGCATCAGCAATAGCCCAACATACACATTTTTACAAATTCGTTTCTTACTGTCGATTTTATTGCACTGCTAAATATACCGCCATATTACTCTGTCCTGCTCTCTTCCTCCACAAAATATTTATCAGCCCTGTTTTTTATCTCCTCATCCACATACGCCTCCAAAAGTACACCCTCTCCTGTGTGCTCCTCCGATAATATCTCGCAACGTCCATGGATAAAACCCAACAGGGAACCCTCCGTATATGGTATCAGCATCTTCACAGGCATACGGAAGCTTTTCAAAATATTCTCCACAGTCAGAAGCATGTTGTCAAGGCCGTCCTTTTGTTTTGCCGCTGTCCTGACAAAATCCATACAGATATGATCCTGCGGCAAAGGAAGCTCCACATCCCTGTCCATTTTATTAAATACGGTAATAACCGGCGTTTTTTCACATCCCAAATCCTGAAGAGTTTTATAAACTACCTCTATATGCTCCTGCCTGTTGGGATTGGAGGCATCCACCACATGCAGAAGTATATCCGCGTATTTCAGCTCCTCAAGGGTTGCCCGAAAGGCTTGTATCAGATGATGGGGCAGCTTTTGTATAAAGCCGACCGTATCTGTTAATAAAATATCGCTTCCCCCGGGAAGCTTCACCTTCCTAGTAGTGGTGTCCAGTGTAGCAAAAAGCTTATCCTCCGCCAGCACACCGGCGTCCGTCAGGGTATTGAGTATTGTCGATTTGCCTGCGTTGGTATACCCGACAAGAGACACAACCGGTGTTCCTTTCTTGTCTCTCTGGGTTCTCAAAAGCTGTCTGTGCGTCTCTATTTCCTTTGCCTCTTTGTTCAGCTCACTGATTCTCTCCTTGATATACCGCCTGTCTGTCTCAAGCTTCTTCTCTCCCGGGCCTCTGGTCCCGATACCGCCGCCAAGACGGGACAGGGCGGCACCCAGCCCTGCCAGACGGGATAACCTGTATTTCAGCTGTGCCAGCTCCACCTGTATTTTTCCTTCTCTTGACATTGCCCTGCCTGCGAAAATATCCAGTATCAGCATTGTCCTGTCCATGACTTTGCAGTCAAGCATTTTCTCCAGATTTCTCAATTGAGCGGGGCTTAATTCATCATCACAGATAACGCCGGTAGCGTCCAGTGCCTGCACCAAAGTCTGAAGCTCCTCAACCTTTCCTTTTCCCAGATAGTGCCCCGGATGCACGCTTTCTCTTTTTTGTATCAGCTTTCCAACCGTCACGGCTCCCGCCGTTTCAGCAAGCTCCTCAAGCTCGTCCAGACAGCTCTCCGTGTCCATTCCGACGCTGTCCTGGTCTACGCCGACTAAAATTACCCTCTCAACAATTTCCTCTATCTCATTCATTTTTGTCCTGTTCGCCATAGCGCTGCACCCCGATTCTAAATACTGCTATTCAACGAATGCTTCTGCATTCCGCTAATATTAAATTGTATCTTCTTCTCATAATAAAGCTGACCCGCCGCTGCCTGCTTAGTTTGTATATCATATCTCAAAAATAACCGCTTTTCAACTGTTTTTAAATACTTTTATTTAAACTGCAAACTGTATGCTCATCATAAAACAATACTGCATTCTCCCACATCTGAAACCTTTGAACGATTCAAAAAAATCTATATTGCAGACTCCATACCGAATGCTATTCAAATAATAGGGATACAGATACCGCGCAGCTAACATAAAAACCACTCCATCCATACAAAAAAATAGCCTTTGCAGGCTATTTTTCCCCTTCCTCAAATATAAATTCAACGCCGGAAAGCCTTCGGTAAATTTCATCTATAACCCTTCTCTCCGCCTCTTCCCCTTCCGCGATAAAGGTAACACTCATGCGTATACAGGGCTCAACATCGTCCCAGGGCACTGTGGAAATCAACTTTTCCCGAATAAGATACTGGCTGAAATCCTCGGCAGTGTTGAATTTCTGTCCTCCCTTTATGCCCTTAGGCGCCCTAAAATACAAATAGAAGGATGCTTTCGGCTTTTTTACCTGAAAGCCAAGCATTTGAAGTACCTCCACAAGCATATTGTGCCTTCTGGAATATTTCACACAAGTTTTTCTGGTAATTTCCACATGCTCCAGCGCATACTTTCCCGCAAGCTGAATTGCATGAAACTGTCCGCTGTCGTTATTGTCCTTCACGGATGCAAGAGCCTTCACCACAAGCTCATTTCCAGCCACAAAAGCCATTCTCCAGCCGGTCATATTGAAAGCCTTGCTCAGGGAATGAATCTCAACGCCTACCTCCTTTGCCCCCTCCACGCTCAGAAAACTCAGCGGTTTCACACCGTCAAAGGTTAAAGCCGCATAAGCGGCGTCCTGCACAACTACAATACCATTTTTCTTCGCAAACGCTGCCACATCCTGAAAGAATTTTACAGTTGCAAAGGCTCCCGTGGGATTGTTGGGGTAATTGATATACAGAAGCTTTGCCCTCTTTAAAATATCCTCTGGAATACGGTCCAAATCGGGTAAAAAATTATTTTTCTCATATAGCGGCAACGGGTAGACCTCCCCGCCAAGCCACTGTGTCATAGTCCCTATAATGGGATAGCCGGGAACAGTCATAAGGGTAACATCACCCGGATTAATAAAAGCCTGAGCCATCATGGCAAGCGCGGGCTTCGATCCTATGGAATGAATGATTTCCGTATCATAATTGATTCCCTCTACGCCGTAAACCTGCGCCATGTACCCGGCGGCTGCCTTTTGAAAGGGTTCCCTTCCGTTATCGGTATAGCCTCTGTTATCCCATTGTGCCGCAGCTTTTGCAAGCTCTTCAATCACACCCTCATCCGCCATGGCATCGGGCTCTCCAACCCCCATATCAATAAGCTCCATCTCCGGATGAGCTGTCTGTGCCGCTCTTTTTGCCCTCTTGATTTTTTCAAATTTATACAAAACCGTGTCCTTGCCAAATTGACTTCCGCCAATTCTGTCAGCGATTAAATTCTGAATATAGCTGTCCGCCATACAGCAGCCTCCTTTTTCTATCTCAGCCAGATACCGTCAAAGGAAAACCTTGCCGGTCCTGTCATATAGACATGATTGTTTTTTTCGTCCCATCTGATTTTTAGCTCGCCGCCAAGAAGCTTTACTGTAACTTCCCTGCCGCAAAGGCCGTTTAAGCAGGCGGCCACTGCCGCCGCGCAGGTGCCGGTGCCGCAAGCCCAGGTTTCCCCCGCGCCGCGCTCCCAAACACGCATTTTCAAATAATCACTGCTTACCGCCTGCACAAATTCCACATTTGTTTTATTGGGAAAGTGAGCGTCCGTCTCCACGACAGGCCCGTACTTTTCAACGGGAAAGCTGTCCGTGTTCTCCACGACAGTGACCGCATGAGGATTACCCATAGAAACGCAGGTAAAGGAAAATATTTTGTCAAATGCTGTGATTTCTTCCCTGACAATGGGCTTATTCACGCTCAAAACAGGTATCTCTTCAGCCTCAAGCACAGGCTCTCCCATATCAACCGTTACAGTATCCACAGCGCCATCTATGACATGCAAAGATAAATGCTTGATTCCCGCAAGCGTTGCAATGGAAAGCTCTTCCTTATCCGTCAGCTTTCTGTCATAAACATATTTCCCAACACATCTGATAGCATTTCCGCACATTTCCGCCTCTGAGCCATCGGAGTTGAACATACGCATAGTAAAATCCGCCTCATCAGAGGGCAGAATCAAAACCAGGCCGTCGGAACCCACGCCAAAATGCCTCTCGCTCATTTCCACTGCCAGCTGTGCCGGATTTTCTACATTCTCCTCAAAGCAGTTTATGTATACATAGTCATTGCCGCAGCCCTGCATTTTTGTAAATCTCATATCTCACTCACCCTTTATCTGTATTATTAATGAAAAGACGTCCTTGTCTGTTTTTTCTTGCAAATTTATTCATAACAGCAGCTTTAGTTCAGATAAGCAGCGTTTTCGTGACAGTGCTTTCAGAATAAATTTATCGTTACTATATCATTAATGCAAAACATTACTCGAAAAAACTTTGTTTTTCTCCGTTGCAAGCGGTAAAACAAAAAAACATACTTCAGCAAATTCCATTTGCTTCCTATACATTTTATTGCTTCTGCTTTGCTTTTCGCGGACATTATATCACACGGCAGCAACACATGCAATCGTATATTATACAATATTAACAAAAAACAAATGCCGATTTTGTATATAAAAATACAGCCGTTTTATAAAAATTCATTCCAATTGAAAATTTATAAACAGCTGTATTTTAGGAGAACGATAAAAGTATAATACCTGATTATAGATTATCTGCGGCTGTGCTGCATTTTTCTTACCTCTTCATCGGAATCCATATGTCCGTAAAGGGTAAGGCAGTATAAGCCGGCCAGGCCAACCAGTCCGTATATGATACGGCTGAGGAAGCCCGCAGAACCTCCAAAAATTGTTGCCACCAGGTCAAACTGGAAAAAGCCAATCAACCCCCAGTTTAAAGCGCCGATAATGACAAGGGTCAGTGCTGTCCAATCCAAAGCTTTCATGCCAAAAACCTCCTTTGGAACAATATTTTGTGTTCCGCCATTAGTATGCCGCAAATCAGAATTATTATGATGGAAATTAATGATAACAGTCTTTTCAGCATATCTTTTTTTGTCTTTTTCAAATTTTTATATTTACACTCTACAACAATACAGCTTTCACAACATCCTCTATTATTTAGAATTATTTTGCTTAAAATACATTGCCTTTGTTTTTGGTAAATGCACAATTCATTTTCGCATTCTATCAGCATAAAATCACTTCCATATAAAATATAGGTCAATTTCACCATAATTACAATAGGTCAATTTGCCATAATAATATTGGTGGTGATGGTATGGAACGATTAAAAGCATTAAGATTAGCCAAAGGATACACACAAATAAAAATGCAGCATCTTACCGGAATTGATCAAAGCGACTATTCCAAATTAGAAAACGGGCAGCGTTATTTTACTTTCGAGCAATGTAAAAGATTGGCTATCGCTTTAGATACAAGTATGGATTATCTGGCAGGTATCACAGATGAACCAAAGCCCTATGAAAGAAGCATGTCCCTACGTAATGACAACACTTGAATATAACCGCGCATTATGGCAGAACCTTAAGAAGCTGGATAATAAGATATTCATTTTCTTAATTCACCGTCTTTGCGCGGTTTTTATGTTACAAAATGAAAATTTCAAATAATTTCTCGATATTTTTCTAATTATCCTTCATTGCCTTTTGATTTACCTTGAGTGCCTCTCCATCCTCTTTTACCACTTCGGAATGCAGAAATGTGGATCGCATAACCGCCTCTTTTCCATATTTCAGCCTTATCTGGTCCATAGCCTTGTCCGCCTTCCTCTGCTTTTCAAAATCTCCATCCAGCAAAGACAGCTGCACGCATTGGCTGCCGCACAGCCTGGAAGCACGCACGCCCAAAAGTCTGACAGGCTCTCCCCTCCACATTTCCCGAAATATCTCTCTGGCCTTTTCATAAACCATATTGGTGCAGTCTGTGGCGCTGTAAAGCTGCTTTTGATGGGAATATACTCTGAAATCGCTGGTTTTTACAGCCACCGCAATCTCCTGCGCCGATACCCCCTCCTCCCGCATTCTCTGTGCTACAGATTCGGAGAGGGAAAGCAGTATTTTTTCAGCACTTGCGCAGTCCCTTACATCTGCGGGAAGTGTGGTGCTGTTGCTGATACTTTTCATGCCGCTTTCTCCTCCCGCACTAAAAGAAGAGGCATCCTCCCCATTGGCATAGGCATGGAGCTGATAACCAAAGCTTTTGAATTCCCGTATCAGACAGCTTTGATTATACACTGCCAAATCTCCTATTGTGGTAATCCCCATCCTCCGAAGCCTTGGCGCAGTACGTCTGCCCACCATAAAAAGACTTTCAACAGGTAAAGGCCACATCTTTTCTTCTATTTCCTTCAGATAAAGCGTATGCACCAAATCGGGCTTTTTTAAATCACCCGCCATTTTTGCCAAAAGCTTATTGGTGCTGATTCCAATATTGACTGTAAAGCCAAGCTCTTCTTTTATTCTTTCTTTTATGGTCCATGCCGCTTCCCAGGGCTCCCCAAAAAGCCTTTCCATTCCCGTATAATCTAAAAAGCACTCATCTATGCTGTATTTCTCCAATCTGTCGGAATATTCCCCTAAAATGCGAAACAGCCTTTCTGATGAATCCCTGTACAGCTTAAAATCAGGCGGAATACGCAAAAGAAAAGGACACTTCCGCATTGCTGACACAACCGGTTCTCCCGTCACAATACCGTATTTTTTTGCCGGAATACTTTTCGCCAAAATAACTCCTCTGCGGCTTTCCGTATCCCCGCATACAGCAGAGGGAATAAGCCGCAAATCCTCTGTTTTTCCCTCTCTCAGCTGTCTTGCTGCCTCCCAGCTCAAAAAGGCGCTGTTCACATCAATATGAAATATGGTTCTCTCCATTTTACAGTTCCATCCCCTTCAAACCGTACAACACTACGCGCTCATTTGTTCTATTTTATCACAAACGCACGTTCTTTTCTATAGAAATCTTAAGCTGCATTTCTTTTTCCATAGAACATATGCAAAAGCAGAGCAGCAGTGGCACTAACCATATACATAACAAATCACGCTTCACTGCTTCCAATGGTAAAATAAAATTGCTTTCCGCCCAATTTCTGCCGAAGAAACCTTGTAACGGCTTTTTGTTTATTGTATAATATGACTATCGTTTCACAGCTAAAATACAGAGAAAGGGATGACGGTAAATGAAACAAAACCCTGTCGTAACAATTGAAATGGAAAACGGAGATATAATGAAGCTGGAATTATATCCAAATATAGCGCCAAATACTGTAAACAACTTTATCTCTCTGGTGGAAAAGGGCTTTTATGACGGCCTTATTTTTCACAGAGTCATCAGCGGCTTCATGATTCAGGGCGGATGTCCAAACGGTACAGGCATGGGAGGCCCCGGCTACTCCATTAAAGGAGAATTTCGCCAGAACGGCTTTGACAATCCTTTGAAGCATGAGGAGGGCGTCATTTCCATGGCAAGAGCGCAGCACCCTGATTCCGCGGGATCTCAGTTTTTTATCATGCACAAGGACTCCCCGTTTTTAGACGGTGCATATGCTTCCTTTGGAAAAATCATTGAGGGCATGGATATTGTCAACAAAATTGCCGCTGTAGATACAAACCGTGCAGACAAACCCTTGGATGAACAGAAAATGAAATCTGTTACGGTAGAGCTCTTTGGTGAAAAATACGATCAACCCGAAAAATTTTAATCAGCGCGTCAAAAAAGTCCCCGAGGGGACTTTTTTTGAATTAGTCATAAAAATATAGCATTTTTTCATTTCTTTTCTTTACATGAAACAGTCAAATTTACGCAAAACCGCCTTCGGCGGCCGGACTTCTATCCGGTACTAATCTTTTTGTTGGCGGCAAAAAACTCACTGCGATTAGACGGAATATCTTTTCGCTTACCCGAAGCTCCCTCTTTTCCTTAAGGCTACCCCCACAAAATTATTTGCAGCAAATCGGCAGACAAGCAAAATTTGGGGCTGTCAAAAAGTTTCCTCTCTGAGAAACGGTCTTTGACCCTCCGCATACCTCTTTGGTATTGCCTGCAAAATTATCAGCAGGTTCGGCTTCGCGCCGACTATCCTTAGGACTGTTTTATCTTACGGATTCCATATGGGTTCCCCACCCCCGTTTTTTTATTGGCCTGTTTCCGCTTTTTGCCGGCAAAAATGGAAAGTTAGCTTGACATTTTTGAGCATCTGTATTATATTAAATGTAAAGTACACTTTCCATTTTGTATTTGAAGGGAGTATCATCTATGAAAAACCGTTTGGAGGAAATACGGAAAGCAAGGGGGATGAAGCAGGAGGATTTGGCGGAGATATTGGAGGTTTCCCGTCAGACCATAGGCTCCCTTGAAAACGGACGATATAACCCTTCTATACTGCTGGCTTTTAAAATAGCCCGCTATTTCCAGATGTCAATCGAGGATATCTTTCTTTACGAGGAGGAGGATTCAAATGAAGAATAAAGTATTGTACTCGTCCCTTCTGCTGATACTGGCAGGGTTGGCTGTCATGGCCATATCCTTTCTTTTGAGGGATACGCTGAAATATGATTCCATACTGAACTCTATTGGCCTTGCGTGGGTATTCGGCGGCATCTTCAGCGTTGCCAGATATTATTACAATACGGCTCCTTCCCGCAAAGAGGACTACGAAAAACGTTTGCGGGAAGAAAAAATCTCTATGCATGACGAGCGGAAAATCATGCTCCGTCAGAAATCGGGCCAAATTATGTACCAGCTTATGTTTCCCATGCTTTTGACCGTCAATATTTTTTTTACCCTTGCCGGTGTTGAAATGTGGATAATACTGACTCTTTACGGGTTTATGGTATTTCAGTACGTCGGCGGTATCATCGTTTTTCGACGGCTGTCCAAAAAATTATAATGGTATATATGGCGTTATAGAAGGACAAAGGGCAAAAGCCCTATAAATCAATTTTACCGAAAGCAAACCAATTAATCACAGGAACGCTAGTATCCCCTCAAACACGATTCCCGCTTGCATCGTCTTAAATAAGAAAGCTTTATTAATCAAGCTTTCAGACTGTCAATAAACCTATTTAACCAATAAATAAATGGAGTTCGACCATTTGACGGTTTCCCGCAAATAATATTTGTGGGAAACCCTGAAAAAAAGCCCTGATTTCAAGGCAGCAGCACGTAAGATACCGTGCCGGGCGCAGCGAGCCTTGCAAAACAAGGTGCTGACCATGACGATAAATCCTTGTGCAAAGAAACAGGGCTTTATACTTCTCTCTCATTCAAAAAAGTCCTAGAAGGACTTTTTTAAATGAAACAGTCTCCGTATTCTCTATCTGGCCGCACCTTATCCCTCTTTTTACATCCATTTGATTTTCGCTTTTTTGCGCGGCACTGTCCTTCTGTATTTCACATCAGGCCATCCCAGGAGCATACAGGCAATAAAGGTATCCTCCTCCTCAATACCCAAATACTCCTTCGCCTGCCTGTTATTGCGGATTCCTCTTTCTGTGTAGCCGGAATACAAAACGCCAAGTCCCAGGGCGTTTGCCATCAGCTCTATGTTGTCACAGGCCAGACCGCCGTCTATATCTCTTTTGGCCAGTACAATCAAAAGCTGGGAAGCCCCGAAAAACAAAGTATCCTCCGTCTCTTTCTTTTCTATGTAATTTTTGTACCGCATTTGCATCAGCACATCATTTTCACGAAAGGCATAGGCCCGAAGTCCCTCCCACGCCATTTCCTTTACCTTATCCATTGTATCCTCCACCACAATATAGGATACATTCTGCATGTTTTTTGCCGTAGGCGCAAATCTGCCTGCCTCTATCACCCTCTCCAGAAGTGCCCTGCTAACCCTTTCCCTCTTAAAATGCCGAATGCTTCGGCGAAACTGCATAAAATGAAGCAGTCTGTCAGGATCAAGGACAAAGCTTTCCTTATGGTACTCCACAACCTCCCCCATATCATAGCCTATGAGAGATATGGCCCTCACGGGACAAACCGCAACGCAGTGGCCGCAGTCAATGCACCGCTTGTTTTTCGCCCTGGCCTTTTTATCCTCTATCACAATATCCTTTGTCAGACAATCCCCGGCACATTCTCCGCATCCAATACACTTATCCTTATCTACTGTTATCACAGACCATTCCTCCCCTGCTGAATTCTCTTTTCTTTCTATCATAACATAACGCAGTACAAAACCGGAAGTAAATTTGCTTTCACCGTTTTCATCCCATTCATCAAGCCGTATATCGGCTGCCTCCGGGCACAGAAAGGATTGATACTGTCTGTCTCTTTCTCTCTTTAACACTGACCGGCGCACTCCATTTTATATCCATGTTTTAAGAATTGTTTTTATTGGAATACTCTTATTGTATATTTATGATTCCGTATTTCATATTTTACCGTCTCATCGAATGTCTTGTGTTAAAAAATCAATAAAAAAGCCGTTAAAGTACAGATGTATTTCTACATGAGTACAAATCCGCCTTTATTGCATTTTTTTACATAAAATGTTATATTTATTAAGAAATTGAAGGATGTACCAGGAAAGGGGCATAAACAAATGCAAAAGATATATACAAAAGTGACTGATAAAATAAATTTTTTTGAAGATACAAATCCTGCCGCACTGGCAAAAGAATACGGCACACCGCTCTATGTTTACAATGAAAGAATACTGCGTGAGCACTGCCGCGCTTTGAAAAAAATGGTAAAATACCCAAACTTTGTTGTGGACTATTCCGCTAAGGCCAACAGCAATATCGCTTTTCTTCAAGTGGTAAAAAGCGAGGGGCTTGAGGTGGACGCCATGTCCCCCGGCGAAATTTACGCCGAAAAGCTGGCAGGCTTTGCGCCCAGAGAAATCTTTTACATCTGCAATAATGTATCTGAGGAGGAAATGCGCTACGCCATTGAGGAAGGCGTCATCACAAGCGTCGACTCCCTCTCACAGCTTTGCCAGTACGGAAGACTAAATCCCGGCGGCGAGGTTGCAATCCGTTTTAATCCTGGCGTCGGCGCCGGACATCATGAAAAAGTCATTACAGGAGGTAAAAAAACAAAATTCGGCGTGGATTCCGATTTTGTCCCCCAGGTAAAGGATATACTCCAAAAGTATGATTTGAAGCTTATTGGCATCAACCAGCATATCGGCTCCCTTTTTATGGACGGTCAAAAATTTGTGGAGAGTATTCATAATCTGCTGGAAATTGCCGGCCATTTTGACACTCTTCAATTTATCGATATGGGGGGCGGCTTTGGCATCCCTTATAAAAAGGAGGAAGATGAGGCTCCTCTTGACCTGACGGATTTGGGCCGCCATATTGATGAAGCTCTTTTCGCCTTTCAAAACAAAACAGGCCGAAATATTACCTTTCGAATTGAGCCGGGCCGCTATATTTCCGCAGAATCCAGTGTCCTTTTGGGCACCGTTCACGCCGTGAAGTATAACCATGACCACAAATTTATCGGCACGGACATCGGTTTTAATGTGCTGCAAAGACCCATTATGTATGATTCCTACCATGGCATTGAAGTGTACAGGCCGGAGGGTGCAAAATCGGAAATAACGGAGACTGTCACAATTGTTGGCAATATCTGTGAAAGCGGCGATATTCTCGCCAAGGACAGAGTATTGCCCGAAATTCAGGAGGGTGATATAATAGGCGTGTTGGATGCCGGCGCGTACGGTCAGGTGATGAGCTCTAATTACAATAACCGTCTCCGTCCGGCTGAGGTTATGATAAGGGAAAACGGCGAAACCGTTTTAATCCGCAGAAGGGATACCCTTGAGGACGTCATCAGAAATCAGATCCCACTGAAATAAAAAAACTGCATCGTAATTTTTAAAAACACTTTTTGCGCAGGCAATAAAAATAGCCGCAGTATGGCTGTTTTACAGCCTAGATTTTTGCCCGCTTCGTTTGGGCAGTATCTGTTTGATTTCGTTGGCAATCAATGGCCTTCGCACAAATCAGTATTTTGCGCGGTATAAACTTATAAATCCCGGGTTTATCAGGGGTTATCCTGCCGCCGGGATTTTTTCATTCAGCTTCGGAAAGAAATGGGGGATTCATATGGAAAAAACAGTAAAGGAAATCCGCAATGACCTTTTGGGGCCAAGGGTAGTCAAAGCTCTGGAGGAAAGAAATTTTGAGGCTTATTACTGCCCTGACAGAAAAAAAGCCCTTGAAACCATTTTGGGCCTGATGCCGGAAGGTAGCTCCGTATCCTGGGGCGGCTCCGAGACTATCCGCGCCATAGGCCTGACGGAGGCAGTTATCAATGGCAGCTATGAGGTAATCGACAGGGACAAGGCCTCCTCTGTGGAGGAAAGGACAGAGTTGATGCGCAAAGCTCTTTTGACCGACTTTTATCTGCTCAGCGCAAACGCCATCAGCAAAGACGGCATTCTGGTCAATATTGACGGCAACGGAAACCGTGTTGCGGCACTCTGCTTCGGACCGAAAAACGTCATTGTTGTCGCCGGGATGAACAAAATTGCATCCGACTGCAACGCAGCCGTGGATCGTGCCCGCTCCTACGCCTCTCCGGTAAACCAGCTGCGTTTCCAGGGAAAAACACCCTGCACCGTAACAGGCGCCTGCAGTAACTGTAAGAGTGACGACTGCATTTGCAGCCAGATTGTTGTAACAAGAATGTGCAAACCCAAGGGACGTATCAAGGTGGTTCTCATCGGCGAGGACAATCTGGGATTTTAAGCCTTTGAGTATCTCGGACATCCGAAAATTAAATAGCGGCAAGATTCTGAAATGAAAATGTTTTCAGAACCTTGCCGCTATTTGAATATAGGGTTCCTTTTTTCAGTAAGTAAATTGGGCAATGCCCAGGGTGTCAAGACTATTCGTAAATTTACAAGCAAATTTACTCATAACCGACGGCATCTTCCGATTCCTTGTTATTCAGTGGGGACCTGTATCCCCTACTGAATAACATTAGTAAGTACCCTTAGCCTTACGAGGCGAGGGACTTCCTAATGTCAGTTATAATAATTTTATTGACACACTGAGGATACAGATAGCCTTTCTGTATCCTTTTTTTGTGTTTTCCCTGATCGCATCCTTACAAAAAAGCTGCCGTCCTTCCGCACTGCCAGGAACAGCCCTTATCCCGAAAATTAATTCTTTTCATAATGCCGGATTAATGCCTGTGTGCCCAAATCGCCGTCTCCCGCTTCTTCCAATTCGCGGTACATGGCAAGCACCTTTTGAAGCACCTCCCCTTGAAAACCACTGTCCTCGCCCTCTTCCCCTGCAATGGACATGTCCTTTATGAAATGCTTGATAAAAAATCCGGGCGCAAAATCTCCCGCTATGATTTTCGGGCCAAGATTTTTCATCTGCCAGCTTCCCGCCGCGCCGTTTACAATGGTGTCCAACATCTTTTGCACGTCAATGCCTGCTTTTTTCGCATATTCAATCGCTTCCGTCACACCCGCTATTGTACCGGCAATGGCGATTTGATTGGCCATTTTTACATGCTGCCCGCTGCCGCTTTCCCCCTCATAGAGTATAGAGGTGCCCATAGCCTCGAAAATATCACGGCACTGTTCAAAAACTGTCCTCTCGCCGCCTGCCATAATGGTCAGCGTTCCGTTTTTTGCTCCCGTGTCGCCGCCGGAAACCGGAGCATCCAGAGCAGAAAGCCCTTTCTCCTTGGCCTCTTTATATATCCTTTTGGAAAGCTTCGGGCTCGTCGTTGTCATATCTATCAAAATTGTGCCCCTGTCCGCGTTCTCCAAAATACCCTCTGCGCCAAAATAGACCTCCTCCACGTCCTTTGGATAGCCCACAATGGTGATAACCGCGTCCCGTCCTCTGGCGCACTGAGCCACGCTTTCACACCACAAGGCGCCTTCCTCTATCACTTCCTGCGCCTTTGTTTTTGTCCTTGTGTAGACGGAAACCTGAAAGCCCTTTTTCAGAAGATTTTTAACCATTCCTCCGCCCATTACGCCAACGCCAATAAATCCGATTTTTTTCATTTATCTTCCCTCCGTTTACTGTAGGTTAGTATAAGTAGCTCCACAGCCATATCTGCCGCCATACGGCCGGTTTTGATGCTGATATCACAGTCAAGGCAGTCCTCAATAGCGCCCTTCAGCCCATCCTCACTGAAATTTTTGGACTGCTTCAGACATTCCCGTATGACAAAATCCCTCTGTCCCAGACGACTAGCAATAGATGCATTATTCTCTCCCATTTTCAACAGCACCATGCTCTCAAAAATCAGCCTGAACTGTCTTGTCACCATGGAAAGTATCATAATCGGGGATTCCTTCATCAATAGGAGATTTCGGTAAATACGAAGCGCTTCCTCCGCCCTTTTGCCGCCGATTGCCGCCACCAGATCAAATATCCTTGTCTCTAAGGATTTGGTGCACACAGCGTCAATATCCTCTCTGGCAATGCTTCCGGTACCGTTTTTATAGGATACAAGCTTTTCCGTTTCTTTGGACAGGCTTTCCATGTCCCCTCCGGCTGTCCTGTATAGATACGCCGCCTCGGAAGGCTTTATCTCTATTTTATTGAGCTTCATTTCCTTCATAATCCAGTCCACTAGGGTCCTCTCATCGGGAAGCTTAAACTCGCAGACATATCCCTCCTTTGCCACCGCCTTATATAGCTTTCCCCTTTTGTCTATGTCCTCCTCCACAAAAATAAGGCAGGTGCTTTCTGGAATTTGAGGAAGATAGGCCGCCATCCGCTCGGCCTCCTCCTTCCTCCCTGCCTGAAAAAAGCCTGTGTCTCTGGCAATGACAAGCCTTTTATCGGATAAGAAGGGCAGAGTGTCCGCCGCGTCAATAACAGAGGCGGCGTTTAGCTTTCTGTCATCGAATAAGGAATAATTCATCATTTCATCTCCGCCGTCAAGAACAGCCTTCTGAAACGCCTTTTCATAGGATTTTTTCAGATAGGCTTCCTTTCCGTAAAACAGGTACACTCTTTTAAATTGTTTTTCTTTTAAATGCTTCTTTAATTCTTTCATAAAAGCTTCCTTCCGGCATTGTTTTTATCTCTATCTCATTTCCGTCTGTCTTCATGATAACTGCGCCGTCATGGGCCGTATTGTAGTATGTAATTTCTTTTACATGAAGCGTTTCCAACACCTCCGGCGCAGGATGTCCATAAACATTATTTCTGCCGCTTGAAATCACTGCCGCCTTTGCTTTGGTTTCCAGTAAAAACAGCTCTGAATTGGAATATTTGGAGCCATGGTGCGCAGCCTTTATCACATCCGCTTCCATATCCTCCCCCATATCCAAAAGAACCCTTTCGTCCTCCTTTGTAATATCCCCTGTAAATAAAAAACTAAGCTCCCTGTCAGTCACCTTCAGCACCAGTGAGCCATGGTTGTCATCACCATCAAAAAACAGCTTTTCACCAACAGGGTAAAGACATTTTATGGTCATTTCCTCATTTATTTCCAGAATATCGTCTTTTTTCATAGAGACAACGGGTATCTTCTTTTCCTTCGCTATTTCCTTCAGTATAGCATAAATTTCGTTTTCTTCAAAATCATAATCCGAAATGACGACCTTTGAAACGGGAAAAGATGCCATAACCTCCAAAGCGCCAAGGGCATGATCCGCATCCATATGCGTGAGAAAAAGAGCATCTACCCTTTGCACATTGCTGTATTCCAGAAAGGGTATCACAATCTGAACTCCTGTATTTTCACCCAGATCCTTGTATGCCTTTCCGCCGCCGTCTATCATAAAACACTTGCCGTCATAGGTTTTTATGACGGCGCAGTCGCCCTGCCCCACATCCAAGAAAGCCACTGTGTCCCTCTTCCAGAAAAAACGGTTTCCAAAAACAACGGCCAATAGAGCCAATACACAGACCGTGACTGCCGTCTTTCTTTTCCAATCCTTTTTTCTATAGCAATAGACTGCCAGCAGCAGGGCATAACACAGAAAAACCGTAACAGGCGGTATACTTCCCGTAGAAAAAGCCGGAAAACAGGCTGTGAAAAACACACAGACCAATTCAAAATAGCTCAGTATCACAAAAGGCACACCCGCCAGAAAGGCGGCAAGGGAAATAGAAAATAATCCCGCCAGGCCGCAGAGAAGGCTGAACACCAAAAGAGCGCTGACAAAGGGCGCAATGAGTATGTTTACCAGTATGCCGATTGCGGGTATATAATAAAAATGATGCGCAAGCAGCGGAAAGCTCACAAGAGAGGCAATCAGGGGAATGCCCAATGTATTTTTGATTTCCTCCGGCAGTTTTTTATTCTTCTTTAGCCTCTTGGCGCCCAGCACTATGCCGGTCACCGTCATAAAGGAGAGCTGAAAACCAATATCATACAGATACAGAGGTTCATACAAAAGCAATAGGATTGCCGCAAGAGAGATGGAATTCAAATCATCACCATCCCTGTCGATAAGCCGCCCCAAAAGAATTACACTGCCCATAATAACAGCCCTCACGGTGGAGACACTGCTCCCTGTAAACGCCATATAAAAAAGCAGAAACAATACCGTGATAAGGGAGGCTCCTTTCCTGTTGATATGCAGCAGTCCGTTTAAAAGCTGATAAAGAAGGAGTGTCAGTATAGACACATGAAGCCCTGATATTGCCATCAGATGAAAGATGCCCGACAAGCGGAAAATGTCTCCGATTGTGTCGTCAATCAAATTTTTATCTCCCGTCACAATGGCTTTTACAATGCCTGCATACCGCACGGGAAATACATTATCATAGACATTATTCACTTTTTCTCTTAATTTTCCCATATAATACTCTGTATTTTTGCGGCTGACTCCCAAATTTTCAACGCTATCCGCAAAGATCTTGCAGTCGTAACCCCTTGCGCGATAGTAATAAAGCTCCGAAAAGCCTCCCGGGTTCGTGGCAAAGCCAAGCATGGCAGCCGTTCCCCTTATCATTACCTCGTCCCCTTGTTCCACATCTGCACCATTCAAAACAATAACACGAATTTTCAGTTTTTCCTCCGTTTTATTTCCATCATAAATCACTTCTTCGCTCTCAATGCCGAGAGTGGATATTTCATTATTGTCATTGTACTTCAAATCGGTCACATAGCCTCTGACTATCACATCATCTTCGGCTCTGCATATTTTCTCCGCTGCTGCCGGAAAGGTAAGAGAGCCCTGTACCAGCACAAAAAAGAGCAGAAAAAAGAAAGGCAGACACAGGAATTCCTTTGCCCTTTTAAAATATAACAGCGCCAGAGAAAAGAAAAGGGCACAAAGAAAAAGGGGTACAATACCCTCTTTCCAATATTGTCCCCCTAAAATTCCTGCTATGCCAAAAAACACTGTCCATAGTAAAGGCCTTTTCATATACCGCTTCCCCTTGCCGCAATAAAGACATTTTAAATATCAACGTCCATGGCCTCAAAAGGCTTGCTGAAATCCAGATGTCCCTTGAATTCCTCCACCTTCTTGCCCTCAATCAGAAACTGCACCCTGTTGATGTAGTCAAGCTCAGTGAGAGAATTCACAATGGAATATACCGTCAGTATCTCTCCTGTTGAGCCGCCGTTATGCTTTGAGACAAATTCATTGCTCAAATCCACATAGCAGATACCGTCAACCGTTTTAATGTCTCTTATTTTCGTCTCAGCGGGAATGGTCGCATATAAATCAGGCGTTTGGGGCCCTGCAATAAGCTGCTCCATCACATATTTCTCAAGAGGCTGATTTGGATTTACCTCTATCTCCCTTTCCTCCACAGCAAGACCCGTAGCGTCCTTGTTGGAGAAATACAGCTTCACTGTCTCATAATTTGTAGGCTCCGGCGAAATTTCAGCGTCAATGACAATATCCTCCCGCTTCATTACCCCGATAGGATCTCCGTTTGCCTTACAAAGCTCCTTGCCGTCCACTGTAATCTTAACGCCGTCCACAAACTCAATACCGTTGAGCGTCCATACAACAGCGGCACGGCATAAAAGCTCCTGCCCCGCTTTCATATCAAGATAATCCTGCGAAACGTCCACCGTGGCAATACTTTCATCCAGCTGTATGCTGAGAAAGGACACTTCCTGAGGCACTGCATTTACATACCCCTCCGTTTTAGGGCCGGCCTTCAGTTCATTTAATGTATTGGCCAGTATTTCATAGTCGTTATTTCCCTTGACCGATCTCGTTTCCGCCTTCAAGGTGGCGGTTTCCGTTTCCAAAAAATAGAGCTCCATGCCGTTTATTACTGCATCATCCTTCCGAAATGCCCTGCTGGCAAGAAGACCAAATACCACTATGAGGGCCATCAGCACTACTATTGTAATTACCGCGGTTATTTTCACACCATTTTTATTATTCTTTTGCAAAAAAACACCTCCGATGTACTCTCAGAAACCTGTCAGACGGCCGCAGACTGATGGAGAGGAATACGCACAACAAATGTCGTTCCCTCCTCCTCCTTGCTGCTGACCTTGATGGAGCCATTATGAAGAAGAACGGTAGAGTGGGTGATGGAAAGGCCAAGCCCCGTTCCTCCTGTCTCCCTATCTCTGGTCTTGTCCACCCGGTAAAACCTCTCGAATATCCTGCTCAGTTCCTCCTCCGCAATCCCCACGCCGGTATCGGCTATGGTAAAGAAAGCATTTTGATGGTCTGCATCTACTGTCACAGACACCCTGCCTCCGTCAAAGGTATATTTGACAGCGTTCTCAATCAGATTTGAAATGGCCAGCGTCAGCTTCATACTGTCTATATCCGCCACAACGTCCTTCACGCTGTTGTACTCTATTTCGATGTCTTTCTTCTGTGCCAGAGGATTCAGGCGCTTGATGATTTCCTCCACCAAAGCATTTAGATTTTCCGGCTTAAAGGCAATGGGTATTTCCTTCTGGTTAAGCCTTACTAGGGTCAGCAGGTCATTAATGATGGCCGTCATTCTGTCCACCTCAGAATTAATGTCCCTCAAAAATTCCACATAGGTTTCCTGAGGCACATCCTTCTCAAAGAGTATGGACTCGCTCAGCACCTTAATAGAGCTTAAGGGCGTTTTCAGCTCATGAGATACATTAGATACAAATTCCTGCCGCCCGTTTTCCACTGTTTCAAGTTTTTCGGCCATATTGTTGCAGGCAACAGCCAAATCGGTAATCTCATTATGGGAATGCCTGCTGATAGGCACTCTTTGATCAAGATGCCCTTCGGACATTTTCTTGATTACCTCCAGCATACTTTTCAGCGGTTCCGTAAATATCTGAGACAAAAAGAATATCACCACCAGCACAATCAACACAATCGCTGACAGGAGCAAATACACCTGTTTTTGTATCCCCTGAAGTGTCAGGCTGATATCCGTGGCATTGGCGGAAATCAAAACCGCGCCGACCTTTTTTGAATTGCCGTCAACAATCGACACCGCCGTATAGATAATGCCGTTTTCCTGCTCTCTGGAAACATCCTTGTTGTCAAGCGCCTCCACTACCTCCGGTATCAAATAGGTTTTCCCAACCTCCGTTTTGTTGGAATCGTTGATGACAACGCCTGTGGAGTCAATTACCAGTATCCTGTAGCCGCTTTGCTTGCTGGTCTGGGCAATATCATAGTCAAAAAGGGTTCTTTTGCTCTCGTCAAACATGTAATTGGATATGGTAATATGTCCGCTTACCACATTGGCCTGACTTAAAAGCTCCTTTTTTCTCTCATCTATAAAATATTTATCCATTGTCTTAAAAATAGTATTGGTAAAAAATAATAAAGGTATAATACCGATAAGCATGTAAGTAACCAAAAGGGTCCACCGAAGAGAACGGAACCCTTTTTTTATTCTTTCAATTAAAATAGTAACCAACTCCCCACTTTGTGAAGATATATTTCGGGTCGCTTGGATTTGACTCTATTTTTTCCCTGAGCCTTCTCACATGAACATCTACCGTCCTCACATCCCCCGGGTAATCATAGCCCCAAACGGTATCCAGAAGGTTCTCACGGCTGTAAACCTTGCCCGGGTTTTCCATAAAAAGCTCCAGCAAATCAAATTCCTTTGCCGTAAGATTCGCCTCCCTGCCGTCTATAAAGACACGGCGGCTGTCATATTCCAGCGTAAGCCCTCTGATATTCAGCATATTTTTCTTTTTTGCCGGAGGCGCCGCTTTTTTTACGCTTCTTCTCAGAATGGCCTTAATTCTGGCCTTCAACTCCAATATATTAAAGGGCTTTGTGATATAATCATCCGCGCCGTACTCAAGACCCATTATTTTATCCATGTCCTCCCCTTTTGCGGTGACCATGATAATGGGAACCTGAGAAAACTCCCTCGTCTGCTGGCATACCTCAAGCCCATCCATTTTGGGCAGCATAACATCCAATACAATCAAATCATACTCGTTTGTCTTTATCAGGTTAAGTGCCTCTTCCCCGTCATAGGCCGCGTCAACTTCCATACCGTCCTGCTCCAGTGAAAACTTTATCCCCTTTACAATCAGCTTTTCATCATCAACCACCAATACATGGTTTGCCATCACAATACCCTCCCAGTCTCAATCTACCGTAATTTTATCCTTCAGCCCTTCATAGGTTTTCTCTCCTATGCCGGAAACATTTTTTATATCCTCCGCCCTTTGAAAGCCTCCCTGCTCAGCTCTGTAGTCCAAAATATTCTGCGCCTTTTTCTCCCCAATACCCTCAAGGAGCATCAATTCCTCCAATGAAGCGGTATTAATATTCACCGTACCTGTATTTTTATCCCCGTCTTTGGGATCTTCTGTCTTATTATAACTGTCCTCTCGCCCATTATCAATATCTGTTGTTCCAATTATGCCATTATTTTTCCATGCTTCCTCCCCAGTCTCTGTCTCCATTTGGGCCATAATATTCACCCTGTTATTTGCATACCATATGCCGCTGAGGAAAGCAAGAAGTATATAACCAAACAATATAAATTCCTTCGCTGTTTTCTTTTTTTTGTTTTTCTTCATAAAAATTTAATCTCCTTCTAATAAAAAGCTATTTTAAAAAAGAGAATATTTGGTATAATAGAATATGATAAATACAATTCTAAGGAGTACAGAAATGAAAAAACGGTTCCTGACACTTTTTTTATTATATCTGATTTTGACAAACATTACCACAGTCTTTGCCGCATCCCAAGTAAGTTCAGCCACCCCGCCATCCTCCTTTGAGAATATGGAATCACTGGAATTATCAGCAGATTCTGCCATATTGATAGACGCATCAACCGGAACAATCCTCTATGAAAAAAATAAAGACAAAAAGCAGTATCCCGCCAGCATAACAAAGCTTATGACAGTGCTTCTGGCGCTGGAAAACGGCAATCTGGAGGATACCATGACCTTTTCCGAGGAGGCTGTATTTGGTATAGAGCGAAACAGCAGCCATATCGCAATTGATGTGGGGGAACAAATCACTCTTTTGCAGGGCCTTTACGCCATTATGCTGCAATCTGCCAATGAGGTTTCCCTTGGCGTTGCGGAATATATTGATGGAAGCAAGGAAGCCTTCGCCGCGCGTATGAACAGCCGTGCCCATGAATTGGGCTGTCTCAATACCAACTTCGTAAATCCTAACGGTCTTCATGACGACAACCATTACACAACGGCCTATGATATGGCCCTTATCGCAAGAGAGCTTTTAAAATTTGATTTTTTCCGTGAGCTTATGGCAACCACTTATTATGAGATACCGCCCACCAATAAACAGTCTGAAACCCGCTATCTTTACGGACAGCATAAAATGATTAACCAAAACACACAATATTACTATGAAGGCTGTGAGGGCGGAAAAACAGGCTTTACCAATGAAGCGCTGAATACTCTTGTCACCTATGCCAAAAAAGGGGACACAGAGCTTATTGCTGTTGTACTTCACGATGCCGGAGCAGGTACTTATGTCGACACCAAAATTCTTTTTGACTATGGCTTTGATCACTTTGAGACAATCAAAGCCTTTTCCGCCGACACCTACAGCGATGACAAGGCAGTTTTGCAGGATTATAAAAAGAAGACCTATGACGCAGGTGATGTGGTGTTGAAGGCCGAAAGTGATATTTACGCCACAGTCAAAAAAGGGGCTGACAACGCCGTCACCACCAATATTCTCTGTGACAGCACCTTTCCGGTACCTGTGGAGGAAGGCGCCGTTTTGGGTACAATAGAGGCATACAGCGGAGACAAATTCCTGGGAAAAACAAATATTATTGCTGCAAACAGTGTGGGCGGTTTTTCGGAGGAGGAACTGAGTAAAAAGGCCTCCTCACAGATAGGCTCTCTGGTTTTTCATACTGTCAAGCTCATAGGATTGGGGCTTTTGCTTCTCTTCGCGCTTATCTATGTAGGCGGCAATATCTATTATGAGCAAAAGCGCCGAAAAAGACGCAGGCGTTTCAAGCAAAAATACCGTTCTGACGACGTCTGAGTCATAAAAAAAGCAAAAGCAACTATATATTTTTTTATTTTATTTACAGCACAGAAAAGAGGCAGAGAAATAAATTTCTCTGCCTCTTTTTCATCTCCGCCTAGTATTTTTTTCATAATTCATACTTTTTTAAGCGTCACACACACAATTTCCGGATGATTAAAAATACGCAGCGGCATAACGCTTTTTCCCAAACCGCGGCTTACCACCATTGTGGTATTTTCCTTCTGATGCATTCCCTCTGAATACTTCGGAAAAAAGCCCTGATTTGGCGCAAATAATCCTCCTATAAGAGGAAGGCGTATCTGTCCTCCATGTGCGTGACCGCAAAAAACCAAATCAAAGCCTGCTCTCTCATACATGACAAAACGCTCCGGCCTGTGACATAGCAATATATTAAATTCTGTATCAGATTCCCGATATAAAGCTTTCAGTGATTGAAAAAACTTGACAGGCAAATCCTCTTTCAAATAATAGGGCTTCAAAAAGGAGATGTCTTTTTTCCCTGTCACAGTAATCCTTTCTCCGTTTCTTTTTAAAACCGCCTTGCTGTCATTTAGAACAATAACACCGGCTTCCTGCAGCATACGGCTTAACAGCGGATAGGAGCGAAACCACTGCTCATGGTTTCCCGGCACAAAAAGCACAGTGGAAAAATTTACCGCTTTTTCAATAAAGTCCATAGCCTTATCCAGATTTGGGTGCCTTTTATCAATCAAATCCCCCGTCACAACGATAATATCCGGCTCCAAACGGCGTACCTTTTCGGACAGCACAGACTGTTCCTTTCCAAAGCTTTTATTGTGAAGGTCTGATATCTGCACAATGCGAAATCCATCAAAGGCCCCCGGTAATGTATGACTCTTATATTCTAGCTCAGTTATATCAATACTATTGTTCTGCCCATAACAAAAACAGGAAGACAAAAATCCCACAGAAAACAAAGTACAGGCAGTGCCGTAAAATTTGTATTCCCTTTTTTTCATTGAAATCTCCCCCTTTTGTTATAAAGCACCTTTCAAAGAAGCCGCAAATAATCCAATTTTAATCGCCTTACACTGTTTCATGCGTTTTGTTTATTATATCATAAATTTACGCGGATAACCTCAAGAAACCTTGTTTTGCTCGGTTGTTTTGCTCCTCGGCTAATCTTCAAAAACATTCTTTGACTGTAAAACAGTCAGATTGTATTTATTAGCATCTCTTCGCTTTTTACGAGTATTATACCAAAGACGCAAAGCATAACGAGAAGAAACTTCGTTTTTTCTCGTTCGTGTAGCGCGCAGTGAAGCAAAAAAAGCAATCGGCAGCAAATTTCATTTGTTTCCTTTGCTGTCTTTTGTTTCTGCTTTGCTTTTTCGCAGATATTACACCATAATTATACGCTGAGAGCCTCGAAATGCTCCACATTTCTCGGTCGTTTCACTCCTCAAAACCTTTCAAGAAAGCTTCTTTGCCCGCAAGCAGTCATAATGCTTTCTTTGCGGCCTTTCTCCGCTTGTTGCGGACATACAAAAAGCGGAGAAAGAGACGCTTAAGAGACACACGAACAAGCTTGCTATAGTGTTTTGCTAAGCAGCCATTCTCGCAGCAAAGGTACTGGTCACCGGCAAGAAAGCCGGACGCCCCAGGTGTGAGCGGCAGGAAAAACGACTAATGCATGCCATAGATAAATGACACGGAGTGAGCTTTTGAGCGAAGAGAAAAATGAGCTGACGTTCGACCAAAACGCCAAACACATGGTATGTGTAAGCATTGCAAAGAGAGAACAAAATCCGCAGCGGCGGCTTTTGCCCTAGGCAAAATGATGAACATGAAACCATAGGTTTCGAGGCTCACCGCCTGAAATTCACCGCATACATAAAAGCGGAGAATCCCATTATACAAGCTTTCTTTTTTCTTCCTCTATTATTTTATCAAAATCAAATTTTCCAACATTGCCAACAGCAGAACAACTGATATTTTCCGGCTTAAAAATATGCTCTATCACAAAATGAATATCCTCTTGCGTAATAGATTCGATTTTCTCAATTATCTCCTCCGGCGTCTGCACAGCATTTCTAACGAGAACGGAACCGCCTGCCGCTGTCATACGGTTTACAGTACTTTCTGTACCGATAATATAATTACTGATAATCTGTTCCTTTGTTTTGGCCAGTACCTTTTCAGGGATACCCGTTTCTTTCAAAAGCCTGATTTCATCAAACAACAGACCAATTACCTTTCTGGTCTGCCCCGGGCTCATACCTGCATAGACGGCAAACAGTCCCGTATCCAGGTAGGAAGACAGATAGCTGTAAATGGAATAGGTGAGCCCATGGGCTTCCCTTATCCTTTGGAAAAGGATAGAGCTCATGCCGCCTCCGAAAACGGTATTCAGCACAGAAAGTACATATTTATATTCACTGTCCCTCTCAAAGCTTTGAAAAGCCAGCACAAGATGAACCTGTTCAATATTGCGCTCTATTTTTAATACCTTAGGTAAATAGACGGTTTTATCCTGAAAATGTTCCAATTCCCTTTCAGGTGACCAGCCCCCGAAATATTTTTCCAGAAGCTCCATTACGCTTTCCGTATTGACATTTCCCGCTACTGAAATGACTGTATTTGCTGGCTGATAATTTCTGTATAGGTATTCTTTCATCATATTGGAGTTAAAAGCGCCTATACTTTCCTCTGTTCCAAGAATCGGCATTCCCAGAGCAGAGCCACTCCAGATTTCCTCCTGCAGCTTATCATGCACCAGCTCTTCAGGCGCATCGTCATACATGTTGATTTCTTCAACTATGACCTGTCTCTCTCTTTGTATATCAGTATCGTCAAAACGACTGTTCAAAAACATATCGCTCATCACATCTAATGCGATTTCAAAGTGCTTATCCAGCACTCTTGTGTGGTAGCAGGTATATTCTTTTGTGGTATAGGCATTTATCTGGCCGCCCACCGCATCCATTTCCTCCGCAATATCCCTGGCACTTCTGTCCTTTGTCCCCTTAAACATCATATGCTCAATAAAATGAGACATGCCGTTGGTTTCCCTGCTCTCGTTTCTGGAGCCGTTATTCACCCAAATGCCAAAAGAAATACTTCTGACATATGGAATTTCCTCTATCGCGACCCTTAGGCCGTTTTTCAGTTGATTTATCGTAACCATTCTATCCTCCTGCAATCCTTCCTTACCATAGTTTCCGCAAAGTAGGAATGAAATATACAAAAACCTCCGGCACATACCGGAGGCTTTTATTTTGTCATTGTTTATTTTAAATGCAGGGCCTTATTCCGCTTTTTTGGGCTCCTCATTTTTAGGCATAGCGTCCTTAATGGAAAGATTCAGCCTGCCCTGACCGTCTATCTCCAAAAGCTTTACCATTACCTTGTCGCCAACAGCTACAACATCCTCCACCTTGGCAACTCTCTCCTTCGCCATCTTTGAGATATGGACAAGTCCCTCCTTGCCCGGCGCAATCTCTACAAAAGCGCCGAAATTCATGAGCCTTGTCACCTTGCCGTTATAGATTTTTCCTGGTTCCGGCTCCATAACAATGCCCTCAATCATAGACTTTGCAAGCTGCATCTTTTCCATCTCAATGCCCTTAATATAAATTTTGCCGTCGTCCTCTGTATCAATATCGCAGCCCGTTTCCTCAATAATTTTCTTGATTGTCTTTCCTCTGGAACCGATAACCTCTGAAATCTTCTCCACGTCAATTGTCAAGGTAATAATCTTAGGCGCATATGGGGAAAGCTCTTTTCTTGGCTCCGCAATGCACTTGAGCATAACCTCGTCAAGAATATAATCCCTTGCGCGTTTTGTCTGCTCCAAGGCCTGCTCTATCATTTTAAATGTCAGACCATGAATTTTCATGTCCATCTGGATAGCTGTAATACCCTCATGGGTACCCGCAACCTTAAAGTCCATGTCGCCAAAGAAATCCTCCAGGCCCTGGATGTCGGTCATTTCGATAAAATCATCATCATTGTCTCCTGTTACAAGACCTACGGAGATACCAGCAACAGGACGCTTAATGGGAACGCCTGCTGCCATCAAAGACAGTGTGGAGCCACAGATACTTGCCTGTGATGTAGAGCCGTTAGAGCTTAAAATATCAGACACCAGACGGATTGCGTATGGGAACTCCTCCTCACTTGGGATAACGGGTAGAAGAGCTCTCTCACCCAAGGCACCGTGTCCGATTTCACGCCTGCCCGGTCCTCTGGACGTTTTTGCCTCTCCGGTTGAGAAGCCCGGGAAATTGTAATGGTGAATATATCTTTTTGATGTTTCCGCACTGTCCAGACCATCCAGTCTCTGAATCTCCGCCATAGCGCCGAGAGTCGTCACAGTCAATGCCTGTGTCTGTCCCCTGGAAAAAAGCGCAGAGCCATGAGTACGGGGCAGAATATCAATTTCTGCGGATAAAGGACGGATTTCCTCAATACCACGTCCGTCAGGACGCTTATGCTCTCTCAATATCATTCGTCTTACCGTCATTTTTTCGAATTTATAAATTGCATCGTCAATCATACCTGCTACATTGGCGCCTTCCTCCAGCATACTGCCGATTTCCTCGCCAAGAGCCTCATTGACTTCCTCTGTGATTTCCTTGATTTTCAGATCCCTGTCCTGCTTTAATTCCGCATAGACAGCCTCCTCCATCCTTGCGTCTGTAATAAAGGAAGCGACTTTGCTGTAAATATCCTCAGGTACGCCGTATTCCTCATAGGATTTTTTCGGCTTGCCCTCTTTTTCAACAATTTCATTGATAAATTTAACAAGCTTAACATTTTCATCATGAGCAAGATGAATCGCTTCCATCATCAAATCATTCGGAATCTCATCTGCACCGGCCTCTATCATCATAACCTTGTCAATGGTGGAGGATACGGTCAGGGAAAGTCTTGATTTTTCCTTCTGTGCCGCAGTTGGATTTACAACCAGCTCACCGTCAACATAGCCAATATTGACAGAAGCAAGGGTATCCACAAAGGGAATATCGGAAATACAAAGGGCAACGGAAGCACCTATCATTGCAACCACCTCAGGCGCACAGTCCTGGTCAACAGACATAACCGTCGCAACAATGGCTACGTCATTTCTGTAGTCCTTTGGGAAAAGAGGACGCATAGGCCTGTCAATGCATCTTGCCGTTAAAATAGCCTTTTCACTGGGCCTTCCTTCCCTTTTTATAAAGCCTCCCGGGATTTTGCCGACAGAATACAATCTCTCCTCATAATCAATACTCATAGGGAAAAAGTCAATACCTTCCCTTGGCTTGTCAGATGCAGTTGCTGTAACCAGCACAACCGTATCGCCGTAGCGCATGATTGCAGCGCCGTTTGCCTGCTCTGCCACCCTGCCTATTTCTACAGAAAGGGTGCGTCCTGCTAAAGTAGTGGAATACGTTCTAAACATAAATTCTGATTCTCCTTTTCTATGGTAGTTTTCTAACAGCCTGTCCGCCGACTAGCAGACTACACCATAGATCTTCACGTTCAGAAACGTTTTGCACATTTCCAAAAGTGGAAACCCATGGTGTATATATAACAATAGAGAGGAGCTTAATCCTCTCTATTTTATAGGTGATTACTTTCTTAATCCCAATTCGCTGATCAATTCACGATATTTTACAATATCTTTATCCTTGAGATAGTTCAATAATCCTCTTCTTTGACCAACCATTTTCAGAAGACCTCTTCTGGAATGATGATCCTTTTTGTGCTCCTTCAAATGCTCTGTCAAAAGTGTGATTCTTGCAGTCAAAAGAGCGATCTGAACCTCAGGTGAACCTGTGTCAGATGGTGTTCTTCCGTATTTAGCTACGATTTCCTGTTTGTTAATTCCGCTTGGCATAAAATAAGCCTCCTTAAAATAATAAATAGTATATTGTAACCCCTCAAGCTAAGAAAACGGTCGGAGATTCCGCTGTCTGAGCCCAGGTTTTTCAACCTCTTGATTTTATCATACCACCAATGAAATTTCAACAACTATTTCATAAAACCCTGTTAAATTCAGTATTTTCTGAACCTTCCCGATTCCAAAGACACTCTTTTTCAATATTTCTGCGCCCAATACCTGTATCCATCGGTTTTAAAGTAGTCCAAAGAGCTCTGCGCATCCCTTTTCAGCTGCTCCTTTAATGCCTCCACGTTGGGGAATTTCTGCTCATCCCTTATCCACTGGAAAAAGTATGTTTTGATACTCTCCCCGTAAACCACCTCATGGAAGTCGAAAAGATAGGTCTCCACCGTTTTGTACTGTCCATTGACAGTGGGATTGAGCCCAACATTTGTCACACCAAAATAGCTTTTGCCGTTATAGACGGTCTTCGTCGCATATACACCGTTTGGCGGAAAAAGCTTAATGGGCTCCGCCACAATATTGATGGTCGGAAAGCCAATGGTTCTGCCAAGCTTCTTTCCCTGTGCCACAGTGCCCAATATATAATAAGGTACCGTGAGAAGCCTGTTTGCCATATCTATATCCCGCTCCACAAGACAATTTCTGATGCGGGTGCTGCTGACTCTCTCCTCCCCGTACATAACCGAAGGCACATAGATCACCTTAACGCCGCGTTTTTTTCCAAGCTCCATCAAAAGCTTGTAGTCTCCTGCATGCCTGTGCCCAAAATGGTAATTCTCCCCCACGACAAGAACCTTGCAGTTCATCTTGTCAAAAATAAGGTCATTGGCAAAATCCTCCGGACTCATAGATGCAAACTCTTTGGTAAAGGGATATTCGATATACAAATCAATTCCCATCTGCTCCATCGCATATTTTTTTTCCTCCGGCGCCATGATCAGCGCCGAATGCTCTTTGTTTTGAAAAATAAACATGGGATGCGGCCAGAAAGTAAATACTACTGATTTCAGGTTTTCCTTCTCAGCATACTCCTTCGTCAGTTGAATCAGCCTTCTGTGTCCCATGTGCACACCGTCAAAATTACCAAGAGTGACGGCAGTAGGTCTATTTTGTTCTATTGAAAGTCCTTTTATATGCTCCATCAAAATACTCCCTTACATAGGCTAAAATAATATTTTTAAAGGCTTGATACATACCTTGTTTTTTTCCTCGTCAAAAATCACTTTATAAATACCGGCTAAAACATTTTCAGAATCAAAAGCCACCACTGTATCTCCAATTTCAAAGGGCCTTTCAGCTTCTGCAAAAAAATAGTCATAAATTTTACAGCCGTTATGTAAAAGCCTGTCCCCTTTTTGCGCTATTGTTATACGGTTGTAGCCGCAAAGCGCCCTTTCCAGCGGTATCAGATACTTCTCCAAAGCGCCCCTTTCGCAGGCTTCCTTAAGCCTTTCAAGGGTGACGGCGCTGTCAAGTGTAAAGTTACCGCTTCTCAGCCTCAAAAGGGAGGACATATGCCCGCCGCATCCAAGCTTTTCGCCTATGTCCGCGCAAAGGGTTCTGATATATGTCCCTTTGGAGCAGGTAACGTCCATCATTATCTTATCGGGAGGCCGGAAGCTTATTATCTTAATTTCCTTAATTGTAATCCTGCGGGGCTCCCGTGCTACCTCCCTGCCTTCCCTGGCAAGCTCGTAAAGTTTCTTTCCCTTAATCTTGATTGCGGAATACATGGGAGGCGTCTGTAAATATTCGCCCTGAAAGGACAATACCGCTTCCCTTATTTTCGATTCGTCAAAATAAAAATCTCGTCTTTCCACAACCTCGCCCGTATGATCCTGGGTTGTAGTGGCAACTCCAAGGGTCAGCTCCGCACGGTAGCATTTTTCTGTCGCCATAATATAATCCGCAAGCTTAGTGCCCTTGCCGACGCATACCGGCAGCACTCCCTCCGCTTCCGGGTCAAGGGTACCGGTATGCCCTACCTTTCTTTCCTTCAGCGTCCTTCTCACAACAGCAACCACATCATGGGATGTATAGCCCTTTTCTTTATAAATATTTAAAATGCCGTCCAATAAAAACTACCTCCGGCCTTATAGAATTTCTTTTTGGTAAACTGCTTCTTCCACCGTTTTCAGTACCTGGTTTATGGCATCCTCCATAGAGGTTTCCATAGAACAGCCGCTGGCCTTGATATGTCCGCCGCCGCCAAATTTTTCAGCAATGGCGCAGACATTGAGGCCATCCTCGCCGCGGAAGCTGACCTTAACCAGATTTTCTCCCTTTTCATAGAAGAAAACAGCGGCTTTTGTGCCCTGAACGCTTTTCAGATAGCCGATAACAGAATCCAGCTCTTTGCTGCTGGCGTCCAGCACCTCAATATCTTTAGCGCTTATAAAGGAGTAAATAACCTTTTGTTCAAATATCAGCTGCGCCCTCTCGATGGCTCTGCCCAAAAGCTTTGCCTCCGAAAAGGTATGCTCATAAAAAAGCTTCTCATAGATGGCGGTAAAGGGAATACCTGTACGTATCAGACATGCAGCTATCTCCATCGTTCTGGAACCTGTGGAGGAATGCTTGAAGCCTCCTGTGTCATAGATTATACCCGCATATAGAGCAGCCGCGGCTGAACTGTCTACATCGAAGTACGGCGCAAAAAGCTCATAAATAATCTCAGAGGTCGAGGAAGCCTTTGCATCCACATAATTCAAGTCTCCAAAATAAGTATTGCTCATATGATGGTCTATATTGATATTTTTGACGGCAGAAAACAGCTCCTGCGCCTCTCCTAGCCTCTCCGCGTCGCCGCAGTCAAGGGCGATAAAAAGATCCGGACAAGACGAAAGCTTTTCTTGTACAACAAATTCTCTGCCGGGTATCATATCATACTTCGGTGCATAGTCTTCCAGTATGACTGAAACCTCTTTCCCCTTTTGAGACAGCAAACGAGCCAAGGCCAGACAAGCCCCAATGGCATCTCCATCGGGGTTCGTATGGCCTGCAATTGCTATTTTCCGGGCATTTATAATACTTTCTAATATTTCTTCCTGCTTACTGTTCATTGTCCTCACCATTTTTATCTGACAGCCCCTTGCTGACCTCGTCTATCAGCTTCGACATACGAATACCGTATTCCACGGAGTCATCCAGCTTAAAGATAAGCTCCGGCGTATTTCTTAAATTAACCCGCTCCGCTATCAAATGCCTGATAAAACCGGACGCATTTTTAAGCCCTTCCATAACACTTTTCTTTTCTTCCTCATTTCCCAGCACGGAAACATAAACCTTGCAGTATTTCAAATCCTGGGTCGTGTCCACTCTCAGGATACTGGTCATAACGCCAAGTCTTGGGTCCTTTACCTCTTTCATCAGTATCTGAGAAAGCTCTCTTAAAATCTCGTCGTTGATTCTTGTCATCCTGTTGTTTGTTTTCATAATACCCACCTGTCAGCTTTCTATTTATACGGAACCTTATCTGGGCACTTCAACCATCATATATGCCTCGACAATGTCCCCTTCCTTTAAATCATTAAACTTCTTCATAACCAGACCGCATTCGTAACCGTCCCTTACTTCCTTCACATCATCCTTAAAGCGCTTCAGGGATTCCAGCTCACCGTCATAAATGGTGTCATTGCCGCGTTTCACCCTTACCTTGCAGTTTCTCACAAATTTGCCGTCAAGTACATAGCTGCCCGCAATCGTGCCGACGCCGGAAGCCTTGAAAAGCTGTCTAACCTCAGCGTGGCCAATTACCTGTTCCTCGAATATCGGGTCAAGCATACCCTTCATGGCGTTTGTAATATCCTCAATGGCATTGTAAATAACCCTGTACAGACGAACATCCACTTTTTCCGCATCTGCAAAAACCTTGGCTGCCGGCTCAGGACGCACATTAAACCCTATGATTATGGCGTTGGACGCGGAAGCCAGCATAACGTCTGACTCTGTTATTGTTCCAACACCGCCGTGAATTATGCACACACGCACCTCATCGTTGGATAATCTTTCCAGCGACTGCCTGACTGCCTCCACAGAGCCCTGCACATCCGCCTTAACAACGATATTCAAATCCTTCACATTGCCTTCCTGTATTTGATTAAACAGGTCGTCAAGAGAAACCTTCTGCGGTGTGTTTTTGATCATATCCACCCTGTTCTTGGCAATAACGGATTCCGCCACCTGGCGAGCCTGCTTCTCATTCTCAGCGACATAAAAACCGTCTCCGGCGCTTGGCACCTCAGATAAGCCCAATATCTCCACCGGCATGGAAGGCGTTGCTTTTTTCACTCTTCTTCCCTTGTCGTCCATCATAGCTCTGATTTTTCCGTAAGCCGGGCCCGCGACAATCGGATCTCCAACGTGAAGGGTTCCGTCCTGTACCAAAACTGTGGCGACAGGACCGCGGCCCTTGTCAAGCTGCGCTTCAATGATAGCGCCTCTTGCCTTTTTGTTGGGATTTGCCTTTAATTCCTTCATTTCCGTTGCCAGAATAATCATTTCAAGAAGGGTGTCAATACCATCCTGGTTAATGGCAGATACCGGCACACAGATTGTCTCGCCGCCCCAGTCCTCCGCCAGAAGACCGTACTCCACCAGCTCCTGTTTTACCCTGTCAGGATTTGCAGAGGGCTTATCCATTTTGTTGATCGCCACAATAATTTCAACGCCCGCCGCTTTTGCATGATTTATCGCCTCTATAGTCTGCGGCATAACGCCGTCGTCCGCAGCAACCACGAGCACAGCAATGTCTGTAATCTGAGCGCCTCTCATACGCATAGCCGTAAAAGCCTCATGTCCGGGCGTATCCAAAAATGTAATCGGCTTGCCGTCAATAGAAACGGTATAAGCACCAATGTGCTGTGTGATACCGCCGGCCTCCCCTGCCGTTACCTTGGAATGCCTGATGGAATCCAAAAGGGAGGTTTTGCCGTGGTCAACATGGCCCATAACGACAACAACCGGCGGCCTTTCAATAAGGTTTGCCTCATCCTCAGGCTCCTCCTTGAATACCTCCTCAAAAATATCCTTTTCCACCTCATGCTCTACAATAATATCAAAATCCTCTGCAAGAGACACAGCCGTATCAAAATCAATATTCTGGTTAATGCCGGCCATAACGCCCTTTTTCATTAACAGCTTCACAATTTCCGTTGCGCCCTTTCCGATTAAATCGGCAAACTCTTTCACTGTCATTTCATTCGGCGCTTCCACAACCTTCAATTCTGCTTCCTTTATTTCCATGTTCTTTTCATTTGTAAGTGTATTTGCTCCGTTAATCGCTTTATCCTCTTTCCTTCCAGGCCTGTTGTCCTGCTTTTTTTGTTTTTTATTGTTGTTATTGAAACCATTGTTTCCCTTTTGGGGGAACTTTTTGTTTTCCGCCTTCGGCGCTTCCTTTCCGTGCTGTGGTTTCACATCCTTTTTGGCCGCAGGCTTCTGCTCTTCTCTTTTTGCCCCATTCCCCTGTTCTTCTTTTTTCACAGCCGCCTTGGGCTCTTCTTTTTTCACAGGCTCTGCCTTTTTCTCTTCCTTCTTTTTTTCTCCCTTATAAAATTCAAGGATTACGTCTGCGCTCTCCTGATCCAGAGCGCTCATATGACTGTTGACCTTTATGCCAAACTCCTCCAGCTTTTCCATTAAATCTTTATTAGTCAGTTCCAGTTTTTTTGCAAGTTCATATACACGAATCTTTGGCAAATGCTCCACCTCCTGTTTTTTACTCTGCACTTTCAGTTCTGTTATTTTCACAATCTATTAAAATCAAGTCCGCTATCTTTTTTGAAAGCCCTTCCTCCGTAACACACACCACAGACCTGATATCCTTTCCTATGGCATGGCCTATTTCTTCCTTTGTACCGAATTTCCCAAACGGCACCTTGTAAAACCTTGCGGAATCAGCAAATTTCTTCTTCGTGTTGTCCGATGCGTCCGACGCTATAAGTATGAGCTTTGCGTTTCCGCTCTTTACCGCCGCCTCACAGGCCACCTCACCGGAGCTGAGCTTTCCCGCTCTCTGGCAAAGCCCAAGAAGGGAGTATATTTTTTTACCCATTGGCCTTCACCAGCTCCTCCTTCAGCTTCTCATAGACATCCTTTGGAACTGCCGCCTTAAAGGAACGCTCCAGTCCCTTTGATTTCTGGGCTTTTTCCAGGCACTCAAGATTTGGGCAGATATAAGCGCCTCTTCCGGGCTTCTTGCCGGTTGTATCCAGAGAAAATTCTCCCTCGTCATTTTTGACGATACGGATCAATTCCTTTTTGTTCTTCATCTCCTGGCACCCTGTACATTTCCTAAGAGGGATTTTTCTTTGCTTCATTCTCCCGCCTCCCTTACCGACTTATTCTTCCTCATCCCCAACCTCTGCCATCATTTCACTCTCGGAAATGAAATCTGTTCCTCTGGCCTGAGATTCGCTTTTTATATCAATACGCCAGCCTGTCAGCTTCGCAGAAAGCCTTGCGTTTTGGCCCTCCTTGCCAATGGCAAGGGAAAGCTGATGGTCGGGCACAATAATTTTCGCACTCTGCTCCTGCACATTTACCGCTACGGCTACAACCTTTGACGGGCTTAAGGCCGCCGCAATAAATTTTTTCGGATCCTCGCTCCAGTTTATAATGTCGATTTTTTCGCCTTTTAATTCGCTCACAATGACATTGACCCTGTAGCCGTTTTGTCCGACGCAGGCGCCCACTGCATCCACATTGGGATCCTTGGAATATACGGCGATTTTTGTTCTGGATCCTGCCTCCCTGGCAATACTCTTAATTTCCACTACGCCGTCGTGTACCTCCGGCACCTCCTGCTCAAAAAGCCTTTTTACTAGCTCGGGATGGGTTCTGGAAACATAAATCTGAGGGCCCTTTGTGGTCTGCTTTACCTCCAGAACATAAACCTTTATTCTGTCCATAAATCTGTATTCCTCGCCGGGAATCTGCTCATTGGGCGCTAAAACAGCGTCAATTTTGCCAAGCTGTATGATAACGTTTTTTCTTTCTCTTCTCTGCACAATGCCCGTGATAATATCCTTTTCCTTCGTGATATACTGGTTATAAAGAATCTCTCTCTCCGCCTCGCGGAATTTCTGTACAACCACCTGCTTCGCCGTCTGGGCGGAAATCCTGCCGAAATTCTTGGGCGTAACTGTAATATCCACAATATCCCCGATTTCATAGGTCGGCTTTATCTTTTTTGCCTCCTCAAGGGAAATCTGAAGCATACTGTCCTCCACTTCCTCCACAACCTCTTTTTGGGCATAAACGTCAACCTCGCCGCTTTCACGGTCAATGACTACCTTGATGTTCTGGGAAGTGCCGAAATTCTTTTTGCACGCCGCTACAAGGGAAGTTTCAATGGCTTCAAAAATAATGTCCTGATCAATCCCTTTTTCCTTTTCCAACAATTTCAATGCTTCGATAAACTCGGCGTTATCCATTTTTCTAGTTCCTCCTCTTATTAAAAAATCACCGCAAGACGGATACTTGCAATTTCTTTTCTGGAAAATGCCATCTCCCTGCCGTCCTCATCGATTATAGTGACAATAGTATCCTTCAGCCCCAAAAGCTGGCCCTGATGCTCCTTTTTCCCCTCATAGGGCTTATAAAGCTTTACATCCACAATTTCACCTGCAAACCTTACAAAATCCTCTTCCTTCTTTAAGGGACGATCTATGCCTGGGGAGCTTACCTCCAGTATATAAGCCTGCTCAATGGGATCCTTTTCATCCAGCCTCTGCGCCAGAGCCTTTGATATCACTTCACAGTCGTCTATGGTAATACCGCCTTCCTTATCGGCAAATATCCTCAGATACCAATTAGGGCCTTCCTTGACAAACTCAATATCAACCAGTTCAAAACCGTTTTCTTCCATAATCGGTAAAACCAGTTCCTCCACTTTTTTCTCCGTATTGCTTTCCTTCGCCATCCTTCACACCTGCTTTCCTCTCCATATATATAATAAAATTGCACCAATTTATTTTTTACAAAGATTAAGAGTGGGCGTAAACCCACTCTTATCAGACAATTGCTATTTCTTTACAAAATCAGTATAGCACCTATTCCATAGTATTGCAAGGAAAATTTAAAACCGGCCGGCCTTTGTGCCATTTTATCTGCCATTTCAAAAGCTTACCCCATTTTCATTGTACCGAAACATTTGAGCGGAGCTGTTTTTCCTGCCGCACAATCTGCATTACTGACTTTTCCCTTAGCGGTACATAATTTCGTCCCGTTTGGGGCCGTTTGATACAATGGTCACCGGCACGCCTATCTCCTTTTCAATAAACTCCACGTATTCTCTTGCCCTTAAGGGCAGCTTCTCAAATTTATGGATTCCTCTGATGTCCTCTTTCCAGCCCGGCAGCACCGTATAAACCGGCTTTGCCCTTCCTAAAAGAGGTGTTACAGGAAACTGCCTTGTCACCTTTCCGTCTATCTCATAACCTGTACAAACAGGTATTTCCTCCAGATAGCTTAAAACATCAATGGCCGTCAGCGCCACATCTGTCGCCCCCTGAAGCATACAGCCATAGCGGGCCGCCACACAGTCAAACCACCCCATACGCCTCGGCCTTCCTGTTGTAGCCCCAAACTCTCCCGCATCACCGCCGCGCACTCTAAGCTCGTCCGCCTCTGTCCCGAATATCTCACTGACAAAATCCCCGCCGCCCACAGCAGAGGAATATGCCTTGACTACCGTCACTATTTTTTCAATTTTCTGCGGCGGTATGCCGGCACCGACGGCCGCAAAGCCCGCCAATGTCGATGAAGATGTTGTCATGGGGAAAATACCGTGATCCGGATCCTTCAGAGCCCCAAGCTGTCCCTCCAAAAGTATTTCCTTTCCGTCCTCTATCGCCCTGTGGAGGTACTCCACCGTATTGCAAAGATAAGGCGCCACAACATCCCTATAGCCAATTACCTCGTCAAATATTTTTTGAGGACGAAGCTTTGGCTTGCGGTAAAGATTTTCCAGCAATATGTTCTTTATCTCACATGCCCTTTCAATCCTTTCCATCAATATGTCCTCATGGAATAAATCACACACCTGTATGCCCATCTTCGCATATTTATCGGCATAAAAAGGAGCAATGCCCGATTTCGTAGATCCGAATTTTTTATCGCTGAGTCGGGCCTCCTCATAAGTGTCGAATAAAATATGGTAGGGCATCAGTATTTCCACCCTGTCGGAAATGAGAAGCCTGGGCTCCTGAATGCCCCTTTCCTTCAGATAATTCAGCTCTTTCTCAAAATAAGGAATATTGAAGGCCACACCTGTCCCGATAATGTTCACCGTATTTTTATTAAAAACACCGGATGGCATCTGGTGAAGGGCAAATTTTCCGTATTCGTTTATAATTGTATGCCCCGCATTGCTGCCCCCCTGAAAGCGAATGACAATATCCGCTTTTTCCGCCAGCATATCCGTTATTTTGCCCTTGCCCTCGTCTCCCCAGCAAGCGCCTACAATCGCTTTTACCATAGTAATCAACTCCCATATTGTCAGGCCGACGACCTCATAATTCGCTTCTCATCACATTTGTTTTATCAGACAGTCCAAAATACCGCTTCCTCCGCCACCCTGCGGCTTATATATAGAAAGAAGCTTTCACTTTACCCATCTGCGTATATTATATCCTCCACCGTAAAATACGTAAAATCAAATAAATTTATAGCCTGTATAAGAAAATACATTATGACATACAGTATCTGCCAATTGACTTTTTGCTATACCGATTTTTTCGTTTTCTTTCTGATATACCGCATACCATTATTTCCGTCTTGTGTCATTCGCCATAATATTGTAAAATACAATAAAGTGCGTTATAATGAATGATAATTTGAAAAAGGAGACAGAAAAATGAAAAATATAAAAATGATTACATTGGCCCTAACCCCTGTTGTAATCGGATATATCTTCAATATGCTTGTTATGGTGCCTATGTGGGGACAATTTTTTTATTATGCCGTACCGATTGCGACAATTTTTTTCTGGATTTACGCCGGAACTCAGTTTGCCAGAGAAATACCAAATTTCGCTGTTGCCGCTGTCTGTGCTCATATGTTTGGCATTCTATCCCTGGTGGTTTTTTTCAGCCAGCAGTTTTTGGTGCCGGTGGAACAGCAGAATAATTTTATCGCCTCTATTTCTCAGATGTTTTCATCGACCATGACTCCTCTTGTGGCAAGACTTGCTATTTTGTTTGAGCCTGACAGAACCGTCATAACGCAGATATTTATTAACGCAGTCGCCCTTCTCGGATTTTTGGTTATGTTTATTGTTTTTATTATCGGCTTTATACTGGGCACCAAAAAAGTTAGTATTGCCCGTTTCTTATATGCGAAAATGACAAAAAGCAAAGGCGGGCAATCCGCACCGACAGAAAATAGCGAAAAAAAATAGCAATAAAAAAACAGCCTGACGCAATCCACGTCAGGCTGTTTTATAGCTCAAAAATCTATTTCCCTCCGTACTTTGCCAGACCCGCTCCCTTTTTATAAAAGGCACGGCAAAATTTTCGATAAGGTCAAGAATGAAATTCTTTCAAGGATTCAGGGACGTCGTCTCTAACATTTTAATTTTTTTTAATAAACGAAAGGACAGGCGAATGCCTGTCCTTTTTATCTCCGCTCCTTAAACTCTGACGCCTTCCTCTGCCGCAGTCAAAACATCACTGTTTTTTTCCAGTACAGGCATAACAAAATCCCTGATGTATTCCTCTGTCTGCTGCGGCGCTCTGCCCACAAAGTTGCGGGGCACCATGATAGCACTCAGTTCGTCCAAAGTCAAGCCAAAAGTTTCATCCTTGGAGATACGCTCCAAAAGGTCGTTGGGCTTTCCTTCCATCTTCACGGTCTTGCCTGCCTCCATGGAATGCACGCGTATTTTCTCATGAAGCTCCTGACGGTTTCCGCCCTTTTTCACAGCATCCATCATAATATTTTCTGTCGCCATAAAGGGCAGCTCATTCATGAGATGCTGCTCAATTACCTTCGGATATACAACAAGTCCGTCCACCACATTTCTGTACAATATCAGTATGGAATCCACACACAAAAAGGCTTCGGGAATACTAATCCGCTTATTTGCGGAATCGTCCAGGGTTCTCTCAAACCACTGCGTGGAAGCTGTTATAGCCGGATTTAGAGCATCTGCAATGACATAGCGGCACAGAGATCCGATTCTCTCAGAGCGCATGGGATTTCTCTTGTAGGCCATAGCCGAAGAGCCTATCTGATTTTTTTCAAAAGGCTCTTCTATTTCCTTTAAGTGCTGCAAAAGCCTGATATCGTTGCTGAATTTATAAGCACTCTGGGCGATTGAGGACAGAACGTTTAGTATCTGCGCATCAAGCTTTCTTGGATAGGTCTGGCCTGAAACCTGAAAATAATCCGCAAAGCCCATTTTTTCCGCAATCATGGAATCCATTTTTTTCACCTTGTCATGATCGCCGTCAAAAAGCTCTAAAAAGCTGGCCTGTGTTCCCGTTGTTCCTTTAGAACCCAAAAGCTTGGCTTTTTGCAGCTGATATTCCACGTCCTCTAAATCCATCATTAAATCCTGTATCCATAAGGCGGCCCTTTTTCCGACAGTGGTCGTCTGGGCAGGCTGGAAATGCGTAAAACCCAAAGTCGGCATATCCTTATATTTCATGGCAAATTCGGCAAGCTCATGAATAACATTTAATAGCTTTGCCCTCAAAAGCTTCAGCGCTTCCGTCATGATAATAATATCTGTATTGTCGCCCACATAACAGCTGGTCGCCCCAAGATGTATAATAGCCTCCGCCTCAGGCGCCTGCTTTCCGAAGGCATATACATGGCTCATGACATCATGGCGGACAACTTTTTCCCTCTCCTCCGCCACGTCATAGTTTATATCATCCTGATACTTCTTCATCTGGTCAATCTGTTTCTGTGTTATATGAAGCCCCAATTCCTTCTCTGTCTCGGCAAGAGCAATCCAAAGCCTTCTCCACGTCCTGAATTTACAGTCCGGAGAAAACAGATAGGACATCTCCTCACTAGCATATCGTGAATTTAGGGGACTTTCGTATTTCTGTTTCATTTCCTTCCTCCTGGTTATGTGTAGGTATCGCAGTCGGGTATTTGCCTGTAAAGCAGGCATCACAGAAATTACATTTTGCACCCTTCGCTATATTATGAAGGTTTTCCGTTCCAAGATAGCCCAGGGAATCCACACCGATTACCTTTGCAATCTCATCAATAGGATACTTGCAGGCAATCAGGTTTTCCTTATCCGGCACATCTGTGCCATAGTAGCATGGCCATAAAAACGGAGGAGAACTTACCCTCATATGTACTTCCTTGGCGCCGGCAGTTCTCAGAATATTGACAAGTCTTGCAACCGTCGTGCCCCTTACAATGGAATCGTCAATCATGATAACCTTTTTTCCCTTAACACTGCTAGCAAGGGCATTCAGCTTAATTTTCACACCGATTTCCCTTTGTGTCTGGGTAGGACTGATAAAAGTACGGCCAATATACCTGTTTTTCACAAGACCCAGTCCAAAGGGAATCCCCGACTGCTCCGAATAGCCAATCGCCGCATCAAGACCGGAATCCGGCACGCCGATAACAATATCTCCCTCTACAGGATGCTCAATGGCAAGCTGCCTTCCTGCCGCTTTTCTCGCCTCGTATACGCTCAGGCCCTCCACCATACTGTCGGAGCGGGCAAAATAAATATATTCAAAAATACAGAAGCTGGATTTCACCTTATTACAGTGCGTTCTGATAGAACGGAGACCGTCCTTGTCAATAACAACGATCTCTCCCGGCTCTACATCCCTCACAAATGTCGCGCCTACGCCGTCCAGAGCACAGGTTTCGGAGGCAAGAATAAAGGAATTTCCGAGCTTTCCGATAACCAAAGGTCTGAAGCCGTGTGGATCACGGCAGCCGATAAGCTTTCTCGGGCTCATAACCAAAAGGGAATAAGCGCCCTCAATAATATCCATCATTTTACAGACAGCGTCCTCCACAGATGGATTTTTTACCCTCTCCTTTGCAATCACGCAGGCAATGATTTCAGAATCAATAGTCGTCTGAAAAATTGTTCCCTCGCTCTCAAACTTTTCCCGAAGCTCATAGGCATTTGTCAGGTTGCCGTTATGGCTTATAGTCAAAGCGCCCTTCAGGTATCTGGATACCAAAGGCTGAGCATTTTGCCGCATACTGCCTCCTGCTGTTGAATATCTGACATGCCCGACAGCAATGTCTCCTGTCAGTTTATCCAAAATCTCATCATCAAATACCTCATTGACAAGTCCCATATCCTTGTACTGCTTCACAACAGTATCATCCGTCACGGCAATACCGCAGCTTTCCTGTCCTCTGTGCTGAAGGGCAAACAGGCCATAGTAGGTAATATGTCCGCTGTCCTTGCTGTCGTTGTTAAAAATACCAAACACGCCGCATTCTTCCTTTAAGGAATCATCCTCTTTTGGATTTTCATGAAAAATCTGTTCCGCATTCTCCATTGAATTAACCTCTTTCTCACTCATTGGTTGATTGTATTTTTTATTTTTTACTTTGCTGTAATACGTCTCCAGACCTCCTCATAGGCCTCTTCAACACTTCCCAAATCCCGGCGGAAACGGTCCTTATCCAGTTTTTCCTCCGTTTTTGCGTCCCAAAGTCTGCAGGTATCGGGAGAAATCTCGTCCGCCAGTATGATTTGACCGTGACAGCGGCCAAACTCTATTTTAAAGTCTACCAGTTTGATGCCCTTTCCCATAAAATAAGCCTTCATCAATTCATTAATTTTTAGTGCCATATTCGTTATGCTCTCAAGCTCCGCCTCTGTCGCAAGTCCCAAAGCCAGTATATGATAGGTATTTATCATGGGATCTGCCAGTGCGTCATTTTTATAGCAAAATTCCAGCACAGGACTTTTTAAGGCAATTCCTTCCTCCAGTCCAAAGCTCTTTGCAAAGCTGCCTGCCGAAATATTTCTGACAATAACCTCAAGAGGAACAATCTCCACTTTTTTTACAACAGTTTCTCTGTCGTTAAGCTCCTCAACAAAATGAGTTTCCACGCCGTTTTTTTCCAGATACTGAAAAATAATATTGGTCATTTTATTGTTGATAGCGCCCTTGCCTGCAATAGAGCCCTTCTTTAAGCCGTTGAAGGCCGTTGCGTCATCTTTGTAGGATACAATAAGCTTATCTTCGTCCGCCGTTTTATAGACCCTCTTTGCTTTACCCTCGTAAAGCATATCCAGCTTCTCCATGATAAAATTCCTCCAGACTTACATAAAAAACCACATAAATACAACAAAAAAGAACTGTCTAAGGATATATTACAAAAAAAAAAGGATTACTTCAATCCTTTTTTTTGAGCGTAATATCCACAAAATCTGCTTAAAAAAGCATATCTATCATTTTTAATCAGATTGAGACAAAAAAATTGTATAATAACACAAAATTTTAAACAATCAGTGTAAATTTGCCTCTGACATACCGAAAATTTAATAAACAAAGCTTTTCAAAGCGGCCGAAATTTTTATTGACGCCTTATTACAAAAATCTCCTAATATGAAAAACCGCTGGCATTCACCTCTCTGTCACTTCACCGTGAACTCGAAATACTGTACAATATTGTTAAATGCCTTTCTGAGCCTGTATTTACCGGACTCCAGCGGAACTGCCAAATTTGCCGTGAAGGTTGCGGATTCGTTCGGCCTCACAAAAATCGCCACATCATTTGTATCCGCTGCGGGTAACTCCTGCCACTGACCGCCCGATAGTTTTTCAATTTGGTACTCCTCGCCGTATTCCACATTGATGCTTCCTTTATTCTGTATAGTAAGTGCCAGCTTTGTGACGCCGGCGTCATAGGTGCTCTGCGGCATTCTCACGGTATAATTGCTGAGCAGATTCATCATATAGCCATTCAGGGCATCCGGCAAATGGGTGCTGCCCATTTTTTTGATGCCGTTTGCGATATAGCCATAGCTGTAATATCTGTTCAGTCCAATTGTGGTTCCGTTGTTGAAATCAATAAAAATAGTACATGTGTATTGATTCCCGTTTTCCATTTCGCTGAAGCCGTCCTTTGCAAGCAATGCCTGTATCTCGGCTATTTTATTTCTGTCCGTTATCTCCGTGTAGTTTCTCTTTTCACTGGTTCCGTCGGAAACAATCACAGTTATTTTATCTGTGTCAAGGGAAAGTGTTCTGTCTATGGATACGGTTTTGGATGCATCCTCCCAAGTTATTTTATCGTCACTGACATGAAAGGCGTTCAATATACTCCGCATGGGCAGATACACTCTGCCATTTCGAATGACTGCCGGCGTATTGAGTTTTATTTCCTCTCCCCGCACAGTCATGGTGTCCTTTCCCACAGTCACTGCAATGTCTTCCTTCACAGAGCTGTCTTCATAATAAAGATAAGCCGTTTTCGCAGCGTCGTCCCATTCTGCCAAAACGCCGTTTTCCCCGATCACCTGAGGCGTTGCCCGCAGGGGAAGCATGCATCTGCCGCTTTCGTCAATATACATTTCGCCAAGGCTCTTATCATAACTTTTTGTTGTTCCGTTGACCGTATAGGTATTGGAACCGGCCTTCATGGATATGATTTTTTTCGGCGCTTCCCCGCCGTTTATCATCGGAGTGACGGATACCGTCTCAGCAGGCACAGAGAATGCATTTCCCGCTGATATACATACAGCCAAGCATAAAGCCATAATCTTCCTTTTCATATTTTCCCTCCTGACTCCATTCCAGTTCGACAAATATTTAAAAAATTCCTTCTGCGCCGGCTTTTATTAACTGCCTTTACGACGCGTCAAATGCTTCCAGGCTTTTTCTTCCGTAGTGAAATACATTATAACTGATTTTCATTGGAAAACATACAAAAGTAAAAAAATCTTAAGAAAAAAGGATGTCCCTTCGACAATATAAAGCATTCCATAAGCTGTGCAATCATCATCCGTTTTTTTCACAGCAATAAAAATGATATTTCAGAAAACGATGCAATAGAAAACAGCGTTTCGTAAAACGGATTGGCTGAAAACCGCCAATCCGTATAAATACCGCAGTTGTTTATCATGCTGCCTTCTCATTTCATAGTGCCCTTTATTCCGGATTTGAGTATCCCATCAAATATTTATCCACTGCCCCGGCCGCTTCCCTTCCTTCCTGTATGGCCCACACCACCAGAGACTGGCCCCTGCGCATATCTCCACAGGCAAAAACCTTTTCTCTGCCGGTTTGATAATTACCCTTCTCTGCTTTGACATTTGTCTTGTCATCCATATCGACTCCAAAGGCCTCCGCTATATAGCCCTGTGCGCCCAAAAATCCGGCGGCAATAAGCACCAAATCAACGTCAATATTTTTTTCACTGCCTTCCAAAGGTACCATTGTCATTCTTCCCGTTCCCTCATCCTTTTTGCCCTTCAGCTCAACGGTAACCGCCTTTTTCACATTGCCCTTTTTATCCTGAAGAAATTCCTTCACCGTCGTCTGATAGATCCTTGGGTCACTGCCAAACTGATAAACAGCCTCCTCCTGCCCATAGTCCGTTTTCAAGACCCGCGGCCACTCAGGCCAGGCATTATCCTCCGCCCTTTGCGTCGGAGGCTTTGGCATCATCTCAAGCTGTACCACGTTTTTTGCCCCCTGGCGTATAGCAGTGCCCACGCAGTCGTTGCCCGTATCCCCTCCGCCAATAACCAAAACATTTTTTCCCTTGGCAGAAATATAGTTTCCGTCCTTAAAGCCGGAATCCAGAAAGCTTTTCGTGGTAGCCTTCAGATAGTCCACCGCAAAGTAAATCCCACCGGCTTCTCTGCCCGGCACATTGATATCCCTTGGATTGGAAGCACCGCAGCATAAAAGTACACAGTCGGAGCCCTCCAAAAGGATGTCTGCCTTATATTCCCGTCCTACATCGGCATTGGTGACAAAATTTACTCCCTCCGCCTCCATAATGGCTATTTTTCTCTCTATCACACCTTTATCCAGTTTCATGTTGGGTATACCATACATCAACAAACCGCCCGGCCTGTCGCTTCTCTCATAAACCGTCACGCTGTGGCCTCTTTTATTGAGCTGATCCGCCGCTGCTAGGCCGGATGGTCCGCTGCCGACTATGGTTATTTTTTTCCCTGTCCTTACCTTCGGAGGATTTGCTTTGATATACCCCATCTCATAGCCCTTTTCGATAATGGCGCGCTCATTTTCCTTAATAGAAACCGGACTTCCGTCAAGACCGTTGGTGCATGCCGCCTCACAGGGAGCAGGACATACCCTTCCCGTAAATTCAGGAAAATTATTTGTTTTCAAAAGTCTTTCCAGAGCTTCCTCCCAGTTATCCCTGTATACCGCGTCGTTAAATTCCGGTATCAGATTATGCAGAGGACAGCCGGAAACCATCCCCTTCATCATCATCCCCGACTGGCAGAAGGGAACTCCGCAGTCCATACATCTGGCCGCCTGTTTTCTCTGCTCCTCCTCGGGCAGAGATAAGTGAAACTCCTCAAAGTTTTGAAGCCTTTCCTTCGGCTCTATGGCTCTTCCCGTCATTTTTTCATACTCCAAAAAGCCTGTGGCCTTTCCCATAACCAATTCCTCCTTATCACTGTCTGACGGCATAAAACGCCTCTACCAGCGCCTTTTCCCTGTCCAGTCCCTTTTCCTCCATTTGAACGACAGCCCGCATCATTTTATCATAGTCATGAGGTAGCACCCTTTTAAATTTAGGCAGATACTCTTCAAAATGTTCCAGTATCTCCCTGCCCTTTTGGGAACCCGTCAACATCACATGTTCTTCAATCAAATTTTTCAGCAGCAAAACATCCTGCTTGTGCGTCACAGCGTCTATAGACACCATTTCCTTATTTACTTTCAAATAAAAGTCCCTGTTTTCATCCAGAACATAGGCAATACCTCCGCTCATACCGGCGGCAAAATTTTTTCCGGTACTGCCCAATATAACGGCAACGCCGCCCGTCATATACTCCAGACCATGGTCTCCCACTCCCTCTGCTACGGCCTCAGCGCCCGAATTTCTGACACAAAATCTCTCCCCCGCGATACCGTTTATGAACGCCTTTCCGCCGGTAGCGCCGTATAGAGCCACATTTCCGATAATTATATTTTCATCCTCTTTGATTCCGGACTCTCTCGGCGGGAAAACAACCAGCTTTCCCCCTGAAAGTCCCTTGCCGAAATAATCGTTGCTGTCCCCCTCCACTGTCAGTGTAAGTCCCCTTGGTATAAAAGCGCCGAAGCTTTGTCCGCCGCTTCCCTTACAGTTTACCGTGAAGGTATCCTCCTCCAGTAGGCCGCCGAACCGCCTTGTTATCTCTGAGCCTAATAAAGTGCCAAGAGCACGATCCGTGTTGGTTATTTTCAAATGGACAGACGCTTTTTTGCCGTTTTTAAGGGCGTTTTGAAACTCCCTTAAAAGTACCCTTTCATCTACTGTCCTTTCCAGATGAAACCGGTAGGTATTTTGCGGATTGAATCGTATTGACTCCCTCTCCTTTGAGGGGTGATACAGTATGCTGCTTAAGTCAAGGGTTTCCGCCTTACTGCCCAAAAACTCCTCCTTCCTTTTTAAAAGATCGCTTCTGCCCACCAGCTCATCAAGAGTGCGAAGTCCCAGCTTCGACAGGTATTCCCTCAGCTCCTGTGCAATAAAAAGCATAAAGTTCATGACGTACTCCGGTTTTCCCTTGAAGCGCTTTCTCAGCTCCGGATTTTGAGTTGCGATTCCCACAGGACAGGTATCCAAATTACATACGCGCATCATAACACAGCCGAGACTTACCAGCGGCGCCGTAGCAAAACCAAATTCCTCCGCGCCAAGCATTGCCGCTATTGCTACGTCCCGTCCGTTCATAAGCTTTCCGTCCGTCTCTATCCTGACGCGGGATCGCAGTCCATTTTGTATCAGTGTCTGGTGCGCTTCCGCAAGCCCTATCTCCCAGGGAAGCCCTGCATTATAAATAGAGGTTCGCGGCGCCGCGCCCGTTCCTCCGTCATATCCTGAAATCAGTATAACCTCCGCGCCCGCTTTTGCCACTCCTGCGGCAATTGTTCCAACGCCGGCCTCAGAAACCAGCTTTACAGAAATACGGGCGTTTTTGTTGGCATTTTTCAAATCATATATTAGTTGAGCCAAGTCCTCTATAGAGTAAATATCATGGTGTGGAGGAGGAGAAATCAAGCCAACTCCCGCTGTAGAATGCCTTGTCTTCGCAATCCATGGGTAAACCTTTCCGCCCGGAAGATGTCCTCCCTCTCCCGGCTTTGCTCCCTGTGCCATTTTAATTTGTATCTCACCGGCGCTCACGAGATAACCGCTTGTCACACCAAAACGCCCGCTGGCAACCTGCTTAATAGCCGAGCACCTGTCCCTGTCCCCAAGCCTTTCCTGGCTTTCACCGCCTTCGCCGCTGTTTGACCTGCCATGGAGTCGGTTCATGGCAACAGCCAAGGCCTCATGAGCCTCCTGAGAAATAGACCCATAACTCATAGCTCCCGTTTTAAACCGTTTTACTATAGACTCTGCACTTTCCACTTCATCCAGCGGTACCGGCGTTTCAGCAAATGTAAAATCCATCAGCCCCCGCAGATGCATGGCGCTCATCTCCTGATTGATACTGGCTGTATACTCCTTGAAAAGCTTATAATCCCCTTTTCTCACAGCCTCCTGTAAAAGATGGATAGTCAGAGGGTTATAGAGATGCTCTTCTTTTCCGCTTCTGAATTTGTGACTTCCAGAGCTCTCAAGACTCAAATCCACAGCAAGTTCTAACGGGTCATAGGCGGCGGAATGGAGGCCCTCCGTCTCCCTCTGTATTTCCTCAAGTCCAATGCCGCCGATTCTGGAAACGGTGTTGGTAAAGTATTTGTCTGTCACTTCTTTGCTGATACCCACCGCCTCAAATATCTGCGAGCCCTGATAGGACTGAATAGTGGAAATTCCCATTTTAGAGGCTATCTTCACAATTCCATGCAAAATAGCGCTGTTGTAGTCATTTACGGCCGCATAATAATCCTTATCCAGAATATTATCGTGTATCAATTCCTGTATTGTCTCCTGTGCCAGATAGGGATTCACCGCACTGGCACCATAACCCAAGAGAGCTGCAAAGTGGTGTACTTCTCTTGGCTCGCCGCTTTCCAAAATAATGGCTGCCGACGTTCTCTTTTTCGTCCGCACCAGATATTTGCTCACAGCGGACACCGCCAGCAGGGAAGGGATAGCCACATGATATTCATCTATATCTCTGTCAGAGAGAATCAAAATATTAGCCCCCTCCCTGTAGGCCCTGTCCACCTCCACAAAAAGCCTCTCCAGTGCCTTCTCAAGGGAGGTATTTTTATAATAAATAATAGGGATAACCTCCGCTTGAAAGCCATCCAGCTTTATATTTTTTATTTTTAACAGATCCGTATTGGTAAGAATAGGATTTTCTACCCTGATAGCCCGGCAATTGGATGCTTTTTCCTCCAAAAGGTTTCCTGCCTGTCCAATATAGACGGAGGCAGATGTTACAATTTTCTCCCTGACAGCGTCAATGGGCGGGTTGGTAACCTGGGCAAACATCTGCTTAAAATAATTGAATAGGGGCTGCGGCCTTTTTGAGAGTACGGCTAAAGGCGTGTCCGCACCCATAGCCGCAATAGGCTCAGCGCCTGTACGAGCCATGGGCAAAATAGAGGTCTGCACATCCTCATAGGAATAGCCAAAACTTTTTTGCAGACGCCGAAGCTCTTCTTTGGTATATACCTGCACCTTCTTATTGGGTATCTGCAAATCCCCCAGTCTTACCAGATTCTGATCCAACCACTCTCCATAGGGTTTTCTGGCTGCGTAGCTTTCCTTTAAATCGTCATCATCAATGAGTTCTCCCCTCACTGTGTCCACCAATAGCAGCTTCCCTGGTCTCAGACGCTCTTTTTTTATAATATCCTCCTGAGGTATTTCAAGCACCCCCACCTCACTTGACAGTATAAGATAACCGTCTTTGGTTATATAGTATCTTGATGGGCGCAGACCGTTTCTGTCAAGAACGGCCCCCATAACGTCTCCGTCGCTGAAAAGAATGGAAGCAGGGCCATCCCACGGCTCCATCATAGTGGCATAGTACTGGTAAAAGTCCTTTTTCGCCCTGCTCATTGCCTTATCATTGCTCCATGGCTCCGGTATGGTAATCATGACCGCCAGCGGAAGCTCCATGCCGCTCATAACCAGAAATTCCAACGTATTGTCAAGCATGGCAGAATCCGAGCCTTCCCTGTCAATCACGGGAAGAACCTTGTGCATATCACCCCTGAGAAGCTCAGAGGACAAGGTTTCCTCTCTGGCCATCATCAAATCCGCATTGCCCCGTATGGTATTGATTTCCCCATTGTGAAGAATAAAACGGTTGGGATGTGCCCTGTCCCAGCTTGGATTGGTATTGGTTGAAAACCGTGAGTGCACAAGTCCAATAGCGGACTCATAACTGCTGTCCTGCAAATCCGGATAGAAAAGCCTCAGCTCATTGACAAGAAACATTCCCTTGTAGACAACCGTACGGCTTGACAATGACACTACATAGGTATTCTCACCGCTCTGCTCAAATACTCTTCTCACAATATAAAGTCTGCGGTCAAAATCAAGTCCCTTCCTCACATCAACAGGCTTCTTGATAAACCCCTGCCAGATTGAAGGCATACAGTCCACCGCCTTCTGCCCCAATAGATCCGCTTTGACAGGCACCTGTCTCCAGCCCAGAAATTCCAGCCCTTCCTTTCCTGCAATAATCTCAAAAAGCTTCTTTGCCTGTCTGCGTTTTTTCTCATCCTGTGGAAAGAAAAACATACCGACGCCGTATTCCCTCTCTTCCCCCAGATCTATTCCAATTTTACCGGCGGCCTGCGAGAAAAATTTGTGAGATACCTGCAGCATAATGCCAACGCCATCGCCAGTCTTTCCCTCTGCGTCCTTGCCGGCTCGGTGCTCCAGTTTTTCCACAATCTTCAGTGCTTTTTCCACTGTATCGTGGGATTTTCTTCCCTTTATGTTTACAATTGCGCCTATACCGCAGTTGTCATGCTCAAATTCCTTTCGGTAAAGCCCTTTTTTCTGATCAGACTGTTCTTTTTTTTCAGTATCCATCTATGCTCACCCTTTTCTTTTTCATCTCTCAATATTTTTCAACCCAGAAAATATCTGGAATATGCACAAAAAAAAGGAGTCCTTAACACCATCTGCGCCGTTTTTACCGCATAAATGGTATCAAATACTCCCTTGTAATGTTATTTATTATAATACAGAAGACCTGCAATATCAATAAATATAAATTTATATCCCCTATAAACATTTTGTATGTTCAGGAAAAAAATGTCTGTGACTTATGTTCCAGCAAGCTGAATAACAGATAGGCTCTCTGCCAGCTTTAAAGAAGCGGCATTACGACTTCAAATAGCATCATTGCACCGTTCCCCTGTACGTATTCTCACAGCGTCCTCCACATTATACACAAATATTTTTCCATCGCCGACTGTCTTTGTAGATACAGTTTTCAGTATGGCATCTATGACAGTCTCACAAATATCGTCATGCACAACCGTTTCTACCTTTATTTTGGGAAGTAAGTCAATATTCACCTCGCTGCCCCTGTAGACCTGCACATACCCCCTCTGGTTTCCGTAGCCCATAATATTGGTCAGCATAAGCCCCGATACACCAAGCTCATCAAAGGCTTTTTTTACCAGCTCCAGCTTTTCCGGCTTTATAATAATTTCCAGTTTTTTCATGTTTTTTCACCTCACCTTTCAGATACTACCACTATACGGATAGTTCCGGTAAATTGCAATAGCTGTCATAAAACTTGCATTAAGCCGGATCAGGCCTGCCAGTTCTTATAAATGCAGCTTTGCTGGAATCATCCCAATAAACGTCATAGTCCGATAAGCTTTCTATCGCCTGTAACGTCCTCAACGGCACAAACAAACGGTTGTCTTTCACGTCCATGAAGCCGGAAATACTAATTTCCTCCGTGTTGAGGAATATTTTGTTTTCAAATGGCCTAAATTCTATTTTATTATTCCCACTGAAAACTTCCACAACGTTCCTATCCTCATACCATATTACCTCAGTGCCGGTGTCCATAGCTGTAAACAGTCCACGGACAGGCAGCATCAGATACCCTGCCTTATTGTAAATATCTGTATCCAATGCAATCGGTACACCATCCCTCAGCAATCTATCAGTTTCCAGATAGGCCGCAATTATAGGACACTCACTTTCCTCCTTCACAAAACGCAGTATCTCTTCCGGAAATACATTCCCAATTTCCACGCTCCATATAATTATCTGATTTAATTCGTCATAATCAATAATGCCGGTAAAATCATTGTAACCTATGTAACATTCATCCTCTGTAAATTCAGGAGGAACAAGCAATTTCATTTTGTATCCGCCAATTTTCATCGTATTTTCTTTCCCATCAACAGCCAAATCATAGCTTCCCAAGCGGACACTGAAAATTCTATTATGATAATCAATATCCGTTTGAAAACCCGATACATCAAATATTGTATTGACTGGCAGCTTTAAAATACCATTCTCAATCTTACAGGGGTATTTGATATCATAATCCACTCTGGGAGTACTAGCTACAGTCTCGCCTATTCTCATAATAAAAGATTTGGCATAGCTTATATCCGGATAATAGACACTGTTGTCAACTTTAAAATCAATATTGTCAATCCCCAGCAATTCTTTCATGCTTTCTTTTTCTTCCTCACTCCATTCCAATGCTAATATTTTTAAACCATTATTAGCGTAATCTATTGAATATCCGGTTATATTCAAGTCCTCCCTGTGCTCTCTTAGATACAGAAAAGCAGATTCCAATTTCTCATCCGTATATTCCATGCTGCCGGCAAGAGCTAAATTACTAAAAATTATGCTGAATATTATGACAATTGCAATTGTTTTTTTCATAAATGTATTCACCCCAAATAGGTATCGTTTTTTCATTGCTGATCTTAGCAGACAAAACTTAACATTGATTTTTTTACCACATAAACTTTAAATAATTAGGACAAAACAAAGGATATATACTTATACCGTAAATATCCTTTGTCTATGTTCAAGCGAATCTAATCTAATAAATAACTATTGTTATCTAAATTCAGTTGAATCGTTAACGCAATCTACTGAATCAAAGTAAGTCATAATTTTGATTAAAATTAATTCCATTTTTTCAATTTCAAATCAAAATAATCACTTATATTATACCATTTTGAAGCATATGTCACAACGCCTCCATCGTTATATGTTCTTCTTCCTTTATAAATACCGGTAAGTACATATTCATCGATTCCATCTAGAATTTTAAATACCGGTGCTCCACTGTCTCCTTCCGTTGTAACAGCACTTGATGTATACTCCATTTCAACCATGTCATAAAACCATTGCGTATTGTTCCAGTAAAAATCCGCCCTATTACACGTTACAATAACAGGAGCTTTGTTTTTAGCCCCATAAATCAAATACTCAGAACCAACATTAGGAGTTGAAAATAATGCGATTGTAATTTCATGTCCGTCATCTCGTGTATCATTTAAAGGAACAACACCATCAGAAGAATCAAACTCAATTAAACATACATCCATATTGTTTTCCATTCTTCTCTCAATTACTTTGCCAACATAATTTCTTTGCCACTGACCACTGACAACTTCTTCAAGATATATTCTGTCTCCCTTACCAAGAACCGCATGCCCTGCTGTAACTAAAACCGTCTTTCCGTTATACTCCGCAATTGCCCCCACTGTCATTTTTGATTCGGCATTCGTATAGTCAGAAATAAAAGTGCCATACTTAACCCAGGGAATATTTGCTAATGGATTAACAACATCATTTACATTGTCTTCCTCATTATCCGGCAGAGTTGTAAAGCCGTTGTCAATACGAAATTCAATAGTTTCAATTTCTGTAAGAGCAATTAATTCTTGCTTCAATTCATCAGTCCAAACTGGTGCATATATATATAGTCCATTGCCAACTACATCTATACCATATCCTGTTATGCCATATTCATTTCGATTCTCTCTCAAAGTTAAAAATGCATCATCCAACTGCTGATAGGAATACATTTGTGGGTCATCGTATATTACCCTATCCCCGTTAGAAAAATTATATGTATACGGTGTATTTTCTAACGGTATTACATGTAATATATTATTTTCCAAATATACTCCTCCATATAATTCAGGGTGTTCTTCTACTACTTTGCATATTTCTTCAAATGATAAATCTTTATCATTCGCATATGATACGCTTGATATACCAATAGCCATTGCAAACATTAAAATTAATAAAATTAACTTTTTCATATCCCTCTCCCCTTTTCTCTAATTTTAGCTTAATTTCAATCACTTACATTTGTACCCGGTACATATGTAGTATATAAAATATTTCAAAAATAGTCAATAAATAATTTTATTTACAATAAAATTCAATCTAACATCTTCTATCAAAAAAAAATATACAAATTTGTAAATTAAACTATTTAATTCAATACTGAAATATAACAGCATCAGCCATTTTAACCGGCAGGTTTGCGGAATAATATGTTTGTTTCCTTAATGCCGTTTTTTGCACCAGTAAAAAAAGCGCCGCAAACACAATGTGTTTGCGGCGCTTTTTGAGTATGGAGCTGAGGAGAATCGAACTCCTGTCCGAAAGCCCTTCAACAAGAACTTCTCCCATCACAGTTGCTCTTTTAGAATTCCCTCACCCAACCGCCGAACAACAGGCTGAAGGATTCAGTAGCTTCATAAATCTTTTTCTGCCGCAAAGCTTAAGCAGAAAAGTGCCCCGCATAGTCGGCGCCAGTGACTCTAACTGCAGGAGATTAGAGGCTGACGGGCAGCGCTTAGGCTGCCATTAAAGAATAATCTTTGTCTTTTCTTTTTAAAAGTTTCCGGCTTTTTGACGCAGCTAACCGGGACTGCGGATGGCTATTCCTGTCTTCAAAACTCCCGTCGAAACCATTACAGCCCCAGATTACAGAGTAAGGTTTCTTATCTTAAACTCTTTCTCCGCCTGGCGCATCTGGTCCTTCTTCGCGATTGTGTCGCGCTTATCGTAGAGCTTTTTGCCCTTTGCAATACCAATATCCACCTTGACCAGACTCTTATGGAAATAAACCCTTAACGGAACAACTGTGTAGCCCGTCGCCGTGACAGCACCCTGAATCTTGTTTATTTCCGCTTTGTGCAGCAAAAGCTTTCTCGTCCTGAGCGGATCCTTGTTAAAGATATTGCCCTGCTCATAGGGACTTATATGCATACTGTAAATCAAAGCCTCTCCGTTTTCAATACGGATAAAGCTTTCCTTAAGACTGCATTTTCCCTCCCTGAGTGATTTGACCTCGGTGCCGGATAAAGCAATCCCTGCCTGAAACGTTTCCTCAATAAAATAATCATGATATGCTTTTTTATTTTGAGCAATCAGGCGTGATGATTTTTCCTTCGCCATATCGTAACACCTCTTTGGTAAAACAATGTCTCTATCATTGTCAGACACTAAAATTGCTTATTCATTATATCATAATCATTTCAAAATGCAAGTTACTATCCTGTTACAAAATTCGTGTCAATTCTTTCTTTTGCTTTTTTATATGTCAAAATGTATAATAATACTCAGTCGCCTAAAATAAATAAGCTATTTGTTTATTTTCGTAACAGCATACCAAAACATTCTGTTATGAGTGGTTTATGCGATATGACAGCTTATGCCAATATAAAATACCCAAACCTGTGTTTTATGAAGAGGTACCCTGTAGAGAGCAAAAGACAATCATACTTTTGATTCAAGTAACTTCTTAGAAATCCGTTTCATTTACTACCTTCATTTTGTCAGAAACAAAAAATTCTAAGCAGAGCAGGTGATAAATAATGCGTTTAAAAAGGAACAAAAAAGAGCTGACGATAGAGGAAAAATACCGCAGGCTGAAAAAGCGTACGATCTGGCTTTCCTGTATATTCGCCGTATTCATTATGGGCGTTTCCTATTACACTTACCTGAATTTTGACTATCTGGTTTTCAAACACTTGATTAGCCAAAACTATATTTATACCGATGCATTGGACAAGCTTTACGAAGAAAAACTGGGCAGGGATGTAAATGGCAGCTATTATACTTACTTTGACAATATGGTGATAGCCTCTGTTACAGAGGAGATACGGAATATCAACAATGATAAGTATACTTACCAGTACACGCCTGAAAAGTATCAGAAAATGAAAACAGACGACAAAATAGAAGCGGATGAATCCTACACAGAGGAATTAAGCAGCCAAACAGCTTATTTGAAGCTATCCAATTTTTCCAGCTACACAAAGGACTTTTTATATGATAACAGCGATTTTTTATCTCAATATGACAATATCATCATAGATTTGAGAAATAATCTTGGCGGCGATACAGATGCTCTCAATGCAATGGCTGATCTGTTTTTGGAAAAGGGACAGATAATCGCCACAGATGAAGCAAGATCTGACCTTCTTACAAAAACATACTACGCAAAGCAGGACGCAAAGCTGGTATTTGACAATATCATGATACTCCAAAACGAGTATTCCGCCAGCGCATCTGAAAACTTCATTGCCGCGCTGAAAGAAAATCTTTCAAACGTTACTTTAATCGGCAGCAATACCTACGGAAAGGGAATCGGACAGATAACCATACCCGTAACCAAAGGCTATGCGCTCAAAGCGACTGTGTTCCTCTGGCTGGCTCCGAAGGGTGAATGCATACACCAAATCGGCATTGCCCCCGATATTTCCTATGACACAGAGGGAGACGGCATTATCAGCTATGCCCAAAACCTCGCTGAAAATGGCAAATAATTTTCATTGATTTTTCTGCTGAAAAAATAAAATTTTAAACCTATTCCTGAAATTTCTTTAGGATTACTCTTAACTCCTTTTAAACCGCGTATTTATCCAGCTTTCTAAAGGTATGCCTTATTTTATGTAATAACGGGAAGCACTGAGCAAAGTCCAGGGCCAAAATGGCCTATAAATAGCAAAGAAGAAACTTTATCCTTCTTGGTACGCCGATAAGTCTAATTTTAAGGGTTCTCCCTATAACTTTGCAGGAACCGTGTAAATACGCGGTTCCTGCAAAATTTTGTTTCGCTCTTTACAAAAAGCGAGAAGATATGGGCGAAACCAGAAGTTAAAGTAAGTATATGGAAAAGCCCGAACCCTGCGGTAAGTTTTCGCCGGATACCCTTGTTTTTTTAACTGTCTGACTCTTCCACGTCCTCTTCCTCATTCTCCACAAAAGCAAAATCAATATTTCTCATCTCCACATTTGCCCTGACAACCTGAACCTTTACCTTATCTCCCAGACGATAGGTTTTTTTCGTTCGCTCTCCGACAAACATCATATGAGCCTCATCGAAAATGTAATAATCGTCATCCAGATTTGCCACTGCAATCATGCCCTCAATGGTATTGGGAAGCTCCACGTAAATCCCCCATCCGGTAACCCCTGAAATCATGCCGTCATAGACATTGCCAATTTTATCGGCCATGAACTGTACCTTTTTCAGGTCATCTGTCTCACGCTCCGCATCCTCGGCGACTCTCTCACGCATAGAACACTGCTTTGCCACCTCAGGCAGGTTTTTATCGTAGAACCGTCTGCGCTTATCGCTGATCCCGCTGTCAATATTTTCCTTTATGATACGGTGTATCTGCAGATCGGGATACCGTCTGATAGGAGATGTAAAATGACAGTAGTATTGTGCTGCAAGGCCAAAATGCCCCGTATTCTCCGACACATACCGCGCCTGCTTCATACTTCTGAGTACCACGCGGCTTATAATGTGTTCTTCCGGCCTTCCCTCTGCCTTTTTCAGTATCTGCTGCAAGGCCATAGGATGCAAATCTCCCTTGCCCTTGACACGGTAGCCAAAATTGCTGATAAATTCTTCAAGCTTCTGTATCTTCTCGTCATCCGGCACCTCATGGTTACGGTATACAAAAGGCATATCCTGCCAGAAATAATCCTCCGCAATGGTTTCATTGCATACCAGCATAAATTCTTCAATAATACTGGTTGCCACATTTCTCTCATAGGGCCTGATGTCTATTGGCTTTCCCTCTTCGTCCAGTATAATTTTCGACTCCGGAAAATCAAAATTGACCGCTCCTCTTTTTATCCTTTTTTCCAAGAGGATATTGCGCAGCTTTTCCATATTTCGGAACATTTCCACGAAAGAACTGTATCTTGCTATGGTTTCCTCGTCCTCATCCTCCAAAATTTTGGCCACTGCCGTATAAGTCATCCTGGCATTTGTCCTGATAACGGACTTAGCGATTTTATGGTTCACGACATTGCCGCTTTTATTGATTTCCATCAAACAGCTTAATGCCAGCCTGTCAACCTCAGGATTCAGGGAGCAGATGCCGTTAGAGAGCTTATGGGGTATCATGGGAATGACTCTGTCCACCAAATACACACTGGTTCCTCTCTTCAGCGCCTCCACATCAAGAGGCGATTTCTCCGTCACATAATGGGAAACATCAGCTATGTGAACACCCAGCTTGAAATTGCCGTTTGGGAGAATACTGAGCGACACAGCATCGTCCAAATCCTTTGCGTCCTCCCCGTCTATAGTCACCATCTGAATCTCTCTCAGGTCCTCCCTGCCCTCTATTTCCTTCGGATCCACTTCCGTTTCAATGTTTTCTATCTGCTGAAGCACTTCCTGCGGAAATTCGACAGGCAAATCAAACTGCCTGATAATAGAGAGTATATCCACGCCCGGATCGTCAATATGACCCAATATCTCCACAACCCTGCCCTCAGGATTTCTGCGTTCCTCAGGCCATTTTGTTATTTCAACCACTACCTTATGGCCTGTGACAGCTCCCTTGGTATCCTCCTTCGCAATAAAAATATCGCGGGCAATTTTCTGATCATCCGGCGTCACAAAGCCAAAGCCGTTTCCCTGCTCAAAGGTGCCGACAATACTTGTCTTTCCACGCTCAATAATACGGATAATTTCCCCCTCGGCCCGCTTATCCTCATGGGCTGGATATAATACCTTACACAGCACTCTGTCCCTGTGCATGGCGCCGTTTACGCTGTTAGCCGGGATAAAAATATCCTTCTCATCAGGATTGTCCGTGGAAACAAAGCCAAAGCCCTTGGAATGGCTGAGAAAGGTTCCCGCCACCATATTCAGCTTCTCCGGCAGCATCAGCTTTCCCTTTTTTGTCTCAATGAGTTTGCCTTCCTTTAATAAATCAGCAATTATCTGCTGAAATGCTTCCATATCCTCCTTTGGCACCTGCAAAAGCTGCGCCGCCTGTTTTCTTTTCAACGGAATATACTGTTCATCTCTGACAAAGCACATTATTTTTTCTTTTCTGTCTTCCATCTTTTCATCATAATCCATATAAAACACCCCTTTTTCTGTCACAGCTTAGTTTAGCCTGTGCTTATGGAAATATGTATCTGTAGGATTATTATACCATAAATTGACGCGGAATTCCTCCAAAACCTCCGGTTTTGTCCGTCAAGGATTTTGGAACGGGTTCAACGAAAACGCCAAACACATGGTATGTGTAAACGTTAAGCAGAGAGAACAAAAGCCGCCGCAGCGGCTTTTGCCCCAGGCATCTCCGCTGAAATAACTGCGGAGTTCCTTGAATCCTTCAAAAACTTTACCTGTTCGAAAAATCATCTGCTGACTTCACTCCGCTTTTTCGGCAACAAAAAAACAGGCGCCTAAAAGCACCTGTTTCCAACCTTATTTGTAGATAATAAAATTGATGACTAGCGCAAGTATCATAAACACCGCACCGCCAATTTTAGTATATCTTTCAAGGGCACCTTCCATGGAATTGCCTTTGTTTTTGCTCCAATAAGAATTGCTGCTTCCCGCCGCGCTGACCGCTCCAAGACCTGCGGAACGTCCCGACTGCAAAAGTATAATAACAGTTAAAAACACTGCCAATACTCCCAAAATACAGGTTAATACAACACCTATCATGTTCATTTTTTCTGCACCTCCTGTGTAAAATCTATTTTTCCCGTAAAAGGGCATAAAACTCAATGTGGTTATTCTACCACAAGTCCCCAAATCTTTCAACTAAAACTTTCCTCTTTTTCTTTCCTGTGCTAAAATAAAATGAATAAACTACAGGAGAGGTGATTAGATGAAACCACTTGTTGGTATCATTATGGGCAGCGACTCGGATTTACCTGTTATGAGTGAGGCTGCCAAAGTTTTAGACAAGCTGGATATTCCTTACGAGCTTACAATCGTATCCGCCCACAGAACGCCTGACAGAATGTATACATACGCAAAGGCCGCCGCTGAAAAGGGGCTTAAGGTTATCATTGCCGGAGCAGGAGGCGCAGCGCATCTTCCCGGCATGACCGCCGCTCTGACCTCACTTCCGGTCATTGGCGTACCCGTTAAAACCTCAACATTGAACGGACAGGATTCCCTGTATTCCATTGTTCAAATGCCGCCGGGCATTCCTGTTGCCACAGTTGCCATAAACGGTGCACAAAACGCCGGTATACTGGCCGCACAAATCATTGGAGCCTTTGACGCCTCCGTTTTTCAAAAAATAGAGTGCTTCAAGAAGGAATTAAGGGAAATGGTAGAGCAAAAAGCGGACAAACTGGAAACCATAGGCTATACGGAATATCTTGCCCAGAAAAAATAATACGATTCCCATATAGGAATTGGCCTGCTTTAAAAAGTCCTTTTTTTATTCAGAGCATTTTTAAAAGCAGCAAAAAGTACGGCGGAATGCAGGCACAGATTCCGCCGTATTTCGTTTTCACAAAATAGCCTCTACGTACATTTATTTCAGCGAAGCAATCAAGCCGCTGATTTCCGTCATACGCTGTGAAATCGCAATTTGCTGCGGACAGTGGGCAACGCATTGTCCGCAGCCAATACAGCTCTCTGCCTGTTTTTCCTTCAGCAGTGCCGCATAGTCCTCCAGAAACACCCGTTTATTCTTACTGAGAGAATATTTATTATAAATGGCAAATACCTCCGGGATATCCACGCCCTGGGGACAGTCCATGCAGTAACGGCAGCCTGTACAGGCAATGGTGACGTCCTTTCTGTAGATCTCCGCCGCCTCATAAAGCATGTCGCACTCTCTCTGTGATAAGGGCTTAAATTCTGACATTGTTGCAATATTGTCCACTACCTGCTCCATATTGCTCATACCGCTCAATACTGTCATAACATTTGGCAGAGTAGCCGCATACCTTATAGCCCAGGATGCTATGCTTTTAGAACCGTCTGCTGCCAGAAGCATATCAGTCGCTCTTCCCCCCAAAGCGGCCAGAGCCCCGCCCCGAACAGGCTCCATTACAATAACCGGAATATTTCTCTCTGTCAATATCTCATATTGCCTTTTGGCATCCTGCATCTCCCAGTCCATATAATTCAGCTGTATCTGAGCAAAATCCCAGTCATACAAATCCACAACCTTTTCCAGAAAATCCGGTGAATCATGGAAGGAAAAACCCAAATGGCGTATTCTGCCCGCTTTTTTCTGCTCATTCAGATAAGAGACAACATCAAAATCCAAAAATGGCTTTATTGTCTCTTTATTCAGGTTATGACACAGATAGTAATCAAAATAATCCACCTGGCATTTCTTAAACTGCTTCTCAAACACACGGGATACATCCTCCCTTGTGTTGAGCGCCCACGGCGGCATTTTGTCTGCCAAAAAGAAGCTGTCCCTCGGGTACTTTTTTAATGCCTCCCCAATAAAATATTCCGCTTTTCCCCTGTGATAGGGATATGCCGTATCAAAATAGTTCACACCATTATTATAGGCATAATCAACCATTTTTTCCCCAAGCTCCCTATCAATCAAATCTTCCTGACCGTTCAGATAAGGCAGACGCATGGTTCCAAATCCCAACAGTGAAATAGCCTTCCCTGTCAATTTATCTCTTCTCTTCTCCAATACCCCATCCCCTTTGCAAATGATTATATTGCCATTATAACATAACAGCAGAAAAAAGATCGCTTAAAAAGCTTGCCGTTCAGACTCATCCATAAAAATGAACCCATCCTTTGCGCTGTATCCTATCTGGCTGTCCCTCAAATAGTATTCACATATTTGTATTGACAATGTCTCCACAATATCGTAATATTATGTTATACGATATATCGTAACGCATAATATTATGTCGATTAACACACAGTACAGTCAGGAAGTGATTTTATGCCCTATAATGGCGGCCCCATGACGGAGGCCATGTATTATGTCCTTCTGGCCCTTATGACACCAAGCCATGGCTATAAGCTGATGAATGCCATCCATCAGGTATCCCGGGGAAGACTCTCCATGGGCCCCGGTACGCTCTACGGCGTTTTAAGCCGCATGGAAAAAGACGGCCTCATTCTTCTGTCAAAGGATGATGGGAGAAGAAAAACCTATACCATTACAGAGGAAGGCAAAGCGGCCCTGCTTGCAGAATATAAACGGCTGCTTTCAATGCTTGAGGACAGCGCAGTTTTAAAGGAGGGAGACTAAATGAAATATATATACCGTTTTTCTATTTATGACTTCTGGCATATCGGAGAAAATGAACACTACTTGTCTGACATGGCTGCAAAGGGTCTCCATTTTTGTAAGAATGGTATCCTTCTGTCCAAATTTCAAAAGGGTGTTCCCCGTCAAATGCGCTATCGTGTTGAACTGACGCAGAACAGGTCAATCGACAGTTCTCAAATTGAATTCTATAAGGAATGTGGATGGGAGTACGCCGCAAGCAGCGGCAAATTCCACATCTTCCGCTCTCCTGTGGATTCTGGTGCGGCTGAAATACATACGGACCCTGCGGAACAGTCCTTTCTTTTGGAAAATATCCTAAACGACTACAGGCGTTCTTGTTTTTTCAGCGCTATAGCTTTTCTTGTTTTCCTCGCCCTCATCGCCGGCGCATGGTTTTTTCAGCCCTACCCCGCACTCTATCTGATTGAATCCAGAAACCAACTCCTGTTGATAATTGTGGAATTTTTTGTTGTGCTGGAGGCAATACGAACCTACAAAACCATGAGGGAGCTGAAGCTGTCTCTGGCAGAGGGAAAGCCAATCGACCACAAAGCGCCCTGGAAAAAAAGAAAACGCTCAGCTCTCGTCTATAATACCATAGTGCTTGCATTGGCTTTCTGTACTATTCTCATTCCAGTAACAGAAATATCCGGAAAAAAGCAATGGAGCCCCAATGGATTACAGCTTCCCTCTCCCTTTGTTCCACTGAGCGCTCTGGAGGATTCAGACGCATTTTATCTGGAAAAATCACCAACCCTCACACAGGAGATTGACAGGGCCAATTATGTCACATCCTCCTGGCGCCTCCTCTCTCCCACCCTCATGACAGCAAGTCAAAACGGCGTTATAGAGGGGCAAATCTGGCAGGATGGCAGCGGCCCGTATTCCCCCGCTGTACATGAAAAATATTACGGTCTCCGCTTTTCTTTCCTGGCAGAGCAAATTGCAGAAGACCTGACCAAGCAATACCACACTGACGCAGAAACCGAAGCCTTTCGGGAAATAAGAGAAACCCCATTGGATAAGCTTTTTCTCAATGTCAACGGAAACGGAAAAATTGAAATATCCGCCTGTCTTGGAAACCATGTTCTTTACCTTCGCTACTATGGCTATGCCGCTTCTGACACAGTCATTGCCGCTGTGGAAAAGAATCTACTGGAAATAGAGAGCAGTAAACCTAATTAACCAATAAATAAATGAGATTCGGGGGCTGTAGCGCTCTGAGTGGAAAACGCCAAATGCGCTTTGACCATTTGGCGTTTTCCCACAAATAATATTTGCGGGAGGACCCGGAGAAAAAGCCCTGATTTGAAGGTGGCAGCACGAAAAATATAGTGCCGAGCGCAGCGATCCTTGCAAAGCAAGGTGCTGACCATAATGATAGTCAATCCTTGCGCGAAGAAATGGACTTTTTGCTTCTTTCTCAATCAAAAAAGTCCCTTTGAGACTTTTTTATTGTCTGAACAGCTATTTTAACCGTTATATAGCCGCAAATCGCTTCATAGGAATGCCCTCCCTGTAAACCCGTATGGAATGGGTGTTATTCTGGGCACCACAATGCTTTCCATTTCAGTTGGTAAATCGGATACACTATCACACATTAGAAGCACGTTTTGGGGTATGGATATAAAGTATCACCGCATTTTAGTCATTGCGCACGGGATATATACTCCATTCCGGGCTATCTAAAAACTGCATTTTATTGCAGTTTTGTAAAGAGGGCATCTGTGCCCTGCTTGCCACTATTGAAAACAACAAAATAAGCAGTACGCCTTTTACCAATAAGGCGTACTGAAATCAGCCGGTAAATGGGGAGTTTATGATTTGGGCTCGCAATCTTTCAAAAAAAGCGCAACGACATAGTTGTAACCGCTACCTTATATTTAACTTCTTCAGATACCTTTTTCTGCGAATAAGATACCATTTTTTCAATATCACTCACTTCAACATCTGCCATTTTGGCAATTGTTGTTTTAGATAATTTGTGATGTGAAAGAAGCACCTGCAAAAATGCACTTAATTTCATATCTTTATCCTCTGTCGCACTTGCATAGAGAAACATGATTTTGTTGAAAAGCCGAAAGCGGTATGTTGGTTCTTCAGACAAAAACTCCAAATTGCCATTTGCGAAACCTTCCAAATCAACTATGGGGTATTCCAAATATTCGGAAAGAGTGTTCTTATTAAAACCATAATTGTCAATAAGTTCTTTCAGTTGATCTGCTCTTCGTTTTTTCATCCATTGTTTTTTTACCCCAATCCCTATTTATCAAGTACGCCTTATCCAACTAAGGCGTACAACACAGTACTCGCTTTTCTAATATTTGCGCATGGAAATGTCAAATGGCTCATTTCGTTATATTACTACTGTTCATGACTTTGTTTGTTCACTTGGGTACCATTTCACCCTTTACAAGGTTGTATACATGCACAGTGAAAATGCTGATTTCATGGGATTTTCTAGCTAAAGAACGATTTTATTACCGCCGAATAATTTCTATTTTTTATTGCTCTCTATTTCCTCCACCATCTCACTTAATACCATCCATCGCTCCATGGCTTCTTCCAGCTCACGCTCCCATGCCTCTTTTTTTTCCATATATTCCTGAAGCTTTACATAGTCGCTTCCGGCGGCGGCTATTTCTGCATCCGCATTTTCAATTTTTGTCTCCAAGGATGCTATTACATCTCCAATAGTATCATATTCCCTCTGATCCTTATAGGAAAGCTTCAAAAGCTTTCCCTGCTTTTCTTCTTTTGGCCTTTCCTCCCTTTCTTCCCTTTTCACCGCTTCTTCCATATCCACTGCTTCTTCTCTGACCCTCTGATAATCGCTGTAGCCTCCCTCATACTGCTTAATCCGTCCGTTTCCCTCAAAGGCAAATATCCTGCCTGCTACACGATCCAGAAAATAGCGGTCATGGCTGACCGATACCACAGCACCCTGAAAATGATCCAGATAGTCCTCCAATATGGCCAGGGTTTCAATATCCAGATCATTTGTCGGCTCGTCCAAAAACAGTATGTTGGGCGCTTCCATCAATATTTTCAAAAGATACAGACGTCTTTTTTCTCCTCCTGAAAGCTTTCCAATAGGCGCCCACTGCAAATCCGGCGGAAAAAGAAATTTTTCAAGCATCTGGGAAGCAGTAATCCTTCCATCCGAGGTGGGCACATACTCAGCCACATCTCTGATATAGTCAATCACTCTTTTTTCCATATCCATCTCGCTGTTTTCCTGCGAAAACATACCTATTTTAACAGTATCGCCGATTTCAACGCTGCCGCTTGTACTGTCAAGCCTTCCGGCCATTATATTCAGCAGTGTTGATTTTCCGCAGCCGTTTGGTCCGACTATGCCAATTCTGTCGTCCTTCAGTAAAATATAAGAAAAATCATCAATATACATAACGCCGCCGTAGCTTTTGGAAATATGGTTTACTTCCACTGTCTTTTTCCCAAGGCGGGAGGATGCCACATTAATCTCCACATTTTCCCTGAGCTCAGGCGCCTTCTGAGCAGCTACCTCCTCAAAGCGGGCAAGCCTTGCCTTTTGCTTTGTGCTTCTGGCCTGCGCCCCCCGCCTGACCCACATAAGCTCCGTGCGGAGAAAATTCTGGCGCTTCCGCTCTCCCGCCAACGTCAATTCCTCACGCTCCGCCTTCTGCTCCAAAAAATCACTGTAGTTGCCCTTGTAGGCATAGATTTCCCCTTTGTCTATCTCAAGTGTTTTATTCACTACCCTGTCAAGGAAATACCTGTCATGAGTCACCATCAAAAGCGCCTTCGTATACTTTGCCAGATACTGCTCCAGCCATTCCACCGTATCATTGTCAATATGGTTGGTAGGCTCATCCAAAATCAGAAGATCTACAGGCGAAATAAGCGCCCCAGCCATAGCAACCCGTTTTTTTTGACCGCCCGACAGCTCCTCTACCCTTTGATGAAAACGTGTAATACCAAGCTTTGTCAGTATCGCCTTTGCGTCGCTCTCCAGTCCCCAGGCATCCGCCCTGTCCATTTTCTGACTCAGCTCAACCAGCCTTTTCTCCAGACTGGGATCTTCCTTATTTTCTTCTATCCTTAACAGGGTATCCTCATAATCCTTTACCAGATTCATGATGGGATGGTCACTTTTAAATACCTGATTTAAAACTGTCATCCCGTCTTCAAATACCGGTGTTTGGGGCAGGTATCCAATCCTTATGCCGTTTGCCGTTGTCACAGAACCGCTGTCCGGCCGCTCCACTCCCGCCACAATCTTTAAAAGGGTTGATTTTCCCGTTCCATTAACGCCAATCAGCCCGATTTTATCACCCTCGCTGATGCCAAAAGATATTTCATGAAACAGTTCCCTGTCCGAATAGCTTTTTTTAAGATTTTCTATGGTTAATAAGTTCATATAATAACTCCTTTTACCGCTTTTTTCCCGCATCCATCCCTTACCAAGTCAAAAACGCTCTGCTCGGCCAGGTTTTACACTGTATATTTGAATCCAATAAGATTCATTTGTTAAAATAGTCATTCCGCATTTGTTTTTCATGGCTGACGTCTCTTAATCAAAAACAGCCTGTCACTTGCCGCCGTCCGCTATTTTTCATACTAAATAAATTCGCAGCCTTTGTCAATCCTTCTCCGTCAATAAGCGGACGTTCCATAGTGATTTCTGTATACGCTGTTGCCCAAAGCATTTAATTTCCCGCAGGGGCCGGATTTTGTCCTGTACCCTTGCCCATCTATGATAAGAAACGGACTATATGCCTGTATACTTCTTTTGTCTCCATCTGCCATCTCAAGCTCAAAAATAACTGCCTGCCCGTCATACTCCTCATAGCTGTTGTCCTTTTTATAGATAACCGCTGTCTGTAAGATTTCAACCAGTTCCTGTATTTCCTTGTCATCCATCTCCAACAAAGCCCCGGGCGGTAAAAGGCTTACACTCGCCGCTTTCACATCCGCTGCACAAAGCGCGGAGAAAGGCTTTGCCGCCTTTGCCGCCATAACCGTGCCAATCACTGTAATGATAAGTAATACTGCTATTATATACCTCTTGTGATTCATAATCCCACCTCCTATCCTATCAGACGGCACAGGCGGTAAAAGGTTTCTGTCGAAAAGAGCTGTTTCATATTTTTTCCATTACATCTTCAAATACTGCCGGACAGAAAAAATCCCCGCACGGCGTTACACATGCGGGGGTTGATTATATGGAATAGGTTTGTAATTTTTCAATAAAGCTACGGTATGCCTCCGTTTTATTCATCTCCTGAAGCATTACGCCAAAGCGCTGCTTCGGCTTTCCATTCTCCCTATAAAAATCCAGACAAAGCTGCGTTACGTCCGCCGCTTTCTCAACAGGGATCCTGCAAATCTCTTCTCCCATAATAGACTGGCGTCCAAATCTGCCTCCTATAAACAGGCGCACTGTGTTTTTCGGCGCTCCCATAAAGCCAACATCGTTGAGCTGCGCCTTCGCACAGTTATTGGGGCATCCTGTAATGTTAATCTTAAACTTATGGGGCACCTCAGCGGGATAAAAACGGTTATGAAGCTCCATACACAACCCCTGCGTGTCAATAAGGCCAAATTTACACACAGTGCCCTTGCAGGCAACCAGAGGTCGAACCTGCGCACCGGTTCCGCCGCAGGATAGTCCCGCCTCCTTAACAGCCTTTTTCATAGACTCGATATTTTCATAGGGTATACCTGGAAGCTCTATGTTAAGCCTTACCGTTACGGTAATAATTCCCGCCGCATATTTCCGGGCAATTGAGGCAGCTTTTTCCAATTCCTCTGCCGTAGCCGTTCCCGCCGGAAAAACAATGCGGCAGGTGAAATGTTCTTTATCCTTCATCAACAAAAATCCCTGGCTTTTTAATTCTGCCAATTCCTCTTTACTGATTTCTATCATTATATTTTTCTCTCCTAAAGGGTATTGATATTTTATAACGCTCTGTTGAAAGCAGCCATCCATAGAAAAACAGGAAGCCCAAAAGCCATATTATTTTATCAATTACCTCAGGAAAAAACAATTGTAATATTTACCACATCAGTAGGATTTAAAGAACTCGACAAACTTCTGCGCAATAGAGGAAAGATACTGGTTCTTTTTCCAAACCGCTACAACCTTGGTATAAAGCTCGTCCTCATCTATTATTTTGCTGGTCACCTGACCCCTGTTCATAATGACAAGGAGTGACTTAGGTATAATCGCGACACCAAGACCTGCCGCTGCCCATAAAAACGCGCTTCTCGCGTCTATAGTACGGCAGAAAAACTCCAGCTTAATATTGTTTCGCTCAAATACGGGCATCAGCACCATCTCAAAACGCTTATAATAAATAAGCGGCTTATCCCCCAGCTGTTTAACGGAAATGCTGTCCCCCTCTATCTCTTCAAAAAATGCCGGAAGGCCAACCGCAACCATAGGCTCTTTCTCAATGGTGGTATAGTTTAACCCTTCCGTGCTGAATGGTGTCCTTACAATACAGACCTCTGTAATACCGCTTTTAAGAGCGTCAATGAGGGAATAGGTGTCCCCCTCGTGAATGTCAAAGCGTATATTGGGATATATCTCATGAAAACGGCTCATACGGCTTGTCAATAAAGTTCCGCCGGAGGAGGAAATAGTACCCAGGCTTAATGTACCCTGTATTCCCTTGCTGATGTCGTCCAGCTCTCGAATGGTCTTTTCCGTCAAGTCCAATATATTCGTGGCTTTTTTATATAACGCTTTTCCGGCCTCCGTCAGTGTAATTTTTCTGGGGCCCCTGTCCATAAGCTTAACATTCAATTCTTCCTCTAAAAGCTTCATCTGGTAGCTCAAAGGCGGCTGTGATATAACAAGCTTTTTGGCTGCTGCCGTGATTGTTCCCTCTTCCACAATGGTTACAAAATACTGTAATTGTTTAATATCCATAAGGCACCCCCATATGAAAAAAATATGTTTCCCATATCCGTATCCAATCAATATTCCCAAACATGACCACTTCAAAAAATACAGCAAATGTAAAACTCTGTCCCCAGAGAGATACTTCCACTTGTTACCTTTTAAATTTTAATACATTTTTTATTGGAAATCCATACTTTTTTTATATATTTATGAAAACCAGTGCAACATTTGCCACGAAACATGAATTAAAAATAGAAGTTATGGTTGCCTATGGTAAATGCATACTGCCTGTTTTTCATAATCCAGCGGTTTGTCGCCTTTTGAGGATTCAAAAAATATAAAACCTCTTCTGCATTATTCCTTCCCTCCAGCGCCTCCCTGGCCGCTTGTATGCTTTCCTCGCCTGGGGTCTGATACAATGCGCCGTTTACAGTTGGCGTAAACTGAACGCCGTAATTGGAATCAAATATAACACCCTTCACTGTTTCGGGAAAATCATCGCTTTTGGTTCTGTTCAGTATCACATTTGCCACAGCAAGCTTACCGTCATAGCTCTCCGACTGCGCTTCCGCATGTACCAGACGTGAAAGCCAGTATAAATCCTCCTCCGTATAGCTGCTCTTTCTTCTCTCTGAATCCTCGCCTGTTTCCAGCACCTCCTCCATATGAGTGAGGTAATTGTCTGTTATTACCTCATACTCCCTGGAGGTAGAAAGGTACACCGCCTTCTCCTCCTCCGCCCACTTGACGCCAATATCAAAGTTCTCGCTCAAAAAACGGAGCGGTACCATCGTCCTGTCATGATAAATCAGGGTTTTTGGCATTGCAGCGCTCTTGCCGTTTATCTCTCCCATATCTCCGCCCACAGTAAAAGTTATCTTGTCCTCTCTGTAATGGATTGTTACTCTTTTCGTTTCCTGTTCCCAATCAAGGACTGCACCCAGCGTATCACAAAAATCCCGCAGACCAATATACGTACTTCCATCCACCAGTATGGGGGCCTGAGTAAGCACAAGCTTATTACCGTTCATCCAGACCGTTATATCCGGCCTTTCCGTTACAATCGCTTCCAACGCCTTCGGCGTTTCCTCCGCTTTTGCCTTCAATAGTGTGGAAAGAGAAACGGTACAGATAAGTGCGGCCCCATACATCACCTTAACGACGCCCTTTTTTAAGTCGGGAAAATTCTCACCGAGATAAGCAAATATGCCGTTATTGACCTCTTCCATTTCCTCATTCTGAAATTCATGCAGCTCGTCCGAAAACTCATTGTCTGCTTCCTCAATATATAATATAAGCTCTGTTTCATTCTCTTCCAAACGCAGCCTGTGTCCGCTGAAGAGCATGCATACCACTTCCTTTCCTGTAAATTTTCTTATTTTCTTTTGCAGTCGAAGAAAACAATATTCCGGAAACGGCTTGGACGAAAATATCCAATCCCCGTTAAAACAGCCACCCTTCGGCTGTTTTTCATTGCATCAGCAATGAAAATACGGGAACCTTCTCAAACGCTCCGCTTTTTGAGAAGTAGCAAACAGCTTCTCTGCCGCTCAGCTGTTTTTCATAGTGTTGCAGTTTTTCTGCTGAAATATGTAAAAACCATTCCCTATCATCGGAATCACGGATTTCCTCTCATGGCATATGATGTACTAACGACTATTACTCTGTAAAAGGAGGCTATAAAATGGCAAGCGAAACATCCGAGACAAAATCCTATATTCGTTTTCTCCATGCGGCGCCATCGTATCATTCTATTGATATTTATATCAACGGTCTGCCCATTGCTTATGACTTAAGTTATAAATCCTTTACCGATTATTTTGAAGCAAATGCGGATACCTACCATTACGCCATTTACCGCGCCGGTGATATCTCCCGCCCTGTCAAGGAGGGCAATATCAATCTGATTAACGGTAAAATATATACCGCCGCCCTCGCCGGAGAGCCCGGCAATACCGATATTGAGCTGATTACCGACAAACCACGTATTTCCAGTCCTGATACGGCCTATATCCGTTTTATAAACCTCTCGCCGGATGCGCCGTCTCTGTCCGTATATGTGGACGGCACCCTTTATTTTACATCCTTTTACCGGGAAGTCAGCAGCTATTTTATACTACCTCCCGGCAGTCACGAAATCATAATCAGAGAGAAAGAAGGGGGAAATATTCTGTTTCAGCAGACTGCCGTGGCAAAAAGCGGGGACTATTACGGCGGTTATATTGTAGGCTATTATGAGGGAAATCCTCCTATTGATATGCTCATACCCATAGAAGGAGCAACTTTTTTGCGTTTTTAACAGTACAGCGGATACGCCATATTTCCTGTCTCACAGAAAGCAAAATAGCGATAGGAAAATGCCACATTAACGGAATCCCTCAAGCTGTCAAAAAAATATAGAGATTTCCCCTGCACCTTAGCATGCCCTGAAAAGGTTTGACCTCAATTGTGTATAGATTAAGCTTTTCTTGATTTATTCAGGAAAACTTCGTTTTCCGTTATGTATCAAAGGTATAGTTTGAGAATAAAACTCCCCTCAGTGTTTTGGTTTCTGACACACAAAAAAGGGTATCCCTTCAGGACACCCTTCATTGAAAACAGGTTTTCGATAGTTTATATTCAGGAATAAACAGACGTGTTCCGGCGGCATAAATGCCTTGAAACCCGCTTTTTTCCTCAGTCGGGCAAAGCCCGCACTGCAAAAGGGTATCCCTTTCGGATACCCTTTTTAATTGCTCTTTCTTAAAGATTCTTAAATACTTCCTTGAAAAATTTCCAGAACTTCTGTACAGAGGAAATGGTTACGTACTCGCCCGGTGTATGTAAATCCCTGATATCAGGTCCTGCGGCAATCATATCCACATATTCCGGTATCTTCTTGGCAAATACGCCGCATTCAAGACCCGCGTGGAGCACCAGAAGCTTTGGTTCCTTTTGGAACATTTCCCGGTAGACATTTTCAAACAGCTTTTTAATTTCTGAATTCGGATTGAACTCCCACTCAGGGCAATTGGACATCATCTCTGTTGTGCCGCCCATGATTTCCGCAAGGCGCACAATTTTATAATACATATCCATGTACATGCTCTCTGTAGAGCTTCTGGTCATGGTAAGCACTACGGCTTTTTCTCCCTCCAGACGCACCACGCCAACACTGACAGAGCTCTCCACAACGCCCTCAAGCTGCGGACTCATTCTGACAATACCACAGTCTGAAAGCATAATAAAATCTGCCAGACGGCTTTGCGCATCAGCAGTCAGAACCTTTTCCGACCCTTCCGCAAAGGCTTCCGCTGTTACCTCCAGATCATTTTCTATTGAATAAAACTCGCTCTTAAATATCTTTTCCATTTCTGCTGCTACAGCCAGAGCTTCCGTCTTTTGAGCGGCAGGCACATAAATTACCGCCTCAGCCTCTCTTGGAATCGCATTATACTTTAAGCCGCCGCTGATGTCAGACACACGGTATGGCATTTTTCTGCCAACAGCACCCAATAACCGAATCAACAGCTTATTCGAGTTGGCTCTCCCTCTATGAATGTCCTCGCCGGAATGACCGCCTTTAAGTCCTTTGATTTGTATATGAATCGGCTCAAATCCGCTTTCCGCCTTTTCCCAGGAAATAGGAAGCTCTATACGAACAACCGGTCCGCCTGCACAGCCTACCACAAAAACACCCTCGTCGTCTGCATCCAGATTTATCAATACCCTGCCCTTGAGCACGCTTGCGTCAAACTCCTCCACGCCCGTCATACCGCGTTCTTCATCACTTGTGCAGACCAGCTCCAAAGGTGGGTGGCACGCTGTTTTATCCGTAGCCAATGCCATAGCAAGAGCAATGCCCATGCCGTCGTCAGCACCCAGGGTTGTTTCCTTGGCAATAACCTTGTCTCCCTCTATCTCAACCTTTACAGGGTCCTTCGTAAAATCGTGCACTGTACCTGCATTTTTTTCACATACTATATCTATGTGTCCCTGAACAATTACAGTCGGATGGTCCTCATAGCCCTCCGTGGCAGGTACCCTGATAAGCAGATTTTTCATTTCATCCTTCTGCCATGCAAAGCCATTTTCCTCTGCAAAATGAATGAGGTAGTCACAAACCATATCCTCATTTCCTGATTCACGCGGTATCCTGGTTAAATCCTCAAAATAGCCAAATACCTCCTTTGGCTCCAAACCCGCTAAAACTCTTTCCATTCTCATACGCCTCCTAAGCCATAATCAATGTCGCTCCAACCAGCACCACAATCGTCGCCAGAGCAATAAACAACAGGAATTTGCCTACAAATTTCATCCAAACAGTGTAAGATGTTCTCGTCATCGTGAGAACTCCCATCAAAAGGCCGCAGGTAGGCGCAATCAGCGCGATCATACTGTTTGCAGCCGCATATGCGATAACAACAATTTCCCTTCCAACTCCTGCAAAATCCGCAAGAGGCGCCATAATGCCCATTGACAATGTAGCAAGACCTGAGCTTGACGGAACAAAGAAGGAAAGAACAAGATAAATAACATAGGTAACCGCTGAAAATACAGCAGATGATGTATTTAAAAGAAGATTTTCTCCGGCATGAAGTATGGTATCTGTGATCATAGCATCATTCATGATAACAGATACGCCTCTTGCAACACCGATGATGACTGCAACACTCAAAAGATCCTTAGCACCGTCAATAAAGGTATCCAAAAATTCCTCTTCCTTGATGCCTGCAATCACAGCCACAATCACAGCGCCTGTCAGGAATACACCGGAAAGCTCACCAAACCACCATGACATGGTAGGGATAAACGTAATACCAAGATCGGCCCATGGAAGAACGCCCCAGAGCATTACAAGGAAGGAAATCAAAAATACTGCCAGTATCAGTTTTCTTTTACCTGTCAGCTCAGGAAGGTTATCATAATCCGCATCCTTCAGGAAAAACTTCTTGTTTTCCTCCGCCTGGGCATAAACCAGAGATTTCGTCGGATCCTTGCGCACCTTTTCCGCATAGTGCATTGTAAAAATGATGCCGGAAGGAATATAAATGGCAAGCAGTATAATCCTTATTACAATACCATCTCCCATGGAGATGCCTGCAAACCTGCTGGCAATGGCAACGGCAAAGGGATTGGCAATAGAGCCCATAACGCCCAGCGCCGCGCCCATTTTAATGACGCTTAAACCTACCAGCGTATCATATCCCGCCGCCAGCAGTACCGGTATCAGAACCATAAAGAAGGGAAGCGTTTCCTCCTCAATACCAAAGGCTGCGCCGGCAAAACTGAAAATACACATCAGTACGGGTATCAAAAGCTTCTCGCGGCCCTTGAGCTTTCTGATGGTATGGCCGATTCCGGCGTCAATTGCGCCTGTTTTCATAACAACTGCAAGGAAACCGCCGATAACCAGTGTGTAAAGAATAATGTCAACAGAATCCATAAATCCGTTGATAGGTGCCAAAATTACCTGCCAAAGTCCCTGAGGATTGGACTCTGTTGTGTGATAGGTGCCGGCAATTGGCTGAAGTGTGGACGCTGTCGGGTCCACATAGTCATAGGCGCCTCCGGGCAATATCCAGGAGAGCACTGCAACCAGCAGAATAATGCCAATGATAATGGTGTAGGATGATGGCATTTTTAGTTGGAATTTCTTCTTTTTTTCCATGTTAACTTCCTCCTTTAAATTATGTATATAATAACGAATAACAACGCTATATAATACAGCAATATGTGTGCCAACCAAAAAGCATAACCAAAAAAAATGCCGAAAATTCGAAGATAAAAAAATTTTTATACATCACCTTGTACATTTCCGGACTCTCTAAAATCATTTTGCCTCACCATTTTAAGTTAATAATGACTTATGTTAAAAAGAAAACAAGTCAAAAATAACTCATTTGTGATTTCAATCACGTTGTTCAAGTTATTTTTGACTTATCGTTAAAGGGAAGCCAATTCATATATGGCTGTGGCATAAATCTCTGCCATCTTTAAAAGGCTATCAATTTCAATGTATTCATTAACTCTGTGCCATGCCTGATTTCCGCCGGGAAAGATAGCGCCGAAAGCCGCAACGTTTGGCATTACCTTGGAATAGCTGCCGCTCCCGCTTACAAGAGGCTCGCTCTTATCCTTTGTCACCTGCCGGTACGCCTTTACCAATGCCTCGATTAAAAAGTGTTCCTTAGGGAAATAGACAGGATCCCAGAAGGAACGCTCGGCTTCCTCAAAGCCGTTGGCTGTAAATACCTCCTTCAGTCTGTCCGCTGTCTCATCAAAATTACACATGACCGGATACCGTATATCAAGCCTCACCACCGCATTCTCACCATCATACTGTATAATACCGAAATTTACGGTAAATCTGCCCGAAAAGCTGTCCTCACAGTTCACACCCAGCTTCTCCCCATATATGTCAAAGCCGAGATAATTATTGAGAAAGCTGATGAGCTTTCTGGCCGCCTTCCCGCCAAAGTGAATGCGGTTCAAAAAATTTATCATGGGATAGATGGCATTAATACCCATCTCCAGCGCCATACTGTGCGTTTCCATACCGTAGGATTCAATCACCACACCATCCTCCTCCAGTCTGGCAGACATATTGTGCCGGTTTTCACGGGAGAAGTTTGTGAGCTCATTGACAATTTCAACCTGCCTGTCCGTCCGCAAAAACACCTCACAGTAACCGGGCACTGTATTTTCAGAGGTTCCGCCCTTCATATAAACGATGCGCTCCTCCCCCTCCTGGGAAAACCGTCCATGATATTCCATCATGGCAAGACCCTTCTCCGCATATACCACAGGGAAGTGCCCATCCAGTGTAAAACCGGCTATCGGCGGTTTTTCAACCTTCAAATAATACTGCATATCCTCGTAATACCGTTCTTCGTCTGTACCGATAATAAGGCGAACCTTTTTATTGAGCTTTTTGCCTGTGTCTTTGACGGCCTTCAGTGCATAAAGCGCCGCCATCAGAGGCCCCTTGTTATCCATAGTCCCTCTGCCGTATATTTTATTGTCTACAATACGTCCTTCAAAGGGAGGCACAGCCCACATTTCACCTGCATCACAGATATCCACATGGCTTATCACACCGACATAAAGATCTCCCTCACCGTATTCTGCATAGCCACAGTAGCCGTCCAGCATTTTTACTGTAAATCCCATTTCTGAAGCCAAATCCAGCACAAAGGTCAGGGCCTCGTGCATTCCCCTGCCAAAGGGCATTCCCTCACAGCCCTTTTCCTTAATGCTCTTTATCCGTATTAATTTTTGTGTAGAGGTTATCAGATTTTCTTTTTCCTCACTGATCTGTTTTTTAAAGTTCATATCCTCACCCGCCATATTGTTTACCTTCATTACACCCCTATTATATCAAATACTAATGTGATGTATATAGTTTTTTTGCGGACTTTAGATAGAACACATCTATTTTTTGACGCGGAAGGGGCTTTGTGCTAAAATGTCGTTATTAGCTTGGTGGAGGTGCCTTAATTGAATCTGAATACGTCGTCCTTTGAGAAAATCGTTAATGCCATAGGCTGCTATATCTGCGTCTACGACAGCGACGGCATTATTGAGTACTATAATCCGGCCTTTAAAAACGCGTACCTCCAAGGTGCTGATAATTTTGCCGGCAAACACTATTCGACTATTGAAAATACGGAATACCAAAGTATAACAGGCCTTCCCACAGTGCTTCAAACAAATACAGGCTCCTCGGTACAAAAAAAATTCGGAACCCATGGCCTTTTTTATGTGAATACCGCGCCAATGTTTGATGCCGATAACCACCTGATTTCCGTTGTGGAAACCATTGCCACTCCCTTTAAGGCGCCTGTTTTACCTATCAGAGAGGGCTTTCCCGATACGCCCGCCCAGGATATGTTTCTGGGAGACAACAAAATGCAGGGGATTCTCGAAACCGTCAACCGTATTTCAAATTTTGACTCCACAATCCTCATTACAGGAGAGTCAGGTACAGGCAAAAGCATGCTGGCAAAATTCATTCACGCCAAAAGCAAACGGGTAAATAAGCCCTTTGTCACAATAAACTGTGCAACCATACCCGAAAATCTCATTGAATCCGAATTATTCGGCTATACTGCCGGTGCCTTCACAGGCGCCAGCCAAAAGGGCAAAAAGGGACTGGTGGAGCAGGCTGATACCGGTACGCTGTTCCTCGACGAAATTGGACTCCTGCCCTTAAGCCTTCAGGCTAAATTTTTGCAGCTGATACAGGAAAAAACCTATACGCCAATTGGCTCCGTAAAGGCCAAAACCGTAGATGTACGCATTATCTCCGCCACAAACCTGAATTTAAAAACGCAGATAGCGGAGAATAAATTCCGCGAGGATTTATATTACCGTCTGCGTGTCATTGAGTTTTATATTCCCCCGCTTCGGGAACGGCCTGACGCCATCAATCCCCTGGTGGATTACTTTTTACAGCTGTACAACAAAAAATACCATATTAAGAAAAGCATTTCCGGAAAAGCCCGTGAGTTGCTGCAAAAAAGCAGCTGGAGCGGCAATATCCGTGAGCTGCAATACGTTGTGGAGCGGCTTGTGGTAACCTCACGCGACAATCAGATAACCTCAGCGGATGTACCTCATCTGAATGAAATCTCCTCACCTGCCGACAGCGGCACTGTGGAAAATATTAATTTTGAGGCATCTGTTGAGCAATACGAAAAGGAGCTTCTTCTCAAATATTTTTCCAGATACAAAAGCTCCTACAAAATAGCGGAGGCTTTGGGCATCACCCAATCCAAGGCGTCTAGGCTCATGAGGAAGTATAATATACACTAAAGTAAAAAAGCAGACATATGATTGCAATATGTCTGCTTTTATTTGTGTTTCAATATGCTTTTTGTTTTTAAGGCCGGCAGTGGACAGTGATCTTTATTAATGTCTTATTCTTTTATTAGACTGACGTTTTCATATTATTTAAGACTCACTATAAAATTGTTGGCCCTCCTGGGTAATTTCCGGTGTAACATATCCCTTGGCATAACATCTCCACATTTCAAGCAATCGTTCATAGTTGTGCCGCAAAAACGGAGTAATGACCTTTTTGTTATCGCGCTTGTGGGGATTCACTAGAGGATCGATAGGAAGCAAAGTCACTAAGGAATATCGTATTTCCACTCCGGCTTTTGATACATGGACATGGGGCATGTGTTCATGTATTTTTTCGTCGGTATGAACGGTAAATCGGTAGCTTGTTTCATTATGTATGGACGCACCGCCAACAACAAAATAGGCAAATTCCAATTGATGGGTATCAAAATCGAGAAAAACCTCTGAAATGGCCTTATCCTCCCGTAACCCTAACAGGCAATCTCTGTATCTTACATAAACCGTCGATATATTGAAATTTTCCAGTCCTCCTATTCCCAGTTCTTTCCTCACATCAGAGTCTGTTTTTAAATAGTCAATTAACTCGCCAACATGTACAAGCCTCAATTGGAACAAAATCTCCATGGTAAAACTCCTTGAAATGCTGCTGTTGGGTTTATAGATCATTATTTGATCTGTAAAGGTTTCTTCATTCATTCCACAAAAATAAATATGAAACTGCAGTTTATCCATGTACTCACCACTCCATGCCTTTAATTAAGAAAGCAATTATACACTATTTTAAAGAATATTTCATCCGACTTTTGCAAAAAAATTGCTTTTTCTCTGCTGATAGCTCTTAGTTTTTTAAAGTATGTTCTTGTACACTCATCATGTGTATCAATACAGCCAATTGAAAAGACCGCCGACAATGTCAACGGTCTTTCAGCTTTTTACAATTAATTCTCTTCTTTTACTTTCCTGCCGCCGCAAACGCCTGCTTCAAATCCGCTATAATATCCTCCGGATCCTCAAGGCCAACAGAAAGCCTGATAAGCCTGTCTGAGAAGCCTGCCGCCTCAATTTCCTCCTTTGTACACATGGAATGGGTCATGGAAGCCGGGTGCTGTATCAATGTCTCACAGTCCCCAAGACTTACTGCAAGCACACAAAGCTTTACATTGTTAAGAACTGCCTTCGCCTCCTCAAAGCTGTTCATTTCAAAGGAAATCATTCCGCCGAAGCGTTTCAGCTCCTTTTTGGCAGTTTCATGATATTTGCTGTCTTCAAACCCCGGGTAATAGACTGCCGCTACCTCAGGCGCGTTTTTGAGGAATGCCGCCACCTTTTCTGTCCCGTCGCATATGGCGTCCATGCGCACCTTAAGGGTCTTTAAGCCCCTCAGAATCAGATACGCCTCCTGCGGCCCTAAAACCGCCCCTGTGATGTCCTTTAAACCTACCATCCTTATTTTGTCCATAATTTCTTTCCTGCCCGCTGAAAATCCAGCAACCACATCTCCGTGTCCATTCAGATATTTTGTCGCTGAATGAACCACAACATCCGCACCAAGCTTCAGCGGCTTTACAATCAACGGCGTTGCAAAGGTATTATCTACAATAACCAGACAGTCCGGATTTACAGAATGGGCATATGCCGCCACCTTTTCAATATCAATTACCTTCATGCTGGGATTTGCAATCGTTTCAAAATAGACTATTTTCGTGTCAGGCCGCATGGATGCTTTGAAAAGTTCAAAATCTGACATGTCAATACATTCCGCCTCTATGCCAAATCTGACAAGAGATTCATTGATAAGAGCGAATGTACAGCCATAAAGTGTCTTGTCCGCCAGCATATGATCCTTACAGCTTAAAAGGCTCAAAAACGTGCCTGAGATAGCGCCCATTCCCGATGAAAAAGCAACACAGTCCTCCGCTTCCTCCAAAAGGGCAATCTTTTGCTCCAGCACGCTTGTTGTAGGGTTTCCGAGACGTGAATATATAAATCCGTTTTCCTGGCCCGCAAAACGCCTTCCGCCCTGCTCTGCTGTATCAAAAACGAATGTTGAGGTCTGATAAATGGGTATGGAAAGCGCACCCTCCGCATTTTTTACATGGTTGCCGTGTACTACTACTGTAGCCTCTGAATAGTCGTGATTCATAATTTTTTACTTTCCTTTCTTTTTGTAAATTTTATTTTTCTCTCAATTTTAGTTTAAAAAATCCACGAGAGGCAAAATAGCCTCCCGTGGGTTTGTATCTGGATTTATTCCCTGTAATAATCAGTCAACTGTGTAAGCAAATGACTTCTTCATGGTTTCAGGCGCAATCTCCTGTCCTATGCCCGGAAGCTCAGGCGCCGTAAGATAACCGTTTTCAGGCAGATAATCATATAAGCAGGTATCCCTTAAGCCCTGTTTTATTGCGTAGGAATGCTCCTCATGAATCAGGAAATTAGGAATCACCGTCTCCACATGAAGCGCCGCCGCTGTGGAGATAGGCCCGCCGCACACATGCACCTGCACCTTCACATCATAGGTATCAGCCATGTCGCAAATCTTCTTTGTCTCTGAAATTCCGCCGCATAAGCATACATCAGGCTGTATTACGCTTAAAGAACGGTTCTCAAAGAAAGGACGGTACCCAAGCCTTGTATAGATACGCTCTCCCGAAGCGATAGGAATATTAATCTTCTCCTTAATCTCCCGCATAGATACGGGGTTAAGGGGATGAACCGGCTCCTCATAATACATGATGTTGAGATCATCAACATAGTTTGCAAGCTGTATTGCAGTGCTTGTATCTGTAAAGGAATGCAGTTCAATAATAATATCCAAATCATCGCTTAAGTCGCGTATTGCCTTTAACCGAGCCCTTACAAGCTTAAGGACGTTTTGAGGCATCTGCCCGCGCAGCCTCCAGTCAGGATCCTGTTTTAACCGCTGCCATCTGCCGCTTGCCGCCACACCGACGGGATCGACCTTCACTGCGGTGTATCCCTGCGCCATTGCCTTTTTTGCTGCTGCCACATACTCCTCAGGGTCATTCAGATTACGATCCTCCAGATCCCAGTCAAACTGAATCTGGCTTGCATAGGCGCGCAGCTTTTCATTTGTTTTGCCTCCAAGCATCTGATATACGGGTACATTAAAGTATTTGCCCTTAATATCCCAAAGTGCAATATCTATAGCGCTCATACCCGCATTAATCACAGTGCCTCCGCCCATTCCCCAGAAGGTTGTGCGGAATATTTTTTCACGGATTGCCTCTGAATTGAGGGGATCCATACCTATTATAAGTTTTCCGAAATCTCTAATGATTCCGACTCCAGCATAATGTGCATTGCCATATGCAAGACCAACCTCGCCAAATCCACAAATCCCTTCATCTGTGTTGATGCGTATGCAAATAGGCGCGCAGTCCTCATAATTTAAGCATTTGGCAAAGTCAAATACGTCTATACTGACAATTTTCATAGCATTCTCCTTCATTTCTTATTATATTTACATACAGCCGCTATAGCTTGCAGGAACGATGGCGTCATGCACATACTTAATAAGCCCGATAATATCAAATACCGGTAATCCTGTCGCCTCCTGAACAGCCTTTTTAAACGGCGGCATATTGGTACACTCAAGAACAATAGCGCCAACGTCCGGATTTTCTTCTACCATACGTTTTGCAACCTTAATCATTTCTTCCTCTGCCAAATCCAAATCTATGTAGTTTGTGTCATCGAAAAAGGTTTTGCCAAATTCGGTATCCTCAATGCCATACACAACCTTATTCACATCTGTAATGCCTACACCCTCAAAATGTTTTTCTCCAAGGGAGGAAGCCTTGGCGGTTATAATTCCGACCTTTTTGTTAGGCGCCAGCATACCGCTTACCAAACGAACCTGAAGCAGGCTTGAAGCAATAACGGGTATATTTACGGCTGCCGCAAGCTCACGGTGGAAAATTGCCATAAATCCACAGCTTGTTATGATGCATTTACAGCCCTCTGCCTCCAACTCCCTTGCCGCTTTGCAAAACGGCTCAATAAGGGCCGGATTTCCCTGATTTACAACCGTTTCAGCCGTCGCCTCCTTGATAGTACGGTAAACAACGGGAAAAGGGAAGCTTGTGGCGTTTCCAATATCGCCGGGTACTCTTGGAAAGTGTGTACTTAACATTAAAATGCCTATTTTTTGACCGTAGTTTGTGGTGTTGCCATAAACAATTGCCATACTGTTAATCTCCTTTCATCCTTCTTTTTAAGCGAATGGTATAAATAACAGCAATATACCAAAGCCAAACAGGAACAAGAATCCTGGAAGGGAATTCATCATTGATTTTACATAGTCGCACTTCTTACCGATAACTCCCGCAACCAATGGAGCAACAACGATTGTACAAAGGTCTGTAGGAGGGAAAGCCTGACAGCCCATAGCGATATGGGAACCAGCAAGAGCTACGCTTTCAGGTGTCATTCCGGTAGCAACAAGAGCAGGGCCAAAGAAGGACAATACAACATTCTGTACCGTTGACTGGGAACCTGTGATCATACCCATGAGACCCATAGCAGCGGAACCGCCTATTTTCAAAGTATTGGTGTTTAATGTGCTGGCCCATTGCGCAATTGTGTCAATATAACCGGCTGCGTAGAAACCGCCGAGCATTAAAGCACAGCAAAGATGAACCGCTCCACAGGGGAGATATTTTTTCCAGCCGTTTTTAATAACATTGCCAAGGCCGAATTCTCTGGTTTTCTTAAAGCAGCACGCAATAATTGTTACTGTCAGCAGAGAAAGAACAATCATGTTGCCAAGACCATTGACGAAAGGAATATTTGCAACCAGCTTCTGCAGCCAGCCCCAAACGTATGTAATAACATTGGTATTTACCTTGCTGTTCCAAGGACCATATGCAAGAATCATTATGATAACCAATGTGAGCATTGGAATCAGCTTTGCAATGCCGCTTTTCAGAATTTCTCCGGCCTTTTCCTTAGGAATCAGGTGTTCCGGCAGGGATTTGATTTTAACCCAGCGGAAAGCATAGAAAGTAACAATAACGATACAGCAGAAAGGAACTGTCAAAAATGACCATTTCAATACATCATTATAGCTTGCACCGCAAAGGGAGGAAGCAAGAACAATTGCGTTAGTCATTGGAGGACACAGTGATCCGAGAAGACCGCCCAATACAAGGGATGCGGAAACCTGCTCAGGCTCCATGCCCAGGTCAATGAGCGGAGGGATAATCAAAACACCCACAACACAGGCTGCGGAAAGACCCTCGCCAAGTAATGATCCAAAAAGAATTAATGTTACCATGCCCGCTACATACAATCCCTTGGGGGAACGTCCGAAGGCCGAGCGGCTTGCATCCAGCACAACGTCCATCGTACCCATGGCAATCTGTGTTTCTGCATAAATACTTCCAAATATAGCAATTAAAATAACCCAAGACAAACGGTTCAGACCGTCTATATACGCGGTTATCCAAGCCATAGGGCTATAAATGCCTGCTGTAAGCAGTGCCATAGCACCTGAAATCAAGAGAGCCCAGTGAACTTTACCGCCAATAACCGGAATTTTCTTTATGACTACGATTCCAATCAGCACCAATATAGGAATAATAACCTTTATCATAATAGAACTCCTTTCATACAATCCTGTCACATACCCAATGAAAGCTTTCCCGAGCAGGTTTGGTTCTTCTTAAACCAAACCTGCTCGCTTGATACCCCTGAATATTAATATAAATGCAATGTCTGCTGATTCTTTATTTTTCTATGCTCTTTAAATATTCTACCGCCTCGTCCGCTAGCATCTGGTCTTCCTCCATTGCCCAGCCGCTTACTCCGATAGCGCCGATTAAATCGCCATCCGCTGTAAAAATAGGAGTTCCGCCCGGAAGATATGTCATCTGAGGATCTCCCATAGAGTCATTGCCGATTCCAAGTTCTTTTGTCTGTGCCCACCAATCCGCTGTACGGCGGCCCATCAAAGCTGCTGTGTATGCTTTTTTGCTTACCAGCCCTACGCTTCTGTTCGCCATTCCGTCCATCATTGTAACGGAGATGACTGTGCGTGTTTCATCCACGAAAGCCACAGTGAGCGGTCTGTTTGCCTCCGATGCCCGATTGATTAGATAACCAATCATAGCCTGACGTTTACCAAAATCCAAATACTCTCTTTTCATTTTGATTCCTCCTTTATATTTTTTATCTCCTTAATCTTCATCACAATTATCTGCTATAACACCCATTTGTATCGGACGGACAGGCGCCCTGTGGGTAGCAGGCAAAAATTCGCTGAGGGGCCTTCCAAGCTTCTCCGAAAGAATACGCGCTACCAAACGCTCACAGCTCTTGCCCTGGCATAAGCCCATGCCGGCGCGGGTACGCCTCTTTATACCATCAATTGTTGTTGCGCCCTCGTCGATTGCCTTTTCAATATCTCCGCGTGTCAGCTCTTCGCAGCGGCATATCAGCTGGCTTGCTCTTTCTTTTTTGTCCGGTGCATCCATTGACTCAAAGCTGCGAATCCGTTTCATGCTGCGGACTTCATTTATATACTCTTTTGGAACTGCAATCGTTACCACACATGTATTTTTATAGGCTACAGGGTTTCTCACAGCTGTTACCGTACCCTTGCATACAACCTCACCGGCGCGGTTTACCGCGTCAACAGCGGCACCCTTTTCCGGTACCGGCAGATATTCAAAGGGGAAAGAAACCTCCGCCTCCGTTTCGGAATAGTTATAATTAATAAGGAAAACTGCCTGGCCGGGACACATTGCCACACAGGTTCCGCAGCCGGTGCATTTTTCTTCTATAAGATGCGGCAAATTGGTTATAGGATTACCAATAGTAATGGCGCCAAAAGGACAGCTTCCTTCACATGGATTACAGGGAATTTCCTGAACACATTCGATAACAGCCACACGGCCCTGTTTCATTCTCTCAATGCTTGGAATTCCAAAACTGTTTTTCAGTTCTTCCTCACTGGGAATTCCGGTAAACTTTACTCCTTCCTTCATCATGCATTCGCTCCTTTCTTTGCAAGATAATCTTCCATACATCTCATCTGCTCTGCTTTCGCTTTCTGGCGTTTTTCACCGAAAGCTCCTGTTCTGAGAGCGGAAAGGCGAACCTGCACCTCATTTTTGAGTTCTTCGGCTTTCTCTTTGTCTAAGTAGCCCAATGCCGCTGCGGAAGCGATACCCGCAAGCTTGCCTTCCTCCATAGCTGAGGATGCCTCCTCTACGCCGGTAATGTCTCCGGCAACATAGATGCCTGGCGCAGTGGTAGCCATATTGTCGTCATGCATTGGAACATGTCCGCCGAGAGCAGGAATGAATGTAAATTCACATCCCGCCATATGAGCCAGCTCTGTCATTGGATTAAGTCCTACCGCAAGACATACCGTATCAGCGGCAATCGCTCTTTCAGTTCCCTCAATAGGCTGGAATTTATCATCAACTTCCGCTATGATAACACCCTCTACCTTGCCGTCGCCGTATACTTCCTTTATGGTGTGGGAAGTCAGAATAGGAACACCGGCACGGCGAATCTTTCCTGCATGTACTCCGTACCCGCCAATTGCAGGCGCTGCCTCCACTAACGCTTCCACGGTTGCGCCGGCCTGCATTAACTGGTAGGAGACAATAAGCCCAACATTGCCTGAGCCAAGCATTACAATATGTTTTCCCGGCAAAACACGGTTTACGTTAATCATAGTTTGGGCCGCGCCCGCTCCCATTACATTGGGCAGTGTACTTCCGGGGAAATCCATATAATTTTCCTTGCCGCCTGCCGCAAGAATAATTTTATCCGCATGTATCGCATAGTGCTGGCCCTTTTGTACCACACCGATAGTATTGTCACGGAAAATTCCGTACGCAGTGCTGTTGAGCATAACCTCGGCATTACTCTGCTCCAGCTCCTCCAGCAGCTGTCTGCCAATCTCGTATCCGCGGACGCCCGCCAGATGTTCTTTCGAACCGAAAAACTTATGTATCTGTTTAAATAACTGGCCTCCCGGCAAAGCGTTTTCATCAATCAAAGTAACCTTCGCTCCAAGCTTGCTTGCCTCAAGAGCCGCGCATAAGCCGGCAGGGCCTGCGCCTATAATCGCTATTTCAGTGGAGATTCTTTTCATTTCGCTTCACCTCCATTTTCTTCTTCACGGCCATACCCATACTGGGGTTCAAGCTGCATACCGTCTTCCACAAAAGTAACACATGTCCTTACATTCGGCTGTCCATTGACGATCATCATACAGTCAGTACAACGGCCTATGGCACAAAAAACGCCTCTTGGCTCATGTTTATGCACCGTTTTGCGGAAAGCCTTGATTCCTGCCGCAAGCAGCGCAGCTGCAATAGGCTCCCCTTCTCTGGCCTTTATAGGCTGGCCTTTATAGTAAATTGTCACAATCTTTTTTTCAGGCAAATCACCCAAAATCGGATGGTTTACGACTCTTAATTCATCCATAATAAGTTATCTCCTTTCCTGTCAGCTTCAAATACCTTTTGGCAAATTGGATGCGATTTCCTCTTCCGTTGCCTGATCATACGGTTTTACTAATCTATCCGGCCGCATAGGCTCATTGGTAACGCAAAGCTCCTCGCCGCAGATAATCTCACTCACCATTTTTCCGACTATCGGGTTAAGCGTAAGTCCGCCGCCCTCAAAGCCTGTAGCAAAAACATAATTTTCCAGATAGGAGGTCGTTCCCACAATCGGCATATGATCCGGTGTAAACGGTCTGAAGCCGGAGAAGCTGCGGATAAAGTGGCAGTTCTTTAACGCCGGCATTTCGCGGCATGCTTCGGCAATAAGCCATTCTATCGCTTCAATTGTGTTGCTCTTATCAAAATCATCCCACTCATTGGTAGCGCCAATGAGAATTGTTCCCGCCTCTGTCTGCTCCAGCGCCGCTCCGTGTCCAAGCTCTTTGGTCCTCTTGCTGAATAAGCCCATAAGCTCCGGCTGCAGCTTCGCGCAGAAGTTGGATGCCGTTGTAACAGGGCCCTTAATCATTGGCGCGCAAGCCTCTGTTACTACAATCTGGCCTTTACGCGGCCTTATGGGAACATACAGTCCCGCTAATTTTCCAAGGAATCCGCTCCAGCTCCCGGCTGCGTCAACGATGATATCTCCATAGAAATCACCCTGCTGTGATTTAACGCCTATGGCCTTGCCATCCTCAATGATGACCTCATTCACTCCCGCGTTGCATAATATTTTTGCGCCTCTCTCCTCCGCCTTTCTGGCATATGCAAATACCAGTTCAAAAGGATCAATTTTGCCGCCGCTTGGAGCATAGCTGGCTGCATAAATATGTTTGGAAAGATATGGCTCTCTCTCTCGAAGCTCATCTCCTGTCAGCATATAGATGTCCGCGCCGCTTTCCTGCATTTTCTTTGTTGCCGCCGCCACAATCTCGTATTCCTGTTCGTTGTCACACAGTAAATAGGAGCCGGCTCCCTCTGTAAAACCACAGTTATCTCCAAGATCCTTCAGAATTTCCGGATACATGCCTCCTCCGGTAAATCCTAGATTTGTATGATAGCCGGGCATTTTTGTGTTGTGATAGATATGGCCGTCGCCGGCGCCGCTGCTTCCTGAACAAAGTGTCGCTGTTTTTTCCAGTACAAGAACTTTTTTACCTTTTTTGGTGAGCCAATACGCTGTTGAAAGACCCATCATGCCTCCGCCGACAATAATTACATCTACTTCGCTCTTCATAGTCTCTTCCTTTCCCAATAATGGCCATTTTTGGCTGATATTGTATAATTCTATAAGTTCAAATTATTTATAAACGTTATTCACAATATGATTTACCTTATCATATTCGCCTTTTAAGTAGTAAATAATGTTCTCCACCGATATTTTCTGGCAAAGGGCCACCGCTTCCGCTGAATAAAATGCCCCGTGCGGTGTAATAAGCACATTGTCTCTGCCGATAAACGGTGATGTTTCCAAATCAGGATTTTCATCCTTGAAGACATCCAAACCGGCCGCGCTTATTTTTCCGCTCTCTAACGCATTTAACAGAGCTGCTTCATCTACGCTGTCTCCGCGGGCTACATTGATAAAGATAGGCGCCTTCTTTAAGTCGTTAAAAAAGGCTTCATTAAAATAATTGTTTACCTGAGCTGTCTGAATCATATGATTAGTAATGATATCGCAGTTTTCCGTTATGTATTCGGGATCGACAAGCTTTACTCCCATATCGCTTGCAATTTTCTCCGGCAGATATGGATCATAGGCAACAACCTCTATGCCAAAAGCCTGCGCTCTTTTTGCGACGGCGCGCCCAATTTTTCCAAGGCCGAAAATTCCCAGCGTCTGACCCTTCAGTACATGAATCGCGCCCGCTTTCCGATATATCCACTGCTTCTGATTGTCAACTATATTCACATAACTTTTCAGTTTGCGGTTTAAAGCAAGAATCAGTGCCAAAGCGTGATCCGCAACCTCATTTGTGCAGTATTCTCCCACCGCCGCTATGGCAATCTCTTTTTCAGTTGCACAGGGAACATCTACAAAGTTATATCCTGTGGATGTCAATGAAATCATACGAAGCTTCTCAGCACAATCAAGCATATCCCTGTCTAAAACAATAAGCGCGGTTAACAGGACATCACAATCCTTCAGAAGCGCTTTAAATTCGTCCTTTTTTGCTTCATCATAATCATAAATAACAGTTTCCACATCCGGGAAAGCAGATCTTAATAAATTGATTTCATAATCAATATCCCTATTTTGAGCCTTGGGCAAATCAGCAATTAAAACCTTCATTCTCTTTCCTCCTTATATTAAAAATTCCATGAGCCAAAAATAAAAAAGTAATTGAAAACTTGCTCTTATTCACTTTTTTATTTTAATATTGATTAAATGATATATTTAATATTGATTAAATTATATACATTTTTTCAAAGACGTACTATTATGAAATAAAAATCTTTAGCCATAACAAATAATTATGGCTGTAAAATCAATTTATTTATGGATATTATTCATAAATAAAATGGCATCAGCATATGAATAAAAGCGTTTTTACATATTACCGCGATATTAGGGTTTATTTGTCGAATTGACATTCAAATATTATTTATACTATAATATTGACATATAATTATCATTTATTGGAAATCGTATCCATTAAGGGGATGTAATGCGAGATGACGCTTCAGCAGATAAGATATGTTTTGGAAATTTCCCACTATGTAAGCATAAGTAAAGCTGCACAAGAACTGTATCTCACGCAGCCTTATTTAAGCAACATGTTAAAGGATTTAGAAAATGAACTGCATATTACGATTTTTGACCGGACAAGAAAGGGCGTTAAGCTGACGGAGGAAGGCAAAGATTTTATTCAAAACGCCAAACCCCTTTTGGATCAGGAAAGGCGCCTTCTTGAGCTGTACAGCCAAAAGCAAAGAAAGCTTCCTTTTCATTTCAGTATTTCCATGCAGCATTATTCCTTTGTAGTAGAAAACTTCTATCATTTTTTTCAGAAGTGCAACCCGCAGGAATTTGAGATCCATATACGTGAATGCTATATGGAACAGGTTATTTGTGACGTGTTTGAACAGCGCAGTGAATTAGGGATTCTTTTTATCACTGACTCTACAGAAACTTTTATTCGCAAATATTTGTCCTCTCACAATCTGGAATTTAATCTGCTGGCTAACTTATCTCCTTATGCTTTTTTTAGAAAAGATCATCCAATGGCCTCGCGGGAAACAGTTTGTTTAGAAGAAATGCAGGAATACCCCTTTGCATCTTTTGAATCCCTCAGCAATGTATCAATCGATTTCTCCGAGGAGGCTATGTTTCCGAATTTTGCCCTGATTAAACGCCACATTTATGTAACAGATCGTGCGACCATGATAAATACACTCACGCACACAGACGCTTTTTCAATCGGCAGCGGTATTCTCTCTCAAGGCTTCGCAGGTCCTGAGCTTGTCAGCCGCCCAATCAGCACCGATAAAGATTTTATGCAGCTTGGATGGATTCAAATGGCTAATTTTCCAATCTCCGACAACGGATTGGCTTTTCTTGATGAACTGAAAAAAGCACTTAAAAATAATGCGTATGCTAACGATGAAATTCGTCCCAAACAGCCTAATTAATTTATTATAGAATTACTGTTAGGTCACAGTTTATTCACGGCATTTTAAAAGCAGTGAAATTCCCCAATTAGCTGTTATCGGTGCTCGCCATTATGTTTATTATTACACGAAAAAGAGCAAGGTGTGCTTAGCCATACCTTGCTCTTTTTCATATTTAACGAGATACTGTTAATTCCGGTCCATTTTCTTTGACAGGCCAAACACTTTTCGGAGAGTAAACCATATTATGCCGGACCATACCCAATTTTAACCGCAATAATAAGAAATACAATTGCCAAAGTAAACAGCATAATTAAAAGCGGCCATAAGAATTTGTACCATTTGGAAAGGGGAACTTTGCCATAGGAGAGAAAAATCAAAAGCCCTCCATAAGTAAACCAAAAAATGTTGGAAATGCCATCTCCAAACTGATAGGCTAATATTGTTGTCTGGCGGGTCAAACCAATTAATTCTGCCAGCGGCATTAAAATCGGCATCAGGGCCATGGCTTTTCCACTTCCGGAAGGGACCAGCGCATTCAGCAGTGTGACAACAACAAGAACGCCAATAGCAGAACCAATCGGAGGAAGTCCCTGCAAAACCTGGGAAAGCCCGTTAATAATCGGGTCAATAATGCCTCCCTGCTCCAAAATCCACTGCACACCCCTGGCAATGCCAATGATCATTGCACCGCCCATTGCGTCTTTTGCCCCTTCTATAAAGGTGTCTGCAATTTCCGATGCTTTCATTTTCGTAATAAACCCAGACAATATTCCACTGAAAAGAAATACGCCGGCCATGTCAACAATACTCCAGGAAAGCTTAAACATTCCATATATGGAGACAACAAAGGTCAATCCCAGTACACAGAGTGCAACCGCCTGTGCTGTAGTCATTTTTATCTGTTCAGACAAATCAAGATATAAATCGCTGACGTCAATTCCATTCATATAACTGTTTTTCGGATTCCTGCGCACTTTTGATGCATACCAAAGCAGATAAAAAAGCGTAACGGATACAAACACAACATAGGCAGCCATTCTAAGCTCAATCCCCGAAAACATTGGAAGCTGCGAGACCTCATGGGCAATTCCGACTGTATAGATATTCGTGGGACCTATTGCAAATCCAACCATCAGCCCCAGAACAAGAATGGCAACTCCAACAATTGTATCATAACCCAATGCCAAAAGAATGGGTATCAAAAGTGGTGCAAATGGAATACAGGTTTCTATCCAACCAAGAAATCCGCCTAAAACTGCAAATACCAGATAAAATACTGTAATAACCAGCGGTCCGCCCTTTTGCCCAACAGTGGAAACCAACTTCCCAATCCCTGCCCGGATAGAACCGCACCTGCTGTATATTTCAATGGCGCCGCCAATGACCAATACCAATATCACCATATTCGCGGCACCGATTATACCATTTGGAATTGCATTAAATACGGCAAGAGGCGATAGGAATGTTCTCTCTATTTCATGATAACTGCCCGGGACAACAATTGTACGCCCGTTTATGACTTCCCTCTCAAATGTTCCCGGTGTTACAAAATAGGATGCCAATGCACAAACTACAATAACACAGAACAACAGGCAAAATGCATTCACCTTAAATTGTTTTTTCTTTGCTTTGGATCCGCTCATATCTTACCCCTCCTTTCTTTCATTCGCCAACTGCTCCGCAAGCGCCAAACTGCCGCAAAGTCCCTTCTTTAACATTGCAATATCAATAGAGTCCCGATTTGTATGACAGCATTTAATTTCTGCCGGTGAATATCCGATTGTCGGAATGCCTGCTTTTATAAAGTGGCCGCAATCTGTACAAAATGGCCATTTTTTGATTGCCACTTCCTCATCAAACGTGTCCTCCAAAATACTGTGGGCCTTTTGTACCAGTGGATGTTTCACGTCTATTCCAAACGGGATACCTGCCTGATAGACATTCTCAGCAATCCCCGTATAAGTAGACAAAGGAAAAGTTACAATCCGAATTTCTACCTGAATGCCATCATACAGGCAATTATTTGCCACTTTATAAAGCCGATCCAGAATACTTTCAAATGTCTCTCCCGGAATGCTTCGGTAATCCAAGCTTAAAATAATCTGTGCAGGCACGGTATTCGTCACCTGTTCTGATGAAACTATTTTTGTAGGTGAAAGAAGGGAAGAACCGTATACTGCATCCTTTGCATGTTCATACCCCCTCAGCGAGTCCAAAAATTTTGAAAGGTAGAAAAAGGGATTCACTCCGGTTTGCGGAATGCTGGCATGACAGGATTTCCCTGTAATTTTCACCTCGATGCCGCAGCGCCCCAAACAGGAGACCGCAATATCATTTTCCGTTGCCTCTCCAACAATGGCATAATCTGCTGAAAAACCATCCTTGATTAAATTGCTTGCACCATATCCGCAGGTTTCCTCATGTACCACACACACAACATATAAATCTCCGGCAGGCAGTAGTCCTTCCTGTTTTAGAATGTATGGTGTAAAGACCTGCATGGCGAAAGTACCCTTTGTATCACTGGCCCCCCGCCCCCAAATTCGATTTTCCGCCACCATTCCGGAAAACGGAGGATATTTCCATTGGTTTTCATCTCCTTCATCTACAACATCCAAATGGCAGCAGTGTACAACAGATTTTCCCCCTCCTGTACCATTCATTTTTCCAATTACATTTCCATAACGGTCTATCGCTACAGAATCATAGTTAAGCCTTTTTAAACAGTCTGCTGCCAAATACGCATATGCTTTTTCGTCACCCGACTTGCTTGGCACTCTGATAAAAGCGGAAGCCGTTTCAATCACCTGTTCTATGTATTTTTCTGACAAGTCCTGATATTTTCTCTTCAAATAGAAGCCCTCCTCCTTGGCTTTTCCTATTATAAGCCATATTGGTCATTTCTCCTATTCCAATAGAATTTGCGCGCACATTTATTGAAATATACAACATTTACTTTTCCTTATTTCATTTTCATCATATCATATTGCACAAATCAAGACCAATTCACAATAATAATAAGACGTTATAATAAAAAATTATAAAATTGCATTTCATTCCCTTCTGCTTTCAGCTACAATATAAAGAAATAAATAATGCTACTCCTTTTTCGAAAATAACAGGGGAGGGATATTCATGACATTGCAGCAGCTTCATTACATTGTTGAAATTGCAAATTATGACTCTATTAACAAAGCCGCACAGCATCTTTATGTAACACAGCCTTGTCTCAGCAACGCCATTAAAAGCCTTGAGGAAGAGTTTCATATCAAGCTTTTGGTTCGGGAAAAACGTGGTATTCAGTTCACCCCTGATGGGAGAATTTTCTTAGAATATGCGAAACGGCTTTTAAAACAAGCAGAGGAATTTGAACATAAATTTGTGACAGATAAAGGACAGCAGGAAATTTGCTTTTCCTTTTCCATGCAGCATTATCATCCTATCGTAGAAGCATTTATCCAATTCATCCGACAGCGCACTGAACAGAAATATGAACTTCACCTTAGGGAAGTCACAAATTTTGAGGCAATTGAGGACGTTTATACAAAACGCAGCAATGCCGGTATCATTTTTATATCCGAAAGCAATCAGATATTTATCAGCAAGCTGCTGAAAAACCGAGGAATACAATTTGAAAAAATTCTAGAGGCACATCCGAATATTTTTGTACGGGAAGGGCACCCTCTTTGCGGAAAATCTTCCGTCCCCGCATTTGAACTGCGGAAATATCCACAGCTCTATTTTGAAAAAGATTTTGATAATTTTATTAATTATTCAGATGAAATGTACCGTACGGAGGGCCAAAATTTTATCATCTATTCCAGTGACCGCGGCAGTGTCAATGCCATTATACGAAACACGGACTGCTTTATGATTGGCACCGGAATCGTTGTAAGGGAAGTGACAGATGATGGAATTATCTCCATTCCTATTGAAGGAAATATAAATCCGATTCAAATCGGTCTTATTGAACTCATTGGAAACTCGGCAGATCCTGTTACAGAGGAATTTGTCGCTTTATTAAAAAATGCATTTATGAAAAGCAGCAGACCGCCTAAATTGGCACACAATCAAAACCAATAAGAAGACAGCTCCTTTATGTATGGAATAAAGCAAAGAAAATATGTTAAGAACAACCTTTCTCTATTTTACAATGACACTTCAGATTGAGAAAACAATTAAAGTAAAGAGGTATAGATAAAAAAGACAGAGGCAGCATTTTTATATGCTGCCTCTGTCTTTTTTAATTTAATAAATCGGCCTAGGGTATAAACTCAATATTAATAAATTCTTTCGATTCTCTGCTGCCAATCTAATGATACCCTCAAACCCTTTCCCAGCTGGGAAAGGGTTTGAGGGTATCATTAGATGCGGATGACAGGACTTGAACCTGCACACCATAAGATACCAGAACCTAATGGTAGTGTTACTTCTGTGAAATTAAAATTTGATAACATCAATCAACTTGATTCATAAATTACTATTAGCAATAGATTATTGTATCTATGTTATAGTATTTTTATTATCCATCATGGTTTGTCCTATTCAACGCATTTATTATCTTTTCCCTTTCCCCACTGCCATTTGTTGGCAATCTAAGAATTGGTATATCATATTTTTCTAAAATTTTATCTTTCATTCTATCGCGCTTCAATTGTTCCGGATTGTTTTCATGGAAAGCAAAACCATCTACTTCCAGAACTAAAACACATGACTTATCCAATTTATAGTATATAACAAAATCCAAGGAGGCCCTGTTATTTACATACTGTTCTTCTTCCTCTGTCAATAATGATGTCGAATATAGAAGATTTCTAAGCAATACTTCCTGCGTAAAAGTATATTGCTGATAATTTTCTTCTTTTAAAATTTCTTCAAGCAGAACTTTGATTATTTCTTCTGATTTATACTTCGCATTAGAAGTCATTCTTTGTTTAAGGTAATTTAACTTTTTAGAATACTGTTGATATAATAAATCAAAAACTGAGACAATATCACTTTCAATGATATTGTTATCTAATGTACTGTACTGCATATATCGAATTAAATCATTTATATTCCTGCCAAATTTAAAGAACAGCTTACTGTCTGTCACAAGTATAAATTTTTTTATAGCTCTGGAAACCGCAACATTTACCATATGTGAATCATCCACAAACTCTAAACCTTTTCTTCCACTCCAACTACTATCCAGTACCGTAGACATAATCATTGTTTCCTTTTCTCTTCCTTGGTATTTATGTACTGTATCACTTTCTACTCCATATCCTATTTGCCTGCCTGCAGCATTTGCTTGTTTTCGATAGGGTGTAACTATACCGATAGATTGTATTTCCTCATTAAATTTATTTCCTGCAAGTAAATCTTTAATAATATCCAACTCTCTTTGATTATATTTGCCAGTTTCATTCCCTTTTGTAACTTCACGCATATGATTTCCATCGGCCGCTTTATAAATCACTAGAGGATTTTCAGATATTTTCTCATCTGTATATGCAATGAGCTGACCATTATAATATTTTTGATTACAGAATTCTATAATCTTTGGATTGCAGCGATAATGCTCACGGAGTATTGTATATGGAACTTCCTTTCCGTAAAGATTTAACACGGAGGTTAATATACTATAATCAAAATAATTATACTCTAGTATAGGCGGTGTTGTTTTAAGTTTTTCTGTAATACCTTTATCAACAATTTGCGGCAGTTGTTTTTCGTCGCCAACTATAATTATATTTTTGCAACATGATAAAGCCAACACTCCGGTTATTAAATCTACCTGCGATGACTCATCAATAATTACATAATCCAATAGCGTTCCATTTTGAATAGAACGCCTTAAAGAATGCGTAGTACTTAATAAAATCGGATATCTTTTAATAAATCTGTTGAAATTTTCACCGTTTTTGTAGTTATCAAATGTAAATTTATACTCTGGAATTTCTTCATATTTTTTATACAGCAGTTTTCGAAACAGTCTTTCGGAATACTGTTGATGCATGTCCAACATTTCTTTAAAAGAATTTCCCATTAATGTCTTTTCAATTTCAAACAATTGTTTTTCCAGACTTTCAATATGTTTTTCATAAAATACTTTCTGTAATGATAGCAAAAGTGAAATTTCATCTTTAGCTAATTTGCCGTAATTTAAAATGCCATATTTCAGCAGCAGTTTTAGTTTAAATAAAATTCTCCTATCCCTGTTATTTTCTATTGCAAGACTTGTCTCCGCCAAAAAACTGATAATTCTATCCGATTTAGTATTAAATATATGTGGCAATTCTTTAATTTCTTCAATTTCCTGTTTTTTATAGTAGTCATCAAAATATTGTTTTTCCAAACGCCATGCTCTTAACTGCTGGAGCAATTGTTCTTTCTTTCGTTCTTTGCCCAGCAAAAAGTTAAGTTTATTATTTAAGGTTCTAATTTTATTATTTAATTCTTCTGCGCTTTCTGCACAATCCCAATTACTTATACTTGGTTTTGTTAGTGTTTCAAAAAATTCCTTTTGATTATCCTTATTTCCCAGCATAGCTATTAAGCTGCCATATCCATTTTGTTCAAGCTTCTCAGCTACATTTTTTACTGCTTCATTGTTATTTGATACAACCGCAACACTTTTATGTTGAATGGATACCAAATTTGCAAGAATATTCAAAATTGTTTGTGTTTTTCCAGTACCGGGAGGACCTGCAATGATAGAAATAGAACTTGTCAATGCATTTTCTAACGCAGATTTTTGGCTTAAATTAAAACGGAATGGAAAAATAGTTTTATCAAAATCAGCAGATATTTTTTGAATATTTTGTTTTTTTAGATAGCAGTTTAATGCACTTTCTTGGTTTATACTGTTAATTTCACTTAATTCCCGTCTTAAGAAACTATTATCATCTTCCTTACTGGTCAAATAGCATGAAACCTCTTTTAAATAGGCCATCACCTGTTTTGCATTTTGGGTGCCATCATCACTTTCCGACAGTGAAAATTGTTCCCGTCTTACAGATATCGTTAATCCATTTTCGTCTATAACTCTTATGTATTGTGCAAAATCCAAAATTAACTGCGGCTTGTAAAATTTAACCTTATCAATACAGGCAAATTTTCCATCAAAATTGATTGTTTCAGGATTTTTCAGAACTTCTATATTATATCTATTATATTGATAAACAGTCGAACTATTATTAAATACCACATCCATTTTGCCGGCTTCTTTTGAATCCGTAATACAATGTACCTCTGATGTCCTATCCTTTCCATGAATCAGAACCATAATTTTAGTACTGTCCATACTTTATTTCCCCCAAAATACTATATATAACCTTTTCCATATAGATTAAAATCATCACACATAATTATGTTTTTGCACCTATGGGTACTGCCCCCGTATATTCATTTTATATGTTTTATGCAAATTCTTAAATCTCAACATAATCCCACAGTTCGTACGGAAACCTTGGCAATGGCAAATCTGACTTCTTAGTCGGTTTAGCAAGTGCTACTGCTAAATATTTTTTAGGTCTGGTCATTGCAACATACGCAGTTCTCATTTGCTCGCTATTTAATTCACCATTCGTCAATAATTTTCTGGTTATAGTATTCCCTTTTGTACTAGGTGAATATAATAAGATTGCTTCAAAAGTTTCACCTTTAACTCCATGAATTGAGGAGAAAGTAACATCCGTTTTAAGTTTTTTCTGAAAAAAATCTACAAATGGAATTTCTTTAAATAACGGAGACTTTTTATCTCGTGTTTTTATTTGTATAATTTCATTTATACCATGACCAGCTCGAAATTCAAGTGGATATGTAATAGAGTTCAGATGTGTCCTTAGAGATTCAACCCATACCTTTAAAGATAAATTGCTGTTAGGAAGCTCACATACTAAGTTAAAAACACATTCCACCCAACTTGTATATGGAATAATACGTTCAATTTCTTCAGGTATATTAGCTGTAGCTTTATTGATGTCATCAATTAAAATTGAATACAATGCTTGTTCACAAAAGTCATACGCCTTTTTACGAGAACCATGATACCATTCATATGTTGCACGTCCTAAAAGTAAAATCTCCTTGCTTTTCCAAAGGCCACTAATGTTAGTACTATCATGAACCTTGCTGCGAGTGAGAATAGCAATATTCTCGTTTTTACGTGGAATGCCAAGACATTCACATCTATCAAGAAAATATTGCAAAATTGTTTCTTTGGATGTTTCTTTTTTTATAAGAAATAACTCTGGTTTTTGGGCAAAATTTTTACAATCACCAACAGCTAAATTGGGAGAACAATCTTTAAATGTATTTGAAAATAAATGAGTAGCATTACATATTTTTTGGGAACTTCTTCGGTTTTCACTTAAATATTTTGTTTCCCAATTCATATTATGCATTTTCTCTTTGAAACACTCCGGAGTAGCATTTCTCCATTCATATATAGCTTGATCCGGATCACCTACCAAATAAATATATTTTAAACCAGCTTTAACGAGTTGGTCTAAAACAGCCATTTGTTCCAAAGATGTATCTTGTGCCTCATCAAGCAAGACAATTGGAAAACGTTCAACAATTGCTTGTCCAATTGCAGGATATTTGCTCAAAATTTCGTGACAAAAAAATGGTATATCGTTCTGAAAAAATATACCGTTCCTTTTTAAACTTTGTTTGTATTGGTCACATGGTCTACCATATGTTCCACTATCGCAAGTGACCAAATCTTTGTTTATATATGTGTTGCCATCAACTCCCCAACGAAATTGACTGATACTCTCAACACATTTATTTCTATGACATTCCTTTTTCCAAAAGCGAAAAGGAATATTTATGCTATCCACTGTAATAAATGGATGCTTAGGATTTTCCATCAACAAATGTCCATATCTTAAAAAAATATAGTTATTAAGAAAGCTATCAATTGTTCCCACAAAATGAGGGTATCCTATTGTAAAATTATTAGAAGCTGTATGTACTTGATGTAAAATTTCTTCGCTTGCAACATTAGTAAAAGATAATGTTAAAATTCCTTGATGCGGTTCTTTCCATATATTGATAAGGTTTATAAGCTTTTGTGCAACGACATAAGTCTTTCCGCTTCCAGGACAAGCACATAAAACAACTTTGCCATTAACATTTAAAAATTTCTGCTGCTCATGTGAAAGGAGCATTTATTCACCTTCTTCCATGGGTTCCGTTACATAAAAGATAGCCCCTTGAATATAAACAGGAACTTGAAAAAGATTCTCAACATTTTCACCTTTTGAAATACTTTTCTTCTGATCATTAATTACCTTACAAAGAGCTTGGGCAATTTCGCCCTTGCTACTATCGCGGTTACGAATAAATATCCATATACATATTTGTTTTTTCTCAATAGAGTCTAAAGTGTCTAATTTTTCTTTCAGTTTTAGTCCTACTTGCGGATACAGACTTATAATTATTTTCATTAGCAAATTAACATTACTTTCGCAAAAAGCTAGCTCGTACTCTAGTGTTTTAACTGCACCACATAATAGTATATCCGTGTCCTTGCATAAATCATTTATTTGTTCAAAGCGGCTTGAAGGTGTTCCTGCTTTTAGTCGATTAGCAATATCATCAATATCATCGTCAAAATCCAAATCTTTTGAGATGTATGTATTTACATCAGATTTGTTTGTGCATTTATCATTATCTGTAATAATAGCGGCTTTTGCAAATCCTCTTTGATCCTCTTTTTTGTATAACAATTTCGCAAAAGGCTTGAAAGCTAAACTACCAACATTAATTACCTCAACCGCATACTTATCTAATGGGCGATTTAAAAAATCTGCTATCTCATGAATCAATAAAAATTCTGAGATGCCTTCTACGAAAATCAATCCCTTAGCAAAGAATAATTGTGATTTTGTTACATCTAAATATTTTGTCAAATATATTCTATCAGTATCATCAAGAGCATCCTTTATAACTGCAGTACATTCTATTTTATGATTTCGTTCAAATAAAAGGTTAATATTTTCGATACCAATCTTTGAAACCAACGTTGGTGAATGAGAGGTATAAATAACCTGAATATCTTTTTGTCTATTGTGTTGTTCAACAAAAAAGTTGTGGACTAATTCTTGCAGTTGAGGATGTAAATGAGCTTCTGGTTCTTCCACCAATAAAAGACTTTGGTAAATACCTGATTTTTTAATTGACATATCACCTAGAATAGTTGCCATATAAATGATGTTGTTATACCCTAATCCATTTTGTTTAAGTTCAAAGCACCTCTGAGATAAAATTGCCAAAGTATTTTTAAGGTCATCTGATATAGGAATATCTCTAACACTCTGAAGAAATGCAGAAATGTTTAAATGTATTCCATTCGTTGTTATTTGCATAGTTCTATTTAGCTTACTATCTTCAACTATTTTTAGAACCTCATCATAGACAGGATTATCGTTAAGAAGTAATACCCATTTAGGCTGTAACCATGCGTGCATAGAAGCACCGATTGAGTCAAAGCTTGGCTCTATTAAACCCACATCAATATGTTGAGATAATATTTCTTGCTCTATATTTCCCAAGTTATGATTGATGATTTCTTTCAGTCTTACAATTTCTTCTTTTTCTATCAAAGAATTATTGGCATTCCTAAGGACAGAAACTAGTGTCTCTCTTCTCTCCGGGGTACTTGCAACATTGCTCAACAAGTTTGACAGTTTACTGGTGCGAGAAGGTTTCATACCTGTTTCAGCATCTCTCAATGCATTAAGATATGACATATCAATAGCATCAAATGTATTTGAAGTTAAAGTGTTTCCCTCTACCTCTCCACCCCAAGCAGAATATTTGACTTTATCTAATCCAGCTGGAGTTTTTTCGGTGTAAAATCTGATATGAAATTCTCCATCTGATACACTTTTAGGATTCCATATTTCAATAAGACGTTTTGGTACATCTTCTAAATAAACATCAAATTGAGCAAATTTAGCAACATTTCCACTCAAATCAACATGAAAGTCTGCTTTTACAAAGTAGATGTCCTTATGATAATATATCGTAGAAAATGCTATACGTACTGCATCAATAATTGATGATTTTCCCGTGTTATTTTCTCCAATTATAGCATTTACACCCTTACTAAATTCTGTTTCTATTCCATCTGCTCCAAAAGTTCTAAAGTTAGTTATTTTTATTCGCTTAAGGTACACTCTGTTGCCTCCTTGTCAGCACAGTATCTGCCCACTTTTATTGGCTTTGTAATACTATCACAGCCTATTTTTCTGGAAACGGTATTTAATTAAAAATTCATATTATAGTACATCATGTTTATATATCCATATTCAAACTTTTTCTATTCTTTTGCCTGTTCAATCATAGAAATATATTTATCAAGCTGTTGCTCTTCCAACTCTGCAATCATATCTGCAAATGGCTGTAAATTGCCCTCAACTGCGTACTCTTCAAGTGTATTAAAATAATCTAATCGATTTTCTTTAGCAATTGATATTGGGAGATAATCATTTGACATCAATTGATAATTCATAATTAATCTTGATGTTCTTCCATTACCATCAGCAAATGGATGGATTTTTACAAACTCTGCATGAGTCCAAGCCGCAAGTTCTATTGGATTTAAATCATTTCCTTTCCAAGTTAAATCCAAATAGAAATCTTTTATTTGCCGATACATTTCATTAGGTGATGGCGGTGTATGCCCCGCCCCTGAAATATATACATCAAAATCACGATAAATACCACCTGTGAAAATATTTGTCATAAGTATAGCATGGATGTCTTTTACAATCCTTTCGTTCAAAGGCATTTGATTTTCAATGCATTTTTTTACATAAGCATAAGCTTTATCATGATTCACTTGCTCATAAATTTCTCTAAGGTTTTTACCTCCAACAGAGATACCTTCTTCTAAAACTAATTTTGTTTCTATCAAAGTCAGTGTATTTCCCTCAATTGCTGTTGAGTTGTGGGTATAGTCAATTTCCCAAGCCCTTTTATAAGATTTTAAGGTCATTTCCGGGATACTTTTCTTATTGTTAAGATAATATTCTTTTTTTCTGCTTATCTGTTGATAGTTCAATAGCTCACCCCTCTTTTTCTCTTGTAATTATTATCCTTTATTTTACAATAAAACACTATTATAATCAATTATTTTGGCACATTTAACTACTGTTGTATACGATGTCTATCTTATTCATACTTAAATATTATTCAATAGTTTTTCATAATCCTCCGTATCAATTGTCCCTTCCAACGCTTCACTTCTCAAACGCTCCGCATTCCTCGCCCACTCATTGAACTCTGCCTGTGTCATCTGTCCTTTTTTCAGTCTGGCATAATACTTTTTATAGGCTCTTTGATGAATTTTCCATTCAGGACTTTGTGATACCTTCGTTTTAAAGTTCTGCGCTGCCCCCACATCTCTGCAAGTCTTTTTTGGATTATCCTTCAGTGGTCTTGTACAATACTCATTTTTAAACCCGTTTTCAAGCAAAAAATACATACCGCAATTTTTACATTTTTTAGGCATATTCATTTGCATTAGTGCTTTACAAAACTCTATATAAATAAAATCCAATAATCTGTTGAAAATCCTACGCTCAAACACTTCTAATTCACCAGTAACCAAAGACTTTCTAATTAAAAACTTTGTATGGGATTTTGGCGAATTATCACGATAAGGAGCCTCCAGCCCATCCCCTTGTAAATATTCTGCTAATAATGGAATCTGAATCGCCTTTTCATATTTTTGGCTGGCGGTCACAGCCTGCATTTCCTTTTCCATTTCCTCAAGAAGATGAACATACACTTTTTTAATGCTAAGCAAATCATCTCTTAAATTTAAATATTTCTCCATAGCCTTCTTCATAATCGGTTTATTATAGTCAATTACGGCTTTTTCATCTATTTGAGGAAATTCAGATTTTATATTTACAGATGGTTCTAATATAACTGTATTCTTCAGCCTTTGTTTATACATGGGCATTTTTTTCGCAAGTCTGTTTAATATTTCAAAATTATTTAAAAAACCTATTTCATCATCATTCTCATAACACTTCTCCAACTCGTTTGAGACCAAAAAATATTCTGTTTCATCATAATTTAAAAATTCTGTAATTACACCACCAATAGGATAACTAGTCTCATAAATTTCAACTGTTTTATCTGAGAAATATGCATCGAAAGCAAAAATGTTTCCATCATCTATAAATTTTCCATCCGACATTCTTAGACTCATTTTATTTCCTCCCTGTAAATTAAAGAATAAATAGATAATTGATTTTTATTATATCATATCTATTAACTATTGACAAGAAGATTTATAACTGTTAAAATTAGATAATTAAAATTAATTTTTAATTATCTAATACAATATGAAGGAGGTGTCTTTCTTAATAGCTTTAAGTTTAATAAATGATTGGAGGTGATAAACATTGAAAGAAACTGCAAATAAAAAAACTGCTCCATCTATTGGCGTAGAGGAACAGTCAGGTGTGATGAATCACACAAATAATAGTCTATTAAATAGTATAACAAAAAATCAGAAGAATCGCAAGAAATTTCAAACTAAAGATGGCAAAGCACTCCTTACTGAACCACTATCCCCAATCCCTTTTATTGTAGAATCCTTAATATCACAAGGGCTACATATTATCGCTGGAGAACCTAAGGTTGGCAAATCATGGCTAGCTTTAGATTTATGCATGAAAGTTGCAATGGGAAAAAATATCTGGAACTTTGAAGTCAAAAAAGGAAATGCTCTATATCTTTGTTTAGAGGACAGCGATCTAAGAATTCAGAACAGAATGTTTGACTTAGTAAATTTCTGTGATGAATTTGACGAAAATGACTATAAGGACATTCATTTTTCAACCTCGGCAGAATTGCTTGGAAGTGGACTGGAACAGCAGATTGAAAATTTTATTTTTGAACACAGAGATACAAATTTAATAGTAATTGATACGCTGCAGAAAATACGCAAAATCTCCAATGACAGTGCTTATGCAAATGATTATAAAGATTTGAGTATTCTAAAAAGTATTGCTGACCAATATGGTATTGCCATCATTTTGGTTCACCATCTTTGCAAACAGGTTTACGGAAGTAATCCAATCAGCAGAATTTCCGGTACATCTGCAATATCCGGAGCTGCTGACGGTTTATTAATACTTGAAAAAATGAATACCGGTAATAAAAAAGCAAAACTGACCTGTACCGGCAGAGATATTGATGAAAGAGAACTTGAACTACAGTTTGATACTCAAAAACATAACTGGATATTGATTGCTGACAGTATAGAAACGCCGGAAAATTTCATGGATGATATTCTTACATACTGTATTTCTTTTATTAAAGAAGAGCAATCCTTTACCGGGAAACCAAGTGAATTGGCCAAAGCTGTTCAAAGTTACAGCAACAAAGAAATTAGTGCAAGCAGCCTGTCCCGAAAACTTGTTCAAAATAAAATTCAGCTTGCTGACATGGGAATTTATATTAAACATCATCGCAGCAACGGAAAGCGGCTGATTACTTTGAAATTTGAGAGTAGTGCCGCCAGTGACGGCAGTTCTATACCCTTATCTGGTGTCCCTTGTGACCCTTAAAGAATTATCGGCTTTTTTCACCCCCTGTTCGCCCCGTGTCCGCTTTTGTAACGGCTTTGGGAGGGATTGCTCGACAGACCATCATTAAAGGCTTTGTAGGCAGATTTTGCGGGAATTTTGGTTGATACCAATTTAACCAAATATAATGAGTAATTCGGCGAATTTACTGTCCATATTGAATGGCTATAAAAATTAAACTGGACAACATTTTTGTTGATATTTATTTCCCTTAGGGTGCAGGTTAAAGGCTGGCATCAAATTGCCAGCCCGAATCTCTCAAACCCCCGCAGTGCGGGGGTTTTCAGACATTTTATTGTGGTGTCACATTACACGGTGTGGCATCATATCGGTCACCACATTACTGAAAAAAGCGACCTCAGCCTTAGAAAACAGCGGTTTTTTCGGTGGCATCAAATGAGACACCATAAAATTTTCAACCGGCAATATGCACAAAAAATACGGTATTCCTGAAAATCAGGAAGAAAGGAGAATCCATGGCAAGAAAAAGAGAAGAACCAGTGGTTCAAAAAGTCATTTATACATACGTGGGAACTAACAACCAGTTTAATATTTTTCTTAGGGCTGTTGTTTATGATTATTTATCAACAGAATATAGCCTTGAAAAAACAGAGAATCCTTTCATAGCTTTGTAAAAAGCCTTGTGATATGTTAGCTTCGAAAACAGAAACGAGGTGATAAAAGCTATGAAAGTTTGGTTATACTACAGGCTTTCCCGTGACGAGGACGAGGAGTTAAACTCCTTGACAAACCAGAGAAAAATAATTTACGACTACGCTGTTAAAAATAGTTATACAATTGTCGGAGAGTCATTTGACGATAATATAAGCGGTATGCACTTCAATCGTGAGGGTATCAGCAAAATTTATGACGCTGTTGAAAACAAAAAAATAGACGCTGTTATCGTCAAAGACCTTTCTCGTCTGGGCAGGCACAGAACGCAGACAGCGTTGTTTATCGATTACCTGAGAGAAAACGACGTAAGAGTTTTATCAGTTACAGAAAATATTGACACAACAAATGAAAACGACGATTTGATTGTCGGCTTCAAAGGACTGCTCAACGACTTCTATGCCAAGGATATCTCAAGGAAAATAACGGCAGCTTACCGGCAGAAGCAAAAGGACAACGGTGTAATTGCCATACCTCCATTCGGTTATTTTAAAGACAGGAATACAGGGAAAATCGTAATTGTTGATGAAGCGGCAGATACAGTGCGATATATCTATTACTTATATTTAAACGGCTATGGACTGGTGAAAATAGCAAAAATTTTGAATAAAGAAGGAAAGGCAACGCCCGCTAAAATACAAAGTAAAATTTTAAACAAGAGTCTACCCTACACACTCCCCAAGATTTCCTCAAGCTATTTATGGGTAAATACAACTGTCAAAAGGATACTGACAGATGAATCCTATACCGGAACATTGGTGAACCATAAAACTGAAACCAGCACAATAAACAAGACAACACGATTCATGGATTCTGAAAATCAATTCCGCCACGAAGGATATTATCCGGTTATTATTAACCGTGAGAAATGGGAGCAGGTTCAGTTCTTACTCAAAGAAAGAGTAGATAAAAATGTTCGGGCCGGAACAAAAAGTACAATACATCGCTATTCAGGTCTGCTGAAATGCGGCAATTGCGGAAGCTGTTTTGTAGCCAAAAAACGAACTCTTAAAGGTATCACGAGAGTTGAGTATGTGTGCAACGCCTATCACAGATACGGCAAAGGCTACTGTACACTTCACAGAATCAGGGAAGAAACTCTTGACGAATACTTATATAATGAATTGCTGTATCTAAAGAGCCAAGCGCAAAACAACTGGAAAGCCATACAGTCGGATGTGGAAAACTGGGCGAAACAGAACAATAACCTTGAGAATAAAATTCAAAAACTAACAGAAAAATCAGATTTATTGGAACAGGATATCGAGAGCATCCTTATGGAACGCATTCGAGATAAACCCAATGAGGAACGGTATAATCGTATGATTCAAAAGAAAGAAACCGAATTATCTGAAACAAATAAACAAATAGAACAATTTAAAAACCTTGAAACTACTATCAAAAACAGAAAAGAGAAACTGAAAACATCTATTGATCTGCTGGACGAAATTGTGGAGAATAAAAATATCAGTGAAGTCCATCTGCGAATGCTAGTTGACAAAATCATAATTACTGAGAATAATGGACAACTGGATGTTGAGTTTCAAATTAAGGCTGATTTTCTATCCCACAGTGAAATATTAGTCTCATAAATACGAAAAACAATCCGGCATTTAAACCAGATTGTTTTTCGTCGTGTTTTACTTTTTAGCCTTGATTTTTATTTGCTGATATTCTGTCCAAAATAAGCTGAAATATCTGTTTATTTGTTTCAATATCACGAGTGGTCAAACGGTCTAAAAAATCATTGATAAACCCCTGTGTATATATTGAAACAAGCGGAGATACCAAAAACCTTTGTTTCAGCTTCAGCTCCAATGTCTCCATTATCGGCTCTCCCACAATATGTATTATCTGTTCATACGCCTCCCGAAGCTGTATCAAGTCTATCGCCTGATTTAAAATACACTCCTGTTTTGCTATATAATTATCTACAGAGTGATTAAAATAGTCGTCCGCCATAGTGGTACAGAGCAGATTCAATTTGGTTATACGCTCATGATATGCCTTATCTTTAATAAAAGCGATAGCAGCTGTAAGCGTTTTAGAATATAAAGGGTTATTCTTATCCTTTTCACCTCCTTCCAAAATACTTACACAAAGAGACTGGTATGGACTCATGGCGCTGAAACCTTCTTCCGCTGCCTCGTGGGCGTAGGTCTCTCTAAGAGCCGCGAAAATAGCAGAAATGTAATAATCCAGAAGATACCCCTGACCGCCCATTTTAGAACGAACCTGCTCTGCCAAGCAGAAAAAAGAGTAAAAGGAATCCTCCTCAGACTCCAGATTATTGTGGCCTATAAAGTCACCGCTTTCCTTAAAAATGTTCATAAAATCCCGACCTTTCAAATGATAGTCGGGAATTTCCCTGATATAAAAAAGCGCATGCAAAGGAGAGGCTTACCGCCTGAAACCCATGCACACGCTGATAAATTCTTGTATAAGCTCCATAAACATAGTATAATAAATTTGTCATGGTGCCGTATTAACGGTTGTGCTTGGGTGCTAACTCACCTTAGTGCAGGGCTATTGTGCTGTAACACAGTAGCCTGCCATGATACTTTTTTGTGGTGGGGAAATCCCGCTGATGGTAGTAAAGCTCTTGTTGGGAGTCATGTCAAGCGGTTTTTAAAAATTTTTATTTAAAATAAAAAAGTAGATTTTCAAAAAGAAAATCTACTTTTTTACCCATGCGGGTGACAGGAATCGAACCTGCACACCTCTCGATACAAGAACCTAAATCTTGCGCGTCTGCCAATTCCGCCACACCCGCTTATACGAATAAAAGACTTTTGTCTTCTATTTTTTCCCTATCTTTCCTTTTACTTCATTCTTACACTATCGTTACACAGCCTAAATCTGGCGCGTCTGCCAATTCCGCCACATCCGCTTATATGAATAAAAGACTTTCGCCTTCCATTTTTATTACTATCTGTCAATCCTGTCACAAACAATTTCAAATTGTATTATCAAAAAATGAACCAGGAGGGATTCGAACCCCCGACCCACGGCTTAGAAGGCCGTTGCTCTATCCAACTGAGCTACTGATCCACAATTAAGAATACAAAGGGTTGTAATTATCTCTCTTGTCTCAACCCAATTCACTTTAGCCTATTTATTTTATATGAAAATATCAGTAAAGTCAATACCCCTATGCAAGTACATAATGCATTTCTGCCATCATCAGTCTTAAATACGCATTAGACGAAATAAATCCCTTCCTGCATACTCCATAATAGATCCCCTGATTACTCCGCTTTCCGATATGTCCAATATTCCAAAAGTTGGACACTGCGTTGCCCTTGGCAGCGAGATACTGCCCGGGTTAAAAAGGTATACGCTCCCCTTAAAATCGTTGACAGGAATATGCGTATGTCCAAACAAAACGATATCTGCCTGCTGTTCCTCCGCCCAGCAGCTTATTGTATAGAAATTATAATAGACTCTCTGCTTATGGCCATGAGTTAATAACAATCTCTTTCCTCCCATACGCAGCATGAGTTCCTCTGGAGTTTTACTGCTGTAGTCATTGTTTCCCCTCACTGAATAAAAAGTTAAGAAAGGGTATTTCTTCTTTAAAACGGCCACATCGTTTTCGTAATCACCCAAATGAATAATAGCTTCCATCTTTGTACCTATTTTATCAATGATATTCTCCGCGTTCTCCAGATAACCATGTGTATCGCTCAAAACTAAAATTTTCATTTTTTATCACCCTAATTCAGTATTTTATCAAACATCCTATCCATTGTAAAACAAACTTTCCCCCTATGTAGATTTTTGCACACTGATTTATTCTGCGAAAAAAAGCCTCTAGTAGAAATCAAACTGTCCAGCATCATTTACAGAGATTTTTTCGTATAATGTATACTTTGCGCACGTAATATTAAAAATTGCACAATAAATCCCCTTTTATTTCAATTTTATTATGTATTTTTTGTTCATTTCAAATATTGTTTTTTCACTTTTTAGAACATCTCACTAACACTCCAGTGACTGTATAGTTTTTCCCAATCTGCCAAAAAAATTCAAATATTTTTTTAAAAAGGTCTTGACTATCTTCTAAATGAATACGCTATAGTAAGGACATAGTTAGTTGAGGGACAACGGAAAAAGCCTTGCCGATATACCAGGTTTAACCGTTTGTCTTAACAGGTTTGCACCTGTTGACTAATTAGCTTTCACATCACAACCAAACTATTTTATAAAAGGAAAAGGGAGGATTTAAAATGGTCGGAACAAAAGTAATCCATAAAAGAATGATGACAGCTGCAGACGGACATTATGTAGGCGGTCTTGTAAACGGCGCTAAACTTGCTGTTGCTTGGGGAGACGTTGGAACAGAACTCATGGTTAGAGTTGACGGTGACATCAGCCTCTTCTTAGGATATAAAGAAATCGAATTCACTGCTCCTGTTTATGTTGGTGACTTCATGGAATATCATGGCTGGATTGAAAAAGTTGGCAACACATCCTACACATGTAAATTCGAAGCTTACAAAGTTGCTACAATGATGGACAGAACAGATGCTGATATGTCCAAATATGAGCACACAGCTGCTACATGCTGCATCCCTCCTGTTCTCTGTGGCAGAGCTACAGGCAGCCTTTACATTGCTAAAAAAGATCAGTTAGGCGCTCAGGATCCAGATTTCGTTTGCGAGCACGCTTCTAAAAAGTGAGAACAAAAAAAGTAACCACTACTTATTAAAACGATAGATACATATAAGGAGGATTTTAAAATGGTCGGAACAAAAGTAATCCATAAAAGAATGATGTGTGAAGCAGACGGACATTATGTAGGCGGTCTTGTAAACGGCGCTAAACTTGCTGTTGCTTGGGGAGACGTTGGAACAGAACTCATGGTTAGAGTTGACGGTGACATCAGCCTCTTCTTAGGATATAAAGAAATCGAATTCACTGCTCCTGTTTATGTTGGTGACTTCATGGAATATCATGGCTGGATTGAAAAAGTTGGCAACACATCCTACACATGTAAATTCGAAGCTTACAAAGTTGCTACAATGATGGACAGAACAGATGCTGATATGTCCAAATATGAGCACACAGCTGCTACATGCTGCATCCCTCCTGTTCTCTGTGGCAGAGCTACAGGCAGCCTTTACATTGCTAAAAAAGATCAGTTAGGCGCTCAGGATCCAGATTTCGTTTGTGAGCACGCTTCTAAAAAATAATAGTTTTTTGTAAATCGCGTAATATCCTAAAAGCGAGCCATTAAGCTCGCTTTTTTTTAAACATTTTATTAGGAGGAAAACATATGAAAGCACTTGAAGGCGTACGTGTGCTTGATTTAACACAGGCTTACAGCGGACCATTTTGTACAATGAACCTCGCTGACCATGGAGCTGAGGTTATCAAAATCGAGCGTCCGGGAAGCGGAGACCAGACAAGAGGATGGGGACCTGAAAAAAATAATTTCAGCGGTTACTATGCTTATGTAAACCGCAACAAAAAAGGCATTACCCTCGATTTAAGCAAAGAAGAAGGAAAAGAGGTTTTCAGAGAGTTACTGAAAACAGCAGACGTTGTATGTGAAAATTACCGGGTAGGCGTACTGGAAAAATTAGGGTTCAGCTGGGAAGTAATGCAGGAAATTAACCCAAGACTTATTTATGGTTCTATTTCCGGCTATGGCTTGCAGGGACCTTTAAAAAGCCGCCCCGCTTATGATATTGTAGCACAGGCAATGAGCGGAATGATGAGCGTTACAGGCTTCCCTGACGGACCACCCTGTAAAATAGGCCCATCTATCGGTGATAACTACACCGGAGCTTATTTATGTATCGGTATTCTTATGGCGTTGTTCCAGAGAGAGAAAACAGGCAAAGGCCAGCGTCTTGACGTCGCAATGGTAGACACCCTCTTCTCCGTTATGGAAAACTTTGTTGTAGAATACACCATTGCAGGAAAAACACCTCACAGGGCAGGAAACCAAGATCCAAGCATCGCACCTTTCGACTCCTTCAGAGGAAAAGACGGCGACTTTGTAATGGGATGTGGTACAGATAAAATGTTCGGCCTGCTTTGCGGCGCTATGGGACGTGAAGATCTGATCACAAATCCGCTGTATGATACAAATATCCATCGCTGCGAAAACTATCTGCCGGGACTGAAATCAATTATTGAGGAATGGTCCACTACAAAGACAGTTGCAGAATTGGAAGAAATCATTGTCGGTCTTGGTATCCCATTTGGCAATATACTTACAATTCCTGAAGCCACAGAGCATCCGCAGTTAGCGGCCAGAAATATGCTTTGGAACGTATATCAGCCAGGTATGGATGAAGAAATCAGAATTCCCGGAACACCTATTAAAATGCACGGTGTTCCTGATAAATGCGAAAAAGCTGCTCCTCAGTTAGGAGAAGACAATTATAAGATTTACAAGGAAGTCGCAGGATTATCCGATGAACAGATAGAAAAATTAAAAGGTCTTGGTGTAATTTAATTTTTTTATCTTTGCTTTGAAGGTAGTATTAGGGGTAAGTTTTTGGGGGAGAGTAAAAAGCACTGTGCCGGTTGTCACAGTGCTTTTTTTATTGAAATCATTTAATAGGTATCACAATTTTTGTTAAGTACTCATTTTCATTCTTAACATCAATGGGCGAAATAATGAATTCCTCAGAAATAAGCCCACTGATTTGATAATTATGCTGATTAATCCATTTGATTGCTTTGATATGCGAGTTGATAATCTTGGAATGGCTTCCCACATGCATCGTTGTTACAGCCTTATAGCCGCCGTACTTTTTAAAATGAGGCAGTTTTTTTCCTCCGGCTACTGCAACACTGACCTCCAAATCACAATCCTTTTTAAAAAACTGCTCTAATGGTTCATTATGATATGTAAGTGTTATGGCTCCTATTGAGGCCAATTTTTCTTTGTCCACCATGTCAAATATTTCAAACCAACGGTCAATAGATACATACGCATTTTGGTAATCTGTCTCAATTTTTCTGGTAAATATACAATCCACAATCGGTATTTCCTCAATGGTTATACCATAGTCCTCAGCAGATACTACATTAGGCACACTGTCCTCTTCCCCGTCAAATTGGAAGGAATCAGCCCTTTTCCGCAGCCTTTCCAAAAGAAAATTCACTTCATGATATTGGTTCTCTAAAAATTCTATTTCTTTTGTAATACTGTTCAATTTTTCAGACAGGCTTTCTCCCAATATTTTTATATCACTGCTGTAAACCAATTTCTTGATCTCCTCCAGAGAAAAGCCAAAGCCCTTGAGTTTTCTTATAATATAAAGCGTAAGCATTTGATCTTCGGAGTAATAACGGTATTTATTCTCTGAATTCCGAAATGACGGCACTAGCAGGCCTATTTCGTCATAGTAGCGCAAGGTTTTAATCGGCACATTGCACTTGACAGAGATATCCCCAATCGAATAATATTTCTTTTTACTCAAGCTTGTTCCTCCCTCCTGCCCTTATGAGATGTTAAAATAACTGCACGGCCTGAAAAACATTTCAAACAGCTCCTCTCCCCTTTGTGTCATACCTCAAACATTATACCCGAGTAATGCTTAAATTTTCTGATTTAATCAAAATTATATACAGGTTAGAAATAAATGTCAACAAACACCTTTCAGTATCAGACCACAGACAGCACTATTTCTGTAAATAATCCGTCAAAATAAATTCAGCAGGCCCATGCACAAATTGTCCCTTCTCAAAATATACTATCAATATATTAAAGGAAGGAGGCCAAAACATGCTTCCAATTGTTGAATTAAAAAATATCGGTTTAAGCTATCACAGCCCCTCCGGTGAAACAAATGCCATTGATGATTTAAGCTTTTCCGTAAACAAAGAAGAATTCATTAGTATCGTCGGCCCCAGCGGATGCGGCAAAAGTACACTTTTATCGCTTATCGCAGGTCTAATGACGCCTACCCGTGGCACTCTTCATATAAATTCTGATACCAATATCGGCTATATGCTGCAAAAAGACTACCTATTTGAATGGCGTACCATTGAAAGCAATGTATATTTAGGCTTGGAAATACAGAATAAACTGACGGAAGAAAACAAATCCTACGCAAACTATCTGCTGGATTCCTATGGCCTTGGAGAATTTAAACATCATCTGCCAAGTCAGCTCTCAGGCGGTATGAGGCAAAGGGCTGCTTTGATACGAACACTAGCTACCAAACCGGAAATATTACTCCTTGACGAGCCATTTTCTGCTTTGGACTACCAAACTCGCCTATTTGTCTCTGACGAAATCGGTACTATCATCAGAAAGGAAAAAAAGACGGCAATATTAGTCACTCATGATATTTCAGAAGCCATTTCACTGGCTGATAGGGTTGTCGTACTCACCAAACGGCCCGCTACAGTCAAAGCAATCCACGAAATCAACCTCAGCATCGATGAGAAAACACCCATGAAAGCAAGAGAAGCTCCTGAATTTAAGGACTACTTCAACAAAATATGGAAGGAGCTGGATGTTCATGTATGAGGAAGACAAAAAAAACATTATCTCTATGGAACAAAGAAACTATCTGAAAAAATTAAAACTGCGCAAGACGTCGATTTTTTTTGTCCAGATTTTTATTTTAATATTTTTCTTCGGGCTTTGGGAAATTGCAGCTGATTTGAATTGGATTGATCCCTTTATTTTCAGCCAGCCAAGCCGCATGTTTCACTCCATGGTTGAGATGGCAAAAACCGGCATGCTGTGGAAACACATTGGCATCACGGTATACGAAACGGTAGTAGGTTTTGTTCTCGGTACCATTATCGGCACTATGGTTGCCGTACTTCTATGGTGGAACGATTATATATCTGATGTTTTGGAACCCTATCTTGTTGTTTTAAACTCCCTTCCCAAAACCGCACTGGCTCCCATTATTATCGTATGGCTCGGCAATAATATGACTTCCATTATTGCAACAGCTCTCATGACATCTGTTGTTGTCACCATACTAACGGTGCTCGGCGGTTTTTTGGAAGTAGACAAGGATAAAATTAAGTTAATCCACACCTTCGGCGGAACCAAACGCCAGGTGCTCTACAAAGTCATTCTTCCAGCGTCCATACCGACAATTATAAACGCCCTGAAAATAAATGTAGGGTTGTCCTTTGTCGGTGTAATCGTCGGAGAATTCCTTGTAGCACAGGCCGGACTTGGATACCTTATTGTATATGGTTCTCAGGTATTCAAACTTGATTGGGTCATGATGTCCGTTATTATATTGGCTGTTCTCGCCGCCGTACTATACCAGCTTATTGTTATACTGGAAAAGAAATTCTTAAAATGGAGGGAATAAAACATTATTTATTTTTGTCCTTATAAGAACCATATGGGATACACAATCTAATAAAAGAAATAATTGAAACAGCGGCAAAATCGAATATTTAATTTTGCCGCTGTTTCAAAAAAGTTTTTTATATTGTCATATTGTTCTTTACATATATTTTTGCTGCACTGCATAGCATTATTGCCATATATCTACTACCTTGGCTTATAAATAATAGAACTGTATTCCTGTCTTCCGTCTTAAACACTACCTGCCTCAACTCATATTTATTTCAATTTCTTTTGGGCCCAATAGCATTTGTCTACACAATCCATTCTTATGTTCTATTTCCGACTTAACAGTACTACCGTCTCCACACTAACTGTCATAGGAAACTGATCAACAGGCTGAACACTTTTCACCTCATATCCTCCTTGACAGAGATACTTTAAATCCCTTGCCAGAGTTGACGGCTCACAGGAAACATACACAACCTTTTCCGGCATCATGGAAACAATTGTGTGAAGCACCTTTTCATCACAGCCCTTACGGGGCGGATCAACCACGATAATATCCGCGTGGAAGCCTTCCTCCTCCCAGAGCCTCGGTATAACCGCTTCCGCCGCTCCAACCCGGAATTCTACATTATCAATATGGTTCAAAACCGCATTTCTTTTGGCGTCCTCAATGGCCTCCGGTATCACCTCGACTCCATAGATGCATGCCGCCTTCCTGGCAAAAAACAAGGATATAGTACCGATTCCGCAATAAATATCAAGTACCCTTTCCTTTCCGCTCAGGCCCGCCGCCTCAACCGCCTTTTCATAGAGCACCTTTGTCTGAACAGGGTTCACCTGAAAGAATGAGAGGGGGGATATCTCGAATTTAGTCTCGCCGATGTAATCAGTGATATATCCCTTTCCCCATATTGTTTTTGTACTGCTGCCAAGTATGACGTTTGTCCTTTCACGGTTACTGTTCAACACAATACTGGTAATATGAGGAATCTGTGTCAGCTTTAAAACGAGCTTTTCCTGCCTTGGCAGGCTTTTGCCATTTATAATGATACATACCATTATTTCCTTTGTTGCAAAGGCAACTCTAGTCAAAATATGACGGACAAGTCCCTTGTGTTCTTTCTCATCATAAGGCGCTATATGGTTTTCCTCCATATATTCCTTAACAACACGTATAATATCCTCATTGATTCTCTGCTGTATCATGCAGGTATCCAAATTGACAATATGATGGCTTCTCTGTGCATAGAAACCGCATACAATACTGCCATTTTCCTCCCCGACAGGGAACTGGGCTTTATTTCTGTAATACAATGGTTTATCCATGCCTATGGTCTGAAAAACCGCTATATCAGCAAGACCTCCTATTCTCTCTAGGCAGTCCCGAACCTTTTTTGTCTTATACCTCAGCTGCGCCTCATAGGACATATGCTGTAGCTGGCAGCCGCCGCACCGTCCGGCATAAGCACATTCTGCCTCTACCCTGTCCTCTGATTTTTTCTCTATGGAAATCAATTTGCCAAAGGCATAGTTTTTTTTGACCTTTACAATTTTTGTTCTGATTTTATCACCGGGCAAAGCCCCTTCCACAAAAACCGTAAACCCATTAATTTTGCCGATTCCTTCTCCTGCTGAACCAATATCGTCTATAATCATATCATAATATTCATTTTTAATGACAGGTGCTATATTCTTCATATCATAAACCATCCTTTTTAATCCTCATGACGCTCACAAAACTCACATACTGTATTGTTGCAGATACAGTGCCTGCACAGTGCAAAGCTGGGGTTTACAGCAGCCCTGCCGCTTTTCAGCATTCTTCTCATCTGGGAAAGGGTCTTCTTTACTTCCCTTCGAATAGCCCGATTATTTTTTACTTCAAACATATAATCACGGTACATCAGTCTGCCCGCTTTCGGCCGCCTGCCGTATACCTCCTCTATGATGAGAAAATAGGCCGCCAGCTGAAGCAAGTCCCCTTTGTGAGGCGAGTCGTTGTCCCCAATGCTGCCGCTTTTAATCTCCACAGGAATAAGGCGGCGGCTGATATTATTCTGAAAAATATAATCCGGTTTTCCCTGAATATCATATTTTAAGGAGTACAGAAGTGTGCTGTACACGATATCATCCTTTTTTCTGGATTCCTTCTGGTCGGTGTATACAATTCGATAGCCTGCCAGAAATAATTTCGAAGGCATTTTTTTCATGCTGACCATAAAAGAGGAGCCAATCAAGCGAATGGCCCCCAACAGCAAAATGAAACAGCATACCGCCCAAAAAAGCATATCCGCTCTAAGCGGAATTAATTCCATCACATTCAACTCCGTCACCACTGTCTTTAAAGTATAGACCTTACCATAAAATAAATTCCTGCCGCAATTACTGCAATGAGCATAAGCTTAATAACGGCCATCCTCCATTTATAGCTCTGATGAACCATCGCATGCCTTTTATTGCCCTCCAAGAGTCTTTCCTGTCTAAAATCTGTCAGTCCAAGATCCTCATTTCTCTGTTTTGCCAGAAGCCGAAGCTCTTTTCTGCCGTAATAACGCTCATAATACCACTGATAGGGACAGTAGGAAAACTTGTTAATTTCATTGGCTGATATGGTATTTTTGTCATTTTCCACTTTTTTCACCACATTTAAAACTCTGATTTCCTGATATTCCTCTGAAGCATTTTTTGATAACCGGCCCAGCTTCCCTGTGTTGTATCCGCGTCAATCATATCCTCAATCACTTTGCTTTTTGCGTCCATATCATCGGCACAGTGAAGAATAAACGCCTCTATTGTTTTAGGCAGCACAGGGGAACCATATTCATATTCGCCATGATGAGCAAGGATACAGTGCTTAATAAGGCTTTCCAGTTCCTTTGGAAACCCGTCGATTTTTGCCGCAGCCCTTGAAACCATCTCAGCACCTATATAAATATGGCCCAGCAGCTGCCCATCATCCGTATAATCATTGACCGGAAACTCCGATAGCTCCTTAATCTTGCCCACGTCGTGAAGCATAGCGGAGGCAACCAGAATATCCCTGTTCACATTTTTATACCTGACGCTCATAAAATCACATATTTCCGTCACAGAAAGGGAATGCTCCACCAGTCCGCCCATATACCCGTGATGAATAATTTTAGCCGCAGAATGGGTTTGGAACTTCTTATGTATCTCTTCATCCTTTATCAATATTTCCTCCAAAAGCTTTTTGACAAAAGGATTCTGAATGGTTTTGATATAGCCGATAAAATCAGCGTACATCTTTGCAATGTCCTTGCCGGAGGATGGGATATAATCCACAGGGTCGTATTCTCCCTCCGTACTTCTTCTGATTTTTTTTACATTGAGCTGTATATCATTTTGATAAACCAGGGCAGTACCGTCTATTTTAATAAACTCATTTTCCTCAAAACTTTTGATGTCATTGTTCAGCTCCCATACCTTTGCGTCCACTGTCCCTGTTTTGTCCTGAAGCTTCAATGACAGATAGCTTTTACCTGCCCTTGACTTTAAAGTCTGCTTGCTTTTACAGAGGTAATGGCCAACAACGCTTTCCCCTTCTTTAATCTCATTTAAAAATCTCATTGAAATCCTCCAAATCTATACGAACGGTTTCCGAATAACTATTTCAGTTTCTGGCCGCCGGCAACTGACATCCCGCGGCTTATCTTGGTTATTATACCTGAAAAAAAAGGAAAAGTCCACTAAACAGCACAAAAGCAGGCTGCCGCCTGCTTCAATCTTCCAAAGTTTTTTCTTTTCCGCCTGTGCACTTTAGCGGACAGTGCGATATTTCCCATATTTTTTAAATAAATACCCTCTGAATGAGTATCATATATAAAACCGTGCCCAATCCAATACTGAGCAGGTTACTCCTTTTCCACAAATGAATCACTGCCACAAAAAAAATGGAAATAAGTTCCGGCAGTCCATGGGGAAAGCTCACAAAGCTGACTGTTTTGATACAATAGATAATCAAAATGGAAATGATGGCAGCAGGCAGAACCGCGCCAAGATAAATAACAAAATCAGGAATTTTTCTTTTCCCGCCGAATACCGCAAAGGGGAACGCCCTGATACAAAAAGTGACAACGGCACAGGTCAATATAATAATTATAGATTGCTGAGCTGGGATTGGCATGTCTCTTCCTCCTTTGGCGAATCTTTTCTGTCAGAACTGTCTTTTTCACTATGGAGCCTGCGCTCCATATTTTTTTTGGAAAACAGCAGTATAAATACCGTAACAACAAGAGCCGGAATGATAAAATTATCCGGTCCGAAAATAACAAGAGCCACTGCACCGCAGATAAGGCCTGCAATCATGTGGAAATGTACTTTTGTTTCCAGCCACTTCTCAACAAAAATGACAACAAACATGGCAGTCATGGCAAAATCCACACCGGTAATGTCAAAGGTAATCAGCTGTCCCACAGCCGTTCCTAAAATACAGCCTGTTACCCAATAGCACTGGTCTAAAAAAGCTATGGCAAAGAACAGCTTTTTTTCCTCCATATCCTTAGGAGTTTTCACAAAATTCAGAAGCGTATAGGTTTCATCTGACAGAGAAAACATCATATAAAATCGACGAAGACCCATTGCTTTAAATTTCTCCAAAAAAGAAATTCCATAAAATAAATGCCTGCTGTTTACAGCAAGGGTTGTCTCTATTGTTGTCAAAACGCTTGCGCCGCCGCTTAACAGCCCCACAAGCACATACTGCATGGTGCCGCAGTACACTGTCACGCCGATAAAAACAGACCACCAGATGCTGTAGCCTGCCTGCTGAAGCATCAGCCCAAAGGCAGAAGCCGCAAATAAATATCCGAACATAACCGGAACTGTTTCATGAAATGCCTTTTTCCATACACTCATTTTATTTCTCTCCCCAACTCTTCTCTTTAAAAATATTGTTATGCTCTAACCAAATCCGCTTCCAACCCTTTCACATAGGATATCAGATTTACAGGGCTTAAGATGATCTGGCAGCCTCTTTGCCCCGCGCTGACAGCAATCTCATCAAACAAAACCGCCGTTTCGTCTATACAGGTGGGGTATTTCTTTTTCATACCAATGGGAGAACAGCCTCCTCTGATATAACCCGTTAAGCCCAAAAGCTCCTTTACATGTATCATTTCTATTTTTTTGTTGCCGCTGGCGGACGCCGCTTTTTTTAAATCAAGCTCACAGTCAACAGGAATGCAAAATACATTGATGCCGTTTTTATCCCCCCTTGTCACAAGCGTCTTAAACACCGTTTCCGCCGGCATACCGATTTCCTTTGCGGCGTATTCTCCCGTCATATGATTTTCATCAAATTCATATTCCGCCGTTCTGTAGGAAATACCCTCCGCGTCCAAAAGCCGCATAGCGTTTGTTTTCACCATAGACAAAACACCTTTTTTCATTATAATAATAGTAATCCTAACACTTGCACCCTTTCAGGTCAATATGTTTTCTGTATTCTGTATGTAAAAAATATCGGCCGTCTCCGTGTCAAATTTATACAAAAAAGCGGAGAAAAGCGCGCTTAGGAAGTATGCCATACAAGTTTGCTTGTAAAAGGCATAGGGCGCGTAAGACACTGTTTGCGAAGCAAATGTACCGAAAAACCGCAGGTTTTGAGGTAACTTCGCTGCAATCAAACGTATTTCCCTAACAGCAAAACAGCCGCTGACATACATCAGGGCTATTAACACTTCTTTATCCGATGGCTTTTTTCTTCTATTCGCCTTATTGCATAAATCCCTTTGCCGTCTCAAAAAGAGCCTGTACAAATGGAGTATAGTATATAACCGGCACAAGTAAAGCCGGCAACATATTTGCAATCTTAATTTTTTTCAACTCCAAAAGATTAATGCCTATCATAAAAATAAGCATTCCTCCAATAATGGTGATTTCCCGCATCATGTCATCCGTCAGATAAGGCTGGATATAACCGGCAAGCAATGTCAGAGTACCCTGGTACACAAAAATGGCAACGCCCGAAATCAAAACGCCAACCCCCAGGGTAGATGCAAAAATAATAGCGGTTGTGCCGTCCAGCACCGCCTTCACAAACAATATCGTATGATCACCCTTAATGCCGCTTTCAAGGGAACCCAATATAGCCATACTGCCCACACAGAAGACAAGACTGGCCGTCACAAATCCCTGAGACACATTGCTCCCTCCAACTCTCCTTTGGATGTTGTCGCCCAGATTTTGAAGCTTCTGATCCAAATCAAGCCACGTTCCCACAATACTGCCGATAATCAGACTGACAATAAATAGCAACGGCTCCGCATTTTCCTCAAACATGCCTCCCAATGTGGAAGACATCCCCAGAAAAAGTACGGAAACCGCTAACCCATGCATAATAATATCCTTGTACTTTTCTTTCAGGCCGCCTTTAATCACAAGCCCCAATGCGCCGCCAAGTATAACAGCTAAAGCATTTACAATCGTTCCTAACATAATTCTTTACTCTCCCCCGGTTTAAACGCCTATTTTTAAGCTTCTGGCATAGTGAAATAAATACTGCTGGGCAAAGCCCGCATATTCACCAAAACCATTTTTCGCTTTATCTTGTATTTCCTTAAGGGGAGTATCCTTATTCTGAAAATAAAAATAGCTCATAACCCTTTTCACCCAAACGTCAGCGGGAAACGCCTCTGCCCTGCCCAGAGAAAAAAGCAGTACACAATCACTTACCTTAGGCCCCACACCCTTGATTGTCATCAGTTTTTCTTTTGCCGCAGCCGTATCCAGTTTGTTCAGCTCCTCCAGACTAATATCACCGTTTGCAATTTTTTGCACTGCATCCACCAGATATTTTGCGCGGAAACCCGCCTTCATTTCCCGGAAATCTTCCTCCGTTACATCTTTTAAAGAGGACACAGCAGGAAAAGAATAGTAAGGCTTCCCCTCCGCCTCCCCTATGTACTCCCCATAACGGCTGCTGATGTTTTCAACAGCCCTCTTGATTTTGGGTATATTGCTGTTTTGAGACAGTATGAATGTCAAAAGACATTCAAAAAAGTCCTGCCGCAGCACCCGAATTCCCGGCGCAAACCCGATCGCCTCCGCGAGAATACTGTCCGCATTGGACAGATATGCCTTCATTTTTCCGTAGTCTCTGTCCAAATCAAAATAGGGTATCCAAATTTCCCGGAAATCCTTTTCAGAAACCCGATAGAAAACAATACTGTCATGTTCTCTTTTCAGCCTGATCATTCTTCCAAAGGCAGCCAGCCTGTAATCTTCCTCTCCAAGCCTTTCATAACGAAAGCATTGTCCGCACTCCAATGTATCGGAAATACAGAAGCTGTCACATTCCCTCAATATAATGCTGTTCCCTTCAACACTGTACTTCATAGCCCTCCCCCTAATCATCCAACAGAATAAAGGTAGGCGCCGCACTGTTGTCCGCCGTCATTTTTGTCTGCGCTTCATAGGAGGAATCCACTCTTTGAAGCTGCCAGCTTCCATCTGTCAGCCTTCCCAGATACTTTACTCCTGTAACGGTTACGGCATAGCAATAATCCTCTGCGCCTGCTATATAATAAATGTCACCAAGGGAACCGATATAATTATTTGACACCATAAGCTGTACAACTTCTCCGAAGGAATTCATAATAGAATTTCGGTAATCATAAATACAGTATTTGGGAAGCATATTCAGATTAAAGTCAGGAAGCTTTTTATTGACTGCGATAATGGGTCTTGGCTCATCCGCTATTCCCTCCATCACAACCTCCCAGAAATTGTTGTCATTTACCAGTATGTACTGCTTCAAGTCCGATGAATTTTTCTGGTCTGAAAGGGTAACCATAGCGTATTTATCATCAGCAACTACGCTTCTGACAAAATATTTGTCATAATTCCCATCATAGAGACGTATAAAATTAATGATTCTCTCATATTCCGGCGAGCTTGCGTATAGCCTGCGTATTGTCCCATGGTTTTGAGAATATTTGCCCAACAGTGACCTGTATTTGTCACCCGGCAGAACACCGCCGCTTCCATTGGAGGAGGCAATCAAATATTTATCCTCTGTAGGATGCTTTAAAGCGGCAAAAGCCGTCAAATCCATATCTCTCTCCCCAATTTTAAGCTCCTCATACTGGCTCATATCACTTCCGTATACCAACAGTACCTTAGCGTCAGCATATCTGTATTTTGTCTCCAGATCCTCGCGTTGGTACAGATAATCCACATTGACATAAAAGTCCGCCGCCTTGTTATAGAGATAACCGTTTTTTGTGATAATTCTGGTTTTCATATAATTTTCCGTATAATAAGTGTGAGCAGACGAGGCCACAGCGTCCGCCTGCTCCCAATAGGGAGTCAAAGCCGGATCCCTGGCTGCGTCAATTTTTATGCCCTCCTGCCTGTCCCCTGAAGGAAGTATGCCGCTGTTGAAATTTTTTTCCTCCTCCGGCGCAAAAACAGGGGGATTCAGAGGCTTGCCGCTTTCAGTTTGATTTTTTTCCTTACCAGCCTCCTCCTCAGGTCTTTCCTCCCTTTTCTCCTGAGAAGTATTGTCTATGGCTTCTGTCTTATCATACTCCTTTTTTTCACCTTCCAACTGTGAATTTTCTTTTTCACCATCTTCAAAATTGGTCTGAATATCATCTTTATCCGTATCCGCACTCCTATTGGCAGTATAATAAATACCGCCGGCACAGAATACCGCCGCAACAGCGCCTATCGTATATTTTTTCCAATTATTCTTCATTGTTGATATAATCATCCCTTTTATCCGCAATGGCCTCATATACAGAGCAAAGCTCCTTCTTATGCGCCAAAAGCAGACGTCCGATTTTTTCTTCCATTCCCTCCACAGATTCTTCAAAATTTATTGTTACAATCCAGGTAGGGTTATAGCAGTCCTGATCCTCCTGAATAGACGTAACAAAAGGAAGAATTGTTTCCGTATCGTAATAATCATACACGGCTTCAAACTCCCAATCCTCCAATTCCCTGTCACAAGTCAGCTTCAGATAAACAACATAAGTGTCATTTTCCTCCTGTGCATAGGTATTGTAAATCAAATTCTCGTTTTCAATTTTATAGCATCCCAGCTCCTTATCCAAAAAGCCGGTTTCTTTATCCCTCAACATAATTACAATTACTGTCTCATCCATAGCCGCTGCTCCCATACATAGTGATTAAAATACAATTATGTTTATTATAATACCTTATTCCCCCGATTGCAACAAAAGAAGAACTTCGAAAAAGGCACAAAATATGGGTTTGTTCTCTGAAACGGCATAAAAAAATGCCGGCATAAATACCGGCAGCGGACTTGTAAAAAATTCGGTTTCTCTGTCTTCGGAGCCTCTGCAATTCTTTCAAATGACTTGATTTTATAATAACAGCACAGTTTATCGTTATGGGCCAGGGGGTATTGCATTAATCAACACGGAAAAAACGGCACTCAAATTATAACAGGAAAAGCTTTTAAAAGCCCTGCCTGTTTTTGCACTGGCTTCTTCACTAAATACGCTTTTACTTAATAGGTATATCGGTTGATGTCCTCCATTGTAATTCCCGGATGCAACGCCACATTAATGGAATTGGCAATAATATTGGCCAGCCTGTCCACAACTGCGTCCACTTCCTTTGGTGTCACGAACATATTTCCCACATAAGGATTTAAAATCTCTATGATAAGCTGATACTTTTCATCACTGTCCAGATTTTTCAGCATCTTATAGAATTCCGATCCCTCCTGGGTCTGCTCAATCATCTGTGCCAGCATTCTGTCCATCGTGTCATTGATTAAAGTAGCGGCATCCACTACAGTGGGAACGCCCAAAGCGATAACCGGAACGCCCAGAGTTTTCTCATTCAGCGCCATTCTCTTGTTGCCAACCCCGGCTCCCGGGCTTACTCCCGTATCGGACATTTGTATGGTGGCATTGATACGGCTGAACCTTCTTGCTGCCAGGGCATCTATGGCAATGACTAAATCCGGTTTCAGCTTTTCAACAATACCCTGTATAATTTCTCCTGTTTCAATACCCGTAATGCCCATTACACCAGGTGAAACAGCGGCAACCGCTCTGACAGACTCATCAATCTCCTCGGGAAGGCTGTCAAGAAGATGCCTTGTAACCAATATTTTGGATATAACCTTCGGCCCCAGGGCATCCGGCGTAATATTCCAATTTCCCAGGCCAACTACAAGAATAGTGCTTTTTTCATTGACCTTTGCAAGCCTTGCTATATTTTTAGAGAGTATCCCCATAATTTTCTCGTGGCACTTGATATCATTTTCCTTCAGCTTATCCGCTTCAATAGTGATATAGTTTCCAACAGGTTTCCCCATGGCCCTGCTTCCCCTTTCATCCAGTATTTTTACATGGGTAATAAAAATATCCTCCATTTCCTCGTTCGTGACCTCAATGCCGTCAAGACTCTCGTCCTCCTTTTCCTCCAAAAGCTCTCTCTGCTCAATGGCCAGGTCTGTCCTGACGCTGAAATTCCATGGTATATCCTTTTTATCTACAGCAGCTTTATCTGTATGTTCATTCTGATTCACTGCATTATTTTTATTTTTTTTCATTGCTTTCCTCCTGAAACTGGATATAATAGAGATAACGTTTTCAATCAAATCAACCAAATTTATTTTTACCAAAATCTTTTCATATATTCGTTGACTTCTACAGAATCATTTAGTACAATATATGGTGTTGATTTAACCGTTGCCCTGTGTGTCTGCATGGACGCAGGGAACCGTGTCTAAAGGCGGTTAAAAGGAAAAGCGATATTCCCCAAATATCCAATTTATAAAAAAGTATTTACGAATCGATTAGGAGGAACCACAATTGGCAAATATCAAATCAGCAAAAAAGAGAATCAAAGTCATTTCCAAAAAGACATTAAGGAATAAAATGATTAAATCCGCAACCAAGACAGCTATGAAAAAAGTTGTTATTGCAGCAAACGAGGGTAATAAGGAAGCAGCTCAGACAGCTTTGGCAGGCGCGCTTTCCGCTATTGACAGAGCATACGTTAAAGGCATTTATCACAAAAACACTGCTGCAAGGAAGAAATCCCATTTGACAAAAATGGTCAACGCTCTGTAATCAACAACCCATAAAATAAAGCGCTGTTTTCCTGAAAAGGAAACAGCGCTTTTTTGTTCAGCTGCTTAAAAAACGATTTGTCTTTGAAACAATGCAAAGCTCCTATGCCCCATTCTGTATAGAAAAGTACATAGATATGCAATCCCCAAACCTGCTCTTATCTGTTCTTCACCTTTTCTTCAATAAACGCAGCTATCTCTTTGCAAAAACGTTCCTTGCTGAACTTAAGTGCATGCTCTCTCAGTTTCTCCGGCTCAAAACAGCTAAAGTCCTGCTCCATTTTTAAGACAGCCCTCTTCAGGGAATCCGTTGTCTGTTTCCCGTAAAAAATGCCGGTTTGCCCGTCAGCCACCGTTTCCAGAACGCCGCCTTTTTTATACGCAATCACTGGCAGTCCACAGCTCTGCGCCTCCACAGGAACAATGCCAAAATCCTCATCAGCACTGAAAATAAGCGCCCTGGCCCTCTGATAATACTGTCTGATGGTTTTATCTGTGCATTTTCCTAAAAAGACAATATTCGCTCCCGCCATTTGGCGAAGCTTCCTTTCCTCCGGGCCGCCGCCTATAATAACCAGCTTTTTTCCCAGCTCGTTAAAAGTTCTCACAGCCAAATCCACTTTTTTATAGGGCACCAGACGGGAGACAACCAGATAGAAATCCTCCCGTTTCACCCTTGGGTTATATTGATAATAGTCTGTGTTAACGCCGGGATAGATTACCTTTGCTTTCTTATGATACTGCTTTTGTATCCGTTTTGCCACATAGGCGGAATTAGCCAGAAAGTAGTCAACCCTATCTGATGATACTCTGTCCCAAAGTCTGATATAATTCATGAAAAGAGCAATGGGCACTCTTTTCCAAAGCTTTCTTGCTCCCACATACTCATTGTACATATCCCAGGCATACCGCATGGGCGTGTGACAGTAACAGATATGCATTGTATCCCCTCCGATCCGCACGCCCTTGGCACAGCTGGAGGAAGAGCTTATCACTAAATCATATTCCTTCAGGTCAAAATCCTCAAAGGCAGCCGGCATAAAAGGCAAAAAAGCCTTATAATGCTTTACACCTCCCGGCAGCTTCTGTAAAAAGGAGGTTCTGACATCCATACCTCCAAAATAGGACTTCATATTCTTATTATCATAAACCGTTGTATAGATGGGCGCATCGGGGAAAATATCATGAAGCATCAATACAACTCTTTCCGCACCGCCAAAATTTGTCAACCAATCATGAACGATTGCTACCTTCATTTCCTTCACTCTTATCCCTCTAGTATTTTTTTATATAGCTGAACAGTTTTATCCACCGTATCATCCCAGCTGAATTTCTTTTCCTGCCTGTATCCCTCTGCAATCATTTCCATCTGTTTTTTCGGGTCTCTGAGCACTCTGTCCATGCCCTTTACGATGCTTTTAACGCTCATAGCGTCAACATAAACGCCTGCATTCCCCACTACCTCAGGCAGGGATGAATTATCACTTACCACAACGGGAACGCCGCAGCGCATAGCCTCAAGAGGCGGCAGGCCAAAGCCCTCATAAAGGCTAGGGTAAACAAAAAGTGTCGCCCTGCTGTATAATGCCGCAATATCCTCCTGCTCTACATACCCGGCCAGGACAATACTATTCTCTATGCCGCTTTTTTTCACAAAAGAATAAAAGCTGTCTGTCATCCATCCCTTTTTTCCCGCCAATACCAGCTTTAAATGTGGGTACTTCTCCCGTATATGCTTAAAGGCCAGTATAAGTCTTTTCAGGTTCTTTCTCGGCTCAATCGTGCCAAGCCCCAAAATATAGTCACCCTCAATGCCGTATTTCTTTAACGTCTGGCTGCCAGCGGCCTTATCCTCCATCCGCTCAAGCCTCCGTCCCCCCTGATAAATAACGTGCACCTTGCCCTTTGCCTCGGGAAAATACTGTAAAATATCCTTTTTGGTATTTTCAGACATAGCGATAATTGCCCTTGCTCTTTTTATGGATAAAGGCAGAAGAACCTTTCTCAGCCATAGACTTTTTTTTGTAAAAGTGTCAGGATATTTATAGAAGGCAAGGTCGTGAATGGTTATAATAAATGGTGTTTCTATTGGCAGCAAAGGGCTGCTGTAGTCAATAAAATGAACCAGATCAAAATCCTCGTAAATCTCCGGCAGCGCAATCTGCTCCGCCATAATCCGCTCCCGCACTGACTTAAAGTTCTGATAGACAATAGAATCATTGAAGTCCTCCGCTATTTTCTCCTGCAAAACAAAGCCATAGCCAAAATCCCTGTTTTGGCTCAGTTCATTGATGAGACTGTAGCCGTATTGACCAATGCCCGCTCGTTCATTTTCTATGGACAAACCATCTATCACAATATTCATATTCTGCCCTCCTTCATACATGTGTCAATCAGATATTTTTTATTATACCATAAAAGCGGAGAAAGCAGGCTGCACAGAAACAATACTGCATGCTCGCTTGCAAGAGATTGTTTCGGGTGCAGACTATTTGCG
>JAHZDZ010000010.1 GCA_019422105.1 Bacillota bacterium | reverse complement strand
GACTGTAAATCTGTTGCGATAGCTTCGAAGGTCCGAATCCTTCCCCATCCATTTATAATGACGCGGAGTAGAGCAGTCCGGTAGCTCGTCGGGCTCATAACCCAACGAAAAGACTCTTCACAACAACTCAATTTAATATCGCGGGATGGAGCAGTTCGGTAGCTCGTCGGGCTCATAACCCGAAGGTCGTTGGTTCAAATCCAGCTCCCGCAATCCCAAAAAGCCCTGAAAATCAACATTTCAGGGCTTTTTTATTTTCTATTTTAATTTTGACAGTTAATTGACAGTTGCTGATTTTCGTAGCATTTTTTAAAATATTTTTAATTCAAAAAAATATTTTTTCGTCGAAAGCCACTTTGACAGTTGATTTGACAGTATATGAAAAAAAAATAAAATTATAAAGGCAGTGGAAAGAGGATTTTTGGCTCAAAAACCCCTTTTTTTAAAATTGACAGTCATTTTTGACAGTCATTAAATATAAAACTTTGACTGATTTTATTAGTACAAATGCTGATATAACGCCATTTTTGGCTATTGCATTCTGACAGTTAATCAGTCTTTTTTTTATGCTTGATTTAAAGAACCTTAAAAGACAAATCTCTAATTATCTGAAATAAAGAAGTGAAATCGTGAGGTTAAGGATTTGGAAAATTTGAAGTGTAGAAGGATATATGAGAGTCTATAGCCAAGCAATAAAAAAGGAGGAATAATTATGGAAAACTTTATAGTGGAAATAAATAATAAGGAACAATTAGAAACACAAGGAATTTCATTACTAGCCTGTGTAGAAGCTGAAAAACTTTATTCTGCCGTAGATAAATGTGATTCTGAAAAGCTAAAGATGGTACTGGATATTATGGAATGGCTCATTCGGGATGAGAGAGAAGATGAGCTTCTGATACTCCTAAAAGCCTTATACATTTTAATGGATATCGAATTGCCGCAGTATATGTCTGTACTGGAATCAAAGCCTGACCTATTAAATGAGTACCTATTGGAACTGGCAAATGATTGGGCTGATCAGTTAAACAATTGATAACGATACTTACCCTACCCCATTTCAAAAGGAGAGATTAAATGAATGAGAACACGCCGCAAAATCTATTTAACAAAAGCCATTGTTTTGAATCAACAGAATTAAATTTTAAAGGCAGATTAATGGTTTTAGAACCAAGTATTCTTGTGAAAGAGTATAAACAGGCTGACTATCAGCTTGTTTATTGTATCGGGGGATTTGGATGTTCTCCGAGAGCAAGAGGAAGAATAGTGTATGGAAGTTTTTTGAAAGATAATGAAGAATGTCAATTTCATAGGAGTGATTTTATAGGAGAATTAAAATCCGAATTTTTACCTGACTGGGCAAAGCAAAAATTGGATGAAATAAGATATGCAGAACAGATGCCGGAGAAAAAAGCGGATATGCCATTCATGGGGTAGCGTTTTAATTTCGCAACATCAATTTTGTAAGACCTTATCAAGGAGCATGAGAAATGCTCTTATTTTTTTGCGGAAAGGAGGAATGCCTCATATGGATTTTTAGATTTTTTCTCAGGTATCGGCCTATTCCGCCTTGGGTTGGAGCAGGCCGGGTTTGTTTGCAGAGGACATTGCGAAATAGACAAATACGCAAACATGAGCTACAAGGCAATGCATCAGCCGAAGGAGGATGAATGGTTTGAAAAAGATATCATCAAAGTCAGTGCCGAAAGCATACCAGATGTCGATGTTTGGACAGCCGGATTCCCATGCCAAGACGTTTCTATTGCAGGTGAAAGAAAGGGATTACTCGGACATCGAACTGGACTGTTTTTTGAGTTTGTTAGACTCCTCAGAGAGTGTGACAATAAACCCCGATGGATTATCCTTGAGAATGTTAAGGGACTCCTTTCATCTGACGGCGGAAGGGATTTTGCCGTTGTTTTATTTGAACTGGCCGCACTGGGCTACAATATCGAATATGCGCTTCTCAACTCAAAAAACTTTGGAGTCCCCCAAAACAGAGAGCGTATATACATTATCGGAGATATTACAGGAAGAAGTACCGGAAAGATTTTTCCTCTCGGAGAAACAAGCCGAGCGGCTCTTAAACAGGTTATTGGAGGCCCGCAAGGAAGCAGAATCTATGACACAGGAGGAATTGCTCCAACTATCAATTCAGGATCTGGAGGACTAGGAGCGAAAACAGGGCTGTTTTTCGTTGCAAAGGATGATGAGAACGGCATTGTAATTAAGGATTGCTGCGGAACAATTGATACACGTACAAGTGGCGGATTGGGAAGAAACCAGCAGAGAACAGGTGTATTACACAGTGATTTGCCCAGAGCCATATTAACGCCAAACAGAATAAAAACACGGCAAAACGGCAGGAGGATAAAGGATGAAGATGAGGAAATGTTTACGGTAACGGCTATGGATATCCACGGAATCTTGCAAAAGTCACGTATCAGACGGCTCACTCCCCTTGAGACTTTCCGTCTTCAGGGTGTTCCGGATGATTATTTTTATAAAGCGGCGGCAGTATGCTCTGAGGCTCAACTTTATAAGCAAGCAGGAAACGCCGTAACCGTTCCCGTTGTACGTGCTGTAGGAGAGAAAATAATGGAATATCTGAAAACGGAAACTAACACTGAAAAATAAATACCAATGTATATAAAAGAAAGGATTGTGAATAGCAATGATTAGTATATGTATCGCAAGCAAAGCATTGTGTAAAGAAAACAGGGAGATAAGCGTAAGGCTGGTATTGCCATTGGATGAAAAGACTATTTGGAATTGTGTGGAGAAAACCGAAACCCAAAGCTTGGATGATTGTTTCATCGTAACCTCTTTCAGCGATTCCAAAGGGATAGATAACTTTTTGTCCGATATTATGCTTTGGGATGAGGATGTATTTACACTGAATTATTTTGCGAGGCTACTGGAAACCATGACTAAAACAGAAACGGAAAGATTTCTTTACGAAACATATAATCAAGGCTTTGGATGTATAAGCGAAGCTGTTCAGTGGTTTCTAAAAGAGGTGAGCTTGTGAATCTATTTGAGAAAAGTAAAGAGATAATAAAAGATTTTATCGATGAGTCTAACCGGAGAGAATCCTTTTAGCAATCTTTATAAACGGAGGTGTTATAATGAGAACTTTTGAAGGGGCTGACTATATCAGACAGGAATTTATAGATGCTTGTGCGTTAGATATTATTGATAAAACTATTGTAGAAGATATACTGTCAGTGTTTGATAACTATAGAGAGGAAGGAGAAAAAAGAGGGCTGGAGGATAAAGACAGAGATGCTTTTTGGCGAAGTATCAGTGAGATTATTTATGATAATAATGCCTTTATTTTGTGGCATTTTGAAAGAATATATAGGGATTATGAAACGGAGGTGAAAAATGTATCTTGGAACGTGTATAAGATGCGAGATTTTGAGTGTAGCGTTAGACTGGAAGGATATGACGCACAGTGGATAACCAGAGATATTCTTATGCCAACATCTCCCGATGAAATTAAATGCTTTTTAGATAATACACCAAATACTGCCAGACGGTATATCTGCCAGTTTGATAGCAAGTCACGTGAACTGGATAAAATATTGTCAGATTCAGCTTCGTGGATTGTTAATATAAACCTATACGAATTAAATTATTTTTTCAAATTGTATTCAGAACTGGATGAGGAAACAAAACGTGTTTACGAAGATGCATTGGTCTTGTACAGACCCAAGAAAATAAAGGATTTCATCAATCTGACAGCAAATCTGGATGGAATCTGCATAATAAATGATATTAGAGATAAAGAAGAATTGGGAAGATTTCTTGTGGAAAATGATATGTTTCATACACAATTTGATAATGAGCCCCTGCCCTATCTAAATTACGAGAAAATTGCAGAGGAACATATAAGAACCCATAAAGGTGAATTGATGGATGGATATTATGTGGAGGATACCTTTACGAATAACGAAATAATAGAGATATATGACGGAGAGCATATTCCTGATTTTGATATACCGGAATCAGAAGAATCTGAATTAAAAATGTAGAGAGGTGATATGTGTGTGATAAATAGTTTTATACCTTGGATTGGCGGCAAAAAGCTAATGCGGGATATTATACTGGAGAGATTTCCTATCAATTATGACAGGTACATAGAAGTATTCGGCGGAGCGGCATGGATATTGTTCGCAAAAAAGCCGGAACCCTTTGAGGTCTATAACGATTACAATTCAGATTTGACAAATCTGTTTTACGTAATCAAGTATAGACCTCTTGCTTTTTTGGAGGAACTTGGCTGGCTGCCCTTAAATGGACGTGAGGAATTTGATATGCTCCTCAAGTGGAACAGAAAAAAAGATTTTACCCTTCCCTTTCAAAAAGAAGAACTGGAATTGGCAGAGCGGTATATGAGCGATTTGGAGTTTAACGAGTATAAGGGGTTGCTGGAGGAACGCGCCATGCTGGGTGATATCCGCAGAGCCGTTATATTTTTCAAACTCATCCGATACAGTTACGCCGGAGGAAGCACCAGCTTTAATGCCCAGCCAACAAATATCGCTCAGTTATACCAGTTGATATGGCAGGCAAACAGAAGATTAAATGAAAACGGAGTAAAAAACAGGACGGACATAGCCAAAGCGGAAGGAAATGCAGGAAAAGGAGTCGTCATACAAAATAGAAGCTACGAAACATTAATTCCTATATTCGACAGACCTACAGCTTTCTCTTACTGCGATCCGCCATATTACGGTACGGAAAGGCTGTATGCGGAACGGTTTTCATTGGAAGACCATTACGGTCTCCATAAGGTTTTAAGCGGAATACAGGGAAAATTCCTGCTTTCTTATAATGACTGTGAATTCATAAGGGATTTATATAAAGACTTCGAAATAGAGAGCTTTGAACGCTTAAACAGCATATCCCAGCGGTATGAGCCGGGCAATATGTTCAAGGAGGTATTGATTGCCAATTATAATATGAACGAACGGAGAGAAAAGCAACCCAGTCAGATAACACTGTTGTAGTATTAAATTGACAAAGCAATTGAGAAATATTACACTTGTTTTATAAAGAAAAAACTGTTAGGGGAAGATATGATGGGATTCAAAAGCGATGGTGCGAAGCGTGTCATAAAATACATAGGGGAAACCTACGGCGCAGAGCCGGAGTTTTTATGGGCGAAATACCCAAGTGACGCAATATTCCGCCATGATTTGAACGGCAAATGGTTTGCCGCTTTGCTGACAGTGGGAAAAGATAAACTGGGGTTTAAGGGTACGGATGAAATTGAAATATTGGACTTAAAGTGCGACCCATTGCTGATTGATGGTTTAATGGGCAATGACGGTTTTTTGCCCGGATATCATATGAACAAGAAGTATTGGATTACCATACTGCTGGACGGTTCTGTACCTGATGATAAAATCTTCGGTCTCATAGATTTGAGCTATGACCTGACGAAGAAGAAAATAAAAAGCCTGAGCTGAAAAATGGAGAGATTAGAATGGAACGCTGCGAATGGTGTCTGAGTAATGAAAAATTGGTAAAATACCATGATGAGGAATGGGGAATCCCTCTGCATAACGATAGGAAACAGTTTGAATTTCTGATGCTTGAGGTTATGCAGTGTGGTCTGAACTGGAACATGATGATACAGAAAAGAGAAATATTCCGTCAGTGTTTTGACAATTTTGATTACAATAAGATTGCTGTCTATACGGAAGAAGACGTAAAAAGAATCATGGAAACAGACGGTATGATAAAGTCAGTGAGAAAAATCGAAGCTGTCATAAAAAACGCTGTGTATTTCCAAAAAATACGTGAAGAATTTGGGACATTCAGCGATTACCTCTGGTCATATTCAAAAGGCAAAACCATACTCTATGCAGGTCATCAGAAAGGAAACATACCAGCCAGAAACGGATTGTCAGATGAGATAAGCAAGGATTTGAAAAAAAGGGGGTTTAAATACCTCGGCTCAATTACGGTATATTCTCATTTACAGGCAAGCGGCATTATAAATGACCATGTGGAAAGTTGCTACAGGTATCAGGAAATTTTGGAACAGTATCCGTTGGTAAGAAAAAGAAAAGACAATGAATGTTAAAATAAGAGATGAGACGCAGACGCGTCTTATTTTTTTGCGGAAAGGAGAACGGATATGGACAAACAATGTTATAGAGTTGTGGATGATAAAGGCCGGATACTGATACCCTCTTTTTTGAGGGAAGCCTCCGGCATTAATAAAAATGATGTGATTCAAGTGTTGGTCTACGGAAAGCTGATACTCATAAACAAGGTGAAGATTGAGGCAGATAATCCTCTGCAACTTATCAGGAATGAGGAAATGAGGCAACAGGAAGATAAGGAAGCTGTGAAAAGCAGAATAAAATCTCTATTCGAACAGGGGCTATCAATGGATGCGGTATTGGATGAGGCTCTGGATATGCTGTATTGAAAGGATGATGAAATATGGACAGAAGAATAATAGAGGCCATAGATGAATATAAAAAATCGCAAAATTTTGAGGATGACTGCAATACAGTAAAATCAGAATACATACTGAAGAAAGGATTTTTGCCGGATGATTACATTATAGAGGAAAGAGCCTTGAAGGAAAAAGAAAAGGAACTGCTCATTGAAAAGGAATGCAGAGAAAAAGGTCATGATTTTTCAGACGGCGAGATAGAAGCCATATGCGGCAAGGAATGGCTGTGCTGCCGAAGGTGCGGAAAATGGATAGCAAGAGAAAAAAGGATTGATTATGATTAATACGCAGATTGATTAAAGGAGGTATCGAAATGAAAAGACTTAAGCTAGCAAGCATAGCGGCAATGATAATCTTTTCCCTTATGTTGCCGTTTACTGCACTTGCTGAGACAGGAGAAATTCAAACTGAGCAGAAACAGTCGTTCCCAGTGCCCACATCTGTGGAACGGAAGAATATAGACGGTAAGGAGTACCTGATAAAAATTTATGAAACAGCCGCCGAGACAAAGCCGGATACACTGACAGAGCCGGACTTTGAACTGGATGGTTTTATTTTTACCCATGAAACCACAGACGGTATTGCAAACGAAAAGAAGGAAACAAAAGAGATAACGGAGGAAGCCAAAGCAGAATCCCAAAACAAGAATTTAGAGGAAATAATAAAGCAATTTCCCTCCACTAAGCCATACGAAAAAGACGGCTACAAGGGAACACTCTCTCTGGATACCGGAAGTATCGTGACAGAGGTTGCCGGATATACCACAAAAAACTATACGGTTTCCACAGTAAAAGAGTACCCAGGACTTATGTACGCTGACCCTTCCTATGTTTCGCAGACTGCCATAAAGGACGGATACACCCTTCCCCTGACGGATATAAGCTGGACGGTCATGGGAACAGGCTTGGCCGGAGATTCTCTTGTGCCGACAGAATACAAGGCAACGGCAACATATGCCAAAACATTCTCCAGCCAAGTTCCCACAGGCTATGTGTCCACAGCGAGATACCGTGGAATGGCAGAAAGGACAGAGCCGGGTACGGTGACATATACTGTAACTTATATGGGAACACCTATCGCAGTAGAAGACAGCAATATGCCCACAATACTGAAAATAGTCACAATCATTATTGTTGTGCTTATGAGCGTATGTGCCGTTGTTTTAATTGTTATCTATCTGAAAAACAGAAAAGGCGCAGACGTTTATAATCTGATTGGGAAAGAGTATATCTGCATTGGACATCAGGCTGTGGATAAAAATGAACCAACTATTGATCTCAATGAGTTTGAAGATATGATTCAAAGTTATGTTTTTCAGTTTGTGCTGGATAAAAAGACAACAAACGAAATGTTCGGCAGAAATATATCTGTTACCCTAAAGGATGTAACGGTTAAACACAGGATAAATGAAAGAAATAGTGAGTACAAATTTGACTTGGATTTAGGGGGTGTTCTGGATGCGGAATAAGATATTTATATTATTTACTGCTTTTTGGTCTTTGGTGGTCAGTGTTACGGCTTTCGCTCTTGACTCTGATTTGACCTACGGCTACAAAACAGAAAACAAGGAGGAATTTGTTATAGCGGGAGCATCGGGACTAAACATCAATGGAGATATACCCGACTATTTGAAGGATATCTATGACATAACCCCTCAAAGTGTGTATACCTCAGAGTACGGAGCTAACATAATAACGCCAAACTCCCCTTCTGCCAACAGCACAACATATGCTCCGGCTACTGCACCAATCAACAGTTATACCCAAAGCCCCTCAACACTGCTTGCAGGAACAACAGACGGAGGCGGTGTAAGCGGCGGCTATACGGCAAATATTAATACAGGCGGTTATGTTTCCAACAGCAATTCGTCAAGTAAAATCCCCGATTACACCTACGATGACGAATACAGCCAATATCCACTGACCTCTATTGAAAAGGTACGGAATGATGACGGCAGTATCGGCACTTTGAAAATACCAGCCATAGATTTGAAGGTAACCGCTTATGACGGCGATACCTACTCTGCCATGAAAAAAGGCGTAGGTCATGTAGCCTCCACCAGTGTGTGGAACGGAAATATTGGTCTGGTGGGACATAACAGAGGTTCCAATGATTATTTTGGTGACCTCAAGAAGCTGGAAAAAGGAGATAAAATTACCTATAAAACAAACCTTGGAACAAGAACATATAGGGTAACCTACGTAGGCAAAATAAAGGATACAGACTGGTCGAAACTTCAATATACTTCTGACAACAAAATAACCTTAATCACTTGTGTGGAAAATGACGGAGAAAAGCGGCTTTGTGTTCAGGCAAAGGAAGTAGATTAAACGATTATGCATTTATGAAAAAAACACTTGAACTGAGCGCAAATATGAGATATAAAGGAGGTAGATACATAATTCATGAAGAAAGCAAGGTGAAATCCTATGAAAAAAGGACTTATTATGATAACGATGACATCTATGCTGCTGGCAAGCGTTCCGGCTTATGGGGAAATCATTCAAGGCCCTGTGCCGGGTATGACAATAGAAATCACATATGAAAACGGCAGAAAGGTAATCACGACACACTGCTCCCCAGAATTCAGTGCAAGCATACAGGAGAAAGTGGAAAAACCGCCTTTTGAACCCATTCCGCCATTGGAGGAAGCACCGGAGGTTGGCGTTACTCTGGGTCATATACTGGATGAAACAGCCGACCCAAGTTTGAAAGGCTCTGGAAGATTTACAGAAGCGTATCAACCCGGCACTATAGGTCAGTGTACTTGGTATGCCGAGGGCAGATTCGCTGAAGTACATGGCATTAGGATGCCCTTCGGTATGGGCAGCGCAAAGAAATGGATTGCAAACGCAGGCAAAAGTAATGAGATAAAAACAGTATTGGATATAGAAGCGATACAAGAGCAATCAATAGCAGTTTTTGCGCCAGTCAACAGCAGTGATACTCATCCGGGTCATGTGGTTTTTATCGAGTATGTGGAAAAAGTTAATGACAAACCCGAATATATTTATTTTAGCGAAGGAAACAGCAATGCCGATGGAATTTTTGACCCAAGTATTGACGGAACGGTAAAGAAAAAAAGCTTCTCGGATTTCAAAAAGGGAAACAGATTAAAATTAATCGGCTATATTGTTCCTGACTTAAAAACAGAAATACAGAATTAATAACCTATATTTTTAAAGGCTTTGAGATTCAAAGCCTTTTTTTGTTGCATTCGGAAAGGAGAAATTGTATGAATGTATTAAAAAAAATTACGTCCATACTCATGATAAGCTTATTGGCTTTCAGCGGAACTGTGGAAACCTTTGCGGGGAATTCAATGGATGAGGCCCTAAACAAGGTCAATCTCTATGTAAAACAGGACAAAGGCCAGCAGCTACTCACATGGAAAGGAATTATTGATACGGAGAACTTTGCCCCCGCTGTCATTGTTTATAAAGCTGAAAACGGACAGGAACTGCCAGCCTATTGCGCAAATCCCAATAAGCCGGGTATTGAGGATATATCAGCGAAAACGTATGATGTGGATGTAGACCAGCTTGACACCGATCCTCATGTATGGGCGGCTATTGTAAATGGTTATCCATATAAGTCACCGCAGGAGCTTGGTGTCCGCAATGATTATGAAGCCTACTATGCCACTAAGATGGCGGTATGGGCGCTGGTACATGACAATTACAGCAATTTGAATGATTGGCAGGCCAACGGAGAGCAGAATAAAGCTGTAGAAACAGCAATGAAAAATCTGGTAGCGAAAGGTCTGGCAAATACTGTTGTGTACGGAACTTGGCTGGCAACCAACCCAGCCACACCTACAGCACAGGAAGATGATATCGACAGCAATTATCTGTCACAAACCTATACCATTAAATCAAATGTAGATATTGACAGCTTTCGTGTGGTGTTGGACGGTAATGTTCCCGCAGGAACAAAAGTTACCGACAAAAATAATAATGTAAAGGATACCTTTGACGGTACAGAAGATACGGTTAAGGTATTAATACCGAAGACTGGTCAGGAAAGAGAAGGAAACTTTCGCATTATCATAAAGGGAAAGCTTGAAAATAAATCGGTTATGTTTGGCTTATCACATACTAATAGACAAGACTATTATGTGGCTCCTTTGCCAAACTACAATGGAGATTCATGGGCTGATGTTTCATATATGGAAATCCCAGGTAGTCCAGAAGAACCCGATTACCCCGATGTCCCTGAAGCAAGCGCAGGACTGCAGATACTGAAAGTAAAAAAAGGCACAGCAAAAGGTCTTTCAGGCGCGGTGTTCAAGGTAGAAGTGGACGGAAAAACCATAGGGCATTATGTGACAGATAAAAATGGCGAAATTTTAATTCCTGATATAACAGGAACAGTATCCGTTACGGAGGAAGTACCGCCCACAGGCTACGTGCTGGATGAAAACAATCACAAGGACGTAGAGATAGAAGACGCTGACGAACCGACTGTTGTGACTTTCTCAAACGAGGAAATGGCCGAATTGGAAATCATGAAGGTTGACGCAGACACAGGCGAAAAGCTGGCCGGAGCCACAATCAGGGTGGCATATGACGGAGGACATGATTCATGGGATGTGTACACCAACGCATCAGGAAAAGCCACCATCACCAACATGAAAAGCGGAATATATACAGTGACAGAAATCGCAGCGCCGGAAGGATATCTGCTTAATGAAACACCTCAAAGCATTAAACTGGAAGCCGGAAAAACAGCGGTTATCACATTGAAAAATAAAGCAAAGCCAGGACTAATCATTAAAAAGTTTGATGAGGACACGGCAATGCCCCTTCCAAATGCAGAGTTCTCCGTTGCCATCAAGGGAGGTAAAATCATCTACGAGGGTATGACTGATAAGGCTGGGCAGATAAGACTGGACGGCTTGGCCGAAGGCTGGTACACAATTACCGAGATTGCGGCACCAAAAGGTTATTTGATAGCTACGGAAAGCAAAGACGTATATCTGGAATCCAACGAAACAGTGGAAGTGAAATTTGACAACCGACTTCGCCCTTCCTTGCAGATTATGAAAATTGATGCTCAGACAGGCGAGCCGCTGGCCGGAGCAAAATTCAAAGTCACCAAAACGGAGGATAAGACGGTATCCGAATATGTGACCGATAAAACAGGCACTGTTGTCATTAGAGACTTGGATGAATCGGTTTACACAGTGGAGGAAATTGAAGCGCCGGAAGGATACCGCATAGACCCTGAAAGCCACAAAGACATCAGCCTTGAATGGGGAAAGACAAAAACTCTTGTGTTTACTGACACAAGAAACCCTGCTCTAGAGATACAGAAAATAGACTCTCAGACCAAAGAGCCTCTGGCTGGAGCAAAATTCAAGGTTACCCGCACTGAGGATAACACTGTCAGCGAATACCTGACGGATAAGGAAGGAAAAATAACCATCAATAACCTGACGGAAGGAATCTATACCGTTGATGAAATTACAGCGCCGACAGGCTATATTCTTGATGTGCAGCATAAGGAAATTGAACTGGAAGCCGGAAAGCTGAAGACGCTTGTATATGAAAATACCAGAAAACCAACTTTAATCGTAACGAAAACCAATGTATTGACAGAAAAACCAGTGCCCAACACCACATTCAAAATTCAGAGAGAAACTGAAAACGGCGGTGTGATTACGCTGGGAACTTTCAAAACTGATAAAAACGGACAAATTATTTTGAAAGATGTTGATTCGGGTTGGTATGTCATAACAGAAATACGGGCTGCGGAAGGAATGGGTATGCCAAGCAACCCAATTACCCGTAAGTATCTAGCACCTGGAGAAAATGCCTACTCTGTTGACTTGGAAGAAATGGAAGCAACACAGCCTGATGCAGATAACGCTCTGCCGGACAACGGAAACCAGAACAATACTGTCCCTGAAAGTGGTATTGTTTCCTCCGGCAATGATTACAACTTAGGAGAGGAAGTTCCCAATTACCCTCTGAACAGCATCGTAATCAAAAAAACAGACGCCAACACTTCCGAAATGCTTGCTGGGGCTGTGTTTGAGGTGAGAAAGGTATCAGGTGACATCTCCGGAAACTCAGGTACAATCATAGGACGATATAACACTGACAATTCAGGAATTATTGTAATCACTGGGCTGGAAGCTGGCGCATACATAATTGAGGAAGTGCAGCCGCCCACAAACTACTTGTTAAGCGAGAACTCAAAACAGCAGGCGTGGCTGAAGGCCGATGGTACTTCCGTTGTGGAGGTTACCTTCGCAAACTATCCTTACGGCTCTCTGTTGATAAGTAAGGTTGATGCATTGACAAATAAGCCGCTGGCAAACGCCAAATTCAAAGTGACAACAGGTGACGGTACGGTGGCTGGCAGTGACAACGGCGTGTTTGTTACCAATTCAAACGGAGAAATACTTGTGCCGAATTTGAAACCGGACAGTTACGTTATAACAGAATTGGAAGCACCTGCCGGATACTCCTTGGACACAACGCCTCAGACAATACAAATTGGCACAGACGGAAAAACCTATAAGGTTTATTTTCAAAATCAGCCTGTAGGATCGCTTTTCATTCTGAAAAAGGATTATTATACAAAAGAACCTCTGCCCAATGCTAAATTTAAAATTACTACATCAAAAGGTGATGTTGTCGGTACGGAAAACGGAGTATTTACCACGGACAGTAACGGCTCAATCACCATACCGGGGCTTGAAAAGGACAGCTACATCATTGAAGAAATTGAGGCCCCTGAAGGATACATGCTGGAAAACCAGTCAAGGATAATAGCCATTGAATACGGCAAAACCTATACTGAGGAATTCACCAATAAACCTCTGTCGGGATTAAAGATAGTAAAATTGGATTCCGATACAAGAGAGCCTTTGGAGGGTGTGGAGTTTTTCGTTGCTAAAATGAACGGAGAAAAAATCGGCAGCTTCAAGACGGACAAAGAAGGTATGGTATATATATCAAATCTGGAGGATGGATTCTATACGGTGACGGAAACACAAGGACTGGAGAACTATCATTGGGACAAAGAGCCAAGAACAGTGGAAGTGAAATCAGGAAAACTGGCTATGCTGGAGGTAACCAATGACCCATACTCCTCCTTAGTGATTAAAAAAACATCCAGCCGAAATGATAAGCCCATTGAAGGAGTAAAGTTCCTTGTCACCAAATTAAATGGCGAGGAAATCGGCACATATAAGACAGACGAAAGCGGATTAATTGTAATTGAAGGATTGGAGGAAGGAACATATCTCATTAAAGAAACAAAAGCGGCAAAAGGATTTCAGCTTGACAGCGAAGCCAGAGAAGTAGAGATAAGGGACGGTAAAAGAACAACCATTGAAATAGAAAATGACCCCCTTTCCTCCGTTCTCATACATAAAATTGATTCAGTAACAGGGGAAGGAATTGAGGGTGTAAAATTCCTTTTATACGATAGCGGCAACGAACCTATAGGACAATTCGAGAGCGATGACGAGGGATATGTCTGGATAAGGAAGGAGCTACCGGAAGGAAAATATAAGCTTCGTGAAATTGAACCGGCAAATGGTTACCTGTCCGATGACAGTGTAAAAACATTTTATGTGCAGAATGGACGGACTACAGAAATAGAATGGGAAAACACACCTGAAGTCGGACAGATAGTAATCACAAAACGCTCCTCAGAGTTTAACGAACTGACAGGTCTTCCGGCAGGCTCTCCCCTTTCCGGCGCTGTGTTTGAAATATATAATATCACCGGAAACATGGTGGATAAAATCACCAGCGATAGCCGTGGAATAGCAGCATCCAAAGGACTTCCCACAGGCGTATATACTGTGAAGGAAGTATCCGCGCCGAGATATTATGCCATGAACGACAGGACGTTGATAGCTGAAATACGCCATAACGGTGATATTGTCAGGTTTGAGGTGCTGAACGGCAGTATCTCACTGAACTTGACAGTACAGAAGAAAGGCCCCAACCAGACCTCGCCGGGTCAAACTATGGATTATGAAATTTATGGTGTTACAAATGACTCTTCGGCAAGTCTGGAGAATTTTTATATCCATGACAGAATACCGACAGATGCCACAAGGGTATTGAAAATTACAACAGGCACGTTCTCGGAAAGGCTGTATTATAAAATTACATACAAAACAAATTACAGGGATTATATGACATTAGCTGAAAACCTGTTGAGCAAGAATGACTATGAATTCAGCCTCCACCCTAACGTGTTGGGATTGCAGAACGGAGAGTATGTGACAGATGTTCGTCTGGAATTTCCACAGGCAAGCCCCGGTTTTAAACAGACAAAAAGCATGCATGTGTTCTGTCAGGTTCTTCCCTCTGTACCAAAGGACTACAATATCACCAACAGAGCAGATGCAGGCGGCCGATACGGCAATGAGTGGGAGTCGGCAAAAGCAAGCTGGAACACCAAGGTATGGGCTGTGGATACTCCGGCGGTAAAGCTTCCGAAAACAGGGTATTGATTTTAAATTGCGTTAAAAGGACAGTCAAAAGACTGTCCTTTTTCCTTTGGAAAGGGGTGTATAAATGCTAATTGAACATACCCTGTTCGGCGATATCAATAAAGTAGAGAAAGCAATGGAACGATTAAGAATGTTTGAGCCGGAGGAAGGATATCATCTTGCCTTCAGCGGAGTAAAAGACAGCCTGTGCATTTATTATCTGGCTTTGGACTCAGGTGTAAAATTTACTCCTTATTATAATCACACAACAGTCGACCCTCCGGAACTAATTCATTTTATCAGAGAGTATTTTCCTGATATCATTGTAAAATATCCAAAGGAAACTATGTGGCAATTAATTGTTCGCCATAAGACTCCTCCAACCAGACTGATGCGGTACTGCTGCGCTGATCTTAAGGAAAATAACACAATGGACGAGAAAGTATCTATAACAGGCGTTAGATGGGCGGAGAGCGTCAGGAGAAGAAAAAAGCGGGGCATAATAGAATTAAACGCTTATTCCAGCAGGCATATTGTTTTACACAATGATAACGAAGAAGCCAGAATGATGTTTGAAACCTGTGCGGTGAAGGGACGGCATATAGTCAATCCGATTATTGATTGGAGCAACGAGGATGTTTGGGAATACATATCATTGCGGCAGATACCATATTGTTCTCTTTATGACTGTGGCTTTAAACGCTTAGGCTGTATTGGGTGTCCCTTTTCAGGATTTAAACAGATGAAATGGGAACTGGAACGGTATCCCAAATATAAACAGGCGTATGTCAGAACCTTTGACCGTATGATTCAAGCCAGAGTTGACGCAGGCTTGCATCCAGTCTGGAAAGATGGCAAGGAAGTGTTGTCTTGGTGGGTAGGAGATAAAAGAATGGAATCGGAAAATCAACTGGTACTTCAGGAGATATTGGAAAATGACCGGGAATCAATATGGGTTTCTTTGAACAAGAGCTAACTAAAATATTTAATAATACTGAACAGTTTGAGTTAAGCAAGATGACATATATAGACAGAGCCTGCTATGCTCAAATAGATGAAAGAGAAAAATGTAGAGGAAAAAACATGGAGTTTCAAGAAAAGCTGACTAAGGTCGGCTTTTTTAATTTCAGGAAGGAGTGATGGAAATTGAGTCAAAGGTTAAAAAGAATTTGCATAATCGCTGTTTTTATTTTGCTGTTAACAGCCATTTTTGCACCTACTGTTTTTGCGGCTGATACAGGGAAAGTTTCAGGTGCCATCGAGCAAACGTGGAAAACCAGTGCCGAAGAAATCAAAAGTATAACCAATAAAGTAATATTTCCTATTATTGATTGTGTTTTGGCTATTCTTTTATTTGTAAATTTGGCTATGAGCTATTTTGCATATAAAAAGCACGGTGAGTTTGAGTTTACTCCGGTGGCTATTCTGTTCTTTGGGTTGGTGTTTGCCATGACAGCGCCATTGTACATATGGGGTATCATTGGCCTATAGTAAATAGAAGAAATGGATTGCACCATTTCTTCTTTACTTTGGAGGGATAAGTCAGATATTTCCGTTTGAAATTTTCAGTTTTAAAGATTGTATCTGCCTGCTGACGTTGCTGATTATGTTCAAAAATTCCGCATCCGTTTTCCCTGTAGGGTCTTCAAGGCCCCAATCCTCGCGATAGCGGCATGGCAAATAGGGACAGGCGACATTGCAGCCCATTGTGATTACAATGTCAGGCGCTGGTATATCAGAGAGCAGTTTGGAATATTGTGTTTGCTCCATGTCAATATTGTAAAGTTGTTTCATAAGACGAACCGCGTCCCGATTGATTTGGGGCTTGGTTTCTGTTCCGGCGGAATAACTGTCGAAAACATCCAAAGCAAGGTGTCTTCCCAGAGCCTCAGCTATCTGGCTGCGGCAGGAATTGTGTACACAAATAAAGGCGACTTTTGGTTTCATTGTTATCCTCTCGCTTTCTGTATTAGTGCGGCAACTTCCTCTTTTTTCAGCACTTTGCCATAAGACATTACCTTGCCGTCAATGACAAGGGCTGGAGTTGTCATAACGCCATAGGAGGCAATCTGAGTAAAATCAGTAACATGCTCAATGCTGTCATCCAGTCCAAGAGAGGAAAGAGCCGATTTTGTTGCCGCTTCAAGGTCGTTGCATTTTTTACAGCCTGAGCCGAGTATTTTGATACCTTTGTTGTTTGATATTGCCCGTTGCGCTTTTTGCATGGTTTCGGCGTTCAGGTTGCAGTTACGGCAGGTGTTGTTTTCGGTTTTTTTCTTATTGAAGAAACCCATAGTAAAACCTCCTTATATAAATAGAAATTGAAGGGTGTTGAACATGTACCCCACAAGTATGATACCGGCAGTACAGATAAAAATAAACAACGCCAAAAGCTTTGGTTTCACAGCCTTTCGTAGCATTATCACAGACGGCAGACTTAAGGTAGTCACAGCCATCATAAATGACAGAATTGTTCCAAGCTGTGCGCCTTTAAAAAGCAGAGCTTCAGCAACCGGAATTGTGCCGAAAATATCAGCGTACATAGGAATCCCCACAATGGTTGCGAGTATAACGCCAAATGGGTTATTGCTGCCTAGTATCGCCTCAATCCAGCTTTCGGGAATCCAGTTGTGAATGAGAGCGCCAATGCCAACACCAACTAGAATATATGGAAATACCTTTTTAAATGTGGAAATGACTTGCTCTTTTGCATAGTCAAGCCTGTCTTTACGGGTAAGTGTGGGGGACTCAATATCAACACTGCCGGAAGTATGAATGTATTCTTCCACATAGGATTCCATGCGCAGCTTTTCAATGAGTGTACCGCCCGCAACGGCTATGACAAGACCAAGAATTACATATACAACCGCAACCTTTGCGCCGAATATACTCATTAACAATACAAGGCTTCCTAAGTCTACCATAGGCGAGGAAATCAGAAAAGAAAAGGTAACTCCCAATGGAAGCCCCGCGTTGGTGAAACCGATAAACAGCGGAATGGAGGAGCAGGAGCAAAAAGGTGTAACTGTTCCAAGAAGTGCGGAGATACCGTTTGCCCATATACCATGAAAGCGCCCTAATATTTTTTTACTGCGCTCAGGCGGAAAATAGCTTTGGATATAAGAAATCATGTAAATTAAAAGGCAGAGCAATACAGTGATTTTTATTACATCATATAGGAAAAACTGTATACTTCCGCCTAAACGGCTGTTAATGTCCAAACCAAGGGCAGAAAGTGTACTGCCGATAAGTGAATTAAGCCACTGCATACCGAGTATCTGGTCTTGGAAAAAGAACCAGACGGATTTTAATAAGTCCATAGAATTACCTCCAATGATAGTCATATCGAAATTTTTTGATGTGTTAGTCTGAGAAAAAGCCATCTGTTCTGATGGCTTAAGGTTATCTTATACCTTTACGGAGTGTGGTGTTGTAATCTGTGCAAGAAGTTCAGCGGCGTTCTGACTTCCTGTTTTACTTAGACGATAGTGTGTCCATTTGCCTTCCTGACGGCTTTCGACTATGCCTGATTCACAAAGAATTTTCATGTGATAAGACAAGGAGGATTGGCCTATATCCATTTGTTCAATCAACACGCAGGCGCATTTTTCACCGTCTTTGAGCAGTTCCAGAATAGCAAGACGTTTCTCGTCGCAAAAGGCTTTAAACACTTTGGCGTTTTTCTGGTGTACAGTTTCCAAGCTTATCACCTCAAATCAATTTTTTTTGATATGAACAGTATAAGTGTCAAATCAAATTTTGTCAATATGAGATTGTCATCAAAACAAGGTGTTTGTTACAATCCCAGAGCAATAATGAACTGGGGCATAATTGGTCTGTATCGGAATAATTTACCAGCAAATTTTCATTGACAATAGTGGGGAAAATTATTATACTGATTCCCTAATATTTTGAAAGTTTAATAAAAATTGGAGTTTAACCTCCCAATATCAGAAAGGAAAAAATATGGATTACAAAAATAAAGCAATTAATTGTGTAAAAGATACCGTTTTACCGATTCAACAACAGCAGTTTAGGGAATGCGGCTGCAGTTTGGATGAGCAGTATAAGAAATATGGAAACACGGATGCGCTCATAGCAAAAACTATAGAGCCTGGGCATATTTACGAAGTGGGATACCCTGAATGTGTCTGTGATGAAGTGCTCAGTGGGAATATAAAAGATGTATCTCATTGCGAATGCTCCAGACAGAGCATACTTTACATACTTGGAAATTTAATGCCCGAAAAGACCATAAAAGTAGATATGATTGAAACCGTATTAGGCGGGGCGGAAAGATGCCGATTTAAAGTGACAGTAGAATAAAATACATACGTGTGGTAAATTAGTTTAGAATGGAATATAAAATTTAACAATATGGCATAGAAACTCTATCGTAAGATGTATACGATGGAGTTTTTTTATATTGCTATGGGGAAACCCATATAAAAAATATAAGGAGTGTGACAATGGTATGGGTAAATGGGGAATTAAAGCGGTTGAGAGTGATATAGGCTTGGATTTAATACATGATCTAAATGAATTCCTTAGAAACAGATATATGAAATTTAACGTTCGTGAAATTTCAGAATATTTGCGAAAAACGGAAAAAGAAAAACTTACAGCATCGTTTATGCGTATTGGAGACAAGTCGGAAGAAATAGAGAGAGATGTTGAATGGAATATTGATTTTTATTACGATCATATAACTTTGCTAGTGGCTGAGTTAACAAGTGATTTTCTACAAAATGGGTTTATAGAGTTGGATTTCTATAATAAGGAAATAGAAGATTTTCAAACGTTCAGAATTACTAATGTTGTGTATACAAAAGAAGATTTGATGAAATTATCGGAAGAAATAAATCAGTTTTTGCAACCGGATTCAGATATTTATCAATCGTGGTTTAAGGATGATTTGGGCAGGTGGATTAAACATATGTCCAATATTCTTACATCGTTTGAAATAGAGATAAACAGGAACTTTGAACCTAAGATGTAACAGTCTATAGGCAATAGTCATATGGAAGTAATGTGAGGAAACATAGCATAGAAACTCTATCGTAAAAAACGATGGAGTTTTTTTAAAAATATAAGGAGTGTGACAATGGTATGGGTGCATGGGGAGTTAAAGCGGTTGAGAGTGACAAAGGCTTGGATTTAATACATGACCTAGATGAATTCCTTAGAAACAGAAATATGGAATTTAATGTTCATGAAATTACAGAATATTTGCGAAAAACGGAAAAAGAAAAACTTACAGCATCGTTTATACGGATGGGAGGTACTTCGGAAGAAATAGAGAGAGATGTTGAATGGAGTATTGGTCAATACTACGATAGTATAACTTTGCTGATAGCGGAATTAACCAGTGACTTTCTACAGAATGGGTTTATAGAGTTGCATTTATATAACAAGGAAATAGAAGATTTTCAAACGTTTAGAATGTGTATACAAAAGAAGATTTGATAAAATTATCGGAAGAAATAAATCAGTTAATACAGCCGGATTCAGATATTTACCAAGCGTGGTTTAAAGAAAATCTGGGCAGATGGATGATACATATGTCCAATATTCTTACATCGTTTGAAACAGAGATTAATAGGAATTTTGAACCTACGTTGTAACAGCCTATAGGCAATAGTCATATGTAAGTATTTTGTGGAAAGCACAGAAACTCTATCGTGAAAAGTATACGGTGGAGTTTTTTTATTTTGGAAAGGAGGAAGCAAGATGGATGCTAGAAAAAAATAGATTTGTAGAGGATTTTTGGCTATGATGTTTTAGCCAAGGAGGTGAATTATGCAACTATTAGAGAAAGAGCAGGCAGATGCTCAGTTTCAACAATTTATCAAGGAACAAGGCCGGCTCCCGTTAATTAAGGAGTTCTGCAAAAAAAATAATTTGCCGTCCTTAAGACATTTGAGAAAAAAGTCGGGATGTCTTTACGTGAATATGAGGAAAAGAATTACCATGAACTGCTGGCTCAGGAAAATGAGAGACGGAAGGAACAGGTTCAAAATCTGCGGTATTCTCAAGTCAAACGTCCCACACATAGATGGGAAGCGCAGGAAGCGAAAAACGCTTTTCAGAAATATGTTGACCAACATAATCGTTTGCCACTACACACCCAGTTTGGCCCCCGATCAGGTCTGCCTTCTGCTAAATTATTCGAACAGCTTGTAGGAATGACCATTACTGAATATAAGAAGATGTTTTTTCCCGATTTGCTTCAGCAGGCGAAGCTATTAAGAAAACAGAGAATCAGCGAAGGGCACAGAGCGCGTGATGATGCTTGGAGTAAGGAAAGAGCTATTGCCGAGGTGGAACGGTTTGTGCGGGAAACCGGACGATTTCCAACCCAAGGTGAAATGAAACCAGAAGTTGGACTTCCGTCGGTTGGTACATTTAAAAATGTGGTTGGTATGTCTGTGCGTCAGTACGCAAAACTTAATAATCCAGAGTTGGTAGAACAAGCCGAGATACGGCGAAAGAAAACCTTATCGGATAAAAACAGGTCAAGAGCTTATGAGAAATTCGGATATGATGAGGAAGCAGTGTTATCGGCTGTAGAGCATTTTATTGAACTGAACGGCCGCCTCCCCACCGAACATGAGCATTCACCGAAATATGGTCTTCCGAACAGTGCAGTTTATTTGCGCCTGTTCGGTAAAACTCCAACAAAGTTATTTGCAGAGCTTTATCCGGAGCTTCATGCAAACATTGAGCGTTATCGGCGGGAAAAAATCAGACGAACATCTAGGAAGAAGTTAGCAACAGAAAACGGAATCAGTGCGCTTAATCCGGAAACTGGCTGGGACAAAAAAAGTGTCTTGTTGGCTGTGGAGACCTTCATAGCACGAAATAATCGCTTGCCACTAGTAAAAGAATTTCGTGTTAAAAACGGATTGCCAAATTATATGACCTTTCTGAACGTTATTGGGAAAACCCCACCGGAATACTTCAAAAGCCGACCGGATTACCGGCATTATTTTCGGGAGAAAAAACAGAGTTATCAAGAAGAACGAGCGGATATTGTACGCCTTCAAATCAACAATTTCATTCTGCGGGAGAAACGTCCTCCTCATTGTGATGAGTTTACATCTGACAATAATTTACCCTACTATTGTACCGTTACAGATGCTCTAGGAATGACTGTAACAGAGTATTTTAAGGAAAATTACCCGGAGTATCATAAAGCGCTGAAGCCTTATCTTTATCTGGATAATGTTCTGGAAGCTATCAAAAATTTCTATGAGCAAACCGGAAAATTGCCTATAACTTCTGATTTTCAAATTAAAAACGGTCTGCCAAATTACCACTCCATATTATCCAGATTCGGTATGACGCTAATCCAGTTTCTTGAAAAGTTTTTTCCGGATTCGTTTGACCGAAATCAACATAGACCGCTATGGAACAAAAACAGCATTATAGAACAAGTACATAGTTTTTATGAAAGATTTGGCAGGCCACCTAATAGCAGCGAATTCTATAACAGAAATGGTTTGCCGGCGATGTCCACATTTTTACACCACATGAAAGAGTTACCCTCTTCCTACTGCTTGCGTGAATATGCAGATTACTTCTTTGAAAGGAAAGAAGCAAGAATGCAATTTATTATAGAGAGCTACGGAAATTGGATTACAAAGCATGGCAGGCAGCCAAGTAACAAGGAAGTAAAGCAAGAACGTCTGCCAAGTAAAATCACAATCAAAGCGAGCTTTGATTGTGATTTTACTGAGTTTTTACAAAATTATTTTCCGGATTACCCCTCTTATATGCAGACGCGGAAGGAATGTGTTCTAAAAGTTTCTGAATTGAGCTCCTGTAGATTTAACTCTAAAGGCGTACAGGATACTAAAAAAGAAACAAAGTATAGCAAGACAGAAAATGAGGAAGATGCTATCCATAATTTGGACGAACCGGAACTGGGAATGTAATTATTTAACACAATTCTGCATTCTGAACAGGGATATATCTACTTACTATAAAAGCAACAGGAGGAAAAAAGATGAAGAAAAAAGAGGCAATGAATAAAGATATGTTTTGGGATATTATTTCCGAGGCCAGAACGGACACCAAATCAGATGACTTGTTCTTGGAAAAAATAGAAAAATCTTTGTCAAGATTAAGCAATAAACAATTGAAAAAGTATAGTTCAATATTTGATGAGTATGTTACATCAGCATATATGCCGGGGATTGGTTATGCTGGAATGGTTATGAGCAATTCTATTCTCACACAAGATGTGTTTACTTATTTTTTGGCGTGGCTGGTTTCTCAGGGGAAGGATGTCTATCTCAACGCTCTCGCTAACCCTGATTCCCTCGCATCATTAGATAAGCAAGAAAATTATGAGCTTGAGCTGTTTTTTAATATCGCGGAAAGTATATATTTTAAACGTAATGGAGAAATATTTTTTAACGCAGGTATGGAGGAAAACGAACGGGCTGACATCATAAAAGAAATAAAATATGATTCAGAGATACATATATTGAAGTCAAAATATGAAATTCAGGATTATATACCCTGCCTATGTAAAAAATTTTATCCTGATGAAGATATTTTTCTTATTTATCCGGAAGCGGACTTGATTGGTTGTATTTTTGATGAACAGGACATATGGCCTGAAAGCGCAATGCGGCTGTCTTTACATGGATTATTATTGAAAGATGTAGATGTATTATTATCGAATGCAGTACGCACCCTTGAAAGCTCAAAAACAATTGAGAACATGATAGGGGTCGAGAAGTCCATTAAACTGATTGAACAAGCAAAGGTAATTCTTCAACAGAATCAGGAAGCTGCTATAGAAAATGATATCAATATGTATCTTTCCCAAGCTTCCTTAACAGGAGAAGGAATATCTTCGGCTCTGTTTACCTCAGCAATGACAGCTTTTATGGATTGTAAACCGGAAGTGATTTCCCGCTGGATTTCCTTTGCTAATGAATGTGTGGAAAATGGACAATTTGTTGATTTTGCGGATGATGGCGATGACAATAATCCTGTAGACCGATGGTTGGAAACCCTGCTTGCCAGAATATTGAAAATTCAAAAAAGCTATGGAAATAAAGTTGCCAAACAAATCTGCGACCTTTCTCTGCAGCCCAATTGCCTATACCCAAGTGAAATGAAAGCGGCGGCAGAGCATTTTAAAAAAGGCGGCGGCCCGGAGGATGTTGGGGCAATGCTTGAGTCCGGAGCCTTAGAGGGATATGATTCCTTTTTCCCCAAGCTGAGGGAAGTGCTTGGAAACGATACAACTGATGAAAGCATGAATTGGAAAATCAATGGACTGTAGAAAATTGAAACCGGAAAGCAGGTGATGAATTACATTGTTTAATAAGGACAAGTAAGACGAAAAAGATAATTACAGGTAAGTTTGAGTTTATCAGAAAGCGAGTGATATTATGATTCATTTAACCCATATCAACGGCGATGGGAAAAGAATGGAATTTGATTTGCCAATACCATTAAAAACGTTGCTTAAAGAGGTAGTCCCCGGCTTTTGGTCAAATGAAAAAATAAACGTAAGTTTTGAAACTCCATTTGCAGAAATCAATGAATCTTTAAACCGATGTTTTTCTGTAGCAACACCAAGCGAACTCAAAGTATTAAGTCTATTAGCGTATATGCTGGAGCGCATGGATGATCAGCAAATGGAATTTATGTGCAGAGCTCTGCCAAAGAACCCATGTGATCTTCCAGAGATAATATGTTTAGCAAAATACTATTGCGACATTTATTTTTTAACAGACGGAACACTTAACCCATACGTTGTACCTATTGAAACATTCCAAAGCAACTACGAACCTTTTGAAATTAACAGCCAACTCATAGGAGAGTTTAAGATGCATATAAAACGGCAGCGGCTAACTGGAGGACAGTTCTTTGAAAAGATTGTGGAAAGAGCGCGTCTTAACGGTGATATGGGGAGGTTTGAGAATATCCACGAATATGTTTCACCCAATGAATTTAAAAAGGCAAAACTATGCAATTACAATTTTGATTTTCTGTCAATTGTAAATTTTGGTGGCTCTGAGGGGATTTATATAGACTGTATGCTAAAGGGACAATTTGACGAATCTGATAATTCTACCCTTGAAGTCGGTACAATCAAAACCCTTGAAACAGATTTAGGTGCATGCAAAATAATGGGGGAGCTATGTGGCGTACTTATGTACTACAGCGATCGTTTTGTTGATGAAAATTTTTACTTGTTTACTCCGTACAAGGAGATAAAGGATAGAATTCTTCAAATTAATGGTAACAAGCATTTTGCAGCTACAGAGCAAATATCCGTTACGGATAACTGCACTAAAATGGACGGTCAAACTATGTAGTGTATTGTTAAGAGGTGTGATATTTGGATTAGAAAATAGCCAAACAAAGCGGTCTAGCTCAATGTTGTATCTTTGTAACAAATATGATGTACTTGAGACTTTTTGTCATTTACAGCTTCCATATGGCAGCATGGATTATACCCATCATATGTCTCATGTTGACCCCATAAATTAGAGCAGTCATTGACAACTATTATTGAAAATAATGACCGGCCGCCCTCTATTCAAGATTACTTTATCGCTATGGACGATAGAGTTTTTTTATTTGTTCAGAACATTTTATTCTTTGACTAGCTTTGTATAGGTTTCATGTTTATTATGGGCTTACCAAATTATATAAGGAGATGATAGGTATGTTATATGAAGGAGAAATGGAAAAAAGATTGATAGATAGGTGCATAAAGGGACTTATCAATTATGGTGGCGGTATTAAATGGAAATCCAATGAACAGGGAATCTATGAACTAAAGCGTTTTATTTGCTGCCTTGCGGAGTATTGGAATATGGATGAAAAAGTTGATTGGGAAAAAACAGCGGAGGAAGGTTTGGAAAAAGAAATTGTCTGCCTGCCAACCGATGGAGAAAAGCTTAGTACACTATTAGGATTATATTACTATATGGATGAACTGCTGTTTACACATGGCACTGATGCGGTAAAAGATATCCGGCAGGCGCAGGAGCTTCTGAAAGCTGTCGCAGAAGAATGGGATGTAGACGAGGCCCCTATACAGATAATGTGTATAAAGATAGACAATAAATTAGAGTCAGAAAAGAATACATATAAAATTGTTTAGCCACTATTATTATGAAGAAGGAATGGAACGATTACTGGAATCAAAAATTTTGTTGAGCGATACGGGCATATGCCCTCACCATCAGACTACACAATGGATAAAGGACTGCCAAACTATAAGACGTTTCTGCACATTGCCTCTGAGTATTTGAATCAGGACATCATAAAACAACTTGGTGGCAACACTGATTAACAGAATAGCAGTTCTGAAGATAACAACGAATTATATGATTTATTTATTAATTGAAGTAAGGAGTGATGGTTATAGACATCGAAAAGGAAATTGAAAGATATATAGCCTCTTCCCAATTTAAGGAAGATATCCAAAAACTCATGGATATGCCTGAACATGCAAATAAACCGACAAACGCTTTGTCAGCAATAAAGCATTAGACCGTGATGAGAATTATATGATATAACCCTCTCTTTAGTGTCAATAAAGGGGGGATTTTTTCAAAAATTTGTAGATGAATTTTATCTATGATGATTTAAGCCGAGGATTACATTTGATAAAAACAAGGAAAGGATGAGTATACAATTTACCAATATGATTGTTCTGAGGAGAAATGTGAGGAGAAAAAAATAGAAAAAAACGAAGAAAATGAACGTGAGTTATACCAAATGTTAAAACAGTTTTTTGAAGAAAAGAAATCAATAGAAGACTTGGATATTGATTTAAGCGAACAAATAGAATTAATTATGAAGGAATGTGGTTATTGGGATAATATTAAAGTCATTGATAAGCTAACACGCAGCATTACTTCGAGAGAGGTTAGGGAAATATTTAATGAAAGATACTACATACTTAAAAATGAAGAAGATATACAGGAGCAAATACAGGACAAGAAAATGAGGGCAGAAAATAGATCACAATTGGGTCAAGACCTGCCTGTCTGTATCGATATGCTCTCCAAATTGGAATATGAGTTAGAGAGCGAAAAAGGAATATTGGGAAAGTGGATGGAAATTTCTTATAATTTAAACTCTGACTTTGAAGATACACTTTTCGGTACTGTTAAAGAAATATGTGAATCTTTTCTGGAAGCAAAACAACAATATGGCGTTTGTATAGCTCAATCTTTGTATAACACACAGACCATAATATTGTCTTCCGAGATACTTCCGGCTGCCTGTTATTTAAAAGTAGGAGGCAAAGTAAATGATTTGGAAAAATTAGCGTATTATGGTGTTTTCATGTCAGTAAACGAAGGGAGCATCAATGAAGATAAACTTAAAATTATTGCGGAATACATGGCTCAAGGGGGTTCTGCGGATTCAGTCTTTGAATTCTTGGATAATCAGAAGGAGCAAAACAGTATGGATATATCGTAGAAATATTCTGAGTTGGAAATAAAGTAAGAAACTAAAATAAAAACGATGAGATAAAAAGAAGGTGAAAATATGAAGGTATGGCTTAAAAATGCTCTGAACGAAAACAGCAGTAAAACAGTTATGCTGGAATTGCCGGCCACTGAGCATACTCTGGCTGAGTGTATGCAGGCGTTGAATTTACCGATAATCAGTATAGAGGATAACTGTACTGTGGTAAAAACAGAAGATTTCGATGTTCCTATAACAGATAAGAAAATAAATATAGATGAACTCCAATTTTTATCAAGAAAGCTGGCTGCATTTGACGAGCTGGAAACATTCTATGCGGCGGCAAAATACAATTATTATACATATTTGCAAGAATTGATTAATCTGGCTTACAGCGTAGAAAACAATGACTATTACTTGATTTCTAATTTTGATGAAATTACAGATAATGAAGTGGATGAACTGCTGCGGGAAGAACCTGTTGACGTTTCAAAGTATGGTGTATTATATCAGCTTAATTACGAACCGAAATGGGTATATAAAGGTTTGGGGTTTCCGGAATGTATACATAGACCATGTGTTTTGGAGAATGTGTTGACAGGACAATTGGCAAACGGAATGATTGCAAAGGAATATTTATATATGCCATGTGAAGACATTTGTATTGACAAGGCTATTAACAGAATATTGCTTAAAGGTGCGGCCCACGTTGATATTTCTATTTTTAAAGATAGACTCAACAGCGTTGAGGATAATATAGTTAAAATGGTGGGAAATGAGCTAAACAAGGAAAAGTTGTATATTTTAAATAGTATAAGCCAAAAAATTTACGATGCAGATATTGAAGATTTGTCTGACAGCAGATTCCGTTCCGTTCTGGAATATTGCCATCCACAGGATATAAACGAGCTGGAGACAGTTTTGCAAAACTATAATGATTTTTACTTCATTATTGGAATTGACGATTCAAAGGGTTATGGCGAATATCTCTTATATGAAAGCGGCAAATACGAAGTGCCGATTGAGCTTGAAGACTATATTGATTCAAGCGCCTTTGGAGACGATGCATTAGAAGGTATGCTTTACAAGTTTACCGATGAAGGATTTGTGCGGTATGACGGTGATTGCGATGATATTTTTGAGATGATAAAAAGGACACAGGAAGAAACTCAGGATATATCAAAGTTATGTGATGAGAACTCAATAGAAATGAGGTGATGCATTGTTCGGTTTAGACTTGGCTGTTGACGGTGTGCTTGACCAGTTTTTCGACTGGATATACGGAAAGCTGATATCGTTCTTTGGTGATTTTTTTGAAATGATAAATATGATGGGCGCGGAACTGTTTGAGCTGGATTGGGTAAAAGCAATCCTGCTTTTTTTTACCCTTTTCGCATGGGCGCTGTATACGGTAGGTGTTGTAGTGGCTGTGTTCGATACCGCTATAGAGATGCAGCACGGAAAAGGAAATTTACAGGATTTATGCCTGAATGCATTAAAAGGTTTTTTCGCCTGCAGTCTATTTGCCGTTGTGCCGATTGACCTCTATACCTTTTGCATAAATTTATCGGATAAGTTGGTGGACGCTATTTCAGGGTTATCCTCCTCTCCGGGGAAATATGGCGCTTTGGCAAAAATGACAATAGCGTCCCTCCAGACTCCGGCGGGTATAAACATATTGGTGGCAGTGGTCTTTGTGGTTTTAATAGGCTATGCGGTAATCAAGGTGTTTTTCGCTAATCTTAAGCGTGGCGGGATTTTACTCATTATGATGGCGGTAGGCAGCTTGTATATGTTCAGTGTTCCAAGAGGATTTATGGATGGCTTCACTGGCTGGTGCAAGCAGATTATCGCGTTGTGCCTCACTGCCTTTATGCAGACAATAGTGCTGGTGGCGGGGTTGGTAACTTATAACACAAATATGCTTTTAGGTATCGGGCTTATGCTCTCAGCCACTGAAGTGCCGCGTATTGCGGGAAATTTTGGGCTGGATACCAGCACAAGATTCAACGCCATGAGTGTGGTATATTCCACCCAGTCAGCCATAAATCTGGCACGGAACGTATCAAGAATAGCAGTGAAATAAAGGAGGTATTAATTATATGTACATATACCCTGATAACCTAAAGGGAAAAAGCACACTGTTCCTGTGGCCCCTGCGTGATCTGTTGGTAATCATTATCGGTGCCATTATAGGAGTTACCATAGCGGCTACCCTTCACTTTCTGCTTCCGGCGGTACTTGTGGGTGTTTATGCCTTTCTGACTCTGCGGATTGATGATGAGCTGAATATTGCGGATTATGTACGGTTCGCGTTCCGCTTTTTTATTACAACCCAGCAGCTCTTTTATTGGGGGTGGGATGATTGAAAATAAAAATGAAAAGCAAATCCACCAAGGAAGAAATAGGAGCAAGGCAAATATCGGAAAGAGGTGTGGAAACCTACAAGGGCGATTACCTGATTTATTTTCTGATACAGCCGGATAATATCGCTGTGCTGTCGGAAGCCACTGTACGAACCAAGGTGCTGAGTTTGGCTTCAGTGCTGAAAGGCTGTGACGGTCTGGAGTTTGCCTGTATCAATTCCCGTGAAAACTTTGACGGAAACAAAAATTTTTACAAGCAGCGTTTAGAAGAAGAAAAAAGTGAGGAAGTAAGGGAACTTCTGAAAAAAGACCTCACCCACCTTGACAGGGTGCAGATTCAAATGGCATCGGCTAGGGAGTTTTTATTTATCATCAGAATAAGGAATTATAACCCGGAAACAGACGAGATACAGGCTGTAATAAGCCGTATGGAAAAGGTGCTGAAGGATGAGGGTTTCATCGCTCACCTTGCCGGAAAAGAAGATATTAAGAAAATCTTCTCCGTTTATTTTGTACAGGATATCACACAGGTTTACTTTGATGACTTTGACGGAGAGAGATGGGTGAAGGGAGATGAAATCTTTTGAAAATTAGCAAGACGAAGAAAAGCAAAGTATTCATACCGAAGACAGAAGAAGAAAAGGAACAGGCAAAAATAAAAGAATTTCTCGACCTGTGCTCCCCTTCTGTCCTCCGCTTTTTTCCTGATTACTATATCTGCGGAAGCTCCTACAGAAGCGTATGGGCAATTCGGGAGTACCCAACGGAAATTAGTGAGCAGGCTATATTAAAACACCTTGGTGAACGGTCAGGGGTGACCGTGAGAGTATATACAAGGCATGTCACTCCGGCAGAGGAAAGAAAAATAATTGCAAACGCCTCCAGCAGAAACCAGATGAACCGCAGCTCCGGCAATATACAAAAGGAAATCATTGCGGAATCCAATATGCAGGACGTAACTAATTTAATTGCACAGATGCACAGGGACAGAGAGCCTCTCCTCCACTGTGCTGTTTTTTTGGAAGTTTCGGGGCCTACTTACGAAAGGCTGAAGGAAATGCAGGCCGACGTAGAAGCGGAGCTGGTACGCTCCAAGCTCTCTACGGATAAATTGTTCCTTCGGCAAAAAGAGGGCTTCCAGTGTACGCAGCCTTGTGGTATGAATAGCTTTGCCGAGCTGTTTGAAAGGGTATTGCCCGCCACAAGCGTTGCTAACCTGTACCCGTTTAACTATTCGGGCAAGGCAGACGAGAAAGGCTTTTACATCGGTCATGACAAATACGGAAGCAACTTGTTTATAGATTTTCAACGCAGGACAGACGACAAAACCAACGCCAATATTCTCATACTAGGAAACAGCGGTCAGGGTAAAAGTTACCTCATGAAGCTCCTGCTATGCAATATACGGGAAAGCGGAATGGATATCATAATACTCGATCCTGAAAGCGAGTACATAGACCTGACAAATAACCTCGGCGGCTGTTATCTTGATTTGACAAGCGGCGAATATATTATCAATGTTCTTGAGCCAAAGAGATGGGAAGAAGACGATGGCTCGGTACTCTCCAAGCACCTGTCCTTCCTGCGGGATTTTTTCCGCAGCTACAAGGATTTTACCAGCGCGGAAATTGATGTATTGGAGATATTTCTGGAAAAGCTGTATAGGAAATTCGGTATAACAGAGAATCGAAACCTGTCGGGTTTGAAACACAACGATTACCCCATACTATCCGATTTATACGAACTGGTGGAGGATGATTTAAAAAACTATGAGGACAGCAAAGGAAATATCTATACAAAACAAACAGTGCAGAACCTATGCCTGAAATTAAAATCCATCTGCATAGGAGCAGACAGCCGATTTTTTAACGGACACACGAATGTGAAAACGGACAGCTTTCTGACATTTGGCGTAAAAGGAATGATGGAAGCGGACGAATCTATAAAAAACGCTATGCTTTTTAATATCCTTTCCTATATGTCCGACGCCTTGCTATCCAAAGGAAACACGGCGGCGTTTATAGATGAGCTTTATCTGTTCCTTACAAATTTAACAGCAATTGAATATATCAGAAACGCTATGAAACGGTGCAGAAAAAAAGACTCGGCCCTTATCATCGCCAGTCAAAACATTGAGGACTTCAACAGGGAGGATGTAAAAGAGATGACAAAACCTCTGTTCGCCATTCCTACACACCAATTCCTTTTTTATCCGGGTAACATAGCAAAGAAGGATTATATGGAAATGCTTCGTCTGGACGAGTGCCTGTTTGATTTAATAAGCTATCCCGCCAGAGGAACTTGCGTGTTCCGCCATGGTTCGGAGGTATATCATCTTGTGGTAAAGGCCCAAAAATATAAGGAAGAAATGTTCGGTTCAGCAGGAGGAAGATAAAAAACTGAAAAATTTCAGACAAGGAGGTTTAAACCATGACAGAAATTAAAAATATTAAGATAATTGAACTCTTGTCAATGATTCATATGGATGGACTGATATTACAGAACTGTGGGGGTAAAGCGCAGAAATGGGTGGAGGGTATTAATGATTTATTTACCAAGGAAGGTATTCTGTTAGGTGGAGATGAATTCAAAGAGGTGTATACTTTTGAAAAGGAAGGACACACCATTTTATTATTTAATATGGAAAATGTTAAGCTACATTTTGGGAAACTAATGATGTGGCAGATACGAACAAGTGAATTATTGGGGAGCAAATTTCTGTGGGATTTTTTGGAGGATGGCTTTGCAACCACTACGAAACAGCAGCATATTTCAGAAGGAGAAATGGATTTTTCCGAGACTTTAAAGCTCATGCAACAATGTGAAACGACCAATAAAGAAATGGTGCCTGATAACAATTTTGACTTATCACCATAGGTTAACTGAAGTAGCACCCAATATGAAAGAAGGTTAATATATATGAAATCTAATACAGTACAGGTTAAATTCAATCCTCTGTTCCTCCGCCAACTTTGATTTTTTAGGTTTTGTAGGTAGAGGCCCCCAAATATAAAGAGGAACTGTTCGGTGATAAAAGTCGATTTTACATGGAGGAGATTACAATGAAAGATGCCAAAGAAATATATTATGAATTAGTTGGAGTTGACGGCATAGAAGTGTTGTTCACACAGGAACGTATTGACAGGAAGACAGTGCCAAATGGGTTATATTGTTATGATGTTCGTGAAACCGAAGGTTTCAGTGGCATTGCTGCTACACTAGAGCCGGAGGTATGGATAAATTACTGGGGAACAGTATTATCAATACAAGAATTTCCACTTGATGAATGTGGCGATTATCAATTAATACAGGATGATATAGACTATCTTAATGTTGGATATACCTTAGAAGAATATCTATGTGAAAAGTTTAATTTGGAGGAACAGCAACCACGAGATATGGAGATGAAATAAAAAATTCAACCTAAGACTGGTACAGGTTAAATTTGAACCGCATCCTGTACCGCCAGCTTGAACTTTTCAGGTTTTGTAGATAAGCAAAAAATATAGAGAAGAAGTGTTCAGTTCAGCAGGAGAAAAATAACGGTAGAAAGGAAGGAAACCTGTGAATGTGCAAATAGAACTAAAAAGACCAAATGGTAAAGGGGTATGGATGGAGCTTCCGGGTTTGCCAGCCGATTATGGGTTAATAGGTGTAAAACTGGATATTGAAGACAGCGAAAATTGGGATAAGACATATATTTCAGATTTTTCTCCCCCAATAGATGTTGCTAAACGATATCTTGTTGGCAAAACAATGGATAAAGATATAAGCAAAGATGACTTGGAGAAAATATATTATGCTGTTTCCGAGATGTATTTGGAGATAAAAGATAAAAAGCTGTCAGGAAATCCGAAGTCGTTAGATGAGTTGCTGGATATTATTTATTTAAAAAACGAAGAAAATCAAAAAAACGCAGAAAGGAATGATATCATGGGAAATATTGAAGTGAAAATTAAAAGACCGCAAGGGCAAGGAGTATGGATGGTGTTGCCGGGCGGCCCTGCCAGTTATGGAGATGTCGGCTGTATGCTTGATATGCAGGACAGCAAGCATTGGGATGTGAATATTATTGCTGATTTCCATCCGGATATAAAAGTAGTGAAGCTGTTCTTATTGGGCAAAATAATAGATATTGATATATCTCCTAAAGATTTAGAACAGATAAGCTTCGCTGTTTCTGAAATGTATTTGGAGATAAAAGATAAAGAGCTGTCGGGAAATCCAAAGTCATTGGATGAGTTGCTGGACATTATTTATTTAAAGAATGAAGAACTTCAGGAAGAAAGCGAATTGCTTTATGGAAATAAGGATGCAATCGGAATTTATCAGGTGAAAAGTATTTGTGGAAAAGAATACCGCTTTACTAATATGAAAGAACTTGAAAAAGCCAATCTGAAGATAAAAAGAGAGAACTACAGGCTGGTCTATACTACATCAAACGAGCCAATAGATGATTTAGATAAGATCTATGAAAAATTCAACTTGGATATACCGAAAGATTATACCGGGCACTCTCTATCGGTAAGTGATATTGTCACAGTTAATAAAAGCGGAAAGGTATCTGCTTATTTTGTGGATTCTTTCGGTTTTAAAGAAGTACCTATGTTTATTCAGCAGGCTATGAACTCAAATAATTATAATCTGCAAGAACATGGGAATGATGAAATAAGCATGAGCTGATGGAGGCGATTTGATTGGCTGACCCCGCATTAATTGCGCTACTGGCGAAGAAAGCCGCGGATTTGGCACAGGATAAGCGAGTCCGCACATTTATCGCATCTGTTATATCCGGAATAATAATTATTATTCTGATACCGCTTTTAGCGGTGATTGCCATATTCAATACAGAAGCGGGCTACAGCAGAGAAATAGCAAGAATTGTGTTCGACGGAGGCCCCATACCATCGGACGCATCGGAAGAATTGACACAGTATATGAAGGATATGATAGGCGAATTCGAATTGCTGGATGCAGAAATAGAAAAAATAAATGAGGATAATGCCAAGGAACTTGACGATATCAAAGTCAAGTCCTTTTTTTATATCCTCTATTTTACAGAGGATTTAACAGAATTCCATGAGGACTTCTATTCGGGTTTTGTCGAGTGTTTTGCCTATGCAGAGGATGACGATGAAATATATTACGCCCTCGCAGATTATCTTGATTACGTATTTACGGAAAAGGACAAAGAGGAAATCAGAAGCCTATACCTTTTTATCAAGTATGGGTTTTCTGCAACAGATAAAATAAACGGCATTCCGGGAGAAGCGTTCGACGATGAAACCTTTGCCAAACTCATGGAGGAAGCTACAAAATATATCGGTTATCCCTATGTTTGGGGAGGCTCCTCCCCTGAAACCAGCTTTGACTGTTCAGGATTTGTGTGCTGGAGCTATACAAAATCAGGAATATACAGTCTGCCCCGCACCACGGCCCAAGGCATCTATAATCAATGCAGTTCAGTGGCGAGGGATGAGCTAAAACCGGGTGACCTTGTGTTTTTTACAGGTACATACAATAGTGGCTCGCCTGTCTCCCATATCGGCATATATGTGGGCGATAACCAAATGCTCCACTGCGGTGACCCCATAGGATACGCAAATCTTGGCAGTTCTTATTGGATAAAACATTTTTACGGTTACGGAAGGTTAGAGAGATACTAATGTGTATCAAATCAATATATAGAAATGTGGTTGTCTGTGCTAAAAAGTAGCAAAAACTTATGCCAAAATTATTATTTTAAACCACTGGATGTGTATCCGATTAAGTTATATAGTCTGAGTTGAAAGGGGGCTAACTATAACTATTTAAGATGAGATAATATTGAAGGGAGCGATAATATGCTGAAAGAATTAGAGGCTATGAAAGCCGCATTGGAAATTTTGGAACTATTCACTAAACAGGTACGTGGCACTAGAGGTAGTATAGACGATAACGAAATGATTTTTTTAAAGGATGCTGTAGGATATATGTCACAAAGGTGTTCTATACCTAAAGAAAAAGTCTACACGGTTTTAAAAGGATTTTTAAAAGATTTTAAAAATATTGATTTACTGGAAGTAAAGGTTGATAAGGAAACTGCAAATAACATGTTAGTTACCTTGCAGAATAAACTTGAAGAAGAAAATAATAAAATTATAGCTCACCTGAAGGATTTATATGGGGTATGAGAATCATAGTCAATGCCGGCAAACTGCCGGCCTTTTTATTTTATAAGAAAGAAGGGAAAGTGTATTGTGAAAACAACAGCGGTACAGGTGAAATTTGATTTCGATAAGCACAACGCATTGATCAGGTACGCAAATAAAAAGGAAATATCAATTGAAGCAGAGCTGGTGGATACCCTCGAAAAGCTGTACAAAAAGTTAGTGCCTCCTGATGTTAGAGAGTTTATTGAGGAATCAGATACGGCAGAAATTTCCTCCAAAGAGTCCAGAAAAAAGAAAAAAGTAGCAGCAATAACAAAAGCAGAGGATGCACCCAATCAAGAAAATGATTCCGAAGATAATTTCTAAAAATAGTGGATGTGTATACGCATTGCTGGTATTTTAGAAGAAAAAAAGGAGGAAGAAAATATGAAAACAGAAAAAGAAATGCAGATGAACATTGAAGAAGCCCTGAAAACAATAGAAAATAACGCAAACGAAACACTCTATATTTATGGAGACTGGGAAGACTGTTGTGAAATAGCTGTAACATACCGAAATGCTATTAAGGCTATAGGTTTGGCTTATGATATCCATGATGAGTCAATTGAAAAAATACTCAGGAGAATTTTTGAGTCTGAACTTGCTGAAGAAATACCGACAGAAATAGAAAAAGAAACTCTCGAAACTCTGCTCCTATTTTTGAAAAGGACGAAAGAAAAGCTAAATAAAAGTCATTTCGATAAAGCTGAGGGAGACATCGAAAATCTAATAGAGTATCTTGAGGATTACTACTAATTTCGGTAATTCTTTTCTCTTTTTCCATACGAGCCGGAAGGATGATATAGTTTTTACCAAAAGGAGGTGTTCATTTGAATGCACAAGAAGCATTGGATATTATAGAAAATAATGCTACTGAAACTCTATATTTTTATGGAAGTTGGAGTAAATGCCCTAACATAGTCAATGTTTACCGGAACGGAATTCATGACATAGGGATAGCTTGTGAAGTGCCGATAATTGAAATTGAAGAAAGGCTCAACAGGATTTTTGACAATCCAAAAAAAATTATCCAAATACCTGATGAAATAAAAAAAGAAAAAATCATCGAATTGCTTTGTTTTTTGATAAATTCTAAAAACAATTTAAGCGACGTGCATGGAAGGAATATTGAGTTTTTAATTGAGTATCTACAGGATTATTACAAAATAGATACCTTCGAACCGTTGCTAAGGCAAGTAAAGTATGTACAAGCTGGCTGGAACTTAAAAGAAATGGTTGTTCCAACGCCTAAAATGAAAAAACAGAGTACAAAAATAAAAATTGAGTATGAGGGAAAATACTATTATAAAAAAGAATTAGCAAAGAAATTTAATCAAAAAACTGACACTGTTTATTATCGGTTGAAACAAGGCTGGAGTTTAGAAGATGCGTTGAAATCGCCGCTTCATACGCAGAATAGAGGCACAGGAATTGAGTATAAAGGAAAAACATACCGTTCCATAAGGGAACTCGCCAAAAAACAAGGAATAAATCCTAAGACTGTCAATTACCGTTTATCACTCGGCTGGAGCTTAGAAGACGCCGTTGAAAAGGCAGTACGCTCCCGGACAAATATTGAAGTTGTTCCAACGCCTAAAGCGGAAAAACGAAAAATTGAGTATAAGGGAAAATACTATTATATAAAAGAATTAGCAAAGAAATATAATCAAAAAACTCCCACTGTTTATTATCGGTTGAAACAAGGCTGGAGTTTAGAAGATGCGTTGAAATCGCCGCCTCATACTCAGAATAAAGGCAAAGGAATTGAGTATAAAGGAAAAACATACCGTTCCATAAGGGAACTCGCCGAAAAACAAGGAATAAATCCTTGCATAGTCAATTACCGTTTATCACTCGGCTGGAGCTTAGAAGATGCCGTTGAAAAGGCAGTACGACATAGGGAATCGAATATTGAAAATGAACCTAATAGGGATTTACAAATGTAGGGCAGACAAAAGAGTCTGCCCTTTTTTGCGGCCTTTAAGCCGACCTGTTCGATTTTGTTGACTATTGCGAGGAACTGTCCCACAGGAATGAAAGGAAGCCTGTCAGGTCGATTTGGCAAAAGCGGATAATGAAATAAAGAATCAAGGGGCTAAAAAGATGCCGCCACGTCCTATGATGTGACGGTGCAGGTTAAAGGCGTGGTGTCATTCCCCACGCCAAACTTCCTCAAATCCCCGCAGTGCGGGGATTTTTAAGAGCTTTTTTGTGGTATCACATGTAGAGGTGTGGTGTCATTTCGCTCACCAAAAAGAATGAAAAACAGGCTTTTACCTTAGAAAACTGGGGGCTTTCCGGTGGTGTCTTTGATGATACCACAGCCGATAATAAGAAGAAAAAGGAGGATTTTGATATGAAAACAAGACTTTACAGCCCTTTAAAGGGACAGGTATGGTTGAGCGGATTTTACAGCGAAAGTGGATATGAGGATGAATGCGCAGAGTGGAATGGCCGGGAGTTAGCAGACTACCAAAAGAATATCGAGGAAGAAATGAAAGCATATGATGACGGAGAAATGACCTCAAGGGGTCTGATGGAATATTATTGGGACTGGGAATCTAATAGGGAATTTGAGAAGTCTGTTTCTGAAAAAGTAGTAAGTGCTTTTCCAAAAGTGAAAAATATTGACGGCACACTGTTTGGTGTAATGGAACTGGAAATTAATAATCCACTTAACCCTAATGAGATGAGTTCCATAAAAGATTATATAGCGGGTCAGTACAGCGACGGTTGGGGAGAAGGGTTTGAGCAACAAGGAATTAAAATAAAAGAAGGAGAGCTTTTTATCAGCTTCTGGCAAGACAAGAACTTTTTTATTCGGACAGAGGATGAGATCAGGGATACACTGCTGGAGGAAAAAGCAAAAGAAATAAATATGTCTATGTAAATGGAAGAAGGTGGATAGATGGATCAGCAGGAGGATAAAATTACATTTACACTTCGAATCTCGGAAAAAACTTTCCGCAACTGCAGAGCCGGCATGGAGCTGATGGACACAAGAAGCAGAAACGAATATATAGAAAAAGCAATTGAGTTCTATTCCTCATATCTCTCGGCGCAAACAAATGTAAATTTTTTTGCCGGAGTTGTAAGCGAAGCCGTGGAAGGCATAGTAAAAACATCAGAAAACAGAATCGCCCGTCTGCTTTTTAAAATCGCTGTGGAGCTGGCAAAGCTGGAACAGATGCTGGCCTCTATCAACGAAATGGATGATGAAACTATCCGCCGACTTCATATACGCTGCGTAAACGAAGTGAAGAAAATCAATGGAATATTGAATATGGAGTCTGCCGTGAAATTTCAAAGAGGTGAGGATATGTGAAAATAAGATTTTACAGTCCGGTAATGGCTGTACTGGATTATACCGGATGTGGATTTTTAGAATACAATGCTTATTTTAAAAAAGAATTAATTGATAAATACGATGATGGGCTGATAAGCTATCTGCAGCCAGAAGATTTAATTAATTATGTAAAACAGATTAATAAAGCAATTCGTTTGAGATGGTTTTACATTGACGAACAAGATGTGCTAATGAAACATTTTCATTTATACAACGATAGTGAGCTGGAAAAAAGTATTCTAAATAAAATTAAAAAAGTCATGCCCAAGATAGTCATCGTGGCTGAAAAAGCATATGCGGTTATGGAATGTAAAGTCAGAGCAGAATTGAGTAATGACGAAATAGGTATTTTAAAAAGATACTTCGAAGCAGAATATTTGGGGGACTGGGGGGAGCTGCTTGAAGAATATGCTATGAATACAAATGACGGAGCTATGTATATTTCATTTCGTGGCGATGATTTTTTCATTGACACAGAACAGGAATTCCAAAAGCGCATTGAAATCTCACAAGACATTAATGATATGGAAATGAAATACTAGGGAGCAGGAGGCTGGTGAGTTGTGCCAAAAATTATATTTACATCAAGGTACATGAAAAATAATTCTAAAGAGCATATGGAAAATTTCATACAGTACCTGGCAACAAGACCGGGCGCGGAACACTACTCCCCTTCCCTTGCAAACAAAAAATCAACTGCAAAGCAAATTAAATGGATAGAGCAGCAACTGAAAAAGTATCCGGAGGCGAAAGAAACATTTGAGCATGACGATTATTTGAAAAATCCTACGGTGTCAAATGCCAGCGAGCTGATAATAAAAATATCAGAGTTGGCTCTTGAGTCGGGAAATGATATGGAAAACTACATAGGATACCTTGCAAATAGACCGGGCGCCGAGAGTTTTACACAAGGTCATGCACTCTGGAACGGCTCGGACGATATTATTGATTTAAATAAAGTGAAAAAAGAAACGGCCGAGCATACAGGATATATTTGGACTCATGTGGTAAGCCTGCGTAGAGAAGACGCAACTCGGTTGGGATTTGAAAATCCGTCAGCATGGCGGGAACTTGTAAAATCAAAAATCCCTTCTATTGCCGAGAACATGAAAATACCGTCTGAAAACTTAGTATGGTATGCGGCCTTCCACAACGAAAGCTACCATCCCCATATACACTTAATGGTGTACTCCAAAAAAGCAAGAGAAGGATACCTCACCAATAAGGGAATAGAAAATATGCGCCGTGACTTTGCCTCAGAAATTTTCCATGACGAGTTGTACCAAATATATGCCGAGAAGGATAAGGCCCGACAGGAAATCAAGGATTTTTTTGACTCTGAGTTTTTAAATGCAGCTTCTCTTTCGAATAAAGCAAATCCTGAAGCGGAAGCTATGTTGATGAAATTGGCTGACAACCTGAAAAATTCCAAATACCGTGTGTACGGAAGACTCAACAAATCAAATAAAGTGTTGGTTGACAGTATTATGGCAGAGTTGAGTAAAGATGAAAAGGTGGAAAAGCTCTATGGGATTTGGTTGGACTTTAAAGACGCGGTACTCCTGACCTATCAAAAAAATGGAGCACCCAAAAGGTCAATAGCAGAGGAATCGGAATTTAAGAGTATCAAGAATAAAATTATTAAGTATGCGTTGGAAATAAACTGCTCCCTTCAAGAAGTTTCCGAAAATACTGTTAAAGAGATGCAGCCGAAGGAAACGGATGACACAATTCAGTTACCTGAAGAAGATATGGAAGAAATTTCAGATATAATATTTCCTGACGATTCAGATGAAGATGACAATGACGATGATGATAATTTAACAGCACCGGAGAAAGCCTCAATGGAAGCAAAAAAGTATATATTTAAAACCTACTGGACGAAAGCCTTCAAAAAAGCGAGAAGTTTAATCAGGAAGAATGATGTGACCGAGAGTGACTTTATAAAAGCCTATCAACTTTTTTCAGAGGAATCCCAAAAGGGAAATCCATTTGCGAAATACCAGTTGGCTTCGTTGACAGCAAAAGGCAAGGGAGCAGAAAAGAACGAAGCCCTAGTACAAGAGTATTATAAAGAAGTTAACATGGCTTTTTCAAATATGGAAAAATCAATACCAAATGATTTGCTGGAGTTTTATTTGGGCGGCATACATAAATTCGGGTATGGTACAGAGGTCAATATGAAAAAGGCGGCTGAATGGTATTTGAAATCAGCGAAACTGAAGAACCAGTTCTCCCAATATGCCATTGGAAAAATGTTCTATGACGGCGTTGGTGTTTCCCAAAGCTATAAAAAAGCCGTAAGATGGTACAAGGAGTCTGCCGAACAAGGCAATGCCTTTGCACAGTATGCGCTGGGTAAAATGTACTACGAAGGAATAGAGGTAAGCCAATCATTCAGCGATGCGCTGGTGTATTTTGAAAATTCAGCACTCACAATACCATATGCAGCTTATAAGGCGGCGGAAATGTATCGGCAAGGCATTGGAGCAAAAGCAGATAAAGATAAATCGGATGAATTATATGTCATTGCCTATGAAGGATTTATTGCGTCACTGAAAAAAGAAGAAGATAAAGACGGAAACCTAGAATACAAGGTGGGTAAAATGCTCCGTGACGGATTGGGTATTTCCATAGATTTGATAAAAGCGTCAGAGCGATTTTTATCTTCTTCCAAGAAAGGAAACCAGTATGCCCAATATGCCATAGGTAAAATATACCTGAACGGTGAAGGTGTTGAAAAGAATACAGACAAAGCGGTGTTCTGGCTTCAAAAGTCTGCGGATCAAGGCAATTCAGGCGCTTACTACAATTTGGCGAAACTATATTATGATGGTATTGATATACCGCGAAATTATAGTATCGCCCTCTCCTATTTTGAAATAGCAGGTGAAGAAATACCCATCTCTGCGTATAAAGTGGGCGAGATGTATGAAGACGGTGTTGGCGTTGAAATTAATCATGAAAAAGCTGATTTTTGGTATCGCAAAGCATATGCGGGATTTATAGAAATGATAGACAGTGACAAGGATAAAGACGGCTTTAGCGCATACAAAGCCGGAAAAATGAACATAGACGGTAAAGGGATGGAACAGGATATTGAAAAAGGTATCCGTTACATGAAGGAAGCGGCGAAGATGAAAAATATCTTCGCTTTATTTTTTCTGATAAAAGTGGCAATGAAAGGCGAATATGAATTCCACCCACCAAAAGAAGAAATGGATAGCTGGATAGAAATACTTACTGTCACAGCGGAAAAAGGAAAAGATTTCGCCCAATACGCATTAGGATATTATTATCTGTTCGACTCGGACAATCGAAATATAGAGGAAGCTGTTAAATGGCTGAAAATGTCGGAGGCATCCGGAAATGAAATGGCAACTATGCTTCTTGAAATAGCAAGGAACTGGAAAATACAACAGGCGCAAAATGCATTCATGATTTTGGCAAAGCGGCTTAGTAAAATGATTGAAAACGATTACTGTAGGCAGAGCGGAATTCGAATCAAAAATGACAGTAAGCTGATGAGGAAGATTGCGGAGAAGAAAATGGCGCAGGGACAAAGGATGGGGTGACTTTATTTGCTTTCTGTGTTTATTTATTATAAAATAAGGAAAATACTTATTATGGAAACAGAGGTGAATACTTTTGGATATAGATAGATTGCTTCAGAAAAAAGAATATTGCCAAAATCATAGGCAGGCCATACCGGAACTCACCATATCCAGCTATGAAAAAGCGTTTGAGATAGAGTATACACACAACTCTACAGCCATAGAGGGAAATACACTGACGCTCATCGAGACAAAGCTGGTGCTGGAGGACGGCATCTCCGTTGGCGGCAAAGACCTACGGGAGATATATGAGCAGGTAAACCACCACAAAGCTTTCAAGTATGTGAAGGAATGCATAGAAAATAAATCGGAGCTGGATGAAAAGATAGTAAAGGATATCCATGCAATGCTTATGGATAATATCATGATTGGCGGCGTTTACCGCAGTGTTGATGTGTATATATCCGGAGCGCAGCACACTCCCCCTACGCCCAATGAAATGTATCGTCAAATAAAGAATTTTTACGCTGACTTGACGTGGAAAAGCAAAGAGTTAAATCCAATAGAGCTGGCGGCATGGACACATGCAGAGTTTGTGAAAATTCATCCATTTGCAGACGGCAACGGACGCACATCAAGACTGATAATGAATTACCAGCTGATGTCAGAAGGATTTGTCCCCATATCAATAGCAAAAGAAAACCGACTGGAGTATTTTAATACATTGGAGGCATACGCGGTTGAAGACAACCTGAATCCTTTCGCAGAAATGGTGGCCGAACTGGAGGAAAAACAGCTTGACAGATATATTCAGATGATAGAACAGTCCAAGGTGCAAACGAATAGGTTAGATTTGGATTTATAAAAATAGTAGGGAAAAGGCAGAGAAAAATCTCTGCCTTATTTTTTTGCTCATACGTAAGTAAATAAAATAAATTTAGAAAGAGGCGAAAAAAATGCGTTGGCGAAAATACGGTTTAAAACTAGATTTAACAGGAATCACAAAAAAACAGGCGGCTGAAATAATTGCCAAATATTTCAATACAGAATACGCCTATTATTCAGGCAATGAGAAGGAATACTATTCCATCAAGGACAACCATAATAGAATTTGGCTGGTTGACACAGCCGAAAATGTAAAACCTGAAAGGTCAATGAACAATAGTCTTGTGAAAGGAAACTTTTTCTACCAGACCAGAATAACAACACCTCTGCTATATGAAAGGGAGCTGGATATATTAAACAACATTAGGGACAATCTGATTTTGAAGGGCGCTGTTGTTAATGATACAACAAGGATGACAGTTTTTCTGGACACAACAGGGATTCTGTCAACAGATAAGTTCTTTGAAAATCTGGATAGAGTCCAAAAAAGCAAAGACAAATTGCTGCGTAAGGTGTTAAATACTGAGTTTGACAAAATAGCTGATACATCAAAATTAATTTATGAAAATATAGTATCCTTTCCCCTATTTAAAAGCACACTGAATAATGAGGCAATCAAAAGCTATATCCAGCTATCCCAAGGTATTACGAACTACGCCGATAGAGCGAAAACTGTCAGCGAAAAAGAAAACTTGTCACCAAATGACAAATTCGTAATGCGAACATGGCTTGTGCGCCTTGGACTTATAGGCGAAGAATGCAAGGAAGCCAGAAAATTGTTGACGAAAGATTTGGAGGGAAACTCCGCATGGCTCAACAAGGTGGACGCTATTGATAAAGATGCTGTTATCAAGGTTTCGCCTGAAAACGAAAAGGAAGAAACAGAGGCGGCGGCAGAAATTGATAATAATATGTCCTGTTCCGAAAATTGTACAGCGGAGGAAGAACAGGAAAATAATGAACCTGAGTTTTACGGCCCTTCTTTATAGCTTTGTATGCCAAGCAGTGGTATAAGTTATCTTAATAAATCAGAAGGAGGGATAAAATGAGCACGATTACCATTAATAATTTGCAGGATGACTTTAAAAAAAGAATACTATTCAGAGTCAAATTTTTAAAAGCCTCCCAATCAGAATATATTCAAAATTTAATATTGGAGGATTTGGGTTATGAGGATTGCTGTGAGTTCTTTAAGCGTGAACAATGGCTGAGTCAACGGGATTTGCTTGGATGGAACGATAAAGAATACTGGACAAAAACAGATGAGCCAAAAACCTTATCAATTCGCATTGATAATGATTTGAAGAAAAGGCTAAAGATAGACAGAGATTTGTTAGAGAGGAAAATGATAAACGATTACGTTGTAAACCTAATAAGAACGGATTTAAGTGAGGATATACCCTATAATAAAAAAAATTATTTTTATTCTGCTGATGTACCAAGGGTTAAAAATGTTGAATTCTCTATCCCACTGGACTTAAGGACAGTGGTAGAGTACAGAACAATAACGTTAGGTATGACCTTGCAAGATTATATTGTTAACCTAATAAAAGAAAATGTGTATGGCGAAGATTTTGGCAATGCTTTAGAAAGAGAAAAGTGGTCTGAGGAACGGTCACAGTATGTGGATATGATCCCCACTGATTTAAAGACCAAATCAAAATATTTAGGTATAAAATTACCATACGAATTGTACCTATTGGTAAACAATATAGTTATTACAAAAGATATAAGAATTAAAGAGTATGTCACCACGCTGATAAAAAAGGATTTAGGGTATGATGGTATCAGCGATGAACCGACACAGGAACAAGATTTCACAATGTAATAATATCAAAGCCGAAAGAACCTTAAACAAGGTTCTTTTTTTGTGACGGAAAACAAATTGTATCTGGAAAAACAAAAAAATTTCATAAAACTAAGGAGGTTTTAGCATGAAAAAATTAAGAAGGACATTGGCATTGGTAATGGCGTTGAGTTTAACCGTTCCATCCGTGGCTTCACCCATTTCTTTGAAAACGGCATATGCTCAGGAACAGGTAGAAACTTATGAAATTGGATTTGAACAAAAAAGTGATGTTATAGCCACATTCGATTCGGCAACAGGTGAGCTAAGAATCAGCGGAAAAGGCCCCACAGCAAATTTTTACACCTATACACCAAATCCATTCACAAACAGGGATGACATAAAGTCGGTTATCGTAGAGCAAGGGATTACTGTACTGGGGAAAAATCTGTTTTTAAATTCTTCTATTGAAAACCTTTATATTTCAGAAGGAGTAACCGAAATTGGCGAAGGTATGTGTATGAACAGCAGCAAACTGAGTCATGTGATATTACCGAAATCATTAAGTGTAATGCGAAATAATGCGTTTCAGAATTGCAGCAGTTTACGTGAAATCGTGATTCCGGAAAACTTGAAGGAGATACCCATCAAGGGGTTTGATGGATGTACTAATTTAGAATATGTCAAAATATCTGAGGGTGTTGAGCAAATAAATAATCAGGCTTTTACGAACACTGCGATTAGGGATATTGTTGTCCCATCCACAGTAAATTATCTATCCAGTTATATATTTATGGGATGCTCAAATCTGGAAACTATTACTAATCTATGCGAAGAAGAACAAACGGTAAGTGACTCTTTTTATTATGATAAAGATAATTTGACTAAATTGTCAAATGTATATGGATATGACACAAATACCGAATTTAAAACCAGAACGGTGGACGCCGGATATAATTGGGCTGGCGAGCCTTATGTTGACACCGAAAAACCAGTTATTTCTTCTGTTGAAGTTTTCTATACGGATGTTGAAGCGAGAGTGCTGATTAACGCCACGGATAATATAGGAGTATATATGTATTGCATCAATAATACACCTGAGCCATATGAGGATGGGTGGCAATTAGCCAGTGATGTGCTTTTGTTGGAATCCGGTACATATTACGCTTTTGCCAAAGATGAGAATGGCAATGTGTCCGAGCCTTATGAATTTAAGTACGAGGATGCCATTGTGGATATTGCGGATTTTATCAGCACTGATTTTAAAACGGACTATGAGCAAGGCGAGGCATTAAACCTTGAGGGACTTCTGCTTAAGGTTAGACGTGAGTCTGGAAAGGTAGAATTATTGCCAGTGACCTATGACATGATAAAGGGATACAATCCGAACACCATAGGACTACAGCAAATAACCATTGAAGTGGCTGAGGGATTATCAATCAATCTGTATGTCAGCGTCAGTGAACGTCAGGTAGCATTACCTGAAGGAGCAGCGTCCATTAAGGTAACTGTGGAGGACGACAAAATGACCATGAGTAAAAAGCTGACGGTTACTGCCCTTGGCGATGTTAAGGAGATTCAACTGCCGTCAGGTAAAGTATATGATTACACAGAACCTATTACCTACAATGTTTATGATAATGGCACATATGAGTTCAGTGTAACAGGAACAGACGGATATACCGAGAGTACCGCTGTAGTAACTGTTGATACCATTGACAGAGAAAAGCCTGAAATTGAAACAATGCTGGGAGCAATGTCATGGGGATATATAGATGTGACGGACAACGATCAGGTTGAAAAGCTGGTATTGCCAAATGGTACTGAAATTACACCGGAAACATTGCCATACAGCTATGATTATGGTTTAAGACTGCCCTGTATTCTAAAAGCGTATGACAGAGCCGGAAATGAGGCTGTTGTGGAATATGTAATGGGTACGGATTATTATGAGATGAATGCAATCGAGGCAATGGTTACAGGAATCCCAAAAAGCTGGACAAATCAAGATGTAACGCTGCAGTTTTATGCCGACAGCAATTCTGAAAATTTGCGGGAATTGTATTTAGGCTATGGCATGGGAATGCGAAGCCTCATCGCAGAGCCTCCGACAGAGCCAGTGGAGAAAAAAGAGCCACAGACCACGGATACTATTCCAACAGAAGAAATAAAAGACACAAACTCAGAACCTGAAACCAAGGAGTCTGAAGATGAAGAACAAAAAGAACCAGAAAGTGAAATCTCAGAAGATATTGTAGCTGATGAGAATAAAGAGGGTGAAATAACAGAGCCTGAAAACGATATGGAGGAAAACTCCGATAGCTCAGACACCATAGAAGAACAGGAAGTCATTGTGGCAGACCCTGTTAATTTAACTCCGGCGGGTATGATGGCTCCTTTAAATAAAGAAGTAACGATTATAAATAACGGTGATTATATTCTTCAGGTTGCCAATGACAGATATATCATTATGGAATTGCCATTCACAATAGACTCCATCGACAAAGAGGCCCCTGTTATTAATGTTGAGATAGTGGATGATACCGCCCTCATACAAGTGTCAGATGATTTATCAGGCATTAAGGCAGTTCGTTTGCCTGACGGAAGTGAAATCAGAAACGACAATGACGGAGAAAAATCTTTGCATACACAGATAAAGCTCAGAGCTGGAGAATATGAGGTATATGCTGAGGACTATGCTGGCAATCAGGTGTCATACAGCTTCTCTTACAGCGATGAACGCACTGTGACCTATGAACTGAACGGTATTGAGGGCAATCCCCCTTCCCCACTAAGCATAAAGAAGGGAGATACCTTCACTGTTGCTGGTCTTGATGGAATACAGATACCGGAAAATAAAATTTTTGTCGAATGGAACACAGAATCAGACGGCTCAGGGGTTGCATATGCTCCCGGCACAGAGGTCGAAGTAGACGGGAATATTACCCTATTCTTGATACTGGAAGATAAGAAGGATGACAGCAGCAACACAGATGATAGCAAGGGTGACAACGAAAACACAGATGACAATGACAAGGATAATGAATCAGACAATAACAGCTCAGGCGGCGGTCACTCTGTAAAAGCGAAAGAGAAAAACAAAGATTCCGATACAGATGTACAGAAAGCTTCTGCCCTCGTTCAGTATACTGGCGGTGTAGATAAAAACGGTCAAAATATACCTCTGATAGATGGTGTGTACGTTTCCGAGAAATTGGAATCAGGATATATTGCAGGATACCCCGATAACACGTTCAGGCCCAATAACGAAATAACCCGCGCTGAATTTGTCTCTATTATTCATAGGATTTTCAGAGTCAACACAGAAGAATCAAAAATGAAGTTCAATGATATCAGCAATTCGTGGGCAAAAGAAAGTATCGAAGACTTAGCAAAAGCAGGGATACTCAAGGGATTTACAGACAACAGTTTTAAACCGGAACAGCCCATCACGAGAGAAGAAGTGATTATGATTTTGGCAAATGTGATTGATACAGACGGTTACGATACTTCCTGTCCGCTGACTGACATTGACAACTCCCACTATAAAGATGAAATCGCACGTTTTTACAATGCGGGTATTGTAAGCGGTGATGAAAACCAAAAATTCCGCTACACGGATACCATAACAAGAGCCGAGACAGTGACTTTACTGAATAAAATTTTGTACTCTGATTTGAAAACAGACAAGCCTAATCACTTTAATGACATTAAGGAAACTGACTGGTTTTACAGCTATGTAATAAAGGCAGTAAGGTGACCTGAAAAAGATTTGAAATGAGATGGTATAAATGATACAGGATCAGAATTTTGGAATTGAGATAGAAATGACGGGTATCACAAGAGAACAGGCAGCTCAAGTAATTGCTGAGTATTTCGGAACAAATTATAGGTATATTGGCGGATATTATAAGAAATATGAGGTGACTGACAATGAAAGCCGCAAGTGGATTCTTATGAGTGACAGCAGCATCAAAAAGCAGATAAAATGCGGCAGAGGGGAATATATGGATACTCAAGATGGAGAATACTCTGTGGAGCTAGTAAGCCCAATCTGCAAGTATAAGGATATCAAAACAATTCAGGAGATTGTGCGACAGCTCCGTAAAAAAGGTGCAATTGCCAATGATTCCACAGGAATTCACGTACATATAGATGCTTCGAAGTATGATGCAAAAAGCCTAAGAAATTTGACAAATATCATGCGAAGCAAGGAGGATTTACTATATAAGGCATTACAGGTAAATGTTGAAAGAGAATACAGTTACTGCAAAAAGGTTGATGAAAACTTTATTCAGGAGTTGAACACAAGGATACCATCTTCCAAGGAAGATATAAAAAAATTGTGGTACAAGGGTAGCGATGGAAGTGGCATTCATTATCATACTAGCAGATATCATGCATTAAATCTGCACGCTGTATTTTCAAAGGGTACAATTGAGTTCCGATTGTTCAACGGCACAATGCATGCCGGAAAAATAAAGACATATATCCAATTAAGTCTGGCCATAAGCAATCAGGCCCTGACACAAAAAAGAGCACGCTACGAACGTACTAATTCAACCAATGAAAAATATACCTTTCGCACATGGCTTTTAAGGCTGGGCATGATAGGCAAAGAGTTTGAGACTGCCCGTATGTTTTTGCTGGAGCATCTGGAAGGAAATATCGCGTGGAAAGACCCTACCCAAATAGAAAAACAAAAGCAGCGGTTGGCTCAAAATAACAATCAGCTATTGCCTGATTCATCGGAAGTACCTGTGTGCATACAAGAACAGGAAATTCAAAGTGAAATGGATTACACGAGGGAAGGAATGATGTTATGAAAAATAAATACTATATTGCCTACGGCAGTAATCTGAACCTGAGGCAAATGGCAATGAGATGTCCAACAGCCAAAAAGGTTGCCTATGGAGAAATAAAGGATTACAGAATGCTGTTTCGTGGAGACGCCAAAAATGCCTATGCAACCATAGAAAAAGCAACTGGTGAGACGGTTCCTGTTCTCGTCTGGTCAATACAAGAAGGTGATGAAAAGCGACTTGACAGATATGAAGGATTCCCTCATTTTTACCATAAAGAATATATTGATATTGAGGTAAATGGAGAGAAGACAGAAGCTATGGTTTATATCATGGATAGTATATTTAAAATAGGAATGCCGTCTAAGCAATATTTAAATACAATACTTGAGGGGTACGAGGCCGGAGGGCTTAATCCATCGGCATTGGAAAATGCCTTGGACATTTCTGTTCAGCAGAAAATGGAGCAAAATGAAAACAGACTGAATTTATAAATTAAAAAGAAAAGACGGTGATATAATGGCCCTTTACTCGAAGGAACAGATAGAAAAAGCCAACAATATAAATCTGGAGGAATTTCTGAGGTTGAAAGGCGAAAAGCTCAAGCAGACCGGAAGTGAGTTCAAGTGGGTTTACACGGACGCATCAGGGGAGCATGACAGTATTTCCATTTATAAAAATAAATGGTTTGACCACAAGAACGATACAGGAGGATACCCTGTGAAGTTTCTTCAGGAATTCTTTGGTCTCAGCTTTCGTGAGGCGGTTAAGGAATTGCTCCATGAAGACGCTGAATCTTTAACTGTCATTAATAAGCAAAATAATCAAGAGCAGAGAGAACGTCAGGAATTCAAACTCCCGCCGAAAGCGGAAAACATGAAAGCGCTCTTCGCTTACTTGGTAAAAACACGATTTTTGTCCCCTGACATCGTGAAGCAGTTTGTAAAAGACAGTCTAATGTATCAGGAGGAAAAACACAACAATATTGTATTTTTAGGTATGGATGAAAACGGTGTGCCGAAATCAGCCCATCAGAAAAGCTCAAACAGCAACAGCTCGTTTAAAATGACCGTTGCTGGCTCTGACCCGCAATATGGCTTTAACTGGACAGGGCAAGGCGATAAGCTGTATGTGTTTGAGGCGGCGGTGGATTTGCTATCTTATCTAACCATAAACTCTGATGATTGGCAGAAAGAAAGCTATATAGCGCTGGATGGTCTTTCACCAAAGGCAATGTTTAGGTTTTTGGAAATCCATGATAATATAAAGGAAATAAATATCTGCATTGATTATGACCCAGCAGGGATAGAAGCCAATGACAAATTCAGGGATATGCTTATGGAAAAGGGGTACAGCTCAGAACAAATCAAAAGAGAGTATCCCATATTCAAGGATTGGAACGAGCAGCTCAGGGCTGAAAACAACCTGAAACCCATTATGCCAGAGGGACATCCGAAGAAGGAACAATATCATTTTATTGGGCGAAAGCTAAGTATACTTAATGCAAAAACAGATTCCCCTTATATACAGTGGAAACAACAGAGGTATGAGAAAGCGGGAATTGACTTTATGGTAATGCAAATAGGCAGAGAATTAAAGGCCATGACTCCCCTTCTCCAAAGCAATAATAAAGAGTCAGTTAAAAAAGCAGAGAGCAATGTTATGAGGATTGCCGATTTAGCAATTACCGCCGCATGCACACTGGAGGAACAGAATGAAATCCCTCAAATAAGTGTATATCAAAACTATATGACAAAGCTGGAATCCGGCTACAGACCGTACTTGGATAAACAGCGAATAAAAAACAGATATGAGGAACTGCAAAGAGAGGTTGACCAGCTTACGAAAGCAAACAAAAAAGGTCAGTCTCTTTTTTCATGCCTTAAAAAAACAGCAGACTGTGCCATTCGATTTAAGGTATACATGGATACGGATTTTAAAAATGAAATGGAGCGGAAGCTAAATGAAAATAAAGAAGAACCGGAGGAAGCGCCAACGGATATAGCATTGGTATAGAAAGGAGTTGATGCCATGCCAAAAGAGATGCTGCCCCTTCTTCCCCTTATCATAGCTTTTTGCACTTTTATGCTTATTATGTATATCGCCGAGCAGAAAACACTGAACATAAAAAGCAAAACTGTAGGTGACGGCCAGCATGGATCGGCGCGGTTCGCTACGCCGAAGGAAATTGAAAAAGCCTTTAAGCTGGTAGACTACAGCCCCAAGGAATGGAGAAAGAATAATCCCAAGGATTTGCCGCAGGGCTTGATTATCGGGTGCAGAATGGGAAGAAATAAAACGGTAGCCATTGTGGATGACGGCGATACCCATGCACTTATGATAGGAGCGGCAGGTATCGGTAAAACCGCCAAGTTTCTCTATCCCAATATAGAATATTGCTGTGCGGCTGGGATGAGTTTTCTTACAACAGATACCAAAGGCGATATTCTACGAAGCTATGCTCCCATCGCAAAAAAATACTATGGCTATGATATATGTGTCTTGGATTTAAGAAATCCCACCAGAAGCGACGGCTTTAATATGCTGAGTATGGTAAATCGGTACATGGATGAATACCTCATAACGGACGATTTGGTGGCAAAAGCAAAAGCGGAGAAATATGCAAAGATAGTTAGTAAAACGGTAATGAACAGCGGCGGTTTTGATTCCGCCAACGCAGGGCAAAATGCATTCTTTTATGATTCCGCTGAAGGTCTAATTACAGCGGTGATACTGGTTGTGGCTGAGTTCTGCTCCCCTGTTACGTTGAAAGACCATGCTCCTGATGATAAAGACCACAAAAATGGCATGGGAGAGCAGAGACATATCGTAAGTATATTTAAAATGATTCAAGATTTGCTTGAGCCGTCAAATGTAAAGGGAAAAAGCCAGTTTAAACTGCTTATGGAAAAACTGCCGGAGGAACACAAAGCAAGGTGGCTCTCCGGCGCCGCTTTAAATACATCGGAGCAGGCAATGGCTTCCGTTCTGTCAACGGCCCTTTCACGCCTGAACGCTTTTCTGGACAGCGAAATTGAGCAGTTGCTGTGCTTTGAGAGTAAGCTGGACACGGAAAAGTTCTGCAAACAAAAATCTGCCGTGTTTTTGATAATGCCGGAGGAAGACGATTCAAAGTATTTCCTGATATCCTTAATCATCCAGCAGCTATACCGGGAAATGCTTTCCATTGCCGATGAGCTGGGCGGGAAACTGCCAAATAGAGTTATGCTGTTTATGGATGAATTTGGCACGCTTCCGGCGATACAATCAGCAGAGATGATGTTTTCTGCATCAAGGTCAAGAAAAATCAGCCTTGTACCGATCATACAAAGTTTGGCTCAATTAGAGAAAAACTATGGCAAGGAGGGAAGCGAAATCATAGTAGATAACTGCCAGATAACGCTCTATGGTGGGTTTGCCCCCAATTCGGAAACAGCAAATGTATTGTCAAAAAATCTAGGGGAAAGGACGGTCATGACAGGCAGTGTGTCAAAAGGCAAAGACCAGTCAAAGTCATTGCAGATGACTGGCCGACCTCTCATAACGCCGGATGAATTAAAATCCATGCCCAAAGATACGTTCATCGTGACAAGGACAGGCGTAAATCCTATGAAAACCATTCTGAGACTGTTTTTTTTATGGGGAATTGAATTGGATGAAAAATATGATATACCGGAAGCCGTGGTTAGAAAAGTAAGCTACGCCGACAAGAGATTTATTGAGAAAATGATAGAAAGGAGGTATGTCGCAGATGAGGATGTGGAGGACGAAGATGATATTGCGGAAAGGAACATCGTAAAAATTGCAAAGAACCTCAGATGTTAAAGAGAGGTGAAGTAGTTGCGTAATAAAAGAGAGATATATGATTCAGGTATCCCCCACCGAGCTGTGCTGGTATATTTCTACCTGTGGGATAGAGCCGATAAAGAAGGCAAAAGCTTCCCTTCCCTGAAAAGAATTGCAAAAGATTTGAATCTGTCAGTCAGTACCGTCAGACGCGCTTTAAAAGATTTGGAATCCCATGGATACATTGAAATAGAAAAAAGATTGCGGGATAACGGAGGGAGAAGCAGTAATTTATATGTAATTAAATGAGGATAAATTCATGTTCTTGTAAGGGTTGCGCCAATCCTTGGAACTGAAACTGATTGAGGAAATACCCAAATTTCCAATGGATGTTCTTGGGTAGAACACGGAACAATCTGCTTATATGTAAATGAACAAGGGTCTTATTCCCTGTGAACAAGGAAGTAATTCAATTTAACTTTCTGTTACAGAAAGAGAATATAAATGCAAAAGTATGAATTATAATACATCGACACAGAAAGTGTTCAGAAGTATTATAAAAACAAGCAGAAGTATCGCCTCGCTTCCACTTTTCTAAAATAAGAAGGTAATGAATTGAATTAAAAATTCAAATACTATGGAACAAGGTAAGAGAGGAACAAAGGATATGGTGTAATACCATATCCTTTGCTTGTGTATATCAATGAATGGTATATTTTATGGTATTACGCACTTGATGCAGGATACAGCATTAATATGGCCTACAGATGTAAAAACTCCAAAGCCGTAAAAACGTGCAACTTTACTCCAGTCATTAAAGTGCTTTCATCAATTGTAAACCTTGCATTATGATGATCCTTATCGCTACCAACTGCGGAGTTTCCTGTCCCAACAAAAATTAATGCTCCAGGTATACCGCTATGATTTGTAAATGCAGAAAAATCCTCACCAGCCATACAATTATATGGAATAATTTCTTCTGAACTTACAAAATGTGGAAGGACTTGATTTTTCAAGAAAGATACGCTGGATTCATCATTGATTACTGTATAATTGCTCGGTATAAATTCAATTTCACAATCTACATCAAACGCCTGACAGATACCTTCTACCATCCTACGAAATCTAATTTTAGGATGTTGCGGACCATTATCATCTCCATCATAAAGATAGCGGAGAGTTCCTTCAATTTCGGCGATATCAGGAATAATATTGCATACTGTACCTGCGTTAATCTTTCCTACTACAATGCTAGTGGGCTCTAAAGCCGAAATTTCGCGCGTTTGAATTGCTTGAATATTTTGAACAACAGCACAAGCACATAGAATAGGGTCTTTGCAGTTTTGAGGTGCGGAACTATGCCCACTGCGACCTTTAATTCTCAATTTAAAAATAAACATCTCACCCATGACAGGCCCTGATTGAAGACCTATTTTACCACTGGGAATAGGAGTCCAGAGATGAAGAGCAAAAGAAGAATCAACTGTGGGATTGCTTAAAACCCCATCTTCTATCATATAGCTGGCACCATCTTCTTCTTCGTTAGGCTGAAAAACAAATTTTATTGTTCCCGAAAGTTGCTCTGTCATTTGTGAAAGTATTTTTGCGGCTACAAGCAAAATTGCAGTATGTCCGTCATGGCCACATGCATGCATAACACCCTTATTTACTGAGGCAAATGGTAAGCCAGTATCCTCTTGAATAGGAAGTGCGTCCATATCTGCTCTTAACAGAAGTGTTTTACCAGGTTTCTTTCCGTGAAGTAAACCGACTACACCGGTTTTAGCAATACGACTTGTTTCAATTCCGCATTCATGTAGATAAGACTCAACCAATTCAGCGGTTCTAGTCTCTTGAAATCCCAATTCGGGATGCATATGTATGTCACGGCGAAGAGAAATAAGTTCGTTCTCGTATGTAGCAAATAAATTCATATCCATTTAGACAACCTCCAGTATTGTATATTAACTGATTTTATAATAATTATATTATCTCCAAAAAAACGCTGTAAAACAACTTACAAAATGTATGATAAAATCGATGCGTTTATAAGTAAAATTGTACTAGGAGGTTTTAATAAGATGTATAAATCTTTGTGAATGCTTCTAACACAAAGAGGTCGTCATGCTCATCAATGGACATTCCTGTTAACGAACTGATTTTTTTTAATCGATACAAAAGCGATTGACGATGAATATGAAGGTTTCGAGCTGTTTGACTAATATTGTAGTTGGTTCGAATATATTCGTTTAGTGTTTGCAAAAGTCCAACACCAGAATTCTCATCATAATCTATTAGCGGTTGAATAATTTCATGTGCATTTTTTTTGATTTCAGTGTGATTGGAAAGAACTGAGATAATTAGAGCTTTTTTTGTATCCTTATAGCTAATACGATGTTGCATTCCCCCTGATAAAAAACAATATTGCAAAGCTAAAGAAGCATTGGCATATAACTGTCCAAAGTCAGATACGCCTATTCGAGATTCGCTGATTCCCCACATACAACAAAAATCAGGAAATTCGTGTTTAATTTGTATATCCACACTGTCCACATATTGCTGAACTTCTTGTTCCGCATAAGGTGTTTTGTTTTCCAGAAAAATTGTAAACTTTAGACTAAGATTTGTAGCCATTATGCTCAATTGTCGCCGTCTTCCTTCTTTTAGCATAATTTCTTCTGTTTTTTCAATACTGCGGGTAAGGTCGGTTGAATATTCTAGTAACGCAGTTTTTCGATCCTTTGAGACAATTTTCATAACGATACAGGTGTAAGATTTTGTAAGGTCAAAGCCTAGATGTTTTCCTTGCTGAACCATTTCTTGAAATGAAGTGTAATTTTTAGTGGCAAGGTTTCGAACAAAGTCATTTTTTAAACGCATCTCTGCCGCAGCTTCAATGTTTTTTTTGTTAAACCATAGGGACAATGGGAATCCTAAATATTTTTCAAAAGTCGGGTCAGTTTCAAGCATGTCAATTTTGATAGACTCAAGATGTAAATAGCCAAAAAGATTGCCGTGAAAAAAAATACTCACCTGAGCATTTATGTTGTTTTGCGTAGTTAAATCTGCATCAATACAGCTTTCTCTGACTACATTCGACTCAGTATCTGTGACACGGACAGTGCAATTGAACGCTTGGGAAATACATAGAACTGCTTCCTGCAAAGATTTTCCCTCAAAGAATAAATTGAAAAGACTATTTTGAACAGTCTTGAATCTTGAGAACTTTTCCTCCTCAATAGCAGCCATAACGTCAGATATTATAACAGAAAAACGGTATTCCCAAGGAATTTGAAACAACGGCATGCCATTAGAATTCGCAAAATCTAAAACATCATTGGGTATAGTCATGTTTTTATTATTAAAGGTAAAAATAATGGCTGAAGCATGTGCTGAAACTGCTCCGGCGATTAAATGTTTAAATTTCTCATGGTCTTTATCACAACCTAATGCTGTTGATAGAACTAATTCATCCTCACGAACAAAATCGTCCAATGGTAATTCCTGTACAGATATACTCCTGACGGGTATGTTAGAGAAATCGATAGAATGAGTTAAAATATGAATATCTGGAGTAATATGACTTTCCAAAAAATCACCAAGTGTATACATTATCTCACTCCCTTAATTTTTTTTTGACGTGGTATATACAGCATGTATACTTTATATTATAGATGAAAAATATTTATAGTCAATATTGTATAATAGTATGAAATATTTTATCTTACATTATGTATATTGTTGTCATTAAAACAAAATGCTATTATCAAGATACAAATAAAACTTTCATTTATATAATTAACAGGGAGGATAATAATTATGAAGATCAACACTGATTTATTACACGCCGAGCAAATACATGCACCTTTGACAGGAAGTTATGAATCAAAGGCAATGGCTCACGTTAGTCCTATTTATCAGACAAGTACCTACATTTTAGAAAACTTTGACGCAGCTGTTTATTTGAACCAACATGTTGATGAAGGATTCGTGTATAGCCGTTTTGGTAGCCCTAACTGCGATGAGTTGGAGAAAAAAATTGCACATTTAGAGCATGCTGAGGCCGCTTTAGCATTGGCATCTGGGCTTGGAGCAATTTCAACTGCTGTTATGAGCGTTGTTAAAGCAGGTGACCATGTAATTTTTGGCGATGTAATTTATGGTTGCTCCTATGCATTGTTTGCCAAAATTTTGATTAATCTGGGAGTTACTTATACTCGTGTGGATACAACGAATGTTGCAGCTGTAGAAAAAGCTATCCAATCAAATACTTCTCTTGTATATGTAGAAACACCAGCCAATCCTACACTAAAGGTTAGCGACATTTCAGGTATAGCTCAGGTTGTGCGTAAACACCCAGGTATAACCATGATTGTTGACAGCACCTTTGCATCACCTTATCTTCAAAATCCAATAGCTCTTGGTGCAGATATGGTTGTCCACAGTGCAACTAAATATCTGAATGGTCATGGCACTGTTACCGCTGGTGTGATTGCTGGTAGCAAGAAACGTATTGACCGTTGCAGGATGCCGTTTTTACAGTGCTTTGGTGCTGTTTTAGACCCATTTGCGGCTTGGCAGTTAATGCAAGGTATGAAAACTTTGGGAATCCGCATGGAACGTCATTGTGAGAATGCTATGAAGGTAGCGAAACATTTAGAAAAACATCCTAAAATTGACCGTGTGTACTATCCTGGTTTAGAAAGTCATCCTACACATGAAATTGCTAAAAAGCAAATGCACGGTGGTTTTGGTGGCATGATGAGCGTGGATATAAAAGGCGGCATGGATGCCGTACGAACGGTGATGAATAATGTAAAGGTGTTTAGCCTTGCAACTAGTTTGGGCAATGTGGACTCCTTGATTCAGCACTCACCATCCATGAGTCATTTTGATATGACCCCTGAAGAGCGATATGCTTCTGAAATTTATGATGGTCAGGTTCGACTGTCAATTGGTATTGAAGATGTAGAAGATTTAATTGCTGATTTAGATCAGGCACTCGCTTTAATCTGATATATCATTGTGATTCAATATTATATTCTGTATCAATAATTTGCAATATCTAAGTATGTTTATCAAGAAACAAAGATAATGTGGTGAGCTTTAAAACGGAAGATTGTTGAAGTTATGTAACAATAACCTAATTATATATGATTTATACGAGGAGGCAGAAAACTATGATGTTTGAAAAAAAAGAGTATATGGATAGGCTTGCAAAAGTCAAAAAATCCATGAGCGAAAAAGGTATCGATGTACTTTTTATCAGTAACCCCGCAAATATGTGCTATTTGATGGGTCATAACGCATGGACTTTCTATGTACACCAAGCTGTTGTTGTTGCTCTTGATGATGAAATACCACATTTTTTGGGACGCTATATGGATTCGTTTGCAGGTGTTGTAAAAACTACATATTTGGACGAAAATCATGTGCATCCTTGGCCTGATTATTACGTTCAAAATCCAACCTGTCACCCTATGGATCATATGGCTGAAACCTTGAAAAGCCTCGGTTATGGCAATAAAACTATCGGTGTGGAAATGGATAACTACTGGTTTTCTGCTGCAGCCTTTGAGGCACTTAAGAAGGGGTTGCCTGATGCTAAGTTTGTAAACGGCGATTTAATTGTAAACTGGGTCAAAGTTGTTAAATCTGATGCTGAAATAGAGATGATTCGCCGTGCAGGAAAAATAGTTGATGTTGCCATGCAGGCTGGTATTGATGCTTTCAACCCGGGTGCACGTCAAAGCGATGTTGCGGCGGCAATACTCAATGCACAAGTCAAAGGATTACCTGAGTTTGGCGGTGACTATGCTGCAATTATGCCTCTAATGCCCAGCGGCGATACAGCCGGCGCTCCTCATTTAACATGGAATGACAGCCGTTATATTGACAATATGTCTATGTATATCGAGATTGCGGGTTGCTACTCAAGGTATCATTGCCCAATGTCACGTACAGTTTGTCTTGGTCAACCTTCCGCTGAGATTGAAAAGTACGCAAAGGTAACAATTGAAGGGCTGGAGGCAGCACTTGATACTGTAAAACCGGGAGCTACTTGTGAAGACCTTGAGGCTGCATGGCGTAAAACAGTTGCAAAATATGGGGTAGATAAAGAGTCTCGTATTGGTTATTCCACAGGCCTTAACTTTCCTCCTGACTGGGGTGAGCACACTGCTAGTTTACGCCCTGGAGATAAAACGGTACTTCAGCCAAACATGGTTTTCCACTGTATTCCTGGTATGTATTATGATGATTTTGGAATTTCGATTAGCCAGTGTTTCAGAGTAACAGAAACCGGTTATGAGAAAATGTCAAATTATCCTTTTGACTTAATCATTAAGAAGTAGACGTTAATAAACGTCTTTGGAGGATATGTTATGGTAGAAAAAAGCGAAAAAGTTAGAGCGGGATTTATTTTCAGTATGGTAGGCGGCATGATTGCTTATTATATTGGCGCCTCTACAGGAACAGGTCAGGAGTTTTTTCAGACCTATTCCGCCCACGGTGTCATAGGTGTAGCGGGGGTCATTATTCAGCATATTCTTTTAGCTGCGTTGGCTCTGATAATTATCAGAGTCTGCCAAAAAAACAACATTGCGAACGCAAAAGAGTGTTTTATCTGGTTTTTAGGAAAATATGTAGGATCTGCTATCTATTACTATACTGTTGCATTTGTATTCTGTACAATGATTCAGCTAATATCCGGAACAGGCTCATTGCTCAATCAATATTACGGCTGGCCTTATTATATAGGTGCTGTCTTGCTAGCCGCTCTTTGCATCATATCTGTTCTTTTTGGATTTAAGAAAATTATTGACATCATCAGTAAAATTGCACCTTTAATTCTTATTACAATGGCTGCCGTTTTTTTGTTCGGCATTATAAATCCTGCTGATGGGCTGACACAGGGGTCAGCAATGGCTCTTGCCTCCGACAGCATTATCAAAACGAGTTCATCATGGGTTAGCGCCACTGTACTGCACCATACATACTTGATTTTGTTTGTCATTCCATATTATGTTAGTTGTTATATGCTTGACCCTAAAGCAAACAAGCGAGAAACAACTCTCTGGATTTTTTTGTCCTACACAATACTTGCGGGTGTAATCATCTTAATGGTATTATCCCAGATTTCCAATATGAGCGTCGTGATTGGAACAGCGGCTCCAAATCTTGCAATTGCCACTGCCAGTGCCCCTGTTCTTGCCACTGTATTGACATTGATGATTGTTGCTGCATCTTTTACGACAACTGCACCCATTGCCATAATTTGTGCTGAGTATTTTGCTGAGACAAACACCATTCGCTTCAAGGTGATTGGAAGCATTATTGTATTGCTTGCTCTCATTATCAGCTTTGCTGGTTCCTATGCGCAAATCATTAATATCCTTGTTTCAGTGTCTGGACGTGTTGGACTTGGCGTTTATATCTTTGCCGTAATTTATAGAATTTATATAGTTACAGAATCAAAAAGAGCGAATAAAGCTGATACAGACAAGATTAAAAATGTTGAGTAGCTGAAATACGTACATAGAAATCAACAAAGGGGACGGATCTAAAGTTTTTATATAAACCTCCAAACTGATGTAAGATAAAATTACACAATTTGGGGGTTTTATTTATGACTAGAACCCCAATAGACAGCTTGGTCACCAAAACGGCCAAAGATTGTTCAAAAACCTTGGGGAACGGACAGTAATGACAGGCAGCGTGTCAAGAGGGAAAGACCAGTCGAAATCACTCCGGATGACAGGCCGTCCCCTCATAACACCAAACGAGTTGAAATCCATGCCAAAAGATACGTTCATCGTGACAAGGACAGGCGTAAACCACATGAAAACCATTCTGAGACTGTTTTTTTTATGGGGAATTGAATTGGATGAAAAATATGATATACCGGAAGCCGTGGTTAGAAAAGTAAGCTACGCCGACAAGAGATTTATTGAGAAAATGATAGAAAGGAGGTATGTCGCAGATGAGGATGTGGAGGACGAAGATGATATTGCGGAAAGGAACATCGTAAAAATTGCAAAGAACCTCAGATGTTAAAGAGAGGTGAAGTAGTTGCGTAATAAAAGAGAGATATATGATTCAGGTATCCCCCACCGAGCTGTACTGGTATATTTCTACCTGTGGGATAGAGCGGATAAAGAAGGTAAAAGCTTCCCTTCATTGAAAAGGATAGCAAAGGATTTACATCTATCGGTCAGCACTGTAAGAAGGGCTTTAAAGGATTTGGAATTCTACGGGTACATAGAAATAGAAAAAAGGATTCGTGAAAACGGAGGGAGAAGCAGTAATTTATATGTAATTAAATAGGGAGAATTTGTATATTTTGTTTTTAAAATAATCAGCATGGTATAATTATATTATCTTAATAATTAGGGGGATTTTTATGGGGGATAAATTACCGGAGACTGCTACGATTTGCGCGGCTATTAAAGGCGAAAAATGGGCAATTGATAAGATAATCGAACATTATGCGGATTTTTTAGACAAGATGGCAACCATAAAGAAAAGACAGCCTGACGGAAGCTATAAAAAGGTTATTGACGAGGATATGCGTCAATCCTTGGCTCTGAAACTGATTGAGGAAATACCAAAATTTCCGATGGATGATCCGGAATAAACACAGAAAAAATTTTAATTAAGACCAAGGGAGCAATATGCTTCTCTATAATTGAACACGGGTCTTGTTCTACATGAACACCGAAGTAATTCAATTTAACTTTCTGTTACAGAAAGAGAAGAATAGGGATTGAGATTAGTATCTCCATCCCTATTTTGTTTTTCGAATAAAATAAATAGTAGTCTAAGCGGACATAATAATTCCAAATGAAATGGGATGTGTCAAAATGGGAGATTTATTCGAAAATAAAAATATAAAGCCAATGCTCATAGGTCGTGAGGAAGACACCTTTGACAGCGAAAACTATTTGTTTGAGCTGAAACTTGACGGCGAGCGGTGTATTGCCTATCTGGATAATAATAGCACGGAACTGAGGAACAAAAGAAATGTCAAAATGCTACCTAAAGTGCCGGAGCTTTGGGAAATCCATAAATGTGTAAAGAAAAAATGCATTTTGGATGGGGAACTGATTGTGCTGAAAAATGGCGTTCCAAGCTTCTCAGATATACAGGCAAGAAGCCTAATGAGCAATAAATTTAAAATTGAGCTGGCGGCGCAGAAAAGCCCTGCTACCTTTGTGGCATATGATATTCTCTTTTACGATAACCAGCAGACCACAGATTTACCTTTAACCGAACGAAAGAAACTGCTGGAGAAGGCAATCAAAACTCAAAACGAAAAATTTGCTTTATCCAAAGTAATTGAAAAACAGGGTAAGGCGCTTTATGAGCTGGCAAAGCAAAAGGATTTGGAAGGCATTGTAGCCAAAAGAAAGGACAGCAAGTATTTTTTTGACAAGCACACGAAGGACTGGATAAAAATAAAATATCTGAAGAACGAGGATTTTATTGTCTGCGGCTATATCATTAAAAGCCCCTCCATCACAAGTCTTGTACTGGGGCAGTACAGGGATGATGAATTGATATACAAAGGTCATGTGACTATGGGGATTTCCAGAGCTGATTTTAAAATCATAGCGGGGCAAGAAAGATTGGACTCTGCACCCTTCAAATCCTATCCAGCAAATAAAAGCCGTAATGACGAGGCGGTGTGGATTGAGCCGAAGCTCGTGTGCACCGTCAAGTACATGGAAAAAACATCCAGCGGCGGTATGCGGCAGCCTGTGTATAAGGGGCTGCGAATGGATAAAGAAATAGAAGAATAAAAGGTTAAAGGGTATTTTTAAGCTATAAAAAAAGCCTTGTTTCAATAAGGCTTTTTTTATTTTTGGGTGTATTTATCTAAAATTAATTTGATTTCATTATTCATCTGTGCCAGCTGTTTTAGCTGCGAAAAGTCTTCACCTTTCATTTCATAGGTTGGCTCAATAATTTTCTTATTAGTATTCTCAATTAAATTCTGATGTTTTGCAATTGTAATTTTAATTAGTTCATCTATATCAAGGAAAATGGGAGATTGTTTGTTTTTTGTGTACAGAGTCCTTCCGGTCAAAGTTTTCGTAGTGAATATTTGTTCTCGCCTTTTCAAATGGTGCAAAGCTGAATAAAAAGAACCACCGATTTTCATGTCAGGATACCTATTAATGATGGCAGCTTTTAGTTCGTTTATTGTATGCAATTTTCCGTCTTCAAGTTCTAATCGGATAATTTCAGATAATCCTGTGTTGCGGCTCATACAATCATTCCTTTCACTTCCGATTTTAGCAAAATTTCTATGGAAGGACAAGAATAAAAAGAGAAAAAAGAATGTGGCAAATTACCACATTCTTATTCAATATACCGATGGTTTTTTAACATTTGTAAGAAATAATAAAAAAAGGTCAATGTTCTGACTTTTCTTATTTGACCTTTCTTAATTGGTTGAGTTCCGTAGAATGTGTGGTAACAACCTTTTTCACTATGTCTACATCAAATTTTACAACTTCCATATCGTCCTTGAGCTGGTGGATGTCTTCTGCCATAGGTGTAAACCCTTCTGCAAGGAGCTGGATGTTTTTGTTGGTTTCGTTTTCCAAAGATGTCTCAATTTTAATGACACGTTGTTTTATGTCTTTTATATCGTCTTTTAAATCCCTGTTAGAATTATCGATTTTTTCATTCAATGCAGAAAATAGTTCTTGCATCATATCAATTACTTGTTTGGTTTCGTCCGTCATTCTTATCACCCAACCTATCAATTTTTAACATCTCTTGCTATTAAATCATCCATTAATAAAAGAAAATGGTTAATTTCTGACTGTTTTAATTTTTTTGCTCTGGAAAGTAATTCTAATGTTAAAACTGGATTTTCAACTTCATCATTGAAAAATTCTTTTGGTGAAAGCCCAAAGTATTCACAAATATAAAAGAATCCAGACATGGATGGATAGCTTTTCTTATTTTCAATGTTATTAATATAATTCTCATTTTGCCCCAAAGATAGACTCATATCACGAGCAGATACACCTTTTTGGTTTCTTAATTGTGATATACGTTTAAAAAAGAAGTTTTCAATATCTCCAGAAAACACAGAATCACCACCCTTCTATGTTGAAATTATACCTTGTACCTATAGTGTTTATACAAGAATACAACTTGTATTATCGTTGACTTAAAAGAATAAATGTTGTAAAATTGATTTTGTACAATTTTTAGAGGTGTAAATGATTAAATATTACAATATTTATGATTGCAGAGATGACTCTTATTTAATAATGTTTCGGAGAGTAAAATTTCCTCTGTTTGGAGCAAAATTATGAAATTAAATCTAAAGAAGCAAAAACTATCAGAGAAGGAGAGCATATTCTTGGAAGAAATTTTTAACAGAGAACGGAAAACGCTGTGGTTTGTTTGCTTATCCATTTTGAGAGACAGCAACGAAGCCTGCGACGCAGTTCAGCAGGTTTTTTCCAATATAGCCAAGAAAATTTCTCTGTTAATGAGTTTTGATGATTATAGCAAGGTTAAAAAATATATCTTTGTCTCTGCAAGAAATATGGCATTTGAAATAATTCGTTCTAAAAAAGGTAAAGCAGAAAAAGAACTGGTAGGATACATTGAGGATAGGAATTGCAATGTGGAAAACGAGGTAATGGCACACTTTGAATTGGAAGAATTAAAAAAGGCTGTAGAAAATTTAAACCCTACTTACGGTGACGCATTTTATCTTCGATATTTTATGGAACTTGAATATCAAGAAATCGCTGATGCTTTATCTATATCAATATCGGCAGCATATCACAGGGTTTCTAAGGCAAGGGTTCTTCTCAGAGCGGGAAAGAACGGTGATTATAATGGATAAACCCGACGACAATGTCAAATATATAGATGATTTGTTGAAAGAATATGACAAAATAATAGACCATGACGTTACGGAAGCTGAAAATACAGCAAAAGCTTTGGAAATAGATATGCCAGAGGAGGTCAGAAAAAAAATATGTGATGACTATCATTTTAGCCTTGAAGCTACTCCCAAAAAATCAGTGTTGTCTAGCAGGTGTAAAGAAGGTACACGACTGAAAATTGCCGTAGGGATTATTGTGTTTTTCATTGTATTTTCAACAGGATTAATCTTAGACCCTACGCCATATATCGCCGTGAAAAAGATAATCAGGGAGATTCGTTTTAATGATTTGGGCGATTCCGTTCAAATCAGTATTATGCATTACCCGCAGATACCGGAGAGCTTTGAACTGGCTGAAACCAATAATCATACCAGAAAATATATTAATGCTACGGGAAACTATATAAAAGTAAGCGTTTATTCCAGTAACTATGCCGTCAGGGCTGACAACGAGGACTGTGACGTATATGCGGAAAAGGTCATAAATGGGAACGCTGCCGTTGAAACTGTAAAAAACGGTATTACTACTTTTTACATTTACAGCGGAGAAAAAATCATTAAGTTGGAAAGCGATTTGCCCACAGAGGATGTTGAGGCTATTGCTGAAACCATAGAATAAAATTTAAGGGGGCTTTTATAATGAAGAAATTTTTTGTAAGTGCAGCAATATTGACAGTAGCCGTATCTATGTTTATGTCCACAGGTGTCTTGGCTCAGGATAATCCATTGGAGGATGGTATTTACTTCATACAGGAGTTTTATGTGGATGAAAACGGTAACGTAGACTTAATCGAAAAAACGACAGAAGTCAATCCGCGTTTTAAGCTAGGTAAGGATTTGATTGCCGGAGTTGATATTAGAGACTCAGTAGCAAATGTATACGCGGAGTCAAATAGCTATGAGAATATGAGGCATGAGCTGACAGCCACTATCTACGAGAGCCGCGATAAGAAAAGCTGGACAAGCAAGAAGCCCTACAGTGAAGTGGAAGAAAATAACACGACCTGTATTGTAGACAGAGATTATATAACGACAAGAGGTCGCTACTATAGGGTAGAAGCCGAGGTTGTTTGGACAAAAGGCAGCCAGAAGGAAACAGCCTCCGTTACCAGTTCAACGCAGGAAAGCTACAGTCTTTTGGATAAAGAATCGTAATTTTTTTAGTATTGTATGGAGGAATAGAGTTGGAAAACAAGTATTACTACATATCCCATGTTGACAGATTAGAGAAGGAAGTATTATGTATATCCGACAGGGACACACTCCACTTGATGCCATTGACACTGTTTAAGGACAGCATTGAAGAAAGCATGGTAGTTAAAAGGCAGGACAGACAATATGCTGTTGACCCAGAGGAAACGTCAAAAAGGAGAAACTTCCCCTATAGGCTAAAAATGCTCAGACTGGAAAAGAAATTAACACGGAGAGACATCGCCCTTTTATTTGGGTGCGGTATCTCTGAAATAAATCAATTGGAAAATGGGAGCACCGCACCAAACGGACAGCAGTTAATTGCTCTTTCTGAATTCTTTGATGTAGACTATGAATTTTTGATGGGAAGAACAAACCATAGAGGCACTTATACATACTTTGCATCACGTTTTCAAGCTCTCAGTGAGGATGATAAGCAAGAGTTTTATCATTCGCTGGAGCGTTTACTGGGGCAGAATGACGTACCCTCGTCTCATTGGCAGATGGATTTTTATTTTATAGCATACATGAAAGACAGAAAAGCCGTTTGTATCACCAATGATAATAAGAAACAGATACAGAGAATTCCACTCCAAAACTTTCCCATACCTGTCAGGCCCACAATGGTTTTTCGTGAAAGCATAGACGGCGGCGGATACGTCTATGATGAGACACTGACAAAGGAACATAGGAATACCTGCTGGAGATTGTTGTCACTTCGCCTTGAAAAGGGCATCAAAAGGGTAGATATAAGCAGAGAGCTTGGAATTGCTCAAAGCACATTGTCAAAATATGAGAGCGAAGATACAGTCAATGTCGGCGCACTGTCCAAGTTAGCCGATTACTATGAAACATCCGTTGATTATTTACTAGGGAGATCCGAAGTACGGCGGTATGATAGAATGTTTGATGTGACGGTAGCTGGTATGAGCGCGCGGGAGAAAAAAGAATTTATCCGATTGTTGCCTCTGATACATGAAAATTTTCGGGATAGGTCAGAGGATAATGGAAAAAAGGAAAGAGAATCTACCAAATAAAGTATTAGTGAAGTAAGAAAAGGCGGATTATTTCTGCCTTTTCCTTAGTTTAGCCAAAATTTAGGGGGGTTGATATGGAGCAGAAACATAAAATAAAAGAGACCGAAAACATGGGAAAAACCTGTATTTGTATAGGCCACAGAGAGGAAGAATTGGGAGATGAAAAGTTTTGTGAAATCCTGAAGGAGCGTATGAAATATGAGATTTTTAATATTCTTAATAAAGACGTTCTGGACTTTTATACTGATATGCAGCCAGGGGTAGGCTTGTGGGCTGCACGAATAATAGTGGATTTCAAGAAGCAGTTTCCGGATTTGAGGTTATTTCCTATATTGGCTTATCCAGAGCAAATAAATGAATTAAAGAGAGGAAATAAAAAAGAATTTGAATCTATATTTGCAGAATGTGAGCCAGCGGTTGTGATAGATGAAATAAAAGTGCCGAGATTTTCTATGCTCAAATTAAAAAATTTTATTGCAAAGACGCCAGACATAATTCTGACGGTGTACAGTAAGGATAGGTACCCAAACTCTAGGATAGGACAAATTATAAGGCGAAAGGGGAAAAATCAGGTGAAGATAATAGACCCATACATAAACGAATAAATTCATTATACGTGATTTAATATGTGTTATAATACACGATTAGTGATTCAAAGAGAAAACCTTCAAAATTATGAGGGTTTTTTCTTTTTGCACTTTAAATGCCTGAAAAGTACATATTGTTAATTAAATTTTATAATATCGACACCACAATACAACAAGTTTTTCATCTGACTTGAAATAAAATGTAAATATAAAAACATTTTTTAGGAGAATTAAAAGAGTATGTAGGATAAGACATATTGAGTGATGCAAATGATGAAAAGTAGGAGGAAAACTAAATGGTTTTGTTCTACTATGACGGAAATGGGATTAACTGTCATATTCCTTGGGAATAATGGCGGTTATTTTTTTCCGACATTTTTCCATTTATTCTTCTATTTTTCTTCATCTTATTGTGGAATTAATAGCTTTGTGATCAACACACCTTATTTTTATAAGGTGTGTTTTTTTATGCCTTTATTTATGGTTCGAGGTCCTCCTCGCCTTCTGATTTTGTATTTCAGAAATAACAAATCAGGAGGATGATTCTATGAGTTACAAGGCTGAACTAAAAAACAATGACAAGATTGTATTAACTATTGAAGAAGAAGCACAAGACCCAGCGCCATCAATAGAAAGGTCAAATAATAATGTATTGCTACAAGAAACATTTTATGTAGAGCTTAAAGACAGTGTTACGGGCAAAACAGAAGCCGTTGAAGTGTCAGAAGAAATATATCAGGTTTATAAAGATTTTTTCCGACTCAAGGAAAAGGAAAAAAGAGAAAGGCGATTTCACATAGACGGGTACAGCATAGACGACTATATTGCCAATCGCTATGAAAACAAACTTGGAAGAATTGAATCCCTTGAAACAAAAATAATAAACAGGGATATTTTATTCCGTATTTTTGAAATTCTCGAAAAATGTACATATAAGCAAAAAGAAAGGTTTTGGTTGAATAGAATTTGCGGTTTGTCCTACGCAGAAATTGCCAGAAAAGAAAACTGCGATATTAAAGCAGTAATCAGGTCGGTGCAAGCTGTATCAGCAAAAATTAAAAAATTTTTTTAAAATATATATCCACTTTTTGTGTCTGAACAACCTTTAAAAGTATAGGGGGCAATCAGCCCTTCTGTTCTTTGAAAATTCAATAATAATTGTAGAAATACATAAGTTGTTTCAGCCGAAAGGATAAGCAGCGGTATAAATACGCCAAGATGTACTCATGAAGGAGGTGGTGAAACGGCATGAGTAAGGAGCGATAATTATTTATATCAGAATAATCGGGCAATGGCAGATTATTTGTGCGATGACCTGAGACAACTCATTAATGATACTTCTGCTGAGTCCCAGCCGATCGCAAGGACAGCAGCCCGCCTAATGGGGGGAGGTGAAATTCCTATGAAGCGTGCCATTCGCTTGTTTCTACAATTTTTCAAATACAAAATCAGTGGGTAAAGAAAGCGGGTGTCAAAACACCCGCTTTTATTAGGAGGTCAAGATATGAAAAAGGAAAAAAGGATTGTAACAAGCATAGAACAAATCCCTATCATAATTGACGTAAAATTTTTTGCGGATTTTTTACAGGTATCTGTTCCAACAGCGTACAGGATAATTGAAAAAGAAAATGTGCCGTTTTTTTGTACAGCATCAAAAAAATTGATAAGAAAAAAAGATTTATTAGAATGGCTGGAGAAACGCTTCGTAAGGATTGCATGATTGGGAGGAAAATATATGCAAGATATCAACGAATTAGATAATTACCCTCTTATTCTTACTGTTTCTGATATAGCAGTTTTTTTGGAGAAGTCAGCTTCTTATACATATTTGCTATTGTCAAACAAGCAGTTTCCAGCAGTAGATATAGGTGGGCGCAAGTTAATTTTTAAGAATAATTTTAAAAAGTGGCTGGAAAGAATGGCGTTACTATAAAGGAGGATGTATTGTGGCTAGGAGGGTAAAAGGCGAAGGCTCAATATACCAAAGAGCTGATGGTAGAATTGTGGGTCAATATAGAGTTGATGGGAAATTAAAATATATATATGGTAAATCCAAAAAAGAGGTAAAAGAAAAGCTGGATAAGGTTTTAGAAAAAATTGAAAACAACATAGATTTTGAAAGTGAAAAAATGTCTTTACATACTTGGTTAGTGAAATGGCTTGAAACATATATCAAAAACAGTGTAAAATTATCCACCTATATATCCTATGAAGGGATAGTAAGAGGTCATATATCAAAGCACCGAATTGGCAAAACCGAATTGGCTAAGGTCACTACAGATTTATTTCAAAGATATTTTAATGAGAAAACAAAAACAGGCAGGCTCGACGGGAAACAAGGCGGACTTTCGCCCAAGAGTCTTTTAAACCAGTACACAATGCTTAACGAAGCGCTGGAACAGGCTTGTTTGAATGGATATATATTGAAAAACCCTATCAGAGGTGTACGATTGCCGCGTCAAACTCATTACGACATGAGAGTTCTGTCTATGGAAGAACAAAAGAAGCTGATGAATACAGTTACAAGATATGGAGAAATGAGCGCCACTGGTATAAGTATTGCTTTATATACAGGAATGAGATTAGGAGAAGTTTTAGGACTAAAATGGAAAGACATTGATTGGCAAGGTAGAGAAATATTCGTTAGCCGAACCGTAAATCGGCTCAAAACGTTTGATAAGGACAGTGATACCGCAACTAAAATAGTGATTGGCGAACCAAAAACTAAAAATTCAATCAGAAGAATTCCTATGACAAAATCTCTTGAAGTGCTTTTACAGCAACAAATGGAAAAACAGAAAAATAGTTTATACCCGGCTGACAATCATAATTATGGTAATTGGGATAGTGAATTATTTATCGTTACAAATGAATCCTTACACGGATTTGAGCCTCGAACCTATCAGGATTTATTTAAAAGGTATGTTGAAATGGCCGGAATAGAGGATGCTAATTTTCATGCCCTAAGACATACCTTCGCTACTCGCTGTATAGAAAATGGGATGGATGTTGTTGTGTTGTCAAAAATACTAGGGCATGCCAGCCCAGCAACAACAATGAATAAATACGGACACGCACTGGATGAACATAAAAAAATCGTTATGGATAGAATGGAAAATTTGTACGATGATATGTCAGTCAGCCTCTGATTAAAATTCGTAGAGTAAAAACCCCGACGAAGCCAAAAAACAGCTTTTTTTATAAAAGACAGTCAATTGACAGTATAAGCATTTAAGAGAAAAAGAAGCATTTAACTGGTAGAGAGAGTTTTCAGAGCTTTTTGGAAACATTTAATTCCATGATAAGGATTTCGTGTAACTCATAACCCGGAGGTCGTAGGTTCAAATCCTGCCTCCGCAATGATTGAAAAGTCTGGAAATGAATGTTTCCAGGCTTTTTTATTTCTCTTTTTTTTAAAACTTCGTGAGGTAGATATACCTGCAAAATAATTTGAAGAACTGGAATAAGACAATAATTGCAAACCAGTATTAATTATATTAAAATACAGTAGAGATGGATGACAATCAATGAATTTAATATTTTTGAGGCGGTGTTGCAGTGAAAAATAAATGTGAGACATTTAACTTGACTCTTGAAGAATGCAAGAAGATTTTAGACAGCATATCTGGCCTCATCGTAGTGGATAACGATAATGTAATTCGATATCTGTCCCCTGATATGCTTGAGAGAATCAGCGCTATAACCGGCGTTTCTGCGTCTGATCAGGTAATAGGCAAAAACATTGAGGAGATTCATCCAATCAGCAAAATACCGTTGGCCATAAAGGAAAATTTTAAGGACAAATTTTATTTTTATTTTACCTATGGAGAGACAAACATTTCTTTGACAAAACCATTATATGATGGCGAAAAGTTAAAGGGTGCCATAGATTTTGATATTATTAACGGTGATATAGAACTGAGAAGTTTAGTGGAGTCCATTTTCAGATATTCCGATATGGGATATATAGATATTGCGGAGTCTCTGGATGATCTAGTTAATAAACAGGAGCGGCGGATAGCAAATAAAAAATATCTGATTACTGATATTTTGGGCAGCAGCGAATCTATATTGAGGATAAAGCAGCAGATTGTCAATGTTGCAACATCCTTATCAACGGTCTTGATTTCAGGGCCAACGGGAAGCGGCAAGGAGCTTGTAGCCCATGCCATACATAATTTGAGTAACCGTAAGCATATTGTCGAGGTCAACTGTGCCGCTATACCGGAAAGTCTTGTGGAGTCTGAGCTGTTTGGCTATGATGATGGTACTTTTACCGGCGCAAAAAGGGGCGGTAAAAAGGGAAAGTTCGAAATGGCCGACAGCGGCACAATTTTTCTTGATGAAATAGACCAGCTTGGTTACTATATCCAACCTAAGCTTTTAAGGGTTCTTCAGGAAAAAAAGGTAACAAGAATAGGGGGAAGTGTTGTTCCGGTGGACATCAGGGTAATTGCCGCGACAAATAAAAACCTGAAAGAGCTTGTAAATGAGGGGAAATTCAGAGAAGATTTATATTACAGGCTGAATGTAGATGAAATTAAAAATCCATCTTTGGCAGAGCGGAAGGAAGACATTCCTGAGCTTGCATATAAACATATTCATCACCTCAACCGTCTTTTGGATAAAGATGTAACAGTTTTGTCAAACGAGGTATTGGAGCTGTTTTACAGCTATGATTGGCCCGGCAATATACGGGAACTGAATAATATAATTGAGAGGGCCATGACTGAGTGCAGGGGGAAGGAGCTCGATATTCAATATTTTAAAGAATTGTTTTCTGATAGCATTGCCGTAAAAAAGGAGTGGGAAACAAGCTTTGCACATTCTGGCAGTCCTCTTAACTATGTACGTGACAAAGCGGAGAAAGAGGCAATTCTAAAGGCGCTGGAGCTCTGCGGTCAAAACAGAATGAAGACAGCGCGATTTTTAAAAATTTCAAAATCAAATCTGTATAATAAAATGGAAAAATATAATATTCTGTAAAAGTAATTTTTAAAAGGTCCAAAAATTTGGATACCGTCCAAATTTTTGGACCTTTTAACCTCTCCTATTTACGAGAAGAAGAAATGAAGCGTCCTTTTTTTTGGACGCTTTTTTTTCTTTTTTTTTAAATGCTTATGTGAAAAGGCGTAAAATGGCTATTTTAGACAAATATAGGTTTGGCACGGTGTTTGCTTTATATATAGATATAAGCCGGCGCCGGTTTACCAATTTATATTAGAAAGGGATGTTAGTAAAATGAAAGAATCATCTTCGTCTATAGATGGGAAAAAGCTTGGAATACCGACAAAATTGGGTTACGGGGTCGGCCAGCTGGGAGATGCCCTTGGATATAACGTTTTTTACAGCTTTTTCATATTTTTTCTGACAGACATTGTTGGCCTATCTTCATCTGTGGCAGGTGTTGTCTCACTTTTGGCGGTAATATGGGATGCCGTAACAGATTTGATATTTGGTTTTTTGTCAGATAATTACAGGGGAAGAAACGGCAGGAGAAGGCCCTTTATGTTTGCTTCTATTATACCCTACGGTATCTGTATGTTCCTTCTTTTTTATGATGTTCCTTTGCCCATAAGTGTGAAGAGCACTTATTACATACTGATATCCATGCTGTTTTTTACATTTTATACTTCATTTACGATTCCTTACTTTACCCTTGGAGGAGAGCTGACGGATGATTTTGACGAGAGAACTTCAATCCGTGTTTTTGCAAGCTTGTTCACCTATATTGGCGTCCTTTTTTCAGCGGCGGCGCCCCATATGATAGTGGAGATAACACAGAGATACGGCGGTTCTGCTGTACAGGGATGGAGAAATGTGGGTATTGTATTCGGTGTATTTATAGCGCTGTCCATTGCTTTTTGCTGCCATTTTTTAAAAGGAAAGGAGAAGCTGAGCTATTTGGAGCAGGAGAAGGAAAAACCATCTGAATTTATAAAGGCCTATGTTTCCGTTATGAAATTCAAGCCATCCAAAATTCTTGCACTTACCATATTTCTATGGGCATTTTCAATCTCCATATTCCAGGGCTCCAATATGTATTTTACATCCTCTGTACTGGGCTACAGCGCACAGACGAGATCCTTGCTTGGCATTTTTGCGGGAGTGATAGCAATCGTATGGCTTCCGTTTATCGATAAACTGTCTGTTAAATTTGATAAGAAAAATTTTTACGGTTTTGCCATGTTTTTTTCAGGCATCAGCGGCATTCTTTTCCGGTATGTCATTGGTTTTCCGTCCTCGCCGGTTTATCTGATATTGTTGATGACTTTGACCAGCTTTGGAAATACAACCTTTTGGACAATTGCCTATTCCATGATGTACGACATAGGAGAGCTTGATGATTTTGTGAACAATAAAAAGCGGCTGGGAGTCATTACCTCTGTTATGATATTTTTTCAAAAGATTGGAAGCGGTCTGGCCTTGTGGTTGACGGGAATTTTATTGGCGGCGGGCGGCTACGACGCGGCAGCATCGGTCCAGACAGTAAGTGCGGCAACGGCAGTGCTTGACTTATCAACTGCTCTGCCGGGCATTATCGGCGTTGCGGCAGGCATTATTGCCATGTTTTATCCGATTACGAAAAAAAGGTATCAAGCTTTGGTGGAAGCCGGCGTGCGCAAAAATAAGGGAATGGAATTTTCTACAGAGGGCTTTGAGAATGTACTGTAAAAAAGTATTGAATTTAGAAGGGAGATTTTAAAAATGGGAAGATATTTAAATGTTGGAATTATTCAAATGAATGTAACTACAGATGCGGTTGAAAACCTGAAATACATTGAGGAGAAAGTAGAAAAGCTTATGGCTGCATATCACCGGCCGGAGCTTATTGTGGGAGTCGAGACAATTTCATGGTTAGCGCCGCAGAGGATACCCGGCCCTATTACAGAGTATTTTGGCAATATAGCCAAAAAATATGGTATTTATTTTATACCGGGTACCTTAAGTGAGTATTCTGAGGAACTACCGGAAGGGTATGTGTATAATACGGCCCCCATCTTCAATCCGAAGGGTGAGCTTGTTGATAAATACAGAAAGATGGCTCCCTGGGCGCCGGCAGAGTGCTTTACTGTGCCGGGCAACAGATATGTTGTTTTTGACATGCCGGAAAAAAATACAAAAGTCGGTGTTGAAATCTGCTATGACTCTAATTTTCCTGAAATTACAAGAACCCTTGCGCTTATGGGCGCCGAGGTGATTGTTAAGCTTACCATGGATCCGGAGGAGCTTTATGAGCTGAACAGGCCAATACATTTTGCAAGGGCGCTGGAGAACCAGGCTTATTTTGTATCCATAAACGGCGTCGGTATGTTTGAAGGCATCAATTTATATGGAAAGTCAACAGTGATAGGGCCGGATGGCAAGGTATTATGGGAAGCGGGAAATGTGCCGGCTATTGCTACGGTTACCCTTGACCTTGATTTAGTTACGAAATACAGGAAGTATGGCACCATGTTTTTAGATCATTACCTGAAGCACTTAAAGGAATTTAATATACAGTATCCTTTTGCGGGCAGGCTGGAGGAAGCGCCTGTCTATAAAAATATCGGAAAGGCGCCTAAAGACGTGGAGGAGTACGAAAAATTTGTGAGAGAAGAGGGCCTGGGCCAAATTGGAATAAAGGCGGTGCCGGCTGAATTAGACATAGAAGGGGAAAAAAGGGCTATGGATGTATTCCTGGAGGATAGGAATCGTTTGAAATAATTTAAAAAAAGAGGGCGGTAGGAAAAGAAATAGAAAGTTTTCTGTATTTTGTTTCATTGGGAATAAGTGGAGAAATATAATTTTTGCAGCACAGTGAATGATTGTTACCGATGACAATGCAGCTTTTTGCCAACTCAATAAACCGTATGATATAAAGTTAAATAAAAAAGCGGTAAAAATCTGAAAAGTACAGATTTTTACCGCTTTTTTTACATATGGCTATTTATGAAAAATCTTATTCTTCCCTTTCTATTTTAAAAATATTGATGACGTCTGCATCTGGACAGCAGAAGCGCCAATCTTTTTTTGCTGACAAGGGCAGCTTGCCGCCGTAGCGAAGGATGTCAATAAAGGGAAAAGCGGCATGCAGCGCCATAGGGCAAAGCTTTCCCCTCTCTGTGTCATAATCAAAGGTATCTCCGATTCTGTGTCCTCTGTGGCAATTGCATTCACCCTTTTTCTCTATCAGCGTCAGTTTAATTGCCGGTTTTGCTTTCATGTATGTGCCCCCCCTTTTATAATAGCTCATGGCAGTAAAAGGATATCGTTAAAAAAGGAAAAATGTATTTTTACTCCGTATTTGTTCTTTCCATTTGCAGCAGTCATTCAGGTGCAGTATTTCGTGGCGGGTAGGAGGCATAAGAAGTATAGAGGCCACGTCCTTTTTTCCCCAAAAGTCCAAAAGCCAGATGGAATCCTTATCCTCTGTGACACCGCCCTCCCTGCGTATTTTATCAAGACCTTGCTGGGAAACCTTTCTCCTGAAAGCTTCAGGTGACAGCGCTCTGACAATATTCTCCGTCTGCTTTCCCACTGCGTTGCGGTAGGCAATAAGCTGGGAAATATCAAGGCTTTTGCTAAGCTCCATAATTTCTGCATCCTTGAGGGCATTTCCCGTATCTGTGATAGGAGATTTCATTCTTTCTTTCCACTTTTCGTCAAAAACCTGTTCCCCCTCATTGACCAATATATTGATGGCAAGATCTTCGATTCGGACTATATGCCATATGACCCAGGCGATAGTTTCATCTTCCTTTTTGGGCATAACAGCATATTCCCATGGTAAAAGATCGCCGAGCAAAGTGTCAACCTCGTTGGTTTTTACTCCTGAAACAGAGGAAAGGTGCAGATTTTTATGTATGTCTAAAAATATTTTTTTTGCATGCTCTGCTTCGCCCGGCTTTTTTATAATTTTTGTCAGCGCACGGTGCTTTTCGCTTAATCCGTTACCAAAATATTTCATTCGGCTTCCTCCACGAAAGAGTATTTATTTGTTCCAGTGTAGCATAGATTACAGTTAAAGTCATGGTTTTGTTATAATGTACCATCAGATGCGTGAAAAGCAAAATTAAGGTCCGGCAATAGGCACAGGACAAACATCTTTGGTGTAAGGGGGATAAAATATTATTAAAAAAAGAAAGCCTGATAGCGGCTGGTGACATAAGAAACAATGGGGGAAAAATGTTGTCTTGTTTTCTTAAGCCAAGCCACTGTAAAACAGGCTTTCCTTCTTTGTTCTGCCAGCCGCCAATTATGGCAGGCTTTTTATTTTTATGATATCATCGATGTGATAAAAGGTATTTTTATTTTGTTCTTCTCGGATTTTTGATAGTGCGTCCGGCGAGAGCCTCTGTCTGTCTGCCGTTTTCCAGGGCAACCTGACCGTTTACAATAACATGTTCAATACCGCTTGGGTATTGCTGCGGCATTACGTAGGTTGCGTTGTCCGCTATTGTGTTAGGATCAAATACAGTTACATCTGCAAAATAGCCTTCTTTTAGAAGCCCGCGGTCCGAAATGCCAAGAATTGAAGCGGGGAAGCCTGTCATTTTACGGACAGCCTCTTCAAAGGTCATAATACCGCGTTTTTTCACATATTCCGCAAATATCTTTCCGACAGTGCCAAAGGCTCTTGGATGGGGTTTACCGATAGAGAGAAGGCCCTCTGTGGAAAGGCTCATGGAATCAGAGCCGTAAGCGGCCTTAGGAGAGGCGATGATTTCATCCATTGCCTTTTCGCCGTTCCAGAAGCCAATGATCTGTACCTTTGATTCCTCCGCCAGAATTGTTTCAAACATAATATCAAAACCATCTTTACCGGTTTCATCGCTGATTTCCTGAATTGTTTTGCCTTCCATCCATTTGTTCTTTTCCGTCATGACACTGGCAACCTGTATGTGGCTCCAGTCGCCCGCCGCCTGATAGAAATTCTGCCAGTCGGGAAGGCCGTTTTGCATATCCTCTTTGCACTTTGCTCTGACAGCAGGATCCTGTATTTTTTTCAGCATTTCCTTAACGCCGCCCTCAAATACCCAAGGGGGAAGAAGGGCGCCCAGAGATGTCATGCCTGCGGCATAGGGATAAAGGTCATAGGTAACAGTAGTTCCGTTTTTTTCAGCCTCGTCAAGCTGCTGCCAAACCTCGTCCATGCGGCCGAAATTTCTGGCGCCGCATAATTTCAGATGAGAAATATGTAAGGGAATGCCTGCTTCTTTGGCGATGTATACCGACTCGTCAATGGCTTCATGGATAGTATCGCCCTCATCGCGCATATGGGTACAGTAGTAACCGCCGTATTTTCCGATGACCTTGCAAAGCTCTGCGATTTCCTCTTTATTGGAATAAGCGCCGGGAAGATAGGTTAGCCCTGTGGTGAGAGCAAAAGCACCCTCCTGAAAGGCTTTTTCCACTTCCTCCTGCATATTTTTGATTTGCTCCGGTGTTGCCGGTTCAGTGGAAAATCCCATTTCGTTGATGCGGATGGTTCCCTGGGCCAGGAGGGGGATTACATTGATGGCAGCAGGATGCTCGTCCATATAGGTCATGTATTCCCCATAGGTATTCCAGGGAAGCTCCAGCTTTGCGGGAATAGTACCTATGATTCTGGTTGCCAGATAATCAAGGAGAAGCTGCTTGTTTTCCTCTCTGATAGGGGCGACGCCGATGCCGCAGTTTCCAACTACGTCAGAGGTAATACCGGAATAAATCCTGCTTCTGGCATATCTGTCGTATACGACAGACAAATCGGAGTGGGTGTGAAAGTCAATAAAGCCGGGAGCAACATATTTATCTGTTGCATCAATGGTTTTTTTTGCCTCTTCCCCGCTCAGATCACCCAGCGCCACAATTTTGTCACCGGCTATGCCCAAATCTGCCCTGTAGCCTTTTTTTCCTGTACCGTCAATGATTGTGCCGTTTACGATTTTTAAATCCAACATAAAATCCCTCCAATTCATTTTAAAGGTATGATTATAGTAAACATTTTCATGTTTTACTTTCAGCAGGCTATGACTTTTTTACCTGCAAAGGCGATAGCAGCTTCTGCGAGAATAGATGTGGGGTCCAGAGTTATTTCCCCAATATGGTAAATATCCTTCGCCAGAGGAAGTTCTGTACAGCCAAGTATGAAGGCTTCTGCACCTCGGGCTTTCATACTGTTGAGGCAGCGTAGAAATGCATCCGGCGGAAATGCTTTGTTTCCGGCTTTTATACCCTTATAAATAATATCCATAACGGCCTTTTGGCCCTCTATATCAGGTTTTATCAGCTCTATCCCAATTTTCTGAAAGGCCCTATCATAAACACCCGCTTCACAGGTGCCGTCTGTAGCCAAAAGGCCGACTCTTCCAAAACCCTCCGCTTTCGTTTTTTTTGCGGTTTCCTCCGGCATATGCAAAAATGGTATATGAAGATAAGGAGTAATGGCATCATAATAATAGTGTGCCGTGTTACAGCTCATACAGAGTACGTCGGCTCCCATGTTTTCCAAGGTGACGGCTGAACGAACCATCTCTGGCAGAGGATCCTTTCCCCCATGCAGTATGGCTTCCGTCCTGTCAGGGATATTGGTGTTGCAGTCAATTAAAATGTGGATATGCTCCTGATCGCTTTTTGCCTCGGTTTTTTGTATGATTTTCTGGAACAGGTCAGCGGTCGCCAGAGGCCCCATGCCGCCTAATATGCCAATGTTCATTTTGTATTGCCTTCTTTCTGAGATGAAATATGTTTAAGTGTGAAAAGTGTATTCTAAAATAGGAGTTGAAAAGGTTCATGTTTCTATTTTAACGGCGCGGAAATCATACGCCAAATATGATACATAAGTAAAAAGCGGCTCTAAGTAAAAATTGTTTCGGCTATGGTCTCTGAAACAATAGGGGAAGTTCAGATTGCACTGCAAACCTGCCCGTGAGGTTTGCAGTTTCACGGAGAAAAACAAGTAAGGAAACAGCTTGACCTAAATCGGTCAATCCTTAGAAATAGACTCAACTGTCATCTCCTCTATGAAAAATAAGGAAACGGTCAGATTGCACTGTAAACCTGCCCGTGAGGTTTGCCGTCTCACGGCTACCTCCATTATACAGTATCTTAACAGTGAATGAAATAATATATTTTGCTTTTTTATTTACCGATTGTAGAATCGGCAAATATCCTGTATATTAAAAGAAAACAAGAAATAACCGGGATAATCAGCGGAAAAAGAGAAAAAAGATAGGAGAGGAACTGCATGAATCAGGCGTTTATTGCACGGCTTAAGGACAAGGTAGATGTTGAATTTGATATTAAAGAGGTTTCTGCTCGTATTTCGGGAGAGAACAGGAAAACGGTAGTAATGCTGGGCACAGGGGGAACCATAGCCGGATCCGGCGCAAAGGGGAGAGTTGCGGGATATATTCCGGGAGGTATCGATTTAAATGAGCTTTGCAGCAGCGTTTACGGCCTTGAAGAGCTGGCGGATATTATAGGCATTCAAATATGCAGTACAGACAGCAACAATGTGACGGATAGGGAATGGCTGCGCATGGCAAAGATTATTAATTCCCTTTCCGCTTTGGAGGAGATAGCGGGATTTGTTATCACCCATGGAACGAATACCATAGAAGAAACTGCGTATTTTCTTCATTTGACTGTAAAAACAGATAAGCCGGTTATACTGACTGGATCCATGCGGCCGGCCTCGGCTATCAGTCCTGATGGGCCAATGAATTTGTATCAGGCGGTTTCTCTGGCCGCCAGCGCAGAGGGCATGAGAAAGGGCGTGATGGTTGTTTTTTCTGACGCCATATACAGTGCCAGAGATGTGCAAAAGGTCAGTACCTTTCAGACAGACGCGTTCAGCAGCAGAGATTTTGGCTGTCTGGGCTATATGAAGGAGGAGGTTCCACATTTCTATCAGATTCCCCTCAAGGCACATACGATGCAGACAGAATTTGATATTGCACATATGACATCTCTGCCCAAGGTAGCCATTGCCTATTTCCATTGTGATGCAGATGCTGCACTTTTGGATTACATGGCGGAGCATTATGAGGGTATTGTTATAGCAGGGTGCGGTATTGGAAGCTACAGTGAGAGCTGGAGAAATAAAGTAAGAGACCTGGAAGAAAAAAATGTACCTGTAGTGCGCTCCAGCCGTGTGGCAAATGGTATCATCATACGTCACAAAATAATTGAAAAGTCGAACAATGTCATACCGGCGGATACGCTGTCGCCTCAAAAATCAAAAATATTGCTGCAATTGGGACTGACAAAAACGAGGGATTTTGAAGAGCTGAGGAGAATGTTTGGAATTTATTAATACCATTTTTATAAAAGATGTACTTGACGGCCGATGCCATAAGTAACCTTTGAAGCAGAGAAAGCTTGATGAATCAAGCTTTCTCTGCTGATTAGAATCGTTCTGCTCTGCTTTTTTTATGCTGTATGGCCCCGGCGTTTTCTTTAAAAATCCAATTCTGATTTATATTTTGTTTTCTTAAGTCAAGCCGCCTTAGGAGTGGTTTTTGTAAATAGATATTTTCTGAAAATTTTGATAATAGAAAAAGGCTCTCCTGCTTTTTATTTACGGAAAGCCTTTTGATAAATAATTTTATATTATATTGCTTGGCTGTCCTTTATAAAAACATAAGTATTTTCATTTGACCTTTTTGCCGAGTATCTGTAGCCAAGCCTGTTAAATTCCCTGATACGCTCAAAATCCTCTATATTATTTTCCGCCATAAAGCGCACCATTTCTCCCCTGGCCATTTTGCAGAGGGTTCCCTTTTCTGTAAGTTTTCCATTTATCAGCTCTCCAAAAACACAGTTCACCAGTCTTTTATTTTCAGACAGATAAGGAGAAATGCAATTGCTGTACTCCTGAGAGGCCAGATTGATTATAACATCTGTTTCCTCAAAAAGCGCCTGTGCCATTTTGTCTCCCCAAAAATCATAAAGGTTTTTAAAATTCTCCACTCTAAGTTTTGCCTGCATTTCAAGGCGGTAGCTCACTACCCCGTCAAAGGGCCTGAGCAGTCCGTAAAAACCGGACAATATCCTGAGATGCTCCTCCAGATAAGCCAATTCCTGCCGGGTAAAAACACCAGGGGCCATATAGGTATACTGGATACCCTCATAAGCGAAAATAGCGGGGCTGAGATTTCTCCTGACATCCATTTTTTGAATTCTTTCAATATTTAGACTGGCAATATTGTCATTGCATTTCCAAAGCTTCTTAAGCGCCTCATCGCTCATGGACTCCAACTGTTTTTTCAATATTTCCGTCTCATCTATAAAACGCGGCAAATTTTGATAGGCTAGAATATCATCCCGCCTCATTTTTTTTGCGGGGGAAATTATAATCCTCATGACAAAATCCTCTTATCTTTCTTTTCTACTGCGGATACAATCAAAAACAATATCATGGAAGTGCGTTGGTGAAACCATCCAATCTGTTCAAATAGGTGTAATTAATGGTTTTATTATTCATTTTTTATTCAGGATTCTTTTCCTTGATATTTCCTTCATGTTCAATTCAAGATTTTTCCCCTGTACCCTCCATAAAAAAACAGGCTGCCAAACCCTTCGCTATATTCTCCTGTTTTGTCACATCAAAAGCGACAAACTCCTCTTTTCCTTCTTGACTGTAGATTAAAATCAGGAAGCTTTTGTTTTTCCCTTGTTTATCATCCCCCAGTAATTCATATAGAGGATACAATAAATTGTCCGCCTCTGTTATCGAAGGAACTTCTTTTTTTAGTTCTTCTCCTGTTTTTATAAATATATCTGTCACATTTTCCTTCAAAAGCGTATATGTCACATTTTTCCGCTCAAAAGTTACCTTATTGCCGTAAAGAGTCAGGCTGCAGGCAGAGTTTTGCGGAAAATCCAGCCCAAAAGCATGGGAAAGAAGAATACGTACCTGATACTTTTCCTCCTGAGAGCCGTTTTTTTTCCTTTTCCCCTTTTTATAACCGTCATACACAAAGTAGGCTCCCATGCATATAAAAAGAACGCCGGGAAGAAACAGTCTGTCATTTCCCAGATAGTGGGAAGCAGGCATCACAAAAAGCCCTACAGCCACCATCAAGACACCAAAAAATATTGTACCCACATAACCGCCTCCCTGTAACTTTCCAGTGGTATATTCTTCTGCTGCTATTTACATTCTTATTTAGGCATATAATTAAGCATAACAAAAAACTATTCCATCCGCCAATAGTAAATGTAATAGTTTTTCGTTATAACTGCAATATTATTTTTCAATGCGTCATATAAACCTTCTGATTGTTTTACTGCCTTACCTTAATGTGAACCTCCCTAAGCTGCGTTTCAGAGACATCGCCTGGGGCACCGCACATTAAATCCTGGGCATTTCCGTTCATTGGGAAGGGGATAATCTCACGAATATTCTCCTCGTTTCTAAGAAGCATAATCATACGGTCAACGCCCGGTGCCATACCTGCGTGGGGCGGCGCTCCATACTGGAATGCGTTATAGAGAGCGCCGAACTTTTGCTGTAAATCCTCCTGTGTATAGCCTGCGATCTCAAAGGCCTTGATCATGATATCCAGATTATGGTTTCTGACAGCGCCTGAGGATAATTCAACACCGTTACAGACAATATCATACTGGTACGCTAAAATATCCAGCGGATCCTTTGTATTGAGCGCTTCCAGCCCGCCCTGCGGCATAGAGAAGGGGTTATGGGTGAAAATAATCTTTTTCTCTTCCTTGTCATATTCATACATTGGGAAATCGTTTACAAAGCAGAAACGGTATGCATTTTTTTCACACAAATCAAGCCGCGCGGCAAGCTCGTTGCGAAGCTGTCCCGCGAAATCAGCGGCGCGCTCCTCCCTGTCAGCAATAAAGAATATGGTATCCCCTGCCTCCAGTCCGGCAATTTCCGCAATCTCACCCTTCATCTCGTCGGGGATAAACTTGTCAATAGGCCCTTTGTAGCCATTATCCTCTTTTACCTCCAAATAGCCAAGGCCGCCCATACCAATACTTGTTGCAAATTTCAAAAGCTTCTCATGGAAGCCCTTTGACATTTCCGCATGTACCTTGATGGCACGAATTGTCTTGCCATGAAAGGGCTTAAAGGTACATCTCTGGAAAAAGTCCGTTACATCCACAATGCGCAGCGGATTTCTCAAATCAGGCTTATCAGATCCAAATTCCAGCATAGCCTGTTTATAGCTGATAACAGGATACGGCGCCTGGGTAACCTGAAAACCTTCCGGCGCAAATTTTTCAAATGTCTCTGTCAGAACTTCCTCTCCGGCGCGGAATACATCCTCCTGGGTTGCAAAGCTCATTTCAAAGTCCAGCTGGTAAAATTCTCCCGGAGAGCGGTCTGCACGGGCGTCCTCGTCACGGAAGCATGGCGCAATCTGGAAATATTTATCAAATCCTGATACCATCAAAAGCTGCTTGTACTGTTGAGGTGCCTGAGGCAGCGCATAAAATTTTCCTTTAAATTTTCGGGAGGGAACAATATAATCCCTTGCACCCTCCGGCGAGGAAGCACAGAGAATTGGTGTCTGTATCTCCAGAAATTCCATTTCTGTCATTTTCTGCCTTAAAAAGCTGATAACCTGGGAGCGGAAAATAATATTATCCTTTACCTTTTTATTTCTTAAATCCAAATAACGGTATTTCAGCCTTAAATCCTCACGTATTTCCTTGGAGGTCATAACCTCGAAGGGAAGCTGTTTATAAACCTTGCCTAAGGTTTCAACTGCTCGGGCATCCAGCTCAATGGTGCCTGTAGGGATTTTGGGATTGTAGGTTTCCTCGTCACGGTGCTCCATTACGCCTTCAATGGAAATGCAGTCCTCCTTGACAATTCCCTCCAGAAGGCTGGTGTCTCTCATAACCACTTGAAGTACGCCGTACATGTCCCTTAAGTCAATAAAGGAAACGCCGCCGTGATCACGGATATTTTCTACCCATCCGGCAACCCTGATTGTTTTTCCCACATCCTCCTCACTGATTTTATCCAATGTTGTGCTACGGTACTTACTTGAAGCTTCCATATAATCCTCCTTAAATTTCTTATTTACATACCCGTTATATACCTGTGCAGGAAACGCAGCTGTCATTTAAAATAAAAAAACTGCCCATCCTGAAAAAAGCTCAGGACGAACAGAAAAAAGTCCGCGGTACCACCTGAATTACTGTTATACAGTCACTTTACCGGTTATAAAACCTCTGCTGTCTTTCGCGCAGCCTGCGGCGCACCTACTTAAGCGGAATTGCACCCGTTCGGATTGCGGCTGTTAGAGTGTTATTCATATAGATTCACTTTACAGAGTTTACACTGTCCTCCGCTCACTGGAAACGATAATCTACACTACTTCTCTCCGTCATCGCCATCAGCACAAATTATATCCCACCGTCATTTTATTGTCAATGGGTGATACGCCTAAAAATGCAGAAAGCATGGGCTTTCTGCCCAATGGCCACTAAAAAAGGGTTTTATTTTGCTACCGCAGTTTTACAGCTTCTGCTGACATAATATGTAACTATCATACCCAAGGCCACTGATTTTATGTAAATTATTTCCGTTTATTCTTTATACAGTGTTCTTTGGTTTTCTTCTCATGGTGATACATGCTTTAACATCCTCATATATGCATCTTTCCCGCACCTCGAACATCAGCCATTTTTGCCCCATGCCTTCTTTTGTATTTTTGTACAGCGTCTGCGTGTATTGGCTCATCGCCGGAAGGGATATTTCAAAGGGAAGCTTTTCCTTTTCCCCTATCACCACCAATGCCGTAAAATAGCCGTTTTCAGGATACAGGGTACACAGGGAGCGGCCGCCTTTTCTATATTTTATATTCCAGCCCTGCTGCATACTGCACCGGCTGAATTCTATAACAGGCCTTACAGGAGCATACGTCTTCTCTATCCATAAGCAAAGTTCATTCCATAAGGGACTGTCCACAAAGTCCTTTATCCTATCCATATCAGGTTTTACTTCACTGTCATTTTTATTCCAGAATTCTTCCATACTACCTCCGTTTTTTCTTTTCTTATATGCCTGCTGTATATTATTGGTATCTGTAAAAAAGGAAACGGCTTGACCTCAAAGTGGTCAATCCGTAAAAATAGCCACCATGCGGCTATTTTATTGCTGACGCAATAAAAGGAAAAAAGGAAACGGCTTGACCTCAAAGTGGTCAATCCGTAAAAATAGCCACCATGCGGCTATTTTATTGCTGACGCAATAAAAGGAAAAAAGGAAACGGCTTGACCCAAAAGTGGTCAATCCGTAAAAATAGCCACCATGCGGCTATTTTTCATAATTCATTCTCGGATTTTTAGGACTTATTCCCAGCTGTCCGGTAAGGATCTCCCCCTTGAGCCTATAGAAACCGCGTTTATACACGGCTTCTATAGGCTATTATCTCACTGTTTACAAAAAGCGAGTGGGTTTGGGCAAGATCCAATATTTAAAATAGGTAATTTCCTATGTTCCTCAGCAGCGTTTCAAACCGCATTGGGCAAAGCTCTCTGCCACAGCTGTTCCTGTTCCGCCCTGTGAATTATATAATTGTGGTATTTTTCCTGTCTCAATTCTTCAATCCGTTTTTGTAAAAGCGCGGCATACCTCTTATTTTTTGTCACCCTCAGATGACTGACAACAAGCTCAATATCTCTGCTTTCCGGCATTCTTCTGTGATTGACATTGTTCCGCACAACAAGCGCTGCCCGAAGGCTTCTGCAATGGGTATGCAGCTGAAAATTATCGGGGTTATAAACTATCCATGATCCATCCCTGTGAGACTTCTTAATTTTTAAAATAATAATCATCCCCTGTTGTCCGCTTTGCCAAGCGATATTTTATATGAAAAAACCGCCTGAAAATAGTGTATTCAGGCGGTTCTCCCTATCATTATAAAATTTTTAAAAACAGCCGCAAGAGGCCTGAAGGTGTCAAAGCCCGCAATGTAATAAGCAGATGTATATAACCTGCTGTTTTGATATTTGTAAAAAGCACTGTGAAATAATCTGTCCACGAAAAACACTCCTGTCTGTTTTATCAACCACATCTGTCCTTCTGCCTGCATTATAATACAAAATATAGTATCACCGCAAGTACAGGGAAGAAAATTCCATGTTAAATATCGGTTCATCTTTCTGATCTATTTTATTCAAAATCCATATAAAAGGTGAAAGGGCCGATTGATATTGCCTTATAGCTGCACAAAAAACTTACTAAACCACACCTTTATTGCCCCTTCAGCAAATAATAACTGTATCGGTCTTTCATAAAATCAAGCAGACACTGGTTAAAATAGAATAACTCATCATAAAACACACCATGGCCACTGTTATCAAAGGGAAACAAAACCGCATTTTTGATTCCCCTCTCCAAGAGAAGCGCCAGCTCAAAGGGTACGATCTCATCCTTCTTCCCGTGAAAAATGCCGCATGGCACCCTGACCTTTGCCATATCCTCCCGCAGATCCTCATCTCTGAGGCTGCAGGCGCAGTTTACAGTGGCAATGCCGGAGGAATTCAGTGCAATAGACGTAAACCAGTCTTTAATCTCCCTGCTGTGGGGCTGTGCAAAAAACATTTCGCCGAAATCCGCGCACAGCTTTGCCCTGTCTGTCATTGCTTCTTTCATGAGCATATCCACCGAATATTGCTCCACACCGTAAGGATACCCTGGCCGTTTAGTATAGCAAGGCGCCGCGGCTGCCAGAAGCACCAGCTTTTTTACACCATAGCCGTGGAAACGACCCATATAGCGCAGACAAACGGCACCGCCCATGGAAAACCCGGCGAGAATAAAACTCCTTAGCTTTAAAGCTCTTATGACGGCATATATATCGTCCGCAAAGCAATCATAGGTATATCCGCCTGCTGTGACCTGTGAGAAACCAAAGCCTCTTAAATCCATTGTCACAACGCGATAACCTTCCCGCATGAGTGCTTGTTTCTGATATTCAAATATTCTTTGATCCAGAGGCCATCCGTGAATCATAAGCACAGTGTCTCTTCCGGCAGGATTCAAATCATAAACAGCGATTTTTACGCCGTTGACGGAATTTATGTAAAACATGCCAACAACTCCAAGAAACAGGTATATTTCATTATATGCCGTATTTTTCAAATCATTATTCTTATCGTATGGACTTGTGCCCGGAAAAAAATAAGGGTGTCGACAAAGTCGACACCCTTCATCGAAAACAGGTTTTCGATGAGTTTATATTCAGGAATAAACAGACGTGTTTCGGAGGCATAAATGCCTTGAAACCCGCTGTTTTCCTCAGTCGGGCAAAGCCCCGGCTGTCAGAAATTCCCCCTTGGGAGAAATGACCTCTGGCTGCCGGACTACTCTTTCGGTTTGCTTTTCCTGCGGATTGCACGCGGGAAAAGCTTTCATGCAGCGGCAGTCTCTCGCGGTTATGTTAACCGCTGGCGGTACCAAAGATAGAGCCGTCCGCGGAGCGGCTTTTGAGCAAAGCGAAAAATGTACTGACCATGCCCCCCGAAGACAGACGGAGACACGGATCGCCTTTTGAGCGGAGTGAGTGCTGACCATTCCCGAACCCTTTCGCAGTATAAAAAGACTTTGTCTGCACTCTGAAACGTTGCTTCTGCACGGTTTTTTATCCGCTTTTTTATGTGCTCCGCCATTCGGCTGAAAAGATAACCTCAAGCATCAAGGGTCTTACTTTTTATCCCAGCCTTTGCCTTGCAATATTGACAAAAATCTTCACACCGTAAATGAGAGCCTCCTTGTTCAGATGCATATCCTTGTGATGAAGCCCCGGCGCCGCATCTGCACCCAACCCGATATAGGCCGATTTGCAGTGAAGCTTTTGTGTCAGAAAATGAAAATCCTCACCGCCCGGATTGTGAAGCGGGCCGATAGCTCCCTCTTCTCCCAGAACGTCTTTAATCGCCTTTTCCGCCACAGCAATCATTTCTTGGTCATACTCTGCCGCGGGCACTCCGCCCTCGCTCAATATTTCGTAGGTTGCGCCGTAGGCCTCTGTAATTCCCTTGAATATCCGCTTTACCTTCATCAGCATGTCATCCATGACAGGATTTGTCTGAGAGCGCATATCAAGGGCCATAAATACCTCATCGGGTATGGCGTTATAGGTATCTCCTCCCACAGAAACCTTTGTCACCTTTACGGAGTGGGAGACGGAGGGGTTCTCCCGTATGGAATTTACTGCCCCGATGACAGAGTGGGCTACATCTACCGCATTTACGCCCAAATGAGGTCTTGCCCCATGGGCGGATACTCCTTTAATTTTTGCTGTCATTAAAATTGCGGCGCTGTGCCATAAGGCAGGGGTTGCTTTACCAAGACAGGTATCATCCACTGGCCGGACATGCATACCGAAAAGCTCCTGTACATCATTCAAAAGGCCGCTTTCAACCATGCGCAGGGCACCAAAAAGCTTTTCCTCCGCAGGCTGGAAGATAATCATCAGCTTTCCTCTTTGAATGCCTTCCTCTGCCAGTACCTTTGCTGCGGCAATTAACATGGAGCTGTGTGCATCATGACCGCAGGTATGTCGCATTTCACTCTTCCCGTCTATGATATACTCCAAAGCGTCCATATCGGCTCTCAGCCCAACAACGGGGCCCTCCCTGTGACTGTCCAGTATACCAATGACGCCTGTTCCGCCCACATGCTCTGTCACTTCATAGCCGAATTTTTTCAGTTCCTCCGCCAAAACTGCCGATGTCTTAAACTCCTCAAATCCGTTTTCCGGTATAGCATGGAGTCTGTCATACATGTCCTCGACATATTTTTTGATATCCCCGCCCATGATAAATCCCTCCTTTTATATTATTGAATGCCTTTTTTCCAAACATACGGTTTCCATATCCCAAAGACGAAATCCTGCAGCGCAATACCCGCTTTTTCCGCCATCCTTTTCTGCCCATGTTCGGATTCTCCGCCTTTGCCTCTATCATACTGCCAAAATCCACAATTTTCCATAACAGATGACTCCTCCTCTTATTCAAAAATTGAATAGATAAATAGATACCGACGCTTTTTTAAACGCCGGTATCCTATGCAGTACTTGCTTTACTAATTGCGGCGCATAGAGTAAAGCATACCGGATATTTTTTACATCAGAACATAGATATGAAAATTATATGGAAATCGGTTGATTTGAAATTCATTCACCCACAAATCATCCATCCAAAGGCTATTTTCATAATGTTTGCAGCATTCGGGCTAACAGTGCAATATGATATGGAATATCGTCTATATGAATATGTTCACTGACATTATGGATACCAGCGCCAGTCATCCCCATACCATCAATTGTTGGTATTCCTGCATCTGATGTGAAATTGCCGTCGCTGCCTCCTCCCATCGTTGCCCCCTCAAGAGAAAAACCAAGCTCTCTTGCAAGTATATCAGCGTGATGGAAAAGAGCTTGATTCCCCTCGTTGAAATCAAAGGGGGGTTTTTCGATTCCACCCTGTATTTCCAACCGTATCCCGTCAATATAAGGCTCCAGGCCAAATATTTTTTCATCCAATTCCTTCGAGTAGGCGGCAGTTGAAGTCCTTACATCAATGGAAAACCATCCGTCGTCAGGAGTCATGGCTGTTCCCTCCACACCGGAAAAAATGCAGGTTGGTGTTACAGTAATTCCCTTATCAAAATCATTCCATTTTGTCACAATTTCGATCTGATGCAGCAGTTCCATAATGGGGCTGATTGCTTCGCGGGGACTGTTGCCGGAATGGGTGGATTTACCATGGGCGATAATTTTATAAACCCCTCTGCCATAGCGGGCAGTTTTAATTTCTCCCAGTCTTCCCCTTCCGGGTTCTAAAACCATGACGCTCTTACATTTTTTAGCCTGCTCTACAATCAGCTTACTGGAATAATAGCTTCCTGACTCCTCATCCGCATTAATGAAAAATACAATTTTCTTTTGCGGTAGAAGGTTTAGTTCTTTCAGTATTCTTACGGCAAAATATCCTTCCAAAAGCCCACCCTTCATATCCATTGCGCCCAGACCATATGCCTCTTTGTTTTCAATTTTCCAAGGGGCTTTCTGTATGGTGCCAATCGGAAATACCGTGTCATAATGTCCAACCATCATTAGCCGTTCTTCTCCTTGACCATACTCTGCAAGAATATGATCACCTACCATTGTCTGGGGCAAAACCTCTACCTGAAATCCTCCGTCTCGGAAAAGTTTCTGGAAAAAAGCACAACATTTATCTGATGCTTCTTTGTTCTCCAATGATGGTGATTCTAATTCTACTGCCTCATGGAGTACATTTAAAAATTCCTCTGTCATTTCCTTTGCTAAGTCTAAAATTCTTTCTGCATCGCTCATTTAAAAACCTCCTTATCCTGACTATATCCGCTGTTTGTTTTTAAAAAGGCCCCCACTGTACTGCCTGCATGAGTGTTATCAGCAAAAAGCCACAGATAGCATGGGTGAGTACAAGGGGTATCGCCCATTTTAAATAATTTGTATACTTTGTACCGGAGATTGCGATAGAGGCCATCATAGCGCCGGCTGTTGGCCATAAAAGATTGCTAAGTGAATCACCGAAACGATATGCCTCCACACAAACCTGTCTTGTAATACCGGCTAAGTCTGCTACAGGCACCATAATAGGCATAACTGCCATAGCCTGACCCGAGCCGGAGGAGATAACAAAGTTGAAAAAGAAATTAAAAATATACATTATCTGCGCACCAAAGACAGGACTCACTGAAGTAATTGGTTTTGCCATGTAAAATACAATAGTGTCTATCACATTTCCATTTGTCAAAACCATGGAAACGCTTTTAGCCATACCGATCAAAATAGCCGCATAACAGGTGTTTTTCAAACCGTTGACGAAAGATACAGCTGTTTGGTTTACTCCGAGTCCCCCACAGAGGCCGGATAGTACAATCATGAAAAGGAATATGGCCGTCATCTCTGTTGTGCCGAATCCGAACTTCATCGTGCCTACAATCAGTGCTGCGAAACATCCGATTCCTACCATACCTGTCAATTTGTGACGTCGGGTGACAACGAGCTCTTTCTCGCTGCCCACAGCGATATTATCCGGCTTTTCCTCTGAAAGGCTTTGTGATGGGTCCTTTTTTATTTTACGGCAGTATCGTAAAATGAAATAAAGAGTTATGCTCATAAAAAGGAAATGCTCTGCCACTCTCACGCCAAAACCAGATAAATAAGGCAGCTGAGCAATTTGCTGGGCGATAACTGTTGTAAATACATTCGACCAGCCGGCCGCAAACCCGGTAAATGCAGAGGCATAAGTGATACCAAAGCCCACAAGGCCGTCATATCCAAGACGCTTTGACAGTGAAACTCCTATTGGTACAGTAGCTACCACCGCATTAGAAAAGGCTCCCGTGCCGCCAATGATGGAAAAAGTAACTGCAAAAATAATGATAACCCATTCTTCTTGGCCATTGACTTTTTGTATCAGCCAACTTAAACTGGCATGAATAACGCCTGTATCTTCCAAAACCTGAATGGCGGCGCCAACAGCCAGCGTCAAAAATATCAGCTGATTTGCGGAAGACCATCCCTGGACAACAGAAACAAAAAGCTTCCACGGTCCTATCGGGCATTGCATCGTTTTGTGATAAGACCCAGGAATAACAGAGGTAATGCCATTGACCGTTTCCCTCTCGTATTCCCCTGCGGGTATGACAAACGTTAGCGCAGCTCCCACAGCGGCAATAAAAAACAAAAGGGCAAAGGTGTGAAGCATTTCTTTCTTTTTTTCTTTGCTCATAACCTATCCCTCCTCAAAAACTCCAGGGAATATGTATTAAAAAAATCCAATTAGCACCCTCATAATAAGCATAGATAATAAGCCATTAATAACAGAGATAATCAGCATATGGGGATAATACTTAGAATTTAGTCCTGCCGTTGCCAGTATTCTGCCCATGTACTGTATAAAAGCCCCCATAAGCATAATCGCCGGAAATATAATCGTTACATCAGCAGAAGACAATAAGCCCTCTGTGGCCAGGCCGGCCGCAACACCAAAACCTCCTCCCATGGACAGAATACTGGCCATTAATACCGTTGCCGCAACGCCGGGAACTCCAAAGAGCCCCATAATCGGAGCCATTACCGTACCGATTAAATCCAACAGCCCTGTCAGGTTCAGTATTCTGATAATTATAAAAGCAAATATAACATTAGGCATTGTAGATTTTGTTACAATGGAAAGACCATTATTTGCGCCATCTATAAAGCTGTCAATAATATTTTTTTTTCTCTCATCCGCCATATCCTTTTCACTCCTTTCCAAACCTGATCAAAAAGATTCTCATAAGGTTTGCACCGAATATTTTAAACAAAACGACGACTAACAAGGGAATCGAAATAGGCATACCAGTGACAAAAAAAGGAAATAGCGCTGCACCGCTGGAAAAGAAGTTTGTTATCAACCCACCGCCTGAAATCTGAAAGGCACAGTAAATAATTCGCTCTTTTTCCGTCATTTCACCGTTTTGCACCATTTGGTTTGTCATGGACGCGCAGGCGTCAGTCGATTGCAAATGTGCTATCATGCTCAATCCGCTGATGCCGGGAATACCCATCAAGGGCCTTAGAATTGGTGTGAGCAATTTCTGTGCTGCCTTTAAGCCACCTAAATGCTCTACCATTTTAACGACGCCCAAGGCAAACATAACAGGTGCAAATAAAGTTATGGCAAACAAAAAACCGTCTTTAGCTCCACTTCCGCCAAGACCTCTGAAATCATTAGCAAGTTTTCCTGCCCCCTCTGTGAGTGCCCCCATATTGCCAAAGGAGCCCAGAAGGTTTGTAAAATCAAGAGCAGCCAGAGGACCATGGGCACTTTTAAATATGCCTGAGAAAAAAACAATGGCAAATATCAGGGAAAGATAAGCAACAATCCCCACATCCTTCTTCTGTTTTTGCGTCTGGCTTTTTACGACTGCTTTATCTGTTTTTTCTTCCATCTTATTGCCTCCTTTGCTTCACTGTTTTTCAGTAGCAACAAAGAGTAGCCGCGCAACTAATCTATAATGTTATCGTAGCATAAACGACAAAACAGCGTTAATATACATATGTCATATCAACTATGACAAAAAGGCATATCTTTTATCCCTGTTTTCTGTAGTAAAATAAAAATGTAAGCAAACGGTCATCATACCTATGTAAAAAAACAAAATGTACTCATTACATTTAAAAGAAGAGGTGAAAATAATGACCTTTTATCAACTGGTTTATGTTGACGCAGTAGCAAGATACGGCTCCATCAACAAGGCCGCACAAAATCTTTTTCTTTCGCAGTCAAGTCTCAGCAAATCAATCAAACGTCTGGAAAAGGAATTGAGTATTACAATTTTTATACGCAAGAGCAATGGGGTGTCCATAACTGAGGAGGGACTTCAGTTTCTGCAGGATACAAAATTTGTTTTGAGTCAATTTAATCAAATTAAGGATGCTTATATCAAAAAGGATGATCCCATTAAAACTCTCCGAATAACAACCAGCCGTCACAGTTTTGTGACGAAGTGCCTCATAGAATTTTATAAGGAACACTTTAGGGAAAAGGACAGAGTGCAAATAAATATAAAGGAATCTCCTCCGCAAAATGTGTATATAGAAGTCCTTAACGGTACTGCTGATATTGGAATTGTGTCTCTACCCCAACATGCGATTGGTTATTGGACAACCTTTTTGGAATCTCAGAATATTGTTCAAAAACTGTTGTTTTTTGACAATGAGTGTATCATGCTGAACAAAAATCACCCTCTATTGTCTCAGCGGAAAATAACTATGCGTGATTTAAAGCGCTATCCCTTAATACAGTCACTGGAAAAGGACACGCCAGCCCCTAATTTTAATAAAGAAATTGAATTACTGGAGTACAAATTTTTCCCGCAAAAAATATATACGGATTCCCGCAGCATTATTTATAATATGCTTTCCTACTCTGATGCCATTTTTTTTGCCACTACAAATGATTCGGTCAGTGATTTATTCCCTGATGTTACCTCTATCTATCTGCCTGAATCTATTCCTGAACTAATTTGGGGCCATTACTTTATTGTGAGAAAAGATAAGCAGTTGACCGCTGAGGAAAAATTGTTTTTAGGCTTTCTGCAAAAAAAATATGCCGAACAGTAACTCATTAGAGTACCGCCAATATTCTATTTCAAAATTAGAAATGAAAAGGCCAATATTTATATATGGCCTTTTTGTCTGTCCTTCTTTCTTCAAAAGAAAATTTAATTTTAAAAATTTAAAAGGATATCAAAAAATGACGGCGAATATAAATAAATAGAATAGGTTACATAAGATAAAATAAAAATTGACTTTTACGATCACAAAATGAAAGCAGCATGTAGAATCAGAAATAGAGGGAGGAATCATTATGAGTAAAAAAACGATAATTACCATTGGACGTCAATATGGAAGCGGCGGCAGAGAAATCGGTGAGAAGCTGGCAAAGGAATTAGGGATACCCTTTTATGACAAAGAGCTTTTAACAGTAGCTGCACAAAAAAGCGGCATGTGCAAGGAAATCTTTGAAACCCATGACGAAAAACCAACGAACAGTCTTCTCTACTCTTTTGTAATGGGCTCTTATGGAAGCGACAGCCTCCCCCTAAACCATAAATTATTCCTTGCGCAGTTTGACGCTATCCGCAGTATTGCAGATGAAGGCAGCTGTGTCATTATAGGGCGATGTGCAGATTATGCCTTGGAGGATTATCCCGAATGCATCAACATTTTTATCCATGCCAACATCAAGGCAAGGGTGGAAAGGGCAACAAGACTATATGGGCTCCCAAAGGAGAGGGCAGAGGACGCTGTCATTAAAATTGACAAAAAGAGGGCAAGCTATTACAATTTTTATTCCAGCAAAAAGTGGGGCGATATCAATAATTACCATTTCGCCATAGACAGCAGTGTTGTGGGAATAGATAACACAGTAAAAATTATAAAAGAATTTATTGAAATGAGAAACCGTGCATAAGGCAGTCAATAAAAAGAGCTTAAGGCGGCTTGCCCTAGGAAAACAAAATTACCCGGGCTAAGCGGCGGCAAAGCCATTCATTTAAAAAGCAAGGGAGGTCTGATAAATCAGGCTTCCCTTGCTTTTGTGCATTGTTATGAAATTGGTCTGTAAGATGCCTTTTCTATCCTTAATTGATGTTTATTCTGATAAATAAGCCGGCGACTAGGAAACATAATAATCCATACATATTTTATTCTTTCTGCAAAAAAATCTATAGTCTGAGGGAAGAGGAACGTTTCTCAGGCATGCATTGCAGTAACGCCATTTCTCATTAGAATAATTCTCTCTTATAAAATTACAAACCTGAAACATCGCTGTCGCCCTGTATTCTTATCATGCGGTAGCCTACACCGATATGTGTCTGAATGTATACAGGATCTGCCGTATCCTTTTCTATTTTCTTTCTGAGAGTAGCCATAAAGACCCGAAGGGAGGGCAAATCACTCTCCAGCACCGTGCCCCATACCTGTCCCAAAATATAGTTATGGGTCAGAACCTTTCCCACGTTTCTGGCCAGAAGGCACAAAAGCTTATATTCCATTGGAGTGAGGTGGATTTCCTTGCCGTCCAAAAATACACAGCCTGACGCATATTCAATTTTCAGTCCTCCATTGATAAAGACCGCACAGCCGGAGTCGGGGCTGTTGTCATAATTCATTTTTCTGACAGCTACACGAATTCTTGCCAACAACTCCTCTACAGAGAAAGGCTTCGTCAGATAATCATCCGCCCCCGCGTCCAGGGCATCTATTTTATCTCTGTCCTCACTTCGGGCGCTGACCACTATAATAGGGCACTGACTCCAGGTACGCACTTTCTTGATGATCTCCACGCCATCCATATCCGGCAGCCCTAAATCCAGTATGATAATGTCAGGTTTCAGGGAAGCGGCCTGCAGGATGGCACTTGCCCCGTTAGGAGCTATGTGGCAGTTATAGGAGCTTGCCTTAAGAGCGGTAGACATCAGGTTACTGATAGCCTTATCATCCTCTACAACCAAAATGCTGATTCTACTCATGTGTCAAAACCTCCTCATATTTCAAGGTAAAACCAAATACGGTGCCCTTTGGAGAATTGTCCCTCACATAGATGCTGCCGCCATGGGCGTTTACAATAGATTTACAGAGAGAGAGGCCCAGCCCAAGCCCTCGCCGATTGTCGCCGCTTTGGTTGTTGGCAGTATAAAACATATCAAAGAGCCTTTCTTTATCCTCATTGGCAATGCCGCTGCCATTATCGGCTATCTCAAAGACAACTTCCTCTTTCTGTCTGAAATAGGATAATATTATTTTTGATCCGGGGTTTGTATATTTTATCGCGTTGTCCACAATATTAATAATCACCTGCACAATCAGTCTGGGATCAGCCAGCACCATAAGCAGGTCGTCCTCCGCCTGTACACTTATTTTGTATTGGTCTTTTCTGCGGTTAATGTGCTTCATTGCCTCCGACACAATTTCATCGGCAAGCTCCGGATGCATATGAATATTCATTGTTCCGTTTTCAATTCTTGTGACAGACAGCAGATTTTCCACAAGATTGATTAGCCACATGGAATCATCATAGATATCCTCATACAGCTTATGCCGCGTAGCATCGTCAAAGCTCTTTTCCCCCGTCATTAAAATACCTGCGTTTCCTGAGATGCTGGTTAGTGGGGTTCTTAAATCGTGAGAGATAGCCCGCAGAAGATTAGCGCGGAGCCTTTCCTTTTCCGCCTCCATCTTCGCTCTTTCCCTCGATTCGTTCAGCCTCAGCCTGTCTATGGCTGCCCCAGTTTCCATTACCATGGCAAAAAGCAGGGATTGCTCAAAGGGGCTTAGTTTATCCTGTAAAGACAGTTCAATGCCGGTTACTGCAAATACTGTGCCGTTACTTTCCACAGGCACATAAAATGCTTTTGCGCCTGGAAGGGTATCGGTGGACACTCCGGCGGGTCTGTTGTTTTTCAATACCCACTGTGCTACGGCCATCTCATCCTCTCTCATACATGCCTCGCTGCTGTCGTGTTCCATATGGGCAGGGTAGAATATAGACGGATTCAGCAGGCCCCTGCCGTCGGAGAGATAGACCGCCACCTTTTTATTCAGCAGTTTTATGAGCTGACCTGAAAATACCTCCACAATCTCATGGATATTTTTTGCCCTCTGTAAACTCTGGTTTGTCGCCAAAAGAATTTCCGTTCGGTATGCTTTCATGGCAGTTTCCTTAGACTGGGTTTTTACCTTAATCGTAAGGGTACTGGTGATAACGGCAGCAATGAGCATAACTAGAAAGGTTATGGGATACTCCGCCCCCGTAGCCCGAAACGTAAAACGGGGCTCTGTGAAGAAATAATTATAGGTTAATACACCGGCTACAGAGGATAATATGCCGTAGAGCCTTCCCGCCGTCTGGCTGGATACAAGCAGCACTCCCAATATATATATCGTTATAATGTTTGCCTCACTGATGCCCAGACGATAAAAAAGCAGTCCGATCAGGGTACATAGCGAAATAATCAATACTGTTTTTAAGAAATCAACAGCGTTTAAGTCTATATTGTTCTGTTTTCTCTGCGGCCGGTTTTTATATTTGGGAAGAGCATCCGGTATAATATAGACATCCAGATTAGGCGCATAGGCCGTCAGCTTTTCAATGAAATTGGGCCTTGTATGAAAAAGACTTCCTTTATTGTTCGAGCGTCCTATGACAATTTTCGATACACCGCTCAGCCTGGCATACTCGGATATCTGGTAGGGAACATCCTCACCGAATACCGTTACTATCTTTGCCCCAAGCTGTTCCGCCAGCTTTATGTTAGACTCAAGGCGCGTTTTGTTTTCACCCGTCATTTTTTTGGAAAGGGGAGGTTCTACATACAAAGCGGTAAAGGAGGCGTGAAACGCTTTCACCATGCGGGCAGCGTTGCGGATAACCTTTGCGTTTGAAGGGGAGGCGCCGAGGCAAACTAATATATGTTCTCCCGTATAGGCGCAGGCGGCGCCCTTTCCCTTCTCCTGCTCCATTTTCAGGTTTACCCTGTCGGCTGTACGCCTGAGGGCGATTTCCCTTAAAGCAACAAGATTCTCCCGCATAAAAAAGTTGCCCAGCGCCTGCCGCGCCTGCCCCTGCCTGTATATTTTTCCCTCGTTGAGCCTGTCAATCAAATCATCAGGCTCTATATCAACCAGCTCCACCTGATCCGCATTGTCAAAAATGCTGTCCGGTATCCTTTCCTTTACAACAATATGGGTAACAGCGGCGACAATATCGTTCAGGCTTTCAATATGCTGTACATTCACAGTAGTATATACATGGATACCCGCATTCAAAAGCTCCTCAATATCCGCATACCGCTTGGTATGGCGAAGCCCTGCGGCATTGGTATGGGCCAGCTCATCCACCAGTATCAGCTCCGGCCTTCGCTTCAGCGCGCCATCCAAATCAAATTCATGCAGCGTTATTCCCTTATAGGAAACCCTGAGGGGATCGATTACCTCAAGACCGTTTAAAAGTGCTATTGTCTCAGGACGGGCATGAGGTTCTATATAGCCTGCAACGACATCCACACCGGCTTTTTTTGCCGTATGGGCCGCGTCAAGCATGGCGCAGGTTTTTCCTACGCCGGCCGCATAGCCAAAAAATATTTTCAGCTTACCTCTGTTTTCCTTTTTTTCCGTTTCCGCAATTTCCTTCAACAGCTCATCCGGATTGGGCCTGTTTTCCTCCATAATGCCACCCCGTCAGTCTCTAATTTAAAATGCCGTCAAGAGCCAGATTTACCTCAAGGACGTTGACAACTTCTTCCCCCATAATACCAAAAGTTTTTCCCGTTGTATATGTATCAATGATTTCCTGTACCTTTTCTACGCTGATGCCTCTGTTTTCCGCAATCCTTTCCGCCTGATATTCGGCCGCCGCCAAAGAAATATGGGGATCAAGGCCACTGCCGGAGCAGGTTACCAAATCGACAGGAATAGGGGTATCTCCCTTTTCCGGATGGGCAATTTTTATGTTTTCCACCCTCTTGGCAACCATTTCCTCATATTCGGTGCTTGCCGGACTTTTATTGGAAGGGACGGCATACATCAGCGCATTTCCTTCCTTGTCTGTATAGGTTGCGGTATCCACATTCATGATCCTCCCCCACATATATTCTTCCCCTGTAAACTGCTGCCCCAAAAGAACGCTGCCGTATTTTTTTCCGTCCACCTCTATCACAGAGCCGTTTGCTTTATCCGGAAACGCCGCCTGGGCAATCACTGTAACTACCGCCGGATAAACGCCGCCGCAGAAAACTGTAAATACGAATAAAAGGGCAAACATTTTTACCATAACTGATTTTACATCCTTCATACTCCATCCACCTGTCCTTCTTAAAAAATACCGAAACCAGAAAGTATCATATCAATTATTTTTATTGCGAAAAAGGGGGCAGCAAGACCGCCCAGCCCATACACGAAAAGGTTATGGCGAAGCAGTTTTCCGGCGGTTACCTCCCGGTATTTAACACCCTTTAAAGCCAGTGGAATCAGGGCCGCAATTATCAGGGCATTATATATAACCGCGGAGAAAATGGCGCTTTCCGCACTTTTAAGCCCCATAATGTTTAAAGCTGAAAGCCCGGGGTAAAGGCTCATAAAAAGGGCGGGGATAATAGCAAAATATTTAGCTACATCATTGGCGATAGAGAATGTTGTAAGGGAGCCTCTTGTCATTAAAAGCTGTTTTCCGATACGAACAATGTCTATGAGCTTCGTGGGGGAGGAATCCAAATCCACCATATTTCCCGCCTCCTTGGCGGCCTGTGTCCCTGTGTTCATGGCCACAGCCACATCTGCCTGTGCCAAGGCGGGGGCGTCGTTTGTGCCGTCGCCTGTCATGGCAACCAAATGCCCTTTTTTCTGGTAATCCCGAATCAGCTCCAGCTTTCCTTCGGGCGTGGCCTCCGCCAGAAAATCATCTACGCCTGCCTCCGCCGCAATGGCCGCTGCTGTCAGGGGGTTGTCTCCGGTAATCATAATGGTTTTAATTCCCATTTTTCGCAAATCTGCAAATTTTTCCCTGACACCCTGCTTGATTATATCCTTTAGGTGAATCACACCCAGTATTTTTCCGTTTTTTGCCACCACCAGAGGTGTACCGCCATGGTTTGCAATCTCCCTTACAATTTTGCCGCATTCCTCGGAATATACGCCACCTTTTTCCAGTACATAGGACTTTACGGCATCCGCCGCGCCTTTTCTGATTTCATTGCCTTGAAAATCCACGCCGCTCATTCTGGTTTTTGCAGTGAAGGGGATGAATTCCGCTTTCATATCAGCCATACTCCTGCCCCGTATGCCAAACTGCTCTTTTGCCAAAACGACTACGCTTCTGCCCTCCGGCGTTTCGTCCGCCAGAGAGGAAAGCTGCGCCGCATCCGCCAAATCCTTGCCGTCATTGCCGTCCACAGGAATAAACTCGCATGCCTGCCTGTTTCCCAGGGTAATGGTGCCTGTTTTATCCAATAACAGTGTATCTACATCTCCGGCAGCTTCAATGGCTCTGCCGCTCATGGCAAGCACATTGGCCCGGTTCAGTCTGCTCATACCGGCAATGCCAATGGCGGAGAGCAGTGCGCCAATGGTCGTCGGCGCAAGGCAAATCAAAAGGGCTACCAGTGCTGTCACCGAGGTTGTGTTGGTTATTCCCGCCTGATTCGCCGAAAAGGCGGAATAGGGATACAATGCCATAACAACCAGTAAAAAGATAATCGTCAGTGCAACCAGCAGTATCTCCAGTGCAATCTCGTTGGGTGTTTTCCTTCTGGAGGCGCCTTCTACCATGGCAATCATTTTATCCAGAAAGCTTTCTCCCTCCTCACTTGTGACAAGTATGACAAGCCAGTCGGAAATAACTGTGGTACCTCCTGTTACGGCGCTTCTGTCGCCGCCGCTTTCCCGTATCACGGGGGCGCTTTCCCCAGTGATTGCACTCTCATCCACGGAAGCGGCGCCCTCTATGACCTCGCCGTCAGATGGTATCTGCTCTCCTGCATGTACCAATACAATATCGCCTTTTTTCAGCTCTGACGATGCGATATTTGTAACCTTATCCTTTTCACTGACTGATGGTATGAGGTTTGCCATAACATTTTTTTTTGCCGCACGTAAGGCGTCCGCCTGTGCCTTTCCTCGTCCTTCCGCAATAGCCTCTGCAAAGTTCGCGAATATAACCGTTAGCCAAAGAATCACTGTTATACCGAGTATAAAGCCCGGCTCGGCGTCCTTTATCCCCGCCAGCGAAAGGAAAAACAATACTGTTGTCGTAATAGAAGCACAATATACCAAAAACATGACCGGATTCTTTATCTGTACTTTTGGACTCAGCTTTAAAAAGGAGTCCTTCATTGCCCTTGAAATCATTTCTTTATCTGAAATCTTATTTTTTTCTTTCATTCTCAACACACCTCTCTTTACGCTGCCATCTGGAAGAATTCTGCTATAGGCCCAAGGGCAAGGGCAGGGAAGAAGCTTAGGGCACCTACCAAAAGCACAACGAATATCAAAAGGAATATAAACATTCCGTCGTGGGTTGGCAGCGTTCCCTCGCTTTCCGCTACCTTTTTCTTCTGTACCAGAGAGCCTGCTATGGCCAATGTGGCAAGCAGAGGCAGGAAACGTACAAACAGCATCACAAGACCTATGGAAGTATTCAAAAACGGCGTGTTTGCGTTAAAGCCCGCAAAGGCAGAGCCATTATTACCACCTGCGGAAGCATAAGTATAAAGCACCTCGGATAATCCGTGGATTCCCGTATTGTTCAGGCTGTCTACGGTGGAGGGGAGCATTGCCGCAATACCGCTGCCTGCCAGTATACCGACAGGCGTTGCCAGACATACCAGCACAGCCATCCTCATCTCAAAGGGCTCTATCTTTTTGCCCAGATATTCCGGCGTACGTCCTACCATAAGCCCCGCAATAAATACAGCCAGTATGGCAAAGCCAATCATACCGTATAATCCGCATCCGACACCGCCGAACACAACCTCTCCCAGCATCATTAAAAGCATCGGTATCATGCCGCCTATAGGCGTATAGCTGTCATGCATGGAGTTTACGGATCCGTTTGATGCCGCTGTGGTAAAGACTGCCCAGGTACTTGACGCTGCGATACCAAAACGGGCCTCCTTCCCTTCCATATTGCCGCCGGCCTGCCCGGCCGCGGAAACGTCCACAGCGCCGTTTTGTATCATCTGCGGTGTTGCGTTGGCTTCATTGACAGCCACTATGGCCAAAGCGCCCGCAAGCATTATAAGCATGGCGATAAAAAGCGCCCGCCCCTGTCTCTTGTCCTTCACATGAATGCCAAAGGTAAAACAAAGGGAAGCAGGTATCAGCAAAATCGAAATCATTTGAATCACATTTGATAGCGGTGTGGGATTTTCAAAGGGGTGTGCGGAATTGACTCCAAAAAAGCCGCCGCCGTTTGTGCCAAGCTGCTTAATGGCAATTTGGCTGGCTGCAGGTCCCAGGGGAACGACCTGCTCTGTCACCTCTGTGCCGTCCTCCGTCACAATAGGCTCTACCAGCGAAACCTTATCGTAGGGCCTGAATGTCTGTACAACGCCCTGGGAGGCAATCACCAGTGAAACCACCAATGACAGGGGCAGCAATATGTACAGCACTGACCTGGTTAAGTCGGCAATAAAATTTCCCATTCCTTTTTCCTTTACCCGCACAAAGGCCCGAATCAGCGCAAAGAGTACCGCCATACCTGTTGCAGCTGAAACAAAATTCTGCACCGTCAGGCCAAACATTTGAGTCATATAGCTCAAGCTGCTCTCGCCGGAATAGGCTTGCCAGTTGGTGTTTGTCATAAAGCTGGAGGCTGTATTGAAGCCCAGATGCCATGACATGTTGTTGATTCCCTCAGGATTGAAAGGAAGCCATTTCTGTGTCATTGTCATCAGCCAAAGTATTAAAAATCCAAACAGATTGAAAAAGACCGCGCACAGCGCATATTTTTTCCAGCTCATGTCCTCGTTTTCATCTACCCTTAATATCCGATAGACAGCTCTTTCCGCCGGCCTTATGATACGGGAAAGAAAAACTCTCTCTCCGTTCATTACCCTTGCAATATACCTGCCCAGCGGCAGGGCCAGCAGTATTAACACTGCTATATAAAATACATACTGTGTAACCGCTCCGCTCATTTCTTGTCACCTCCAAACAAAAAGGAACCTAAATACCCCAAAAAGGCAATTGCTGTCAACCCGATTATTATCATAACTGCATTCATATCTATCATCCTTTCTTCCCCTTATGGCAGAAAGTGTAACACGGCAGGAATTAATATAGTGTTAGGGAATAAAAAGGGGTATTAAGATTGTATAAAGAAAGATAAAGATGGATGGCTGAATTATAAACACCTGTAAATCACCTTGCCGCAAAGAAGGCCCTTGTCAGGCGAATGTCCGACTGGAGTGCCTTATTTGGTTACTGCTTTACAATAAAAAAAGGAGCTGAGGACAATTTGTCTTCAGTTCCTTTTTGTTTGTTTTTGATAAAATCCCTGTTCCATATGGAACAGGGATTAACTATACGGTGCGTAAATTTTTTGTTTCAGAGCCTATCAGCTTTTCTGCCATTTTTCTATTGCAATGGGTGAAGTGCCGAAGTAGCAGATATAATTATCGCCCTTTCCGTCAGTAAAGCGAATTACCTGATCTGCACGTTTGTTGTCTTTATCGTAGAGGTACACTCTTGAGGCGGAGGCCGTTTCTATATCAATATCCGCTTTTAAAAGGCATTCCGTGATTTCCTCCATATTGGCTTTTAAATCATATTGATATGGGGTAGTTTCCGTTACACCCCAATTAGATACGCTGGGGTCCATATCATTGTATTCTAATATAATATAGCCACAACGGTCGGCACCGTCAGAAAACGTACAGCAGTATAATCGGTCGTTCTCGTGTGATTGCAAAAAATTATGGTTCAGAATACAAATGCGGGTAAAGCTGTCAAGATTCCATTTGGGATCTATAATGTCTCCGGTTGCCTCTCGAACCCACATTGCCAGAAATCTTTGAATAGATTTATGCTGAAAATAACTGAATGCATTGTCATTTTGGCCTTCATAATAGGAGGAAAGCATTGTTTCGGGCAAAATGGATTGGGAATTGTCAGAAAGTGCAGTTTCTCCACCTTCGGCATTTTGTTGAGTATTCCTGGCCAAAATTATATTGTGGTACCCGGCTATGATAAGTAACGCAGTAAGCACAGCACACAGCCTGTGCATTGATTTTTTCATTTTATCGCCCCTCCTGCTTATTTAGTAAACACTTCCGCAAGCCTGTCATCAAAGCGGCTTTCACCATCATACGGCAACACAGCTTTTTTATAATTTAATTATAGAGCCATATACTGAAAAAGGAAATTAAAAATACCTTACGTATTCCATATATCTCTAAATTAAGCCAATGCTTGAGAAAGCCAAGGCACCGCTATGGTGTTTTGGTGGTTGCAAAATTCTGTACATAAACATTCCAGAAGGAGTTGATGAAATTTCTAATAATGCGTTTGCTGGTGTACCGTTAAAAAGTTTTACAATACAAGTATATACAGTTTGGGACCTGTTATAAGAATAAGGTTAGGTTTGATTCAGGTAATTATCAGCAACTTTAAGAAACTCATCTATACAATTTTTTTTCCCAGTATTTTTAAAGATGATATAGCTTTGTTTTTGAGGAAGTTCCAAATCTAAGACAGGAACTTCTATCAATTGTCCGTTTTTCAAATCGTCAGAAATCATTCTTTTTAAGGTGAATCCGGACCATTTACCGGATAAAAGGAGCGGGCGAGCTACGGATGTTATATTGATATCAATGGCATATAATCGCGGACCAGGAAATGGCCATGTATCGTTATCGGAAAGACGCGTGTTGATAAGCGGCATTTCTGCTAATGTTTCGTAGGTAATGCCGGATTTGTATGCCTGGTTTTTTGATGAAGTAACAAAAACAACTTGATCGACGATGAAGGGTTGGCATGTATAAGAACTGAAGTGTACTGCTTCATAAGTAAATGCGATATCATAATTTTCTAATTGTGGAATGATTTCCTCTGAGTGGGCAATAGATAATTTTACGGAAATATCGGGATGAGAGTCTATAAACTCTTGTAAGATCTCTAATCCAAATCCATCAAAAAGGCTATGTGTAAATCCAATATGAATCGTGTCAGAATAGCGACTTGTAAGATTTACTTCTGTAATAGCTTCAAGTTCTAAAGAGGTGATCTTGTTGGCATAAGGCAGCAGAGCCGTCCCAGCAGGAGTAAGAAGAACACTGCGTTTATCACGATAAAAGAGCTGTTGTCCTAACTGTGATTCCAGTTCACGAATTCGATCACTGACAGCAGATTGTGACATATATAGTATTTGTGCCGTTTTCGTAAAGCTTCCGCATTTTGCTAAGATATTAAATGTTTTCAATGCATCTATATTTATGGAAATCATATCCTTTCTGAAAAAGAGACTATAGTTTATTTATGCATATAAAAGCATTTCAAACAATCGGAATATCCGATAACTCTGTTCGGTTTATACCGTTGGACTTTCAAAAACTTATCCTGTAGTATAATAAATGTACATGTACTTTATGATTTCTCTGACAACATTATAAGTGAAATGAGTGAAAAAGACAAGGAGGTGCCTAATGGATATTCGGAAAAAGGCTGAAATATACTTTGAGGATATTGTTGCAATTCGCCGAGATCTGCATAGACATCCTGAATTAAGTGGATACGAGCAGAGAACCTCTTGTATTGTGAAAGAATTGCTGACACAGTGGGGCATTCCATATAAAGAAATTCCTCAGTATGGTGTTTTAGGTGTGATCGATAGTGGAAAAGCAGGACGAACTGTTGCACTTCGTGCAGATATGGACGCTTTACCAATTTGCGAGCAGTCTCAGAAAGAATACCGCTCAGTAGAGGATGGTGTAGGGCATTTATGTGGTCACGACTGTCATACAGCCAGCTTACTGATTGCAGCGAAAATTTTAAGTGAAGAAAAAGAAAATCTAGTTGGGAAGGTACATCTGATTTTTCAGCCTTCTGAAGAAGCTTCCGGCTGCGGTGCAGTAGAAATGATCCAGAATGGAGCGATGGATGATGTTGATGCTGTGTTTGGCGTACATATGTATAATCATCTTGATGTTGGAACTGTTTCTGTACAGGAAGGTCCTCGTATGGCGGCATCCCTTCGAGCAACGATTGAGGTTTTTGGGGTCGGCGGACATGGTGGGTCCCCCCATCTATGTGTGGATGCTACAGTAGCAGCCAGTGCGATTGTTATGAATTTGCAGACAATTGCCAGCCGAGAACTCAATATGCTAGATTCTGCTGTGATTACAGTGGGTACATTCCATAGTGGGACTTCTCAGTTTGCAGTTTCTGATTATGCGAAGCTTGGACTGACGATAAAGTTTTTCAATGCGGATATGGCAGATCAAATCAAAGAGAGTATTACGCGTATTGCGAAGAATACTGCAGCAGCATATCGTGCTGATTGTAAGGTTTGTATAGATGGCTTCCTGCGTCCCGTAGTGAATGATCCGGCATTATCTGTTCTGGCAACAGCCAGTATGAAAACACTTTTCGGTGAGAAAAGTGCTGTGTCCTGTCCACCTTGGTGTGCAAGTGAAGATTATGGCGCTTATGAGGCCTGTGCACCCGGTATTTTTGCCTTTGTGGGAGGCAGAAATAAAGAAAAAGGATACATCTATACAGCCCACCACCCCAGCTTTGATGTGGATGAAAATGCATTGCTCTATGCTTCTGCGCTTTATGCGCAATTTGCTGCAGATTATTTGTTGCATAATAAATAAGTCTCTGTGATGAATATAATACAAGGGGGTTGGACTATGAATCTTCGCGGACTTTCAGGAATTGATTTCGCCGTTATGGTGTTATATTTTATAGTATTTCTGGCTATTGGTTTTATTTCGAGTAAACGTGTAAAAACGGCAAAAGACTTTACTACAGCCGGGCAAAGCCTGACTGTTTTTATGATTGCAGGTTCCTCTATCGCAACAGCGATGGGATCTTCTACATTGATGGGCAACTATAGTCTGATCAAATCCTATGGCATGGCAGGTCTGACAATGGCGCTGTCCTTTTATGTGGGTTGGTGGATCCTGATTGCGATGACTCGCAAACTTCGTGATTCAGGAGCAACGAGTATCCCAGGATTTTTGGAACGGAGGTACAACAGCAGGACACGAAAGTATAGTTCTCTTTTTATTCTGCTAAACTCGATTGCCAACACAGCGGCACAGTTTCTTGCCTTTGGAACAGCATTATATGCGCTGGGTATATGCAGCGTAGGAACTGGTACGATCGTCGGAGCAGTTGTCATTGTTGCCTTTACGATTTTTAGCGGTCTTTATGGAGTAGCATTGACGGATACACTGCAATCTGTTCTTTTGCTGATTGGCACAGCAATCCTGTTGCCTATCCTAGCATTTAAAACAGCTGGCGGCGTTGGTTATGTATTTAGCAATACACCTGCAGAAATGATGCAGCCGATTTCTGGCGCTGCGCCTATTGTGTTGATTGGGTACATTCTTTCCAATATGCTGGTAGGGGCATCTCATTGTGCAAACTCTCAGCGTACGTTTGCAGCAAAAGACTCTGCAACAGCGTTTCGCGGGCAGCTGTTAGGTAACATACTCTCCATCGCAGCAATTGCATTTGCTGCTTTGCCTGCATTTGCCATGCTTATTATCTATCCCGAGGTTACCGATCCAAATACATATACGACATTGTTTATTCTGGATTATTTCCCTGTAGTACTAAAAGGTCTTATGATGGCATTGGTATTAGGGCTTCTGCTTACTACAGGTGATACATTCCTGATGCTGATCTCCTCTACAATCGTTGACGATGTGATCCGTCCGAAGAAGCCGGATATTGAGGATAAAAAACTGTTGAGCATAAGCAGATGGGTTATGGTAGTTATTTCTGTAATAGTAATTATGCTGGCTTTTTATCTGAATGATGTATACGGATTGTTTACATTGGCTGCCAGCACTTATGGTGCGGCAATATTCTTCCCTTTAATTTTGGGGATTTTCTGGAAAAATGTTAACGAAAATGCGGTAAATATTGCCATGTTGTCCGGCGGCTTAATGTCCTTTATCTGGGACCTTACCCTGGCGAATAGCACCGGTATTCGAGGGGTTATTCTGGGGGCAGCCCTCAACGGACTGATCAGTATCCTTGGCTCCCTGATTCTTAACAGCCGCGAGAAAATGTTGAAAAATATTTAAAAATAGAACCGATGAGCAAAAGCGGAAATGTATAGTAGCGGAAAGGAGAAAATATATGTTGACAAATAGAATGCCTGAAATGCCAAAGAACGAGCTGTCTGACCGTATCTCAAAACTGAGAGCTGCAATGGAAAAACACGAAGCGGATGTTCTGATTTTTTCCAGTTTTTCAAATTTTGAATATGTTGTAGGCCATTTTTATACTGGCTGGGAACTTCATGCTGCACGTCCTATGTATAGCATAATCACCCAGGAGGACTTTATAGTCGTTTGTAGTCCTTCCGATCAGAAACTTTTGGAATCCAGAGAGCATAATTATCGTCTGGTTTACTATACAGGCTTTCAGCCTGAAGCGACCCAGACAGTAATCAATGTTGTCAAGGAAATGGGTGTTGAAAATCATCATCGAATCGTAATTGATTATGGTCAGGATCTTTCCAGCATTGGTAATCTGCTTTTAATCGATTCCTTACGGGATCTTGGCAGAAATGTTACAGTGAAGTCAGCGGCGTCTCTGGTTTGGAGCGTTCGCAAATGCAAGAGCCATTATGAGGCGGAATTGAAACGGAGAGCCTTTGCGATTACGGATGCAGGATTTGATTGGGCTGTTCAGCGGGTACATGCTGGCATAACGGAAGACGAAATGCAGCGTGAAATCAAAATCGGTATGTTGAAAAATGGTGCAGAACGTGTAGATTCAATGGCCATTATTTTTGGACGGGGTAATTTTGTATTTAACCAGATGATGGGCAGTGATAGAAAACTGGAGGATGGTCATTTTGTATGGGCGGATATCTATAATACATTCTATGGTTATCCCTCTGACCGCTGTCGAACTGCTCGCTGCGGCCAGCCAACGGATGAAGAACAATTAATCTATCAGAAAAGTAGACGTGCCAATATCCGGACTTGTGAGAGTATCCGTCAGGGCATGACAGGCAGAGATGTTTTCAATAAATTTGAACAGATTTGGGCTGATGCCAAACTGCCTCCAATTTGGGCTGCAGCTGGCAGAATTGGTCATGCAAGCGGTAGAGATGTGTTGGAACCTATTTCGATTGCTAGCTGGAGTGAAGATGTGATTGAACCCGGCATGATTCTGCATATTGAGCCGAAATTGGAATATAATGGAGGGGTTTACCAGTTTGAAGAGGTTGTATATGTTCTGGAGGATGGTGTGGAGTTCCTCACAAATCTGTCTCCAGAAGAGATCCCTGTTGTTCCGGTAAAATAAATTTCTTGCAAGGAAAAACGGTCAGAGCAGACATTCTGATCTGACCATTTGTTTTTTTGCAATGAATATTGCTTAAGCATACGATTATTATAGAAAATAACTTGGCAATAAATGAAGGGGTGAGTTTATTTCATTATGAATCCACATATTAAATATATGCGCTGCCTGAAATGTAACACTGAATTCCCAGTTGACGATTATTTAAACGGGTGCCCGTATTGCTATGAAAAAGGTGAAAATGCGAATGTTGTTCCGGTGTACGAGGGGGAAGCAAAGATTCTTACTGAAGAATGTGGGCTAAAACGATACAGTGAGTTTTTGCCATACAAAGAATTTCCTTCTTTGGGAGAAGGAAACACGCCTGTTGTAGAATTGAAGAAGTTATCTGAAATTCTGGGGCTGTCTGCGGTATATACAAAAAATGAATTTCAGAATCCCACAGGTTCCCATAAAGATCGCATCAATCCACTGGCGGTTGCGCATGCAAAAGCGATCGGGAAAAGTACCATCTGCTGTGCATCGACAGGTAACGAAGCAGTCTCATGTGCGATGTATTCAGCTGCTGGAGGACTACATTGCGTATGCGTTTCAACAAATGAGATCACACCTATTTGGAAAGCGGCTGTGTTGGCAGCTGGTGCAGAGTTGATAGTGGTAGAGGATCCGAAGGAGCGGATGAAATTTATTCAAGGAAAGCTCGGAGCAAGAGATTGGTATTGTGTCACAAATCAGCCTGATATTCCAATCGGTAGTCCTGCGATCGAAGTACAGGGCTATAAGACGGTAGCCTATGAGCTGTATGAAAAATTTGGTGAGGAGTTGCCGGAATATGTAATGGTCCCTACTTGCCGAGGAGATTTGCTGTTTGGGATCTACTGTGGTTTTCAAGATATGATTTCCAAGAAACTGCTTTCTAAGACGCCTAAGCTGGTTGCAGTAGAACCTATTCCCAGATTGGAGCTGGTTTTAGGGGGAAAAAGAAGTCACGTTGAAAAATTCCCAGGTGATACAAGCCTGATGCCTTCAGTTGGAGGCGATACAGCTACCTATCAATCACAGGTTGCTTTGGAAGGCTCAGGTGGTTTTGCAATCAGCGCGGATCAGGCACTGGCATATGATTATGTTGATGAGCTTGCTCATTATGGATTATATGTCGAGACATCTTCTGCGCTTGCACTGGCATGTTTGAAAAAGGCTATCGCAGAAGGTAAAATCTCTAAGGGGTCTAGTGTGTTATTGGTTCTCACATCCAATGGTTTTAAAAATGCATTTGGAACAAAGAAGGAAAATTAACTATTGTAGAATTACATAATAATTAAAACAACATATAGAAATTTTGCTGGTATTAGAATAATTTTAATGGCCGGCAATTAAGAAGCAATACATTGTAACTTGAAGTCATGACCACGCCTAAAGGCGTGGTCATGACTGTGTATTGTTTATACAGCCGAGCAACTAGATTTAGAAATTGATTACATAGACGTGGGACAAGCTGATTGTGCATTATTGGAATTGGAAAATCATTATATGCTGATTGACGCTGTGTATAGCAAAGAGCCTGATAGTATAATTGATTATCTTGAAAAGGAAGGGGTTACATCAATTGACTACATTGTAGCCACGCACCCCCACGCCGACCACATCAATACTATGGACGATATTATTGAAAAAATTGATATTGGAAAAATCTATATACCGCAAGTGCAAAATAATACGAGGGTTTTCGAAAATTTGCTTTTGTCAATAAAGAAAAAGCGACTGGATATATCACGGCCTGTCAAGTGAATATAACGATATGCATATGGTAACAGACCAATATGCGCACATCATGGACGAGGACAGGCGGTTTAATGCCAAAAAAATGAATGATGATTTTTATATCGATCTGGGGCTGGATTCAAAAACAAACAATTACATAATAGAGCCGAAGGAAGAAGGTACGGCAAATGATGTAAAAGAAAGCGCAAAGGATATTATGGATATTTTGGCGAAAGACAGCGGTATTTCTCAGGAGACTTTAAAGGAAATAATGGGGCTTTTGAAAAAGGCGATTTAAACTGCTAATTTTGTATTAGCAGGGAAATGAAATTTCAGCCTTTTTTATTAGCAAGAATTTAGAGGAAGGGAGTTCAGAATGGAAAATTTCAAAAAATATTTTGGAAAAAATAAAAACCCTGAAATCGTTGAAATTTCAGGGTTTTACGCTGTTCCTGGCGGGACTTGAACCCACGACCCCTCGCTTAGGAGGCGAGTGCTCTATCCAACTGAGCTACAGAAACATATGAAATTTGGTGGATGCACACCTTCCCCTTAGGAGGCGAGTACTCTATCCAGCTGAGCTACTGAAACAAATTTATCATGCCTTATTATTTTATGAACTTTTTCACTATAAGTCAAGTATATTTTTTATTTGGGGGCAAATTTTTGCCCCCAAATAAAAAAACATCAACTCATCTGGTCAATCAGCTCGTTTTTCAGGCTGAATAATCTTTCAGAAAGGTCAACCGGTACAATATGAGGATTGTTAAGCCTCTTGTGCTCAGGCCACAGGCTTTCCAGTTCCTCCTTGCAGTATTGGCGAATATCCATAACCCTGGGAGATTTATAAATGCATTTTCCCTTTTCAAATATGGGAACCAACAACTCCCGTATATAATAAGATCCAGGTTTCAAATTCATTTTCTTCCATTTGGCTGTATGGTCAAAAAGCTGAAGGGGTTTTGTTTCGTCTATGGTCTCGTCGTTAAGGGCTATTAAATCAGCTTTTATTTTATTTGTCTTAGCATCATATATACGGAATATCTTTTTGACGCCGGGGTTTGTCACCTTGATAGGATTATTGGAAAGCTTGATTTTCGGCATAAAGGCCCCGTTTTCATCCGTTTCCGCCGCAAGCTTATAAACACCGCCGAAAGCGGGGCAGTCATCAGAAGTTATCAGCTTTGTTCCTACACCCCAAAGTGAAATTTTTGCCCCCTGCAGTTTCAGACTGGCGATAAGGTTTTCATCCAAATCGCTTGAGGCACTGATAATAGCGTCAGGAAATCCGGCCTTGTCAAGCATAATTCTTGCTTCCTTGGAAAGGTATGCCAAGTCTCCGCTGTCCAGACGTATACCGTAATTTTTCAATGGAATTCCGGCGTCCTTCATTTCCTGGAAAATTTTAATGGCGTTAGGCACGCCCTGTTCCAGTGTATTATAGGTATCTACCAGAAGGGTACAGGCATTGGGGAAAATTCTGGCATATTCGCGGAATGCTTCCAGCTCGCTTGGAAAGCTCATAACCCAGCTGTGGGCATGGGTTCCCTTGACGGGAATGTCAAAAAGCTTGCCGCAGAGTACATTGCTTGTCCCCACGCAGCCGCCGATTACAGCCGCTCTTGCGCCATAGGTTCCCGCATCAGGTCCCTGCGCGCGGCGAAGGCCAAATTCCAAAACGGGATCTCCCTCTGCTGCCCAGCAGACCCTTGCCGCCTTAGTGGCAATAAGGCTTTGATGATTAATAATATTTAAAAGGGCGGTTTCCACCAGCTGCGCCTCCATAATGGGCGCTGTAACGCGTACCAGAGGCTCCATTGGAAAAATGACTGTTCCCTCGGGGATTGCCCAAATATCGCCTGTAAAGCGGAAGCCTTCCAGATACGTTAAAAAATCCTCGGAAAAGGTATCAAGGCTTCTCAGATAATCAATATCCTCCTTAGTAAAATGAAGCTTTGTAATATATTCTATCGCCTGTTCCAGCCCTGCCATGATGGCGTAGCCGTTGCCGCACGGGTTTGTGCGGTAAAAGACATCAAAGACAACAGTTTTATTGCTGGATTTTGTTGTGTGATACCCCTGCATCATGGTGAGTTCATAGAAGTCTGTCAAAAGTGTCAGGTCGTTCATTTCCATTTTTCATTGGTCCCTTCGTTTTTATTTTCCGCCTGCAAAGACAAGTGGATATACACTTCATATTAAGGGTTATTATACACAATCATTACCTGGAATTCAAATGAAATTAACAAAAATCCCTTTACAAAATGAAAAAAGCATTGTATAATCCGTAATTAAGCAGAGTAATTTTATATTGGAAACACTGTGAAAGGGACAGTAAGTGTTTTTGAACGGCAAAGCGAGTCGGGGAAGGTGTGAGCCCGGTCTAAGTAAAAGATATTGAACATCACCCTGGAGTGGCGGATTGAACGGCTAAGGCTCAGTAAATACCGACGGAATCCTTACGTTAGGAAGGGAGCATAATGTTTGTTATGCAGATGAGGTGGGCATTTTTAAATGCCAAATCAGGTGGTACCGCGAAAAGGCAACTCTTTCGTCCTGTTATTCAGACAGGCGGAAGAGTTTTTTTATTGCGTAAACGGTCAACACTAAGGAATAGTAAAAATTTAAAGGAGGATTATTTCCCATGTATGACAAGGTATCAACAAATCTTGAATTTGTTGAAAGAGAAAAGGAAATCCAGAAGTTTTGGAAAGATCATGATATTTTTGAAAAGAGTATCAAGGCCAGAGAAGGCTGTCCTGTATTTACATTCTATGACGGCCCTCCAACGGCAAACGGAAAGCCTCATATCGGACATATTATCACAAGGGCTGTAAAGGATTTGATTCCGAGATACAAAACCATGAAGGGTTACAAAGTGCTCCGTAAGGCGGGCTGGGATACCCACGGCCTTCCTGTGGAGCTGGAAGTGGAAAAAATGCTCGGTATCAGCGGCAAGCCTCAGATTGAGGAGTACGGTGTTGAGCCGTTTATTGAAAAATGTAAGGAGAGCGTATGGAAGTATGAATCCGAATGGCGTGATATGAGCGACAGGGTTGGCTTCTGGGCTGACATGGATCACCCATATGTTACCTACCACAACGAGTACATTGAGTCCGAGTGGTGGGCTTTAAAGCAGATTTGGGATAAGGGTCTTCTCTATAAGGGTCATAAGGTAGTGCCTTATTGTCCAAGATGCGGCACCGCTCTTTCCAGCCATGAGGTTGCCCAAGGTTATAAGGACGTCAAGGAAATGTCTGTTATCGGTAAATTTAAGGTGGCAGGCAAAGACAATGAATATATTCTGGCATGGACCACAACGCCGTGGACACTTCCATCCAATGTGGCACTGGCGGTAAATCCAAAGGAAACCTATGCCAGAGTGCTCTTCAAGGGAGAATACCTGACCATGGCAAAGGCCCTTCTTGATACCGTTTTGGGCGAGGGTTACGAGATTGTGGAGACCATGACCGGAGAGGAATTGAAGGGAACCAGATACGAGCCCCTTTTTAGCTTTATTGAAACGGATCCCAATGGATTTTTTGTTGTCTGTGCCGACTATGTCACATTGACGGACGGTACAGGGGTTGTCCACATTGCTCCCGCCTTTGGTGAGGATGATGCCAAGGTAGGCCATGACAACAATCTGCCTTTCAGACAGTATGTCAACAGCCAGGGCTTATTGACAGAGGAAGTGAAACCATGGAGCGGCATGTTTGTAAAGGCAGCTGATCCTAAGATTATCGAATATATGAAAGAGGACGGCACGTTATTCAAGGCTGTTGCCTTTGAGCACAGCTATCCTTTCTGCTGGAGATGTGATACGCCTCTTATCTACTATGCAAGAGATACATGGTTTATCAAAATGACGGAGCTGAGGGACAATCTGGTGCGCAATAACCGCACGGTGAATTGGTATCCCGATAATGTCAAGGAAGGTCGATTCGGCAATTTCCTTGAAAATGTTATCGACTGGGGATTGAGCCGTGAGCGTTACTGGGGTACGCCTCTTCCCATATGGGAATGTGAATGCGGCCACAGGCACACAATCGGAAGCATTGCGGAGTTAAAGGAAATGTCTCCTGATTGTCCGGAAGAAATTGAGCTGCACAAACCCTATATCGACAATGTGCATATCACCTGCCCCAAATGCGGGAAGATTATGACAAGGGTAAGCGAAGTCATTGACTGCTGGTTTGATTCGGGAAGCATGCCTTTTGCGCAGCACCATTATCCCTTTGAGAATCAGGAGCTCTTTCAGGAAAACTATCCTGCTGATTTCATCAGTGAGGCAGTAGACCAGACAAGAGGCTGGTTCTATACACTGATGGCTGTCAGCACGCTGATTTTTGACCAGTCTCCATACAAAAACTGTATCGTACTGGGCCATGTCCAGGACAAGAACGGGCAGAAGATGAGCAAGCACAAGGGAAATGTTGTGGATCCATGGACTGTATTGGATAAGCAGGGAGCAGACGCCGTAAGGTGGTACTTCTATGAGAACTCTGCGCCTTGGCTGCCAAGCCGTTTTTATGAGGAGGCAGTAAACGAGGTACAGAGAAAATATATGGGCACACTTTGGAATACCTATGCGTTCTTTGTTCTCTATGCAAATATTGACAGCTTTAACCCAATGGATTATAAGCTGGAATATGATAAGCTTCCGCCAATGGACAAATGGATATTATCCAAGCTTCAGACACTGAATAAATTTGTTGATGAATCTCTGGACTCCTATAAAATTACAGAACCTGCAAGGGCGATGCAGGATTTCGTGGACGATTTGTCCAACTGGTACGTGAGAAGGAGCAGGGAGAGATTCTGGGGCAAGGATATGCCTCAGGACAAGATAAACGCATATATGACTCTGTACACTGTTCTTGTGACGATGGCAAAGCTTACAGCTCCGTTTACGCCGTTTATGGCGGAGGCAATTTATGAAAACCTGGTGAAAAAGGTTGACGAAGCCGCTCCCGAAAGCGTCCATATGTGCGACTGGCCTGTATACCATGCCGACTGGGTTGACAAAGAACTTGAGGAAAACATGGATTTGGTCCTTAAGGTTGTTGTAGAGGGAAGAGCTGCAAGGAATACAGCCAATATCAAAAACCGTCAGCCAATCGGTCTTATGTATGTAAAGGCGGAGCGGGAGCTTCCGGAAATGTATACGGAGATTATTGCGGAAGAGCTGAATGTGAAACAGGTTACATTCACAGATGATGTCGAGGGCTTTACAACCTATAAATTCAAGCCGCAGCTGAGAACGCTGGGCAAAAAATACGGCAAGCTTGTGCCGAAAATCGGAGCTTATCTGGCAGCGGTAGATGGAAACGCTTTTATGAAGGAGCTAAGAGACAACGGCGCTGCAAAATTTGTAATAGACGACACTGCTATTGAGCTTGCGGAGGAGGATGTACTGGTTGATACGGCGCAGAAGGATGGTTTTGTGGCGGAGAGCTACAATAATGTAACCGTTGTGCTTGACACAAATCTGACACCTGAACTCATTGAGGAGGGCTTTGTACGTGAAATTGTGTCAAAGATACAGACCATGAGAAAAGAAGCCGGTTTCGAGGTTCTCGACCGCATTGCCGTTACCCACACAGGAAATGAGAAGCTTGCCGAAATTATGGAAAAGAATAAAGAGGATATAATGGGCGATGTTCTGGCTCTGTCCATAGAAGAGGGACAGGGAGCGGGCTACAGCAAGCAATGGAATATAAACGGAGAAAAGATTACGCTGACAGTGGAAAAAAAGTAAAACAGGCTTGAAAATTTTATAGCAAAAAGGGGATTCATGGCATCAAAATGCCGGATCTCCTTTTTGAATACCTTTTTTCAGTTCAAGATGCGTGAAAATATAAATTAAGATACAGGAAGGAGTGTTACAAATGCAGATAACGGGGGTAGAATTATTAATTAACGTGCTGAAAAGCGAAGGCGTGGATAAGCTGTTTGCTTATCCCGGCGGACAGGTCATTCCCACATTTGACGGACTATACAGGCAGGAAGGTATAGAGATTATTTTGCCGCGCCATGAGCAGGCGCTTGTGCATGCGGCTGACGGATATGCCCGTTCTACAGGAAAAGTAGGCGTCTGCCTTGTAACAAGCGGTCCTGGGGCGACAAACGCAGTAACGGGAATAGCGACAGCGAATTACGACAGTGTGCCTATGGTATGCCTGACGGGTCAGGTACCGACTAAAATCATAGGAAATGACGCCTTTCAGGAGGTGGATATTGTCGGCATTACGAGAAGCATCTCAAAGCACAGTGTAACGGTGACAAACCGTGGGGATTTGGGCCGGATATTAAAGGAAGCCTTCTATATTGCCAGGTCTGGGCGTCCGGGTCCTGTTGTTGTAGACCTGCCAATTGATATTATGGAGGCGGTGGGAAGCGATTCCTTTCCAACAACTGTTGGGCTTAGAAGCTATAAGCCCAGCCAGAATGTCCATCAGGGACAGCTGAAAAAAGCGGTTAATGCTTTGATGGAGGCAAAAAGGCCATTGTTTCTGGCGGGCGGCGGCATTAATATCGCCAGGGCCAACGAAGAGTTTACAGAGCTTGTGGAAAAGACCCGCGTTCCGGTCGTTTCCACCATAATGGGAAAGGGCGCCATTGACACCACCCACGAGCTCTATGTAGGCTGCCTGGGCATGCACGGAAGCTATGCGGCAAACAACGCTATTATGGATTGCGACGTGCTTTTTTCTATCGGCACCCGTTTTAATGACAGAATTGCGGGGAATGTGGAGGAATTTGCGCCTCATGCGAAAATCATCCATATTGACATAGATCCGGCTTCCATATCCCGCAATATTGTCGTGGATATACCCATTGTAGGGGACGCCAAAAAAGCTGTTGTATCCATGCTGAAATCTGTTCATGAGCTTCCGACGGAAGATTGGGTGAATCAAATTAAGGGCTGGAAGAAAGAGTACCCCCTGCAAATTCAAAATGAGTGCGGCGTATCCCCAAGGGCAGTATTTGATCTGGTAAATCAGGAATTTGACAATTCAGTGGTTGTCACTGATGTGGGCCAGCACCAGATGTGGGCGGCTCAGTATGTGGATATTACCAAAAACAAGCAGTTTATCACAAGCGGAGGACTGGGCACTATGGGCTTTGGTCTTCCTGCAGCAATCGGCGCACAGATTGGAAATCCGGACAGGAAGGTTATCTGCATTTCCGGTGACGGCGGTTTCCAGATGAATTCCCAGGAGCTTGCAACAGCGGTGATACAGGAGCTGCCTGTAATCGTATTTATCATGAATAACGGTTATTTGGGTATGGTGCGCCAGTGGCAGGACCTTTTCCATGACAAGCGTTATTCCGCAACCTGTCTGAGAAGGCGGAAAAGCTGTGATGGAAACTGCGGCAGGGACGGCTTTGAATGTCCTCCCTACAGTCCTGATTTTATGAAGTTGGCCGATGCCTATGGATGCAAGGGCTATCGGGTACATAACGACGAGGAGCTCGTAGAAGCGGTTGCGGAAGCGAAAAAATCCACAAGTGTCCCTGTACTCATAGAGGTCATGATAGAAAGAGAACTCAACGTCATGCCGATGGTTAAGGGCGGGGATGCCTTGAATAAAATGATGATGGAGGGGTGACGGCTATGAATAAGGGTTTGAATAAAGACATGAAAAAAAGGTGGATTTCTCTTTTTGTAGAAAACGATTCCGGTATTCTGGCAAAGATATCCGGCCTTTTTGCGGGAAAAGCCTATAATCTGGAGACCATTACCGCCGGAACCACAGACGATCCCTCCATTACAAGAATTACGATATGTATCAGGAGTGATAATCCTACCTTTGAGCAGGTCAAAAAACAGCTGGGGCGCTGTATTGGCATTATCCGTGTCATTGATTTTACGGAGGTGGAAACCTTTATGAAGGAATTGATTTTCATCAAGGTAAAGGATTGCTCCGGCAAGGACAAGGATGAAATTTTCCGTATCGCCAGCGTCTATGATGCCAAGGTGATTGACTACAGCATTAACGGCATTATTATACAGGGGGTCAATACAGACAGGAGAAATGACGAGCTCATTGAGATTATGAAAAAGTTTGGTGAGATTGAGATTGTACGGGGAGGTGTTGTTGCCATAGAGACACTGCAAAGTGATTTGGCTGTGGTGACAAAGTAAGGCGGAAAGTAGCAATTTCCCATTTTAAAAAAGCTGTCTGCTGTATAAGTTGAAATGCAGTAAAACGGTTTCCCATTTTGTGGGAAGCCGTTTTTTGTTTTTCATAAGGGAATCCCCATATAAAGACTATACAGTGATAAGTGCCTCTGAAATGGCACAGTGCGTATCATCCGGGTAGATGGGAAAAATATGGCTGCAAGGGTGGTTATGGTGAGGAATAAAAAAGAGGAACAGAATATCACGACATTTTTTTGAAAAGCCTCAGAATGAATGATTCCTTTGATGAATATTACAGTAATCATTGACGGCATCCAAGGAAAATGTTATGTTACAGTTTCATTACATTATGAAAAATCAGGAACTTTTCAGTATAATTATTACGTCTACACTTATAAAAGGATAAATTTCATTGTACATTGGCATGTGTAAGAAAACCTTAATATGAAACGGGTTTTCCTTATGGCCTATTTGTGTTAAAATGTATAAAAAGTGCACCTATGCATTTTGATTAGGGATTTTGATAAGGGGGTAGAAAAAATGAAACGTCAAGCAGCTGTATTTCTGACGGCGGCCATGGTTTTGGGCAGCAGTGTAACAAGCTTCGGGGCAAGTTTCTCCGATATTAATAATGTGCCCTGGGAAGGGGCAAAGGAATATATCAACAAGGTTGCCGATTTGGGCCTTATGGTAGGGGACAGCGATGTAAAAACGGGAAAAAAGGTTTTCCGCGCAAAGGATAAGGTCACCTACTGTGAAACTACCCAGATGGCCTACGCCATATTAAAAAATACAAATAATTTGAAAAGTACCAGCGGACTTGTGACAAAGTGGTCTTCTGTGCTCAATGGCTACAACATTCCTTCCTGGGCCCATGAAGCGGTTGCCTATGCACTGGAAAACAACATTCTTTCCATGTCTGATGTATCCAAGTTCATGAAGGATAAGAATACCAATAATTATGCCACAAGAGAGGGCGTTGCGGTAATATTCGGCAAGACGCTGAGCGCTATGAACACGGTTAATACGAATGCGTCCCTGTCTTTTCGGGACAAGTCAAGCGTTGCCTCCACATCAGTTCCCTATGTTGAGCTTTTGGCGAGATTAAATATTCTGGTCGGCGACAACAACAATAATTTCAATCCCAAAAATTATATCAACAGGGCGGAAATGGCGGTTGTGGCAAGCAAGACATACGGGTCGCTGGATAAGGGCGGGACGACAACTGTAAATCCACCGGTTGTAAACGGCACCTCCGCCAGAGGAACGGTAACAAAGGTAGAAGCATATGGAAGCTCGGCTTTGGTCAGTATCCTTTACAACGGAAAGAACGTTGGATTTTTCGGAGACAGTAATACTAAAATAGAGGATTCCACTGACACCAGAAAATCCTTCCTGGACTTGAGTCTTGGAGATGTGATTACAGTGGAATATGACGGAGCTACAGTGAAAAAGGTTACAGTGCATTCCGTCAGCAGCACCTCAGGCAGCTCATTGAAGACGATATCCGGCAGAATAGATGATATCTATAATGATGAAATTTATATCAACAAATCCTCCGGCGGTATGGAACGCTATTATATGGCGTCCAATGTGGAGGTTACTCTGAATGGTGAAAAATCCTCCGTGAAATCTCTTATGGAGGCCAATAAGGATACGGCGGTAGACGTGGAGGCCAGCATTGATATAAGCGGCAAGGTTTCCAAAATAGTGGCAAAGACCACTATGGCGGACGGCATCAAGGGCACTATCCGTACCCTTGATTCGGGTGAGGTTTATGTCAAAAAGGAAAGCGGCGGATCTACCTATTATAAAATTAAATCCGGCGCAACTATAAAGCTGGATGATAAGGATTCTACCATATCAAAAATTAATACGGCAATGAAGGAAGAGGATGATATTTGGGTTATCCTTTACAGGGATTCCGATGGCAAGGTCAACAAGCTTTTCGCCTACAGGGACGAGCCGGAGGACAGTGATGTGGAGGGTACTATCCGTGATTTGGACTCCGATGAGATTACAGTCAAGAAATCAAACGGATCTACCAGCAAGCATGATATTTACAGCACAACAACCTTTAAGCTGGAGAATAAATCTTCGACTGTGAGTGAAATTAAGAAGGCTATGGAGGACGATACCATTTATGTAACTCTCCGCTTTAACCAGAGCGGCAAGCTACTGGAGGTTTTGGCCACAACGGAAAAGCCAAGCACCTCCACGAAGACGTTAAAGGGAACCATTAAGGATCTGGACAGCAGTGAGATTGAGGTCAAGAAATCCAGCGGCGGTACAGAAACCTTTGATGTGACCTCCAGCACAAAATATTATTTGGAGGGCAAATCCAAATCTCGCTCCGATATAGAGGATGAGATGGATGACCATACCTTAAGCGTTACGGTAACCTATGATTCCAAGAATAGAGCGACCAAGGTGGAGGCCAGCAAGGATGATGATGATTTAACCGGTGAAATAACACGTTTCAATGAGGATGAGGTACGTATTAAAACCTCCAACGGCAGTAAAACATATGAATGGGCCAGCTCGCCGGATTATTATTATGATGATGACTCCATTAAATTTTCAAAATTGGAAAGCAAAGTAGAGGATGAAACGATTTATGGGAAGCTGAAGCTGAACTCAAGCGGCAAGGTAACAAGAATCGATACCTCTAAAAAGGAATTCGGAAGCTCATCCTCAAAATCCTCCAAAACAATCAAGGGTAAACTGAGGGATGTCTACGATGATTATATTAATGTGCGGGATGAAGACGACCATTTACACAAGATTTATTATGCCAGCACCTGCAAAATTTATCGTGATGGTTCAACTATATCAAAATCAAATTTGGAAAATACAAGGGACAGATACAGCAATGTATACATTACGGTAGAAACAAACAGCAGCGGTAAGGCGACGAAAATAACAATATCACTGGATGAAGACGGCGGTTCCAACTCAACAATACGCTGCGATGTAAAATATATTTATCAGGATAGTGTTATATATGAAAAAAGTGATGGCAATACGGGCATGCATGAAATACCTTCCTCCGCAGATATATACTATAATGGAGCCTCTTACAGCAGTTTAAAGAGGGTAGACGAAAAATTAGGTTCTAATTATAAGAATGTGAAAGCAGTGATTTATTTGGATGCTTATCAAAAAGTAAAGAAAATTGAATTTACAGATTAAAAAAAGGCCGAAAGGCCTTTTTTTATCTCTTTTCTGTAAGAAAATCATATCCTTCAGTTTGTTCTAGAAAAATATGTAGCAGGTAAGTTACTTATGACACTGACCAAGATAGGCCGCTTTAAATTATAAAAAGCCCTCATATAAGGGCTTTTAAATTTCATTAATAAACCTCCCGTGCGCTGTCCAAAAGCTCCTGGGGAATGGTAACGCCGATTTGGTCGGCGTAGGTTTTATTGAGATAAAGATAGGTTTCCTCAACGGTTTCAATCGGAGTTGATGCCGGTTCGCCGCCCTTCAAAATCCTGACTGCCATCTGTGCCGACTGGCGTCCTGCATCATAGTAATCAAAAGCGACAGTTGCCAGTGCGCCCTCCTCAACCATTGCGGCCGCGCCTACAACGACAGGCATTTTTCTTTCCTCACAGGCTTTCATAACGGATGGCATTGCAGAAGCCATGGTGTTGTCAACAGGGATATAAATGGCATCTACTCTTTCCGCTAAGGAGGAAACTACCTGCGTGATATCATTGACGGTTACAACGGTAGCTTCTTCATATTTCAGATTTTTGGAGTCCAGATAATCCTTTGCAAGCTTTATTTGAAAGTCGCTGTTTGGCTCACTGGAGCAGTAGGCAATGCCTATGGTTTTAGCATCGGGCACCAGTTGAAGGAGAATATCCAGCTGCTGGCTGACCGGAGTTACATCGCTGACACCTGTAACATTTCCGCCGGGGGCTTCATTGCTCTCCACAAGTCCTGCTCCTACCATGTCGGTAATGGAGGATGCAATAATTGGAATCTCTGTTGTCTCCGCCGCCGCGGACTGGGCCGCTCCTGTTGCGATTGCGATAATCAAATCATCTTTATTATTTACAAATCTTTGACTGATTGTTTTCAGGTTGGACTGGTCTCCCTGACCGTTTTGATAATCGATGGATATATTCTCACCGTCAACATAGCCTTCTTCGGCCAGTTCATCCACAATACCCCTGTAAATGTCGTCCAGGGACTGATGTTCTACCAGCTGAATGATGCCAATGTTGATCGGTTCAACGGATTTTGTTTCATTTCCATCAGATAGATTTTTGCTTTCCTTTGCGGTGCACCCTGCCAAAAGCGCAAAGGCACATACTGCTGCTGTGAGCTTCATAACATTCTTTTTCATTTTCATAACCTCATCTCGTCTAATTTTTGTTTTGCCCCTTCGGGCTCTCGTCTCGTTTTTCATTATATCGGAATTGAGAATAAAAGGCAATTGCAATTTTGTGCCAATCTTTTTGCCTGATTTGGCCTGTCTGTTATGCAATGGGGTGAATAAAGAGTGCAACTTAATTATGTGCTTGCCATATATTTCTATATGACAATTCAGATATTGTAATAAAGTGTGATTTGTTATAAAATCGTAGGGTATCCTATTTATATTCAAAAGTGGGAAAACAAACAAATGCTGTGACTGTTATGCAGTCTGAAATACTCGCCTTTTTCTCTGCTTTTATGGTATGGTATCGGTAAATCTCAGCGGAGAACCTCGAAACCTGCGGTTTTCATGTTCATCACTTTTGACTGGGGCAAAAGCGGCCTGTGGCGACCGGCTTTCTTGCCGGTGAGCGGTACATTTGCTTTGCAAATGACTGCATAAGCTGTATACCTTTGTAAGCAAGCTTATACGGTATACTTCTTAAGTGCCTTTTTCTCCGCTTTTATGGTATAATGTTTTGTGTACGAATTAATCTTAGACAAAAATAAATAGGAGGAGTTTTTTATGAGATATGAGGGAGCCGTTTACAGGCCGCCAAGTGAGGCGCGAAGCCTTATTATACAGCTTACGATTGGCTGTGCGAGAAATAAATGTACGTTTTGCTCCATGTATAAGGACAAAAACTTTAGAATCAGAGATTTGAATGAGGTTGTAGAAGATCTGGAAATGGCGAGGCAGTATTATAAATTTGCAGTTAGAAGGATATTCCTTGCTGATGGGGATGCGCTGATAGTAAAAACCAGGGACTTATTGTATATTCTCGGCAAAATCAAAGAAATATTCCCAGAGGTGGAGAGGATTTCTGTTTATGGGGCGCCGAAGGATATTTTGCAGAAGACGCCCGAGGAACTGCGTCAATTAAAGGAAGCGGGGCTTGACATGGTCTATGTAGGCCTTGAAAGCGGAGATGACCAGGTGCTTTTGGACACACAGAAGGGTGTTACTGCCGGCGAAATGATTGAGGCCGGACAAAAGGTGCGCCAGGCGGGTATGATATTGTCAATGACAATCATATCAGGACTTGGCGGCAAGGCACGTTTGAGGGAGCACGCGGTTCATTCCGCAGAGGTAATCAGCGCCATAAAGCCTGAGTATGTAGGTTTTCTTACGCTAATGGTAGACCAGGGAACGCCTCTTTATGTACAGGTGGAAAGAGGAGAGTTCGAGATACTGGCGCCCCCGGATGTACTGGAGGAGGTTCGCCTTTTCATCAGCAATGTGGACAGTGAGGGCACTGTATTCCGCTCGAACCATGCCTCCAATTATATTTCGCTGTCCGGCACATTAAACGGGGACAAGGAAAAGCTTCTTGAAAAAATTGAGACGGCAATACAGGCAAACCACTTTAAGCCGGAGGGCTTCAGAGGATTTTAACAGAAGGGGGAGAGGGTCATGGCAGGTACAGTTTCCTATGGTATGCTTGTCTTTTGTCTATTGCTGATTTCAGTGACCGGTAATAAGAAATGGTTTCTGCCGGCCCTGTCCCAGGCATTCTTTCTGTATATTTTTTATGGTTTGCAGGCCGGTCGATTGGCGGATTTTATCGGAGTTTTTACGGCAATACTGTTTTTGGTGGCCGCGTATCCTATCAGTTTTTTGAAAATGTGGAATACGACAAAAATGAAAAAAACAAATGGTATAAAGCTTTTGATTTTTGTTGTGACATTGGTACTTTTGTGCTTGGCAGTGTCAAGTATCGTCGTTTGGGATGTTGACTTTCAGCCGTTATTATTTCTGCGGTATGACGAGGATCGGGTGTCTCTGACGGCAAAAATTGTTGCAGTTATTATGGTGCTGATTGCTGTCAACAGCTATATCTATTTTTGCCTTGTCTCCTTTCTGGATAGGCTTTTATCCAAAAAAACGCAGCTGATATTGATTAAATGCAGCACGATGAAGCTTCACAGGCTTTGGCATGCTTATTATCTTGAGGGAATTTGCAACGGACAAACCTATCACTTCAAAATAACTCGTGGGGTTTTTCGCTTGATGGAGGGCAAAACTTCCCTTTCGGCGGTGGAGCACAGGGGTGTTTTCGGCGGACTTTATATTCACCGCATATTGCCGGAGAGAGAGGAAAAGTGCCAAAAGCGTGCTGACAGGGCTGCGGTGATAAGGGCGTTATCGGTATTGGTACTGGCGGCGGTTTTTTATTATTATTTTATTTTTACAGCGGTATAATAACAAGCGGTGCGTGAAAATAGAAAAGAAGGAAGCTTGTTATATCAGGCCTTCAGGCCGTAGTAAACGAGTAAAAGCGGGACAAAAACTTTTTAGGCAGCCGCGTAAATACGCGGTTTCTACTGGGAAGGGGTAAACCCCAAGCAGTGTTCTCGGGTCTGAAATATGACGCTATCGACAGCTTGAAAGCTTGATTTATCAAGCTTTTTTTTGTTTGCCTGCCATAAACAACCGCTTTGCTCTCTTAAACAATCTACCATCAGCCGTTTTTTTATTTGTCTCTTTTTGCCGCAAGGATAAAAAGCAGTCGGGTATTTGCATTTTTCATCCCTTTTATTCATATATTATAAGTACGAACAAGCTTTTATAAAGAGGGATACTATGAAAAAATGGATAGGCTGTATTTTAATATATACCTTTACCGCTGTGATAGCGGTGCCGGTGGGGATTACATATCTGTATGGCTTTGAGGTCACGGCTATGGAGAAGGTGGATGACGGTACGAAGGCAGATGCCGTTTATTTTGACGGCACGCAGATCAAAGTTATGAACCCAGAGACGGAGGAGATAGTAGAAACGCCCTTTGAGGATTATATCAAGGGGGTTGTTGCGGCGGAGATGCCCGCTTCCTTCGAGGAGGAGGCGCTGAAAGCCCAGGCTGTGGCGGCGCGCACCTATGCCCTTAGAAAAATGAATGAAAATAAGGAACTAAATGGCGATAATACGGTACCCTATCATATTGACCAGGCATATGAAACAAAGGAAGAGCTGAAACAAAAGTGGGGTGTTAATTTTGAGAAATATTATCAAAAGGTAAGTAACGCAGTAGACCAAACCAGAGGCGAAATTATGGTATATGAAAATGAGCCTATTCTGGCGGTTTTTCACTCCACCAGTGCAGGCTTTACAGAGGATTCCGCCAATGTATGGGGGCAGTCTCTTCCTTACTTAAAAACGGTAGACAGCTTGGAGGATGAGAAAGCACCGGGTTTTGAGACACAGACATCTCTTCCTGTTAACGAGGTGATAGGAAAGCTTCAGGCCAAATATCCTGATTTGATACTGACAGAGGGAAGCCTGCTGGAACAGATGCAGATAATAGAGCGGACAGAGGCGGGATATGTGAAAAGTATACAAATTGGCAATAAGATAATGGAGGGAAAGGATGTCAGAGAGTGCTTATCGCTCCGTTCCAGTGATTTTACCATAAGGCAGGAGGGAGATACTATCGTGTTTGTGACCAGGGGCTATGGTCATGGCGCAGGGATGAGCCAATACGGCGCTAATTTTATGGCTGAAGAGGGATTGGGTTACGAGGAAATATTAAAACATTATTATAACGGTGTGGAGCTTCGCAAAGAAAGCATTTAAAGACTTCTGCTTTTCCTGCGGAAGTGTCAGAGGGCTTCCTTATTTTAAGAGAGAATGCGAAGAAGAAAAATAAGCGTCAAGCGGTTATAAAACTCTTTAGAATGGTTGAGCTGATAAGATTTTACCGCTTTTCTTTTCATTTTGCTTTTGACAGTACAGGCAGATATGCAGTTTGGTTTTTTTAAATCGGACGAAAAACTTTACAGCCTTTTTGTATAAACTTTTTTGCCTGCGGCTATACTATAGTCGGAGGTGTAATAGATGAGAAAAAAACCAGATTCCAGAAATAAAAAATATTATTACGGAGCAGTATTTTCTTTTGTGTGTGCGGCTGCTGTTGTCGCAGGCGTAGGCGCGTTCCATTCCAAAGATAATGGCAGGAAGGTGCCTGACAGAAGCGCACAGGGGATGGAAGAGGAATATGAAACACAGACGGTTGACAGCAACAAAAATGCTCAGCCCAAGATTTTTGATGAAACAGCCGTGGAAAATGAAGTTTCCAGGGATTACGGGGAGGAGGCGGATGCACCTGCTGCCGCTAACCAGACAAAGCCCAATGCGGAAATAAAGAATGATGATAAGGCTGTTCCTGAGGATAAGACATCGAAGGAGAATACAGAGGAGGATTCCAATGCTGAGGATTTGGAAGAAACTGCTGCCTTAGAGGATGACCTGAAATTACAATGGCCTATTGAGGGTACAATTGTGATGGATTACAGTACGGACCAGGCAATCTATGATATTACACTGGATCAGTTCAGAACCAATGATAACGTATGTATCGGTGCGGAGGCTGGCACAGCGGTAAAGGCGTCTGCTGACGGTACTGTGGAGAGTGTGAGCTTTGACGCCCAAAGAGGCAATACGGTAGTGCTTGACCATGGAGACGGATGGAAGACTACATACAGCCAGCTCATGGAAGATGTGTCTGTAAATGTAGGAGACAGGGTGACAGCGGGAGAAACAATCGGCCAGGTTGCAGCGCCGACAAAATACAGTGTGCTTTTAGGCGACCACCTGGAATTTAAGGTGACAAGAGATGACTCTACAGTTGACCCCAAGGTTGCTCTGATGGATTGAAATCCAGCCGCAGGGTGGCTGGGTTAACGGAATGGCCGTTTTAGGCCATTCCGTTTCCATTGAAATTATTGCGCAAGCAATAAGGAACAGGCAGCGTTTCGGCAATTGTCTGCTTTTAAAATAAGTTTTTGTGTAGCTTTTTGGAAAGGTATTGGAGGCCATAGCCCAATACCTTTTTTATTGCCCAAAATTATCAGAGAATTGCAGGCCTGTTTTAAGTCTCCAAAGCCTCATGGTTTTTTAATAGGGAACAAAACGTTATTTTTCATGTAAACTTGCTTTTGAGCAAAGTTCTGCCAAGCAATTCAAATACCTTCATGTTTACGGTTTCCGCGGCTTTGACTCACTCAGATATTTGCCCGTGCTCTTTTCACTTTTCTGCTGATGGCCGCCACAGGCATACCTTTAGATTGACGTAACCGTTTTCTCTGAAAGGTATCCCTTCCATCTGCAGCAGAAGCCTTTGCTCAGGCCAGTCTGGAGCGGTGCGCCCCAAATGGTTTACGACTCTGTGGCATGGAATTTCCCTGTTTTCCGGTGCGTGGGACAAGGCAGCGCCTGCCATGCGTGCCCGGCGGGGAAATCCGGCGTATAGGGCTATTTGCCCATAGGTGGCTACCTTGCCAGATGGAATATTTTTCACAATATCATAGCATGCCTCATAAAATTCGTATTTGTCCATAGTATATCGCCTCTTTTTGGAGTATTTCTTTTATTTTCTGCGTATAGTTTAACATAAGAGGCCGCAAATCAAAAGGGGAGACTGGGATGGATGCGTTTGAGAAACAGCTGGTGAAGCTGAAAAAGAAGGAGCAAAAAATTTTAGGAAAAAAAGAGGGGAAATTCCAGAAGGAAAAGATTAGACCTGCTGCGAAAAGGGTGGAGGAAAAAATACCTCCAAAGCTTTTGGACACGTTAAATGCAGCGTTTTATAAAGGCTTTTGTACTGTCTTTGATAAGGGGACGGCATACATAGAAAAGATGTATGACAAAGAGAAGATAGATTTGGAATACGATGTAAATAACTATCGGGTGGACAAGGCGGGAAACAGCAGGGCGCTGCGTGAACTGGACAGGAAGGCACGGCGCGGTGTTTTAATAAATAAGGCGCTCTCGACAGCCGAAGGGGCAGTATTGGGAATTTTGGGCATTGGCCTGCCGGATATTCCCCTGTTTTTATCCGTTATACTGAAGACGGTTTATGAGATTTCACTCAATTATGGATATGACTACCAGAGGGAAGAGGAAAAGGTATATATTTTAAATTTGATTGCTTTTGCTGTGTTAAAGGAGGAGGAAAAAAAGGAAGCGAATGAAAGGCTGGATAAGATTTCATCAGCCATAGACAGCGGACAGGAAATTCCCTTTACTGTCGGGGAGGCAATGAATACCGCGTCCGGTGCGCTGTCACAGTCTATGCTTCTCGCGAAATTTATACAGGGTTTTGCTGTTATCGGTGCGGTGGGCGCTGTCTCCAACTACTGTGTATTGAATGAAATCAGCAGGGCGGCAGCCCTGAAATACAAGAAGAGATATTTGATAAAAAAACAAAGGGAGAAATAAAGGAGGAAAATGCATGATAATCAGAGCGGCGCAGGCAAAGGATTTAGAGGGGATATGCAAGCTGTATGAGATATTGTTTTCTGAAATGGCGGCATTTCAGCCCTATTATTTTCAAAATGGGGAACAGGATATGGATTTTGTGAAACGGGTAATAGAGGAAGAAAAAAGTGATATTCTCGTTGCTGTGGAGGATGAGAATGTCTGTGCCCTGGCGCTGGTGATGGAGGAGATGACGCCGGCCTATGGATGCCTCGTACCTCACCACTATGCTCACTTGGTGGATATTGTGACAGACCCGGGCTATCGGGGCAGAAAAATAGGAAAAGCTCTGTTAGACGGCGTAAAGAATTGGGCGAAAAACAGAGAGCTTGCCTATATTGAGCTGGATGCCCTGTCCGACAATTCAAGGGCTATCAGAATGTATGAGAGGGAAGGCTTTGGGGAGAAAATGAGAACATTTCGGTGTGTATTGGAGGATAAGTGAGGAGGAAAGGACTTCCTGAGCTGTACAAGGGGAAAGAAAGTCTAATTTATTAAGCTCAGCCTGTCATAAAAGTCAAATCGACTTTTCGGCAGTCTGAGCATAATTTGTCAGATTTTCTTTTTTATTTGCAATGTTTTATGAACAGATCAATATCATTTTTTATTTGCAGAAGAGATTTATTCCAAAAGCCCATATCATGGAGATCGATCCCCATAGTTTGCGCCACATCATAAAGACTTTTACTGCCGGTGGCAGATAAGAACTCCCTGTAAGCGGGGGCAAATTCAGCGCCCCGTTCTTCATAGAGTCCATAAAGACCCTTTGCCAAAAGCAGGCCGAAGGCGTAAGGGAAATTGTAATAGTTATAGTGAGCGTCATAATAATGAGATTTACAAATCCACATGCAGGGGTGCAGATAATTTTCGTCAAGCCCCTTGCCGTAGGCTTCTCTTTGGGCGTCAAGCATGATACCGCAGAGTTCCTTTTCTGAAAGATAGCCCTCGCTTCTTTTTTGGAATACGCTGTCCTCGAAAAGAAATCGGCTGAGGATGTCAATGATAACCTGGGCGTTGTCCGCAATGTCGCTTTCCAGTATAAATAGCTTTACATCCTCCGGGGCATCCTTTAACGCCGCTTGCTTTACCAGTGTCTCGCAGAAGGTTGACGCTGTTTCGGCAATGGGCATAGGGTAGTCGCTGTTTAAGTAGCTTTTGTTATCCAGGCAGAACCCATGATAGCCATGGCCTAATTCATGGGCTATGGTAATCACATCGTTAAAGGAGCCATTGAAGTTTGTCAAGATACGGCTCTCTCCTATAGAAGGGAGATTGGAGCAAAACGCGCCGCCTCTTTTTCCCTCTTTGGGATAGACGTCAATCCATGCCTTTTCCATAGCCCCTTTGGCGTAATTGCCCAGCTCTTCACTGAAGGAGGAAAAATGCTTTACAATAAAATCGCAGGCCTCTTCATAGGTATAATACATATCATCTTTTCCAATCGGCGCAAAAAGATCGTAGAACGGCAGACCGCTTTTATGTCCGAGCAATTCTGCTTTTTTTAGGAAATATGCCTCGAACATGGATTTGCTGCAATTTATGGCCTCAAACATGGTATCCAGTGTTTTTTTATCCATTCTGGAATGAAGAAGCGTCATAGCAAGGGGAGAGGCGTAGCCTCTAAGCTTTGCTGTGGTGATTACCTCTCCTTTGATGGAATTCAGGGCAAAGGCGGAGGCGGAAGCGATTTTGCCGTAGCTTTTAAGCTCTGCTTCATAGGCTTTCTTTCTGACAGCTTTGCTCTTGTCATAAGCCAAATTTCGTACCTCTGACAAGGGCAGTTTTTTTTCCTCCCCGTCAAGGGATATGGTTACAATCAGAGTGGATACAGCTTCCTCCTGAAGTTTGGACCAGGACATAGAGCCTGTGGTTTCCATTTTGGACAGTATAACCTCCTCCTGCTCGGTGAGAAGGTATTTTCCGTTTTTGATTAATTCCTCCAGATAGAAGCGGTGTTCCTCTATGAGGGGGGAAGCGGGCAGAGCCTCCAGGGAACAGAGCCATTTTTGGAATGCCGTATCAGAACGTGTAAAATCGGAGGAGAGGGATTCTATTTTGTCCAGGTTTTTTAATGCCTCCTCATTGCGGGCGTCTGTACTTAGGGACAGAAAAGAAAAGTCGGTGAGCCGCTCCGTTAAAAAGCCAACAGTATTTTGAAACTGAATAAAATATTCAATTTTATACAATGCGTTGTCGGTGGTTTTCAGATTTTTTTCTGTCCATTCTTCAATTTCCTCCAGATACTTTTGAAGTCTGCTAAAATCTGACTGAAATGACGCGTCTTGAAAAGAAGGATACAGCGCGGTTAATGACCAATTGGTATCAAGCATGGGAACAGTCCTTTCTACTTATAGATATATGAATAAAGTGTATCATCGCAAAGGGTTTTATGCAAGAACAGCAAAGGCGAAGGGCATAAGCATATGAAATTCAGATTGTGGCGTGAGCGAAAAGCGGCATTTTATTTTTTCGCCCTCCCAAGCCGTTTGCCTGCTTTTCTCCTTCTATTTATAACTGGAAAAATAATGGAAGGGGGAGTATAATGAAAAAAAGCCGCAGACGGAGGTCAAGGCTTTTTGCTGCCGATAGTTTGGTTTCAAAAACTATCGGCTACCGAAAAAGGATTTTATTGCGCAGGCAATAAAAAGCCGCAGACAGGGGTCAAGGCTTTTTGCTGCCGATAGTTTGGATTTAAAAACTATCGGCTACCGAAAGAGAATTTTATTTAATGCGCAGGCAATAAAAAAGCCCGGGATAATATAGCCGGTTTTTATTTATCGACTATAAAAGCTTCATAAAATGCGCCTATAATGGATACAATTTTTAGAGTCGGGAAAATGGGGAAACGGACTTTTTATTGCTTTGTACAGGCCGGGATAGACGGAAAAGATACAGTTTGGCGTATCATCAAAAGGACAGCATTGGTAAAAGCCCAAATAAAAAATAAGAGGGTGGAAAATATGATTAGTACGACAAGCCTGATGGAAATGAACAAAGTAATCCATGTAGAGCATGGAGAACCGCACCGCGTACTGGGGATGCATGAGGTTACAGTGAAGGATAAGCGTATGGTGTCTGTGCGCGCCTTTGTACCCCAGGCGAAGAAAGCTTATGTTTTGGATATAGCAGATGAGGAAAAACGCTATCCTATGACCAAAATTCATGAGGACGGTTTTTTTGAAGCTGTGCTGGAGGACAGGGAGGAGTGGTTTCCCTATGCCCTTCAGTTTATCGATTATGGGGGAAACGAGTGGACAAGGCGTGATCCCTATTCCTTTCAGCCTACCATAACGGAGTATGACCGCTATCTGTTTGGCGCGGGCAACCATTATGAAATCTATAAAAAACTCGGCGCTCATGTCATGGAGATGGACGGTGTAAAAGGCGTTTCCTTTGGCGTATGGGCTCCCAATGCCAAGAGTGTAAGCGTTATAGGATCTTTTAACAGCTGGGATGAGAGACGCAGTCAGATGCGTGTACTGGGCCAAAGCGGCATCTGGGAGCTTTTTGTGCCGGGGATTCAGGAGTTGGATCAGTATAAATTTCAGATCAAGGCACAGGATAATTCCATAGTCAATAAATCGGATCCTTATGCTGTCTACAGTGAGCTGAGGCCGCAGACCGCTTCTATTGTCTATGACATAGACGGCTATGAATGGATGGATGGCCAGTGGATGGATTACAGGCAGAATAATGATATGTATAACCGCCCTGTGAATATTTATGAGGTGCATCTGGGCAGCTGGATGCGTGTGCCCGAGGAGGGCGACAGGTTTTTGACCTATTTGGAGGCGGCGGACAAACTGGTTTCCTATGTGAAGGAGATGGGCTATACCCACATTGAGCTTATGCCCATAGAGGAGCATCCCTTTGACGGCAGCTGGGGCTATCAGGTGACAGGCTATTATGCGCCGACAAGCCGCTATGGTACGCCCAAGGAGTTTATGGAGTTTGTAGACAGGTGTCATCAGAATGAAATCGGTGTTATTTTGGACTGGGTGCCGGCGCATTTTCCAAAGGATGCCCATGGCCTGGCAAGGTTTGACGGAACCGCCCTTTATGAGCACAGTGATCCGAAAAAGGGAGAGCATCCCGAATGGGGTACGCTGATATTTAATTATGGGCGCAATGAAGTAAGGAACTTTTTGATTGCCAACGCCATATATTGGATAGAGGAATTTCATCTGGACGGGCTGCGCGTTGACGCTGTGGCCAGCATGCTCTATCTGGATTACGGCAAAAGCGACGGACAATGGATACCGAACCAATACGGCGGCAGGGAGAATCTGGAGGCTGTTGAGTTTTTAAAGCATATGAATTCTGTTATCACAGGCCGCCATCCCGGGGTTATGATGATAGCGGAGGAGTCAACCTCATGGCCCGGTGTTTCCCGTTCTGCCAATTACGGCGGCTTGGGTTTTTCGCTGAAATGGAATATGGGATGGATGAACGATTATCTGTCTTATATGAAAAAGGACCCTGTTTATCGTAAATATCACCATAACAACCTGACCTTTTCCATGGTTTACGCTTATACGGAGAATTTTATACTTGTATTAAGCCATGACGAGATAGTACACGGGAAGGGATCCATGATAAACAAAATGCCCGGGGATGTGTGGCAGAAGTTTGCGAATCTGAGGGTTTGCTATGGCTTTATGTATGGGCATCCCGGAAAGAAGCTTCTGTTTATGGGCAATGAATTTGGACAGTATGCGGAATGGAGCGAGGCCAGAAGCCTTGACTGGCATCTTCTTGACATTGACAGCCATAAAGGGCTTCGGCGGTATATGCGGGATTTGAATCATTTTTATCTTGAGGAGCCGTCTTTGTGGCAGAGGGATTTTGACAGCGCAGGCTTTGAGTGGATAGAGTGCAATGATGCGGACAGAAGCGTGATTTCCTTTATCAGAAAGGGCATCAGCGGCAAGGATGATTTGATATTTGTGTGCAATTTTACACCGGAAACTTATTTTAATTTCAGGCTGGGCGTCCCTGTGGCGGGCATCTACAGGGAAGTGTTTAACAGCGACAGCAGCTGTTACGGCGGAAGCGGCGTGGTAAATGACGCAGTGGTATACAGTGAAAGGGTAGAATGGAACAACAGGCAGAGCAGCATTTCCATTCAGGTGCCGCCTCTGGGGGTATGTGTATTCAAATTGAAATAGAATGCGCAAAAGAGCGAAAATTTTCTCCCGCCCAGTTTTCTATTGACGTGTATTGTTTTTTTGTGTATAATTCTATAATGTGTGATAAGAGAAGAGTAATGCTCCTCTGATCTACTAGTAATAAGCGAATCTCAGCAATTGGAGGGAGGGAAATTCATGTCAGAGGTAAAAGTGAAAGAAAATGAATCCTTAGATAGCGCTCTTCGCCGTTTTAAAAGAAGCTGTGCAAAAGATGGTATTATGGGAGAAGTTCGTAAAAGAGAACACTATGACAAACCTAGCGTAAAGCGCAAAAAGAAATCTGAAGCTGCTAGAAAACGTAAATTTAAATAAGAAAACCTTTTATTTCGGTAAGGGATGATATGAAATGTCTTTAAAAGATACACTTTTACAAGATATGAAGGAATCAATGAAGGAAAAGGATACCATCAGAAAGAACACGGTTCAGTTGGTGCGTTCCGGTATTCTTCAAATTGAAAAAGACAAAAAAATAGAATTGGACGACGAAGGAGTTCTGGACGTAATTGCCAGAGAGCTCAAGAAGCGCCGTGATTCTCTTCCTGAATTTGAAAAAAGCGGCAGAACAGATTTGATAGAAAATCTTAAGCGTGAAATCGAAGTACTGTTAGGATACCTTCCCGCACAGTTAACTGAGAGCGAAATTCAGAATATTGTAAACGAAACCGTAAGCGAGCTTGGCGCTTCCTCCATGAAGGAAATGGGGAAGGTTATGGGTGCCATCACACCCAAGGTCAAGGGCAGGGCTGACAATAAGATTGTCAGTGATTTAGTCAAAAAAGCGCTCAGCGGAAAATGATTTTATAAAGAGAAGCCTTCCATGAAAATGGAAGGCTTTTTTATATGGTTTTTATGAAGGAATAGTAAGCTGTTATCAGCGTTATGTACTTTTCTTTGAAGAGTTATTTGCTATTTTTAGTGTTGAAGTACTTTTCTTTGAAGAGTTATTTGCTATTTTTAGTGTTGAAGTACTTTTCTTTGAAGAGTTATTTGCGCCATCAGTGTTGAAGTACTTTTCTTTGAAGAGCTATTTGCTGTTATCAGTGTTGCTGTACTTTTCTTTGAAGAGCTACTTGCTACTTTCAGCGTGAAAGTAGCCAAAGCGCCGGGGGTTCCGATTCCCCCGGACCCCTAAAACGGGAAAAGGGGTGTTCCCCTTTTCATTCCCCCATTGGCAATAATAAGATGATTAATAAAAAGGAATGTTGAAAAAAAATAAAACCATTAACGGTTTTAAATTATCGCCATAGGCGTGAAGAGGAGGTTTTTAGGGGGATTCTCCCCCTAAATCGTTTTGGGGGTGTGGGGGAATCGAAACCCCCACCCTTCTTTTGGTACTTTTCTTCAAAGAAAAGTACATATGTTAATCTTTTTCATCATCTAAATGTTCCAAAGCGTATTCACAACATTGAATGACAAGTTTATTTAAAGAGATGCCTTCGCGTTGAGCAATTGTTTGTAATTTTTGAATTAAGTCATTGGGCATCCTGAAAGTTTTATTTGATGATTCAACTTTTTTGATTTCAAACATATACATCACCTGTCATCATTATATGTGTTAAAAGTAATATATTATACACGCTAAATTTGCACTATATTTTATATTGCAAATTGGTTGAATAAATGATATAGTGATAGAAAATATCAAAATAAAGGAGTAAATACTATGGACACACTCTTTCTGCACCTCCTCTTCCAGATGATGCTGGAAAAGGGTATTGATATTGAAATCAGGAATTTTGACCCGCAAAGGGCTATGGAAAGTATCTGCCTGCAAATGCTGAAGAAAATACAGGCGGTTGCCAGAGATAAGAATATGAATTCTGAAAAGCAAATGGAGGAGATAAGGAATATCTTGTTTTGTACCGAAACCCCCTGTCCCTTTTGAGACCATCTATAAAGCTGTAAAATTTTATTTGGAATATTGTTATAAGCCGCCCTTTCTGTGACAGAAGGGCGGCTTTTATTTTGTATCAATACAGGAAAGCCGGCGCTTTAAAGCGCCGGCAGAAGGCTACTTCATTCCGCTATTATGCGGTGACAGTAACTTTAAATTTCGTTGGCCCCACTACGCTGTCCACACGGAAGGCATGCTCGTCATGGACGTTGGGGCAGCCCAGATAAAGGGTGTTGTTCCGAGCAATAGGCGGGTCAGACTGCGGAACAGGATTTCGCAGGTACAAAACTGCCTTGGTGCCCGGTGCTACATGACCAAGGGTTGCGGCGCTGTATTCTACCTTATCGGCATAGTATTTTGTTCTTCTGTTGTTTACCCGTTCTATAACGCCGCCGCGGTAGGTGGCGGAGAGTAAAAATTCCTCTGCTGTTTCGTCGGTATAGGTTTTTTGCTTAGAGTCAATAAAGTAGTCATCTAATCCGATTAATTCAATATTGCCCTTGATGTCCTCCCGATAAAGGGCGATCATTTTTGCAAAATCCCATATCACAATATCCCTGTCATAGTCGACAGCGCCGTAGTTGAATTCTTCTGTCACTCTGCTTTGATTTTCATCGCAGAATTCTGAAATATCAGCCAATTCATAGGAGCTTGTAACAGTATCCCTCAGGCTCAGGTTTTCGCCGGTATAGCCTGCCTCCATAACATTTTCCAGCCGGTAAGTTTTGGACTGTGAATTCCTTGTGGTGGAGGTGTGGGTGATTTCAAGGGTTTTTGTATAGGACATATTAGCGCTGATGGAAATGCTCTGTTTATTTCGCCTCAGCTCAAATACACATACAGTAAAGTAGGATTTTACAAAATTATATTTGCTGTAATCATCCTTAAACTTTGTGTCATTGATTAATGTCCACAGTTCTTTTGTGACGGGCTCCGCCGCAAAGCGACCCAGCATTGTCTTTGTTTTATAAATATTTTGTTTTGGAATGGATTCGTTAAGGTTAAAAACTTCTATTTCCTTCAGACCCTCTATTTTCTCCCAACTGGTATAATCTCCGGTACTGTCCAGTAGGAAGGTTTCCAAAAGAGCGGCGAAAGGGGAGGAGATGGTGACGGTGGTGGAATGGTTATGGGCTCCGTCAGGCACAGGCGTAAATCCGTCGGCCTTTAAAATGCCTGTTGTTTTGCAGTAGCTGGTATTTTCGTGCTTCCCGTAAGGAATATCGAAATAAAAATCCAGCGTACCATAAGGGTTTTGTGTTTTTGGGTCGGCAGGCTCGTCGGAGAAGCTGAGAAAAAACTCCGGTCCGTATGCTTTCCCGGAAGGAGAAAAAACAGTGTAGGTTTCTCTTCCGTGAGAGTTGATTGTCTGAGGAAAATTACCGTCTATTTTTCCCCAGGGTACCTGGCTTGAGATCAATTTTAAGGGACGGTCCAGTGCATTTACAATTGTAACTTTACATGTCCATTTTGGCATATAAGACTTCCTTTCAAATTTGTATTAGCACTTTCAAAGGGGGGATGAGGCGCCGTCAAACTTGTCCCATCAAAAGCGCCTGATACATACTATGTGAAAAACAAAAAAGTGTGACAGGCCTTTACGGATTTTACGAGCTGTTTTAGCTATTAAAGGGCGCCTCTTGAAGGAGAGCGGATGGAGCAGGGTATGCATATCAATGGTGTGAAGCAATACCAAAAGGATTTCTCTTCAAAAGGAATGTGGTATCCGTTTCATGCATATTTTATTAAATAGGGATTTCAGGCTCCAAAGAGAGGTGAATGGATTGAAAAAAGGATTAAGAAGGAATATGGTGGACGCCTTTGAGCTGCCTAAGGAGGTAGTTTTGAATTTGCCCCTTATCTCCCTGACCGGCCATGAGGAGCTTTTGATAGAGAATTATAAGGGAATCATAGAATACACGGATGAGAGGCTTCGGGTCAATACTTCTGCCGGCGTCATACGAGTGGAGGGCAGAGGGCTGTATCTAAAGCTTATCACCTCGGAGAGTATGACGATTAACGGGAATATCATGAAGATAGAATTTATAGCCTGAACAGACGGCGGCAAAGGGAGAAGTATTCAGTGCGTGTGTGGTGCTTTCCGCAGCGGCAGGTCGGGGTTAATTTTTTGTAAATGGGGTGCAGTAATGTTTCTGGCATTATGGAATTATTTGAGAGGATATGTTATTATAAGTGTAACTGGCTTTTCGGTAGAGCGGTTTGTTAACCTGGCGGCTTTAAAGGGCGTCTATATTTGGGATATTCGCCCGGAGGGCGTAGGCGTGCGGATGAAGGTCGGCATAAAGGGCTTTAAAGCGCTGAAGGATTGCAGCAGAAAAACCAGATGCCGCTTTCGTATCATAGAAAAAAGAGGGCTTCCCTTCCGCATTCAAAAGTGCAAAAAGCGAACCCTTCTTTCTATGGGTGCACTGTTTTTCATTATTGGCCTGTATGCCCTTTCCTCCTTTATCTGGACTATCAAGGTGGAGGGAAACGAGAGGCTTTCCACAGAGGACATACTGTCTTACTGCCAGGAGATTGGGCTTGCGGCGGGAAGTCCTAAATTCAAGGTAAACACAAAGGATGTCAGTGCACAGCTGATAGAGCATTTTCCTGATATTTCCTGGGTTGGGGTAAACCTTTCCGGTACAAATATAAAGATAAGCGTGGTAGAGACAATTCCGAAAACGGAAATGATTGACAGGACAACACCCTGTGATATTATAGCAAAAAAGGATGGCGTGATTGTCTCAATTGCAACCTCCGCCGGTACGCCGCTGGTTTCGCAGAAGGATGTTGTGGAAAAGGGTGATGTTTTGGTATCCTCCGAGGTTGTCATAAAGGCCGGTGACGAGGAAGTCGGGCGCGAATATATTCATGCGGCTGCTCAGGTAAAGGCGAAAACCTGGTATGAGATTGAAGATGAATTGGATTTGCGCTACATACAAAGGGAATATACGGGGGAGACGAAGCGGGATTTCAGCGTAACGTTTTTTGATAAAAATATCAATGTGGTAAGCCCTGATGTGGAGGAAAGCGAGTACGAGAAGGTAAATCTGTATGACAGGCCCTTTGCCATAGGAGATTACATATTTCCGCTTTCCTTTAAAAAAGATGAATATAAAAAGTATGAGGATGTGGAAAGGACGCGGACGGAGGAGGAAGCCAGGGCGGAGCTTGAAAAGAGGATAGAGGAAAAAACAGATGAATTAATCGGTCAAAATGCAGAGATAATAGATACGCAGGTGGATTATATAAAAAGCGGAGAAAAAATAACCGCCAAAGCGGTAGTGACGGTAATAGAGCGCATTGACGAGGAAAGGCAGTCAACACAGGAAGAAATTGACGGGAGGAATTTACCCAATGACAGAGAGAATACTGGAAATTGAAAATGGCAGGATATTGAGTGTATTCGGACAGTTTGACTCCAATATTAAAAAGCTGGAAAGCCATTTTCAGGTATCCATCGTAAACAGGGGGGACTCAATTAAAATCACAGGCGGCGAGGAAGACGCAGCTAAGGCGGAGAGAATACTCCGTTCTTTGGAGGCCATAGCGGGAAAGGGAGAGGAAATAACAGTCCAGAACCTGGAATATCTGATAGCCTCTGTGGACGAAACGGATTTGAGGGAAGTGGAGAAGCTTTCCGACGATACCATATGCCTGACTGTAAAGGGAAGGCCGGTGAAGCCCAAAACCCTGGGACAGAAGAAGTATGTGAACCTGATGAAAAAAAATACGGTGGTTTTTGGCACAGGTCCTGCCGGAACGGGAAAAACCTATTTGGCTATGGCAATGGCGATTACAGCGTTTAAAAATAATGATGTCAGCCGTATTATACTGACAAGGCCCGCCATTGAGGCGGGGGAGAAGCTGGGCTTTTTGCCGGGGGATTTGCAGCAGAAGGTAGACCCGTATCTCAGGCCCCTCTATGACGCACTGTACGAGATCATGGGGGCGGAAACATTTATGAAAAACATGGAGAAGGGGGCAATAGAGGTAGCGCCTTTGGCCTATATGAGAGGACGTACCCTTGACAATGCCTTTATCGTGCTGGATGAGGCGCAGAATACAACGCCGGAGCAGATGAAAATGTTTCTGACCCGAATCGGATACGGCTCCAAGGCTGTTATCACGGGAGATACTACCCAGATTGACCTTATAGAGGGACGTAAAAGCGGTCTTCTTGAGGCGACAAGGATACTTGCAAATATTGAGGATATTGGTATGATAGCCCTGACAAACAAGGACGTTGTGCGGCATCCTCTTGTACAGAAAATAATACTTGCCTATGAAAAAGCCGAAAACAGGAGACGGAAGTGAAAAAAATGAACACTGTGGAGACACTGAAGAACAAAAGATATAATGTGCTCAACACCATACTGTTTGCCATTGCCTTTCTGATTACGACCCTTTCCATCTTTACCGGATCCTATGTCCATGACAAGGTAGACATTCAGGTGGGTATGATATCCCCCGAGCGCTATACGGCGCCGAGGGATATGGTGGATGCAGCGGCCACGGAGAAGAAGAAGGAAGAGGCCAGAAGCAGCGTAGGCCCTCTGTATAAGCATGACACACAGATACAAAACGATACCATTACCGCCCTCAATGATTTCTTTGTGGACGTGGAGGCGGTGCTTCAAAGCGCCTCTGAGGTGGAGGGCGTTGTTACATACAGCAAGGATTCTGTTTTGAAAATTCCCGTGGCGTTGAATGAGAAGCAGTATAAGGCTTATGGGGACTTGACCGACAGCGGGAAGTCGGAATTCAAAAAAGACGTGACAGATGTGGCAAATTACGCCTTTGATCAGGGAATCACCGAGGAATCCATGACGAAGGCCATGGAGCTTGTCAGTGATAAGCTGGAGCAGACGAAGTGGAATGCGGAATTGAAAAATATGGGTTATCTGATTCTGTCAGCAGTAATTAAGCCTAACATGGTTCTGGATGAGGAAGCCATGAACGCGGCTAGGGAGCAGAAGGCTTCAGAGGTAGCCGATGTTTTGATATACAAAAACCAGAAAATAGTGGATGAAGGGGAACTGATTACACAGGACATTTACCGGAAGCTGGACGAGCTTAATCTCATTGACAAGGATTACGGGGATAATTTTATTCCCATGCTTGGCAGCTTTATTGTGGTGTGCCTGCTTTTTGCGTTTTTGTACCTTTATTTTAAGACCCAGTATAAAAAGCTGGCAATGCAGACGACAAAAATGCTCATACTTTTTGTTTCTTATCTGCTTACGGTGCTTATTCTGCGGGCGACAAGCAATATTTCTCTCTTTTCCATTGTGCCTCTGACCATTTTTGCCATGCTTGTGGCAATACTGGTGGATACGCGGGTGGCAGTGGACTTGAATCTGTTTGTCAGCATTATTGGACTGTTTATATTTAACGGCAATCTGGAATATGTACTGTATTTTACAATATCAGGGTCTGCGGCAGCACTTTTCATGCAGTATACCAAAAAGAGGAATCACATTTTTATTGTGGCGGTAGCTGTGGGCGCCGTAAATTTTGTTACCTATACGGCTCTGGGGCTGTTTATAGAAAGCGGATATTCCGCTGCGCTTTTGAAGCTGGGGGTCTATGCGGCGGTGACAGGGATTTTGGCAGTAATTATTGTTGTGGGCAGCCTTCCCATCTGGGAAGCTGTATTTGATGTGAATACGCCCCTCAAGCTTCTGGAGCTGACAAATCCCACCAATGAACTGATGCGGCGGCTAATGATAGAGGCTCCCGGCACGTATCACCACTGCCTTTTGGTAGCCAATCTGGCAGAGACCGCCTGCTACGACATTGAGGCGGATGCGACGCTGGCAAGAGTCGGCGCCTATTACCATGACATCGGCAAGCTGAAATACCCCCTGTATTTCGGAGAAAATCAGGCGGGGGACAACCCCCACGATAATCTTGACCCCTATAACAGCGCAAGGATTATAAAGGGGCATGTCAAATATGGACTGACACTGGCGGAGGAAAACAATCTGCCCAAATCCGTTAAAAGCTTTATAAGGGAGCATCACGGCACAACGCTAGTAAAATTTTTCTACTATAAGGCCGTTAAACAGCAAAATAAGGAGGCTGTGGACGAGGCCGATTTCCGTTACGCGGGGCCTGTTCCCCAGAGCAAGGAAACGGCGGTCGTCATGCTGGCGGACACAGTGGAGGCGGCTGTGAGAAGCAACATTACAAACGGCAAAAATATGGAGGAAATCAGCGGTCTTATCAAGACCTTAATAAAGGACAAGCTGGATGACGGCCAGCTGGACGCAAGTATGCTCACACTGACGGATTTGGATATTATAAGAAAATCCTTTCTCAAGGTGTTCCAGGGCATGTATCATAACAGGATAGCTTATCCCAAAATGGAGGAGCTGAAGGAGAAAAAGGAGCCGGAGGGCCTTATTATGGCGGCGGAAAAGAAGGCGGAAGAAAAGAAAACGGAGGAAGGCAAATGACGGTATTGATAGATAACAGAACGGATGCGCCCCTGACAAAGGATCAGGAGACGTTATTGGAGAAGGTATGCAAAGAAAGCTTAAAGCTGGAGGATTTTGAGGACAACTGTGAAATCAGTATCTCCATAGTGGACAATGAGGAAATCAGGCAGCTTAATAAGCAGTTCAGGGATATTGACAGGGAAACGGATGTGCTGTCTTTTCCCCTTTTGACCTTTGAGGAGGGAGAATACGCAGACGTCAATGAAAAGGACGAGATTGTACTGGGGGATATTATTATTTCCATAGAAAAGGCAAAGGCCCAGGCGGAAGAGTACGGCCATTCCTTTGAGCGGGAGATAGCTTTTTTGACGGCTCACAGCATGCTTCATCTTCTGGGTTATGACCATATGGTTCTGGAGGAGGAGGAGGAAATGTTTGCAAAACAGAAGGAGATATTGATTCAGGCGGGTATTCCAAGAGAGTAGATTAATTGGGAGGATACAGATGAAAAAACTGGTGATGTTCGTGGTCTTTGCTGTGCTGGTATTTGGCGGCTGCTCGAAAAAGGCGGAGGAGCCGAAGGAGAAAGAGGATATGGAACAGCTGCAGGAGGAGCCGAAGGAGGATTTGACGGGAAAGGACATAAATCCACTGACAGGGCTTTATATTGACGAGGCGGCAGCGCACAGAAGGCCTGTGGCAGTAACGATCAATAATTTGCATAAGGCCCTGCCGCAAAGCGGCATTGCCCAGGCGGATTTGTATTATGAAACGCTGGCTGAAGGCGAGATTACGAGAATTATCGCGCTTTTTCAAGATTTTGACGCGGAAAAAATAGGGCCGGTGAGAAGTGCCAGGGATTATTTTACCTATTTTGTACTGGACAACGACGCGGTTTATATTCATCACGGCGGCAGTGAGACAGGCTATGCGGCGATTGCCAACAGGGATGTGGATGATATTGACGGTATGGTTGACGCTGCCTTTTGGCGCGACAAGGAGAGAGTGAACCAGCCGGGCATGTATGAGCACAGCTCTTACACCAATGCGGAGAATATTTTTGCCTCCTGGGACAAAAAGGGCTACCGCGAGGACGTGGAGGAGGGCGACCGGGGTATGTTCTCCTTTATGGAGGAAGATACGGACCTTGCGGGGGACAGAACTGCCCTTGATGTAAGTCTGCCCTATTCTTCCTATCAGGTTTCCCAGTTTCAGTATCTTGCAGGAGAAAAGCTTTATGAGCGGTATCAGACGGGAGAGCCGCAGATAGACGACCAGACAGGGGAAACGCTGAAGGTAAAAAATGTTATCATACAGTATGCCGATATGCGCGTTATTGATTCTGCCGGACGCAGAGACATTGACCTGGTGGGCAGCGGAAGCGGCGTTTATATCACAAACGGCAAGGCTGTGGATATTACATGGAGTAAAGAAAAATATAACACGCCGACAAAATGGTTTGACAGTGAGGGCAGGGAGCTGGAGCTGAATAAGGGGAAGACATGGATTTGTGTTTATCCCACCGGTGGAAGCGAGATTACGTTTATGCAGGGTGAAGCGGATGGAGAATAAAGAACTGATTGCTTTGGCAAAAAAAGCGCAGGCATCGGCCTACGCACCCTACTCCCATTTTCAGGTGGGAGCGGCGGTGCTTTCAAAGGACGGCAGGGTGTTTAAGGGCTGCAACATTGAGAACGCGTCCTACGGGGCGACAAACTGCGCGGAGAGAACAGCCATATTTAAAGCTGTATCAGAGGGCTGCCGTGAGTTTGAAAGGATAGCCATCACATCAAGCGGGGATGGTGAAACCTTTCCCTGCGGTATCTGCCGTCAGGTACTGAGTGAGTTCATGCCGGACGGCGAGATAATATTGGAAAACGAAAAGGGGGAAATACAGGTCTATCGGATAAAAGACCTGCTGCCTCATTCTTTCACACTTTAAAAAGGGCGTGATTTATTTGACGGAATGGGAAAACTTATATTGGAATTGTAAAACCTGCAGGAAATGCAGGCTTTGGGAGATGCGCAACCACGTCGTGGTAGGCGACGGAAACCAGGAAGCGGATATTATGTTTATAGGAGAGGGACCGGGCCAGCAGGAGGATTTGCAGGGTCTGCCTTTTGTGGGCCCTGCCGGTCAGCTTCTGGATAAAATGCTTGCGGCCATTCATTTGACCAGAGAGGACGTGTACATAGCCAATATTGTAAAGTGCAGGCCGCCCGGAAACAGGGATCCCCATGATGACGAGATGGACGCCTGTATCCATTATCTGCGCTATCAGCTGAAGCTGGTAAAGCCGAAAATTATTGTCTGCCTGGGGCGGATTGCGGCGACAGCCATTATTGACAGAAGCTTCAAAATTACCAGGCAGCGGGGGGAATGGATTGAGAGAAAGGGCTATTATATTACGGCTACTTACCATCCCTCCGCTCTTTTGAGGGATGAGACGAAGAAAAGACCGGCCTGGGAAGATTTTAAGGCCATACGCCAGAAGCTTGACGATATCAGGGCGGCGGAAAAGGAGCGGCAGTTAAATTCAAATGAGGAATAGGAGAAAAAAATTTGGGAAAATATAAATCAGGATTTGTTACACTGGTAGGTAGGCCTAATGTGGGAAAATCTACACTGATGAACCAGCTGATAGGGGAAAAGATTGCAATTATTTCAAGCAAGCCCCAGACGACCAGAAATAAAATTACAAGTATACTGACAAAAGAAGATTTCCAGTGTGTGTTTATTGATACGCCGGGCATTCACAAGGCGAAGCATAAGCTGGGGGAGTATATGGTGAAATCTGCCGAAAACACGCTGAATGAGGTGGATGTTGTTTTGATGCTCGTAGAGCCTACCACTCGTGTCATGGAGGGAGACGGCCTTGTCATAGAGAGGCTTCAGCGGGTGAAAACGCCTGTAATTCTGGTTATCAATAAAATGGATACGGTGGACAGGGAAGATATATTAAAGGTTATTGCGGCCTACAAGGACTTATATAATTTTGCGGAGATTGTTCCTATTTCCGCAATCAACGGTAAAAATACGGATACTCTTTTGGAGACGATTGAGAAGTATTTGCCGGAGGGCCCTCAGTATTTCCCCTCTGATATGGTGACGGATCAGCCGGAGAGGCAGATAGTATCAGAAATTATACGGGAAAAAGCCCTATATTTATTGCAGGATGAAATTCCTCACGGTATTGCCGTGGAAATGATGTCCATGAAAAAGAGGGAAGGCAGGGACATGGTGGACGTAGAGGCTACCATTTACTGTGAAAAGGATTCCCATAAGGGAATTATTATCGGCAAGCAGGGATCAATGCTGAAAAGAATCGGTTCCAAGGCCAGAGTGGACATTGAGCGGCTTTTGGGCTCACGGATTAATCTTCAGATTTGGGTTAAAGTGAAAAAGGACTGGCGTGACAGTGATTTTTTGCTGAAAAATTTCGGCTACGATTCAAAAAATATATAAATAATGGAAATCCAGTTACCAATCTTTCGATAGTATAAGGACAGTTCCCGGTGTAAAACTATATGTAAATCATTTCTGACAAGAAAGGGAGTATGACATATGGATTTTTTCTGGGAGGTTTTTGAAAAAAGCGGCAGCATTGAGGCATATCTGGCCTACAAGGAAGAGCAGAGGCAGGCTTTGAAAAAAGAGGAAAAGGTTCCCTATGTCGTTTCTGACAGGAGAAGAGATATATCAAATTTTTAAGATGAGACTTAGGAGTTTGAAGCGATATAAATTGTAGAGTAGCCGATAGTTTCTTTTAAAAAGTATAGGTTTCATTTAAAAAAATAAAATGCACTTTTCTTTGAGAAATCAAGCTTTGCTTGATTTCTCATAAAAGTTTTGCGCAAGCTCTATAAAGGCCCGTGGTATTAGGGTTATAGTACAGAATAAATCGTAACGCTTTTTATGCCCTTTTTGCTGATAAGGCAAGATAAATTAGTTCAATTGATACATTACTTTGATAAAGTTATATTTTAGGCGGGATTTTATGGCGACGGAAAAAATACGCGCTCTGGTATTGAAGGAAATGGTATCAGGGGAGTCCAACAAGAGAATTGTTGTTCTGGCAAAAGGGCATGGGAAAATGCTTCTTTCCGCCAGGGGAGCAAAAAAAACCGGCAGTAAGCTTCTGGCGGGAACGCAGCTGTTTGCCTACTGTGATTTCGTTGTCTTTGAGGGAAAGGGCTTTCTGTCTGTTGCGCAGGCGGATATTATAGAGAGTTTTTATGCGCTCAGAAGTGACTTGACGAAGCTTTCTTACTGTACATATCTTTTGGACTTGGTGGAGAGGACGATTTTGGAGGAAATGGAAGCGGACGGTGTTTTGGAGCTTCTTGTGAGAACCCTATACCTATTGTCCAGGACGGATTATGACGTTCGTCTGGCCTGCCGCATTTTTGAGCTGAAATATTTGCAGATGGCGGGATTTCTTCCTGATATGGCTTTCTGTTGCTCCTGTGGAGAGGTATTGTCTGTGCCGATAGCTTTCAGCCCCCAATGCGGGGGTCTTCTATGTTCCGGCTGTTCCGGGAATATGCCTGGAATCATTCCTCTTGAAAACGGCACATGGAAGGCGGTATCTTATATTTTAAAAGCGGACGGAAGGGAGCTTTTCCGTTTTCAGGTATCCGGCAGGGTGTTAAAGGAGTTAAGGCTTATCACAGCCTATTATATAGAAACCCATATGAATGAACGGTTTCAGACTCTTATTTTTGCGGAAAGTCTGGATATGGGGTAATTTATGGAAAGGTATTGACAAAGGGATTTTAATTTGATAAATTGATACCATTAATTTAATATGCTGTGGTGAGAAAGAAGAGTACTTATTTTATGCTTTTCAGAGAGTTCGTGCTGTTGGTGAGAGCGGACAGGCGGGGATAGGGAAAGGAACTTTTGAACAGCGCCTTTTTGAGTGGGCATATCATTATGCCAACAAGGGTGGAACCGCGGAAGAAGACATAGCTTTCGTCCCTTACTTTATGTAAGCGGCGGGGGCTTTTTTTATTGGGAAGCCTGCCGTCAAAGATGTTTATTTGATGAAGGAGGAATTTTATATGGAAAAGACAATGGAGAAAATTGTGGCGTTGGCCAAGGCAAGAGGCTTTGTATATCCGGGAAGCGATATTTACGGTGGTCTTGCAAACACATGGGACTACGGCCCAATCGGCGTAGAGCTGAAAAATAATGTGAAAAAGGCATGGTGGAAGAAATTTATTCAGGAAAGCGAATACAATGTAGGTGTGGACTGTGCTATTTTGATGAACCCCCAGGTTTGGGTTGCCAGCGGTCATGTAGGCGGTTTCAGCGATCCCCTTATGGATTGTAAGGACTGTAAGGAACGTTTCAGGGCGGATAAAATTATTGAGGACTTTATGAAGGAAAGCGGTATGCCCGAGGAGCCTGTAGACGGCTGGTCCAACGATAAAATGAAACAGTTTATTGCGGACAATAACATTGGCTGTCCAAGCTGCGGCGGCCATACTTTCACAGATATCCGCCAGTTTAATCTGATGTTTAAAACCTTTCAGGGCGTTACGGAGGACAGCAAAAATATTGTGTATTTAAGACCGGAGACGGCCCAGGGTATTTTTGTAAACTTTAAAAATGTGCAGAGGACTTCCAGAAAGAAAATACCTTTTGGTATCGGTCAGATTGGCAAATCCTTCAGAAACGAAATTACACCGGGTAATTTTACTTTCCGTACCCGTGAGTTTGAGCAGATGGAGCTGGAATTTTTCTGTGAGCCTGACACGGATCTGGAATGGTTTGGCTATTGGAAGCAGTTTTGTATCGACTGGCTTCACAATTTGAATATGAAGGACGAAAATATGCGTGTCCGTGACCATAAGAAGGAAGAACTTTCCCACTACAGCAAGGCGACAAGCGACATTGAGTATCTCTTCCCCTTTGGCTGGGGTGAGCTTTGGGGTGTTGCGGACAGAACCAACTATGATCTCTCCAAGCATCAGGAGCATTCCGGTGAGGATATGGGTTATTTTGACCAGGGGAAAAATGAAAAATATATCCCTTACTGTATTGAGCCGTCATTGGGCGCAGACAGAGTTACCCTTGCGTTTTTATGTGACGCCTATGACGAGGAGGAGGTCGGAGAAGGGGATGTGAGAACGGTGCTTCGTTTCCATCCTGCCATTGCACCTGTAAAAGCGGCTGTTCTTCCGCTGTCCAAAAAGCTCTCTGAAAAGGCGAATGAGGTGTTTCATCTGCTTGCGAAAAATTTTCATGTGGAATATGATGAGGCCGGCAGCATTGGCAAAAGATACAGAAGACAGGACGAAATTGGCACGCCGTTTTGTATCACAGTAGATTTTGATACTATGGAAGACAATACGGTAACCGTAAGGGACAGAGATACCATGGAACAGGTAAGACTTCCCATTGATGAGCTGGAAAAATATCTGGAAGGGAAAATGGAGTTTTAAGGGAATATAAAAAATAGAATCAGACTGCAAAGTGCCCTCAGAGGTTTTGACATTTTCAACAGCCCGGGACGGAATATATCATGATTCCGTCCCTTTTGTTTTAGGGATAAAGTTAGAGGTGATTTTTCGGTACATTAGCTGCGCAAATGGCTGCCGCAGGGTACACCTAATTCAGGCAAGCCTGCATGGTTTACTCTGCAAGCACCCTTTTCTCCGCTTTTATGATAATTAAGATTCATGATTGCCCGGGCATAGGAATATACTGAAAGGACAGGCCCTGAACTGGTCTGAAATAGGGCTGCCCATTTATTTTTTCAATAAACCAATATCAAAATGTAAAAAACTTTGTTGGAATCTAAAAAAAAGATTTTTGATTGCAGATTTATTTATACGAATCAGTGCGAGGACAATATTAATATTTCTGTTTATTATAAGAACTATCTAATTTGTTCCCATTCTATTTATGCAAGAATTTTGTTTTTATGAGAATGTTCTTGTTACAAAGCATAATGTTTGTATTGTTTTTCGTACATAATGCTTGTTATCTTCGTCAAAAAATGGTATATTAATCTTATACGATTTAGTTTTCTCAAAAAACTAATGGCGTTTTGTATTTTGTATATAACAAAGAACACTCTTCTGTTTTATATAGGGAACATGCCCTAATTTCAAAGAAAAAAACATCATTTTTTTGGAGCGCTGTGATATAATAGTGCAAACGTGAGATAAGGGTTGATGACAGTTTAAGATTGACTCATTTTGTAAGTGTTATTTTGCCGGACTGAAAAGCAAAACGGACTGAAAAAACGTTTTGCGGCAACGGAAGTGTTCTGAAAAAAAGCGGAACAGTTTCAGGCGGGAGAAAAAGGCGGATTGCTTTTTTTTAAAACATCCAATTTTTAAATATATTTTTAGGGAGGTAGTATTTATGAGCAAAAAATATGTTTACATGTTCAGCGAAGGCAACGCATCCATGAGAAACCTGCTGGGAGGCAAGGGTGCGAACCTTGCGGAAATGACAAATATGGGACTTCCGATTCCCCAGGGATTTACCATCACAACGGAAGCCTGTACGGAATACAATGAGGGCGGCAAGGAGTTTACCCCTGAAATGGTTTCTCAGATAGAGACAGCTCTTGCAAAGCTTGAGGAGATGGCGGGAAAGAAGCTGGGAGACAACGAGAATCCTTTGCTGGTGTCTGTGCGTTCCGGCGCCAGAGCATCTATGCCGGGCATGATGGATACTGTGTTGAATCTGGGCTTAAATGATGTGTCTGTTGAGGGACTTGCCAAAAAGACAAACAACAAGAGATTTGCCTATGATTCCTACAGAAGATTTATCATGATGTTTTCCGATGTTGTTATCGGCGTGAATAAATCAAAATTTGAAAGAGTATTGGATGAATACAAAGAAGAAGTAGGCGCGAAATATGATACAGATTTGTCAGCGGACAATTTAAAGGTTGTAATAGACAAATTTAAAGCAATATACTTGGAGGATCAGGGGAGAGACTTCCCTCAGGATCCGAAGGAACAGTTATTTGAGGCGGCTAAGGCTGTATTCCGTTCCTGGGATAATCCCCGTGCCTTTGTTTACAGAAGAATGAATGATATTCCCTACAGCTGGGGTACTGCTGTAAACGTACAGATGATGGTATTTGGCAACATGGGCGATACATCAGGTACAGGCGTGGCCTTCACAAGAAATGCGGCTACCGGCGAGAAAACTATATTCGGAGAGTATCTGATTAACGCGCAGGGCGAGGATGTTGTTGCGGGCGTCAGAACGCCGAAGCCTATCGCGACTTTGGAACAGGATATGCCGGAGGTTTACACACAGTTTATGGAGATTGCCAATAAGCTGGAAAACCATTACAAAGATATGCAGGATATGGAATTTACCATTGAAAACGGCAAGCTTTTCTTCCTTCAGACACGAAACGGAAAGAGAACGGCTAACGCTGCCTTAAGGATTGCGGTAGAAATGGTAAAAGAGGGTCTTTTGACAGAGGAAGAGGCATTGATGAAGGTTGAGCCAAAGCAGCTTGATCAGATTCTTCATCCTGCTTTTGATCAGAAGGCGCTGAAGGCTGCAAAAGTAATCGGAAAGGGGCTTCCGGCTTCCCCAGGCGCTGCTGCAGGTAAAGTTTGCTTTACGGCGGAGGATGCAAAGGCACAGGCCGAACTTGGCGAGAGAGTGGTGCTTGTCCGTTTGGAGACATCTCCGGAGGATATTGAGGGCATGGCGGCTGCACAGGGTATTTTGACTGTCCGCGGCGGCATGACCTCCCATGCGGCTGTTGTTGCCCGCGGAATGGGTACCTGCTGTGTATCCGGCTGTGAAGAGATTAAAATGAACGAGGCCGAGAAGAAATTTACATTAGGCGGCAATACATATACAGAGGGAGATTACATTTCCCTTGACGGCTCTACCGGCAATATCTATGGAGAGGATATTCCTACCGTTGACCCTGAAATTTCCGGAGATTTTGCTGTATTTATGGCATGGGCTGACGCGAAGAGAAGCCTGAAAATCAGAACAAACGCTGATACGCCTAAGGATGCTGCTATTGCAATCGGATTTGGTGCAGAGGGCATCGGCCTTACAAGAACGGAGCATATGTTCTTTGAGGAAAGCAGAATTATGAAATTCAGAAAAATGATACTCTCCGATTCCAAGGAGGAAAGGGTTGTAAATCTGGCCGGTATTATGCCATATCAGAAGGAAGACTTCAAGGGGATTTATGAGGCTATGGGTGAGAGGCCTGTTACCATCCGTCTTCTCGATCCGCCGCTTCATGAGTTCCTTCCAAACACAGATGAGGAATTTGGAATTCTTGCAAAGGAAATGGGCAAAACGGTTGAAGAGTTAAAAATTAAGGCAAAGGGCCTCCATGAACTCAATCCTATGATGGGACACCGTGGCTGCCGTCTGGCAGTCAGCTATCCTGAGATTGCCGAAATGCAGGCGCGCGCTATCATTGAGGCTGCTATTGAAGTAAAACAGGAGAAGGGCTATAATATTGTTCCTGAAATTATGATACCTCTGACAGGAGAGATCAAAGAATTTAAATTTGTAAAGAATATTATCGTTGAGACGGCAACAAAGGTTATGGAGGAAAAGGGCGACAAGATTGAATACCTTGTTGGCACTATGATAGAAATTCCAAGAGCGTGCCTGACAGCGGACGCTATTGCCACAGAGGCTGAATTCTTCTCCTTTGGTACAAACGATTTGACTCAGATGACCTATGGCCTGTCACGTGACGACGCCGGCAAAATTCTGGCTGACTATATTGACAAAAATATTTATGAGGGTGACCCTACAGCAAAAATTGACGTTGCAGGCGTTGGCCAGCTGATGGATATGGCGGTGCAGAAGGCAAAACCGGTAAGACCTGACATCCATCTGGGAATCTGCGGCGAGCATGGCGGAGATCCATCCTCCATAGAATTCTGCCATAAAATTGGTCTTGACTATGTATCCTGCTCACCATTCAGGGTGCCGATTGCAAGACTGGCGGCAGCACAGGCACAGATTCAGTTTCCAAGATAAAAAAACATATGTTAAAAAAGCAGACACTATTGTGTCTGCTTTTTTATATTTGGAGAATGTGAAAGTAATGGCTGCCTAACGACAGTAAATTGGGGAGAATAAAAAATAAATTTCCTGACGGATGATGCAGAGATACAATAGTAACCATTGAAATATTGAGCTTTTATATGAAATTAAATACAATCTGTAATATAATATCCGCAAAAAGACGAGAGTGACCAGAAATGAACCTGCCTGATTGCTTTAAGATAAGAAATGTTTCTTTGAAGGATACAAGGAGCAGCGCGAGCTGGTATAATGCAAGCTGTACGAGGAACTCGCTGATTTTTATGATATAATATTCGAAATGAGCGGAAAAAGGCTGAAGAGACAGTGTTACGCTCACTTACAGGAAGAAGTGTAATCTTTGTAAGTTTTGAGACGTGAAACGATTGTGCAAACAAAACCTTTTCTTTGCGGGGTACTCTGCTGGATTTGTGATATAATAACGATAAATTTCCGTGGAGAAACCTCAAAACCTGTGGTTTTTCGGTGCATTTGCTGTGCAAAGGGTTTCTTATGTGAATCCTTTACAGGAAAGCCTGTACGTTGTGCCTATACCACGTCTGTTCTCTGCTTTTATGATATAATATCTGTTATAGCAAAATGGCCGGAGGGTATGACATTACTGTTTATTGAATAGGGATGTTCTTTAAAAATATATGAGAAGCAGGGTAGCAAGTAAAACGGAGCATTAGGAGAATTCTACAAAGGTGAATGATTGATAATGAATGGAAAGGTTTTAAATAATTTATGCCTATCATGCTTTTTATTTTGTCAGCAAGACTACAAAGGATTGTTTTATTGTGAGCAGCATTTTAGAGCCTGTTTCTGCTAATTTAATTTGATTGCATGAAATATTCGGGGGTTTTATATTATTTGAGGTTATTTGAAAAAACAGGCATAATAAGCAATATAGTTTTTATGATAGTATATATTAGGAATTTCATTTTAGAGGTGTCTTATGGAGCTTATCAGCGCGATTTTAATTATAGCTGCCAGATTTATTGTAAAAATATTTATAACCATATTTGGGTGGACTATGGTTATATTTTTTGGCAATATACCGGAGGAAAAAAATAAAAAGATATTAATGATTGCTTTGCTTTCCATGATATGGATTATTTTAATTATCGGTATTTCCCACCCCGCAATCACAAACGCGTTTTACAATTACATCCCCTTTAAGGATTTAAAGGATAAAATCGCCTTTTTTATGGAAACGGCGGGGGTCATACTCATTCCTATAGCAGTAGGGCAGATTGCTCTCTTGATTAAAGGGAAGGAAAAAAATAAAATATGGGACTATGTGCTGTTTGGTATGAAAGGATATTACTACTCTTTTGTTATGGGTATAGCCATGATTGTAATGTTTATCGCGTCCCCCTTAATTCGTTTAAAACGATTTGTGAAAAGAGAAGAAACCGTCAGTATGCCTGCTGTCATTGTAAAAGGCCGCCTGGAGGAGGTACTAAAGCTTTTGCAGGAGGGATTGGCTCTCAATGATACATTGACAGTGGCAGAGCGTTCGGGGATTTTTTTTCGTATTCCGAATTTTTTACTGCGCAGGATTTTTTGGGATGTGCTAAATGTGGATACCCGTAATAATAAGGTTTTAAAGGGTGAGAAGTTCCGTATTTTTTTTAATGCGACTGATATTATGATAGAGGGCGAGAAAAAGAAAATTGAAAAGGTAAAGGAAATACTGGTAAATATACTTATTTATGATAAAACCTTTATGACATGGAGCGATAAGGGGAATCATCTGGAAAAGGAAGCATTGGATGTATACGCTGCTTATTTGGAAAAGAAAAAGGGGGAGGAGGAAACCATAGAAATGTTGGAGGAGCTGATACAGATTTGCGAGAAATCCGCTCTTGATTATTGTGAATGGGACATCATAACAAGGAAATTATACATCTATGAAAACAATATATTGAAGTGTATGAAATAGATATTGTGTGTTTGAAAGTTTTTTCAATAAATTTAATGAAAACCGTTGACAAAGTCGAAAAAACAGGTATAATAAAACAACACGGCCGCAAGAGACAAGCTGACACAGAAAAA
>JAHZDZ010000001.1:83750-524315 GCA_019422105.1 Bacillota bacterium | reverse complement strand
GGACTTAAAATCCTGCGGGGTAACACCCGTACCGGTTCGATTCCGGTCTCGGGCATAGTTTTTAACTATGCTCTTTTTTTATGCTTATGGAAAACCTGTTTAAGAATTTACTTAAACAGGTTTTTTGCTTTTATAGAAAAAAATGTATTTTGCAGGAACTGATTGAAGTTTTTAAAAGAAATATGCCGGCTTTCCAGAGCCATCAGCGGTTGAAAGAATAAATTAAGAAAAATCCTATTGACAAAAGGCAAATTAAACAGTATTATTGTATTAATCACTTAATACAATAATACATTTGATGGGAGGTGTCGCCATGAAACCGGATTTTAACAATAATGTTCCTATTTATATTCAGATAATGAATGAAATTAAACTGATGATTGTTTCAGGTGCCTTGAATCCAGGGGCAAAAATGGATTCTGTCAGGGATTTGGCACAGACCTTTGGGGTCAATCCAAATACCATGCAGAGGGCTTTGGCGGAGTTGGAGAGGGAGAGTCTACTATATACGGAAAGGACGTCGGGAAGATATATTACTTCCGACGAGGGGTTGATTATGGGTGTCAGGGATAGTTTGGCGGACGAAGCGGTAAGGGCTTTTATCATTTACATGAAAAAGATTGGGTACACAGGGGATATGATAATAGAAAAAATAAGGACAGTGGAAAAAGGGGATGAGCAGGATGGCAAATATTGTTGAAATAAGCAATTTTAATAAAAGCTACGGCAAAAAGGAAGTGCTGCACAATATTAACTTCAACATTGCGCAGGGGCAGATTGTGGGCCTTTTGGGGCCAAATGGAAGCGGAAAGACTACATTGATAAAATCCATGACAGGACTTTTGCAGGATTACAGCGGCGTTATCAGAATAGACGGAAACGTCCCTAATGCATATACCAAGTCAATTGTCTCCTACTTACCGGAAAAGACGTATCTGAGCAAGTGGATGACTGTGAAGGATGCTGTGAGCATGTTCCGCGATTTCTATAAGGATTTTGACGAGAATAAGGCTTATGATATGATAACAAGACTGGATTTGGAACCGGGGTTAAAGACGAAAACCATGTCCAAGGGTATGCAGGAAAAACTGCAGCTGATATTGGTTATGAGCAGACAGTCAAAACTGTATGTTTTGGATGAGCCTATTGGAGGCGTTGACCCTGTGGCAAGAGATTATATATTGGACACCATTATCAAAAACTATACGGAAAAAAGCTCAATTCTGCTTTCCACTCATCTCATTCATGATGTGGAGCGGATCTTTGATAAGGTTATGTTTTTGAGAAAGGGTGAGATTGCGCTGGAGGGCTATGTAGATGATTTGAGGGAAGAAAACAATATGTCAATAGATGAACTTTTCAGGGAGGTGTATAAATAATGTTTGGTAAATTACTGAAATATGAATTGAAATCAACATACAGGACGTTTGTTGTTATTTTTATGGCCTGTATATTAGCCTCCTTCATTCCCGCCACGGCATTATACTGGAAGAGTAATTTCCTGACTGTAGTTGGAAGTTTTCTTGCCACAGTTGCCGTAATACCCGTTATTATTATATTCATATCCACCATCATACAGCGCTATAACCGAAATCTTTATGGCGATGAGGGATACCTGATGTTTACCCTGCCGGTGAAGAGCTGGCAGATTATTTTGGCAAAATTTACAGCATCCTCTATCTGGGCGTTGTGTGCGGCAATCGTCAGCTGTATTTCTTTAGGCATTATATTCTTTACAATTTTACTGCAGGACATGACATTTGCGGCGATTATAAGAAATATACAGCAGGTATTGATGATGGCGCCTGAGGCAGTGACGCTCTATATCTGGATTTTTATAACCGTTTTTGTTGCCGGTTTGGAAATGATTATGTTGATTTATCTATCCATCTCGCTGTCGAATCTTCCAATTATCAAAAATTATAATAATGTGGTAGCAGTGGTATTGTTCTTTGCCATATCATGGTTCGAATCGAAAATAGGCAGTTTTCTTTTTAAAAATTTTTATCCTCAGGAGGATTTTATATTAACCGCAAACAGTATGGATTGGAGTCCGTTACTGCATTATATGTGGGCGGCCTGTGCTTTTGCCGCTGTGATGATAACTGTCTATTTCTTTATAACCAGCTATATAACATCGAAAAAATTGTATATCAGGTAAGCCTCTGAACAGGCTTGTGCGGGCGGCGTCTTAGGATGGCCGCCCTTTTTCTTTTCAGTAAAGCAACAAATTATATGGCTGAAGATAGACGCAAAGGACTATTTTATGGTATGATTATAAAAACAATAGTGGTAAGGAGGGGTTGATGTGGAGAAGCTGCCGCCTATAGGCCTTCGTATTATAAAATCTGCGTCAGCTGTTTTTATTTGTCTCTTAATTGGATACTACCGTCGGGGAGGTATTCCTTTTTATTCTGCCATTGCGGCAATACTGTGTATGCAGCCGGATGTGCAAAACAGCTTGAAGGTGGGTTTGAATCGTATTGTGGGGACCTTGACAGGAGGTCTTTTTGGTATGGTGATGCTGATACTGATGAGGCGTTTTTTGCCGGACGGTCATGATTTGTTTCAGTATTTTATTATTTCCGCGTCTATCATTCTCCTAATGTATATTACGGTGCTGATGCATAAAACATCTGCAACTTATATAACGTGTGTTGTCTATTTAAGTACAGTTATTACTCATGGGGCTGACCTGATGCCCTATACTTTTGCCTTAAACCGTATTGTGGATACCCTTATCGGCATTTTTGTGGCAATCGTGATTAATTCCATACCTGTGCTGCAAAAAAAAGAATTAGCCAGGGAAATCGCCCTTGAGAGGGCAGAGAAGGCGGCGAAGGAAGTGCAGGAGGAGAGTGCGGAGGATCTGAACAGGGAGAAAGAGGAAAAATGATATTGTATTTTATTCTGAAATGAGTGATACAAATATCCAATGATTATTTTATTGGCAGCCGCATGGCTTTTTGCAGGATTGAGGTGTCCCTATGGAGGGAATTGCTTTTATCAGGCCGGAGAACAGGTATATAAAGTCCTACTGGAATATGTTTGACGAGATAGCGAGGGAAAGAATCTATTTGGGCAGGACAAGAGGATTCCGTTATTATCAGACAGTCAATTTTGTGCGCAATGCCATAGAAAAGAATATCCCCTTTTTATTTGTATTAGACTGTGCAACCGATAATATTGTTGGGTGGAGTGACATTGAGCCTCTGGACTGCCAATGCGGAAGTCTCGGAATAGGTCTTTTGAAGGAATACCGTGGGCGGGGCCTAGGGGAGGCTCTGATGAAGGAAATTCTAAAAGCCGGGCGGGAATTTGGCTATCAGTCCGTTTTTTTGGAGGTAAGAGGCAGCAATAGAAGAGCGCAATGCCTGTATCGGAAATTCGGATTTTATGAGAATGGAATAGCAGCAAGAGGGCTGATGAAGGTGGGAATCCAGGACGATGTCATTCATATGAGGATGGATTATTAAAAGAGGGGAGCCCTCTTTTACTGTTTTTATAGGGAAATTATTTTATTGCTATCAGAGAGGGAATGCAGGTAAGAGAAGAGCTCTCGTAAGAAGGACGGTGTGTTGGGAAGGAGACAGGGTGATGCATAGAAAAAGGAAAAGGGCGGTCATTTTTTTATCTTTGTGTTTACTTGCCGCCCTGTGGCTTTACTGGGGCAACACTTCCATTGAGGTTACTTTGATGGAGATAGAGGATAAAAGGCTGCCGGAAGGATTTTCCGGACTGACTATCGTTCAGGTGTCTGATTTGCACAATGCTTCCTTTGGAGAGAGGCAAGGCCGCCTTTTGGAAAAAATAGAGGAGGCGTCCCCTGATTTGATTGCCGTTACTGGGGATTTGATTGATTCCGATCATACGGAATTGGGCAAAGCCATGGAATTCATACAGGGCGCCGCAGCGCTTGCCCCAGTCTATTATGTTACCGGAAACCACGAGGCATGGTCGGAGGATTGGGGGGATTTGGAGGAGCAGCTAAAGGAGGCTGAAGTGGTTGTGCTGAGAGGGGAAAAGGCTGAGGTGATCTGTCATGGAATCCCATTTGCGCTGATTGGATTAGACGACCCTGCTTTTAATGCGGACGGCGGAGAAGAAGCGGTGGAAATGGGCAGAAGATTGGAAGTGCTGAGTGAAAGAACAGATGGATATACCATATTGCTGTCTCACAGACCGGAGCTGTTTGATGTCTATGCAGAAAAGGAAATAGATCTGGTATTAAGCGGACATGCACACGGCGGACAGATGCGTATTCCCTTCATAGGCGGTCTGATAGCGCCCAATCAGGGGGTATTTCCTTTGTATACGGAAGGCTTGTTTGAAAAAGGCCAAACAAAAATGGTCGTCAGCAGAGGCCTTGGAAACAGCGTTATCCCTGTTCGTGTGAACAACAGGCCACAGCTCATTGTAGTAAAACTGAAGTAAACGCAGAAAAACTAAATTCTGCATAAAAATAGTTTTGCATAAAAGATCTAAAAATGGCATTGACTTCTTTTTAAAAATGTGATAGATTAGTTCCATTAACATAAAGTGAATAAGAATTGAAACACTGTGAAAAGGAATAGTAGGTTTTTTGATATTTCAGAGAGCTGCCGTCTGGTGCGAGGCAGTAATGGAGAAAAGCTGAACTCGCCTTGGAGTGGTCCGCTGAATGAAAAATAGGTGGGAACGGAAGCCAGCCGTTATGAGTGGCAGGATATCAGTTTACACAACTTGTATCTAAATGAGCTGTATTTCCTCTAGAGGAAATAAAGAAGAGTGGTACCGCGGAAGATATGCCTTTCGTCTCTGACAAACAGAGACGAAAGGCTTTTTTATTTTTTCGGGAAGGTTCAGGAGTATAAAGGGGGATGGAACATGAATCATCAAAAATACAGGCCATATCCTTTAATGGATATGCCAAACAGAAAATGGCCGGGCAAGAGGATTGAGAAAGCGCCTTACTGGTGCAGTGTGGATTTGAGGGATGGCAATCAGGCGTTGGAAATACCCATGAGCCTGGAGCAGAAGCTGGATTTCTTTGCTTTTCTGGTAAAAACGGGATTCAAGGAAATAGAAATCGGTTTTCCGGCGGCTTCCGATACAGAGTATGAATTTACAAGGGCTTTGATCGAGAGGGATTTGATTCCAGATGATATTGTCATACAGGTGTTGACCCAATCCAGAACGGAGATCATTGAAAAGACATTTCAGGCGTTAAAGGGCGCAAAAAAGGCGGTTGTCCACCTCTATAATTCCACTTCCACGCTGCAAAGGGATGTGGTATTCCACAATTCCAGACAGGCCACCATTGATTTGGCAGTCTTTGGGGCAGAGCTGATTGAGGGGGAGGCTAAAAAGTATCCCGGCACGGAATTTATATTTGAGTATTCCCCCGAGAGCTTTACGGGGACAGAAATGGATTTTGCGGCTGATATTTGCAATGCGGTCATTGACGTGTGGAAGCCGACGCCGGAGAGAAAAGTGATTATAAATCTTCCCTCCACAGTGGAGATGACGACGCCCAATGTATACGCAGATCAGATTGAGTATATGTGCGAGCATCTTAAAAGCAGAGATTCTGTTATTGTAAGCCTCCATGCCCATAATGACAGAGGCGAGGCGGTTGCCGCAACAGAGCTTGCGATTATGGCGGGCGCCGACAGGGTAGAGGGAACCTTATTCGGAAACGGTGAGAGAACGGGAAACGCCGATATTATGACGATTGCCATGAATATGTTTTCCCAGGGTATTGACACAGGGCTTGATTTCAGCGACATCAATGAGGCGGTATGGATGTATGAGAAATCGACAGGCATCCGGGTACATCCCAGGCATCCATATGCGGGGGATTTGGTTTATACCGCTTTTTCGGGCTCCCATCAGGATGCCATCCGCAAGGGGATGGAGAGGGCAAAGGAACATCCGGATTACTGGGAGGTGCCCTATCTGCCCATTGACCCGGTGGATGTGGGACGCAGCTATGACCCGATTATCCGCATCAACAGCCAGTCGGGCAAGGGCGGCGTAGCCTTTGTGCTGGAGCAGAATTACGGGCTTCATATGCCGAAGCCTTTCCAGGCAGATTTGAGTAAAATTATCACCAAAATTTCTGATGAGAATCATGCGGAAATCTCCTCCAACAAGATATATGATGTGTTCAACAAGGAATATGTGGATTTGCGCAGTCCGCTGAGTCTGGAGGGCTACAGAGAGTTTGGCCAGAGCGGCAGCGATGATGTTTCCATTGAAGCGGAGATAGTGTATCAGGGTGAGAAGCACACCGTCAGAGGTGAAGGAAACGGTATTGTGGACGCCTTCTGTCATGCGGTGGAAAGCTTTCTCCATATGAAAATAGAGATTGTAGACTACAGCGAGCATTCCATGGAATACGGCAAAAAGGCGAGAGCTATTTCTTATATACAAATTTCCGACGAGCAGGGAGATATTTTCTTTGGCGCCGGAACATCAAGCAATATTATTAAATCCTCCCTGCGGGCGGTAGTAAGCTGTATCAACAAGAAATGCAGCAGTTGTTTCAGGGAAAGCAGTTTGTAATAGGGACAATAATTTGTAAATAATCAGCGGTTTTAGAATAGGAGTGAATGTATAATGGGAATGACAATGACGCAGAAAATACTTGCGGCTCATGCCGGCAAGGAAAGTGTAAAGGCGGGAGAGCTGATTAAGGCAAAGCTTGATATTGTTTTGGGCAATGATATTACAACCTCTGTCGCTGTGCCGGAATTTAAAAAAACAGGCGCTACGGAGGTTTTTGACAGGGATAAGGTGGTTATTGTTTTAGATCACTTTGTGCCCAACAAGGATATTAAATCTGCGGAACAGTGCAAGTGCTGCCGCGATTTTGCCAATGAAAAGGAAATTAAAAATTTTTACGACGTGGGAGAAATGGGCGTTGAACATGCCCTGCTGCCGGAAAAAGGGCTGGTTGTGCCGGGGGATTTGGTAATCGGCGCCGATTCCCATACCTGTACCTATGGCGCCCTGGGAGCTTTCTCTACCGGAATTGGCAGTACGGATATGGCAGTCGGCATGGCCACAGGCGAGTGCTGGTTTAAGGTGCCCAGTGCTATCAAATTTGTGCTGACGGGAAAGCCGCAGAAGTGGGTAGGCGGCAAGGACGTTATATTACATATTATCGGTATGATAGGCGTTGACGGAGCGTTATACAAATCTATGGAGTTTACCGGAGACGGTATTCAGTATCTTTCTATGGACGATAGATTTACCATGGCAAATATGGCAATTGAAGCCGGCGGCAAAAACGGTATTTTTCCTGTGGACGAGAAAACAGTGGCCTACACGAAAGAGCATTCGTCCAAGGACTTTACCATTTATGAGGCGGATGAGGACTCAGAGTATGACGAGGTCTACACCATTGATTTGAGTCAGCTAAAGCCAACAGTATCCTTCCCTCACCTTCCGGAAAACACCAAAACTGTAGAGGAAGCAGGAGAGGTGAAAATTGACCAGGTAGTCATTGGAAGCTGCACCAACGGCCGTTATGAGGATATGAAAATCGCGGCGGAAATTCTGAAGGGAAGAAAGGTGGCAAAGGGTGTCAGAACCATTGTGATACCGGCGACACAAAAGATTTATATGCAGTGTGTGAAGGAAGGCTTTGTGGAAACCTTTATTGAGGCCGGGGCAGTGGTCTCCACACCGACCTGCGGCCCGTGTCTGGGAGGCTATATGGGTATACTGGCGGCTGGAGAAAGATGCGTCTCCACCACAAACCGAAACTTTGTAGGGCGTATGGGACATGTGGAATCAGAGGTTTATCTGGCAAGTCCGGCGGTAGCAGCCGCTTCCGCTATACTTGGAAAAATCGCGACGCCTGATGAGATTGGAGGAGAAAGATGATGGACGCAAAAGGAAGAGTGTTTAAATACGGCGATAATGTGGATACGGATGTTATCATACCGGCAAGGTATTTGAATGTGCCGGACGCGAAGGAATTGGCAAAATACTGTATGATTGATATTGACCCGGATTTTGTCAATCAGGTGCAGAAGGGTGATATTATTGTTGCGGAAAAGAATTTTGGCTGCGGCTCTTCCCGTGAGCACGCTCCCTTGGCCATCAAAACGGCAGGGGTGAGCTGCGTTATTGCGGCGACATTTGCCAGAATATTTTACCGCAACGCCATCAATATCGGTCTTCCCATTTTGGAATGTGAGGAAGCATCAAAGGATATTGAGGCGGGAAATGAGGTGGAGGTTGATTTTTCCACAGGTGTTATTAAAAATGTAACAAAGGGTCACACGTATCAGGCGCAGGCGTTTCCGGAATTCATACAGGAAATTATGAAGGCGGACGGACTGGTAAACCAGACAAAGGAGAAGTTCCGGAAGTAGGTCAAAATTTTGTCCGACAATGGGATAGCCGGAGGCAGGATACCAAATCCTTTTTCATAATCGGCATAAGGGCAAAAGCAGAAGAATAAAGCGGGAGGTTTAAAATGGGAAAATATCAGATAGCGGTAATACCGGGGGACGGCATTGGCCCCGAGGTCATAGAGGAAGGCGTTAAGGTTTTAAAGAGGATCGGAGAAAAATTCCAGCATGAGTTTACGTTCCAATACTGCATGGCAGGGGGCGCGGCCATTGACGAGTGCGGCGAGGGACTTCCCGCCGAAACACTGGAGGTTTGTAAAAAGAGCGATTCCGTTATGCTGGGTGCGGTAGGAGGCCCCAAGTGGGACGCTTTGCCGGGGGAAAAGAGGCCGGAAAAAGCTCTTTTAAAGCTTCGTGAGGGTTTGGCGCTTTTTGCGAACCTGCGCCCTGCCATCATGCATAAGGCATTATCCGATGCCTGCCCGTTAAAGAAAGAGCTTGTGGGGGATGAGTTCAATATTATGATTGTGCGTGAGCTGACAGGCGGTATCTATTTTGGCGACAGGGGATACCGCAGCGGCAGGTATGGCGAGGAGGCCTATGACACGGAGAGCTACAGCGTGGAGGAGGTAAAAAGGATAGGAAAAAAAGCCTTCGAGATTGCCATGCAGAGGAATAAAAAGCTTTGCAGCGTGGATAAGGCCAATGTGCTGGAAACTTCCCGCCTGTGGCGAAAAACCATTGCGGAAATGGCAAAGGAGTATCCCGAGGTGGAGGTAAGCCACATGTATGTGGATAATGCCGCCATGCAGATAGTCAGGGATCCCAAACAGTTTGACGTGATAGTGACTTCCAATATGTTCGGGGATATTTTATCAGATGAGGCCAGTATGGTGACGGGCTCTATCGGTATGCTGCCCTCAGCCAGCATGGGGAAAAGCACTTTGGGCATGTATGAGCCGATACACGGCTCTGCGCCCGATATTGCGGGGCAGGACAAGGCTAATCCTGTGGCGACCATTCTTTCTGCGGCCATGATGCTGCGCTATTCCTTCCATCTGGATAAGGAGGCGGAAGCCATAGAGGAAGCCGTAACGAGGGTTCTTGAGGAGGGATACCGCACGGCGGATATTATGAGTAATGGTAAAATCGCCTGCGGTACAAAGGAAATGGGAGAGCAAATCTGTAAAAGAATTTAGAAAGACCTACGAGTTACATCAGGAAGCGTTTGCCAAGGAGAAATGAGGGGAGTATACAGGCTTCCTGCAATTTCAGGGGGTGGCAAACGGCAATGGTATTTGGTGAGACTTGTCATAAGATGGTTTGTTTTGAGCGTAATTGTTATAGAAGACACAGCTTTCAAAAATCCGGCTGGGATTACGGAAGTCCCCAGGGGGAGACGGATTTTAGAATGCATTGTATTTTTCAATCTTGGGCGTTGTCAAGGCTTGTCCGTTTTATAGGGTCGGAGCGGAAAAATTTATCGGAAAAGGGAGTTTTCCCAGAAAAATCAGGCAGCTTTATTTCAGGATGTCATAAACCAGTTTTGAGTTTTGAGCTGGCAGGTGTAGACAGCTTTCGAGGTTTTGCTTGACTGCTGATAAAGTGAATTTATTGTTCCGCCAAGGTCTCCAGAATGGAAACCGTAGGCGGAATCTATTTCCACTGGGGAAAAGAGCAAGTTTCAAGTAGTTCCGGAAAGAAACACGGCCGCTGAAAGCGGTTTTGCGCAGCACAATACACTGCTTCAGTGGGGCTGCGAAAGGTTGTCGGAACAAGTTTATTTTATAACTACAGTAGCGCAAAAAAGTTTTGACAGCGCTGCCAGAGATTTTTTATACACGGAACAGCCGCGGCATACTCTGCCGCGGCTGTTCTTTTTTCGGTATATCTATATGAGAGTGTTACTGCCTGTTTAAGCGGATGACGCCGCCGGACAAAATATCGGTGCAGACATCATCAATAAGAGCAAATTTTCCGTTGACCAGAACAAATTTCATGCCTTTGTTACGGGCGGTAGGATGGGCATAATCCGCCAGCGCCTCCAAATTTTCATAATCAAAGACGACGATATCGGCGTCATAGCCCGGCGCCAGCAGGCCTTTATTTTTAAGGCCCACAACGCTGGCTGTCAGGGAGGTTGACTTGCGTATCATTTCCTCCAGAGCAATCAAATGCCTTTCTCTGACATAGTGGGTGATGCGTCTGGTAAAGGTGGCAAAGGAGCGGGGATGGCCGTTGATGCTGACTACAGTGGAATGTGAAGTGTCACAGCTTCCCATGGTTCTGGGGTGGGACATAATGCGCTCAATGTCATTTTCATCAACAGTTGTAAACAGTCCCATGGTGCTGGCGCCTGTCTCCTCGATAATGTCGTAAAGCAGTTCGTAAGGGTCTTTGCAGGAAAGGGCTTTGGCAATGTCCAAAATGCCCATGCCTGCAAATTCAGGGTGGCTTTGCCAGTTGACAACGCGAACGCCTCCGAAGCCTCCTGCACTTATGAGGAGATTTTCCGCCAGTCCCTTTTCTCCTGCCATCATGGCCTCAAGCCTTTCTGTCACTTTATGGCGGAAGGCTTTATCCTTCAAATTTTCGGAGACGGCTTCAAAGCCGCCGTTTTGAAATTCCTGGGGAATAATGCTGATAAGACGGGTACAGCCCGCGTTATAGGGATACTGATCCAGATAGACGTCTACCCCCTCTGCTACAGCGTTATCGATTAATTTCAGCGTTTCTGCGGAAAGCCCCCAATTCTTTTTGCCTGACACCTTGTGGTGGGAGATGATGGCCGGAAGTCCTGCCTCCTTAGCTATCCATATGGTTTCCTCCACGCTTTTCAGCACGTCATCGCTTTCGTCACGCATATGGGTGACATAATTTCCGCCGTAGGAGGCGACAATTTTACACAACTTAGCAATTTCCTCCTTTGTTGTAAAGGAGCCGGGCGGATAACTCAAGCCCGTAGAGAGTCCAACAGCGCCGGCCTCCATGGCCTCTGCCACCAAAGCCCCCATTTCTTCCATTTCCTTTTTGGAAGCGGGCCGGTTTTCAAAGCCCATGACGGCGGAACGTACAGCGCCCTGTCCCACATAGCTTAAGAGGTTGGTGGACATGGGTGTTTGTTCCAAAAGGTTAAAATAGCTGCCGAAGGTACGGCTCTTTTTCTCCAAAAGCTTAATCTGCTCCGGTGTCGCTTGGGGGAACATGGAGTGGCCCATTGTCCATTGTCCGTCTTTGGAGGGACCAAGGGAGTGGCCGCAGTTTCCTGCGATTTCCGTTGTGATGCCCTGACTTAGTATGTTCTGCCCCAGGGGATCGATAACCACATTGTAGTCGCTGTGGCTGTGGTTGTCGATGAAGCCCGGACAGATAATAAGACCCGTAATATCTATGGTTTGAACTGCTTTTTCCTCTACTGTGCCTATGACTGCTATCTTCTTTCCTTTTATGCCGATGTCTCCGGTGAAGCAATTCTTTCCCGAGCCGTCGATAATGGTGCCGTTTTTAAAAAGTATATCAAGCATATGGTAAACTCCTTTCCGCCTTTTTATAGGCTTAGAAATGGTTTTCGCTGAAATTTAAGTATTTATGATTCAGGCATAGATTGATAAGACGAATGCTTAAAAAACCGATATAGACAAATACCAGACAGCGGAAGCCTGTCTCGATACGGTTTCCCATCAGATTCATGACCAGGGCGTAAACTGCGGCGGAAAGCGTGTACGATACATTTTCCGAGAACCAAACGGCGCCGAGGCCGACACCTCTCTTTTCCGGCGGCAATATGACAGTTGGTATCAAGGAGCAGGGCACTGTCTCAAAGGAGGTTGCCAGATAGGAAAAGCTGATGGACAATATAATGTAGAGCGTATATGGCATTCTGTCCACAAAAAGGAGCATAAAACCGGTGGTGAAAGCAAAAGCTGTGGAGAGGAAAAAAGAAAGCTTGTAAAGCTTATATTTTCCAAGCCAGCGCCCTACAAACATGGACGCAATAATACAGGTCAGCCTTGCCAGGGAAAACAGGCCCGTCTGTACAGCGGCAAAGCCGAGGACAGCCTGAGCGTAAAGCACCAGATAGTTGCTGTTTAAAACACCGGCGCAGTTGAGAAGCCCCTGATTAATAAGGGAGACGGAAAATCCCCGATAGCGGAATAAGGATGGGTCTATAATAGGGTTTTTGGCTCTTTTCTCGTTTCGTATAAAAAGTATGGACGCTGCGATGACAATGACCAAAGTGGCAAGGGAGCGCAGTGAGAGCCAGGGTATCTGGCTTCCAATCATTGACATAAGGAACATGAAAAGCCCCAGGGAGAGAAATAAATACAATATCCCTGTCCAGTCAACGCTTTTTTCTCCTTTGTGGTAGCGGATGTCAGGCGTAATAAAATAGATGGCCAGAAAGCACAGCATCCCAATAGGGGATAAAACCAGAAAGGCAGCGCGCGCGCCAATGGCATCCGATATGGCACCGCAGACAATGGGCCCAAGCATAATAGCGGTTTGAGCACAGGAATGACGTATACCCAAAAGCTGATATTTTGTCCGTCCCTCCACGGCGTCGGCTATCATAGTGGCTACAATGGATTGACAGTGGGCATAGGAAAAGCCCAGTAAGAAATAGGCAAGTATAAAAAGCTTTATATCGTCAATCAGTCCACACAGTACCATAGCCAGGGTGAAGGAGGCCAGGGCAAAAAGGGATACCCTTTTTCGGCCGAATATATCACCAAGAGAGCCGGCTAAAGGAGAGCCGATGGCGGCCGCTACATTAAAGGCCACCACTGCTACGCCGTAAAAGGCCATGCCGTTCATGCCGCTTATGGCTATCCCCAAAATATTGCTGGCACCGTATTTAACCATACAGACGCAGATTAGCATCAGTATAACGGGAAAGACGGTAAGAATCTTTATGCCAAGGCCGACTTCGTCTCCCAAAGGATATTTCTGTGCAGTAACGGTGTTCGTTAATATTCTCATATAGCATACCCCTCGTTTTCAGGTATAGAATGGGTGATTCTTACTGTGCTCCGTATTCGCTGAAGTTGATTTTTTGAAGCCTTGTTATCAGTATCAAAAGCCGGATAAGGATAAAGCCGATAAAGGTGGCAACAAGATATTTATAGCTTCCTTCTATGGCCCCGCCTGTCATATTGAGCACTAAAGCGTAAACTGCTGTGGAAAGCGTGGAGGCCACATTCTCGGCAAACCAGACAGCGCCAAGGCCGACACCTCTTTTTTCCGGCGGAAGAATCATAGCCGGTATGATGGAGCAGGGGACAGTCTCGAAGGAATTGCCAAAATACATACAGCAAAGGGATAAAATAATCGTTATAGCGCTGGTTCCCCCGTTTACCAGAAGAAGAAGGGAAGCGCCGAATAAGGCGAAGAAGGTGGCAAGATAAAGTGACAGTTTATATTTTTTGGATTTTCCAAGCCATCTTCCCACAAAGATAGAGGCGACAATGGCAGAAATTCTTGAGAGGGAAAACATTCCTGTCTGGGCTGCCGTAAGTCCGATGACAAGCTGTGCGTATAAAACAAGATAATTTCCCACAATTGTAGCGCTGGTTTGGAATAAGCCCTTATTGATCATCAAGGGAGCAAATCCCCGATAGCGAAACAGAGATGGGTCCAGCAGAGGGTTCACGGCTTTCTTCTCCGCCTTAATAAAGAGGAATACGGAGACCGCAGAAACCGCTACCATTCCAAAGGAAAGAGGGGACAGCCACGGAATCTGTTTTCCGCCCATGGAAAGCAGAAATGTAATGGGCCCCATAGATAGAATGAGGAACAAAAGTCCGATCCAGTCAATGGTACTGTTTCCCTCATGATACCGTAAATCCGGCATAAAGACCAGAATTGCCAGAAAGGACAGGACACCCAAAGGCGCCATGATGAGGAATGTTTTCTGTGCACCGAAGCCGTCGGACAGGAACCCGGCGACAATAGGGCCAAGCATAATTGCGGCCTGCACGCAGGAGTGGCGTATGCCCAAAAGCTGTGAACGCGCCTTGCCGCTGACGACGTCCGCTATCATAGTGGCAACCATGGACTGGCAGATAGCGTAGGCGAAGCCAAATACAAAAAACGCTATCAAAAAAATCCATATATTTGTTGCCAGGCCGCAAAGCACGGTGGAAACCGTAAAGGGAATTAATGTCGCTGTGGCCACTCTCTTGCGGCCGAAAATATCGCCCAGTGATCCCGCCAGAGGGGCGGAGATGGCGGACGCGATATTCAGCACTAACACTGCTATGCTGTAATAGGCAAGGGCGTCAAGTCCCTTAACAACAATGCCCAGTATGTTGTTTGCGCCGTAACGGACCAAGGCGACGCAGACAAGCATCAGAATCGGCGAGCAGGCGACAGCTACCTTCTGCCCAAAGGGAATGTCATCTCCCAAAGGGTATTTTGATTGATTACTTGCTGCATTTTTCTTATCTTCCTCAGACATGATAATACCTCCCTGCATTTTATTTCTGCTGCAATATAAATGGTTGCCGGCAAAATAGCTTACCATCGGGAAAGCTTAACCGCAGAGAAACCTGAAATGCGGCTTATTTGCCGTCGAAGGCCTGCATGAAACAGCATGACTTTCAATTTTTGTAGATCATCAATTGGGATAGGTGCACCTTATCCGGAAAACGGCATACGCCGTTTTCAAATCAGCATGGCGGGGCCATGATAATTTACATAGTGTATCAGGGCGGAAGATTTTAAATAGATATGTAATGTATCTTTATGTATTTAAACAAACTAATATAACTTATATAACTAAGTTTAATATAATTTGCAAAAAGCCATTTGTCAATTGTTTTTTTATAAATATGCAATATATTTAAAGAAGAAAATAGACTGTTTTTTGTATTTTGCGCATTTTGAAACAGCCATGAAAAAAGGCAGGAGACAGCGTAATTTGGGGGAGGGACTTGACAGTTTCACAAATAATGTAATATACTTAGTATACTAAATAAAGGAAACGGGTGATAACATGGACCGGAAAGATGACTCCTCTGATAAAATGGCCTTCAAGCCGATTGTGACGAAAAAAGCCTCAGAGGTAATTTATGATACCATTCGGGAGAGAATTTTGAGCAGAGAAATCAAGCATGGGGAAAGGCTTCCTTCCGAAAAGGAACTGATGGATATGTTTAAGAGGAGCCGTCCCACTATCCGTGAGGCGCTGAGGATGCTTGAGAGGGAGGGCCTTATCCGTACAATACAGGGAAGCAGCGGCGCGGTAGTATGCCACCTCTATGAGATGCCCCTGCATCAGATGTTTGAGAATTATATCTGCATCAACCGTCTGAACAAAAAGGAGCTTATGGATTTCAGACAGGTGAATGAGCTGGCCATGGCAAGATGGGCCAGTGAGCACAGAGAGGAAAGTGATTTATATTCTCTGAAAATGATATTGGAGCAGATGGAGGTAGCGGAAGATAAAAGCGTATCGGAATTTATTGCCTTTGATATCCTTTTTCATAAGGCTTTGGCCTCCGCGTGCAAAAACAGACTTTCTGGTGCTTTTGAAAATACCTTTTTTGACAGAACGGCTGACAGCTTTGAAAAAAGTATGAAGGAGAGACAGGAGGAGGACGTTAAAGCAATATTGAGGGTTTTTGTGGAAACGGCCAGAGAGCTTTATCTTGCAGTTTTAAACAGGGACGCCCTTTTGGCAGTAAGGGCTATGGAACGGCACCTGTTTTTTGCAAGGGATATATTTAAAAATCAAACCGCAGACGAGGCGGAATAGGGAAGCCGTCCCGTTGTCTGAAAAATATAATATTTCCAGAATTTGGGAAACCGCGTGAAAACGCGGTTTTTGGCATTATACTTTTATGAATAATCAGAAGGTTCCATCTGTCTTTTGTTCTGCCGATAGATTTCTATAGTTCCTGCCGTAGATAAGTGTATATGGTAAATACTCCGTTGTTTTCACCAGACGCCTTGAGAAGAACAGGTCGATATGATAGTATATAAAAGATGATAGGTTCCTTTGCCAGGCAGGTGAAATGAGGAATTTAGAATAGGAGGCTCAGGCATGGATTATAAAAAGAGCTATGGAATACTCAAAATAGGTGTTATTATTGGCGCAATTATTGTATTTGCTGGCTTGAGTATTGGAACAAAAATACCGTTATTGGGAAATCTTGTAGGTGTTATTGGTCTTATAGGTATGCTTGTAGGAATTGGGCAGGCATTTATTTATTATAAGTGCCCCAGCTGTAAAAGAAGATTTAATATCCGAGGTAAAAATCCTGATTATTGTCCAGGCTGTGGCCGTAAACTTGATTGGTGACGCAATCTTTTGTGCCATAAAGCTAATGCGCATTTGTCTCGGTTACACCTTATTCATATATGTTGAAGAATTTATACACCGAAAAAATGCAGGTTTTTTTGGTTATTTCGACAAAGATTGGTCTGCCGGACCCAATACTGACACTTTCCTGCAAAGAGAGTTTCTATATTTTGGGTTGACAACCTCCCTGTTATCTGGTATGATAAAAAACAGTTCTGAAAAAGTTAAAAAGTGTTTATGCCCAGATAGCTCAGTTGGTAGAGCAGAGGACTGAAAATCCTCGTGTCCTTGGTTCGATTCCGAGTCTGGGCACTTTTTTTATGCAGAAAATAAAAATGTGTGCAGGGGATGAAGCAGCAGGCCATTCCGATACAGCGGGAGGCCCTTTTTTATTGGAAAAACATAAGATTTTTGTAGAAAATCCGTTTTGTGACCGTTTTGTAACTGTTATATGGAATAATGATACTGTAGTAATGTAACAGTATACCCGTATGGGGAGGGATTTATTTGAAGAATATGACAGACATACCCAAAGAGTACAGAACAAGCTTATTATGTATAGATACCTATGACAGAACGAAGCTCAGAGCCAGATTTTATCATCATTATGAGAATAATACGGATATATATAGTTTTTCTGAGATGGTGGATTATTTGCTTTATGTGTTTGAGAGTGTGGAGGATTTAAGGGGCTATTTTGAGAAGGAAGATTCTGCTTGGCCTACCAGAACGGACATAGCAAAGCTGAAGCATTTAAAAAATAAGGATATAGATATTATGGACATTTATATGCCCCGAAAAGGGGAGAATGCAACCTTTCTTCTGGAGTTTTATTTTAGCCAGAACAATTCTATACAGGGTAGAATAACCTGGCTTGAGGAAAAAAAGTCTGACTATTTCAGAAGTCTTTTTGAACTGTTTAAGCTGATTGACAGTACAGTTTCCCTGCCGGAGACGGCGGAAACCACAGAATATTTTGCAGGCTGAAGGAAATCGTCTGCAATGGGGAGTGTAATTAGGTCTTGGGCGAAGAAAAAAACGAAATAGTATTTTGCTTACAGGCAAAGAAAGCTTGACTTCTCAGGTTTTTTTTGCTTTATTTTTTACTTTGGGCACCGGCTATGGTACGGACTATTTTCATTTTTTAGTGGCAAAGCAGTCAAAACGCTATGAACAATTGACTGATGGATGGTTTCGCCAGACAGAGAAATAATAGCGTGCAATATGAGCGTATCTTTGGAAATAAATCGATTCAGGCGAACTAAGGCGGGTATGTCACGGTATCAGGCGGCGAAGCGGAATGGGCTTTAAGTGTAAGGCGGCAGGCTTAGAAGGGGAGCCGGTAAAGGCAGGTACAGGAAGAAAAAGAAATAATTGTCTGGTTATTTTTTTATTTTGCCGGAACAAAAGCGGTAACACTGCGTCTTAATGAGTAGAAACACAAAAAATCAGACTATAAAAAATATTTGGAGGAATAAAATATGAAAAAAAACACATTGATTATCAGAGGACTTATCACAACAGTAGCGGCGGCTTCCCTTCTTTCTATTAATGCTGTAGCGGCTCAGAGCAATGCCCTTCCGGCTGTGCCAGTCACAGCAGCTTCACAGGAGAATAAGGAGGAGGCACAGCAGACAAAGTATAAGCTGGTGGAAGGGAAAATTGCCTCTGTCAGCAAGGAAGACGGATATGTGAGAATATCACTTGAAAATGATGACATGGGACTTGTCTGTAATGTGAATGAAACAGCGTTTGTAATTGACCAGAAGGACGGTTCCGTAAAGTCCATAGCTGATTTAAAGGAGGGCATGGAGGTTTCGGCCGTTCTTGACCAAAATTCTCCCATGACATTAAGCCTGCCCCCTATGACAAGCGGTGTAGTTGGTTTCGTGTTAAAATCCGATACAGTGATGTTTACTGATTTATCTGTCTATAACGATGAACTGGTAAACCAGGAAAACACCCTGAAGCTCAATATTGGAGAGGACACAAAGATAGTTGATATTACCGGCGCCAAAAAGATTTTTACGGAGGAGGACATTAAGGGCAGCGAGTGCCTTGTGATATACGGGGCTACGACAAGAAGCATACCGGCGCAGACAACGCCAGCATTTGTGATGATATTGAATAATGAGGAAATGTCACAGCCGGAAACAGAGATGCCTGAGGAAGAGAAGAAGGATGAGGAAAATAAAAACGAGACAGTAGGTCTTCGTGAAGCGGCGGAAAAGCTTGGCTATACCATAAAGTGGGAAGCGAACGACAAGCCCGTGTCTATGGAAAGGGATAATGTAAAAATTGAAGTTACGGTTGGCTCAAAAATCTGTTCCATCAATGGCATATATACACAGCTGGAGCAGGCGCCAACACTGGAGGACGGTAAAATCTTTGTAAGCGGTGAGGTCAGAGGAATATTAGATAAATACACAAAATAAAGATAAGCAGGGCTGCAGGATTATGTTACTGCAATAGAATCACATTTAAACAGCAGGATCCTTTGGCATATATGCCATGGGCTCCTGCTGTTTTTGTGAATTATGTTCCTGTTTGTCAGCAAACAGAATGCAGGGGAAATTAGGCAGACTGCCATATTCCAATTTTTTCTCTTATAAGGCATAATTCCATGGATGATCGTTTTTATCCTTTGGCGGCACAATACAAATATTCGCGATAAAAAAATACTGGCGTACCTGGGGGAGAAGCCATTGCAGGCGGAGGTAGAGACGCTGTTCTTTTACCATATTTGTATTCGAGGAAGTTTCTTTGTATGTTTTGTGTGCTTTACAATGCATAGGAAGGAATTGTCAAGTGGGGATTCGTCATAAAAAAGTGAATAGAAATATGTATAAAACAATGATTCATGCAAAAAGCCGCTAAATTTCTTTACAAAACCCTTCAAAAAAGATAATCTTACCTTGTATTCATATTAGATTGGGGGCTGTTTTTATGAATGAGAGGGAAAGGTTTTCTTCCCGTATCGGATTTATTTTAATTTCTGCCGGATGTGCCATAGGGCTCGGAAATGTCTGGCGGTTTCCCTATATTACAGGAATGTATGGCGGGGCAGCTTTTGTACTCATTTATTTGTTTTTTCTTTTGATTTTGGGACTGCCTATTATGGTAATGGAATTTTCAGTGGGACGTGGCAGCCGCAGGAGCATTGCACGTTCCTTTGACGTTTTGGAGCCTGATGGGAGCAAATGGCACCTGTACAGCTATTTTGGCATGGCGGGCAACTATATTCTGATGATGTTCTATACGACAATCGGCGGCTGGATGCTGGCCTATTTTGTGAAAACGCTCAAGGGGGACTTTGCGGGCCTGGAGGCGAATGCGGTAACAGAAGCCTTTGTCAGCTTTACGGGGCATCCTGCGGAATTGACGGCGTGGATGGTGCTGGCGGTTGGAATTTGCATGTTTATCTGTTCCAAGGGCCTTCAAAACGGCGTGGAGAAGATAACAAAGGTTATGATGAGCTGTCTTCTGGTGGTCATGGTGATACTGGCGGTACGCTCTGTGACGCTTCCCGGCTCTGAGGATGGTCTTTCTTTTTATTTGAAGCCTGATTTTAAGGCAATGCTGGATTTTGGTGCAGGAGAGGTTATCTATGCGGCAATGGGACAGGCTTTTTTTACACTGAGTCTTGGAATAGGGTCTATGGCAATTTTCGGAAGCTATATTGGAAGGGAACGATCCCTGACGGGAGAGGCAATCAGCATTACTGTGCTCGATACCTTTGTGGCTATTACGGCGGGCCTCATTATTTTTCCGGCGTGCTTTTCCTTCGGCGTACAGCCGGACAGCGGCCCTAACCTGATATTTATTACACTTCCCAATATTTTTAATGCTATGCCGGGGGGCAGGATATGGGGCGCACTGTTTTTTGTGTTCATGTCCTTTGCGGCTCTTTCCACCATTATTGCGGTATTTGAGAATATTTTGTCCTTTTCCATGGATATGTGGGGATGGCCGAGAAAAAAGGCGGTACTGTTTAATTTCATTGTTATCATTTTGCTTTCTTTGCCATGTATTTTAGGCTTCAGCAGCTGGAGCGGCTTTCATCCAATCGGTCCCAAGAGCAATATCCTTGATCTGGAGGATTTCATTGTCAGCAATAACCTGCTGCCTCTGGGTTCACTGGTTTACCTGCTGTTTTGCACAACACGCTATGGCTGGGGCTGGGATAACTTTATCAAAGAGGCCGACAGTGGTCAGGGAATTAAATTTCCAAAGGCGATCCGCTTTTATGTATCCTATATACTTCCCTTTATTGTGCTGTTTATATTTATACAGGGCTATCGGGATAAATTCTTTTGACATCCTTTTTCAGCAGTCCCGAAGATTAAAATTTCTGCCTTTTATAGGCTTATTTCAGGCTATCTGCGGAAAAGAATATTTTTTCAAAAATAGAAGGGGTAAAACTTCGTGTAATGAAGTTTTACCCCTATTTTTGTACAGGGATATACTTAGGATCAATTCCGTTATTTTTTGATTACGGAAATCCAAAGCTCGCAGGCGTAGTCCGCGTCCGTGACATTATCTCCCGGATAGGACTCAAAGCACATGCCGTTTGAGGGCTGATATTCGCTTGTGGGAAAAAATTCAGTATAGATTTTTTTCCACAGTGTTTGAAATGCATCCGGCATTGGGCCAATGCAGGGAAATACTGCCCATGTATTTTCCGGTATTGTAGTAATAGAGAAGCCGTCAGGAATATCTCCGCCCTCGTAGGGGACGCCTATGGCGTAGTCAAAGTCGCCTTTGTTCGGGTTGTCAAAGCAGATGCCTGCGATAGCATTGCCCAAAATATTGCCTGGTTTTATATAACGGCAGAGTGTTTCAATTGTGCCGTCATTGTTGCATTTCTGCCAGAAGCTGCGTATTTTTTCATGGCTGATTTCTTTACCCTGTGGGAACTGGTCCTTTTTTGCAATCATTTGGAACGGTGATTCCTTTACGATTCTGTAATCCATGATGTTTCCTCCTTCTAAAATAAGCTTGATGGACAGGCGTGAGAAGGATTTGAGGGCGGATTGATTCTGCTTTGCACGGGAAGGTGTAATACCATGAAATTTCGTAAAAGCGCGGCTGAAGCTTTCAGGACTGTCATAGCCGTATTTCAAGGCTATGTCAATGACCTTTGCATCTGAGCTTGCCAGTTCGCTTCCCGCCAGCGTCAGCCTTCTGAGGCGGACATACTCGCCAATCGTGTAGCCGCAGAGTATATGGAAAATTCTTTGAAAATGAAACTCGGAGGAGTACGCTTTTTTTGCAAGCTCTGTGTAATCAATTTCTTCGGTGATATTTTCCTCTATGGTATTAATCGTGTTTTGCAGACCGGTAATCCAGTTCAATTTCTTCTCTCCCCTTTACATTGATTTTGGACTTGCAAGTCCCAGGCCTGTTTTTCGGGCCTGATATTATTTTAGAGGAAGACTTTCCGTTCTTCCTGACTTATACTGCGCCTGTATGTGAGTATAGCGCGGTAGAGAGATTTTGTACAGCTATTGCGGTTTGGTTTTTCATACAGCCGCGGAAAATAAAAGTTTCCTCCTGGGTCAAGGGAGAACCCTTGTGGAGGCTTGGAGGCAAGGCCTCCACAAGAGCTTTGCCAAAAAACGATAGGATTTAAAATAAAACTGAACTGCCATACTTGTAATACCCTGACACTAAAATAAAGTACATCTCTGAAGGACAAAGTATATTTGGAAAATAATAGAGGAAAAAAACGATAAAAAGGGATTGACAGAAGAGTATATAGATAATATACTGTATATGTAACAGATATAACAGTAATAACACGGGGTGGGAAAATGAAAATAATCATTTCGAACGTATCGGGTATACCCATTTATGAGCAGATTAAGGAACAGATAAAAAGCGCTATACTTTCAGGAGAGCTGGAAGAAAACACAATGCTGCCTTCCCTGAGGCAGCTGGCAAAGGAGCTGAAAATAAGCGTTTTGACAACGACAAGAGCCTACTCGGAGCTGGAGGCGGAGGGATTTGTCACAAATGTACAGGGGAAGGGCTGCTACGTTATGAGCCGAGGCTCCGAATTAATTCGAGAACAGCTTCTGAGGGAAACAGAGGAAAACCTTTTAAGAGCGATACAATCTGCACAGAGGGCCGGGTTAAAAAAAGAGGAACTGCATACAATGCTTGATATGCTGATGGAGGTGGAACACAATGGATGAGGAATTGATGCTTGAGGTGAACAGTCTTTCAAAACATTATCAGTCCTTTCGTCTGGCAGATATTACTTTTTCTCTGCCAAAGGGATATATTATGGGCCTTATCGGGCCAAACGGGGCAGGCAAGACAACGACTATAAAACTGATACTGAATATGATACAGAAATCAGAAGGATCTATCAATGTCTTTGGACTGGACAGCGTAACAGATGAGGTGGAAATCAAAAAGCATATCGGCGCTGTATTTGATAGCAGCTATTTTGTGGAGGAGTGGCGTCCGAAGGATATTGAAGACTCCGTAGGCGCATTTTATGACAGCTGGGACTCAAAGAAATATTGGAACTATATCAAACGGTTTGGGCTTGACCCGCTAAAACGGGTGAAGGAATTGTCCAAGGGAATGAAAATGAAGCTTATGCTGGCCTGTGCTTTTTCCTATGATACAAGGCTTTTGATACTGGATGAGCCGACCAGCGGTCTGGATCCGGTTTCCAGGGATGATTTACTGGAGATATTATTGGAGTACATTGAGGACGGTGAGCACAGCGTTTTGTTTTCCACTCATATCACAAGCGACTTGGAGAAGGTTGCCGACTATATTACCTTTTTGAACAGGGGCGAAGAGGTTTACACGGGAGGCAAGGATGAGCTGATAGACGCGTTTCGTCTGGTAAAGGGCGGAAGGGAAGAACTTAACGATTCCCTGCAAAAAAAACTGATTGGCGCCAGAAAATATTCGTCGGGCTTTGAAGGGCTTATCAGAACGGAGGATTTAAAATATTTTGAACAGTTCACCGTTGAGCCTGTCACTATAGAAGAGATTATGGTATTTGTCTGCAAAGGAGAGGATAAAAATGACTGATATTATGAAGCTGGTAAAGCTTGATTTTTATACTGTAAAATATTATTTGAAATCCTTTTTGATTGTGCTTATTCTTCCCTTCTGCTTTATCGCATCCTCCCTGAGCGCCAGCCTGACGGCGGCCATTGCCATACTTTCCTACAGGCTCAGCTGTCTGGTATTTGATGTGACGGATAAGACAGGAATGGGAAGGCTTCCCTCCCTGCTTCCGGTGAGCAAAAAAAAGCAGGTGGCGGGGCGCTATCTCTTTACAGCAGTGGGAGGGTTTATTACCATACTTTTCTTTTTATTGATTGATATGGTGCTGTATCGGTTTATGCACAGAAGCGTTACATCTGAGGAAATTTTTTGTGCCGTGGTTATCAGTACTGCCCTTCTGTTTCTCTTTACCGCTTTCCAGCTTCCGGTGCTTTATAAGATGGGAGCCATTAAAGGAAGAACAATGACAGTGATTCCTATTGTTATATTTGCGGGACTTATACTGCTTTTGGACAGCAGAGGAATATTGGACGGCTTGAACTCCATGAATCCCTATGCTCTGGCGATTCTTTTTCTGGCCGTGTCTTTTGTATTATTTATTTTATCCATGCTTGTCTCCGTAAGATTTTTAGTGAAAAAGGAGCAGTAGCGGCATCAAGGGAATTCATAAAATTCTATAAAACAGGCGGCAGCCTTTATAAGAAGGGGGGTTCTTATAGGACTGCCGCCTGTTTTTGCTATTAAAATTTTCTTGCTTCCAATTTTTGTTTTGCCCTTTTATATTTTTCTATGCGAAGAAAGTCCTCCGAGGAGGGGATAGGAATACGGCTGATATCCAGGTTATCTTCAATATCTGCCAGCTTTACCTCCACAGCAAGAGGGTTTTCCAACACCCTGTCTATAAAACTATCATAATCCTCATTGTTGTTTTTTGTCAAGTGCAATAATGTACGGATAAGGGAATCGGAAAGACCTTCTCTCCTTAAATCAGAAACAGTGAGCTGGGTATCCTCCAACACATCATGGAGAATGCCCAGAATTTGGGCCTCTTCCCCCTTCAGGCGGAGCATAACTCTGAGAGGATGAAATATATAGGGGCTGCCGCCCTTGTCTTTTTGGCCTGTGTGGGAAGCTGCCGCCAGTTGTATTGCTTTTTCTATCTGCATATTGCTATCCCTCCGTAGCCTTGAATTTTATCTTTGAGCCAATGCCGCTGCTGTAATGCTCCTGCATATCGTCCGTTACAAAAATAGCTTCCACGTTATCCAGACTTTCTATAAGTGCCATGCCCTTGTCCAAGCCGAGAATAAAGCAGGTAGTGCTCAGAGCATCACCCTCTGTTGAGGTGTCTGAGATTATGGTGACGGAGAGCAGGTTGTTTTCAATGGGATAGCCTGTCTCAGGGCTTAGGATATGATGGTAAAGCTTTCCGTCCTTTCGGAAATAGCGTTCATAAATTCCGCTTGTCACAACAGACTTGCCGCTGAGAGTAAAGACACCCAATATCACATTCTGGTTTTCAAAGGGCTTGCGTATGCCGACGTTGAAGTCAGTGCCGTCAGGCTTGGAGCCCACTGCCAATATATTGCCTCCCAGGTCAATCATGGCGCTGGTGACGCCCTGTTCCTTCAGATAAGCGGCAATCTTGTCGGCAATAAAGCCCTTTGCGATAGCGCCTAAATCCAAAGCGCAATCGGGGTCTGTAAGGGTTACGGTATTGCCCTCCAATTGAATATTGCGGTAATTCACATGCTTTACAGCCTCTGCAATGGCATCGCCGTCGGGCACCTGGGGATTCTCTGCCTTAAAATCCCAAAGGGAACTCAAAGGAGCAATAGCAACATCAAAGCTTCCCTCTGATAATGCGCCGTACTTGACGGCCTCGCGTATAAGCTCAGCCGTGTCGGGGGATACGTTGACAGGTGAGCCCTGGGAGTGGTTTATTTGGTCGATTTCACTTCCCTCAATGGTACGGCTCAGCTTATTCTCGTATTCAGTACACAGGAGAAAGGCTCCGTCTATAATCTGATAAGGGTCCTTGTCTGTATTCTGGGCATATATTGTGATAGTTGCCACTGTATTTAATACGAAATTGGTTTTATCCGCCGGCAGAGTATCGGTTTTGACTTCTTTTTTTGGTGTACATCCTGTTAAAAGGATGCAAAGAATCAGCAAAATAATTTTTTTCATGGAGGCCTCCATAGACTTTAAATAGTTTATTTATTAACAATTTCAGATGACACTAAAAGCGTAAACATACCGGTCCATTCGAGCGTTTACAGGCACCGATTCTTTTGTATCCTTTCTTTGACCCTCAGGCAAAAGGCTGTGTATTTTACACTGCACCGCAAATGGTATACTCTGAATGTTAGGTATGATACTGTGAAAAATAATCTTAATTTAAATCATATTGCCGATAGTATACCGTAAAATGCTTCCTTTTTCAATTTTTTTTAAAAGAAAGGTTGTTTTTTTAACAAAAAACAGGTACTATAACAGAAGCAAATAAGGGATAAAGGAATGATTTGTTTGAAGCGTATGGACATAATACTTGCGGCTGTTGTGCTTTTGATTGCAGGGGGGCTTTATTTTTCGGGCCTGTTAAGCCCAGAGGATGGAGGCGCCAGGGCTGTTATCTATGTTGACGGCGAGCAATACCATACAATGCCGCTGAACAAGGATGACACATTTACAGTGGAAAAGGACGGACATAAAAATGTTGTGGCTGTAAGGGATGGCTTTGTCCATATGGAGGAGGCAAGCTGCCCGGATAAAATATGTGTTTCTCAGGGCGAAATCTCAAAGAGCAACGAGATGATAGTATGTCTTCCCAACAAGGTATATATTGAGGTTGTGGATGATGGGGAAGAGAGCGCATTTGACAGTGTGGCGAAGTAAGGAGTGTCGGAATGAAGCTGAGTAAAAGGGTGGCCTTTTATGGCATATTTGCCGCCTTGGCCATATTGATGGGATATATAGAGCACCTTGTGCCCCTGCCTGTTCCGGTGCCGGGGATTAAGCTTGGGCTTGCCAATGTCATCGTTTTAATCTGTCTTTACTTTATGGGCAGGAGGGAAGCCTTTTTTATTTCCATGGTCAGGATATTGATATCGGGGCTTTTGTTTGCAGGCTTTGCAGGCTTTCTCTACAGCATGTCGGGAGCACTTTTAAGCTATGCGATGATGTGTCTTTTTCAGAGAATAAAGGGAATGAGCATTGTGGGAGTAAGCATCATAGGAGGAATATCCCACAATATCGGGCAGATTCTTATGGCTTGCCTGGTTATGGGTACTTATAAGCTTATCTATTATTTTCCGATACTGCTGGCGGCCGGTGTAGTTACCGGCATACTGACAGGAATTGTTGCCAGATACTGTCTGGAATATTTGAAAAAATCCAATATCAGTGCACATGGATGAAACCGGGCGAGGCGAAAAGCAAGGAATAACGCGTCAGCAATCATTAGCAATAAAACGGAAGGTGTGTAAGACTGAATCTTTGACGGCGGCCCATTAAAAGACGCGGTTTTCCGTTATGGGTCAAGGGCATAGCTCTTGCGGGAGTTTGAGGGGTGCTGAGCGGAGCGGAGACAGACCCTCACGATTTTGATTTTCAGACATGCGAGAAGGGATAAAATGTATAAAAACATTTTATCCCTTTTTGCTGCAGCTTTTCTTTATTAAAAGCCCAGCATATGCCTTGCGGCCATAAATAAGCCATAGGTAACGCCGGTTGTGATGATGCCGGAAATAAGTATGCCGATAACAACGGCTATAAAGGCCTCTTTTTTGTCCAGCTCAATCATGCTTGCAATAACAGAACCTCCCCAGCCGCCTATTCCTGTAAAGGGTATGGATATGGCAAGGATTATGGCCAGTGACGCATGCCGTTTCAAAAAATCCCCCTGATTGTCCAGATAATGATTGATTTTGGAAATAAAGGCATCTATCCATCTGATTTTTTTCAGCTTTTCAAAAAAACGGCTGCCATAGCTTAAAACAAAGGGCATAGGTATGATGTTGCCGGTAGTGGTGCATAAAAGAGCGCGGTACCACTTTACCTTGATGGCGGCGGCAATGGGAATGGCGCCTTTGAGCTCTACAACGGGCACCATGGAAAGAAGCATAAGAAAAATATCCTTGCCGAATTTTGCAAAGCCGGCAATAAAACAGGAAAAACCGGAAATTACGTCTGCCATAGATAACTCACTTCCCCGTCCTGAGAATAAAAACAGATATCGTTTTGTTGAAAGTACAATAATAACGGTATTTTGAAAACGGATTGGCCTGATATCGGTCTCATCCGTAAAAAAAGTATCACTCATTTTTTCTATTTTAGCACAAATCCGGCAAAAAGACCAGAACAGACAAGAAGTAAAGATTCAGTGTATCCGACATAAAATATCAGTATTCGGTATAGCGAAGAATATGGCAGCCGAAAAGAATAGACTCAGAAGATGCAGGCTGGTTAAGAAATGAAAACCGGGGGCAGAACGTTTCAATCATAGCGCCAATAAACTGCTTTTTTACTTTGAACGCTGCTGCCTGTGCTTATGAACATGCCAGATACCCCGATTTTGGATGGATGAAACGTATAGCGGGTTAAGAAAACTGCTGGGGTTTCTTTTGGCATTTATCCCTTGACTTCAGCAATGAATTGTATTTCAGCGGCCGGCTTCTGATATTGTATATGGTGATGTCAGGAGGAAATAAAAAAGAGAAAAATGGCTTAAGGGCACATTTCTCTCTTTTTTTAACCGTTTCAATACGACTTTGTATCCATGCGTTATCCCAATAGCATTCTGTCGCTGATGGCTTCATCGTCTCCGCTGGCTTTTTCAAACATGAGAAGCAAGTCGTTAACCTCCAGGTTTTTTTTCTGGTTTTCTTTCAGGTCAATCAATATATTGCCTTCATGCATCATCATCAGCCTGTTGCCGTGTTTCAGGGCATCCTTCATGTTATGGGTAATCATAAGGGCGGTCAGGTGATCCTCCGCAATGATTTTCTTTGTCAAATCCAATACCTTTTTGGCGGTTTTGGGGTCAAGGGCCGCTGTGTGTTCGTCCAAAAGCAGGAGCTTAGGCTTTGTCATGGTGGCCATTAAAAGGGTCAGGGCCTGCCTTTGACCGCCGGAAAGAAGACCTGTTTTGTCACTCATTCTGTTTTCAAGGCCTAAATCCAATATTTCCAGGTATTCGCAGAATTTATCCCGCTCGGCGTGGGTGATACCGCGGCGCAGGCCGCGTTTTTTGCCGCGGCGCAGGGCCATAGCCAAGTTTTCCTCAATGGTCATTTCAGTAGCGGTACCCATGCGGGGATCCTGAAATACACGGCCGATATATTCACTCCGCTTAAATTCGGGAAGCCTTGTGACATCATGTCCGTCTATGAGAATGGAACCGCTGTCCACCTGGAATATGCCTGCGATGGCGTTTAGCAAGGTGGATTTGCCGGCGCCGTTGCCGCCGATGACGGTGACGAAATCAGCAGGAGCAATATCAAGGCTGACACCCTTTAATACCAGTTTTTCATTGGCTGTGCCCGCACTGAAGGTTTTGGTGATACGATTTATTTTCAGCATTACTCTTCCCCTCCTCTGGAGCGGTTCAGCACCACACCGGCGTATTTTTCCTTGACGATTGGAAGGGAAAGGCAGACAGCAAGAAGAATAGAGCTTAACAGCTTCAAGTCCGTAGGCTGCAAACCGTGATCCAGTACAAAGGCTATGATAATTCGATACAAAATAGAGCCCAGCACGACAGAAAAGAGGCTTCTGACAATGGAGGTTCTTCCAAAAAGCACCTCACCGATAATGACGGAGGCAAGACCGATAACAATTGTACCTGTACCCATGCCCACATCGGCATAGCCGTTTACCTGCGCAATCAATGCGCCGGAGAGAGCGATAAAGGCATTGCTGATGATAAGACCATAAATTTTCATGCGGTCCGTATTGACGCCAAGAGCACTTATCATGGCGGGATTATCTCCTGTGGCGCGAATGGCAAAGCCAAATTCCGTGGAGAATAGCCACCATAAAAAAAGTATGACAAGAAGGGCCCCTATGGCACCTACTATCAGCGCGGCAGTGGAGGCGTCCATGCCGCTTTCTGTAACCATGGTGATAATGGTTGGTTTTTTTAGCAGAGGAACATTGGCCTTTCCCATGATGCGCAGGTTAACGGAATAAAGCCCGGTCATGGAGAGGATACCGCTTAAAAGAGGCGGTATCTTTAGTTTTGTGTGTAAAAGCCCCGTGACAAAGCCTGCCAGCATGCCGCTTAGCGTGGCGATGGCTGTGGCAAGGAAGGGATGATAGCCTGCCAGTATGTATTTTGCTGCTACGGCAGCGCCCAGAGGAAAGCTGCCCTCTGTGGTAAGATCGGCGTAATCCAGTATCCGGTAGGTCACATATACGCCCATGGCCAGTATTGCCCACAAAAGTCCTTGGGAAACGGCACTGAGAAAAATAGAAAAAGACATTTTATTCACCTGTTCTTATGATAGTTTATCATTGCGACAAAAGGGCGATATTCTATCGCCCTCAGCATGTCAAAAAAGTCCCTCTGGGACTTTTTTGAATTCGTCAGAGGAATAAAGAGATTCGTTCCATCGGCTTTTCAAAAACAATGAAAAGCCCTGAAACTTCCTCTTTTCCTCAAACGGGCAAAGCCCCGGCCTGTCAAGAATTTCCCCTTCGGGGAAACGGCCTTTGGCCGCCGCATTTTTCTTTGCGGTTCTCTGCTCACAAATTCCCTACGGGAACGGCTTCGCCGCCGGAGTATACACTTCCGGTTTGCTTTGTTTTGCGGATTCCACTTAGGGCTACGCCCCCGAACCCCTGTTGTTTATTGGCTAAAATAGATTTATCGCCCTTTCTTTTTACATGATTCCGTTTTTATTGCTGTGCAATAAAAAGTGCTGCTGAAAAATAATTGATTTATTTTGTTTCGATGACCTTATCGGCCGCATCAATAATATCCTGTGGTATTGTAATACCGATTTCTTTTGCAGTGTCAAGGTTTACACAAATTTTGGGGCTTGCAACATACTGTATGGGCATGGTGGCGATGTCGGCGCCGTTCATAACGTCTATTGCCATCATACCTGTCTGGTAACCTAAATCATAGTAGTCGATACCGATAGTGGCAAGTCCGCCGCCCTCCACTAAAGCAGCCTCGCCCACAATGGTAGGTACCTTGTTTTCATTGGCAATGGAGGATACGGTTGCAATGGCGGAAGCAATGGTGTTATCCGTCGGGATATACAAAACGTCGATTTTGCCGATAACAGACTGAACGGCCTGCGTAATATCGTTTGTGCCTGTCACGGTTGCAAGCTCATAGTTTAAGTTAAGCTCTTCAGCATACTCCTCTGCGATTTTTGCCTGTATTTCTGAATTGGCCTCGCTGGAATTATAGAGGATGCCTACGGTTTTTGCCTCGGGCAATATTTTTTTCATCAGGTCAAACTGTTCCTTTACAGGCGTCAAATCACTGGTGCCGGAAACATTTGTGCCCGGATTTTCATTGGAGTTTACCAATTGGGACTCGGCAGGATCGGTAACGGCTGTAATAAGGATTGGTATGTCGCTTGTTTCATTTGCTACGGACTGTGCTGCCGGTGTTGCGATAGCCAGTATTAAATCCACCTCATTTTGGACAAAGCGCTCGCTGATCGTTTTCAAATTTGACTGGTCGCCCTGTGCATTTTGATAGTCTACGGTAACTCTGTCAGGGCCAAAGCCGTTTTCGTTTAATGCAGCCATAAAGCCTTCATTGGCGCTCGAAAGAGCAGCGTGCTCTGCCAGCTGTACAACGCCGATATTGAAGGTTGTTTTTTCTCCGCTGCCGTCTGACTGTTTTTCTTCCTGGTTTGTGTTTGAAGCAGGTGCTTCCTCTTTTTTGCTGCAGGCGCTTAAACCTGTTGCCAAGGAAAAGGCCAACGCAAGAGAAAGGACTGCCTTTATTGATTTTTTCATTGAAAATCCCCCCATAGTATTGAATCAATTTTATTTACTTCATAATGTTATTTATTTTAGAGCACAACAATTTTGTTGTCAATGGAATTTAACAATTTAAAGTGTAACACTTTAAATTTATGGCACTTTAAACTGTTAAAGGAGCGGTTTTTTATGAATTATTTTTTATTTTACCCTGTTTTAACGGTTTACCTTTTGAGTAAAAAGATATAAAATAAGCCTAAAAGCAATACCGTATTTTCACAATGGAAATGCGTACCATTACAGCTGTTTTTTTCATACGCCTTTGGGATGATATGTGATGAGGGGGAGACGAGTATGGATAGGATTTTCATTGTTAAGGGTGATATTGTAAGGGCAAAGACAGATGCAATAGTCAATGCGGCCAATACGTCGCTTTTAGGCGGCGGCGGTGTGGATGGAGCGATACACAGAGCCGCGGGGAAGGAGCTTTTACAGGAATGTGAGAAGCTTGGCGGATGTAAGTGTGGGGAAGCAAAAATTACGGCAGGCTATAAGCTCAGCGCAAAATATGTTATTCATACGCCGGGGCCAATCTGGCGGGGCGGCGACAAGGGAGAGGATGCGCTTTTGAGAAGCTGCTACAGAAGCTGTCTTCAATTGGCTGTGGAAAATGGCATTAAGACCATTTCTTTCCCCTCTATCAGCACGGGAGTGTACCGTTTTCCTGTGGAGAGAGCCGCAAAAATAGCTTTGGAGGAGATTTCTCGCTTTCTGAAGGGGAATAAATCAATAGAAAAGGTACAGATGGTTTGTTTTGATACAGCTTCATTACAGGCATATAAAAACGCATATGAGCAGATTGCGGATGAAAAGGCGGAATAAGGGAAATACTTACGGCATAGGGGAACAAAACCCTTATGCCTTTTTCTTTAGAAGTCTTTTTATACTATTTTTACGTATAATAGAGCTGAACTTGTGTTATTTTGCGGCTTAAACGGGTATGAGAGGGTAATAATGGATAAAAATGGTACTTTTTTTAAACAATGTTGAACAAAAAAACGGCCTGTTTCCATAAAAGTACAAATATTATGTAAACATAATGACAAAAGCAGTTAAAAGGCTGTGAATGTTCTGACAAGTTAAAAACAGTTTATTCACATGGAAAAAGCCTTATTTTATGGTTATGCACAGAGTTATACACATTATCCACAGAAATAATGGTGATTTCTGTGTTTTTGAGGGGATAAAACATGGGTTATCCACAGATTTTGTACGAGCCTTGGTTTTACAGGGTTTGGAAGGGACAGGATTTTTTTTGTAAATAATTTCATGACGGATAGAAACATATTCTGTAAACTGAAAATATTTTTATGTGCACAATGACTGTGGATAAAAGAGAAATGGGTTCAGGGAGATGGGGGAATGTTCCCTATGGAAAACTTTTGCGGAAAAGAAGAAGGAATCCTTAAAACTTTACAGAATATATATTTTATAGAAAGTGATTAGGGCAAATACAGTAAATGAATCTGCGGATTGATTTATTGTTTATTTACATTTTTACATCGCCGCAGTATCTGCGGCCTGACAAAAAATAAGCCATAGGGCTTACGAAGGGAGTTGTGCTTATGCGTTACAACATCATTGGAAGGAACATGGAGATCGGTGAAAGGACAAAAGAAAAGATAGCAGCTAAACTGGACAGAGTGAAAAAACTTTTCCCGGATGACGCAGAGGCGGTGATTACTTTAACTGCCCAGAAACTGACAACGAAAATCGAGGTGACAATCCCTGTTAATAAAAGGATGCTGAGGGCGGAAGCGGCGGAAGAGGATATGATGGCCGCTGTTGACAAGGTAGTGGATATTGTAGAGAAGCAGATTGTGAAGCATAAAAAACGCCTCCGCACGAAGGTACGCCAGAATGTAAGCTTTAAGGAGGAGTACGAGTCAATCAAGGTGGATGAGACACAGCTTGACGATGAGCCTGTGTATAAGATAGAGCGCAACAAGCACTTTGAGCTCAGACCTATGGATGCAGAGGAGGCCGTGATGCAGATGGAGCTTTTGGGACATGGCTTCTTTGTTTTCAGAAATAGTGAGAACGATACTATCAATGTGGTTTATAAGAGAAAAGACGGTTCCTTTGGCCTGATTGAACCGGAATATTAAAATCGCGCTGAAGCCGGCAGTTTGCCGGCTTTTTTTATAGAAAGGAAGAGCCATAAGAATTTTTGAGGGGGAATGTACGATGAAATGCCCTTACTGCGGAGGGGAAATGGAGGAGGGCTTTTTACAGGGAGCGGACAGGGTAGCCTGGGTGAAGAAAAGGCACAAGTTTTCCCTTTTGCCGAAGGAGGGAGAAGTATTGTTGGAAAACAATATGGTGAAGGACTTCCTGTTTCCGGCAAGTATCTGCAAGGCGTGCAAAAAGATAGTAGTAGATTATGCTGATAAGGATATAAGGGAGAGATAAACCCTGGAATATTGCCTTTTATGAGGGGATGAGTAGAGGGTTATTCCGATAAATCAGAATAACCGAAAAGCAGCTGTAAACGGAACGTTTTTGGACAAGCTGTTTTGCGAAATGTTCTTGTTGCTTCCGAAAATGTGTGAGGGAAATCAGATGGTGCTCTGTCCCATTGCTTTTAAAAATCGTAATAATAAACTTCATTAGACTTTCCCGAAAGAGCAAGCGGGGCTTCGGTCAGAACTCAGAAAAAGGCGCGGGGATGAACAACGTTCAATAGCCGCAAAGTCGGTTGTTTTAGCGGATAAACTGTTTTTGTGATTTTGTTTTTTGTATTGACGGCAAAAATAGCTATGATGGCATCCTTATTTTGGTATATATTTCTCCTTGATTTTAGCCCTTTATTTGTATTTAATAAAGATGGCGCAAGGAATAAATTTGACTGTCTCTAAAAAGCAAAGGAGGGATTTAATGAGATTACTGGTATTGATACTGAATAAGCTGGATGTGTTGGACAAACTGCTTGAAAAGCTCTCTGAGCAGAAAATGGGAGGTACCATTCTCTCCAGCACCGGAATGGCCCATGAGCTGGCAAGCATCAAGGAGGATATTCCCTTTTTGATTTCGCTGCGGCAGCTAATAGATCCGCAGAGGGCGGAAAACAAAACAATACTGATTGTGCTGAAAAAAGAAAAGGTGCCGAAGGCTCTGGAAATTATTGAGAGCGTGGCGGGAAGCCTGACAAACCCTGACACTGGAATTGTCTTTACGGTGCCCATTGATTTTGCAACAGGAATAGGATATACCTACCATGAATAATTTATTGTTTCAGATTGCAATCGTTTTAATGACAGGGCTGGTTTTTGGAAGATTAGTCAAATTTATCAAATTGCCGAATGTAACCGGTTATCTGCTGGGCGGCCTGATAATGGGGCCTTATATACTGAAAATACTGCCTGCCGACTTTGTGGGCAGCATGGAAATTGTCTCTGATATGGCATTGGGGTTCATCGCCTTTTCCATAGGAGGCGAATTCAAATCAAGCTATTTCAGAAGAGTCGGTATGACGCCTATTGTCATTGCCATTTGTGAAGGTGTGGGCGCGATTATTGTTGTTACAATTGCCATGCTTGCGGTTGGCTATGATTTTCCCTTTGCCATTGTCATGGGAGCCATTGCCTCTGCCACGGCGCCGGCGGCGACGATTATGGTAATCAAGCAGTATAACGCGAAGGGGCCTGTGACGGAAACCCTGCTGAGCGTTGTGGCGCTGGATGATGCGGTCGCTCTTGTCGGCTTTGGTTTTGCGGTGACGGCGGCGAAGGTATTTACCTCAGCCACTGCGAATGTGATGACCTCCATATTGGAGCCTTTTATAGAGGTATTTGTCTCTCTTTTTGCCGGTGCGGTTCTGGGTGTTTTGTTTACCTTTGTACTGCGGTTTTGGAAAAAGGACTCAAACCGTCTGAGCCTTATTATTATATTTGTATTTCTGGCTGTATCAGCTGCGGATATGATTGGGGGATCCTCTCTTTTGGTGTGCATGGCACTGGGAGCGGCTCTTATCAATCTGAAAACAGGTGCGGAAAAGGTGATGGATTTGGCGGATTCCATGACGCCGCCTATCCTGATGATGTTTTTTGTCATCAGCGGAGCGGAATTAAATGTGACGGTGATACCAACTATCGGTGTAGTGGGTGTGGCCTATGTCATTGCCAGGGTTGCGGGAAAGGTTATCGGCACGAAATTTGCCGCCCATATTATGAATGCGGATACGGGAATTAAAAAATACCTGGGATGGACGCTTATTCCACAGGCCGGTGTTGCCATTGGTCTTTCTCTGCTGGCCCAGGAGGTGCTTCCCATGGAATATGCAACGGTTATCAGGGCCGTGGTGCTGTGTGGAACCTTCATCTATGAAATCATAGGGCCGGGTGTTTCCAAAATGGCGCTGACGAAAGCGGGAGAGATAAAAGAGGGGTAGATGTGCCGAACCTGTTTTTCTTTTGCCTTATGCGAATAAGGAATCTTAGCAGTTTGAATTTTGCAGGGGTGATGGTTTGAAAAAAGCAATTTTATATATTCATGGTAAAGGCGGAAGCCATTTGGAGGCCGAGCGGTATCAGAAAAATTGTTTGGGTTTTGATATTATGGGAGTTGACTATGACGACTATCTTCCCTGGATTGTGCAGCCCCAAATTCAGTCCGCCTATGATAAGCTGCATAAGAAATATAAAAGTATCTATGTGATTGCAAACAGTATAGGAGCGTATTTTGCAATGCACACATTACAGTCTTGCCCTATTGAAAAAGCTTTCTTTATATCGCCTGTTCTTGATATGGAAAGGCTGATACTGGATATGATGGGCTGGGCACATGTATCAGAGAAGGAATTGCGTGAAAAAGGGGAAATCCCTACAGATTTTGGGGAAACATTATCGTGGAAGTTTCTTTGCTTTGTACGGGAAAACCCTATAGCATGGAAGATACCCACAGAAGTTTTATATGCGGGAGAGGATAATCTTACCTCCCGTCAAGCAGTAAACAGTTTTGTTGAAAGTCATAATGCCGGTCTTACTATAATGGAAAATGGTGAGCACTGGTTTCATACACAGGAACAGCTTGCTTTTTTAGATAACTGGATGAAGAAGGTAATGGGCTGAATTCCTTTAGAGTTGTAAAAAACAATGAGCTTTGTTTGAACCTATCAGTTTTTGAAAAAATTTTGGGTGATGTTTTCATCATTCTGTTTTTATTGCAGCAGCTATAAAAAATGTCCTGACTTTCTTTTCATGGAAACAAGTCATTTTTTGATTGATAAAATAAAAACAATATTTTTATGGCAGAACAGGACAGAAACCGCGGATACCGCGCCGGCGTACCAATAAAAAAGTATGAAAATTTTTGGATGTTTCTACGAAATACTATGCAGTTTTTCTCGTTAGTTTAATTGGTAAACTTTTTGTTTGACATTGACCCGTCTCTGTATAATAATAGAAACATAAGGAAAAAGTTTGTGAAGGAAGCTTTCATTTCTGGAGGGATGGACAATGGATAAAAAGAAGAGAATCGGCGTGCTGACTGGCGGAGGGGATGCTCCCGGCCTGAATGCGGTTATTTACACATTGACAAAAACCTGTATACTGAAATACGGTTATGACGTAATAGGCTACAAATTTGGTTACAGGGGACTTTATAACAACGATTTTATGCCTCTGACCCTTGAAAATACCACCGGTATATTACACAAGGGAGGTTCCATGCTCTACAGCTCCAACAAGGATAATCTTTTTGACTATACGGTAGTGGAAAACGGCGTCAAGGTGAAAAAGGATGTTTCTGATGTGGCAGTGGAGAATATGAGGAAAGAGGGCGTTGACGTGCTTGTGGTTTTGGGCGGCGACGGAACTCTGACAAGCGCCAGAGATTTTGCCAGAAAGGGCGTTAATGTCATCGGTGTACCAAAGACAATAGACAATGATTTGATGGCGACAGACGTTACCTTCGGATTTAATACAGCGGTTAATATTGTGACGGAGGCGCTGGGAAGGCTTCACACCACAGCGGAAAGCCACCACAGGGTGATTGTTGTGGAGGTAATGGGCAGGAATGCAGGCTGGATTGCCCTTCACGGCGGCATTGCCGGTTCTGCCGACGTCATACTGATTCCCGAAATACCGTACACATTGGATAACATTGTCTCCAAGATAAAGGGAAGGGACAGGAGAGGAAAGCTTTTTACCATTATCGTGGTTTCCGAGGGGGCGAAGGAGCTCGGCGGTGAGGTGACGGTGGGCAAAATTGTGTCGGACAGCCCCGACCCTATCCGACTGGGCGGTATAGCCAATAAGCTGACCTACCAATTGGAACAGCTCATTGGAGAGGAGCATGAGATTCGTCCCGTTGTCTTGGGACACACCCAAAGAGGCGGGGAGACATCCCCTTATGACAGGATACTTTCCGCCAGATATGGATCTGCGGCGGCAAGGCTTATTCATGAAGAAAAATTCGGACGAATGGTGAGACTGAAGGGCGGGGAGATAGGAGACGTCTCTTTGGAGGACGTAATTGGTCAGAATAAGCTTGTGGATCCTGACAGTGAGCTTGTAAAGGTTGCCCGTGATTTGGGCGTTTCCTTCGGCGATAAGCCTGCGACCAGAGGTGCGACGGCGGAGGGCTGAGAGAGCCATTGTTTCTTAAGGACTCTGTCCCTAAAATTAGCAAGGGTTTCACCCTTAACCCCAAAAACGCATATTTAAGTGTATTTTTTTGTCTCACTTTTTACAAAAAGTGAGTGGGTTTGGGCAAAGCCCAAGGTTTGAAAACAGACCAGATGAAAGCGGCGGATAACTGCCGCTTTTTATAATGAAAATTGATTTTTTTCCCTTTATATGGTATATTTCAATGAAATGCCACAGAGGATTCATAAATTTCAAATATTGGAGAATACTGTAACAAGGAGTGTGGAAGCGGGCTGCGGGAATTGTGAACAAACCGTTAACAATGCGCCTTTGCGGTAAAATTATATTGCATACACAATTGGTTTTTGATACACTATATAGAACGTAAAAATGTAAATTATGATAAATAAGAGGTGTACCTACATGGGGCTGTTGGAAAAAATATTTGGAAATTACAGTGATAAGGAAATCAAAAAAATTATTCCTATCGTTGATAAAATTGAAAGTCTTGAGCCTGAAATGGAAAAGCTGACGGATGACGAAATCAGGGCTAAGACGGAGGAATTCAAAATCAGGGTTCAGGAAAAAGGAGAGTCCTTGGATTCGATTCTTCCAGAGGCTTATGCTCTTGTCCGTGAAGGCGCAAAAAGATGCATGGGTATGAGGCATTTCCGTGTTCAACTTATCGGCGGCGTGGTACTGCACCAGGGACGTATTTCCGAGATGAAAACAGGTGAAGGAAAGACCCTTGTGGCTACCCTCCCTGCCTATCTGGACGCCTTGGAGGGAAAAGGCGTTCACGTTGTAACGGTAAATGATTATTTGGCAAAGCGTGATTCTGAGTGGATGGGACAGCTTTATGGTTTCCTTGGACTAACGACAGGCGTTATTTTAAATTCCATGAATAATGATGAGAGGCGTCAGGCTTATAATTGTGACATTACCTATGCCACAAACAATGAGCTTGGTTTTGACTATCTCCGTGACAACATGGTGGTGCGCAAGGAAAGCATGGTACAAAGAGATCTGCACTACGCCATAATTGACGAGGTTGACTCCGTGTTAATTGACGAGGCCAGGACCCCTCTTATTATTTCAGGCAGCGGTTCAAAATCCACACATCTCTATGAGGTAGCCGATACCTTTGTGAAGGCACTTAAAAAGGGCCGTATCCTCAATGAGGAGGACGCCCTGAACCCATTGGTGAAGGAGGAGCTTCAGGAGGAGGGCGACTTTGTTGTCGACGAGAAAGCAAAGTCCGTTACCCTGACCCAGGAGGGTGTAAAAAAGGCGGAGAAATTTTTCTCTATTGATAACCTTTCCGATCCGGAAAACATGGAAATTCTTCATCATATTAATAATGCCCTGAAGGCAAACTATAATATGCATATTGATCAGGACTATGTGGTGCAAAATGAAGAGGTTATGATTGTAGATGAGTTTACCGGCCGTATTATGCCGGGCAGGCGGTATTCCGACGGCCTCCATCAGGCCATAGAGGCAAAGGAGCACGTAAAGGTAAACCGGGAGAGCAAAACACTGGCTACCATTACCTTCCAGAACTTTTTCAACAAATATGAAAAGAAATCGGGTATGACAGGTACAGCGCAGACGGAGGAAGCGGAGTTCAGAAACATTTACGGCATGGACGTTGTGGTTATTCCAACCAATAAGCCAGTTGTGAGGGAAGACAAGTCTGATGTTGTCTATCTGACAGAGGCGGCGAAATTCAGGGCTGTTGTGCGGGACATTGTGGCTTGCCATGAAAAGGGCCAGCCTGTACTTGTGGGTACCATTACCATTGATAAATCGGAAATTTTAAGTAAAATGCTGAAAAGGGAAGGCATTAAGCATCAGGTGTTGAATGCAAAATACCATGAGCAGGAGGCTGAAATTGTTGCTCTTGCCGGAGAAAAGGGCGCTGTTACCATAGCGACCAATATGGCGGGCCGTGGTACGGACATCAAAATAGACGATGAGGTAAAGGCTCTTGGCGGCCTGAAAATTATTGGTACGGAGCGCCATGAATCAAGGCGTATAGATAACCAGCTGAGAGGCCGTTCCGGACGTCAGGGAGATCCCGGAGAGTCCCGCTTCTACATTTCCATGGAAGACGACCTGATGAGGCTTTTCGGCTCCGACAAGACGAAAAAAATGATAGAGGCTATGGGCCTTGAGGAAGACGATCCGATTGAGCACAGCATGCTGACAAAGGCAATTGAAAACGCTCAGAAAAAGGTGGAGGGCAACAACTTTGCCATTCGTAAGCATCTGCTGGAGTATGACGAAGTCATGAATGAGCAGAGAGAGACAATCTATGCGGAAAGACGCAGGGTGCTTTTCGGCGAGAATCTGAAGGACAGTATTCTGTCCATGATTAAGGATATTATCGGCAGGACGGTGGACAGCGTTATCGGTGAGGACCAGTATCCCGAGGACTGGGATCTGATGGAATTAAGCGAACAGCTGAATGTGTTCATACCCTTTGGGAAGATCAAGATAAATACCGAAGGCAGCGAGCAGATCACAAGAGATAAGCTGAAGGAGAACCTGACGGAGATTGCCTGTAAAATGTATGAGGCAAAGGAAAAGGAAATTGAAGAGGAAAGAATGCGGGAGCTTGAGAGGACAATTCTTCTCCGCGTGATTGACCAGAAATGGATGGATCATATCGACGATATGGATCAGATGCGCCAGGGCATCGGGCTTCATGCCTATGCTCAGAGAGACCCTCTGATTGAGTATAAATTTGTCAGCTATGATATGTATGATGAGCTGAATAAAAACATACAGAATGATACGGTAAGGATACTGTACCACATCAAGATTGTGACACAGGTGGAGAGAAAAGAAGAGGAAAGGCCGATGTTTACCAATAAGGATGACACAGCGGTAAAACAGCCTAAGGTCAGAAAAGAGGAAAAGGTGGGCAGAAACGATCCCTGTCCCTGCGGAAGCGGCAAGAAGTACAAACAGTGCTGCGGCAAAAACCTTTAAAACCAAATAAAGAAAAGACAGCCGTGTTCTCAAAAGGATAGCGGCTATCTGTATGTGCTGAATTTTATATTCGTATTATGCGGATATGGATTAATAAAAAATTTTAGGAGTTGAGAAATATGTTTGAGCTGGACCAGCTTAGTCTTGAGCTTTCTGCTTATGACGAAAAATTAGAGGAAATGGGGGCTTCACTTTGACGTAGCAGGTGCTAAGGTCAAAATTGAAGAACTGGAAGAAATCTCAAGCGATCCTGATTTCTGGAATGACATGGAGAAAAGCCAGAAAACCATGCAGACGCTTAAAGGGCTGAAAAGCAAGGTGGCAGGGTTTGAGGATTTGGTAAGAAAGTATGAGGATATTATGACCCTCATTGAAATGGGAAATGAGGAGGAAGATGAGTCCATTGCTGAGGAAGCAAAGGCGTTAAAGGATGAGTTTCTGTCAGAGTATGAGACGCTGAAAATCTCCACTCTTCTTGATGGGGAATATGACAGGAACAACGCCATTGTAACCCTTCATTCCGGCGCCGGCGGCACAGAAGCCTGTGACTGGGTGAGCATGCTTTTGAGAATGTATCTGAAATGGGCTGACAAGAGGGGCTTTCAGGTGGAAACGCTTGATTATCTGCCGGGAGACGAGGCGGGTGTGAAATCCGTCACCTTTCAGGTAACCGGTGAAAACGCCTTTGGCTATCTGAAAAGCGAAAAGGGCATTCACAGGCTGGTGAGGGTTTCTCCCTTTGACTCCTCAGGCAGAAGGCATACCTCCTTTGCCTCCTGTGATGTTATGCCGGAGATAGATGATGATGTGGAAGTGGATATCAACCCTGATGATTTAAGGGTGGATACCTACCGGGCCAGCGGCGCCGGCGGACAGCATGTCAATAAGACATCCTCCGCTATCCGTATTACCCATTTGCCCACGGGCATTGTAGTTCAGTGCCAGAACGAAAGAAGCCAGCACAGCAATAAGGATACGGCCATGAAAATGCTCAAAAGCAAGCTGGTGGAGAAAAAAATGGAGGAAAATATGATGAAGCTTGCGGAAATCCGCGGCGACGTCAAGGAAATCGGTTGGGGCAGCCAGATTAGAAGCTATGTCTTTATGCCCTATAACCTGGCAAAGGATCACAGGACAGGCGAGGAAACAGGCAATATAAATGCAGTTATGGACGGCAGCATTGATAACTTTATCAATGCATATCTGGCCTGGATACACAGTTAAAGTTTGGGGGAGGGGAACCTCCCCTGCTTTTTGTATAAAGGAGTCTACCCTATGAAGGAAATCAAAATAGGCAAAGCGGAGCAAAACCAACGTTTGGACAAGTTTTTAATGAAATATCTGAATACAGCACCAAAATCATTTCTCTACAAAATGCTCCGCAAAAAGCGGATTAAGCTTAATGGCAAAAAAGCGGAGGGAAATGAAATGATAGCGGAGGGAGACACCTTGCAGCTGTACCTGGCGGAGGAAACCATGACCGGTTTTATGGCGGCAAAAGAGCTTCATGAGAGCGAAAGGCATTTTGGCATTGTGTATGAAGATGACAACCTGTTGATTGCAGACAAGCCGGCAGGGCTTTTGTCTCATCCGGAAAAGGACAGCGACAGAGATACACTGATTGATCAGATACTGTATTATCTATACGGGAAAGGGCAGTACTCGCCCTCGGCACAGTCCTCCTTTACACCCGCCCTTTGTAACCGCCTTGACAGGAACACCAGCGGTATGGTCATTGCGGGAAAGAATCTTGCTGCCTTGCAGGCGGCGAATGCGGCCATTGCGGAAAAAAAACTGGAAAAATACTATTTGACTCTGGTAAAGGGACATATGAGTAAGCCGGGGGAAATCAGCGGTTATCTGCAAAAGGACAATGAGACAAACCAGGTTAGGGTGAAAAGTCAGGAAGGTCTCCGCTCAAAAAAGGCTGTCACTGTTTACAGGCCATTGAGAAGAGGAGATGCCTGTACGCTTTTGGAAGTCTGCCTTGTGACTGGAAAAACCCATCAGATAAGGGCTCATCTGGCGTCTATTGGCCACCCTGTTATCGGTGACAGAAAATACGGCGAGGAAAAGATAAATCGTTATTTTAAAGAGGAGTTTGCTTTAAGCCATCAGTTTCTTCATGCTTACAAGCTGAAATGGAATACGGAGGAAGGGTTTTTTTCCTATCTCAATGGTCGGGAGTATTTATCAGAACTTCCCCAGAATCTCAATAGGATTATGCTTGAAATTTTCAAGTAAAAAACGATACAAAGGAAACGGCTTGGCCTAAAAACGGCCAATCCGTAAAAATAGCCACGCTGCGGCAATTTTTATTGCAAAGGCAATAAAAAACGATACAAAGGAAACGGCTTGGCCTAGAAACGGCCAATCCGTAAAAATAGCCACGCTGCGGCAATTTTTATTGCAAAGGCAATAAAAAACGATACAAAGGAAACGGCTTGGCCTAGAAACGGCCAATCCGTAAAAATAGCCACGCTGCGGCAATTTTTTATAGTAGAGTGGCGCATACTATGATATAATGACAACAAATTGCAGCGGAGTTATCTGCGGTTTTTCGGTACATTTGCTTCGCAACAAGCGGAGAAAGGCCGAAAAGAAAGCGTTATGCCTGCTTACGGGCAACATTTTGGGGTTTTTGGTGCTGGTTTCAGTGCTTTTTTCTCTGCTCTTGTGTGTGGCTTTACTGGAACGATAAAAATAATAACTGTTATCCGCGTTGCCGGAGCAGTTTTTTGAGGAGGTTTCTTTTATGAAAGCAATCATATTGGTTGCAGGATATGCTACAAGGCTTTATCCCTTGACTTTAAATATGCCCAAGGCGCTTTTGCCTATCAACAAAAAGCCTATTATAGATTATATTGTAGATGAAATCAACACGGTAGAGGCGATTGACCGTATATATGTTGTATCAAACCATAAGTTTGCATCACATTTTCACTCCTGGGCCGAAGCGCATAAAAGTAAAACTCCTATAGAGGTACTGGACGATGGCACCGATACAGAGGAAACCCGCCGAGGCGCTATTGGGGATATACTGTTTACGATTCAGGAAAAAAAGATTGATGATGAAATTATGGTGATTGCGGGAGATAATTTTTTTACCTATAAATTAATGGATTACTATGGTTTTTATAAAAAAATGAACAGTGACTGTGTCTGTGTCAAGAAATTTGACGACATGGAGCTGTTAAAGCAGTTTGGCGTGGCGCTTCTTGATGAAAATAAAAAGGTTGTGGATATTGAGGAAAAGCCTCAAAATCCAAAATCAAACACGGCAGTCTATGCTACCTATATTTATAAAAGGGATACCATACCTTTTTTTGAAACCTATATTTCTGAGGGCAACAAGCCTGATGCGCCGGGCTATTTTGTAGAGTGGCTTTATAAGCGCCGGGATGTGTATGCCTATACTTTCGCGGAGGAGTGCTACGACATCGGTACGCCGAAAAGTTATGAGGATGTCTGCAGGGAATTTGAAGGAAAATAATAGTGCTGTTTAGCGAAAGGGCAGATTATCTCTGCTCTCAGGCTGTCGAAAAAGTTAAATCTGGGGGGATAACGGTGCCAAGCGAACGTCCGCCGGACGTTCAGTATCCTAAACCCATAACGGAAAACTGTGTTACCCAAATTATTTTTTAAAATTTGGGTCAGGCATTTTTATAGGCTTGCAGGGTTTCGGGGACAGACTCCCTGAGTTTTTTCGATACTTTGAGGGGCAGGCTACCTCTGCCCTTTCTATGTGTGTCAGGAGGAAGGGTATGGATTTTTTAGAGGCTGCGGTCAGTACAACAACGGAAGGGATAGAAATTGTAAGCGGTATTTTATACGGTGCGGGGCTTACAGGTTTAATGATTGAGGACGCCTGTGATTTCCGGGAGTTTTTGGACAATCCCAACAGAGAATGGGATTATATTGAGGATGAGCTGGTTAAGGAAAGGATGGACAGTCCTACGGTTATCACCTTTTTTGTCAGCGACAACCCATCGGGTATGGAAACCCTGACACTTATCCGATCAAATTTGAAAAGGCTTGCATTGGAGGAAAAGGAGTTTGACCTGGGCTCTTTGGAGGTAACAGTGAGAAACGTGAAGGAGGAGGACTGGGCAAACAACTGGAAAAAATATTTTAAACCCTTCGCAGTAGGGAATAAAATTATGATTAAGCCTTCCTGGGAGGAACTGCCGTCAAAAACGGACAAGAAGGTGCTCAACATTGATCCGGGCCACATATTCGGTACAGGCGGACATGAGACAACGCAGCTTTGTATTGAAATGATAGAGAAAGTGACAGCGGAGGGTGACAGAGTGCTTGACATTGGCTGCGGCAGTGGTATTTTATCCATTGCCTCTCTGCTTCTAGGCGCATCTTTTGCCGATGCGGTAGACATTGACCCCAATGCGGTGGAAATTGCTTACAGTAACGCTGAACGAAACGGCATTGAAAGAGAAAGCTACAGGGTTTCGGCGGGCAACATACTGGAGGATACGGTTTTGCAGAAACAGTATGGGACAAAGGGATATGATGTGGTAGAGGCCAATATTGTGGCCGATGTTATTATTGCCCTGTCTGAATTGGTTCCTTCTTTTTTGAAGAATGGCGGTTATTTTATCACCAGCGGTATTATTACAACCCGCCTTGAGGATGTTTATGGCGCCCTTTCTGAAAACGGGTTTGAGGTCGTTAGCACAAAGACAAAGAAGGACTGGGCAGCCGTATTATCCTGCCTGCGGGGAAAGGAAGCGTAGGTATGCCGAGGTTTTTTGTGCCCGCAGAGGCGATAAGGGAAAATGAGATTCACATAGCGGGGGAGGATGCCAAGCATATCAAAACGGTTCTGCGCTCTAAGACTGGGGATGAGGTGACTGTCTGCGACGGTGCGGGCTGTGACTACAGCTGTGTGATTGCCGAATTTGGCGAGAGGGAAATACTGTGTAAAATAGTGGGGAAGGAAAAGAGTATTTCCGAGCCCAAAACAAAAATAACACTTTTCCAGGGTCTTCCCAAGGGAGACAAAATGGAATTGATTATACAAAAATGTGTGGAGCTGGGTGTTTTTAAGATAGTACCCGTTGCAACGGAAAGATCCCTTGTGAAGCTTGATAAGAAGGAAGCGAAAAAGATAGAGCGCTGGCAGAAGATTGCGGAAGCTGCCGCCAAGCAGTCAGGAAGGGGAATAATACCTGAAATAGGAAATGTGCTTTCCTTTTCCATGGCCGTGAAGGAGGCTTGCGCAATCGGCCGAGGACTGATTCCCTACGAGATGGAGAGGGAAAAGGGTATCCGTGATTTTGTCCGCCGGTTTCAGGGCGATGCCCTCAGCATTTTTATCGGTCCCGAGGGAGGCTTTGCGGAGGAAGAGGTAAAATTGGCGGTGGATGCAGGTATTATGCCTGTTACACTGGGAAGGCGTATCTTGCGGACGGAAACCGCAGGCATGGCGACGGCGGCCATACTGCTTTATGAATTGGGCTAGATTTGGAGGAAGAAAAATGCAGGTTTATTTTGATAACGCGGCCACAACAAGGCCGCTTCAAGATGTCGCGGACAGGTACAGACAGAGAATGCTTTCCGACTATGCCAATCCCGCTTCCATGAGCTGTCTGGGCATGGAGGGGGAGAAGATAATTGAGGAATCAAAAATGTCTCTTGCCAATCTCATTGGCTGTGACAGAGAGGAAATCTATTTCACCTCCGGCGGATCGGAGGGGGATAACTGGGCTATCTTCGGCACGGCTAAGGGGTATCACCGCAGCGGAAAACATGTAATTACAACAAATACAGAGCATCCGGCTGTTTTCATGCCCTGTCATGAGCTTGCGGAGGACGGTTTTGAGGTTACATACCTGGATGTGGATGAGAAAGGCTATATTTCATTGGAAGAGCTTGCAGACAGCATTCGGCCCGATACCATACTGGTGAGCATTATCGCTATCAATAATGAGACAGGCACTATACAGGATTTGGAAAAAATCGGCGCAGTCATCAAGGAAAAAAATCCGGCGGCGCTGTTTCATGTTGACGGAGTGCAGGCGTTTGGAAAATACAGGCTATCCGTTAAAAAGGCAAAAATAGATATGCTGACCGCAAGTGCCCACAAATTTCACGGTCCGAAGGGATTGGGATTTTTCTATATGAAAAAGGGGCTTAGGGTAAAGCCTCTTATTTATGGCGGCGGCCACCAGGCAGGCATGCGCGCGGGCACGGAGAACGCGGCGGGAGCGGAGGTTGTGGCCTTGGCGGCGCAAAAATGCTATGAGAATCTGGAAGAACACAACGAAGCTGCGGCGGCGGTAAAAAGGCATTTGTTTGACGGCATTATGTCCGCTTTGCCGGATGTACTTTTAAACGGAGAGGAATTGGACGCGGCAAGCCCCTATGTCCTGAACCTTTCCTTTCTGGGGCTTAAAAGTGAGGTTCTTCTCCACGCCCTGGAGGAAAAAAATATTTTTGTATCTGCCGGAAGCGCCTGCAACAGCAAGAAAAAAAAGCAGAGCGGCGTACTGGAGGCTATGGGACTTTCTAAGGACAGAATTGAGGGCGCCGTTCGCTTTTCCTTCAGCCGTTTCAACACACTGGAGGAGGCGGATTTCTGTATTGCCGCTTTAAAGGAAATTGTCCCTGTGCTGAGAAGGTTTCACCGAAAACGTTAGTGGAGTGAGTTTAGATGGAAGAAAATGTATTGATTGTAAAATATGGTGAGATTGCCATGCGGGGCAATAACCGCAAGCTATTTGTGACAAGGCTTATAGACGCCATCCGAAAAAATCTGGACCCTTACGGCAATTTCTACGTGGTCAGGGAGCAGGGACGCCTGATTGTGGAGGACAGAGGCGGAGAGATGGATTATGATTTGGTCATACCAAGGGTGACCTGCGTTCTGGGCATCATAGGCGTTTGCCCGGGGGTGAAAACCACGGATCAGAGTATGGAAAACCTGAAACGTCTTTGCCTTTCCCATATGCGGGAGACAGTAGGAGACAGAGACGCTACCTTTAAGGTGGAGACAAAACGCTCCGATAAGCGGTATCCTCTTGCATCAAGGGAGGTTTCGGCGGCAATCGGGGAATATCTGCTGGACAATATGCCAAACCTAAAGGTAGATGTGCATAAACCACAAATTGTGATTTTTGTGGAGCTGAGAAATGACGCCTATATTTATTCCAGACTGATTCCCGCCTTCGGCGGATTGCCCGTCGGCTCCTCCGGCAAGGGTGTGGCACTTTTGTCAGGAGGCATAGACAGCCCGGTTGCCGCCTTTATGATGGCAAAGCGCGGTGTCGAGGTGAGCGGGGTCTATTTTCACTCGCCGCCCTATACCAGTGAGCGGGCAAAGCAGAAGGTTATGGACTTGGCGGAGAGGATTGCCCATTTTACAGGGGGCTTTAGACTGTATGTTGTTCCTTTTACAGAGGTTCAGCTGTATCTGTTGGAGAATGTGCCGGAGGATAAGCTGACGATTTTCCTGAAAAGGGCTATGATGCGGACGGCACAGGCTATTGCGGAGAGGGAAAGGGCGGACGGCCTGATTACCGGAGACAGCATCGGACAGGTTGCAAGCCAGACAATGCAGGGAATAAACGCTATCAGCGCGGCCTGTACAATGCCTGTTTTGCGGCCGCTGTGCGGCATGGACAAGCAGGAAATTGTTGACCTGGCGAGAAAAATCGGAACCTTTGATATCTCCATACGCCCTTACGAGGACTGCTGTACCATTTTTGTGGCAAAGCATCCTGAGACCAAGCCTAAAACTTCAGTAATCGAAAAGATTGAAAGCAAGCTTACAGCGCTTGGGGAGAAGCTTGGGGAGGCGTTGGAGAAAACAGAGGTAATTGATAGATAAAATATACAAAAAACAGGTGGTGCCGAAGAAGGGCCGCCTGTTTTTTTTGTTACTTTTATACATTGGGATTTTGACAGTAAAAAAATATAATAGAGGAAGAACGATAAATATATACTGAGCAAGGAAAGATACAAAAAAATAAGGAAAAGCAGAAGGGATAATATTTTGTGACCGGAGCATAATGAGCAGAAGGAAGAAATCCTAAGGAAATCAGGGTCAAAAACAAAATAACTCACCTGTCAGGTGAGTTATTTGTAAACCGGTAATTACCCGGTTTGATTGCAAGGGATACCCGGAATCTGTATCTTAACTTAAGGCAGGCTGTAGAATTTGCGTATTGGGCTTATATTGGGCAATATAAAAAGCAAAAGTGTACTAACGGGCATTAGTAATTTTATCCTGCCTTAAGTTGTATACTTAATTCTATAAAAAATATAGTTTATCCATCAAAAAGCATATATGTAGTAGGCGATTTAAAATAAATCACCTATATTGTATATCTTATTGTGAATTACTACTATATTTCTATGAATTTCACTTAGGAAATAATTCCAAAATATCCCTTTATGTCTTGAAGTATATCTCTTTTGCATAGAAAAGTAAAGGCTTTTGTGTTAAATATTCCTATTTTGTACAGTTTTGACATATTTTCTGTGACTCAAATCAACCGAAAACACAACTGGTAATTTATGGTATTTGTCATTTAAGTCTTCCCATAGTGGCCCGGAAAATATTAAAATGCTTATTACATCAAGAATATTATCAGCAGACAAAAATCGGCTGGCAAACTGCCAACATGGGTTTAAAAGCATCAGGGATATGACAACGGTTAAGAAAGTAGGTGCAGTATTTGAAGATGGAAAGCACGGTTTATTTCCGGGATTGGGCCCCCTATTGGCTCAAAAAACAACAGCCCTATATCAAGGAATCCACCTATGCCGCCTATACGGTGGCTATGACAAATCATCTGCTTCCGTCCTTTGGGCAGTATACACTGGATAAAATCGATGAAGATATGGTTCAGGAATATACCATGTTTTTATTAAATAACGGAAGGCTTGACGGCAGGGGCGGTTTGGCGAAAAAATCGGCGGCGGACATCGTTACGCTGTTAAAGGTATGTCTTCACGCCGCTGCAAAACAAAAGCTTGTAACCCTTCAACAGATGGATATTTTGTTTCCTCCCGAGAAAAAGGTACAAAAGCTTCAGGTTCTCTCAAAGGAAGAGCACAGAAGGATGATTGCCGCTGTACGGCAAGAAACGGCGCCCCAGGCGCTGGGTATTCTGCTCTGTCTGAACACGGGAATGCGTATAGGGGAAATCTGCGCCCTTCAGTGGAAGGATATTGATTTTGTTCAGGGGGTTATTGTGGTATATAAAACCATCCAGCGCATCTATATGAAGGATACAGCAGGTTCCTCCAGCAAAATTACCATTTCAACGCCGAAAACGCGATCGTCTGTGCGGGAAATCCCTCTTGTAAAGGAGCTGTATTTGTATTTAAAGTCAAAAATGCCTGAAAATACGGAATTTTATGTTGTAACAGGCAAAAAAGAGTATACGGAGCCCAGGGCATACCGCTACTATTATCGCAGGTTTTTACAAAAATACGGTATTGAGTATATCCATTTTCATGCCCTGCGCCATACCTTTGCTACCCGCTGTATTGAATCCGGCGCGGATTATAAGTCGGTCAGCGAGCTTTTAGGGCACTCCACTGTTAATATGACCATGAATATGTATGTACATCCTCAGTTGGAGAGGAAAAGGCAGTGCATTGAAATGCTTAACGCCAGCCTGTAAAGAGGTGTTTTCTTCAACATCCGTGTGAATTAATATCACAATTTATGTAATTTTATAAAATTTAATTTTAATTTTAATCTTAATCTTACCCTCAAAAGCCTGATAATACAGGCTTTTTTAATTTTTCGTTTTTTGTGATGCAATCCAATAAACAAAAGCAAATATTATCCATAAATTTCCTTAAGTATACAACTTAAGGAAAATATTATGGTCACAAAACCATCATCATGATGTTTTACGGCAGAATCATTTTGTGACAAAAGGGACAAACTAACTTATTACAGCTTTCGTTCAGTGGAATGCATGGTATAAAGCCCGCGGGGTATGGGTAAAGGGCAAGCAAGGGGTGATGCGTTATGCAATTGAGAAGTTCTTCAAAGCCATAGGAAGGGATGACCGGAAGATGGCTTTTTTCGTGTGTTCATAAGGTGTGGGGGCTTGTTTGAGAGGATACGAAGAATAAAAGAGGAAAACAGAGAAAGGGGTAAATCATATGAAAGGACATGAACAAGAAGGGGGACTTCCCTATGCTGACTTTTAAGCGGGCGAGAGAGAAAATAAAAAACTTTGGGAAAAAGGCTGTGGCTTTTACATTGACGCTTTCTATGGCTCTGGCGGTGCTGCCGGAAATTCCGCTGTTTAAAACGGAGGTAAAGGCAGAGGTAAAGTATAACTGTGATTTTAATACAAGGAGTACGGGAATAAGCGGACAATTATTTTGCGAAGCCAACATGGAAGACAAGGGTATAGTAGCTGAATTGAAAAATGCTGGTACGCCAGTATTGTCTTATAATATTTATGCTAAATATAGTGGTTCATCCGATTACCAAAAAGTTGGAAGCATATCTACGAAAGCAACATATGTAAATAAAGTAGGCGAGACTTATGATTCGGCTTATGCTATGTATGGCTATATCAACGGTATGACTAATGGCATTGCGCCCTCTAGTTATCATATTAATCCGGTAACGAAGAATGGTGAATTGATTAGTTCAGCCGGTATTGGATCAAGTACTTTAGGATATCCACATGCTGCCAATTTTATTAATGTACCTGCGTATCATGTTGGCCTTACTGGAACGGCGGCAAATCCGTATGTGGAGATTGTGGCACAAGGAGCGGATAATACAAGTGGCTCGAAAGTGGATGAGGTTACCTTTATGGTAGATGGAATACTATTGATTGGAGAGACGGGGTATTGGCCCCGTTCTTCAGGTGAATCTTTATATGTGCGTACACTTGAAGGAACAAAATTTACAAAGGTTGGATCGGTGCTCTCTAAGTTAGGTACAAAGCATACTGTGCAGGCAAAGTGGTCAATAACATATGCGGATCAGGACAGACCCTATTATTTTGTAGCACAAACACCTTCCTTTACCTATACTGTCGGTACACCAGGCCAATCAGTTACCCCTCAGTTATCGCCAGGCGTAAGCGGGCAGATCGAAGTAAACGATGTTCATACCTACTCAGATAAGGCTATTTATGATGCCATTGGAGCACCTATCACCAGCTATAATTTGTATGACAAAACAACAGGTACGAAGCTTGGCAGCGTGTCAACGACAAGCACAGGCGATAGTTATAATATGAAGGGCACACTGACAGGATTGACAAATGGCAAGACTTATGATATCTATGCTAAACCCGTGAATAAATATGGAGAAGCAACAGTTGAAGGTGAATTTCAATATTCCACAGCAATTACCCCTTTTGGCCCCGCTGCTGCGCCTACAGTGACGGCGACCCCAGGGGACGGTAAAATCAGCATGAGCTGGTCCCAGCCCAATTTGAACGGCGGCGTTATCAAGGAATACAATATATACAAAAACGGTACAAAGGTAGCCACAACCACAAGCACCAGCTACAATATGTCAGTGACGAACGGCACGACGGTTTCCATAGGCGTGGCGGCGGTGACAAAGGATAAGGAGGGCCGAAACGGAGGTACGGTAGGCGCTATCACAACGAAAAGTGACCTGATTCCTTATGGCCCTGCGGCTGCACCCGGGAAGCCAAGCGTTACCGTGGGCAACGGACAAAATACCATCAGCTGGAGCGCTGTTGCGAAAAACGGAAACAATACCATTACCTATGAGGTATTCCAGGGAAGTACATCATTAGGAACGACCACGAGCACCAGCATGACAAAGACGGGCTTAAGTAACGGCACCAGCTATACCTATACGGTTAGGGCAAAGGGCGACAGGAACACCACATGGAGCGCCCAGTCGGCGGTCTCTTCGTCAGTGGTGCCCTATGGCCCGGCGGCGACACCATCAACGCCCAGTGTTACAGTAGGCAATGGACAGAATACTATCAGCTGGGGGGCTGTGGCGAAAAACGGAAACAATACCATCACCTATGAAGTATTCCAAAATGGAACGTCCATCGGAACTACAACATCGGCCAGCATGACAAAGACGAGTTTAAGTAACGGCACCAGCTATACCTATACGGTAAGAGCGCAGGGGGATAGAAACACCACATGGAGCGCCCAGTCGGCGGTATCAGCAGCAGTTATCCCTTACGGCCCGTCAGCGGCGCCGTCCAATTTAACAGCCACAAGGGGGTTGAATAAGGTAGACTTAAAGTGGACGGGAGTTCCGGCAAACGGAAACACCACCATTACCTACCAGATTACAGATCAAAACGGCAATCAGGTAGACACAACCACGAATACAAGCTATACCATATCAAGTCTTGCAGGAGGCACGGCGAAGCAGTATAAGGTAAGAGCTCAGGGCAACCGGAATACGGCCTGGAGCGCTTTCTCCAACACAGTAGCGGTTACGCCTTATGCAGTGCCGGGGCAGGTAACTGGTTTATCAGTCTCAACGCCTAAGGCGCATCAAGTACATTTGAGCTGGAACGCAGTACCGGCTGTGGGCAATGATTCTGTTACTTATCAGATTACGGATGCAAGCGGCAATGAGATAGCAACCACAAGCGCCACCAGCTATGATATTACCAACTTAACGGCGGGAACAACCTATACCTACAAGGTAAGGGCCAACAGCAGCCCGGCGGGCTACGGCGCTTTTTCCGCTAATGTTACGGCTACGGCTTGGAACTACCCAACGGCGCCAAGCTTTAATGTGAAGGAGAGCGAGGCCACACAGGAAAGCGGCAAAATATATTTGAAATGGTACCAGTCCTCCTCACAGGGTACGCCTGTGACGGGGTACAACATATATGCAAAGGATAAAACGGAAAACGGTGCGGAGTTTAAGGTGAACAACGCTGTCATTGCGGCAGGAGACAGCTCCTATATGGCAACAGGCTTAAAGGACGGCCATAACTATGAATTTACCATAGAGGCTATATGTGCCTACGGCGCAAGTCCAAGAAGCACAGCCATTACGCTTATGCCTGTCAGCGTGCCTTCGGCAGTTGCCAGCGTTACGGCCGAGGTATTGAGCGATACTTCTGTAAAGGTAAGCTGGCCTGCGGCAGGAAACAACGGCCAGTCCATATCAAAATATTATATCGAGACAAAGTCCGGCGGCAATATTGTGAAAACCGACACCACGGCAAACGGCACAGCATTGGAATACACTGTAACAGGACTTACCAAATATACAGACTACACCTTCAATGTTTACGCTGAAAGCAGTGTGGGCAAGGGCGCTCAGAAGGAATCTTCTTCTGTAAAGACTTGGAGAGAGCCTTTTGCGCCGTCTATCAAGGTAGCGCCTACCAACAAAACGGGAGAATTGAGTATTGCTTTAACACCATCCGACAAGACGGATATTGGCCCGGCGGTTGAGGGCTACAGCATCTATATCAGTGCAGAGGGTGCAGAGGAATACCTATATAATGAAGCATTACTGGCGGCTTCCTCCTTCCCCTATACCTTAACGGGGTTAGAGGACGGCAAGAAATATACGATAAGGGCGGCGGCAGTCAACACCATAAACGGTGAGAAGCGGCAGGGCGATTACTCAGCGGCCCAGTCGGATGTAAACACCACGCCGAGAAAGCCTGCCAACGCTCCTACGGAAGTTGCGGTTGAGAGCATAAGCGGCACAGAGGTAAAAATAACATGGACAGCGCCTGCGGATTTGGGCGGCAGTGAGCTTGTACGCTACGAGATACTGGGGGCGGGAGACGCCACAGTGACAGTGGACGGAGAAGGAAAGGAGACCTCTGGGTCTGTTACAGGTCTTATCAAGGGCAAGGATTACAGCTTTACAGTAAGAGCGGTGACTTTAGCCGGAGACGGCGAGGAATCAGCGGCGGCAGGTTTGACTACATGGAATGTGCCGAGTCAGCCGACGGCCCTGACCGTTGACCCAACAAGTAACAGCGGCGAAATCAAAGCAGTATGGAACGAGCCGGAGGCAGATAACGGCAGTGCGGTTACAGGCTACAACGTTTATCTCAACGGTGAGCTTCACAATAAGGAAGCTTTGGTTACGGAGAAGGAATATACCATCAGCGGATTGACGAACGGTACGAAATACAACCTTCAGATAGCAGCCGTTAACGGCGCGGGAGAGGGTGAAAAATGTGCTGCGGAAAGCGCAACGCCAAGGACAACGCCGGGTGCGCCAACTGTAAGCAATGCAAGAACAGGCGACAGCAGCGCGGTAATTACGATTACGCCTCCTGAAGATAACGGCGGCAACGCCATCAGCGAATATGTCCTTTACGCAAACGGCGTGGAAAAGGGCAGAGTATCGGCAAGAAGAATTGAAAATGCCGTAGTGCCCAATCTGGCAAACGGCACAGAGTATTCCATACAGGCGGCGGCGGTAAACGCGGCGGGCGAGGGTATCAAGAGCGAGCAGACGGAGGAAGCCAAAATATTGGTTGGTCTGCCTCTGACCCCTGAGAATATCAAGGCGGAACCGGGCAATAATCTGGACGCCATTATCACCTATGACGAGGCCGAAAACCATGGAAGTCCTATTACAGAATACAGGATTTATGTTGAGGGCGAGGATGCGCCGAGAACTACAAGCAAAACAACTACAGCACAGGTATTTGGCAGCGAGCTTGGCGGCGAGATAAGGGTTGCGGTGCAGGCGGTCAACAAGGTGGGAGCAAGCCCCATTTCAGACTACTATCCTGTGACAATCGGCACGCCGACAACACCTGAGATTGAGCAGATTGTACCGGGGAATGGCTATGTGACAGTGGCATGGTCCCCTTCCCAGGGCAACGGCGTTAAAATACAGGGCTATTCCATCTATGTGGATAATGTAAAATATACAGGCGAGATAAAGGATACAGACGGGCAGGCACTGAGCTATGTGGAAGGCAGTCCGGGGCTCATATCTCCTAATGTACTGGCTGTTAAGATACCTTTGGATAACGGCGGACAGGGTCACAAAATAGAAGTCGTATGCGTGAATCTGGCGGGAGAGAGCAACAAATCCGATCCCGTTGAGGTTGTGGCGGGAGCACCTTTCGCGCCGGAGAAGCCAACTGTTACCAGCAGCAACGGTTCTCTTCAGGTAGAATGGAGTGCGCCAAGCGATAACGGCAGTCCGATTACAGGCTACAAGCTGTATTTAAACGGCGCAGAGAAGACAGATTTGATTCTGGGCGCCGACGCAAGAAAGGCTGTGCTTGAGAATCTGGCAAACGGCGGACTTTACAGCATACAGATTGCGGCGGTGAACGCAAACGGTGTCGGAGGAAAATCCCCTGCGGCAACAGGTACGCCGGCGACTCTTTGCACGGCGCCGACAGATATTTCCGTATCCGTACTTAACGACACAGAGGTGAAGCTGAGTTGGAAGGCGCCGCTCAATAACGGCGGAAGTTCCATCAAGGGCTACAATGTGGTGGTAAACAATGAGCCGGCTGCGGAAAGCAATATCCGCTTTGACGGAACGACAGCAAGAATTTCCAATCTCAGCAGGGCCCAGAGCTATGTGTTTGGCGTTGCGGCGGTGAATGGAGCAGGACAGGGCGTTATGGCCTATTCTGATGAAATTACAACCTATGGTTTGCCGTCAGCGCCTGTACAGGTGACAGGCGAGCCGGGCAATTCCTCCGCGACTGTTACATGGAAAGCGCCCCAGGCGGATGGCGGCACGCCTGTGAGAGGCTACAATGTCTATATTGACGGCAGCAGCAGGCCGGCAAACAGTGAGTTACTGACAGAAATGTCCTACACCAAAAACGGCATTTCCGCGGGCGATACCACCGTATTCCAGATAGCGGCAGTCAACGATATTGGTGCCGGCGCAAAAAGTGAGCCCGTAACAGTAGAGGCAAGCACGCCAAGCAGGCCGGTAATAAGTAACGTTGTTATGGAGGGCAGCTCCTTCCGGGTGGAATGGAGAGGCGCAAAGCCAAACGGCGGTGTGATTACGGGCTACAGGGTTTACATTACGGGCGGCGGCCTTGAGTTAAGAAAAACGACAGCCAATACTTATTATGAGGTAACGGACCAGACGCCGGGAACTGTTTTCAAGGTTCAGGTGGAGGCCATGAATTCCCTTGGCTATTCCAGCCAGAAATCGGAGGAGGTAACGGTTATAGTCGGTGCACCTTCGGCACCTTCTTTAAGCCTTGAGAGGGGCTATGAGCAGATAGTAGCAGGCTGGGAGGCTCCAAATGACAACGGCAGCAGTATTACCGGCTATCAGGTATATGTAAATGGCGAGAAGTACGGCGAGGCGACAAACGGTACAGCCATGACAATCACTGGACTTGCCGGAGGCGAGGAATACGAAGTCAGAGTAGCGGCACTGAATAAAAACGGCGAGGGCATATTAAGCGATACTCTGAATGCCGTTCCATACAGCAAGCCGATGACACCAGGCATTACATCTATCACAGCACAGGACGGTTCCTTCTACGTAAGCCATACAGAGGCGAAGGGTGCAGGTCTTGCGGTTTCAGGTTATGAAATCTGGGTTGACGACGTTTTGAAAGCCACGACGACAGAGCTTGAAAATTCCGTTACGGGCGTTGCAAACGGTGTGAGCCATAAGGTACAGGTGAGGGCATTCAGTCAGGTTACTGACGGCAACAACGTCTACGGAGATTTTTCGGCGGCGGAAACGGTTATGACCGGAACGCCGGAGGCACCGGAGATTACAGAGGCCATAACAGGAGACAGGGATATTACAATACGATACACACAGCCGGAGGGCAACGGAAGTCCGGTTATTGGATATAACATTTACGTTGATGGAAATAAGGCGGCAACAACGAAAAGAAATGAAGCGATACTGACTGCGCTTCAGGATGGATCCTCCCTTGTAAACGGCACAGCGTATCTGGTGAGCGTTGAGGCTATGAATGAGCGGGGATACGGCAAGAGAAGCGAGGCGGTAGAGGTGATACCGGGAAGACCGGCGGCACCGACTATTACGCAGGCGGCAGGAAGCGACGGCAGCATTACCGTGAAGTGGGATGAGCCGGATGCAAACGGCGGAACAATACTGATGTATCGTGTCTATGTCAACGGACAGTTCATGGATGAGGTTACACTCACCTCCTTTACAAGAAGCGGTCTTAAAAACGGTACTGACTACAGAGTTCAGGTTACGGCGGTAGGTACCCAGGGTGAAAGCGTAAAGAGCCGGGAGGTTATTGTGACGCCCGGTACAAAAGCAGACCCGCCGGAAAATGTAGTGGCAGTAGCGACAGGCGCGGACAGCGTTGAGATTACATGGGATGCTCCGGCTGAAACAGGCGGTATACCGATTAAGTCGTATGAAGTCACAGGCGCGGGCGAGATTGCCGTTGACAGCGATAAGAGAACCGCTGCGGTTACCGGACTTGAAAAAGGCGGAGAATATGTTTTCAGCGTCATTGCGGTAAACGGCGCGGGCATGAGCCAGGAGGCATATTCCAATAAGGTAAAAACCTTTACTGAGCCGGGCAAGCCGGAAATCTATTTCGTGGATAACGGTGACGGTATATTGACACCACAGTGGTATGCGCCGAAGGATAACGGCGGCAGCGAGGTTGTCAGCTACAATCTGTATGTTGACGGTCATAAATTCAATACGGATCCAATAGAAGCGACAGCAACGGACAAAGAGCTTCAAAATTATATCTTAAGCGGAACCTCCTCTGACGGTGTGATAACGCTGGAGACAGGGCTTATCTATCAGATTACGCTGACGGCAATCAACGAGGTCGGCGAAAGCGGACAGTCTGCGCCTTACAGACAAAAGGTCATAGGTGAGATTGTAAAGACTCCTCCGAAAGCGCCCAGAAATGTCAGCGTGATTGGCCATGACAAGTCTCTTGAAATTACATGGGATGCACCGTCCTATAACGGCGGAGCGCCGATTATGGGTTATCATGTATACCTTAACGGCAATAAGGTGACAACAGACGACAAGCTGGCGGATAAAGATGCACGTACCTATACTGCTACAAAGCTTGGCAGTGTGGACCTTGTCAATGGTACGGAATACATTGTGACGGTAGCGGCAGTTAACGAGGCGGGCACAGGCGTGCTGAGCACAGAGGCTGTCGGTATTCCGCAGAAGGCGGATGCACCGGGGGTACCGCAAAATGTTACCTATACCAATAACAGTACCATGGACACAATGATTGTAAGGTGGAATGCGCCTGCACAGGACGGCGGCGACAGTGATATTACATACAATGTATATCTCGGCACGGACACAACGCCTGCGGCAAGTGGCTTAAGCCAGACGAGCTATGTGATGAGCGTGGAAAGCGGTCTAACCTATGAAATTAAGGTATCCGCTCAAAACAGCGGCGGAGAAAGCGACACAGTCTATATCAGGGCAATGAACGATTTGAACGTAGATGTAAACGGTGACGGCAGTCTCATCACAAGGAAGGATGAAAACTGCGACGGCGTTATAGATAATGAAATCGTTGTCAATAAGCCGGGAGCACCGACCAATGTAGAGGTGACAGGCAGCGGCACGGAAAATGTTACGCTGACATGGATGGCACCGGGAGATGACGGCGGAGCTGAAATTCAGGGCTATATTGTTTACATAAACGGTGCGCCCAACAGCATTCAAAAAGACACCCTGAGCTACAGCTTCCAAACGGAAGCGGGCAAGGTGTACACCATTTATATAGCGGCAGTGAACGAAGCGGGAACAGGAGCGAAATCAGAGGGCCGGGTGGCATACGGCATTGGCGAAATTACGGGCCGGGCGCCGGATTCACCGGTTATTGACAAGGCTTCCTATGACAGTGAAACCGGCAAAGTAAACGTAACATGGACGGCGCCGGAAAATATTGGCACCAGTGCAATTACAAAATATATTGTCTCTGTGAATGCTGACGAGTTTGCTGTGACAGCGCCGGAAAATGAGATTGAGATACCTTTGTCCTACAGCTTTGAGGGCATAAAAGGCGCAGATTATATTATAAGGGTAGCGGCAGTCAATGAAACAGGAGCAAGCCCGAAATCAGAGCCTGCGGCGGTTACTGTTCCGGATGATACACAGGTGCCTGACGAACCTGTAGTCATTCCTGACCCGACAGTACCAGGAAGACCGACGGCGCTTGTTTTAGACGCCAGCGGCACTGCTATGAATCTGAGCTGGACAGCGCCGGAATACACAGGCGGCATAGAGGCAGACGAGGAGAATCCAGGCAAGACCAAACCGGTAGAAATAACCGGCTACAACGTCTATGTGAATAACAAAATAACGGCTTCTATAGAGAAGAATGCAGAAGGAACCTTTGACATCTATGCCTATACAGACGGATTAAAAGAGGAGACTCCTTCCCAGACGACAGATACGCCGACGGCCTATAGCTATGCAGGCGAAGCGGATATGGATTATGTTATATGGGTTGACGCTGTGAATAAGGTTGGAAACGGCGGCATCAGCAATGCGGTTTCCCATTCCACAAAGGCTGAGCCGGAGGATCCTTCCCTGATACCAGGAAAGCCTGCAGTAAGCGAGCCTACGGTAACGCCAGGAAATGATGGAACCAATGTTACTATCACAGTAAAGCCGGATGCAAATGGCAAGCTGCCGGATTCCTATGACGTCATTGTCAATGGGGAAAAGGTGGACGAAAGCCAGATAACAGTAACCGGACCGGATGAGGAAGGCAATATGCAGATTACGGTAACTGTACCAAATGGAGAAGACTCTGTTATACAGGTTGTCGGAAACAAGGATACAGTTACGGATGTACCAAGAGTGGACGAAAACGGCGAGCCTGTCCTTGACCCTGATACGGGCGAACAGATTATTGACCAGATTGTCACAAAAGAGCCCGGTATTTCTTCTGACCCAATTGTAGTGGAGGGTAAGGAGGATCAGACACAGGATCCGGTTGTCACTAAGCCGGGAGCGGTAACAAATCTGACAGCGGTAACGGAGTCAGAAAATGCTATTACCCTGACATGGGCGCTTACGGATAACGGCGGCGAGGCTGTGACAGGCTATGAGCTTTATGTTAACGGTGTGCTGGATGATACGGCCAACGTGACCGAAAGCCCCTATATTTATACGGCTGAGGCAAATAAGGAATATGTATTCCAAATTGCGGCTACAAACAGCAAGGGCACCGGTGAAAAATCAAACCTTGCCACAGCGGACACTCTGACAGATAACAGCGATAATCCCCCTGTACCTCCTGTATTGGCCGGCGCACCGGCCATAACGGGAACGGTTTCAAACGGTGCTGATAAGATTAAGGTAATATGGACGGCTCCTGCAGAAAATGCGGAGAATATTACAGGCTACAATGTCTATGTGGGTACAGAGCTGGCGGCAGAGAACGTGGACGCTTTGGAATATGTTCTGACCATAGACCATACAAACCAGATTGTGATAACCGTGGCGGCCGTCATCAACGGCATAGCCGGAGAGCCCTCCAATGAATGGAAAACCAGCCTGAACCTGAATATTGATTCCGCCGGAGGTCTTGACAAGGCTGACCAGAATGTGGACAGCGACGGAGACGGAAAGGTAGAGGAGACAGTACCTACGGTGAAAATCAGCGGAAAGATATCTCTGGGCGGCAGTAATGAGCCTGTTACGGCAGTGGTAAAGAATCCAAATGGCTATATTGTTAAGGAAGAGGAGGTAGCCTCGGAATTTACACTTGAAATTCCTGTTGAAAATACCATAAATATGTTTGCTGGGGACAGCGTTTCGGGATACACGTTGATGTTCAGCCGGCAGAACTATACCAGCTATACCATAACAGGAGTTACATTCGACTCTGATGTTGTAATCAATAAAACCATAACCTTATACAGCGGTGATGTGAATCAGGATGACTATATAGACGGTAAGGACACAGCGATGGTTATAAGAAGCTATGGAACAAATGTTGTTGATGGAGACATAAACGGAGATGGCTATGTGGACGGTAAAGATACGGCCATGGTTATTCGAAATTACAATATGCAATCTGTCAGTGTTAATTGGGCTGAAATGAAATAACAGGAGGACTAAAAATGAGAAGAAGGTTACTGGCTTTTATTATGAGCTTTTGCCTTTGTCTGTCACTGATACCGGCTTTGCCGGTGTCAGCGGCAGATATTGGAGATGTTGTCTGGGGGGATGTGTCAAAAGAGGGGCATGTCCTGCAATATGAAGAAGACACGACCAATAATGTTGCGAAAGTACATGTTGGCTTATACAATGTTCCGCAGTCAAATGTGTTTTTGCTGAGAATGACTTATGATACATCCGTAGTTCAGATCTGTGGTGTTGACGGAGCTGAATTTGATGAATTTGCGGAAACCTTTGATGCGAATATATCGGTGGCGAATACACCGGTTGAATTTCTGACCGAAACCGGTATCAGCAAAGGCGCGCATAATTACTCTCTTGTCAGCAGCAGGGGACCGTTTGAGTTTTCCAGCATCTCTTCTTTGATGGATGGACATGTGTTAATTGACCTGACATCAAAGACGACATTAAAAGGAAATACGCTGCAACCGATGTACAAAGACACAGTGGTTGATTTTGAACATGTATGTGTGAAATCCATGCCCGAAAATAAAGTTATGCCTATTTATACACTTTATTTTAAGCCTGTAGCGGGAAAGACGCTGAAGGATATCACTTTCGATACCTTCGCACTGGAACAGGTCGGCAAAATTAACGGCGCGGTTACAAACGATGGTGTAACGGATACAACTGAGGGAGCAACACTTCTCAATTTTCCCGCAAAGCCTTTAGAAAATGTGGAGCTTTCTGTAAAAAACGAGGAGGGAGTGGCTCTTGAAAATATTAATGTTGCGCTGAGTACGGAGGGAAGCACTGATGCTTTGGCTACGGTTAAAACCACTGCAAGCGGTGTTGCCACAATTGCCTCCATTATGCCGGGAACCTACAATTATACAGCCACGGACGCAAGCTCTGTATATCAGGCGGCAAGCGGCAAGGTTGTCATTGACTACAACGGTATCGCCAAGGTAGACGGCACCAGCGGCAATGTCATCACAATGGGCGTAAAGCCTGCGGTTACCAACAAGGTAAAACTTTCCGCCATTGACAAGGACAACGGCGATATGGAAATGGATTTAAAGGAAGCGGACGTAAGCATCCTGCTTAATAATAAAGCTTTGGAATTGGATGCGGAAGGGTTAGTCGAGCTTCCGGGCAACGAGCAGAAAGTAACAATTAAAAAGACCAACTATAAAAATGTGGTTATTACTGTCAATGTACCAACAGAAGCGGGAGCGGAGACTACCATAGCACCAACTGCAGATATGTATCTGATGAGAAAGACGGTAAAGATTCCTGTTATGGATGGTAACACTCCCATTGTGGGAGCGGAGGTAACCATTGACAGGGCCGTTTCCGTAATGGCTCTTGAGGCTAACCCGGTTTTCCCCATGACTGTAAAGACGGGTGCTGACGGTATTGCGTCGGCGGTTCTGCCGGTTGGAAGTTATATTTACAGCGTTGCGGCCAAAGGCTATGGCACTATGACAGGTAATAATCTTGCTGTTACAGTAACTCAGGAGGAAACAGACGCGGCGGTGGACGGTGTTGCCACAGCACCTTTGGAGGAAACACCAGTTAATGTTTCGGGCAACACAGCTACGGGAGCTTACTATTCTGTAAAACAAATTGGAAGCTTTACAGCCACAGGCGATGGCAACACAGGAACCATCAAGGTGGAGGCCAGACTAAACGGACTGGACGGACAGACTGGTACCTTTGGTATTCAGTATGACGAAAACTTGAAATTTAAATCCTTTACACTGAACCCTGACAGCAGTGTCCAGCTTTTTATGCCGGCAGAGGGCGGCACGGACGATGCAAAATACCATATGTTCATGTGGACTGCTCCTTTAAGCGGGGACAAGCTTGTGGAGGGCAGCAAGGAAGGCGGCGCTCTCCTCGGAACCTACGAATTTGAGGTTTTAAACTATAAGAACCTGAATAACCGTTCCATCTATGTACTGCCATTTACGGAAACGAAGTTTGCCAAGGACGCAATGGCGCCTTGGGGGACGGAAGCGGAAAAAATGGAGGCAATTGATGCTTACTGGAAAGTGCCTGAGAATGTGGAAAAGGACAGTGAGGCGCTGGGCGGCGGCTACTATCAGGGCAGTATTGTAAAAGCTGACAGCCCGGAGGGCAGTGTAGTATTAGATACGCAGAATATTAAGTTCTATTTTGAGTATGACAATATGTATCAGCTCCAGGCGGCGTTCAATATTTATGTGCAGTCGGGAGACGACACAAAAATGCCTATCTCAGGCGCTAAGGTCAACTTCTTCAACAGTGATGGGGAAGCGGTAGCTCTGGACGAGGTTATGACTACCAATGACGAAGGCCAGTACGTCACCACAATTAAGGACGGTCCAACCTATTACTTTAATGTAACCCATGATTCCTATTGGCCTTATCCTGCAGGGCCTGAGGGCAAGGAGGATGAAAAGGTAGAGCTGAGAACCAATGGTGAGGCGGTTACCTTTGATATTCCGATGATTTCAAAGACAAGCTACAATGTAACCTGGGAATTTAAGGATAAGGACGGAGGCGTTATTTCCGGCGACGGCCTTGTAAACGGCGTGAAAACCGCGGACAACGTGGAGGACAGCGAGACGAATAAAACGCCTGTTACAGCCATAAGCGGTATTGATTTTGCTTTCAATGTTCAGCCGAATTCAGGATGGCAGATTGATACAGACGGAAAAATAACAGCTGTGATTACTCCGGCGGCCGGCGGAGAGGATGTCACCATAGACGGAGTTTCCTTTAATGCGGACAAGAATAAGTACGTCATTCCTGCGGCGAGTATTGCGGGTAAGGTGAAGCTGACAATACCGCTCAGAGAAGTAACCTATACAGCAACAGCAACAGCCGGTGCCGGAGGATCTGTTTCCTATGACAGTACGCCGGGCGCGGTAGAAAATGGCGTAACGGTTGCCACAGCTATCAATATTTCCGGCGGCGCGTCTACGAAGGACTTTGTGTTTACAGCTGACGAGAATAAGGAAATAGACAGGATATTTATCAACGGTGCTGAGTTTACTGGCTTTGAGCAGAATAAGGACACAACGTTTACCTATCAGTTTGAAAATGTATCCTCCGATCAGACGATTACTGTAACTTTCAAGGCAAAGACCACGGATCCGGACCATCCAACGCCGTCAGAAAGCTCTATTGTATCTCTGATTGTGGGAAGCCATGGCAAGGTCAGTGTTACTGTGCCTCAAAATGATGAGGTGATCGGCGGAACCAGCAAGGACTATATTATCACAACAGCCGGCGCCAATAAATTTTTAGCTACCGCCATAGCGGATACAACTGCTGTGGAGGGTGAAACATCCTATGTAGTCGACAAGGTGTTTATCAACGATGTGGCCCAGAACGTAGCGGACAAGAGTACAAACTTTGGTCTTTCCCCTGAAATTGTATTGGGTACGGACTATGAGATTCAGGTAACCTTTAAGTCCGGCGCGGACGGCGCCCCCTCCATTCAATTTATTGTGAAATCCATGGTTCAAAAGGGCGAGGGAATGGTTTCACCTCTGGGTACCAAGATTTATGATCTGGACGCGACACCGACCTATACCTTTACGCCGGACACAGAGCGCTCTGTCGATGTGGTAAAGGCCACGGCAGGCGGCACAGAGGCTGATATAACAAAGAAGCTGGATAAAGTCGGGGATACACAGCAGATGACTTATACTTTTGACAAAATAAAGGAGAATAAGGAACTGAAAGCGGCGTTTAAGGAAACGGGCTATAAGGTTGTTGGCTCAGTTGACTATGGAAAAGGCAGCGGTGCTTCCAATGAGGGCTTCGGACGGCTTACGAAAGGTGTACTTACCTTTGAGAGAAGTTCTGACAAAGAAACCTATACTGTGGATATTCCGGTGGAAAATCTGAACCTGGATACGGGTATCGCCAATTTTACAGCAAACCTGCCAATAGGCACATGGAAAGTATCCCTAAAGAAGAACGGCTATCTCCTGTATGAGATAACGGGCTTTGAGATAAGTGAGGACAATAAAACTGAGGGAAGCGGAGATGCTCCTACAGGTATTATGTTTGGAAAGAAGGCTGACGGAGACACGGTTGCCATTCAGCCGGTTATCGGTGATGCGGCGAGAGACGGCAAATATATCACCATTATGGACGCGGCGTATGTGGCCAATGGTCTTATGACGGTTGCAGACGGCACAAATCCAAACGAGGCAAGGGCTGATTTGGATGAGCTTGGCGGCGCGACGGTTGATGATATGAGCTATGTTACCGGAAATATCAGTAAACGGTATACCTCTATCCCTTATTCCGAGTTTATTACTATCGGAGATACGCCTGTAGCTCCATAATGAGCAGCAAGAATGTTTTATCGAAAATATAGAAGACCATATCAGAAAAGGGCGGGGATTTCTCCGCCCATATGGCGATTCAATGGACATAAATTGAAAAGGGGAGCGGCGGCAATGGGTTTCTGTAAAAAAATAGCGGCGTTTGGCGCTGTATGTTCTCTGGTTCTCACATCCTTTGGCACGACAGCCATGGCGGAGGAAATACCCGGGTATCAGATTAACGGTACATATGATAAACAAAGCGGCATCCTTGAGGCGGAGGTGTCAGTCTACGGTGTGAAGGCACTGGTTGGCAGGCTTGCTTTGGACTACGACGCGGACAAGCTTATTCTTTTGAATAAAAACCAGAGTCCGGCCAGATCAGATGATCAGGTGGAAAATATTGTGGAAAATAATACAGTTGAGGTGACAGCGGAGGGGAATTCCTCCTCAAAGCTTATCAATCTGGATGATGGCTATGTCATGTTTGCCTGGTACATGCCGGGCGGCGCCCTGGACGCTTCAGGAGGCGGCCAGAAAATAGCTACACTGTATTTTGAGACGAAAGATGAAGTGACAGACAGTGATTTTGATGCGGCGACGCTGAAGCTGAAGCAGGTGGAGGACGGCGAGGTAAGGGCCTGGGATTCAGGCGCCTATCTGAAGGCTGACGGATTTGAACAGTACAAAAACAATGTGTCAGGCGTGAAGCAGTGTGCGGTTTCCTTTACTTATCCCAACGCGGAGGTTACTCCTGTCTATGCGAGAAATGTCAGCATAAAGGTGACGGACAGCAAGGGAAAGGCAGTATCCGGCACAGTGACAGTCGGCTCTGAAAAAATTGAAATTGACAGCAGGGGATATGCAAAAGGACAATTTGCAGACGGAAAATATACTTTGAGCATAAACGCCGTAGGCTACGGTACAATTGTTGATACGCTCATAGTTGCAGGAAGTGAAATCAGCAAGGCATATACGGTAAAAAATGATGAGGAAATTGTAAAGGAGGATGCCGCTGCCATTAAAATCGGTTATGCCTCAAACAACAGCGCCCAAAATGTGACGAAGAGCCTGAAGCTTCCTTTAAGCGGCGAGGGAGGATCCTCCATATCCTGGCGGAGCAGTAAGCCGGATGTGATTAACAGCTATGGCGCGGTTTTAAATGCCAGCGAAAGACAGGAGGTTATCCTGACGGCTTCGGTGAAAAAGAATAGTGCTTCCGCTACCAGAGAATTTACGGTCACAGTAGCAAATAAGCAGGAAGCCTATGAGCAGAATAAAGAGGAAGAACAAAAAGAAACAACCACTAAGCTGACGCCGGAGCAGCAGGAGAGACAGAAGCTGGAGGAAGAACTGTCCAAAGCGGTATTCGCCGACCTTGACAGTGTTCCATGGGCCAGGGATTCTATAGAGATGCTGGCACAGCTTGGTATTATCAGCGGAACCGGTTCCACGACCTTCTCTCCGCAAAGCAATATCAAGCGCGGAGATTTTATGGCACTGCTTGTGAGAATGCTGAATCCTCAGGGCGAGTCAAATGACGGCTTTGCCGATGTGCCAAAGGACAGCTATTACTATAAGGAGATTACGCTGGCCAAGGGACTTGGCATAGCCAGCGGCATAGGGGATAACTGCTTTAATCCGGAGGGTCTTATCAGCCGTGAGGACATGATGTCCCTGACCTACAGGGCGCTGGTGCTAAGCGGAAAGCTTACGGAGGAAGGAGCTTCATCGAAAATAGATTCCTTCAGGGACAGCCAGACGGTTGCGTCTTACGCTAGGGACGCAGTTGCAAGACTGATTGATGAAGGCTTTATCAGCGGCAATGAAAATGGTGAGATTCTTCCGAAGAACAAGGCCACAAGGGCTGAAACGGCCGTTTTTCTGGCGAACATTTACCGCTCCTTCTCCTTTTAAATATATACAGCACCATACATAAGGGGGAAGAGACGGTATGCAGAGAATAAAAAAGTTAATCCGAGGTATTGCGGGAAGAGCGTTTTTGCTGGGCCTTGCCGCTGCGGTGGTCTTCATGCCGTCTGAGAGCAGGGCGGAGAATCAGCCCTATACTTTGGTAAAGCCTTATTACAAGGCGGATGTGACAGAAAACGGGGCAGATAAAAGTACCCTTACCATTTCCCTTTGTACGGAGGAGAGGATAGACGCAGGAAGCTTCGGCATCTATCTTCCGGCAAATCTGGTTCAGTCTGTGAAGGACGTGGATAACGACGGCAGAGACTACAGCGTTTATTATGTAGAAAAGCTGGAAGGGGATAATGCCGCAGAAGATGGCACGTCGGAGAAAACGCAGGAGTATTACTTTTTTTCCTGGGCCTTGATAGATACTCAGGACAGGGTAATACAGGAAATGCCCCTGATATCCTACGAGGTTAATATCTCAAAGGAGGAAATGCTCAAAAAGCTTGCGGGAAACGGCGAGGGGAAAAAGGAAGCTGGATTGCTGAATTTTGGCACAAACAGCGGCAAGCTGTACGGTTATGAACCGGACAGCAGTGTTGTCCTAGAAATTTGGGACAGCAAAACAGGTTACTATAACGGTATCTATAATACAGGATCGGACGGGACAATGACAGTTAAAAATATAGGTTTTAATTATGGTCCGGCCGATATAGGGGGAGGCGCAATTACGGTAAGCCTTCTGTTTTATGACCCAAAGGATCAGGCCAATATTACGCTGACGCCCGTAAAAGCTACCCTCGGACTTGACAGCTCTGACGATGATGATACAGACGACACCCTAAATTTTGATACAGAGCCATGGAACGAGGAAAAAGGGGATATGGAGGACATCCATATCGGAAACGGCAGGGGAACCGGCCTTTATCAGCAAAATATAACTTTGTCCGATATTCCTGACGGAAGCTATGAAATGACGATTGTGAAAAAAAACCACCTGCCCTTTACCGTAAAAGGGATTTCAATGGCGGGACAGAGCCTTGCGCTCGGAGAGATTACGCTTGTTTGCGGGGATGTGAATGGGGACGGCCAGACAAAGCTGTCCGACAGGAACGCCCTGTTGACATATTTGTCCGATGGAATGGCGGATGCCGGGACAGAGGACTTAAAAAAATACGACCTGAATGGTGACGGTTCTATTACAGTGTCCGACCTGAATATTCTTATGGCCCCCGCAAATTACAACAAGAGCGGGGAGGACTGCATTTTGGTAATAGAACAAGGAGGGCTGAGGTGATGAGAAAAGGGAGAGTAAAAAAAGGGATGCAAATATTGGCTGCCGCTGTAGTGGTATCTTTGCTGTCCTCCTTTGGCTGTATGGCGGAGGAGGGTGAGACGCCTGCTCCTGAAAAGCCGAAATTGACAGTTACGGCATCCAATATAAACGACACATATCTGGAGGTAGGGCTTGATATTACCTCCGGAATGGAGAGCTTTCACTCCGCGGGCGTGGTACTGGAGTTTGATTCCACAGTATTGGAGCCTGTAAGGTGGGGAGGAAGCCAGGTGCCCTATGATACAACGGGCGCCGGCAGCTGGAGCGGGGCGGTTCCGCTGGAAACAGTAGGTGAGAAGGCTTTCAGCGGCAAAACTGCACTGGCATATTTTGACGGTATCACTTTGGAAAGCCCCTACGGCAGGAAGGGTTACCTGTATTTGGAGACAGAGACGGCTTCGCCCCTCGGGGCTCTGAACGGTGCTCGAAGCGTCACGGCAGTTTTCAAATATACGGAAGGCCATTCCAAGGAGGATGTGCACAGCGATACCATAGCCTTGGGCTCGGCTTCGTCTGCACTGCGTCTGGCTTCTGACGCGGCGGCGTATTATTCGCCGTTAAGTGCACTGGCGGTATATTTTACAGGAAAACAGGAAGCGGGAACAGCGGTGGAATACTACTCCCGCCCGCTGACAAAGGATGCAGCCGGATCGATTGTTGAAAACTTGAAAATCGGTGAAAATGAGCGCATGGAAGAGCCTGTGATGAAATGGATTGAAAAGGGCGAGAGCGCCGATACCGGCGGTGGCGGCAGCGCCGAGGGTATGGCGTCGGTTTCCTTTTATGACTGGGATGATAGGCTGATGGGAGCAATAGCTGTCCCCATAGGAGCGGTTTCAGAGGAGACAAAGCAGTCCATACAGGAGTTTCAGGAGAAATTCATGTATGCCTCTGCGGACAGGGACGAAAACGGCGCCTTAAAGCCGGATTTACCCCTGTATGTGGATAACGCGGCCTATCCCCTGCGCAACAAAAAGGGTTACAGCTTTGCCAAATGGATAGTGGTTACCTCCGATACTTTGGAGGACACCTTTACAGCCTATGCTACGGAAGATGAAGTGGCGGCGGCCAACGGTACGGATTTTGCCAATATATCCGGCAATATGATTGTAAAGGCGGGATATATGGAGAATTCGGAGATTAATAATGGACGAAAATATTATACCGCGACTGCCGTAAAGAATAATATGGGGCGGTTTGGCACACCTACACCAGAATATGGTGACTATTCTATAGTTATTGACATTGAAAGAAAGAATGACCAAAATTCAGGTATAACCAGACTGAAAAAGCCGGCGTTAAAGGTTGTAATGACTACAGCAAGCGGAACATTGTATTCTATGATAGAAATAGAAAACAAGGATAAAACCTCAGCTGAGATAGTAGTTACTACTGCCACCACTACTGTTAAATATAATCTAATAGATTTAACGGAAAACTCAGATTGGGTTAACTATTGCAGTAATAAGTCTGCTCAAATTGACATTTTAAGAGACGGTAAAGACGGATTTGTTATATTGGGTACTGTAGGCGATGTCAACAGAATCTGTGCTGAATATAATATGGCTTCTGATAATGCTGAGTTAACGGATAGTGAAGTATCAAATATATACAGAAATTGGAATACTAAATTTAGTACAGATACTTTAAAAATACTAGGGGTGCCGTACTTAAGTTCCCAGGGAGGACCCGGGGCAGCAAATGCCAAAAGGCGTATTTATAAGGCAATAAAAGAAAATAATAATGAACCGATAAGTCATGATGAAATGGCAGCGGCGGTGCTTAATTCTGCACTGGATGCTATACCGAACAATAGAACTTAAGGTTCATTAAACAGGAGGTAAAATATGAAAGGATTGTTAAAAAAAGCTGTTAGCGTTTTTACAGCAGCGGCAATGATACTGGGTCTTGCGCCTAATGTTTTTGCTGCAGCCAGCGATTATGCTGTTGTGACAGGCGTAACAGGCAGCATAAGTGGAGGAATTGTTATTGATGTAACAACCGGAGGCAGTCATGGCGCCGGTGATATCTATGCTAATATAATGACAATTGAGCAGTTCAACTATGATAAAGACAGCGAAGATGAAAATGTTGTTGGACTTAACGGAAACCCCAATTCAGCGCTTATATTGGGGGAAAATACGAAGTATTTCACAAAAACTTTAATTGATGCCATAAAAGCAGGAACTACCATAGATGATACTTTTGCTGGTGAAGTTAGCGGAGGTATAGGTGGCTATGGATTACAAAGAATTGCTTCTAATGATACAGGACAGATTACCGTTGATGGTACTAAACTTGAAGCGGGATATGATTATGTTGTTATTGTTTGGAGCGGCGATGGACCTAGCGATAGAGGGTCAGACAATTTCACCGTAGACGCTTCCGGCAATGTGGAGGTTCCTGCAGCGGCGGCCATGAAAGACCCATCCGCTTCTATTGCAGCGGCTTCGGGCGATGACAGCGGTATCGACATCACCATTACCCCTGACGGCGACGACCATGGCAAGGTAGATTATTATACCGTGTCCGTACAGGCTTCCAGTGATGGTACGGAGGTTGAGACGGCCACCGTTAATCCCGACAGCACTGATAGCAGTACCGTGGTGACGAAAAACATCCCATTGGATCCGACAAATGCCGATTACACGGCTGCGGGAACCTACAATGTTGTTGTAAAGGCTATTTCAAGCGATGCAACCGTTGCGGGGGATTCCGCGGAGGTAACGGCAACGGACGGTCCTGTCACACCTTCCAAAATTACACTGACGGCGCCTGTGGCGGTAAATACAGGCAATGGCGGCAACGCCACTGTGACAAACGAGGGTATTACACTGGATTCCACTGCATTTAAACCGAAAGCAGGGGCAAAGCTTGAGTACGATGTTAAGAAGGGCGAGGGAAGCTATTCAGGCACCTATAACGCAGTTTCCACCACCGGCGCTAACGCTTACAAGATTAGCCTTGACGCTGGAATAAGCCATGATATCAAGCTTCGCTTTAATGACGCGGAGGGTTCGGACGCGGCGAAATACTACACTGTTTCTTCCGACACAGAAGTGACAGGCATTACACCAACAGTGTCCGCTCCGGCGCTGACTGTGACAACAACAGCAACTTCAACGCCAACCGACCAATTCCCAAGCTTTGATGCCAACTCAAACACAATCGATTTCGGCGAACTGGAATATGGCTATGCAGCTCCGGCAAGCGTAACAATCACATTCACAAACACAGGCAACGTTTCAATGAATGCAGATTATACAAATACCGACATGAGCAGTGCGTTTACAGTAACAGGTGATACATCAAGTAAAACTCTTGCACCTTCTACAGGTAAATTTGAGTTTAAAATTGCTCCGGCAACCGGCAAGCCGGCAAGTGACGAAGCATACACATCCACAGTGACAGTAGGCGAATCTTCAAGCAGCACAGAAGCCACTGTAACCATTAAATTCAAAGTTGTTCCAAAGGAGATTAGTTGGAACCCGAATGCTACAGCATGGGCAGCGGCTGATAAAACCTACGACAATTCTCCAACGGTATCCATTCCTGCCGGCACAGCTCTTCCGGAAGGAAGCTTTGAGGGTGTGGTAGATGGAGACGTTGTATCTGTCAATGTAAAGGCAGCAGGCGCTCAGGACGCAACCTTCCAGGATTCCGCACCATCCGCAAATGACGCTATGGATGCGGGAGAAGAAAAAGAAGTTTCAATTGCAAGCGGTAATTTGGAATTGACAGGCACCGATAAAGATAACTATAAGCTTCCTACAAGCGGCGAGCTAAAGCTTACGGCGACAATCAGCCCTGCTGACGGCTTCAGCGTAGGCGATATTACAGGTACGGCGGCTAACGGCGGTACTTTGACAGCAGGTGCTGTTACCCCTGCTACCTTTGCCACAAACGGCATTACCTTTGAGTATCAGTGGTACAGAGCAGACAGTACGGACGCTACTGACGCGGGCACGGCAATCGGCGGCGCTACAGGCAATACCTATACCGTGGCAGCTGAAGACGTAAACAAATACATTTATGTCAAGGTAAGCGCTCCTGCCGCAAAGGCGGACAATTTCACTACAGCGGAGGCTGTCAGCGGAAAAACAGGCCAAATTACCAATAAGGCTGTTTCCGGCGCTTTTGACATTGAGAAAAAATCAGGCAACAATATCGGCGCAGTATTGGGTATTGCGGACGGCAATTCATTAGACCCAAGCGGTCTGAGCAACTATACCCTCCAGTGGTACAGGGCTGACGACGCTGTAGGCGATGGCGTTGCCATTGACAGCGCAACAGGGGAGACCTATACCTTGGTAAGGGCTGACCTTGGCAAATTTATTTATTGCGTAGCCACAGCGACAGAGTTAAGCGGTGCTTCCGGCAGCGAAACCTCTACTTCCAGAATTTCAGAGGCCGGCGAGGCCCTTACGGGAACGCCGACAATCGAAGGTGATGCGATATATAATGTAGAGCTGATTGCTGACATCTCCTCCATGGGTCCTGCGAATGTCAACGGCGGAACAGGTAACCTTGGGGACAACGTTTCCTACGCATGGTATGTATCCGCGGACAATACAGCAGACGTATCCGCTTTGACACCTGTATCCACAGCAGGCAGCTACACCTTAACGGCTGACAACATCGGCAAGTATGTGAAGCTTGTCGTAAGCGGCAAGGAAGATCCTGCCAACAATGTAGTTGGTTCTCAGGAGAGCGCATGGTCTGCGGCGGTTGAGAAAGCGGCTTGTGCCGTAACCATCAGCGCACCGGTTGTAAACGATGTGGACAACACATTCTCCTTTACGACAGACGGCGACGCGGATACGGTTTATGAATATGTTATCGCGGGATCCGCACCTGATGCGGCTGCATGGGCAGATGCCACAGAGTTTAAGGGTGACACCATTGAGGGGCTTCGGGATGCTATCCCGGCAAACAACCTCTATGTAAGAGTAAAAGAGACAGAGACCAATAAGGCAAGTACACCGGCGCTTCAAAATGGAGACGCCTTTACAAAGGCAATTGACGCGCCTGCCATTACTTCCGTAGCAAGCGGCACAGAAAAGCTGACTGTGAACTTTACAGCGCCAGTACCGGGTGGTACAGATGTTATCAGCAGCTACAATATCTATGTGGAGCTTAACGGCGTAGTTTCAAAAATAACGGCAGATAAGGATGCGGCATCCAAAGAAATTACAGGGCTTACCGGCGGGGAGACCTATACCATTACCATGGCGGCAGTGGCTGAGGATAACGGCGGCACAAGCTTAGGCGAAGGCATTCTTTCCAATGCAGTAACAGGAACCCCAACCTCTAAATCTTCCACCCCATCCGGCGGCGGTGGAGGCGGTGGAGGTGGCGGCGGTGGCGGCGGAACCGCAAAATACACCGTAACCTACTTAAAGGGTGACCACGGTACATTGAAGGGTGAGACAACAGAGAGCGTTAAGAAAAACGATAATCCTGAAAATCCACCTAAGGTAATGGCTGACGAAGGCTTTAAATTTATCGGCTGGAGTAAAAACGGCAGAGATGTCGTAGATTTGGACGACTTAAAAATTACAGGCTCTACCAAATTGACGGCGCTTTACGAAAAAGGCAGGGCGGAAGAAGAGAAGCCTGAAGAAGAACCAATCAAGACACCTGACAAAGAATATAAAACACCTGTACTGGACAAGGAAATGACAGGACCATATATCAGCGGTTATGAAAATGGCACCTTTGGACCTGAGCTATCCATCACAAGAGCTGAGGTGGCGGCAATCTTCTCCAGAATTATGGAGGACAAGCTGGTAAGCGGCCAGTACTACGCAAACAGCTTTACAGATGTTGACGGAAACAAATGGTACGCAAATTCCATCGGTTTCCTGGAGGACTATGGTATTTTGAAGGGCTACGAGGATGGCACATTCCGTCCCGAGAATAATATTACCAGAGCAGAGTTTGTTTCTGTGGTAAACCAGTTTGCGAAAGCGGGTATTGATTACCAGAGTCTGTTTAACGATACCGAGGGCCACTGGGCTAATGGCATGATTAATGCTGTCAGCAAGGAAGGCTACATTACAGGTTATCCTGACGGCAGCTTTAAGCCTCAAAGCTATATCACCAGAGCGGAAGCGGTTACGGTTATCAACAAGCTTTTGGAAAGAGAAGCAAATTCTGATATGGAATCAAGATTCAGCGATGTGACAAGTGCGCACTGGGCATTTGGCAATATCAATGCGGCAAGTGAGGAATTAGCGGAGGTAATGTCACCGGCGGCCGATGAGCAGGCCGGAGAGGTTATTGGAGCGGATACTACAGAGCAGGAGCAGGAAACACAGACCAAGGAGGAGGAACCATCAAGCCAGTCGGCAGAATAAGATTTGTCTGACTTGAGGGGAGCATTCCTATAGAGCTTGTACTTGATAAGAAGGGTACAGGTTCCCGGGCGGCGGCAACGCCGCCCGCATTTTAAAAGAAGAAGGCGGACAAAAGAGCTTTTTTTCAGAGTATTTTTGTGCGGTTTTTTCATAAATGAGTAAAGTGGTCATTATGGAAAAATGAGACATGTTGAGTATAAGAGGCAATCAGTTTGGATAGACAGTTTGACAGACCAGTTATCATTCAGGAAATAAGCATGGCATACCCCCGCCATGCTTATTTTCATGGTAAGTGTCCGTGTCCATGTATAAATGAAGCAAAAGAATAATATCTATATAGTAATTGTTTCATTGGGAGGCTTTACCATGATTTTGGTTGTATCAAAAAAAACGCTTTTAAAGCGGTTATTGGCGGTATTTTGTTTATGCCTTGTATTAGGCGGCGGATATGGTATTTTGGAGAAGAAAAGTGTAAGGGCCAGCGCAGCAGCCCAGCCCAAAGCCTATCTGGCAATTGTGATTGACGATTTTGGATATAACGGAGAGGGCACAGCGGAGATGCTGAGCCTTGATATTCCTCTGACTGCGGCTATTATGCCCTTCAGCGACAATTCTGTGGGCGATGTGGAGGCTGTTCACGCGGCGGGAAAGGAAATGATTGTACATATGCCCATGGAATCTCTGACAGGAAAAAAATCCTGGGTGGGGGACAAGGGCGTATTTCGGAGTATGACGGATGACGAAATCAAGGCGGCTGTTAATGAGGCACTCGGCGTAGTGAAATATGCCGTTGGTATAAACAATCATATGGGCTCTGCTATCATGGAGGATAAACGGTGTCTGAGCGCTGTCATGGAGGTAGCCTGTGAGAAGGGTCTTATTTTTGTGGACAGTAAAACGACAGCCAAATCTCAGGCGGAATTTGCCTGTGAGAATAAGGATATGATACTAATAGCCAGGGATGTTTTTCTGGACAGCACTGATGACATCAATGTGGTGAAGGAGAGGCTCAGGGAAGCAGGGAAAATTGCGTTAAGCAAAGGAACCGCTCTGGCTATAGGCCATGTGGGTCCGGAGGGGGGCAAAATAACAGCCCAGGCAATTAAAGAATTAGCGCCGGAGCTTGAAAAGGATGGTATAGAGTTTGTTTCGGTGACGCAGCTTCGGGATATATTGCGGGCCAAGCAAGGAGGGCAATAAGGAGAAAAAACTAAGGTGGGAGTGCAAAAAAACCTTGGGCTTTTCCCAAACCTATACGCTTTTTGAAAAAAACAGAGCAAAAACTTTGAAAGAAACCGCGTAGATACGCGGTTTCTTTAGGGTCAAGGGCTAGTCTGTGGAAGCTTGCGGGGGACTGAACGTCCATGGGACGTTTACTTAGCACCAACCGAAGCAAAACGGAGACAGACCCTCAAGCTTTTGATTTTCGCGGCAGTGATATCTGTTACAGTCCGGCTACCGCCATTTTTTCTATGAGTACAGACGGCGAACCAAAAACGCCGCCGCCGGAGGGAAGATTGAAGCGGAGATCGTTTCCGGTTTCCGTTATCCTATTTAAAAGCTCGTAAAAGTTGCCGGCGATGGTGATTTGCTCCACGGGGGCATCTATTTTGCCGTCTTTTATAAGAAATCCTTCTGCGGATAAAGAGAAATCGCCGGAGATACTGTTCGCCCCGGAATGAAGGCCGGCCACCTCTGTAATATAGAGTCCGTCCTTCAGGAGGCTGAAAAGCTCAGCCTGTGTGTGGCTTCCCTTTTCCAGATAAAAATTTGTACAGGCCGTCACAACGGGAGACTGGAAGGATGGTTTGAAGCCGTTTCCTGTGGAGGGTACGCCGTCTTTTTGGGCTGATTTCAGGTTATACAGTAATGTTTGAAGAATACCCTTTTCGATTACTGCCTTATTTTTACAGCTTACGCCCTCTGAGTCAAAGGGGGCGGAGCCAAAGCCTCCCTCCAAAAGCCCGTCGTCTCGAAGTGTTACTCCTGAGGAGGCGATGGCTGTGCCCTTTTTATCCCCTAAAAGGGAGAAGCCCTTTTGTATATTTTCAGCAAAAAATACACCCGAGAATGTCGCCAGCAGATCTGACATTACCTGATTTTTCAGTACCACGCTGTAGTCGCCTGAAATTGTGCTTTCCGCGCCTAAATGACTTACAGCCTGACCGGCAGCAGCTTTACCCATTTCCTCAGGCTTGAAGGAGGCATAATCCTGACCGATAAAGTATTCTCCCGCTGTTTTAATGTCATTGCCCCTTTGGGCGATAGCGGATACATAGGCAGTCGCACAGTTATTACGGTAAGATACGGAAAGACCTCTGCTGTTTTTGATGGAAACTTCTCCCTCGCTGTATCCGTTCAAGCAATAATCAACAGCCATAATTTCACTGCTCTGCCCCTTGGCGCTGGCCTCCATTCTTTTTGCATCCTCAATTTTTTGACTGTCCCTTATCTGTGCTAGAGCTTCGGAAAAACCCTCTAAAGCGGGATACTCTTCTTCACCACCGTATAAGGGCTCTTCCTCCTCATTTTCTATAATGCATGCGTTTTCCATGGCTTCCTTTACCAGATAGTCAATGGCATCCTCCTCCACTTTTTCGGAGTAGGCATATCCCATGCTGCCGTTAAACAGACCCCGAAAGGAAACACCCTGCTGTACGCTGTTTTCATAATGGGCAATCTCGCCCTCATATATCATAACCTCAAAGCTTTTTCCGCCCTCATAATAAACCTCGCAGTCGGAAAAGCCTGTCTGTACTGCTCTTTTTACCAGCATATCCTGAAAACAATCTTTATCCATTATCTGCGCCCCCTTACTTTCTTCCGCCTACGGTAATTTCACTGACACGAATCATAGGCTGGCCTACGTCTGTTGGTATGGATCCGCTGATGGAACCACACATGCCCTGGGCTCTTGCCAGATTGCTGCCCACCATATCAATTTTCATTAAAACATCGCTGCCTTTTCCGATTAAGGTGGCGCCTCTGACCGGCTCGCATATTTTGCCGTGGCGGATAATGTAACCCTCTAAAACCGCAAAGTTGAAGGATCCTGTAGCCGGGTCGACAGAGCCGCCGCCCATTTGCTTTGCATACAGGCCGTATTCTGTAGCGGCAATGATCTCCTCCGGCGTACTTTTGCCGGGTGCGATAAAGGTATTTGTCATGCGGGAGGTAGGAGCGAATTTGTAGCTTTCTCTCCTGCCGCTTCCCGTTGAGGGCATGCCCATCTTAAGGCCGTTTAGCTTATCTATCAAGTAGGATTTCAAAATTCCGTTTTCAATCAATATATTTTTTTGGCAGGGGGATCCCTCGTCGTCTATATTGGCAGAGCCCCAGGCATTTGGTATGGTGCCGTCGTCAATAGCCGTTACCACGTCACTGGCGATTTTTTCTCCCAGCCTTCCGGCAAAAACGGATGCTCCCCTTGCAACGGCAGTAGCCTCCAGGCCATGACCGCAGGCCTCGTGAAAGATAACGCCTCCAAAACCGTTGTCGATGACAACGGGCATTTTTTTGCTGGGGCACAAATCAGCGCCAAGCATTGTCACAGCGATGCGGGAAGCCTCTCTGGCAATTTCCTCCACATTGACGGAGGCAAAAAGCTCGCCGCCGGTATGGCCCCCGGGGCTGAAATGGCCGCTCTGCTTTTCCGATTCGCTGGAGGCGACGGATTCCACGGTAAAACGGGTGCGAACTCTTTCGTCCTCTGCCCAAAGTCCCTCTGAATTGGCGATAAGCACATCCTGTACGGTATCCAGATAGCCGCACCTTGTCTGTGAGATGAGGCTATGATAGGAAAATGCGGCGTTCGACGCAGATCTGAGCATATCAACCTTTTCTTTTTTTGAAACAGAGGAGGGCATAATTCTGATATTATGTATATTGTTTATGTCCTTTTTGGAAAGATTCTGTATTTTGGCACTGCTTTCTTTTTTCATGGCCAAAGCGGCTTGTCTTGCGGTTTTTACAAGGTTCTCCTCAGAGGTATCGTTTGTGTAAGCATAGATGGCGTTAAACCCATTGAAAATCCTGATGCCTGCACCGTAAATAATGCCGGAAACCGCCTTGTCCACTTTACCGTTTATGAGGGAAATGGAACTTTTTTTGGTATCCTCCATAAAAATTTCCGCAAAATCCCCGCCGGTTGAAAGTGCCGCCTCTATGGTATTTTCAACCACATTTTTTGATAGCATACGAATACTCCCTTCTTAAAAAGGGGCAGCAGCTTACTGCCCCCTGGCCAGTATAATTTCTTTTTTATCGTGATCCACTGAAATGTTGCCTCTTTCTAACTCTATATACTCTTTACCGTGTATAAAAGTTTCTTTCCCCTGTATTTTATTTTTCAGATCATAATCCAGGGTATAGCGGTTAATGTATATTTTACCATCAATGACAAACGCTTTAAATGGGCTTTTGAAATATTGAGGTACGCTTTTTGAATTTTGAAAAGCGGCCGAGACATTGGCGGCAACGGCATCTTGATAGCTTTTAAGGATACTCTTTTCTCCTGTGACGGTGAAATCATTTCTCACCGCATCCTTTGGAGCGTATTCCGCGCCGTTATAGTCCATGTATACAATGGCCTTTATGCGTGGGTAATCTGCCTCTGTCCTGCGGTAAAACTCCTCAATCAGCCTTGCGGCGCTTTCCGTTTCATATTTGTGTTCCCCTGTGGAATAGTGGGAAATACCAAGCTGAGAAATCATCAGGGGTTTAGAGCTTTGGAAGGTATAGTAAAAATAGTCAACATTACTCCACAGATTTGTACTTTCTCCCTCAAGAAGGCTGTAAATATTAAGTCCTATCCAGTCCACCCAGTCATCCCCCGGATAAAAGGCAATGCTGTCTTTCACATTTGACGAATCTATGCTCCATACAAAGGCGACATTGGGCGCTGCTTTTTGAAAAATTTCTCGAATACGGCGAAAGTTTTCAATGTAATATTCCGCCTCGCACTGATAGGACAGAGGGTTTGGGTAAAGCTGCAAAAAAATGGGTATATCGAGAATACCAAACTCCTCTGCCGTTTCTTCTATGGCATCCATATCAAAAATATTATATCCTTCGGAAGGATAGAGTATGACCATTGGTGTTTTTCCCTGAGAGTAGCATTCCAATACCCATTGAAGAGGGAAAAGGTCGCCCTGGCGCATAATATCGGCGTATATTTCGTGAGGTGTACCCACCTTCTCTTCAAAGGAGGATATGTCTCCCTTTACATATTTATCTCCTAAAATATAAGCGCCCAGAAGATTTCCCTCTGAGGGCTCATATTTGGAGAGGCGGTAGGACGTATCCTTGACATAGACGTCGTAAACATTCTCCTCTGTGATACTGACCTTTTCTATTTTATCTGTGTTTGATTTTTTACCTGTGGCGTCTGAAACCTGGCAGCCGCCCAATAGAAAAACCAAAGCTGTTGTAGCGACGGCAGGCAGAAGTACCTTTTTTCTGCGCAAAAAAGCAACCATATTCATAAAAACAGCTCCTCTCAGCTTTTTTATTTTTATGATTGCCTTATTTATCCTTTTTCATACGGCTGAAAAGCCGAGTTTTGTAAAAGACAGGCAGACTTATCGGTTGCCGGCAGCCCTTTTCGTTCTATCCCGATCTATTAAATAGGTATTTATGGCCTCCAGATACTGCAGTATGGCGCCGCCTCTGTTTTCAATCAGATATTTTTTTTCAAAGGCGGCGTAGGGAATGGATTTTCTTCCGCCTGCCTGGGCTTTGTCCCAAAAATCTTTCAGTATCTCAAAGGGAAGAAAATAGAATTCGTCAAAGACCGCAAAATGCACCAGCAAAAAAGCAACGCCGTTTTGTGACTGAAAATCCTCCATAAATTTAATCTGATGAGCATGGATATTTTGAATGGGCAGGCTTTTCAGTGTGGTGTCCTTAGCGTCAAAGCATACCGCAATTGACTGCACTACGCCTATATAATCGACAGTGCTCTGCTGATCAAAATAAGCCAAAGTGATCGTTCTTTTCTCCTTATTTATCTCCACCGGCGTAATAGGCGTCGGTATTTTTTGTATGAGGGCAAGTCCCTGCTGGCGGTACATGTCGTTTGTAAAATTGATAATATCCTCCAGTGTGCTTCCGCGAAGCCCCCTGGAATTCCAGTAGCCCATACTTATTTCCTCCTGTAAAGCTGCAGAGCTTTTTTTGCTGTGTCACTGATAAGACTTCTATCATCCTCAGTAAAGAGTGTTAAAATTGCCTCGGCTCTTTTCTCACCGCTGTTGCCCAGGGCGATTAGGGCGTTACGCTGCAGTATTTTTTTGCCGCGCCATCCGGCGGCGGTTTGCCCTAAGGTCTGTTTGAACGCTTTATTGGAAAGGTATAAAAGGTTCTCCAAATCTGGTTTTGCCGCATTGATATCTGTGACAGGGGTTCTGTTCATATTCTTATTTTTCGGGCAGGACAGCTGGCAAATATCACAGCCGTAAATCTGTTTTCCCATCCGCGCCATTTCCTCTGTGTTCAGAGGGCGGTTAAGCTGTGTCAGGCAGGAAATACATTTTTCAGCCTGAAAGCCCGCTTCTGACAGGGCGCCAGAAGGACAGCTGTCAATGCATATCCGGCAGGAAGCGCATGCGTTTTCCTCTGCCGGAGCGGAAAAGGGCAAGTCCAAATCCGTCATCATATAGCCGATAAACAGCATAGATCCGCATATTGGGGATATGACAGAACCGTTTTTTCCAATCGGCCCGATACCCGCCCGTTTCGCTACCTCTCTGTCTATCAGCGGGCCGGTGTCCACAAATATTTTATACCGAAAGGAATGAATTTTATGAAGCTCCTCTGCCAGACCTTCAAAAATCCGTTTTAAGGTTATATGATAATCCTCGCCTATAGCGCCGTGGGAGAGATTTCCGCGGAGTCTGTCATCCATGGCAAAATCAAATCTTTTTCCGTAGGACAGGGCAAAAACGATAATGCTTTTTATGCCGGGAAGGGTCAAGGAGGGATATATTCTTTTTTCAATATCCTGTTCCACAAAGCCTTTCAGAGAAGGGTTATTTTTTTCCAGACAGGAGCGCATACAGGAATAGTCTTCGCCAGAGCATATTCCCGCTGCTCCTATTCCATTTTTCTTGGCATAGGTATAGATGATTTTTTCAATATCCATTTTTTATCACCGTATTTAGTATACCATAAATTTACGCAGAGAACCTCCAAAACCTTTGTTTTTATCGGTCACGTTGCTCTTTGAATCCTTCAAAGAAGTATTCTTTGCCTGCTTAACAGTCAGGCTACATCTTTTACCCGGCAGTATAATATAAATGTATCTTTGTTAAAAGCTAAGTACTTTGATGCTACTTTCAGCGTGAAAGTAGCCAAAACGCCGGGGTTTCGATTCCCCCTGAAATCCCTCTCTTCCATGCCCTAAAGGGCAAAATAAAAACAAGCACATTGGACATAAAAGGGAAACCCTTGTAGAGGTTTAGAGGCAAATTCTCCAAAAGAAATTTAAAATCCTATAAATTTTCAGATAAACACAGTCATAAGCAAATTTAACTTATGTAAATCGGGTTTAATTGTTTCATCGCTTAACCCAAAAAGCGGGGAGGAATATATTATTATGAATAAATATGCTAAATTAGTGCGGACAAATGTATTTATTTACAAATAGCGGCAGGGCAGATATAATAAATATGTTACTTTGAATATTATTTGGAAGGAGATACATAGATGGTTAAATTATATAACAGCGGCGCTTATTTGGTAAACGGCAGAGAGATTGTCGCCGAGGATAAGGACGCTCTGGCTAAGGTAAAAGGATTGACCGGCAGGGATATGAAAAAGGAGGACGCTGCAAGGGAGACTATGGCCTATTCCATATTGCAAAGCCATAATACCAGCGGGGATACGGAGAAAATGAAAATCAAGTTTGACCGTATGGCATCCCACGACATTACCTATGTGGGTATTATTCAGACGGCTAGGGCAAGCGGGCTTACGGAATTTCCCATGCCCTATGTTCTTACCAATTGCCATAATTCCCTTTGCGCTGTAGGCGGAACCATAAACGAGGATGATCATTTATTTGGTCTTTCCTGCGCTAAAAAATACGGCGGTATCTATGTACCCGCCCATCAGGCTGTCATTCACCAGTACATGAGAGAAATGATGAGCGGTGTTGGTAAAATGATACTGGGAAGCGACAGCCATACCCGTTATGGCGCATTGGGCACCATGGCAATCGGTGAAGGAGGTCCGGAGCTTGTAAAACAGCTTTTGAACAAAACCTATGACATAGACAGGCCTCAGGTGGTCGGCGTATACCTGAAAGGAAAACCACAGAGGGGAGTAGGCCCTCAGGATGTTGCCCTTGCCATAATCGGAGCGGTTTTCAAGGACGGCTATGTGAAAAACAAGGTTATGGAATTTGTGGGGGATGGCATTGACGGCCTCAGTGTGGATTACCGTAACGGTATAGATGTTATGACAACGGAAACAACCTGTCTGACCTCCATCTGGAAAACGGATGAAAAGGTACAGGGCTGGTATGAGATACACGGAAGGAAAGAGGAATACAAAGAGATTGCACCGGGAAAGGTTGCCTACTATGACGGCATGATAGAGGTGGATTTGTCGGCAATAAAACCAATGATTGCCATGCCCTTCCACCCAAGCAACATTTATACTATTGAGGAATTAAATGCCAACTTGATGGATATATTGGACGAAATAGAAAAGACAGGAGCAAAGCAGCTGGACAACGATACCATTCAGTTTTCACTGAAGGACAAGGTGAAGGACGGGGCCCTTTACGTAGAGCAGGGCGTTATCGCGGGATGCGCGGGAGGTACCTATGAAAACATTTGTGATGCCAGGGATATTTTAAAAGGTCACTCTATCGGAGCAGGGGAATTTGCTTTGAGCGTTTATCCATCCAGCCAGCCTGTATTTGTGAAGCTGGTGGAGAATGGTTCCATTGCGGACATTATGGTGGCAGGCGCAACAGTGCGCTCCGCCTTCTGCGGCCCATGTTTTGGCGCGGGAGATGTGCCCGCCAACAACTGCCTGAGTATCCGTCACTCTACCCGCAACTTCCCCAACAGAGAAGGCTCTAAAATCACCAGCGGCCAGATTGCCTCTGTCGCTTTGATGGATGCCCGCTCTATTGCAGCGACGGCTGTTAACAAAGGAAGGCTGACGGCGGCGACAGATATGGATGTAGAGTTTACAAGGCCGGCGTATTCCTTTAACGGCGACGTCTATAAAAACAGATGCTATGACGGCTTCGGCAAGGCTGACAAGACTTCCGAGCTGCGTTTTGGCCCCAATATTACAGACTGGCCGGCTATGAGCCCATTGACGGATCATATTATGCTGAAGGTTGCTTCTGTGATTACGGACCCCGTCACAACAACAGACGAGCTGATCCCCTCGGGAGAGACAAGCTCCTACCGTTCCAATCCGTTGAAATTGGCGGAGTTTGCTTTGTCCAGAAAGGATCCCTGTTATGTGGAGAGGGCAAAGGACATTCAGACAGCGGAAAAGGCAAGGCTATCCGGAAAGGCGCCCACTGAGGAATATGCTCCTTTAAAGGAAATTTTTGAGGCAGTGAAAAAGCAGTTTGCCGATACAGACGAAATGAATACGGGCATCGGCAGTGTTATCTATGCGGTGAAGCCCGGGGATGGCTCTGCAAGGGAACAGGCAGCCAGCTGTCAGAAGGTATTGGGCGGCTGGGCCAATATTGCCAGCGAGTACGCGACCAAGAGGTATCGCTCCAATCTGATTAACTGGGGCATGCTTCCATTCCTTTTTGAGGATGGTATTCCCTTTGAAACGGGGGATTATGTTTTTATACCGGAGATTAAGAGGGCTGTTGCGGAAAAATGGCAGGAAATAAAGGCGTTTATTGTGAATAAGGATATGAAGGAAATCACGCTTCGACTGGGTGATTTGACAGACGACGAGAGAAAGATTATTCTTTCCGGCTGTCTGATTAATTTCTACAGAGGATAAATTACAGCAGAATCTAGAACAAAGCCGCGCGTTTGCGCGGCTTTGTTTGGCTCAAGAGTCAAATTCCTGCAAAAAAATGAGGGCAGAGCCCACAGAAATTTTGTTTCTATCAGTAAAACGTAAAAAAGCCGCATAGCGGCTTGACTTTATTTTGGGTCCTTAAGGAATATGCGGAGGTCGTGTATCATAAGTAAACAAGGCAATATGATTTTAATAGGCAGAGAAAGCTTTTTTATGGCACCGAACATTAGCGGCTGTTTTTTATGTTGTTTTTAATACACTGGAAGGTTTCCTCGCTGAGTACATGCTCTATGCGGCAGGCGTCCTCGGACGCAATTTTTTCGCTTACGCCAAGATCTGTCAGATATTTAGTCAAAACTAGATGACGCTCATATATACGCTCGGCAATTTCTCTGCCGGAAGAGGTCAAAAGAAGCTGGTTAATGGGCCCAATTTCCAGATAGCCGGCTTTTTTTAATATGGATACGGCTCGGCTGACGCTGGGCTTCGAGAAGTTCAGCTCATTGGCTACGTCAATGGAACGGGCAATGCCGTTTCTTTTTTCTAATATCAATATGGTTTCCAGATAGTTTTCGCCGGATTCCTGAAGATGCATTTTTGATAACACCACTCTTTGCTAATTATCGGGACTTTTTATTGCCTGAGAATCATTTGTAAATAAACATAGCATAGATAATAAGTTTTTTCAATATTTTTTCAAAAACCTATTGACAAATATTGTTAGCGGATGTAAACTTTTTTCGTGAGTTAGATAATGCTAATTTAAAGTAGCGAAAGCTAAATAAAGTAAGGCCGGTAAACGGTAAAAATTTGTGGGGGAGGAAATATGATGCCTTTGACAATGGCCCAAAGCGGAGAGGTAATGCTGATTCAAAAAATTAACGGAAAAGATGATACAAAACGGTTTTTGGAAAGCCTTGGTTTTGTAGTAGGAGGAAATGTGACGGTTGTGACGGAAGCCAGCGGCAATATGATTGTGAATGTAAAGGACACAAGGGTGGCAATCAGCAAAACCATGGCAAACCGTATAATGGTCTGAGCACAGGAGAGGGTGATAGGATGAAAACACTGAAGGAAACAAAAATCGGAGAAACCGTGAAGGTGCTGAAGCTGTCAGGTGAAGGAGCCGTAAAAAGACGTATTATGGATATGGGCATTACAAAGGGTGTTGAGGTTTATGTCAGAAAGGTTGCTCCTTTGGGGGATCCTGTGGAGGTAAAAGTGAGAGGTTATGAGCTTTCCCTTCGAAAAGCGGACGCGGAAATGATACTGGTGAAGTAATTTGGTTTTTGCCAAAATGTTAGCCTGATAAAACAAATGAAATGACAGAGAATGGTGAAATAATAAAGATGAGAAGGGGGATTCATCATGGGTATTAAAATAGCGCTGGCAGGTAATCCCAACTGCGGCAAAACCACGATGTTTAATGATTTGACAGGAAGTTCCCAGTATGTGGGAAACTGGCCCGGTGTTACGGTAGAGAAGAAGGAAGGAAAGCTGAAGGGGCATAAGGATGTTACTGTCATAGACTTGCCCGGTATTTATTCCCTCTCTCCCTACACTTTGGAGGAGGTTGTGACAAGGAACTATATTATGAACGACCACCCGGATGTTATTTTGAATCTGGTGGACGGCTCTAATATCGAGAGAAACCTTTATCTGACAACGCAGCTTCTGGAAATGGGCATTCCTGTTGTTATTGCTATGAACATGATAGACGTGGTGAGAAAAAGAGGCGATAAAATTGACATCAAAAAATTGAGTGCGGCTTTAGGCTGCTCTATCGTCGAAACCTCCGCTTTAAAGGGAGAAGGCTCCATGGAAGCCGCAGAGACTGCAATTGAGGCGGCTGTGCAAAAAAGAATGCAGTCTTGTAATCATACATTCAACTCAGATGTTGAGGAGGCTCTTTCTAAAATTCAGTATGCAGTGAGGGATGTTGTAGAGGAAAGCCAGAAGAGATGGTTTTCCATAAAGCTATTTGAGCGGGATGAAAAGGTGCTGGAAAAATTCCATTTTGCCAAGGATACGGCGGATAAGCTGGAAACTATTATAGCGCAATGCGAAGAAAATATGGATGATGACAGCGAGAGCATTATCACAAATGAGCGTTATGAGTACATTGCCGCTTTGGTGAAAAATAATGTACATAAGAAATCGGATTCCAAACTTACGCTGTCCGATAAAATAGACAGGATTGCAACAAATCGTTTTTTGGCTCTTCCCATATTTGCGGTGGTCATATGGTTTGTGTATTACATTTCAGTCACTACTGTGGGAACTCTTTTGACAGACTGGACAAATGATGTTTTTGTGGGCGAATTCATACAGGGCAATGTAGCGGCTTTTTTGGAGAGTGTCAGTGTTGCACCATGGCTCCAGGGTCTTATTGTTGACGGCATTATCGGCGGCGTGGGTGCGGTCATCGGCTTCCTGCCCCAGATGCTTGTTTTGTTCTTTTTCCTCGCCATATTGGAGGACTGCGGCTATATGGCTCGTATCGCCTTTATCATGGACAGGATTTTCAGAAAATTCGGCCTTTCCGGCAAGAGTTTTATTCCTATGCTCATTGCTTCGGGCTGTGGTGTTCCCGGCGTTATGGCTTCCAGAACCATTGAAAATGAAAAAGACAGAAAAATGACTATTATGACAACCACATTCATTCCCTGCGGTGCAAAGCTTCCTATTATCGCTTTGATGGCTGGTGCTCTTTTCCCGGAAAGCTCCTGGGTTGGCCCGTCCGCTTACTTTATCGGCATCGGAGCGGTCATATTCTCCGGAATTATTTTGAAGAAAACAAAGCTTTTTGCGGGAGATCCAGCGCCTTTTGTCATGGAGCTTCCTCCTTACCACATTCCCGGCGCAAAGGGTGTTTTAATCCATATGTGGGACAGAGGAAAATCCTTTGCCAAGAAGGCCGGAACCATTATATTTGTTGCCTGCGGCGTGATTTGGTTTTTGCAGTCCTTTAACTTCTCACTGGAGATGGTGGACGCAAGCGAGTCTATACTGGCTTCTCTCGGCAACGTTATCGCCCCTGTTTTCGCTCCTCTTGGATGGGGTGACTGGCGCGCATCTGTTGCGGCGGTGACAGGGCTTGTCGCGAAGGAAAATGTTGTCGGTACCTTTGGTGTATTGTATGGTTTTGCGGAGGTGGCGGAGGACGGCGCTGAGGTTTGGGGTTTACTTCAGGCTTCCTTTACACAGGTCAGCGCATATTCCTTCCTGGCTTTCAACCTTCTATGCGCGCCCTGCTTTGCGGCAATCGGTGCTATCAAAAGAGAAATGGGTAATTGGAAATGGACAATGATTGCTGTAGGCTACCAGACGGGCTTGGCTTATGTTGTCTCCCTTTTGATTAATACAATCGGAAGTGCTGTCCTCTATGGTGCGAATCCCGTGCCGGCGGTTGTAGTTTCTGCTGCTGTGATAATTGCTGTTGTATCTATTTTTGTCAGCGCGGGCAGGAGAGAAAAGAAAAGGCTTCATGCACACCATGTTCTTGCGGCGGCTGAATAAGGAGGGTTTTTATGGGAACCTATATTGTTGGTGCAATTGTATTTATTCTTATGGCCTTAGCTGTAAGAAGCATTATAAAATCCAAAAAGAAAGGCGAGTGCAGCTGTGGCTGCGGCTGTGAGAGCTGCGGGGCCCACTGCCATGATTTGAAAAAGTAAATTGATTTTGGGGCGGGACGGATATTTTTCTTAAAGAGGCACAGGGCTTAAAAGAGAGCCTTCGGCAGTCCTTTTCATTGAAAAAGAAAGAGTCCCGCCTTGTTTTTTTTGAGAAAATGGAATTGTTTTTCATTGCTCATCACTTATGAGGATACAATGTATATGATTTGATAGAGAGTATATGTGCGATCCCACCATTGCCGCTGCTGTGGCTGAAAGCCGGGAGGGCTTATGGGGGCGAGGAAATCAGAAGGTGGAGTGCTGGTAAAGAAGAGCTGTATCTTTTCAATGAATACAGCTCTTTTTTGCGTGAGATAAATGACAGAAGCGGTGTTAATTGAGTGGGTTCACTTTTACATAATTTTCCGATCATCTATTTGTCCTTTTCAGTGGGCCGGACGGCAAACGATTGGGAAGAAAGCTTTATGTACTGTTTTCGAAAGGAGTTTTCTTGACATTATCTGGGGATGGTTTATAATGGAAACAGCCGCTTGCGGTATTTTTTAAGGTGCCTTTCTGTGTGAAGGAGAATAGGGAATCCGGTGAAATTCCGGAGCAGCACCCACTACTGTAACCTGGACGAAATCTCAGGGCTTTTATAAGCCGCCACTGGTGTATAGCCGGGAAGGTTGAGAAAGTAGGAGGAAGGGAAGTCAGGAGACCTGCCTTAAAGAGAAAAAGAACAATCTCGGGGAATGGAGATGGGTATTTTTTTTATACCTGTTTTCCCGGCAGAAAAGGGGAGGAAGATAAGAAAAAAAGATGATACCCGAAGGAAGAGAAAACAAGTATAGGGAGTGTGAATGTATGAAAAAACGGAAAAGAATATTGGCGCTGCTGTTGGCGTTTATTTTTTGTATGACTGTGGGCTGTGCCAAAAAGGAAGAGGTGCCGCAAGAAAAGGGAGCGGCGCAGGAAGAGGAAGAAAAGAACGGAGAAAAGGCCATCCAGATAGTGACTGACAGTATTGGCAGAGAGGTTGAAATTCCCTCTCCCGTTACGAAAGCGGCAGTGGCCAATGCCTACAATACGGAGATTATCAATGCCATCGGTTCCCTGGACAGCGTTATAGGCGTTGACTACAATATCTATCAGGACAAGGAATCCTGGAAGGAAAGGTTTACAGAGGATCAGGTCATCGGCAAGGATCAAAAGGAACTGAACTATGAAAAAATTATAGATTTGGCGCCGGAGGTACTGATATTAACAGGCAACGGAACCTGGGAGGAAGCGGAAAGGCAGTTGAGCGATTTTGGCATCAAGGTGGTGGTTGTGGATGCCTACTATACAGAGGAATTTGAGCAAAACTGTGAGCTTCTGGGAAAGATATTTGGCAGGGAAGCGGAGGCAAAGGAGCTTTCCGACTATTTTATGGACAAGCTTGCCTATATCAACAGACAACTGGAGGGGGCAGAAAAGAAAACGGTTTATTTTGAATACAGAAGAGAGGGGAATACGACAATTCCCGGCAACTTCTTTTTTAATATGGTTGAATTTTCAGGTGCGGACAATGTGTTCAAGGAGTCAGAAAATGTGGAAATAGACCCGGAGGCGGTTGTGGTGAAAAATCCGGAATATATTGTAAAGGTTTCTGCGCCTGATGTCTATTCCTCCTACTATCCCCCCACAAAGGAAGAGCAGAAAGCAATCTATGATGAGCTGACAGGCCGCCCGGGCTGGGACGAGATTGACGCTGTGAAAAACGGCAATATACTTTTATTATCCCATTATGTGCATGGCGGAGCGTCAAAGCTTGTGGGCACCATGTACATTGCCAAGTTCCTGTATCCGGAGCTTTTGCCCGATTTACACCCGGAGCAGGTTTTCAGGGACTGGCTTTTGAAATACCAGAAGCTTGACTATATTGAGGGACATACTTATCCCGCCTATACCTTTGAGGACTGATTAAAATGGATGGAAACAAGCCGGATAAAAACAGCATACAGCAGGCTTATGAAAAAAGCGCCCGCAAAAAGTATAGCATTTTACTGCTGAGTATTGTATTGATGGCTGCCATGGGCTTCGTTTTTATGACGATAGGAGTAGCGGATACCAGTGTGGGACAGGTGCTGCGGGCTGTGGGAGCATGGATAGGGGGCAGTATAGAGGGTTCCGCGGACGCGGCAAGCTACAAAATTATTGTGCTTATGCGCCTTCCCCGTATCGTTATGGCGGTAATTGCAGGAATAGGGTTATCGGTTTCGGGTATCGCTATGCAGTCCATTACAAGAAATCCACTGGTCAGCCCGTTTACGATTGGGATATCCTCTGCCGCAGCCTTTGGGGCCTCTGTCTGTATTGTTTTTGGCACAGGTACATTCTTTCAAAGCGAGACGGGTATTGTAGCGGGAGCGTTTTTGTCAGCGTTTTTGTGTGCTCTTTTGGTTTATGCTGTGGCACAGAAGGCCGGCATGGGACCGGAGGCTATTGTTCTGACAGGCATTGCCCTGAATTACTTTTTCAGCGCAATGACGAATACCATTGAATTTTTTGCTCAGGAGCATAAGCTGGCGGCGGTGGTACAGTGGACCTTCGGTACCTTTAACGGCGCTGCGTGGCGGGAGGCGTTGACGGTTACGGCCTTCGTCATACCCTGTACTTTTTTTATCAGCCGTTTTTCTCTCATGTTAAACGCTATGGCCTCAGGGGATGATGAGACAGCGAAAAGCCTTGGAATTAACCCCGCGCTTTTGAGGGGGATGATAGGTATATTGTCGGTGCTTATGACAGCGGCTGTCATAAGCTTTACAGGTGTAATCGGATTTGTAGGCCTGGTAGCGCCTCATATTGCCCGTATGCTTGTGGGAGGCGACCACCGCTTCCTGATTCCCTTTGGGGCGGTTGTGGGGGCAATGCTTTTATTGATTTCGGATACCATAGGGAAAACGGTGCTGTCTCCTGTCAGTATCCCCGTCGGCATTGTTGTCTCCTTTTTGGGGGTCCCTCTTTTTATTAATTTGATTTTACGCCATAATAGGAGGGATGGGTTATGAGCCTTTCTGTCAATGACATTTCTTTTTGTTATCATGGCGGCCGCAAAATATTGGAGCATATCACCTTTCAGGCGGAGCGGGGGCAGGTGCTGTGCATTTTAGGCCCAAATGGTACAGGTAAGACAACGCTTTTAAAGTGTCTGAATTGTGTTCTGGAGCCTGCCGGCGGCACAGTTTTGCTGGATGGTGCGGATATATCTAAAATGAAGGCAAAACAAAGAGCGAGAAGTATTGCCTATGTGCCGCAATACCACAATGCGGTATTTCCCATGACTGTGGCGGACACGGTGATGATGGGCAGAATGCCTTATGCAGGGCGCAGCTTTCGCAGGGAGGACAGGGATATTGTATTTGAGATCATTGAAAAAATGGGCCTTTCCTCTTTTGCTTTCCGAACAGTGAGTCAGATGAGCGGAGGAGAGAGGCAGCGGGTTTTTATCGCCCGTGCTTTGGCGCAGGAGGCGGAGTATATTCTTCTTGACGAGCCCACCAGCAGCCTGGATTTAAAAAATCAGATATTTACATTGGAAACAGTGAAAGAGCTGGCACTGGAGAAAAACTTGGGCGTGGTTTTGTCTATACACGATTTGAATCTGGCGGCTATGTATGGTGACAGTATGATGATGTTGAAGGACAGCCATATTTTTGAATACGGAAAGCCGGAGAAGGTTTTGCGGAAAGATTCCATCAGGGAGGTTTACGGCGTGGACACCGTTGTGACGACGGAGGACGGGTATCCCCACATACGTCTGAGGAGGCTTTGAAAAATAACTGAGTCAGATTTTAAGGCAAAGCATGGAAGAATGATACTGTTTCAGAAGCAAAAATCAAAAATATGGGAATAATTCGACCTGCCTTAAGGAAACAGAAGTCAAATTGTGATTGGCTTTTAAGGCGGATACTGATGGAGTATGTGCCTGAAAGATTCATAGTCTTTTTATGGCAACGGTCTTAAAAAAGGAAGCATAAAAGATTTGTATTCTCTTTGATGCTTCCTTTTTTTACGCTTTTTCAATTTTTTTGTAGGCTTTGGGCTTTGAACCTTTCCGTTTCCGCACACCCAGGATTTCGATTCCTGTGGGAGAGCTTCTTTTCGCTTTCGCTTTTCAGTTAGAGAAGAGTAAGGAGGGTATCGATATCCTCCTTACTTGTCGCCCAGCTGGTAGCAAAGCGGATAACGGTATGGGTTTCATCAAATTTTTCCCAAAAGCTGAAGGTTACCTTTTTGGAAAGTGCTTCTATTTTGGTGTTCTCCAGTAGGATAAACTGCTGGTTTGTGGGAGAGTCAAGGTAGAAGGAATAGCCCTTCGCCCTGAGACCGCTTTTCAGCTTTTCCGCCATATCTATGGCATGTTCTGCTATAGTGCAATAAAGATTATCTGTAAAGAGGGCGTCAAACTGTATCCCTAACAGGCGTCCCTTTGCCAAAAGTGCTCCCTGCTGTTTAATATAGGTGAAGAAGTGTTTGACAAGGGAGGGCTTCGTAAACACGACGGCTTCTCCAAACAATGCCCCTACCTTTGTGCCGCCGATGTAAAACACATCACAGTATTTGGCGACATCGGGAAGGGTTACGTCTGTATTGCGTGCCATAAGGCCATAGCCAAGTCTTGCGCCGTCCAAGTACAAGGGGATGGAATACGTTTCACACACGTCATGAAGCTGTTTCAGCTCCTCCTTTGTGTAAAGGGTGCCGTATTCCGTGGGGTGGGAGATATAGACCATGCCGGGAAGCACCATATGTTCATAGCTTTCGTCGGCATAAAAGGTTTCCAGATAGTTTCTGACCTCTTGCGCCGAGAGCTTTCCGTTTTTCTGGGGCAGAGCAAGAACCTTGTGACCGCTTGCCTCTATGGCGCCGGCCTCATGGACGTTGATGTGGCCTGTATCTGCTGCTATAACGCCCTCACAGGGGGACAGGACTGCGCCTATGACACAGGCATTTGTCTGGGTTCCGCCCACAAGAAAATAAATATCTCCATCAGGGCAGGCGCAGGCCTCTCTTATTTTTTGCTTTGCCCTTTCACAGTATGCATCTGTTTCGTAGCCGGGTGTCTTTTCCATATTGGTTTCCAGAAGCTTCTCCAGAATTTTTGGATGAGCCCCTTCCATGTAATCACTGTTGAAATGCTGCATTTTTGTTTCCTCCCTTTTTACAATATAGTGAGATGACAGACTCCCGTGAAAACACCTTAAACCCCTGCGGTTTTTCAGTACATTGATAGCTTTGCAGGCCGGCTTGCACGGTATGATTATGAAGTGTTTCCTCGTTTTCCGGTGTTCCTAAATAGAGTATAATGCGTATGGAGGGGAATGGAAAGCAATAAATTTCTATACTTCAGGCAGTAAAAGATTTGCTTTCTCCTGCGCGTTTAAAATCCATTCAAATGGTTAATTAATTAACAATAATCCGATGACACAGCTTGACATTTTTATAACTATTTTTTCATATAAAATTGTATTTCCCTGTATGAACAGATGTCCGTTGTGCAAAATTGCTGTTTTACAGGGGGGATTTACCAGCTGAAATGCGTGATTTGATACAAAATTATACAGGAATCTATATTTACAGGGACAAAAAATGCTGTTACAATAATAACAAGTATTATCATGTAGAATTTTATCAGTTTGTATCTGAAAAAGGTTTAGGAGGTATATCATGAATGTATTTGATATCGTAGGGCCTATTATGATTGGACCGTCAAGCTCCCACACGGCGGGGGCTGTCAGGATCGGAAAGGTTGCCAGCTCACTGCTTAAAAACCGCCCTGTTTCAGCACATATCCTATTATTTGGTTCCTTTGCGAAAACATATAAAGGACATGGAACGGACAAAGCGCTGGTTGCGGGCATACTGAAAATGGATCCCAGCGACGCCCGTATCAAAAACAGTCTTGCCATTGCCAAGGAGGAGGGACTGGATGTTGTTTTTGAGGAGGCACAGACAGAAAGCGATCATCCCAATACTGCATTAATCACATTGAAGGATGCAGACGGCGAGACGGTGGAGTTGCAGGGCTGTTCTGTGGGCGGCGGTAATATTGTCGTCAATAAAATAAATGGCATGAGCGTCAGCGTTTCCTGCCATAACACTACCATTATTGTCATCCATAAAGACATTCCGGGCGTTATCGCAAACGTCACCTCCTTTGTGGCGAAGGAAGGCTTTAATATTTGTAATTTCAGCCTCAGCAGGGAGAAAAAGGGCGGTACTGCGGTAATGACGATTGAAATTGACGGAGGGGCTGACCTTAGGCTTAATGATGATGTTGCCAAGCTGCCGAATGTTATCCATTCCACAATGCTCAGCTTTAGTTAAGGAGGATATTATGAGTGCATATAATACAGTTGCGGCCCTGGTGAATGAGGCTGTGAAAGAAAATAAAAAAATATCTGAAATCATTCTTCAGCAGCAGTGCGAGGATATGGAAAAAAGCCGCGAGGAAATCTATAAAATGATGGATGAGAGCCTGACGGTTATGGAGGAAAGTGTCATTGAGGGATCCAGAGAGGGCGTGCGCTCCGTCAGCGGACTTACAGGCGGCGACGCCTATAAGCTTCAGTGCAGGGTGGATGCAGGAGAAAATATCTGCGGCAGGTTTTTTGGAAAATCCCTGGCCAACGCCCTTGCCGTATCTGAAATCAATGCGGCTATGGGTAAAATCGTTGCGGCCCCTACAGCGGGCTCCTGTGGCATTATGCCCGGCGTATTGGTGACGTTGATGAAGGAGAGAAATATTGAGAGGGAAAAGGTTGTCATGGGACTGTTTACCGCATCTGCCCTTGGCATTGTCATTGCCCAGAATGCCAGTATTGCCGGCGCGTCAGGCGGATGTCAGGCGGAGTGCGGCTCTGCATCTGCCATGGCGGCAGGCGCTATGGTTGAAATCTGCGGCGGTACGCCTGAAATGGTTTCCGACGCCTGTGCCATTGCCTTGAAAAATATTCTTGGCCTTGTATGCGACCCTGTTGCGGGCCTTGTTGAGATACCGTGTATCAAGAGAAACGCTATGGGTGTCGCCAATGCCTATGTCGGTGCTGAGCTTGCTTTGGCAGGCATCAAGAGCGCTATACCGGCTGACGAGGTAATTTTGGCTATGAAAAGCGTCGGAGACAATATGTCGAAGGCATTTAAGGAGACCGCGGAGGGCGGTCTTGCGACTACACCGACCGGTTTATGCCTTTGCAGAAGAGTATTTGGCGATAAAAAATAAAATGAAAAAGGCGGTTAAACAAACGTTTAACCGCCTTTCTTTTTTTTCTGTCAAAAGTGCAGAATTTAAAAAGTTATTCTTGTATATATTGCTATACAAAAGACGTTGCAGTATAATAATATTATCCTTCACACAATGGCTTTTCTTTGCCTCCGATAAGGTCAAAATGATGAAGCGGCCCAACGCGATATTGCGGTAAGTATGGGCAGACACCATAATAACGGAAATCCTGGCTGTATGCCGGACAGAAAATCTGTTTCTTCACAAAATGAACGAATCTTTAAATCCATTTATCCAATATCAGAAATGTATTGTATCTTGTGCAGCTGTCAGAGATACCTCAAAACCTGCGGTTTTTCGGTGCAATTGCTGTGCAAATAGCTTCTTTGCAGCAGACTTTAACAAGCAAGCTTGAATGTGTGCTTCTTAAGAACCATTCCTCCGCTTATTTGACATATTACCCTTATAGTACAGGAAGGTGAATGCATGAAATCATCCGATAAAAAATCCGGTGTTCTTTTGGCGGGAACCATTGTTTTGGCTGTGACACTTCTGCTGTTTTTTGCGGGCGGGGGCGGCAGAGAGGAAATTGACTGGATTTCCCTGTTTTTTATCCTTGTACCTGAAATTATCTTTTTTGCCAGCATTGTCAATATTGTGCGCGGAAAGAAGGATAAATCCGTATTGGCCGCAGGTGTGGCTGTTATACTTTTGATGTATCTTATTTCTGCTGTGGCATTTTCTCTCTATTTCCGTTTTATGAACAGAACCAGTATCTCTCATCTTATGATTACAGAGGTGATTTTATTTGCTGCGGCGGTTATTCTCTGCTTTTTTATCAAAAGGGCCGGCCGTTTTGCGGGGCATGAGGGCAAAGAATGCTGACAGAGTTATAAGCTGGGGGAGGGTTTGATGTTGGGCAGCAGTGGTTGTTTGAACGGCAGGGATAGAATACCCGGTTTGTATGCTTGGGGCAGCATAGCGCTTTTTTTTCTGCTGTTTTTTCCATTTGGAATTTATCTGGTTTGGAAGAGAAGCAGGTGTGACAGAAAGACGGATTTGGCTCTTTGGAAATGGTTTCTTTTCTTTGGATGTATTTTTTTAATGGGTGCCATAAGCTTTTGGAAGAGGGGACCGATTTATGGAGATAAAAATTTGATGCTTCCTTGCATTCTTGCGGCAGCTGCCTTTTTTCTAGGCTCATACCGATTAAGAAAAAGAAGTTTCCGTTTTCGGCAATATGCCATCATGATTTACGACAAAGGTGTGACGGAAACGGAATGTTTGGCGGAGAGTATTCATGAGGCCGAAACTGTAGTGAGAGAGGACTTTAAGGTGATGAAGGAGAAAGGCTATTTTCCCAGGGAGGCGTTTCTTGATGAGGCGGAGGGAATAATTGTGATACCCGACCTTTAGAAAGATGCGGATAAGGATATATTTCGGCAGGCGAAATAGTCTGTGTTGTCAGTATATTTTGAGGAATAAAAACGGAAGGGCGGTAAAATCTAAATAAGATTTTACCGCCCTTCTCCTGCTTTATTTATAATAATGAAAAGTATATTGTTCCTGCATGGCCGGAATACCTCTTTGCCCGTAGAGCACAGCGGGGGGCAGGCCGGCTAGTTCTTTCAAAATCAGTTTTCACCCAGTTTTCTGCGCAGATCAGCTATGTAAGCCTCCTGCACCTTTTTCAGGCTGAATACAAAACGACTCAGAAGCTCAATTGCAGGGTTCTTGACATGGACTTCTTCTCGAAAGGTGATTTTTGTACCGCCGTTTTCCATCTCAGTGAATACCCCTTCCCAGTGGCCCCGCAGCATTTTATTTTCCATATCAAACTCATATCTGCTGTAAGGCTCTTTTTTTGTAATAGTGAAATGGGTTTCTTCTCCCTTTACCGTTACCTCTGTGAAGGAGCTTCCGTCAGGCGAAACAATTATTTCAGAGAGATCGCTGCGCCAGGTGTAATCTCCGTTATCTGAGACAATATCCCAGACCGTTTTCGGATCTGCTTTAAATTCTGCTGTAATTTGAGAGATTCGCATACATAGCCTCCTTTCTGCAAGCTGTGTTATTTACAGCTGCTGCTCTGCTGCTTTTTTGGGAATTGTGCGTCATCTTTTTCCGATTTTTCATCGGTGGCCTCCAGCTTAAAGATGACGGGCCGAAGACCATCATTACAGCTGCAAATGGCAACGCCTGGCCTTTTCATCCAGTCCCCATAATAGAAGGTTTCACTGCCGGCACCATGGGCAAGGGCAAAAGCGTATTGGTAAATGGCCTTCCATGCCTCGTCGCACAGGCCGTCTGGCTTGGAGAAATCAGCATAAAATATCTGTCCCTCCTTCATCATAGGGCAGGCTTGCAGGCCCTCCGCACCGTATGTTTTCGCAAGCTCTTCGTCAAATGTGGTTTTTAGAACTGTAATTTTTACCTTGTTCATAGGAGCCTCCTTTTTATGGTAGGTGTTGTATGGATAAAGCAATTTCGGTAGTTATTTATTAAATAAAAAAATGTGTAAGACGTTTTTTTACTCCGTTTTTTTCTTATCTCTGAGCTTAATGGAGGTAAAGATGGAATAAGGAAGGGCCAATATCACGATAATGCCCAGTGCGATGGCGCCGGCCAGCTTTAAGGTTTCTACTCCCTTTACATAGGAGGCAAACATTTCTCCGTTTAACAGCTCAAACATGGTGTAATAAACACCTGCTCCCGGAACCAGGGGGATGATGCCCGGTATCAGATAAAGGGTTGATGGCGCATATCTGAAATGGGAAAGATACCTGGAGGAAATTGTAACGGCGACAGCGGCGACAAAGGTTGCAAATACAGCGCTTTCCGTCATACCTGATATTACCAGGTAGACAAGCCAGCCCACCGCCCCTGTTAAGCCGCAGTATATGAGTTCTCCCCTTGGCGCATTAAAGATGATGGCAAAGAACCATGTCGCGGTAAAAGCCAGTATTACCTGTAGGATGAGCATCATATACCGCCTCCCGTTAGTGTATACATGCGAAGGACAATGCCAACGCCAGTTGCAATGGCGACCCCTGTAATGGCGGACTCCACAATACGGGCAGAGCCTGATATATAGTCGCCGCCCAAAATATCACGGATGGCGTTTGTAATAGCCACACCCGGAACCAGAAGCATGAGAGCGCCGATTATGGCATTGTCGTAATTGACCTCAAGTCCCAGTACAAATAACAGCACAGATAAAAATGTGATGAGGATAGAGCCAAACAGTGTAACAAGAAAATCCGAAACGTTGTATTTTATCAGCACATTGCGTACAAGGCCCCATGTACAGCCGATTAAAAAGGCGGCACAGCCGTCTCTGACGGGACCGTTAAACAAAAGGGTAAAGCAGGCGGATACGATGCCGTGGCTCAGGACAATCAACAGATACGGAAATTCTGGCATTTTGTGTATCTTTTCCACTTCCCGAAAGGCTTCCTCCAATGTGATTTTCCCTTCCACAAATTCTCTTGAGAGAGAATTGGCCCTTTTTATTTTTTCCAGATTGATGCTTCGCTGTGCTACACGTTTAAATTTCGTTCTGGAGCCGGTCAGGCCCCCCTGTACGCCCGCAAACAGACCGGTGGGTGTGACAAAGGATTCCGGCATACTGGACTTGTCAACAGAGAGTATCCTTTCTATGGTATCCTCCACACGGTGGGTTTCCGCCCCGCAGGATATCATAATTTCTCCGATATCCAAGGCCAGGTTTAAAAGCATATTATCATCCAAGGCGGTACCTCCTTCTGATTAAAATGAATGAATTAGGAACTCTATTATAAACTCTTTTTTTCCACAGTTCAACGAGACGATGAAAAAAAGGCAAACAAATATTGCGCTTTTTTCCGTCATAACAGTATCAATTTTCACAGACGAGAATCCGTCCGACGGAGGTACTTTATTAAATTTTATCATAAAGGGATTAAATTTGAAATTATTATTTACTTCCCTGCTTTATTCCGATATAATATAGCCATAATTTCATAGGAACTGGGGGTGCCGTTCGCGCTGAGAGAGTTTTTTAACTTAACCCTTTGAACCTGATGTGGTTAGTACCAACGCAGGGAAGTGTTATTTACAACTATCATGAAGCTATGATGTTATTGCGGCATTTCCTCTTTGGGGAATGCTTTTTTTATTGCGGAAAGAACCTTTCGGAAAATACAGGGAGACAGGAGGTCTTAGAGTGAAGTTAAGCAGTCTGCTATATGACGAGGTAAAGGATATATGGGACGGTTACAGGAATCATCCCTTTGTAAGGGAGATAGGGGAGGGAACCCTGCCTTTGGATAAATTTCGCTATTTTATGGTGCAGGATTATCTGTATCTTCTGGATTATGCCAAAGTATTTGCCCTTGGAGTTGTGAAGGCAAAAGACGAGACATTGATGAGGCGTTTTGCCGATTTGGTGTATGGGACGTTAAACGGCGAAATGAAGCTTCATAAGTCCTACATGAAGCGGCTTGGCATAACAGATGAGGAAATACGTACGGCAAAGCCATCCCTCAGCAACACCTCCTATACCAACTACATGCTGTGGGTTGGAAACAATGAGGGTATACTGGAGCTTCTGGTTTCTATTCTGGCCTGTTCCTGGAGCTATAAAAAAATAGGGGATTTTTTGGCAGAGAACCCCGAATCTCTTGGACATGAATTTTACGGGGAGTGGGTGGAAAGCTATTCCTCTGAAGAATATGCGCAGGGAAATGAGGAAATACTGAGCCTTGTTGATACATTGGGCAGAAATATCAGTGAAAAACAGCTGGAAAACCTGAAAACCATTTTTATAAACTGCAGCCAGTATGAAGCCATGTTCTGGGATATGGCCTACCGCAAGGAGATGTAGGATATGCTGGAATTTAGAAATGTCACCTTTCATTATCCTGAGGACAACTATGAGATGTTCCGTGATTTGTCTTTCCGGATACAAAAGGGAGATTTTGCCTCCGTCATCGGTGCCAGCGGATGCGGCAAAAGCACCATACTGAGACTGGTAAACGGTCTGGAGAAGGCGGAGAAGGGCGAAATACTGGTTGACGGAAGCGCTATCGGAGCGCAAAAGAATTACTGTGCCTATATGCCTCAGAAGGATTTGCTCTTTCCCTGGCGCTCCATCAGAAAAAACGTCTGCCTTCCCATGGAGATTCAAGGGGTTGGGGGGAAGGAACAGAACAGACAGGCGGAGGAAATGCTGCAAGAGGTTGGCTTATTAGACTATGCGGATAAGTATCCCAAGGATCTATCCGGCGGCATGCGTCAAAGGGCATCCTTTGCCAGAACGCTTCTGACAGGATCGGATCTTCTTTTGCTGGACGAGCCCTTCAGCGCATTGGATTCTCTCACGCGCATGGCCCTTCAGGAATGGCTTTTGAGCCAGTGGGTCAGGCTTAAGAAAACAGTGCTTTTTATCACGCATGATGTGGAGGAAGCTATTTTTCTTTCCAAGAAAATATTGATTATTCAGGACAGGCCCGTGACAAAGCTCTATGAGGTTGAGGTACCCTTAGGCTACCCAAGGAACCGCTCCATGTTAAAGGAAAAAAACATTGTGGAAATGAAGGAAGAACTGATACAAAAGCTTCGGCAGGAGGTGGAGGCATGAAAAAGCATCTGCCCTCTGTGGGACTGTCTGTATTGCTTATTTTGCTTTGGCAGGCGGTAGCCATGATTATCCATGCGGCTTATATTCTGCCCTCTCCGGTGCAGATTTTACAAAAGCTGTGGGAGCTTAGAGAGATACTGTTTATGGTGCATCTGCCTGCCACTATGGGCGTAACCTTTTTGGGATTATTGATCTCGGTTGTGCTGGGGCTTTTTTTAGCGGTGATTATGGATCTGAATGAGAAGATTGAAAACGCTCTTTATCCTTTGATTATTGCCTCTCAGACAATACCCACAACAGCGATTGCGCCCCTATTTATATTGTGGTTTGGATACAGCATTTGGAGTAAGGTTCTGGTCACTATATTAATCACGTTTTTCCCCATCACCATTGCAGTCTATGACGGGTTTAAGTCGACAAAGCGGGAGATGGAGGAGCTGATGATAACCTATGGCGCGGGCAAGCGTGATATTTTCATAAAGCTGAAGCTCCCGTCTGCGCTTCCCTCTTTTTTTTCAGCTATTAAAATGGCGGTACCCCTGAGTATTATTGGGGCGGCGATTGCCGAATGGCTAGGGGCGCAGAGCGGTCTTGGATACTTCAGCAAGCGTATGATGACACAGCTGGACGGGGCGGGAGTATTTGCGCCTATCGTACTGCTGTCAGCCGTTGCAATGATAACGGTCTTTATCATTGGCAGAATAGAAAAAAGAGTTATAAAGTGGAGAAAGGAGATATAAAGAATGAAAAAGAAATGGTTGGCCGGTCTGATGGCGTTATTGTGTACCTTCAGTCTTGCGGCCTGTGCACAAGAGGACAAAAAAGCAGACGGAGAGAAAATGCAGGCTTTGGAAGAATTTACGGTGGTTTTGGACTGGTATCCAAACGCTGTACACAGTTTTATTTATGAGGCCATGGAAAAAGGCTATTACGAGGAGGAGGGACTTGACGTCAAGATACAGTTTCCCTCTAACACCAATGACGCTATCAGCCTGACAGCGGCCGGAAAGGCCGATATCGGCTTTTATTATCTGCAGGATATTGCCATGGCCAGGGTAAATCAGGATATTCCGGTGAAAGCTGTGGGAACCGTTGTGCAGGCGCCCTTAAATGTGGTTATTTCCTTACAGGAGAAAAATATTACTTCCCCAAAGGACCTGGAGGGAAAAACAATCGGCTACGCGGGGACGGAGCTCAGTGAGGCCATTGTAAAGGAGATGGTGGAGTCAAGCGGGGCAAGCATGGAGCATGTTACTCTCATTGATGTGGGCTTTGATTTGATGAGTTCTATGACAACAGAGAATGTAGACGCCACAATCGGAGGAATGGAAAATCATGAGGTGCCGGCTATGGAGGAGGAGGGGTTTGCGCTGAACTATTTCTCCCCCTGCGAGTACGGGGTGCCAAACTATTATGAATTGGTATTTGTGACAGGGGAAAATCAGCTGAAAACAAAATCGGACCAAATAGGGCGGTTTTTGCGCGCCTGTGAAAAGGGATTCGAGGATATGAAAGATAACCCGGAGGAGGCGCTTCAGATTCTGCTGGATAACCAGAATGCTGAGAATTTCCCCCTTACAAAAAGTGTGGAGAAAAGGAGCTTTGATGTTCTGCTTCCTATTATGGAAACGGAACAGGCACCCTTTTTAACACAGGATAAAGCGGTGTGGCAGGAAAACATTGACTGGCTCTATGAAAAAGGTCTTTTAAAGGAAAAAATAGATGCGGCGGAAATTGTGACGGAGATAGATTGGCAGGGGTAAGAGCCGGTATACTTTTTGAATGTACAATAAGCTATAGGGGGATATGATACAAGCTGTATTTTGTGTACAAACAGTTGTGGAGGATTATGGCTTTACTGCCTCCGGCAGCCTGCATAATTAAGACGGGCTGACTTAATTTATAAACGTTCTTTCCATTTTATATTTTTAGCCGCAGTTAGCTGCTGTAAAATTTGATATCAGCTATGAAAAACAGTGTGCGGTAACTTCTTTCCTATCTTTGGCATAAACTGACAGTAGATAAATGATGTGAAAAAGTGCTTTTATTGAAATTCTAATTATGACAAAGTAAGGACTGATAAGAATGAAACGATATTATAGTGATATTGGTTGCGGGAATGACGAAGTCCGCTATAACAGCTGTAATTGCGGCTGCGGATGTGGATGCTGTCAAGGCCCTCAGGGCCCAGCCGGGCCCCAGGGAATGCAAGGTGAGCAAGGCCCTCAGGGTCCAGCCGGGCCTCAGGGGATGCAAGGTGAGCAAGGTCCTCAGGGTCCAGTCGGGCCTCAGGGGATGCAGGGTGAGCAAGGTCCTCAGGGTCCCGCCGGTCCTCAGGGATACCCAGGAGAAGCCGGCCCCCAGGGCCCAGCCGGGCCTCAGGGAATACAGGGTGAGCCGGGCTTCCAGGGTCCAGCCGGGCCTCAGGGAATACAGGGGGAGCAGGGTCCTCAGGGATACCCAGGGGAAGCAGGCCCTCAAGGTCCTGCTGGTTTCCAAGGGGAGAAGGGAGAGAAAGGAGATCCCGGCCCTCAGGGAGAAACGGGCCCGACCGGTACATTTGAACCGGGGGAGATTTTGTTTTATATAAATGGCAACGGAGGACCGATACCCATTCGGTTTGGACAGGATTTAAATTTTCAATCCCCCAATTTAAATATTTTTTTGGCGGACAATCCGGCGACTGTTGAAATTGACGGCAGGACAAACGAAGCCGCCTTTGGAGGCCTGTATTCAAACACCGCTCAATCTTTTTCATTTGCAGGCGGCGGGCAGGCTGAACAGGTACGGCTTGAGCAGATTATGCCCTCCTTCGATGTTGGAGCAAATCCCAACGAACTTTATATCTATATTTCGGGGGAATATGAAATTAACTATATGATACGTATCGATCCTGTTGATACGCCGAATCAGACAATTTCCGCGGGAGTACGTCAAAATGGAAGCTTTATTGACTCTACACTTCAGTTTAGTCCTCTTTCTACGACCGACAACACCATCCTGCAGGGGAGTATAATTGAATATCTTTACGGCCAGATCGATTTGGCATTTCTGTCCACTGACGCGGCGGCATTTGATTTGGCTCGGCTTACGAACGCTACATTAACGATAAAGAGGCTATCCCCCTTCCGATAATAATTGGCCTGGGACGCATACTTTTTAACAGAAATGCTGACAGGTAAAAAGGCTGCCATGCAACGAGGTGTTTTCAAAAAGTAGCTTTTAGGTCAAGTTTTAACTAAAAAATTACTATAACTTTATACAGTTATCCGGGAGCCGTAAGGTTCCCGGTTTTTTGTTTTTACTGTGGTTGAAATACCGACTTGATGAGGTGATGCAGAGATTTAAAAGTGTGGGTTTAAATCATGGACATCATCATTCAGATTTTTTACAATATGGCTGTATTTTACCGAGCGGGTGTTTTAAAAGCGGTTGGAGGAGGTCAGGAAAGGGATTGGGAACGTGGGATTTACTCACAATTATTTTTGAAAAGATACTTTGAAGCAAGCTTGATTTTAAGAAAATAGCTTTGTCCGATGGGGGGTGTAAAGGAAAAGCCTTATTGAAAGGAATATCCGGTTTTAAAGTAATAACAAATACTGTGGACCGCATTTAAAAAAAAGTCAATAAAAAGAAAGCCTGTAAATCAGGCTTTCTAAGGATTAATGTTATTATTGCGCCGGCGTTCACGGCCGGCGCGTTTTCTCTGACTGTTAGAAAAAGCAGTTAAAAATACTTATTTTGCTGTATTTTCCATGAAATTCATAAGCATCTGTGCTACTTCCGCGCGTGTTGCGGTTAACTTAGGAGCCAGCATGTTGTTGCCTTTGCCGCTCATGAGGCCTGTATCCACAGCCCACTGCATTGCCTCAGCCGCCCAGCTGCTGATATCAGCAGCATCTGCGAAGCTGCTTAAATCGGAGGCACCTGATACATCATAGCCTTTTGCCTTTGCGTAGTTATACAGTATAACTGCAAGCTGCTCACGTGTAATGCTGTCATCAGGACCAAAAAGTCCATTGCCGTAGCCGCTGACGATGCCATTGCTGCTTGCCCATGCCGCAGCGTTTGCATAATATTTTCTCGCCGCAACATCCGTAAAAGGCGTGCCGTTTACGGACGGTTCGTTTTCCAGCCTGTATAATATGGTGACAATCATGCCGCGTGTTGTTGCGGTATTCGGTCCAAAGACAGTGCCGCTTACACCGGACATAATGCCTTTGCCGTAGATATATTCTACTGCTTTATAGAACCAGTCGCCGTACTGTACATCTGCGAAAGGCAGTGAATCAGAAGCAGGATTTTCTTCTTCCGTTTTCTCTTCCTCTTCTGTTTTTTCTTCTGTTGCTTTTTCAAACTCCGCTTTTACAGTAACCTTGGAGGCAGGCATAACAAAGGTATATTTGCCATCGCCCTTGTCTGTCAGCTTTACTGTATCGCCGCCCTTATCCGTCGCCTTGATGGCATCAAGCTGGTAGCCTTCGTCTGGGGTAACGGTAATGGTTACGGTGTCGCCTTTTTTTGCGTCCTTTGGTGATACAGAGATAGAGCCGTTTTCACTTGTGCCGCTTACAACAGAGTATTTTGTGGAGCCGGAGGAGGATCCGCCGCCACCGCCGCCGGAGGAGGATTTCTTTTTAAAGGATGCTTCTGCTGTTATTGTTGTTTTTCCGGCAAGCTTGTCCAGCAGGCTGCCGTTTGCTTCCGTATAGATTCCATCTACGATTGCTCCGTCAGCGGTGAATATCCAGCCCTGGAAGGTATAACCGCTCTTGGAGTCGGATGGAAGAGCCTTTGACTCAGGAGTCAGTGTAACCTCTTCTGTACTTCCGTCAGCTTTTTTGAAGGTAACTGTTGCAGAAATAGAGGAGCCGTCTATAGGCAGGGTGAAGCTGCTGAAGCCGTTAGGATTTTCAAAGGAAGCAGTTTTTGTTTTGCTGTTAAAGGTTACCTTGTAGTAATAAACAGGGCCGCTTTCTCCTTTTTCGTGTCTCGCGTAGTATGTTTTACTGTCAGCGTCAGAAGGGATAGCGGGGAGCTCTGCGGTCAGCGTGACAGTATTATCTACTGCCAAAACTTTTTCATCACCGTAAACCACAGCATTCTTATCTCCGCCGATGCCGTCAGTGTTGATTTTATCCGGCTTTACAGCCGTTGATGCGACCAAACGGTATTTTGGTGTAATGTCAAGCTCAATGACCTTAGATGTGCTGTCATAGGACTTAGGCTGTATATCCAGATAGGTCTGGACGAAAACAGTCACGGTATCACCCTCGTTAACTGTTATATCACCGGCCGCTTTTAAAGCTTCGGCTGCCGCTGTCACAGTACTGTCTGGCAAAGCTTTTGCAATATCTGTTGCGTTTTCAGCAATATCAGGTGCTTTTACTGTTTTTGCTGTTTCCTCTACAGTGTCTTTATCTGTTTCCTCTATATTTGCGTCTTTTGGAATGGTAACGTCGGGATCCTTCACGCCGGGTTTTACAGCAACATCGACACTGGTTTTGTCCTCAACCATAAAGTTATATCCGGCTTTATCGCTGAAAACGGAAATTTTGCCTTCAATCAGGAATTCTACAGGATCCACTGTGAAATAGCCTCCGGAGATAACAAATGGACCGGATAGACCAGCTTTGGTTATGCCGTTGTAGAGCTTTCCGGTAAAGTTTCCGCCTTTAACCGTCAATTCACCCTTATCCATGTTATCGTCCAGCTTATTGTTCTCAAGGACATGGAGGGAATTCTGGTTTGCGGTAAATGTACCGTCTTCAATTGTTGCAATATGATAGTTCATGACAGTGTTCTGAGATACGTTTTCAAAGGTACCGTTATTGATTGTTAAAACACCGTAATCATCATTTTTGATGGTGTTGATACCGCCAGTGAAAAAGCCGCCGTTTATGGTCATGGTTGGCGTATTGCTTGTTGTATTTTCTGTTCCGCCATTAAAATATCCGTTTTCAATGAGGCTGGAGAAATGTCCCAACTGTGACACTTTTACACCGCTGTTGATTGTCATGGTACCATGATTGCGGATAGCATACCAGGAGTTGCCGCCGGACTGAACCTTGTCAATGCCGTTTTCTAGGCTTCTTGTAAAGGTACCGCCGTTTAAGGTTGCCTCTGCGCCGGGTTTGTTATCCAGAGCGCCGCGCGCGTGGGTGATATTGTCCACAACACCGCCGCCTTTGGAATCATTGACTGTCAGAGTGCCGTTGTTGACGATGGTATGACTTTCCTTATTTGTCAGGGTATTGCCGTTTAAATCAAGGATAACTGTTTTGCCGTCGGGGATAACAACATCCTCAAAAGCGCCGCCTTCCATAACGACAGTGGTCTCCGCCTCTCCGCTTCCAATGGCGTCGTTGACGGAGGAATAATAAACATTGCCCACACGTGCAGGCGCGTCAAAGCTGTCAACCGCAGCGGTTGTATCTACGGTAATTTTACTTGGGCCTACGGAAGGTATATCCTTTCCGCCTAATGTGTAGGAGGCATCATTACTGACACGTATTTTTTCTACCTCGGTATTTCCTGTAATTTCTGCTTCGCTGCCCGCGCTGATACGCATTTCGCCTGTGTAGGATCCGTCGCTTATTGTTACAGTCTGTTTTGCTGTGCTCTTGTCATATCTGCCGGAATCCAAGCATACAAGAGCATTTACAGTCACATTATTTAATGTGGTGGAGGAATCGAAGGATTCACCGTCTTTAAAACTCAAAGCCATGACGCCTACAGTACCGTTGATGGTGACATCTGTCGCGGTACAATAACCCCAGTTTTGAATGCCGCTTCCCGCCGCAGTCGGAGCGTTCAGTTCACAGTTTGAAATAGTAAGGGTGCATTTTTCCTCATTTTTCACCGCGATAAACTGGCTGTTTACCTTAACATTCTCCAAGACCATGGTTTTATAGTTGTCAATAGTGGAGGAGCCGGGAGCAGCAGCCTCAATGGTGCCGTTTTTGATTGTCAGTGTACCGCCGGTTTTGTCATTGGCAATTGTGTAATTGTTATTCGGGCCGGTTAATGTAAATCCGCCTAAATCAAGGGTTACGCTTTTTGTGAATGTCAATTTTTTGTCTGTGGAAGCATCCCTCAACAAGGTGATTACATTTCCGTCCTTAACGGCAGCGATTGCCTCCGCTAAGGTAGGGTAGGATGCGCCGTCTTTAATGGCCGCTTCGTCTCCCTGTATTTCTTTCTCCTCGATAATTGGTGCAGGTGTATTTTCTTCCTGCTTGCTATTATTATCCGGTGCTGTCAGGGCGTCATCTGCTGTGACATCACCGGGCATTGTCTTGGTGTCGTCTGTCTTTCTTTCATCCGCTGCCGGAGTTTCTTTGTCCTCGGGAATCACCGTGTCATCCGTCTGGATTATCTCCGCTATTTCTTCCTTTTTTGTTTCCGGCTGCGTATTTGTTTCTGTCGCCATTGCCGGCGCGGGCAGAAGTGTCAGCGCCATGCACAGCGTCAACAATGAAGCCCAAAATTTCCTTTTCATAATAATCTCCCCCTTTTCCTTTTGTGTATTTCACAGCTTGACCAATGTGCTTTGCCTTACCGTTATAAGGCGTACAGACCCCCTTCCCTTTGTGTATCATTATAAAATTCCGCCGCCTTTTTAAGGAGGCAGGAATTGTCACATGGAAGAAAGCCGAAAAAACGCAAAAAAACACCACACAACAGGTATAAGAGTACCTGCTGCATGGTGCTTATGATTTTGAAAATATAATTTTGTGCATCCAAAAACGACAGAGCTACAAGATTAGTCTGTCTGTCTGTCTGTCTGTCTGTCTGTCTGTCTGTCTGTCTGTCTGTCTGTCTAATTATGTTGTCTTTTATCATAAAAGTCAAGTCCTTTTCTCAGATTTAAATTTCGAATTTGTGACATACTGCACGATGATATTACATAATCGTTGGATTTTATTACATAATCATTCTATCACAATGGTTGACAGCTATCAAGCGGATAATAGAAATATAAGGAAACGGAATATGTTGAATATTTTTTGCAGTGAGATTTATTTTAAGGAGAGTTCTTTTATGAGTATCTGTAAACAAAGTATAAAATTAGGAAGGGATAAATGAGGCAAGTGAAATACAGAATGTTTGGAGCAATGGAGTCTTTATTCCTCGGAAAAGAGTTGCTTTCTGCAATAAAAAATAGCCGCAGCGTGGCTATTTTTACGAACAGGTCTGCAAAGCTGTCTGTTCGTTTCCTCTATCCTTTTGCCGCAGCGTGGCTATGCAAAGCTGTCTGTTCGTTTCCTTTATCCTTTTGCCGCAGCGTGGCTATTTTTACGGATTGGTTGGTTCTCAGGCCAATCGGTTTCCCAAATACCATTTTTTTATGCCAGCAATAAAAAAGCCCTGAAGGGTCAGGGCTTTTTTACTAAAAAGAGGAGAGTAAGTATTTTCTATATAAAGGGGTTATATCGAACTTATGAATATATTCTATCTGGTAAATGTGAATTGGATATGTACCAATTATGAACTTTTTGTAAACAGTTATTGTTCAGAATAGTGGCAGATTTGCAAAATCCAGACAATACCTTCCACTGCAGAAGAATGCTATATCCGGCAAAAAGGTTTTTGCCTGTGTTCATCAATCAGAGCTGTTCCAGTCCTTATTCTCAAACACTTTGTTTTTAGAGAGTATCTCATAAAAGGCCTTTATCATGACAGCCAGTATTGGACCCACTATCATGCCCAGCACGCCCATGATTTTGAGGCCGACATACATACTGATTAACGTAAAAAGAGGGTGCAGGCCGATTTGGTTGCCAAGAATTTTGGGCTGCATGACCTGCCGCATCAGTGTGACAATAAGATAAATGATGATGTAGCCAACTGCAAGACCCGTATTGCCCATGAAAAGCTGTATAATTGCTCCGGGCCAGAGGATAAAACCGCTTCCGAAAAAGGGCAGGGCGTCAATGATACTGGTGATAACACTCAGTAAAAGTGCATAGGGGGACCGGAAAAGCATTAAGCCGATAATACAGATGATGAAGGTAAATACCATTAATATAAGCTGTGACTTCATGTATCCCACTAAGGCGCCGCCCATGCTTCCTCTCAGGGCAATGTATCCCCGTGTTACAGGAGAGGGAAGATGGTTTTTGACAAATTCACTGATTTCTCTTTTGTCTTTGCAGAAAAAATAGGAGGACAGGAGAGAAATCAGAGTGACCATAAAACCATTCGGAATGCTTTTGACAAATCCAATAGAGTTGGAGCCGGTATTGTTTAGCACAAAGGATTGTATAATATTCCACAGATTAGTGTCGGAGGTTTCAAAGAAAGATTCCAGACCATCGGGAAGCACTTTCAGATATTCCTTCATATAAACGTTAAAATCCTCTACCGCCTCATGTATGGAATTCAGATAATCCGGCAGCTGAGAATAAAACAGTGCGATTTCCTTTGAAAGCTGCGAAAAAATACCTACCACAACGGAAGAAAAAAATGCTATGATAAGGGCAATTGCGGCGAGAGTGCCGATACTCCTTGGTATTTTCAGCTTTCGGTTCAAAAGGCTTACAAAGGGATTATAGATAAGGCTTAATAGCCAGCCGATAAAAAAAGGTGCAATATAAGTAAACAGATAGTTTACAAATATATAGATAAAGAAAATAATAGCGGCCAGAAGCAGCAGATATACAATATTTTTTCTGTTTTTATCGTAGAATTCTGACATGGCGATTCCCAGCCTTTCTGTTTTAATTTGGCTTGTCTATCCTTATTTTACCTCTTTTATAGGGTAAACACAATTTGTTTTAGAGGTACAATAATTACATTTATCGATATTATAACGGTAAATTTACGCGGATACGCCGCTGGGCTTAAGATATCCTGTCTTGACCGGTGTTCCCATGTGCTGCTCAAGAGCTGCTTTCTCCGCTTTTATGAAATGATGATAGCAATATTTAGCGGAGAACCTCAAAACCTGCGGTTTTTCGGTACATTTGCTACGCAAATAGCCTTTTGCGCCGCACATCTTTACAGGCAAGCCTGTATGTGTGCTGCTAAAGAGCTGCTTTCTCCGCTTTAACCAAATGATGACAGCAATATTCAGCGGAGAACCTCAAAACCTGCGGTTTTTCGGTACATTTGCTACGCAAATAGCCTTTTGCGCCGCACATCTTTACAGGCAAGCCTGTATGTGTGCTACTCAAGAGCTGCTTTCTCCGCTTTTATGATAAATTTTTGAAAAAGTAGTTGAGGGTTTCGGAAAAAAGGTGTAGAATAAAAGAAACTTGTAGTATACAGTATGGAAAAAACACCAAAAGCGGTGCAGGTGATGCGAATGGATTACATAAAGCTTAGGGCCAGGGCAAAAATTAATTTGTCGCTGGATGTGACAGGCAGGCGGGAGGATGGGTATCACGAGCTGAGAATGGTGATGCAGACTATCAACCTCTGTGACGAAGTATATCTGAAAAAAATTAAAAAGGATAAGATCAGCCTGAAATCCAATTTAAGATGGCTGCCCAGGGATGAGCGCAATCTTGCCTACAAGGCGGCCATGCTTATGACGAAGGAATATCATCTGAGGGAAGGCGTTTTTATAGAGCTTGACAAGAGGATACCCGTAGCCGCCGGCCTTGCGGGAGGCAGCAGCGACTGCGCGGCTGTGCTTGTGGGAATGAACCGCCTTTTTGACCTTGGATTGTCCAAGAAGGAATTGATGCAATTAGGACTGAGGCTTGGAACAGACATCCCTTTTTGTATTGTAAGGGGAACCGCTCTTGCGGAGGGCGTAGGGGAAAAATTGACAAAGCTTCCGTCCTGCCCCTTTTATTATGTTCTTCTTGTCAAGCCGCCTGTCAGTGTATCCACCGCTTTTGTGTATCAGCATTTGGATTTGAACGAGGTGTTGTCCCATCCCGATACGGATGGTATGCTGAAGGCTTTGGAGGAAAGCGACAGTGCAGGGATAGCGGAAAGGCTCCATAATGTACTGGAGGAGGTAACCGTACCGATGTATCCCGAAATAGCATCAATCAAAAGAGAGATGCTTTTGTGCGGTGCTGAGGGCGCTTTAATGAGCGGCAGCGGGCCTACGGTTTTTGGACTTTTTGAAAAAGAACAGGATGCGGTATCGGCGATGAAGAAAATGAAAAACGAGTTGAAATACAAGGATGTTTTTTTAACCACTGTATTTAAAAATAATAGAACGAAAGGTGATAACAAAAATGTCAGATTATAAGTTTAATATCAATACCAATGAGTATCTTCCCTTAAGGGATGTTGTTTTTAACACCTTAAGAGACGCAATTCTTTCCGGCAAGCTTTTGCCGGGAGAGAGACTTATGGAGAACCAGCTTGCGGAAAAGCTCGGCGTGAGCAGAACGCCAATCAGAGAGGCGCTGAGAATGCTTGAGCTTGAAAATCTGGTGGAGCTTGTGCCGAGAAAGGGCGCTCAGGTGCTTGACATGAGTGAGAAGGATATCCGCAATGTATTGGAAATCAGATGTTCTTTGGAGGTTCTGGCTGTGGAATTGGCTTGCGAGAGAATGAACGAAGAGCAAATTAGGGAACTGAAGGAATTGGGACAGAAATTTGTTGAATATGGAAAGGAAGGGGATTTGGAGCAGGCGGTGCACTATGATGAAAAATTCCATGATCTTATTTTTATATCAACGGGCAATGACAAACTGATTCAAATTATCAATAATCTGAGGATTCAGCTTTACCGCTACAGAATTGCTTTCTTGAAGGGCGAAACGATTGATGTCATAACAATGCACCACAATGATATCATCAATGCCATTGAAACCCATCAGCAGGAGGCCGGCTCCAAGGCCGCTGCAATTCACGTAAAGCACCAGGCGGAGGTTATTTTAAAATCTATGAAATCCGTACAATAGTCAATAAACAAAAGCAGGCCGAAAGGCCTGTTTTTTATGCCGTTAAATGGTAAATACATATTGTTTGCTGCTCTTTGGAGCCGGAAAAATGTGCCGGAATTACATTTTTATTACAGGGAGGCCAAAGGCTTGCAATAAAGCCGCAATTAGAATAAAATATAATAATAGGAAAATTATGCTTTTGGTCAGATTTTGTGGCTGAGAGCTGAAATTTGCAGATAACAGGGATGGGGGTCTCGTTATGAAAATAGGCAAAGTGGCACAAAAAACGGCGGCTGTGCTTGCGCTGTGTTTTTCCATGAGTTCTGTTTCTTATGCCGCAAGCTATTCGGATGTGCCTGGCAGCCATTGGGCATACAGCTCTATATCGCGTCTGGCGGAGCAGGGCGTTATGGTTGGAGACAGTACGGGGAAATATTATCCCGATAAAGCAGTGGACAAGTTCTATACAGTGAAGGTGCTTGCGAAGATGGCAGGCTATAAATATGTAAATCTTACCACAGAGGAGAGCCTCTATATCAACAGGGCCTATGAAGCGAACAAGGGCATTATTCAACAGTACAGCAAAGCCTTTACAAAGTGGGATTCTACGGCGGATAAGGAAATTGCATACCTGCTGGAAAAGGGAATATTGCAGGTTACAGATTTGAACCAGTTTGTTGTCAGGCTAAGTGACGGTACTGAAAAGCTGCGGGCTTTGAGCAGGGAAGAGTACTGCGCCTTTCTGGTTCGTTTTATGGGAAAAACGGCGGAAGCTGACAGCGCTACCTACAGCGGTAAATTTGCAGATGACGCTGCACTGGATGCCGCCTATAAGAATGACGTCTATTATTTAAAAAGCCAGGGGGTCGTTTCAGGCGACACCAACAATAAATTTAATCCAAATTCTGCTGTGACAAAGGCTGCTATGGCGGTTATGGCGGATAAGGTTCTTACCATTGCAAGCGGCGGAAGCAGCGCCTCAAATGGGCAGAACGGTTCGGCCATTACTACCATCACCAGTGTGAAGGGGACTCTCTATAAGGTTTACCCTGCTCTCAATGCGGTTCAAATCAGTGACAGCGGCACTGTCAGCACTTATAAGCTGAGCGATACCATCAGTATTTATGTGGACGGCAGTCTGCGCACCATAGGGGATTTAGCGGAGGGGATGAATGTGACAGGCGTTATCACAAACGCCCAGCTTTCAGAGCTTCGGGCGCAAAGCGTCCCGTCAAACGGTGTTGCAGCGCCAACCACAAACCAGACTGCAACAGCTCCTTCGGCCTATACACGGGTAGAAGGAACGGTCAGTGATATTGTGAATGACGGCGTAGCACAGTCTGTGAAAATAAAAATACCCTCTATCACGGCCAAGGGTGTCATCTCCTATACGGAGAAAACCTATATTGTGGCAAATGGCTGTACTGTCAAGAGAAATAATATGTCGACCTCCTTTACGGATATAAGGCCGGGAGAGGTTATTTATGCCGGTGTTTCCGGCAACAGTGTCTACACCATAGAGCTGGAGGAAAAAAATGTTACCATTAAGGGCGGAAGGCTTATCAATAAACGCTATGACGCCGTCGGCAACAGAGCAGTTCTGACAGTGTCCTACGGCGCAGGGAAGCAGGATGATTTCTTTGCCATAAAGGACTCTGTGCTGGAGAGAAAGGGTGTGGGAGACTGCCGCTGGAATTCTCTCAGGGTCGGAGATACCATCGATTTGACTGCTGAATACAGCAATATCAGAAGCCTGTACGCCGCAGGGGAAAAAACGAGTGAAATCGGCTGGATAAGCGAAGTTTTTATTGCGGAGGAAAACAGTTTCATCAAGGTGCGTGAGGATGAGAACCGCATGTCCCAGTATAAGGTATACTATATTGCCGACAGCAGTGTGGATTTATATGATTTAACACTAGACAGCAAAATCAGAGTAAAGCTGGATTCCGAGGAGGTGGAGGGCATAACGGTTATCAGCCGTGCTTCTAAATCCGCTTCCATGACAGGCTACATCTATAATATAAAAAGTGACTATATGAGTTTTGCGGAAAACCTGAAAAACGATTCAGCACAGAAGATATATCTGGATTCCGATACAAAGTATGTGGATGCCACAGAGGGAACGACTGTAAAAAGGAGCTTTCTGGAGGACGACATGCAGGTGCATATAACAGTCAGAAACGAGAATGGCAAAATAATTGCCAAAACGGTGACGGTAATTGACTATAACGATTAATCTGATTGGAAAATAACGAGGCTTGGAGGGTCTGTACATGTCTGATTACAATATGAGAGATACACAAAATAAAAGAACTGTAAACAGTTCCTCCAGAAGGAATGGTGTCGCTATCCGCACAGGGCGGGGTACATCCAGAGGCGTCAGTTTGAATTCCATTGGCACCTCCCCGGGAAATGCCCGCCAGCCTAAAAGAAAAAAAGGCAGAAAGGGACGCAAAGGCAAAAATCAGGCGACACTTGTGTTTTGTGTTGTTATAGTTCTGGCATTGGCGTGTCTGGCCGGCTTCCTGACCAGGAAAAACGGCGCCGAGGTTTATGTGGGAGAGGCCAATGTGGGGGTTATCAAAAATAAGAGCCTGAGTGTGGAGGATTTGGTAAATACGGTCACGGCACAGCTGGAAAGCGAACGCGGCGCCAAGGTGCAGCTGAACGAGGAGATTACCATGAAGCCTGTACATGTAAAAAAGGATCAAATTTATACCTCTGATTATATTATCAGTCAGGTGAAAAATACGGTGACTTATAAGGTGGAGGCGGCAGCGGTTATGGCCGACGGCGCAGTGGCCGCCATATTGAATAACACGGAGGAGGCAAATGGCGTACTGGACAGAATTATGGCCGAGTATATACCTGAGAATGCCCAGATTGTGAAGGAAAGCTCGGGCTTTGTGCAGAATGTGGAGGTAGTGGCCCAGTATGTGGATTCCGTTGAAATTATAACGGCGGATGAGGCATTTGAAAAACTGACAGCCGGTACAAAGACACAAAAGCCATACACCATTGCCACTGGAGATTCCCTGTATAAGATCGCGTCAACCCACGATATGTCGGTGGAAGAGGTTTTGGCGCAGAACCCGGGCATGACCATATCCACAACCCTGGTGGTTGGACAAAGCATCAATATTCTCACCTACACGCCTCTTTTGTCTGTTAAAACAGTGGAAAACCAAACCTATACGGAAAAGGTGGCTAAAAAGACGGAGTATCGGGAAGACAATACGAAGGACAGCTCCTACCAGAAGGTGGTACAGCAGGGAAAGGACGGACAGAGGGAGGTAACTGTACAGGTGACAAGAATCAACGGCTTTGAGGACAGCACCAAGGAAGTCAGCGAAAAAATATTGCAGGAGCCTGTGACGGAGATTATTGTCAGAGGAACAAAATAAGTGACAGGGATTGGAACGGCAGGGCATGAGCAACATGCTTTGCCGTTTTTTGTAAGCCGAAACCGCATAAACGCGGGATTACTAAAGAATCGGTTATGACTCTTTAGCGCTTTGGGGACGCCGTGCCGAAAAAGGACTTTATAATTGCGTTTTTTCATAAAAAACATATCCGATTTCCGCCCTTCATAAATTAATAGTAGCTGTGAAGGGAGGGACTGGATGAAGTATAAGAGATGGAAACGGCTGATGGCGGTTTTGCTGGCTGTTATTGCGGCAATACAAATTAATCTCAGCGATAGAATTGTGTATGGAGCGTACCTCCTGCAAAAACAGTCCATCAGCAAAAAAATATTTTACTATGTGGACAAAGAAACCTATCTGCTGGAGGAGGGAAAAGCCGGAAAGGTTTACTATACGCGGGAGGATGAGGAATATGTATCCCTTGTCAGCGGCATGATAGATATTTATTATCCCCTGATAGCACAGGACTTTAATTTGAGCGGAACAAAGAAAGTTTCGGCGGTAATTTATCCGGATAGGAAATCCCTGTGTGATGTGCTTGGTATGGAGGAAAAGGATGCTCCCATGGGTGCTTATTACGGAGGCATTATCAATATTTTGTCCCCGTCAGCGTGGGCGGGCGCAGGCGACAGCAAAACGATAGACGCCTTTTTGGAGGATGGTCCGGTGGTTCATGAGCTGGTTCATTTGGCAGTAGACGAAAAGTGCAGAGGGAATTATGATTTATGGTTTACGGAGGGAATGGCTTTGTATTACGAAAAAAAATATACGGGCTTTGAATGGCGCCCTGATTTAAAACAAAAAAGTGCCGCCATCACTCTCTCTGATTTGGAGGAGCGGTTTTCGGGACAGAATGAAATTTTGGCCTACCGCAAAAGCTATGATATCATAAGCGCCATTGGGATAAAATACGGGGAGGACGCCATACAGAAAATAGCGGAGAGCATGCAGAGAGGCAAAAGCTTCCGGGAAAGTCTCAGGGCCATACAATAAGATTCTTTACAATTGGATTTCAATTTTCCATAAATTCTTTCAAATAATTACAATATTTAGTATAATACTAATGTTACCGAAGACTGCTTGATACAAAATATACCAAAGTGTATATGGAGGTTTTTTATGAACAGAAAAGTTCTGGTAGTGGATGATGAAAAAAATATTGTGGATATTATTTCCTTTAATCTGAAAAAAGAAGGCTACGATGTATTGAGCGCTTTTGACGGAGAGGAGGGAGTTAAACTTACCTTTGAGGAGAATCCCGATTTGATTCTTTTGGATGTGATGATGCCTAAAATGGACGGTTATGAGGCATGCCGCAAAATCCGTGAGAAGCTGAATACGCCTATTATTATGCTCACGGCAAGGGCGGAGGAAGTGGATAAGGTTTTGGGCCTTGAATTAGGTGCAGATGACTATGTGACAAAGCCCTTTGGCGTGAGGGAACTGATGGCAAGGGTCAAGGCGAACCTGAGGCGCAAAAGCGTGGAGGAAAGTGCGGATGCCGCTTCTGAAAAGGGGAATACGCTGACCTTTGGCGTACTGATCATTGACATTGATAAATATGAGGTTTCAAAGTCGGGCAGGGTAATTGATTTGACCTTCCGCGAGTTTGAGCTGATTAAATTTCTGGCACAGAAGAAAACGCAGGTTTTTTCCAGAGAGGCGCTTTTAGAGAAGGTATGGGGCTATGAGTATTTTGGTGATGTGAGAACGGTGGATGTCACTGTGAGAAGGCTTCGGGAAAAGGTTGAGGATGATCCGAGCAAGCCCTTTTATATACTGACCAAGCGGGGTGTTGGGTATTACTTCAACGGGCAATAAAAAATAGCCGCAGCGTGGCTGTTTTAACGGATTGGATGTTTTTTTGGACAATCCGTTTCCCCAATTTTTTTATTGCTGAGCAATAAAAATAGATGGACAGGTGATATGCCAGCGGCGGAGTGAGGATAAGGTCATATTCTTAGGGCGCTCTGTCCAAAAAAATTGCAGGGGTTTACTCTTGACCCCATAGATACCGCATATTTATACGGTTGCGTAAAAGTTTTCACCTTTTTTATCAAAAAGAGAACAGGTTTGGACAAAGTCCAAAACAGATTTTTGACGGACTGTGAATACAGACGTATTGAAAAGAAGCAAAAGAGGGATTTTTGTATAAAATCCAGAAAAAGCCGGGGGCCCGATAGGAAATGAAAAGTATTAAGTTAAAGCTAATTGCCATGTATCTGGGACTTGTCTTTATCGTTATGATCGTCAGCGGCACCTTTATACTGCTGAGCCTTCAGAATATTGAAATTGACAAGTCCAAAAGCCAGCTGCAGCTCTATGCGGAAAAAATAAATGAACAGGTAGTGCAGAGCTTTGATGAAAAGGATTTTCAAAAGGGCCTGGAGCAGTTTTTAAACAGCAATTCCCAGATGCAGGGGAATATACTGGACGCAAAAGGGGAAACCATAGCCTCTACGACAGGAAAATCAAAGCCCTACCCATCCTATAAAAGCTCGGTTATACTCTCTGCTATGGCCGGAAAGCCCTCCTATAAATCCGATGAAACGGTTGCGGAGGAGCCTTCCTCCAGAAGGTGGATGGGTTACGCCTATCCAGTCACAATGAACGGTGAAGTGAAATATATTATTTATACCAGGATGGATGCCAGCACTATGCATCAAAGCCTCGAGCAGACGAAAAGGACAATATTGATTACTGTTTTACTGGCGCTTAGCCTCACGGCGGTTGTGGGCTTTGTTTTTGCAAAAACGCTGACCGGGCCCATACTGGTGCTGACAGGGAAGGCGAAGGAGCTGGCCGAGGGAAATATGAACCAAAAAATAAAGGTTCAGTCAGATGACGAGATAGGTCAGCTTACCATGAGCTTCAACTATATGGCGGAAAAGCTGAACAATACGCTCTCAGAGATATCGAGGGAAAAAAATAAGCTGGAAATTATCCTTCATAATATGACAGACGGCGTTATATCCTTCGACAGGGCCGGAAATGTTATCCATGTCAATTCCGCTTCCCTTGAGATGCTTGAGCTTGAAGAGATGAAAATGAGTTTTTCGGATTTCATAAAAGCCTTTGACATAAATTCCGGCGTATATCTGGACATGGGCCCCGAGTTTACAAAACAGGTGGTATTCCCAGTGGGGAAAAAGTTTTTAAACGCCAATTTTTCTCCCTATACGAATTCGGCCAATGAATTGGAGGGCTTGGTAGTTGTTCTCCAGGATATTACAGAGCAGAAGAAGCTGGATGATATGAGGAAGGAGTTTGTCGCCAATGTTTCTCATGAACTGAGAACGCCTTTGACGACTGTGAAAAGCTATACGGAAACTCTTATTGACGGGGCCATTGAGCAGAGGGATATTGCTATGGAATTTTTGGGCATTATAGATGCAGAGGCCGACAGGATGGCATTTTTGGTCAGGGATTTGCTGCAGCTGAGCCGGTTTGACAACAATCAGGTCATGCTGAGCTATCAGAAGATTGATGTCAATACCCTTTTGGAGGAAAACGTGAGACAGTGTAAAATTCACGCGGACAACAAAAGGCAGAAGCTTATTCTTATTCCCTACGAAAAGGATATTGCAATCACAGCCGACAGGGACAGAGTTAACCAGGTGCTCAACAACATCATAACAAATGCTGTCAAATATTCTTTGGAGCAGGCAGAGATTAAGGTTTTTGCGGGAGAGGACGCATCCTTCTGCAAAATTTATGTAAAGGATACAGGCATGGGAATCCAAAAGGAGGATCTGCCCAGAATATTTGAGCGGTTTTACCGGGTGGACAAAGCAAGAAGCCGTGCCATGGGTGGAACAGGGCTTGGACTTGCCATAGCAAAGGAGATTATGGAAAGCCACGGAGGTAAAATAACGGTGGAGAGCGAGTACGGAAAAGGTACGACAATGACATTGTGGTTCCCGAAAAATGTGGAGATTGCCTGATGCGGCGGACAGGCAGGGATAGGTTTTTCTGATAGGAAATTCCATGGGAATATAATGTAATTCAAACGTAAGAGTAGTGTAACATAATTGTAACATTGGCGGTGTATAATAGCACTGTGTGAAAGAATATCCAGTAAAGGAGGTTGCATGGTATATGAAGAAAATAATGTTTTTTATGATTGTATTCTTTACTTTAGGTTTTGCATCTGTCAGTGCTAATGCAGCTCCTCTGGAGTCTGAGCAGGGGCAGGAGACTGCCTTGAGGGAAGTTGAGGTGTCCATTACCGGCGGAATGAAGGATGACGGGACAGTGGAGTCTACCTTTGATGATTCCAGAACCATATCGGGAAGCGCGGAGGATGGAACGGAAATCTGTATTGATGTGTTTACCAAAACAGCGGGCGGCACACTGAAAGAAAACTCTACCTACAATGTAAGTGTTGGTGTGACAGGCCTGTTCAGCCAGACAGTCAATTTGGAGATAGGGGAGAATGTTGTTATTGTGTCGGCCAGTAAGGATGACTGTGAAACGGTAACGGAAAGCGCTACAATCAAAAGGAAAAGAAAAGCTATCAAAACAACTTTGGAAAACGGTATTTCCATACCCGGTATCAATAGCGGTTCCAGCGGAGGGACAATACTTTATATCAGATAAATGAATAATTTAAAGCGGTGAAAATCAATGAGACTTAGCAAAATGAAGAATTTTCTAATAATTGCACTGGTTATAACTGCTGTTTATCAGACGGGAATGTTATGGCTTGAGGATAACGCAAGCCATAACTTTTTTTATTCTCTTTTCAGCGCCTTTGGCAGCAGCGGACCCAATAACAGTGCAAATGTTGATATTATAGATCCTCAGAAAACGATAATCGGCTATGGCAACAGAAAGTATTCTCTGTTCTATTCAGAGGAGGAAAATGAAGTCATGGCGAAGGGAAATGCTGTACTGAGTGAAATTATTGTCCGGGGCAGATATTTGGGGGTGCAGGAGGAAAAGTGGGACAGCCTTCTTGGAAGCCGGTGCCTGATTTATGATTATCCTTTTTCCGTTTCCGCGGCTGAGTATGTGAAGGGATACCGGCAGAAGGGAAAAGAGATTACCGAAAATGTCACAAATTTTAACAGGGTTGTGATAACGCCTAACCGCACGGACTCTGAAACACTGTATGCCTATTTTGTTGACGAAGACAAAAAGGAAGTATATCAGTATGCCATTGAGGGAAGCGCTTCCGGCTCTGCATTGTACGGCGCAATTGAACAGTACCAGCAAAATCCTGCAAATGACTTGATTTATGTCTCTACAAAGCAAAATGACTTTAAGCTGTTTAAAGGCAACGTGTTTGTGCCCCAGTGGACAGAAGCCTATTTTTATCCAAGGGCGGAGGCTGTAAATCCCTTTAAAAGGGAGGGGAAACTTGACCACAGCCTTCTGGAGGACGGCGTGGATGGATTTTTTAATAATTATGCCTCCAAGCAGAATTCCAATGACAACGGTGTCTATACCTTTTCGGATGAGGTGACGGTAGTAAAATACTATCCAAACGGAATACTGGAATACTATAATTATGACAGTTATGATGACAGTGCAGAGCAAAGCCTGTCCTCCGCTTACTATGCGTGCAAGGCTTTTTTTGCAAAGGATACTTCGCTGAAGGGTTCCTATGTGCTCAGCGGCGTTGAGATTAATGCGGAGGGTCTGGTGTTTTATTTTGATTATACTGTCAGCGGATTTCCGGTAGAATTTACACAGGCGCAAAAGGACTCTTATGGCATGAAGCATGCCATAGAGGTAGTCGTAAAAAATAACGCCGTAAAAAAATATAAGCGATACGTGACCTCCTTTTATGTGGACACAGCGCGAAAAGAGTTTACAGACGGTGATTTTATAACGGCCATTGACCAGGCTGTCACTGCGTTTCCTTCTGTGGAGGGAGAGGCGGTTACACAGGTGGATGATATTGCCCTTACCTATTTGTACAGCGGGGAAGGCGAAATGAATTTGAGATGGTTTGTGACGATTGACAATGTGGTTTATATCAGCAATTCAAAAGCGGCAGAGGTGAGGGAAGATGAATTGGGACAAGGCTAAAAATATAGTTATATTGCTGCTTATCCTTTTGAATGTTTCCCTTCTGGGTTTAAACCGTTACTACAGCAATGAAAGGTATGCTCTGTCACGAGAGCGGGAAAACGCAATCTACGAGGTTTTGGCTGACAACGGCATCGGAATCTATACGAATCTTGTGGACAGTTTTTGGCCCATGCGCCGTCTGAGTGTACAGATCACAACACTGGAAACGGATACACTGCGGAAAATGTTTTTTGAGGACGGTGACGAGGTAAAGGTAACCATAGAATTCAACAAAACAATTCTGCGCAGTGGCACAAAAACGCTGACGATTGAAAATAATCTGATTGTATATGAGGATGCCGCACAGGCGCCTGAAATGCAGGAAATCGACAGGGATACGGCCTTAAGCCAATCCAACGCGTTTTTAAACGGTCTGGGGGAAGAATATGCTGCCTTCCAGCTGGACAATACAAAAAAAACAGGAGAAGGCTATCTGTTTGAGTATTTCAGCCAATATAAGGGCAATAAGGTCTTCAGCATTTACAGTAAGATTTCTGTGGACGGTGCAGGGGTAAGGCGCGCAGAGATATCCTATTTTAAGACAGAATCCTTTACGGGGCAAAGGGAAGAGATCTGTTCTACGGACGAGGCCGTGCTTACCTTTTTGAAGGAAATCAGGCGCGAGGGCCGTAAGGGCAGTGTTTTTATAGACAGCATGGAATTGGGATATGGTTTGCAGGAGGAGACGGAAGTGGCGGAGGGAAAGCATATCCGTCTGGTGCCCTGCTATCGGATTCATATTATCGGCAGAGAGGCACCGTATATGATTAATGCCTATACCAATGAAATCATAAAATAAAATGTTCCGGTGTTTAATATGCAAGCCTTTCAAAGAGCGGATTATAAAAGCGGATGGATTTGGGCTTCGCTCGAGGTTTGGGATATGTTCATTGCTCCCTGAACCTCTGAAGCCTTTCAAAAAGGCTTGGCCTAAATGTTACGGAAATAAAGCGTTGCTTGTTTTTTTAAGGAAAGCATTGTTTTCCACTATGGATCAAGGGCATAGCCGCTGTGACGGTCTAATGATAAATCCTCGGTGTTTTAATTTTTTAATGCTTTGCCGGTGCCTTTTACAGGCACCTTTTTTATTGGAATCCATGCTATAAGGATGCGGGTAACAGGAAAGACGCGGTAACTTTGTTGTAAAAAAAATACATTTGTTATAGAATAATAATAACAAAAACTGTTTTGAGTGAACACGCGGATAAGCGGTAATTTTTGCATAAATGGGAGGGCAAATATGGAGGACCAATACAGAAGTGATTTGACACAGGGAAATGTTTCCAGGCAGCTGATTAAATTTGCACTGCCCTTTTTGTTTGCTCAGATACTGCAGGCTCTCTACAGTATGGCGGATATGATTATTGTGGGCCGTTTCATGGGAGATTACGGCATTGCGGCGGTAAACAACAGTTCCCTTATGACGATGTTTATTACAGCCCTTGTCAGCGGCTTTGCCCTGAGCGGTACGGTTTTGGTGGCACAGTACATTGGAGCGAAGGAGGAGGAGAATGCCAGAACAACCATAGGCACTATCTTTACCATATTTCTTTACCTCAGTATGATTGTCACAGTATTAGGGCTTTTATTGACCAATCCTTTGTTACGGGTTTTGAATACGCCTGTGGAAGCGTATCAGGAGGCAAAAAATTACCTCAGAGTTTGTTTTCTGGGTACTGTTTTTATCTGCGGCTACAATGCGGTCAGCGCAGTTTTAAGGGGACTTGGCGACTCCAAACGGCCCATGTATTTTGTCATGCTTGCAACGGCGGTCAATGTTGTGCTGGACCTTTTGATGGTGGGAAAGCTCAACATGGGCGCGGGGGGCGCGGCCCTTGCCACCATTATTGCACAGGGTCTTTCCTTTTTTTTGGCGGTTTGGACGCTTTACAAGTCAAATTTTATATTTGACTTCAAGCTGAAAAGTTTTCGGCTGGACAGGACAAAGGTGCCGCTTATTTTTAAAATCGGACTGCCCTCCGCCGTGCAGTCAACCATTGTCAATTTTGCCTTTATTTTTGTCATATCCAATATCAATGCCTATGGTTTGGCGGCGTCCACTGCGGCGGGGGTTGGGCAGAAAATAGACTCCTTTGCTGTCCTTCCTACAATTGCCATCTCCCAGGCGGTTTCCTCCATGGTGGGCCAAAATCTGGGCGCAGGTAAGTTTGACAGGGCAAAAAAAACAATGTTTGCCGGAATGCGCATGAGCATTGCCTTCGGCATTTTTATATTTTTCTTCGTCCGCATTTTTTCCGCCCAGATCATTGGTCTTTTTGGATGCGGGCCTGACAGTGTGGAAATCGGCATTATCTATATAAAGCTGGCATCCTTTGCCTACCTGTTTAATTCCGTTACCTTTATTGTAAACGGTCTGGCTAACGGATCCGGCAATTCTATCTTTGCCATGCTCAATGCCGTGCTGAATATGATTGTAGCGCGTATCCCGCTGATTCTGCTCTTTACCAGGGTTTTTCACTGGGGACTGTATGGTATCTTTTTGGCTATGGGCTCTTCTCAGATTACAGGCGTTATCTCCTCTGCCATATTTTATTTAAGCGGGCGGTGGCGCAAGACAGTAATACATGAATCAGGAAAAAAGGAAGAGGTCACTATAGACTGTCCATAAATTTATTTTATTGAATGAAAAATTGAAGTTCGGGGGCGTTGTGCCCCGACTGAAATACACAGGGGAGAGTGTATGTCCCTGACGAGGGGAATTTGTGAGCAGGGAAGCGGAGCCCTCTGTGATTGTAACAATCGCTGAGGCCGTTTTTCTTCAAGGCGGACCTCCTGACAGTCAGGCTTTGCTGCCTTAGGATTTTCCACAAATTTAGAGAGGCCCTGAAGAAAGGGCCTTTTTCGAAAGGATTAAGAAAATATTTCCATAAAACTGCCAGTGATTGATTTCGGATACATCTGTCAGATGTCTGAACAGTATTTTAGCTTAAGATAGCCTCAGAATCTTTGTTTTCACGGCAGAGGAAGGGCAATGCGCATTTACTGGAAAAGAAAAAAAAGTCTTTCAAGTTCTGTAGAATAGTGGTATAATTGCTGTATCATTTTTAGGAATATTCATATATCCGGCTGATTTGCCATTTTGACCGGGCCGGAGAATAGTATAGATTGGGTTTTGTAAGAAAATTTGGAAGGATTTGAGTGTTCTTATGGACAAACTGGTGATAACCGGAAGACGCAGGCTCCAGGGAGAGGTTTCTGTCAGCGGGGCAAAAAATGCGGCGGTAGCTATCATTCCGGCGGCGATTATGGCGGATGATATTTGTATAATTGAGAATTTACCTTGTATCGAGGATGTGTACAGCTTATTTCATACTATCAATAAAATCGGAGCAAAATGTGAGTTTATCGACAGACATACATTAAAAATAGACAGCAGAAATATTGTGGATTTATGTGCCACCTATGAATCGGTCAGCAAAATACGTGCCTCCTATTATCTTTTGGGGGCTCTTTTGGGGCGCTATAAAAAGGCGGAGATAGCTATGCCGGGCGGCTGTAATTTTGGCACCAGACCTATCGATCTCCATATTAAGGGTTTTCGTGCTCTTGGCGCGGAGGTTACAATTGAAAACGGCATAATAAAGGCAAGTGCGGACAAGCTTGTCGGTGCTTCCATCTATATGGATCAGGTGAGTGTAGGCGCAACCATCAATATCATGCTGGCTGCTTCCATGGCGGAGGGAACCACTGTCATTGAGAATGCGGCGAAGGAGCCTCATGTTGTTGACACGGCCAATTTCCTGAATATCATGGGCGCAAATATTAAGGGTGCCGGTACGGATGTTATCCGTATTATGGGCGTAGAAAAGCTTCACGGTGCACAGTATACCATAATTCCGGATCAAATTGAGGCCGGAACCTATATGATTGCCGCGGCAATCACCGGCGGTGATGTGCTGGTCAAAAATGTTATTCCAAAGCATATGGATTCTTTGACGGCAAAGCTTGTGGAAATGAATGTGGGAATTGTTGAAAATGATGATTCCATTGAGGTTATCGGCGGCAATGATTACCACAATGTCAACATTAAAACTATGGCATACCCCGGATTTCCAACAGATTTGCAGCCGCAGATGGCGGTGCTTTTGTCTGTTTGCAGGGGAACCAACATTATAACAGAAAATGTATGGGATAACCGTTACCAGTATACGGCGGAATTAAAGCGGCTTGGCGCGCAGATTACCGTTGAGGGACGGGTTGCCGTGATTGAGGGAGTGGATTGTCTCAGTGGTGCGGAGGTTGCCGCAACAGATCTGCGTGCGGGTGCAGCCATGATTTTAGCGGGGCTTGCGGCAGAGGGAGTGACAACCATCAACAATATTAAATATATCGACAGGGGCTATGAGGACGTAGAGGAAAAATTCAGCGCTCTGGGAGCCGACATCAAGAGGGTAGAGGACTAGAGGGGAAAATACCCTGCCGGCGAAAAAAGATTTTATGAGGCGGGCAACCGCCTGTTTTATTATGACGAAAAAAGGCAGGTGAGGCTTTGTGGCAGTGAAATTTTGCCCGATTGCCAGCGGCAGCAGCGGCAATAGCTTGTACATAGGCACAGAATATACAAACATATTGATAGATGCCGGACTAAGCGGCAAAAGGATCAAAACGGGGCTGGATGAGTTGAATGTGGACGGCAGGGACATTGACGCCATATTTATCACTCATGAGCATAAGGATCATATTAAAGGGGCGGGAATTCTCTCCAGAAGATACGATATACCTATCTATGCCACCTTTGGGACTTGGGAGGGCATGAAGGAGGAGATCGGCGCTGTGGCGCCGAAAAACATAAAATATGTTTATGATGGTGAAAACTGTGTTATAAACGATATTTGTGTCAGACCTTTTGAGATATCTCACGACGCGGCGGAGCCTGTCGGCTTTAACATATTTGCACAGGATCATAAGATTTCTGTGGCAACGGATATGGGACATGTATCGGAGCGTGTGAAGGAGTGTATTGCGGACAGTGAAATACTTTTGCTGGAGGCAAACCATGACGTTCAGATGCTGAAAAAGGGGCCTTATCCCTGGTATCTGAAGCAGAGGATTTTAGGCGACAAGGGACATATTTCCAATGAGGCGGCGGGAAATGTACTGTGCGAAATTATGAGCGGTATTTTGAAATATGTGTACTTGGGCCATCTAAGCGAGGAAAACAATATTCCCTATCTGGCCTTTGAGACAGTGGAGGAAATTCTGAAGAAAAGTAACATTAAGTTGGGCGGCGCTTTAAAAATGGATCTGGCAAGCCGATATTCCAACAGCAGAGTGATTGAGCTTTGATTGACTTGTTTATAGGATATAATTTGGGAAATCCGGATTGTGGGAGCTTGTTAAGCAAGGCTTGCTGTTTTAAGGAAAATGCAGTTTTCCGTTATGGGTCAAGGGGTATCATCTCTGTGTGAGTTTGAGGGGCGCTGACCGAAGCGGAGCGAAGACAAGCCCTCAAGGTTTTAACTTTATTGACAAGCTGAAATTGAAGCGTATGCTTCAATTTTTTTTGGGAGCGGAAGATATGAAGATAACGATTATCTGTGTAGGTAAGCTGAAAGAAAAATACTGGCGTGACGCTGTTGAGGAATACTCAAAGAGGCTGGGACGTTACTGTAAAATAGAGATTGTGGAGCTGGCGGATGAAAAAGCGCCGGAAACTATGAGCAGGGCTCAGGAGGAGCAGGTGAAGGAAAAGGAAGGCGATCGCATTCTAAAATCCATAAAGGACGATATGTATGTGACTGCTTTGGCTATTAACGGGAATCGTCTCAGCTCGGAGGGAGTGGCAGAGTTTATGTCCTCCTCCATGCTGCGAGGGGTCAGCCATATGGCCTTTGTGATAGGCGGCTCTCTTGGCCTGAGCGATACTGTTTTAAGCCGTGCGGACTATGCGTTGAGCTTTTCCGATATGACCTTTCCGCACCAGATGGTGAGGGTTATCCTTTTGGAACAGATTTACCGCGGCATGCGCATTATCAAGGGAGAACCGTATCACAAATGATTTGTAATTTTTTTGTATTGAAATAAAAAATTTTAAAATCTGTTTATTCATTGCATTGGCGCAACCCATTTACTATAATAAAAGTAAGCATATTGTCATATTGAAGGAGGTTTTTGAAATGAAAATAGTTTCCGTTGAACCTTTGGGCATTACCCCTGAGGCGTTGGCTGAATTAAGTGCTGGACTGACCGCGGCAGGACATGAGTTTGTTTCCTATGACACCAGAGAGGAAGATACTCCAAAGCTGATAGACAGGGTGAGGGATGCGGAAATAGTCATTGTTGCCAATCAGCCCTTCCGCGCTGAGGTTATCAGCGCCTGCCCAAAGCTGAAAATGATTTCCATTGCCTTTACAGGTGTGGATCATGTGGATGTAGCGGAATGTAAAAAAAGAGGAATTGTGCTTTCAAACTGTGCCGGTTATTCCACGGATGCAGTGGCCGAGCTGGTGTTTGGAATGATTATTGACATTTACAGATATATTCTTCCCTGTGATGCCGCAGTCAGAAAAGAAGGCACAAAGGGCAGCATGATCGGTTTTGAAGTCAGGGATAAAAAAATTGGCATTGTGGGAACGGGCGCTATTGGTATGCGGGTAGCGGAAATAGCGAAGGCTTTCCATTGTGAGATAGTGGCTTACAGCAGAACACAAAGGGAGGATGCAAAGGCGTTGGGCGTAAAATATGTCAGCCTGGAGGAGTTAATGCGGGAAAGCGATATTGTTACACTCCATGTTCCTGTTACAGGCGATACGAAAAACCTGATTGACGCTGAAAAAATCGGACTGATGAAGAAAAGCGCAATTTTGATTAATGCGGCGCGGGGCGGTGTTATTGATAACACGGCGCTGGCGGATGCCCTAAAGGCAGGAAAAATTGCAGGTGCGGGAATAGACGTATTTGAGATGGAGCCTCCTGTTCCTGAAACCCATCCTCTGATGGATGCGCCCAATACGGTTATGACGCCTCACGTGGCTTTTGCTACCAAGGAATCCCTTTATAAAAGAGCAGTTATTGTATTTGAGAATGTGGAGCAGTTTCTGCTGGGAACGCCTCAGAATTTGATCTGAAGATTCTATATTGAGGACAAAAAATACTGCGGTTTCTATAGATAGGCTGTGAGAAAAAACAAATAAGGATGAAAAGTGCGGACACTGCAGCACAGGAAGCCTTTTGGAGAGCTTGGTTAATATTTTACGGTCTTTCGGAAACAGATAATTAGAAAAATCATACATAAAAATGACGCGGCAAAGGGTTTGTGTGACCCGGACGCGTCATTTTTTTGTTTTTTAGTTTTTGCAGCATATTGCTGCTGTGTCTTTATTTTACACATTTTACAGAAGAAAACAGTTACATTTTTGTATATGCTGTTCATTAAAAAACTGCGCAGAATATCGTTTTTGCGTCAGACTGGGATAAGAGCAGGCAGCAGGCTGTATTCCATTTTGGCAAATAAAAGATCACTGCACTTCCACTTTTTCTTCCACAGCGATCTCTTCCTTATCATCATGCAGCACCATATCGGCGAATCCGGCAACAGACAGCTGAAAATAGGGCAATACGAGAAAAGTAAAAATAATGACACCGATGACGATTAGGAAAAGCGTGGAGAAATCGGCTGCAGAACGGGCCCTCAAAAAAATCAACAACAACGCCAGAATATACCACCATGAGATATAGAGTGATAATAAAAAAAATTTCAGGCAGCAGCCCTTTGTCTTATGATAGCTTTCGGCAATAATCTGTTTTGCCCTCTTATGGGGATAGCTGGAAAATACATAGGGTATCAGCCAGAATCTGAACATGAACCATAGGGTAAATACAAAAAACACTATACTGAAAAAGAGGGCGAGCGGTAGATGGTGTGTGAGCTCTGCCAAGGTGATGAAAGCAGTGGAAAATATATTCACTACCGCGTAGAGGATTTGAAAGAGGCCGAGCAGCAAGGCCGTTGGCAGCAGCTTTTTTGAGAAATAATGGAACAGGTCTATAAAGACTGGCTGATTGCCTCTGTAAAATTCCAAATAGTAGTGTGAGCATCCCATGGGGAAAACAGGATAAATTAATATGGCGATGAAATAGGCGGACAGCGGCAGCCAGTAAAAGGCACGGTAAACACCGCCCAATATGGCAAAGATGAGCATATTAAAAAAGGAAAAGCCCAAAAGGGTTCCAAACTTAGATTTGTAAAGGGAAAAGGCTCTGACTGTAATTTTTCGAAACATGGGTGACACCTCCGTTTAAAAATAAATAGCGGCAGACATAAACGCAATGAATCTATAGCAGGATGGCAGGCTGTGAATAGGCAATGCCTTTTGTACTACTGTTTGGTGTTTTAATTTTCAATGATATACAGTTGCTTTTTTAATGTTTTCCAAAATTGACGCTGTAGTTCCGGCTTTTATGGCTGCGGTGAATTTCCACGGAGCGGTCATAAGACTACCGAAACTTGTTTTCATTATATCATCAATTGACGCGGTGAGCCGCGTAAAACGAAAGTTTTACTCGGTCGCGTTGCTCCTCGAATCCTTCAAAAAAGCATTCCTTGCCTGCAAAGCAGTCATACTTCTTCTTTTTCGGATTCTCTCCGTTTTTTTACGGACATTATATCATAAAAAAGGGGATAAGTAAAATAAGTTGTATAATTAATTTCTTTCCCCTGGATTTTGGCTTCGGGAGATTTCTCCATGAGCCGCAAAAGGGAAATAAGAGATTCTGTATAAGAATGACTTGAAAACATATGTTTTGTGTAGGTATGAAAATCTTTTTGGCATATTTCCATGTTTCTTTGTTCCTTTTTCCATGTGGATAAGTCTGTGGACAGGCTTAACTGGTTTTCATTTTGCATTTCGGGAACACAGGTACGCCAAAACAAAAAAAGAAAATTAAAAATCGAGGTTGCAATTTTAATATTTATGCAAATGGGAAAAAAACACCCTTAAAAACCAGAGTTTTCAAGGGTGTTTTTGAAATATTGCACGGATATTCTGTTTGTTTTTTAGTACCGCTATAATAGGGAAAAGAAATACACAGCCTGTAGATAACTTTGTGGATAATGTGTATAACTTATGCTTCCAGAAGCTTTTCCCCTACTAAATAGACATCTCCGGCACCCATAGTTATCAACAGGTCACCGGACTGGCAGTGTTTGGACACATACTGCTGTATTTCTGCCAAATCACCTACATATTGTGCATCTTTACCATTCTTTTGCAGTTTTTGCACTAAATCTTTTGCACTGATCTCGCCGGTATCCTTCTCTCTGGCGGCATAGACATCCGCTATAATAATTTTGTCCGCATCAGAAAACGCATTGGAGAAATCATCCAGAAATGCCTTCAGGCGGGAAAAGGTATGGGGCTGAAAAATACACCAGATATCGTTATGCTTTACCTTTGTGGCGGCTGCTAAAGTTGCTTTTACCTCTGTTGGATGATGGGCATAATCGTCGACGATGGTCACGCCGTTTCTGCTGCCCTTGTATTGGAAGCGCCTGTTTGCTCCCTCGTAATTTCCAAGCCCCTTGATAACCGCCTCAAAGCCTATGCCCAGAGAACTTGTAGCCGCGCAGGCAGCCAGGGCGTTCATAATATTATGCTCGCCGGGGATATTCAGGGATACTCTTCCCATTGTGCGGCCTTTATAGATAACGTCGAAGCTGTTAGTGCCGTTATCCTCGTGTATGATGTTTGCGGCGCTCCATGCTGCCTTCTCGGCGTCCAACCCAAAAGTTACCACTCGGCATTTCAGGTTTTCCTTTATATAATGGATAGAGTCAAGTGCACTGTTTATCACTACAAAACCGTTTTCCGGCACATTTAAGGCGAATTTGCGGAAGGAGGATTTGATTTGCTCCAAATCCTTAAAATAATCCAGATGCTCGGCCTCCACATTGAGTATAACGGCGACGTAGGGATAAAAATGGAGGAAGCTGTCACAGTATTCACAGGCCTCTGCAACAAAGAAATCTGATTTTCCCACCTTGCTGTTGCCGCCGATGGCCGGAAGAATTCCGCCGATTGATATGGTAGGATCTGTTTTGGCGGCCATGAGTATTTCTGAAATCATGGAGGAGGTTGTTGTTTTTCCGTGTGTGCCTGATACGGCGATGGAGTAATGATAAGCGTCCATGACAAGGCCCAAAAGCTCTGCACGGCTCATAATATCAATTTTCTTTTCCTTTGCAGCTATGAGTTCAGGGTTGTTGTCTTTGACCGCGGCTGTGTATACGATAAGGTCAATATCCTCAGTGATATTTTCCTCTTTCTGGCCTATGGCGATGGGAATTCCCAATTCTTTCAGGTGTGTGACGGTATTGGATTCTTTTACATCAGAACCGGCAATCTGGTAACCCTTGTCATGGAGTATTTCGGCAAGACCCGACATACTGATGCCGCCGATACCGACAAAGTAAATTTTTTTGTATGGTTTTTGGAATTTAACAGCCATTTTAAACGCCTCAATTCTAAGATTTAAAATTTAATTTTTATTGCAAATTGTTTTATACAGTATACTACAGCATTTTCTGAAAGTCTACCGCTTCGCGGGGGATTGTATTTTGCCAAAAAAATAATTTTTTGTGCTGGTAAATTAAAGGAATTTTCAATTGAGAGGAGAATATATATAAGTATACTTATTTCTGATGTTTTTTAAACAATATTTAGCATAATTTCAGTATGATACTGATTGCTATTTAAATCGATTTGTGCGTAATGACGATTATTGTTAAATGAATGTAGAAATTTTGTAAAATTTGTTTAACTTTGTGAAATTATGACTTCTTTTGTATGGCAGCAAAAAGGGACGGCAATCTATATTTGTAAGTATTATTATAGTATTTCAGAAAAAAGGATTTCATACCTAAATGAAAGCTTTCAATATTTTTGCAGTCCTATATTATAACAGCTAGGGGGTAAGCGTATGCGTAAAAAAGAGATGATTGCCATGCTTCTTGCGGGGGGCCAGGGCAGCAGACTTGGTATCCTTACGAGAAATATTGCAAAACCGGCAGTAACATTTGGCGGAAAGTACAGAATTATTGACTTTCCCTTGAGTAATTGTATTAATTCGGGTGTAGATACGGTGGGAGTGCTCACCCAGTATCAGCCCTTGAGATTAAACCAGCACATTGGTATTGGAATCCCCTGGGATTTGGACAAAAAAAGCGGCGGTGTGACCATATTGGCGCCTCATGTAAAGGGCGGAGGGGATTCCGGCGAGTGGTTTATGGGAACCGCAAATGCCATTTATCAGAATATAGAATTTATTGACAGCAATTCGCCTGAATATGTATTGATTCTTTCAGGAGATCACATTTATAAAATGGACTATTCCAAAATGCTGGATTTCCACAAAAAGAACAACTGTGCAGCCACCATAGCGGTGTTGGAGGTGCCCATTGAGGAGGCCGGCCGTTTTGGCATTATGAATACCCTTGAGGATGATAAGATATATGAATTTGAGGAGAAGCCAAAAAATCCGAAGAGTAATCTTGCCTCCATGGGTATTTACATATTCAATTGGAGTTCACTGAGAGAGGCATTGATTGAGGATAATAAAATTCATCCCGACAGCGACTTCGGCAACCATATTATTCCGCGCATGCTCTGTGAGGGACAAACTATGTATGCCTACCGCTTTAAGGACTACTGGAAGGATGTAGGGACCATTGAGTCCTACTGGCAGGCCAATATGGAGCTGATAAAGACGCTTCCTGAGTTTAACCTGTATGAGGACTTCTGGAAGATATTCACCAATTCCGACCACCAGCCGCCGCAGTATACTGCGGCGGGGGCGAAGCTGAAAACCAGTATTGCTTCGGAGGGATGTGAAATTTACGGGGAAGTTTATAACTCCATTCTCGGCCCCGAGGTTATTGTGGAGAAAGGGGCGCAGGTAAGGGATTCCATTATTATGGAAAAAACCGTTATTAAAGAAGGCTCTTATGTGGACAGATGCATCATTGACGAAAACTGTGTCGTCGGAAAAAATACAAAAATGGGCCTGTGGGAGAATACTCCGAACGAGAGAAAGCCCAATATTTACAATACCGGCATTACGGTAATGGGAGAAAACTCCGCAGTGCCTGACGGCGTGGAAATCGGCAAAAATTGTGTGATATATGGGATTACCAAATCGGAGGATTACCCTGACAATAAATTGGAAAGCGGTAAATCAGTCATCGTTGAGGGGGTAAGGCTATGAAAGCGGTAGGTATTATTTTGGCGGGCGGCAACAATGAAATGCGGCTTGGAGAGCTGACGAGCACCAGGGCAACATCAGCTATGCCCATTGGAAGCTGCTACAGGGCCATTGATTTTTCCCTGAGCAATATGTCAGCCAGCGGTGTATCCAAGGTGGCTGTCATTACGCAGTATAATTCCCGTTCCCTTCATGATCATCTCACCTCCTCCAAGTGGTGGGATTTTGGCAGGAAGCAGGGAGGGCTGTTTGTGTTCACACCCTTTATCAGCAAGGACAATTCCTTCTGGTTCAGGGGAACGGCGGATTCCATCTATCAGAACATCACTTTTTTGAAAAGAAGCAATGAACCCTATGTTGTGATTGCTTCCGGAGATGCTATTTACAAAATGGACTACAGGGATGTCATCCGATACCATAAAGAAAAAGAGGCGGATATTACTCTGGTATATAAACAGATGAAGGACAGGGATCTGACAAAATTCGGGGTGCTGGAGATGGATGAGGACAGCCGCATTACCGATTTTGAGGAAAAGCCCATAGAGCCCCAGTCAGACAATGCCTCCCTGGGTATTTATGTTATCGCAAGAACGCTGTTAATCAGCCTTCTGGAGCAGATCGTACAGGAGAGCAGGTACGATTTGGTGAAGGATATTATTATGCGCTACAGGAAAAAGCTGAAAATATACGCTTATGAATTTCAGGGCTATTGGAGCACAATTTCATCCGGTGTAGAGGACTACTATAACACCAATATGGATTTTCTGAAAAAAGATGTCAGAGATCTGTTTACAAAGGAATATCCCTTTATTGAGACAAAGCCGAAGGATGAACCCCCGGTGAAGTATAATCAAGGGGCGGAAGCCAGTGATGTTATTGCAGGCAGCGGAAGCATCATAAACGGTCTGGTTGAGCACAGCGTATTGTTTCGAAAGGTGTATACGGGGGAGAATTCCGCTGTAAGGGACTCCATTATCATGGAGGGCTGCTTTATCGGTAATAACTGTGTTGTGGAGAATGCTATTTTGGATAAGGAAGTTGTTCTTTCTGACGGAAAGCGGGTAATAGGCAAGGCGGGCGAGCCTGTTATCATTCCAAAGGGAAGTGTTATTTAACCGATGTCAGGAAGTCCCCGCCTCTGTTGCGGGAGGTGCTTACTGATGTTGTTTGGCGGGGGACAAAAGCTCTCTCTGAAAAACAAGGCATCACATGATGCTATCGGTTATAAATAGTCTTGCCCCGTTTTATGTTAAAACGGTTTGGGGCAGCAGAAAACCGTCCTTAGCAGACAACTTATCACAAAGCCACATCTGTGTTACAAGAAGGGAGAGGACACTATGGAAATTACTGATGTAAGGGTAAGAAAGGTAAATAAAGAAGGAAAGATGAAGGCTGTTATCTCAGTTACCTTTGACAACGAGTTTGTTGTCCATGATATTAAGGTGATTGAGAGAGATCAGGGGTTATTTATTGCCATGCCCAGCAGAAAAACCATGGATGGTGAATTCCGTGATATAGCGCACCCAATCAATGCGGCGACGAGGGAGAGGATACAGGCCGCTGTTTTGGAAAAATATGAGCTGGCTTTGTTGGCGGAGGAGAATGCTGAGGATGAAGAACCAGAGTTAAGTTAGAATATAAGTTGTGAATTCGGCTTTGCCGCAGGCGCCAGGCGGAACCCGTTTTTGGCTTGGAGCTTTTGGCAGAGACAATAAGCAGGAAAGGTTTCAGAAAGAGAGTTTAAATTTCTGCACTCCGCTATAAGACGGAAGGGTCTTGTGGATGTGTAAATATATCTTGATACAAAGGTGCGGTAAAATTTATTTTTAGATTTTACCGCTTTTTTTGCCGAAAATTTTGCTGGCTTGCATTCTGCCGAAATCTGGCGGAGATATGGGTGAAAAGACCGCGGCGGTTTTTATGAGGCGGGTTTAGGTGCAAAGGAATTTCAGAGGGAACGATATGACGGAAAAATTAGAAAATATCAATAAAAACATTGAAAAAAAGATACTTCCATGAGAGAATACAGAAAGATATAAATATAATGGAGAGGTGTAGCAAAATGGAAAATTTGAAAGCAGTTATTTTGGCTGCAGGTGAAGGGACAAGGATGAAATCCAAAAAGCCAAAGGTACTGCATGAGGTGTTAAATAAATCAATGCTTGGCTATGTGATTGACGCGGCCAGAGAATGCGGTGCGGCAGACATTTGTGTTGTGGTTGGGCATAAGGCGGATATGGTCAGGGAATCCGTGCAGGAGGATGGTATTCAGTTTGCACTGCAAACAGAACAGCTCGGCACAGGGCATGCGGTAATGCAGGCGGCGGAGTTTATAGAAGAGGACAAGGATATACTGATATTATACGGGGACACCCCTTTGATTACGGCGCAGACCCTTCAGGACTTGGCTGCCTTTCACCGCAGGGAGAAAAACGGCGTATCCATCATTTCGGCAGTTGTGGCAGATCCGACAGGCTATGGTCACATCATAAGAGATGACAGGGGCGCTTTTGTGAGAAATGTTGAGCATAAGGATGCCAGTGAGTCGGAAAGGATGGTTTGTGAGATTAACACAGGCGTATATTGCTTTCAGGGGACGGCATTGAAGAATGCACTGAAAAAACTTACGAACAATAATGCGCAGAAAGAATATTATCTGCCGGATGCTCTGGAAATTATTCGGGGGGACGGCCTTGGTGTCAATGCCATGGTGAGTGATGATGTGACGGAATTTTTCGGCGTTAATTCCAGAGTGCAGCTGGCAGAGGCGGAGGTTCTGATGAAACAAAGGATCAATAAACGCCATATGGAGAACGGCGTTACCATTATTGACCCGGATCAAACCTATATTGACACAGATGTGAAAATAGGCTGTGACACGGTTCTTTATCCCGGCACGGTTTTGGAGGGTAAAACTGTTATTGGGGAGGATTGTCTGGTTGGACCCTGCGCCAGACTTACCAATATGGTAATCGGCGACAGAGTAAAAATACAGTATACGACAGGTCTTGACTCTGTGGTAGGCGAGGATACAACAGTTGGGCCTTACGCCTATATCAGACCAAATTCCAAAATAGGCAGGCATGTTAAAATAGGCGATTTTGTGGAGGTCAAAAACTCTGTCATCGGCGATAATACAAAGGTATCCCATCTGACCTATATCGGTGATTCTGACGTGGGAGAACGTATTAATTTTGGCTGCGGTACGGTTACGGTAAATTACGATGGACACAAAAAGTTCAGAACTGTTATTGAGGATGATGTGTTTATCGGATGTAATGCCAATCTGGTGGCGCCGGTGACAGTAAAGAAGGGTTCTTATATTGCTGCGGGATCTACCATAACAAAGGATGTACCGGAGGAGAATCTTGCGGTGGCAAGGTCAAGGCAGCAGAATATTCATGGCTGGGTAAAGAAATAGGAATACAGGAATGCGGATTGGCTTTTAAAAATGCTAATCCGTTTTTTATTTTTCGAAATAGTGAAAAAAAAGACGGCCTGCCAAAAGAATCGAACTTAAGGGCCTGTCTCCGCTTCGATCGGCGCTAAACGAATGTCCACAGGACGTTCAGCCTGTCTCCGCTCCGCTTCGGTCGGCGCTGAACGTCCACTGGACGTTCAGCGCCTCTCAAACGCTTACAGAGCTATGTCCTTGGCTCAAGTCTTTGTAAGGCTTTCAGGGGTTTGAGGAGAATCCCTGAAGTTTTTTGACACGCCGAAGAGGTTAGGTATTTTCACTGTTTTTTCGGCGGCACATTTCAGAAAAGATTCCTTTGCCCTCAAAAAGGAAAATCTTTACCGCGGTTTTTGCTGCTTTATTTTATAATTATTCCAAAAAAGTGAATATTTTTGGAATGGCAGCCTTCAGGCCGGGGGTAGATTATTAGAATATAAATCTTCTTTTTTTCTCTGAAAAAAAGCTTTTTCATTATTGCCCGATTCTCTTGTGTTCTCCTATTGTTGTGTGTATAATTGTTTCAAATTAGCGGTTTGCAAGAAAAAAACGCCTCTGGGAGTGGGGCGAAAATCAAGGGGAGGAAATTTTGGGATGATGGAGTTTATTAATCAATTGAATGGGGCTGTTAACAGCTTTGTGTGGGGGCCTGTGATGCTGGTGCTGTTAGTGGGCACCGGCATATATCTCACCTGCCGTACGGGCTGGATACAAGTGCGCAGGTTTGGATATATTATGAGAAATACCATAGGATCCCTTTTTCGGAAATCAGATAAGGATCATGGCAAGAATCTGTCTCCCTTTCAGGCGGTGACGACTGCTCTGGCCGGTACGGTTGGTACAGGCAATATTGCCGGTGTGACGGGCGCTATTTTTGTAGGAGGTCCGGGCGCTGTATTCTGGATGTGGGTGTCTGCATTCTTTGGAATGTGCACCAAATATGCGGAGATTGCTCTGGCGATGAAATACCGTATTACAGAGGAGGACGGCACCTATAAGGGAGGCCCTATGTACTATATCGAGAAGGGTTTGGGCAGAAGGTGGCGGTTTTTGGCGGTTCTTTTTGCCCTGCTGGGCGGTATTGCCTCCTTTGGCATCGGCAATATTGCGCAGTCAAGTGAAATTGCCGGTGCTGCCAGCGGGCTGTTTGGGGTAGAACCCTGGATTACAGGTATTGTTCTTGCTGTGGTTGTGGCAATTGTGGTTTTGGGCGGAGTGAAGCGTATTGGGCAGGTGGCGTCTTATCTGGTACCCTTTATGGCGATTTTCTATATTCTAGCCGGAGCTGGAGTGATTGCACTGCGTTTTGCCGAAATACCCGCTGCTCTGACTGCCATTTTCAAAAGCGCTTTTAGTTTTGAATCTGTAGGGGGCGGCGTTTTTGGCTATGCCATTATGCTCGCAATGCGCCAGGGCTTTGCCCGCGGCGTATTCTCAAATGAAGCCGGACTGGGCTCTGCGCCTATCGCCCATGCGGCATCCTCATCCCAGGAGCCTGCGGAGCAGGCGATGTGGGGTGTATTTGAAGTGTTTATAGATACTATCATAATCTGTACCATTACTGCTCTTGCTATTATACTTTCAGGTGTTTACAAAACCCCCGGCGGTATAGAGGCTTTTGGCTCTAAGGGTGCTGCTGTTGTGAATGCCTTCAATGCTATCCTGCCCGGAACGCTGGGAGGATTGGTGATCCAGGTCAGTCTGCTGTTTTTTGCTTTATCCACAATTTTAGGCTGGAGCTACTATGGAGAGCGCTGCTGGGGTTATCTCACGGGGGAGAATAGGATTGTGCTTTTTGTCTATAAAATTGCTTTCGTGCTTGTATGTATTGTGGGCGCGGTGGGTTCCGGCACCCTCATGTGGGATATTGCGGATACACTCAATGGTATGATGGCGATTCCTAACCTAATTGGACTGCTTTTGCTGTCTAATGTGGTAGTGAGTATTACGAGGGAATATTTTGACAAGCAAAAATAGAAATACTGCTAGAAAGGTGTGTTTACGGATTGACTCCTCTGGAGACAATCCGTTTTTTTATGGCATTGGATTGATAAGGGTTATGTATAAAATGTAAGCGCAACGTTAAAGATAGTGAAAACCGACAATATTTTTTCAAATTGAGCCGGTATGGATGAAACAGGGCATTCTTCTCCCTGATTTTTACGAAATACCCATTTATATGTTGAAATTTGGATTTTAGTGGTGTAATATTAAATTTGTATGTGACTTGCTATGAGCGAAGAATGAAAAATTTAGGGGGATTCAGAAAATTATGTTTACATGTGGAGGAAACATCAAGATTTTTGCATGTAATGCCAATGTGGAGCTTGCAAAAGAAATCGCAAAGGGATTGGGATTGTCTTTAGGCCAGTCAGAGGTGACACAGTTTAGTGACGGGGAAATTTCGGTAAAAATTAATGAGACAATCCGCGGGGCTGATGTTTATATCATCCAGCCGACCTCACAGCCTGTCAATGATAATCTGATGGAGCTTTTGATTATGGTTGACGCCATGAAAAGGGCGTCAGCGGGCAGAATTACAGCGGTTATGCCATATTACGGCTATGCCAGACAGGACAGAAAGGCAAGGGCAAGGGATCCAATCAGTGCGAAGCTGGTGGCAAATTTGATAACAACCGCAGGCGCTGACAGGGTGCTTACCATGGATTTGCACTGCGCGCAGATACAGGGATTTTTTGATATTCCTGTGGATCATCTTCTGGGAGTTCCTCTTTTGACAAACTATTACCGTGAAAAATTTAAGGGAGATTTGGACAATGTGGTAGCGGTATCTCCTGATTTGGGCTCAGTAGGACGAACCAGAAACTTTGCAACAAAGCTGGATATTCCAATCGCTATTATTGACAAGAGACGTCCCAAGGCCAATGTAAGCGAGATTATGAATATTATTGGAAATGTAGACGGCAAGAAGGTTATTCTTGTAGATGATATGATTGATACCGCAGGTACGATTACCAATGCGGCAAATGCGCTGTCTGAAAGAGGAGCAGTTGAGGTTGACGCCTGCTGTACCCATCCGGTATTATCAGGACCTGCCCTTGAGCGGATTCAGGAGAGCAGCATTAAAGAGCTGGTTGTACTGAATACAATCGATCTTCCTGAAAGCAAGCATATTTCCAAGATTGTGCCTATTTCCGTTGCACCTATCTTTGCGGATGCTATTAACCGTATTCATGAGGGGATTTCTGTTTCCAAGTTGTTTGACTAATATTTGGATGTTACGGGATGCAATATTTTGCATCCCTTCATTTTTATCGAGGAGGCGTTTTGTTTTGGATAAAGGCAAGGAAATTTATCTGGATATCAGGCGCGATATTTTGAAGGGGAAGCTTCGGACTGGAGACAGGCTGGTGGAAACGCAGTTAGCTGCACAATATAATACCAGCCGGCTTCATGTAAAAAGCGCTTTCCGCCTTCTTGAGGCCGAACAGCTGGTAAAGTATGTTAAAATGAGAGGTTTTTTTGTCCAGGGTGTTTTGGACGAGGATATCAGGGAATTTACGGAAATCAGACAGGCGTTGGAGTCTGTTGTCATCAAAAAGGTGATAAAGACAGCATCTGTTCAGGAAATTGATGCTTTAAGAAGAATTTCCCAGAGGGTAACGGTGTTTGTGGAGAATAACATGATTGAGGATGCCCTTCAGGAAGTGGATTTGTTTTATGACAGGCTCTATGATTTGTGCCATTACCAGCGAGTGGTCAGCATACTGAAAAACTACTCCGATTATATTTCCATCATCAGAAGCCGTTCTGCCAGGAGTGAGGAGGAGCATAGAGCATCCTCCAAAAATCTCAGCGATCTGGTAGATGCCATTGCCAGAAGAGATGAGGAGAAGGCAATTCGCCTGATGCAGGAAAGAGTAAAGTAAGGTGTTGATTTAGTGTAATTTTAGTACGGTAAAATGTACAGGGATTTTGAACAGAGGTACGTTTAAACTATCTGACAGGTTTAAATGCTGATAAATTCAACTTAAGAAATATAAAAACCTTTTTTTCTGCATTTATTTTTTTTAGGATAAGGATCATAAAATTGATTGAAAACCTGTAGATTTTTACAGCCAATGACAGTAGCGTTCATTGGCTGTTTTTTTATTGTTTTAAGCCGAGGTCACAATGAGTTCAGTTGTCAATCCGTGAAAATAGCCACGCTGCGGCAATAAATAAAGGAAACGGTTTGACCCAAAAAGATGGTCAATCCGTGAAAATAGCCACGCTGCGGCTATTTTCAATTTGCAAGGAGAAAAAAGAGTATTGCTAAGAGAAGGGGTATGCTAAATTTGAGAAATGAAAATTCTGCCAGCTTATTCGGATTTTTTATAAAGTACCGAACAATGATTTTATCTCCTATTTCTGTAGTAAACGGTACCTGTATTCTCTTTTCGGGAGCATACAGCATTTGATTGGATGCAAAGGAAACTCTGGCCCATTTTGCATTGCGGAATTTTGTCTGATTTGGAATGGAATAGGATATTTCCGTGACAATAGCTCTGACAGTGTCCGTCTTTTTTGCGAAAATCAGAAGCTGCATCCCCTGCCATAGGGAAAAGAGCAGGCAGATTATACCTGCCGCCATAAGAAAATAAAATTCATTTTTCATTTTCCGCCGCCTCTCTTTGCGAAACTATATTTTTCAGCGACAATAAGGCTTCTTGCCCTTGCGGGCTCTGAATCAGGCAATGGTAGGTTTCCTCTGTTTGAAATATCTGTAAATAGGTAGAGAGAAGTTTTGTAACGGTTTTGCTGTCCAAAAAGCTGTCAATGGCACTGAAGGGATATCTATTTTTTGTATTGTCGGGCAGATGAAGAATATGTTCAATGAGTTTACAGAAAATGGATTCCGCTTTGGCTGTATCGTGGGACAAGAGACTGCATTTTATCAAATAGTCAAATCCGGTGCCATCTGTGTGGCCCAGCGATTTTCCCATTGCATTATATTTTTCTGCCAAACATTCCGCAAGTGGGATATCCTGGTTCTCCCAGGCCGCCCACAGTAGGGTGTGAAAGGAATGAAGCACCATCAAGCCGTACTGTCTCAGATTTTTTTCGCTGTATTGTTTTGCTTTCTCTCTTTCTCCGCTTGCCATGTAGAGGGCGGGGTATATTTCATCTGTACTGTAATTCAAAGGCGGAATTTCATTCAGACAAGCCTTTGCCTTCTCAAATTCTTTTGTCTGTGTGTAGTAGCAGGCGGCAAGGCAATTTGCCTTCTCCCAGTAAACATTGTCTATTTTTGATATAATTTCCTCCAACAGCCGCAGACAGTACTGCCGCATTTCCTCCAGATTTTCCTCAGTACGATCCTCCTCTCTCACCAACAGGGCATATTGTGCACTGATAGCTGAGAGCCGCAGCTTCAAATAAGTGTCCTCCGGGTATTCCAAAAGCAGTGACTTGCATTTTTCAAGCCCTTTTTTGTGTCCCTCAGTTTCAAAGACAAGAAGGACAGCGTCACAAAACTGATTAGCCTCCTCTGTGGACAATGAGGGGCGGAAGGAAAGCAGCTCATCAATAGTGACGCCGAAGTACCGCGCCAGAGGAGCCAAGAGCTCTATGTCGGGGCAGCTCTGTCCCGTTTCCCACTTGCTGACGGCGGGGGCGGAAACGCCTATTATTTTGGCCAGCTGTTCCTGCGTGACACACTTTTCTTTTCGCAGTTTTATTATTTTTGCTGCAATATTCATCGTTATCACCTCGTTTTTATCAGTGTAATATGATTCTGTTTTTTTTACAAGGGACGTAAAGTTAAGCGAAGTTATCTTTTCTGTAACTGTCGGTTAATTTTTTGGACATGTTGTATATTTAAACAAATAATTGATATCAATTTTATATATTGAAATCAAAAATGTAGAGGGGTATAATAAATATAAAAAAGGAAAAGAGGGATTTCGTATGGCAATCAAATATGTACCGGAACCGTTCCGCATTAAAATGGTGGAGACAATCAAAATGCTGACAGCTGAGGAGCGGGCAGAGAAAATTGCACAGGCTCACTACAATCTGTTTCATCTCAGGGGAGAGGACTGCTACATAGACCTGTTGACGGATTCGGGAACTAATGCCATGAGCCAGGAGCAGTGGGCGGGTATCATGAGAGGCGATGAAGCTTACGCCGGCGCATCCAGCTATTATCACCTTGTAGAAACAGCGCAGGATATATTTGGCTATGATTATATTCAGCCGGTGCACCAGGGAAGGGCAGCGGAAAAGGTTTTATTTCCGGCCTTTCTCCATAAAGGACAGTATGCCATTTCCAATATGTTTTTTGACACCACAAGAGCGCATGTAGAGCTTTCTGGGGCAAGAGCGGTGGACTGTGTTGTGGAGGCGGCAAAGGATCCGTCCAGAAGATGTAAATTTAAGGGCAATATGGATGTTGTGAAGCTGGAAAAGCTTATTTTGCAGTATGGTCCTGAAAATGTTGGGCTGGTGGTAATGACCATTACCAATAACTCTGCCGGCGGTCAGCCTGTGTCAATGAAAAATATGGAGGAGGTGTCGTCAGTTTGCAAAAAATACGGCATTCCTCTGGACATTGATGCGGCCAGATATGCGGAAAACGCATTTTTTGTAAAAAGAGATGAGGAGGGAATGGGAGCACTGTCTATCAGAGAAATCACAAGAAAAATGTTTTCCTATGCGGATATGTTTACCATGTCGGCAAAAAAGGATACCATTGTCAATATGGGCGGATTGATTGGTGTGAGAAATAAAACAGAGAATGAAGAGCTTATCATGAAAATTAAAGCCAACTGTATCAGTTATGAAGGATTTATTACATATGGAGGTCTTGCCGGACGTGATTTGGAGGCATTATCTATAGGACTTACGGAAGGGCTGGAGGAATCTTATTTAAAATACCGTATCGGGCAGATGGAATATCTGGCTTCCCGGCTGGATGATGCGGGAATTGCCTATCAGGCGCCTGTAGGAGGACACGGCGTTTTTATAGATGCACAGGCTATGTTCCCTCAGATTCCCTATTATGAGTTTCCCGGCCAGGTTTTGGCTGTGGAGCTTTATAAGGAGGCAGGCATCAGAAGCTGTGACATCGGTTCCTATATGCTGGGCAATGATCCCGATACAAAAGAACAGCTACATGCTGATTTTGAATTTACACGGTTGGCTATACCAAGGCGTGTCTACACCCAGGCTCATTTTGATATTATGGCGGACGCGCTGATTGCCGTCAGGGAGCGTGCCCATGAAATCAGACATGGTTATAAAATTACGTGGGAACCGCCGATACTGCGGCATTTCCAGGCATCTTTGGCGCCTGTGGAGGAATAAGAGAAAATGTGAACCATACAATAATCAGTATTGAATATGTCCATTATTCGGTTTTTTATAAAAGGTTATATCCGATGTTGCACCGGATATAACTTTTTTTGTTTTCAGCAGGTTCAGATTAAATGAGTTGTATACCTGTTGCGTCGTTGCGGCCTTATTGATACAGCAAGTAAGAGCAGTTAATGTTGATAGCCTCGGTCATACCGGAGAGAATAAGGTTTTCTTTTACAGATTCCATTGTCATGAGAAATCCGTTTTGTAGGTTTTTGCCGAACCCGAAAGTATTTTTGTCCAGAAGGCTTTTAAAAATCACTCTGTTTTGATGCAAGCGCAGCGATTTGCGGTATTCCATATGGTGGCAAAACACCATAAAGTAGCCATAGCGTTCCATATCATACAATTCCTCTAAAATAGACTGTAGTACGGGTGTAGGAGCAAAGCGGGATACCAGAAGAAAAAAAGCTGAGATTGCATCACGGTATACTTCTTCTTCACTTCCGTTTTCCAACCAATTGCCCATGGAACGTATCGCTTCTTCGGGTATAACGCTGCAGGTGTTTTCGGCAACTTTTGAACAGAGCAGAAGGATTGCCTGCAGTGTGTACAAAAAGGACAGAATACTTTTTTTGACGACAGGATTTTTTATTGTCAGGGGCGATTCTTTTGCCCTGTTCAGTGTAATGACAGTTCCTTTCCCGTTTACGGTTTCTGCAATACCAATCTGATTTAAAATCTTAATTGTACCGCGTACAGTGATTTCGGAAACACCGTATAGCAGTGACATTTCTCTAATGCCAGGAAGATACTGCCCCTCCTGATAGATGCCCTTATCAATTCTTTCCAACAGAAGCAGCGTTAATTCGGTATACAGACTTTCACCGGTAGGCCGCCAGTGAAAGCTTATTTTATTCTTATCGCAGTTATATGTCGGGCATTTCTGTAGAAATCGGTCTGTATTCTGTGCAATTTCATTAAAAAGGTCTTCAATGCAAAACCGGAAGCAGTGTAAATCTCTTTTTTCAATATAGGTGATAGCGTGTTTGATATCTCTGTTCCATTTTTCATAAGGAAAGATTTCAATGCTTCTCTCCGGGATATGGGGGATAGAGCAAAACAATTCTATTGCCTGGTAAAGGTTTGTTATAATAGGATTTTGAATCAAATCAATTAAATGATGTATGAATCGGGAAATCAGTATTGTAAAATTTGCCTTTTGACTGCCATCTATGCTTTGCATCTGCAAGAGAGAGCGCAAATATAAAATATCATCCTTTTCGCATAGCCAGGCCCCCTGAACCATAAAAGGTGGGAGCAGGTAAACAAAAGAGCGGTAGGTCTCAATTAAGGCATCCTTTTTAAGATACAGGTTTTCCAGATATTGTTCGGGGCTTCCATAAAGAGATTCTGCTCGTTTTCCCTGGCTTAAGCAGACAAAGCCATTTTTTTCAAGTTCCTGTAAAGCACGTTTTGCCGTTTTCGTGCTGACGTTGTATGTCTGGCAGAGATTGCTCAGGGATGGCAGCAAATCTCCCTTTTTCCAGATTCCACTGTAAAAAAAGGGAACGAGTGTTTCATACAGCAATTGATAGTTTGTCACTTTTGATTTCATTTTTAAACTCCTGCCTTTCTTAAACTCTATTATACACTGCTTTTAAAAATAAGATAAGATGAACCTATAAATACTGTTTTTATATACCAATATAATCAAGGATAAAAAAATAGATAGGTTGTAACATTTTTTATCATGAAGTTATTTGAATAAAGTTGATAATATGCGGAAGAAGATTTATAATTAAAACATAATACTTTATAATCAAGGGTGTGAAATGATTTGAGCGGTGCGTACAGCTATGACTGCCTGCAAGACATGTTTTTAATTTTTATATTGTTACTAATCTTTTTCCTTTATTGTCTATACAGGCAGAGGCGGGCTTTTAAGCAATTATTATGGAAGGATCCTGTAACTCACAGGAATAATATAAACTGGTTTAGAAGGGAAGCTGACATAAAGGTAAAAAATATGCCGGATGGATATTACGCGGTAGCTGCTTTAAATATCAGAAATTTTAAGCTGATTAACGATATGTTTGGAAAAAAGGAGGGTGATGATACACTGCGGTATATCTCTGGAAGCATAGCGTCGGAATTAAATAGGGATGAAATTTTCTCCCGGGCCATGGTGGATTTATTTTTTATGCTTATCAGAAATACAGGGGAGGAGAATATAAATATCCGTCTGAAAGAGCTGGTGGACAGAATAAATTCATTTAATGAGGGTAGTGAACTACCTTATTATCTGGCCATTGACCGGGGAGTGGCGTTTATTGACGGCAAAAATACAGATGTAGAGGAAGCACGTGACAGAGCGTATTATGCTCTGAAAACAGCGAAGGACAGCTATGAGGGGCAATGTTTTTTTTACAGTCAGGCGTTGGGAGAAAGGCTGAGAGAAGAAAAGGAATTGACAAATCTGATGATTAGTTCTCTGAAAAACAGGGACTTCAAAGTGTACCTTCAACCGAAAATACGCTTGAAGGATGGGATGGTTGCCGGAGCGGAAGCGCTTATTAGATGGATCCATCCGCAAAGAGGATTCCTCTATCCGGGGGATTTTATACCGGTAGCAGAAAAAAATGGTTTTATTATGAACCTGGATTTATTTGTTTTTGAAGAGGTATGCGCTCTTTTGGAAAAGTGGGAGAGAACTGGGAAAATAAGCTATCCTATCTCTGTGAACCTATCCCGAAGGCATTTCCGCATTCTGGATTTTTTGGATAATTACCGTAGAATACGCGATAATTATGATGTACCTGATAAAAAAATTGAGCTGGAAGTGACAGAAACTGTTATGTTCAGCGACAGAGAAATTGTAGACGCTAAAAGCGTGATAGAGGAAATTCACCGAATGGGATTTTTATGTTCTTTAGATGATTTTGGTTTCGGTTTTTCCTCCCTTGGGCTGTTGCGGGATTTAAAGGTGGATACTCTTAAACTGGACAGAATGTTTTTTAAAGAAAACGCTCGTGACAGCCGAGCGGAATATATTGTGGAAACCATTATTGCTCTGTCAAAAAGATTGAATATACACACAGTTGCAGAGGGTGTGGAGTATATGTGGCAGACCGAATTTTTAAAGAGTGCCGGCTGTGACATGGTACAGGGCTATGTTTATGCAAAGCCGATGCCTGTAGAGGAGTTTGAAAAATGGGCAGAAAGGATAGGGTAGGAAAGACAGCACTGCGGTACACAGGCTTAAACATTATACATGAAATGCATGATTTAGGGAATCTTATAAGCAATAAAATTAATTTTGCGGAGGTAACCTATGAAAATTGCGTTTTATGATACAAAACCCTACGACAAGGTGTGGTTCAAGCCACTGGCTGAGGAATATGGTTTTACCATTAAGTTCTTTACAAGCAAGTTAAATGAAGATACGGCTGTTTTAGCCCAAGGCTATGACGCTGTATGTCTTTTTGTCAATGATGTTGCGGATAAAACCGTAATTGACAGGCTGTTTGAGGGCGGCACAAAGGTTTTTCTTCTGCGCTGTGCCGGATATGACAATGTAGATTTGGAGGCATGCAGGGACAGGATTACCATTTTGAGGGTTCCAAGCTATTCCCCTACAGCTGTTGCGGAGCATGCGGTAGCTCTTTTGCTAAGCTGCAATCGCAATATACACAGAGCGTATTACAGGACGAGGGAGTTCAATTTTAGTATTAACGGGCTTTTGGGCATGGATTTGAGAGGAAAAACAGCCGGTGTTGTGGGTACTGGAAAAATTGGCAGGGTTATGATTGAGATACTCAAGGGCTTTGGCATGGAGGTAATTGCCTATGACATTTATCCCGACTTGAAAAGCGATATCCATTATGTGCCGATAGATGAGCTGATGAAAAAAAGCGATGTCATTTCCCTGCATTGTCCCTTAACAGAGGATACCAAATATATCATCAATAAAAACAGTGTTTCTAAGATGAAGGATGGCGTTATCCTCATCAATACCTCAAGAGGTGCGCTTATTGATACAGGCGCGCTGATTGATGGCCTGAAGGAGCATAAATTTACAGGCGTCGGCCTTGACGTGTATGAGGAGGAGGACGAGTATTTCTTTGAGGATAAGTCAAACGAGATTATTGATGATGATGATTTAATACGTCTGGTTTCCTATCCCAATGTCATTATTACATCCCATCAGGCGTTTTTTACAAAGGAGGCCATGTATGCCCTGGCTCAGACTACTCTGGAGAACCTGAAAGCATACAGTGAGGGGCAGGAACTGAAAAATGAGATTAAATTTCAGGAGGACAAGGTTGGGCCTAACTGATTGCAAGCCGGTGAAAGCCGGCTTTTTTTGTCCTTTTTTTATAGAAAAGGGCAGCAGGTTTTTATAAAATGATGTCCCTTTCTATGGTATACTTACAGATAACATCAGTGAAAGGGAATAGGAGAAACAGAAGGAGCAACGCGGCTGTGCAAAACCTTCGTTTTGCGAGACTCTCTGCGTAAATTGAAGATATAATGTCCGCAAAAAGCAAAGCAGAAACAATAAAAAACAAAGGAAGCAAATGAAATTTGCGGCCGATTGCTTTTTTGTTTCAACGCGCGCTGCGCGAATGAGAAAAAACATCGTTTTTTCGAATTTAGCTTGCGTATGTGATATTATGGCAACAAAAATCAGCGGAGAGTACCTCGAAACCTGCGGTTTCTCGGTACATTTGCTACACAAATGGCCGCTTAAGTGTTCACCTTTGCAAGTGAGCTTGCACGGTGTACACTTAAAGCGCCTTTTTCTCCGCCTTTATGATATAATGGCAATAAATTGTAGCGGAGAACCTCAAAACACGCGGTTTTATTTAGAGGTAATCCGTATCTGCAAGACAATAAGAATCATCAAACATTTTTGGCATAGGGGCAGATTTGTGTTATACTGTTAAATCAGTGGGAATTAGGAGCAGGATTTATGAATATTTTGGGAAGATTCTATGACAATTTAAGTGGAACAAACAGGAAGGAAGAAAATGAAGGCATGAAGGTAATTGTGGGTCTTGGAAATCCGGGCCTGAACTATACACAGACAAAGCATAATGTGGGATTTCGTGTGATTGACAGACTGGGGGAAGCATATCACATTCCCGTAAAAAAGTTTCGGCATAAGGCATTTATCGGGGACGGCACCATTGCGGGTCACAAAGTAATGCTGGTGAAACCCCAGACCTATATGAACTTGAGCGGAGAAAGCATCCGCGAGATTGTAAAATTTTATAAAGTGTCCCTTTCCGATTTAATTATAATCTTTGATGACACGTCTTTGCCCTTAAGCGCCACCCGCATCCGTTTAAAGGGAAGTGCGGGAGGGCATAATGGCATGAAAAATATTATTGCACTTTTGGGTTCTGACCAGATTAGCCGTATTAAGGTGGGTATCGGGGAAAAGCCAAATGGCTGGGATTTGGCCGATTATGTTTTGGCAAAATTTACAAAGGACGAGGAACCATTGATTGAGCAGGGTATTGACCGTGCCTGCGAAGCAGTAAAGCTGATACTGACAAAGGGCGTTCAGGAAGCGATGAACAAAACCAACTGAAATGAGGTGGTAAATTGAAAGCATTGATGGAACCGCTTTTGGAGTTGGACAGTTACAACCACCTTTTGCGGGATATAAAGGCAAAAAACACTCCTGTACTGACTACAGGAGTCATTGACGTGGAGCAAATCCATTTGGTGGGCGGTGTCAAAACCCATCTGGAAAGGCCTGCCCTGATAATAACCTACAGTGAGCTGAGGGCGAAGGAAATTGCGGAGGATATGCGCTTTTTTGATAAAAATGCTATGGTTTACCCCTCCAAGGATATAATATTTTACAGCGCGGATGTCCATTCCAAGGATATTATCAAAAACCGCTTCCTTGTGTTGGACGCCCTGTTAAAAGGGGAAAAACCTACTGTCATATTGTCCGTGGAAGCACTTTTTGACAGGCTTGTAAAAAAAGAAGTATTCCAAAGCTTTAAGCTTGGTATCCGCCCGGGGGACATCATACAGATGGACACACTGGTGGAAAAGCTTGTCTTTATGGGCTATGAAAAAACGGAACAGGTGGAGGGACCGGGGCAGTTTGCGCTCAGAGGCGGCATCATCGATATTTTTTCCGGTGTTGAGGAAAATCCGGTGAGGATAGAATTTTGGGATGATGAGGTGGATTCCATACGTGTTATCGACCCTTATTCTCAGAGATCCATAGAAAATGCACAGGAAGCTTATATTTTTCCCATGAGAGAGCTTGTTTACGGCAAGGATAGGATTGCGGATACAGTGAAGAGACTGGAAAAGGAGTATATAAAGACACTGCAAACCTTTGAGAAAAAAGGGATGGAGGAGGAGCTTCAAAAACTGAAGGAGCATATTGGCGAGGATATTGACAGGCTCAAGGAGGAGAATACTTTTTCTGCCGTGGGCAATTTTATGCTTTATTTCTATGAGAACACGGTGACGCTTTTGGATTATCTGCCAGGGGATTATATTCTCTATTTTGATGAGCCTCAAAGGATAGGAAAGCATGCGGAAAATGTACATTATGAGTTTCAGGAGAGCATTAAGGGCCGTATTTTAAAGGGATATATGCTTCCCTCCCAGGCGGAAATGACATTTTCCTACCATGAGATTTTGAAGGGAGCGGAGGGCTTTGAAAGGGTTCTTTTGTCTACCATTGCGCAGAATATACCGGATTTTACACTGAAGGATATTGTCAGCTTTTCTGTAAAATCGACAGCGGCCTTCCAGCAGAGGATGGATTTATTCTGTGAGGAGCTTATTTTTCTCAAAAAAGAAGGCTACCGCATTATCATACTGGCCGGTGTTCAGACCAGATGCGAGAGGCTTGTGAAGGATCTTTTTGAGCGTGGGATAGAATCTGCCTATGCACCTGATTTGGATATGGCGGAGTGTCAGCCGGGAAATATTATTGTCAGCCGCGGAAAGCTGAGCAGGGGCTTTGAGTATCAGAAAATAAAACTGGCCGTATTTTCGGAGAAAGAGCTTTTTGGCGAGGGCGTGAAAAAGCAGAGAAGCCACAAAAAGAAAAAAGGCGCGGCGATACAGAGCTTTACAGATTTAAAGGTAGGAGATTATGTTGTCCACGACAATCATGGTATCGGTGTGTTTCAGGGACTGGAAAAAATAATTGTGGACGGTGTGAATAAGGATTATATCAAAATAGGCTATGCCGATGGGGGAAACCTGTTTGTTCCGGTAAACCAGATGGACATGATCCAAAAATATATTGGAAGTGACGCTTCCTCGCCGAAGCTGAACAAGCTGGGCGGACAGGACTGGGCCAGGGCAAAGAGCAAGGTGCGGGCCGCAGTGGCGGATTTAGCGGAGGATTTGGTGAAGCTCTATGCCAAAAGGCAGGCGGCAAAGGGATTTTTGTATTCCAGAGACAATCTGTGGCAGAGAGAATTTGAGGAGACCTTCCCCTATGAAGAAACAGACGACCAGCTGACGGCAATTGAGGATGTCAAGCGGGATATGGAGTCAAGCCGTGTCATGGACAGGCTGATTTGCGGAGATGTGGGCTACGGCAAAACGGAGGTTGCCATACGGGCAGCCTTTAAGGCGGTGCAGGACGGCAAGCAGGTGGCGTATCTGGTGCCTACAACTATTTTAGCTCAGCAGCATTATAATACATTTTCAGAGAGGATGGCGGATTATCCCATTCGGGTGGATTTGCTTTCCCGTTTCCGCACGCCAAAACAGCAGAAGGAGACCATAGCCGCCCTGGAAAAGGGGTTTGTGGATATTGTCATAGGCACCCACAGAATATTATCTAAGGATATTAAATTCAAGGATCTGGGTATGGTAATCATTGATGAGGAGCAGCGCTTTGGTGTAAGCCACAAGGAGAAATTGAAGACCATGCGGGAGAATGTGGATGTGCTGACACTTACGGCAACGCCAATCCCCAGAACACTCCACATGAGCCTGTCGGGTATACGGGATATGAGTATACTGGAGGAGCCGCCATTGGAGAGACATCCGGTACAAACCTATGTCATGGAAAACGATCCGGAGTTTATAAAGGATGCCATTCACAGGGAGCTGAGCAGAGGAGGACAGGTTTATTATCTCCATAACCGCGTGACAAATATATCAGAGACTGCCATGCGCCTGCAAAATCTGGTGCCGGAGGCCAATGTGGCCTATGCCCACGGACAGATGACGGAGCGTGAGCTGGAATCCATCATGAAGGATTTCATTGAAGGAGAAATTGACGTTTTGGTTTGTACTACTATTATTGAGACAGGGCTTGATATACCAAACGTCAACACGATTATTATACAGGATGCCGACCGTATGGGCTTAAGCCAGCTCTATCAGCTGAGAGGGCGTGTGGGAAGAAGCAACAGGATTGCTTATGCTTACCTGATGTATCACAAGGATAAGGTATTGCAGGAGGTAGCGGAGAAAAGGCTTCAGACAATCAAGGAGTTTACGGAATTCGGATCTGGCTTTAAGATAGCCATGCGGGATTTGGAAATAAGAGGGGCCGGAAACCTTCTGGGTGCAGAGCAGCATGGGCATATGGAGGCGGTTGGCTATGATATGTACTGCAAGCTTTTGGATGAGGCGGTTAAGACACTAAAGGGAGAAGTGACGGCGCCGGAATTCGAGACGAATATAGATTTGAATATCAACGCTTATATTCCTTCTTTCTATATCAAAAATGAAGAGCAAAAGTTGGAAATTTATAAAAAGATTGCGCAGATCACCAATGAGAATGATTATTTTGACGTACAGGAGGAGATAGAGGACAGATTCGGCAATCTTCCCAAAAGCGTCAATATGCTTCTGGAAATTGTGCTGTTAAAGGCGGAGGCTCACGCGATGGGAGTGCTTTCCATAGCGCAGAAGCAGAAAAATGTGGTCATTACCTTTAAACCGGACGCGCAGATTGATACAAAAGCGCTGGCTGGGCTGATGTCACAGGAAAAAAACCGCTTTCTGTTTACGGCAGCGGTGAACCCTTATATCACAGTTAAGATCAATGAGAATGATAAAATTGACATTATCCCTTATATTAAGAATTTGTTACAGTCTCTCAATAGCTTTGAACAACAATAGCATCTGTTGTATAATGAAAGCACAAAACCAGAAGGAAACGCAGGTGCTTTGATTGGGAGAGATGAAGATGAAAAGAAAGATTATAACGGTGCTTCTTTTATCCTTCTTCCTTTGCCAGTTTTTTTTGACAGGCTGTTTCAGTGACAGGGAAAACAATGAATTTATAGTGAATATAAATGGCGAGTCGGTATCCCTGAACGAATATCTGCTTTATCTTTTTGAGGCGGAAAACAATTTTGAGGATGTCGGGGGAGAGGATATCTGGGACACGGATTTTGATGGGCAGTCGGCGGAAAATGTGGCGAAGGACAGTGCCTTGAAGTCCCTGAGGCTTGTAAAAATCACGGCACAAAAGGCAAAGGAACTGAATATTACTTTGACTGAGGAGGAAATGAACAGGGCAAAAGAAGATGCCGCGTTTTTAAAAGACAGTTTCACCGATGCGCAGAAAAACAGAATTTCTATTACAGATGATGAAATCATAAAGGCCATGGAGGAAAAGGCCCTTTATGGAAAGGTATACGAAGAGCTGACAAAAAACTATGTGGTGAGTCCTGCGGCTTTTGACGCCTACTATAAAGAATATGCCGCATCCTACCGGCAGAATAATATGCTGCTGACGCTTAAAAAGATTGTAGTGCCTGACGAGACAGCCGCCGATGATATTCACAAAAGGCTGGCGGCCGGAGAGGACTTTGATGCACTCTTTGAGGCGCGCGCTGACAAGAAGCTCAGCGGAGACGGTAATTTGGAGGTGACCCGCTCCTGGATAGATGCGACGTTCAGTATTGCCTTTGATTTGAAGGAGGGAGAGGTCAGCAATGTTTTGGAGGGCCCTGACGGATATTATATTTTTAAAGTATTGAAGGAAACGCCGGCGGGGGAAGAGGAATTGAAGGAGGCTGCCCTGAGGGATTACAGGACGATGATGCAGCAGCAGCTTTTTGCGCAGGAATATGATAAATGGCAGAATGCTGCCAAGATAGAGAGAAATGACGCCTTGTGGGATACGATAAGGATAACAAAAAATTTGGAAAAGGAAGGCCAGGAATAACAACCCGGCCTTTTTTGATGGACAAATATTATCGTTTTACCATTCTTTTATAAAAAAATGCGGGCAAACAGATAAATTGCCTTTTTTCACGCTTTCATAGAACAGTATAGGAATAATATTGCACTGGGGATAAGATTCCGTCAATTGTTTGGCTAAACCGGCGGGCAGAATTGAGGGGATATAAATGTTTATTAAAAAAATAAAAATAGTACGTCTTTTTATCAGCTTTTGTTGTCTAACAGATAGATGTAAAAAACCGCGGTGATTACCTTAACGGATAGAATGTTTTTCTATTCAATTTATTTCCTAAATTTCTGTTTTGTTGCGCAGCAATGAAAAATTGCCGCAGCGTGGTTATTTTTACGGATAGAATGTTTTATCTATTCAATCCATTTCCTAAATCTTTGTTTTTATAGCGCAGCAAAAAAAATAAGTGAAAAAGAATCCTTTTCAGGAAGGGAGATGACAATAGTTTGGAGAAAGAAAAGCTTTACCGTTTTTTGACGGAGGATCAGGAAAAGTTTTACCGATTTGCATTTCGCTATGTCAAGGAGAGGGAGGCAGCGCTGGATGTTGTACAGGAGGCTGTGGTCAGCGCCCTGCAAAATTATGCTTCCCTTCGGCAGCCGGAATATATGAAAACATGGTTTTACAGAATATTGATTAACAGTGCTGTGAACTATCTCAGAAAAAATAAAAAATATATTCCCATGGAGGATGTGCTGGCCTTCAGCGGGGAGATGGAGGAAGACAGGCTGAAGGATGAGAAAATAGATTTGAATGATGCGGTGGACAGACTTCCCACAAAATATAAAACCCTGGTTATGCTGCGTTACTTCGAGGATATGAAGCTTTCGGATATAGCACTGTCCTGTGAGATGCCCGAAAGCACTGTAAAGACAAGGCTGAAAAGCGCAGTGGGCATGTTGTCAAAAATGATATAGAAGGGCGGAGGAGAAATGGAAGATAAATTTGACACGGAAATCAAAAAAGCGCAGGAAGAGTACAGTGATATTGAAATACCGAAGGAATTAAGCGCGATAATAGAAAATGAGATTGAAAAGGACAGGGAGAGAGAGGGGGGAAGTAAGGGCGTTGGAAGACGGAGAGGCTTTAAAAGACTTGGTGTGACGGCGGCAGCCTGTGCAGCCGTATTTATCGGATCTGTCAACATAAGCCCTCAGGTGGCTATGGCAATGTATGCGGTGCCTGTTTTGGGCGATATTGCAAGGGTAGTCACATTCAGGGAATACAGCTATCAGAACGATATGGTGGATATGAATGTGAAGGTACCCAATATACAGGGGACGGGAAATGAGGAGCTGGAAAAACGCATCAATGAGGAAATCAATAGGAAAATGGCCGAGGTGGTAGCGCAGGGGGAAAAGGACGCCAAGGAATATAATGACGCTGTGCTAGCCACAGGCGGTTCAAAAGAGGATTTCCATCAGGTAGAGGTAATTGCCGATTATGAGATGAAATTCTGTGACGGAAAAACACTATCCTTTGTCATTGAGCAGATGGAGAGCATTGCCAGCGCCTATACACAAAAGACTTACTACAATATTGACCTGGAGTCAGGCAGGGATTTGAAAATATCTGATATACTGGGAGAAAATTTTAAGGAAATTGTAGACAAAAGTGTAAGGGAACAGATTGAGGCGAGAATGAAATCCGACGAGAACCAGATATTTTTCGGTTACAGTGAAGATGATAAGGAAATGAAGATGGAAGGCTTTACGGGAATTGATGAAAGCAGAACTTTCTATATCAATGAGGCGGGAAATGTTGTCGTAACCTTTGACAAGTATGAAATCGCGCCGGGCTATATGGGATTTCCGGAGTTTGAGATAAAGACAGAGTAGGGAATATAAAAGCAGTCCCGTAAATACCGGGACTGCTTTTTTCTTTTTCATTTTTCTGCTTATGATGGAAGGTGAAGGCGTTTGATGATACCGTAAAACGAATTTCTAATGAAACGTTATTTCCCCGCAGGAAACAATGCCTCTATCTGTGGCGGAATATGTCCCTCGACAAAGCTTCCCTCCAGAGTAGAGCGGAAGCCGTTTGACTCCTTCAGCTCAATTTGAACACCAATTTTACTGCCATAGGTGGAAAATGACATGCAGGTATTCAGTATCAATTCCTTTAAATCGTCATCCTGCACGGTTAAGGTCAAATCATTCTTTTTCAGAGTGACGCTTTTAATTTTGTCCAGCGTGGGCAGAATTTTGACGTCATAACCCTTCTCTCTCAAAAAAGCGGTGACTGCCTCGTTGGTATAGGTGTTAATACTGTACTGAAACAGGGCGTTTTCCGTGTCCCTTTCCCAGAAGGTGAAGGTGACGCCGTTATAGTCGTTTGGCAGAAGATAGTTGTCCTCCCATTCCTTGAGGGGATTTGTCTCGCTTTCTGCTTTTAAGAGAGGGAGAAGCTCTTCAAAAAATTTCGGATTGTCCTCTCTTTTCAGCTCAATTTCTCCCATCACAGTATTGGAGAGCGTGCAGCGTTCCAAATCGTCAACAGTAGACTTAAGTAAGGGTTCTACCTGGCGGCGTACCTCCAAATCCTCTGTCAGAGGTGAAAAAATTCTTTCAAAGTCAATGCCGTCTATCCAGTCAAGTGTCAATTCAGCGTTACTGCCATCCTTGTAATCAATTTTCAGTGAAACGGCATAGGGTGCACATTGACTTCTGTTGGCCGAGTTTACCAGATAAGGCAGAAGCCATGCAATTCTCAGGGCTTTTGTTTTTGCCTCCTCACCGCTCAGAAGGACCTTTTCCTCACAGAAACCGTCGCTGTAGGAAAAAAGCACGCGATCTACAGGCTTGTTCTGTATTTTTGCGGCTTCCTCGGCAGAAATATTCTGTGTGATTTTAAGTAAAAGTCCTGCTGATTTATCTGCAGGATACCATTCTACCGCCGTATTATAGAGCTTGCTGCATACCTCTCTGAGAGGAATCATGAGATGCCCGTCTCTCATATATGGCAGGACGGATAGCGTCACAGTGTCCTTGTTCTCTGCTGTTTCCACTTTTACGGCGGCGCTGTCAGGCGCAAAGGTGCAGGTTATTTCTTTGTAGCGGAGTGATTGACCTTTTTCGGATGGATTGATATCTGCCAGAAAGCATTCTGCCAAATCGTCAAGTGCTATCATTGTGGTGCCGTTTTTTATTTCCAGAGGCGTTTTTGTCTCCCATATTTCTCTGTTAATGCGAAATGGCGTTTCCGAAGCAAAAACCGATGCTGCCAGGCAGAATGAAAACAGCACTGTGAAAATACATAATATTTTTTTCATGATAATCTCCCCCATTCCTTTTTCTTCCATTATACACCGTTTTTTTGTTGTGTTTTGTGTCAGTTTCATTACAAATACAGCATGTTAATATGACCTATTGACAGAATAGTCATAATTGTGGTATAACTGCTTTGGTTGTAAAAAAGGAAATATTGGTTTGAAAGGCAGGACGGGTGATACAAATGGTAGATAATAAAGATTTATTATTGCGTGAAAAACTTATCTCTGTACAAATGGATACGGTAAAGCATTGTACAGAGGTTAATTTATAGGCGTAAGCTTACTTCTTTACCGGCAGACAGGCTATAAAAATTCTGTGCATCTCATGTAATCCATACAGGCCAAGGCTTTGGGACTGCATTTATTGTGCACGCTTTTTTGTGATTCCTTTTTGCCGGTTACGGAAAAAATTATAAATTAGGGCCATGGACAAGGCTTTGTCCATGGCCTTTTGTTTTTTTTAAAACAGGGGCTTTGCATTTATTGCATACTCCTGTTTTTTTTGACTGCGCAATAAAAACAAGAGGGAGAAAACAGATTGACCTGAAGGGTCTGCCGTTACTGCCAGGTTTCCCTGTCAGAAAAAGCGGTAAAAAAGCTGGAGAATTACTAAATTCAGAAAGAAGGAATCATTATGAGTTTATTTGAGATTACAGGATTAAGTCACACCTTTGCGGAAAAAAGCCTCTATAAAAATGCATCCTTTGCACTCCATAAGGGGGAGCACATTGGGGTAGTGGGGCCTAACGGCGCCGGAAAGAGCACGCTGATACAAATTATGGCCGGGAATATGATGCCTGATGAGGGGCAGATAAAATGGCAGCAGGGCGTTCATAGAGGTTATCTTGACCAGTATGCCACGGTGAAGGACAGTGCAACTGTTGAGGCATATTTAAAGAGCGCTTTTCAGCCCCTTTATTGTATGGAAAAGGAAATGGAGGAGCTTTATCAAAAAGGCGGCGAGGTGAATGGGGAGAAACTTTTGCTTCAGGCGGCTGCTATACAGGAAAGGCTTTTGGAGGCGGATTTCTATTCTGTGGATACAAGAGTTGCCAGGGTGGCAGGTGGTTTGGGGCTTAACGCCATAGGGCTTTTTCAGGAAATGGGCAGGCTGAGCGGGGGACAGAAGGCAAAGGTGATATTGGCGAAGCTGCTGCTTATGGAGCCGGATGTGCTTTTGCTGGATGAGCCCACTAATTTTCTTGACAAGGAGCATGTGGCTTGGCTTGGGGAGTATCTAAGGAGCTTTCGGGGAGCTTTTGTTGTGGTGTCCCATGATTTTTCGTTTCTTGAGCGTATCTCTGAAGGCATTTGTGATATTGAATTCGGTACCATACGGAAATATCACGGAAGCTACCTCTCTTACCTGAAACAAAAGGAGCATTTGAGGGAAGAATATATCAGGCAGTTCCATGCCCAACAAAAAAAGATTGAGGAAACAGAGGCGTTTATACGAAAAAATAAAGCGGGAATCAAGTCCAAGATGGCAAGGGGCAGACAGAAGCAGTTGGACAGAATGGAGAAACTGGATGCGCCGGCGCTTTTGGCAAAGCCTGTCATCCATTTTGAGGAATATCCATTGGAGACGCACGATGCCCTTGAAGTACGGGGCCTTGCCGTGGGATACACGAATCCTCTTTTTGAAAATTTGTGCTTTACCATAAAGGGCGGCGAAAAGGTGGTGATGACCGGTTTTAACGGCATTGGTAAGTCCACTCTTCTGAAAACTCTGACAGGGGAGATACAGCCCTTAAAGGGAGGCTTTACTTTTGCGCCTCAGGTGCGGTATGCTTACTATGAGCAGGACTTAAAATGGGCGGAGGAAAATAAAACGCCCTTTGAGATACTTTCGGATGTGTACCCGAAACGGAATAAAAAAGAAATAAGGAAATATCTGGCCAGACTGGGTCTGAAGGAGGACAAGGCAATGCAAAGAATCTCTTCCATGAGCGGCGGAGAGCAGTCCAGGGTAAAGCTGGGGTGCATCCTTTACAGGAACTGCAATTTTTTGATATTGGACGAGCCGACGAATCATTTTGACGCGGATACCAAGAAGGCTTTGCGGGATGCGCTGGTTCAGTTTAGGGGAAGCGTACTCCTGGTCAGTCATGAGGAGGCTTTTTACAGGGATTGGGCGGACAGGGAGATTTCTATGGAGGCGCTGCGGGAGGAGAAAGAAAATGGAAGGTATCAATAACTGGAAAAGGAATACGGCAAAATTTCTGACAGCCCAGACCATATCTCTTTTTGGATCGGCGCTGGTGCAGTACGCTATCATATGGTACATTACTCTTCAAACCTCATCAGGCGTTATGATGACAATCTCTACACTCTGCGGGTTTGTGCCTCAGATTGCCATATCCCTCTTTGCGGGGGTATGGCTTGACAGGTATGATAGGAGGAAGCTGATTATGCTCTCGGACGCAGGAATTGCGGCTGTTACTCTTTTTGCGGCGCTGCTGTTTTTAAGCGGATACCGAAAAGTATGGCTGCTGTTTTTTGTTCTGTCGGTGCGCTCTGCGGGAAGCGGTATCCAAATGCCGGCAGTCAGCGCCTATCTTCCTGAGCTGGTGCCGACAGAACATTTGCTGCGGGTAAACGGCATCAACAGCACTCTTACCTCTCTGACAACCTTTCTGGCCCCGGCGGCAAGCGGAATGATACTGTCCTTTATGACCATAGAGGCGACCTTTTTTGTAGATGCTGCAACGGCTGCTGTTGGTATCGGCATTACTGCGACTATCAAAGCTACGCCGTCAAAAAAACAGGAAAGGGCGGTAGAGGGAGCGGTTTCCGTTTTGAAGGATATAAAAAAGGGTTTTTCCTATCTCAGGGAAAACGCCTTTGTCAAGCAGCAGATTATTTTTTTGGCTGTGGTTGCCGTGCTTATCAGTCCCTCCGCTTTTTTAACGCCTCTTTTGGTGAGCAGAAGCTTTGGGGCGGAGGTATGGCGGCTTAGTGTCAGCGAAATGGTATTCAGTCTGGGGGCCGTTTTTGGCGGACTTTTGATTTCTGTATGGGGAGGCTTTCGGAATAAACGTTTGACGGTCATAGCGGCTACTGTTTTTTATGGCATGATGATGTTTGGAATTGGCGCGGCTCCGGTTTTTGCCGTCTATCTTCTGTTTAACTGTCTTATCGGTATTTCACTGCCCTGCTTTAACGCACCGGCGACTGCCGCTTTACAGGAATATTCCGACGCCGGGATGCACGGGAGAGTATTCAGTATGGTGCAGATTGCCAATGCCTGCGCTATGCCCTTGGGAACGCTTCTCTTTGGGCCTATGGCGGATTATGTTTCCATACAGTCCATTCTTCTTGTAAACAGTTTACTGGTCGTACTATATGCGCTGTGTACGTTGAAAAACAGAGGTTTTATGGGCAGTCTGTGACAGACTTAAATGAATCGGATGACAGTTACGCTAAGTTGTCTATGAGGTATCATAGCAAGTTATTTAAAGAAGAAGAGGGATTCATATGACGCTGGAAAGCGAAAGGCTTATATTCAGAGAAATGACTTGGGAGGACAGGGCATATATTTGCCGTATGCTTCAGGATGATGAGGTTATGTATGCTTATGCACATGCGTTTTGTGATGCGGAAGCGGACGAATGGATAAAAAGGCAGATAAAACGGTATCAAAAATATGGTTTTGGCCTTTGGGCTGTTGTGGAGAAGAAATCGGGAGAGCTGATAGGCCAATGCGGCATTACCATGCAGGAATGGGGAGAAGCTGAGGCGCCGGAAATAGGCTATTTATTTTGCAGGGAATACTGGCACAGGGGCTTTGCCATGGAAGCGGCTCTTGCATGCAGGGAGTATGGTTTTCATGTTTTGGGCTTTACCGAGCTTTATTCTATCATAAGAGAAAACAATATGCCCTCGATTCGAGTGGCCGAAAGAAACGGCATGACGGAAAAGGGTAGAGTTACAAAGCATTATTACAATATAGATATGCCTCATATTGTGTTTTCCGTAAAAAAGAAGGAATGACCTGATATGGCCTCTGAAAAAAAGCATACTTTTATATCGGAGATTTTACGGGGATTAGGCAAATTTATTTGGCGCGCAGGAAACATACATAAAATGTTGGCAAAGGGAGAAAATGACTGTGTGTGAATGAATTGTCATATTTTGTTTTTTTTATTGACTGCCATATTTTATGTTGCTATACTTGTACTAGTATACAGTATGTTGAAATAGTGGGAAACATGCCATTTTTAGGAGGTAGCAGAGGATGCTGGAGCTAAAGAATATCTCTTTTTCCGTGGAGGATTCCAAAGAGATTTTAAAAAATATTAATCTGACCATTGAGGATTCAAAATTTATTGTAATTACCGGCCCAAACGGCGGCGGAAAATCCACTCTGGCTAAGGTCATAGCAGGAATTTTAAAGCCGGTCAGCGGACAGATACTTCTGGATGGAAAGGATATTACGGATTTATCTATTACAGACAGGGCGAAGGCCGGCATCAGCTTTGCCTTCCAGCAGCCGGTCAGATTTAAGGGTGTTACGGTGCGTGATTTGATTACACTTGCGGCCGGCAAAAGCCTGAATACGGAGGAAGCCTGTGTATATCTATCCGAGGTGGGACTGTGCGCCAGAGACTACATTGACAGGGAGGTCAATGCCTCTCTTTCGGGAGGAGAATTAAAAAGAATAGAGATCGCTATGATTATTGCACGGAAAACAAAAATATCTGTGTTTGACGAGCCGGAGGCCGGTATTGACCTTTGGAGCTTTAAAAACCTCATTGATGTTTTTGAGCGCATGCACAGGGAAATCAGAGGCTCTATTGTGATTATCTCCCATCAGGAGAGGATACTGAATATTGCGGATGAAATTGTTGTACTCCGCAACGGCGGCATTGTAAGCAAAGGCAAAAAAGAGGAAATACTCCCAAGCCTTTTGGAGGACACGGAAAGCAGCTGTAAATTTTGTTAAAAGGGGAGTTTTAAAATGGACAGTATAGAAAAAATCCTTCTGGAACAGGTATCTGATTTACACGGCGTTCCGGTAGGGGCATATAATATCAGAACGAACAGCCAGAGCGCTGGAAGAAATTCCACAGCAAACATACAGATTGTCGGCAAGGAAGACAAATCGGGCATTGACATTATCATCAAGCCGGGCACCAAAAACGAGAGTGTCCACATTCCGGCGTTGGTGACAAAAAGCGGCATTCATGATTTGGTATATAATGATTTTTATATCGGTGAGGATGCGGATATTTTGATTGTCGCGGGCTGCGGCGTTCATAATATGGGCAGCGAGGACAGTCAGCATGATGGTATTCACCGTTTCTTTGTGGGAAAAAACGCGAAAATGCGCTATGTGGAGAAGCATATCGGATCGGGTGACGGCAACGGAAAACGTATTATCAATCCCCAGACGTTTATTGAGGCGGAAGAGGGAAGCTATGTGGAAATAGAGACAGTACAGCTCAAGGGAGTGGATTCCACTGTGAGGACGACGCAGGCCCATTCAAAGGCAGGCGCCACGGTTATTATCAAGGAAAAAATTATGACGCACGGACAGCAGTATGCGGAGACAAAATTTTCTATTGATATGGATGGGGACGATTCCAGCGTCAGTCTGGTATCCCGTTCTGTGGCAAAGGATAACTCAAAACAGCTTTTTCTCTCCAAAATTAACGGCAACGCGAAATGTATGGGTCATTCCGAATGTGACGCCATCATTATGGACAACGCTTCCGTGAGTGCAATTCCGGAAATAACGGCAAACAACGTGGAGGCGCAGCTCATTCATGAGGCGGCTATCGGGAAAATTGCGGGAGAGCAGATTATAAAGCTTATGACTTTGGGACTGACGGAGGCGGAGGCGGAGGCGCAGATTGTGAGCGGCTTCCTGAAATAAATGTTTTGAATAAAGAAAAGGTTAAGTTTTTCTGAAGCTCGGTGTCACTGGAATTTGTGGAAATAGAGAAAGCCCTTTGAATACGGCTTTCCATGCTGTCAACAAAACTATTTTAAAATCTTAGGATTACCTAAATCAAAAATGGGACAAAAGATTTTTAAGAAACCGCATTGAGGCGGTTTCTACGGGGTCAGGGGAATAAAACCCTTGTACAAGTTCAGGGTTACAGGCCCTGAGGTTTTATCTTTTTGTTACGCTGAAAGCCTGATGTATCAGGCTTTCTTTGCTTGTCAGGCAAGGCTTTTTTCTTGCGGCAGTCTATGGATATTTGCCTGATAACGGGAACGCTTAAATTTTGTTTTTCCAGATAGGAACTTTTAAAAATATTGCTGGTTTTTATGTGGTGTATTTTTTACAGCAGCTACTTAGATTGGGGGGCGGCATTGTGTATTTTGTGGGTATTGACGGAGGCGGCACCAGAAGCCGCCTGAGAGCTTCCTTTGGGGATGGGCGCGAAGCAGCAGAATATACAGGGGAGGCGACAAACCTGTATGCGTTGTCCAGAAAGGAAGTGGAGGAAAATCTGAGGCGGTTGCTTGAGAGCTTTTTTTACGGGGAAAAGACTTGCGCGCAGGAGTGCGGCGGCATCTGCGTGGGAAGCGCGGGTATTGACAACGAAAAAAACAAACGGGAAATGGAGCAAATACTTGAGGAGCTGGGACTTTCCTGTCCGATGCAGGTGATGAACGACACTCTTCTTTACCTGACGGCGGAGGATAGGGAAATTCCCTGTATGATTATTGTCGCCGGGACAGGTTCCAACTCCTTTGGAAGAGACAGAACGGGTAATGTCGTACACGCCGGAGGATGGGAATATCTTCTGGGGGATGAGGGAAGCGGATACTTTCTTGGCCTTGAGGGATTGAGAGCTGTCATGAGAGCCTTTGACGGCCGTGGAGAGAGAACCTCCCTGACAGAAAGGATACTGCAAAATCTGGGTAAGACAGAAGTACCTCAGCTTATGGATTTTGTTTATAAGGAAGATACAAAGAAGATGGATATTGCCCGTATTTCCGTGCTGGTACTGAAGGAAGCGAAAAAGGGAGACGGGGTTTGCGGGGCAATTTTGGAAATGGCGCTGAATGCTCTTTTGGAACATGTCAAAGCGCTGCATGGCAGTATGGGTTTAAGTCATGAGGAGGGGTTTCGAGTGCTTCTTCACGGAGGGCTGTTTGAAAACGAACCTCAATTTAGGGAGGGACTGAAAGAAAAAATACGCACGCTTTATCCAAATGCGTCTGTTATGAGCTCTGAAAGAGACGGGGCGGCGTGTGCCCTCTCTATTGCGGAAAAAAGGCTGGGGGAGGCTATTCATGAAAAACTGCAGTCCTAAAATAATCTTATTGATTGGCGTGTTTTGCGCCTCTACCTCCTCAATTTTCGGACGGTATTCCGACGCCCCGTCACTGATAATCGCTACCTACCGTTTGGTGTGGACTGTTATCATGATGGCGCCTTTTGTTTTGAGCAAATACGCGGGGGAACTGAGGGGAATTGAAAAGAGGGATAAAGCAGCCTGTATTGTCAGCGGTATATTTTTAGCGATACACTTTACTACCTTTTTTGCTTCTCTGAAATACACGTCTATCACAAGCTGCTCTGTACTGGTAGGCATGGAGGTGATTTTTGCCGCAATCGGCTATATTGCTGTGCTGAAGGGAAAGATACATAGAATAGGCATATTGGCAATTGCAATTACCTTTATCGGCAGCTGTGTCATTGCCGTAGGAGACAGGAATGTTGGAAGCAATGCGGTTTTAGGCGATATATTAGCCATTTCAAGCGCCTTTTTTGTGGCTGTCTACACCTTGATTGGACGGGTACAGAGAGGGAGAATTGCGACGGGGGTGTATACCTTTTTGGTATATACGGCCTGCAGCGTTACGCTGCTTTTCTTTGATATAATGACGGGCACACCTCTTTGGGGCTATGGCGTAAAGGAGGTTTTTATCGGATTTCTGCTGGCCTTTGTCTGTACAGTGCTGGGCCACAATATTTTCAGCTGGTCATTAAAGTATCTGAGTCCCTCCTATGTGTCGGCATCCAAGCTTGTTGATCCGGTTTTTGCCACAGTGATGGGATTTTTATTGTTTCGGGAGTCGCCGAAAATATGGCAGATTGTGGGAGGAGCTGTTATACTGTTAGGAATATATTTATACTCTAAGGTAGAAAATGCGGGATTGGAGGAGGATGGTAATGAGTCAGGAGAGAATTGAAAGGGCGTTGGAAAACCACAGGGAAAAGGGCTATAATTGTGCCCAAGCTGTGTTCTGCGCTTTTTGCGACGAGTTTGACATTGATGAGGTGACGGCCTACAGGATGATGGAGGCCTTTGGCGGCGGCATGGGAGGTATGCGGGATACCTGCGGCGCGGTCAGCAGCATGGCGATGGCGGTTAGTCTCAGGGAAAGCGACGGAAAGCCGGGCGAGGGGAGGAGCAAGGCCCAGACCTATAGCAAGGTGAAGGAGCTTGTGGAAAAATTTAAGGAGCGGAATGAAACAATTCTTTGCAGAGAGCTTTTGGTAGCGGGCAGCAATCAGGGGCGCGGTATTTGTCGGAAATGCATTGCAGACGCGGCTGAAATACTGGAGGAGTATCTTGAGGGGGCAAATGATAATTAAAGCGGAGAACCTGGAAACCTGCGGGTTTTTCGGTACTTTTACTGCGCAAATGACCTTTTGTGAGCGCGTTTTAACAAGCAAAGCTTGTTAAAACGCGCTCTTTAAATTCCGCCTTCTTCGCAATTATGGTATCATGTCCGTAAAAAAGCAAAGCAGAAACAAAGAAATGCGGTTTGGCAAATGGTATTTTGGGCAAAACGCCTTATATTTCATCGCACGCAACGCGATTGAGAAAAACGAAGTTTTTTTGAGTTATACTTTGCGTCTATGGTATCATGTTCGCAAAAAGGCGGACAGAAGCGAAAAAGAATAGTCAGACTGCAAAGTAAGCAGAGAGTGATGCTTTAGAGGCTTCGTGGAGCGGCAGACAATACCGAGGACTTTGAAGGAACTCCGCGTAAACTTATGATATATGTGCAGTATTACGGTTGAAAGAAGAATGCAGAAGCTGTAAGTAGAGGAATTTTACAGCTTGGATGTTTTACCTACGATGCAAAAAATAGGTGCAGGAGCACAATAAATAGGCGTTCCGGTTAATGGCAGTACGACAGGAGGACAAAAAACAAAGAAAATCGACTGAATTGGCCTTTCTGTGTTTTCAGATGATGAATGTTTTGCTTTCTTATGTCAGGCTGCCTTATCTGGCGCCTTTTTTGTGTGTGGCTATACCGTTTTTTTAAATACTCATGAATAAAAAATTTGAAAAAAGCTTTTTTGTAAAAAAATAACAATGCATGGGGAATGCGTTTTTCTAGTATAAAATTCCTAAGGTTACAAATACTACTTTCACATAAAAAACTTTAAACAGGCGGTGACTAAAAAACGCTGCTGAATATAACAACAACAGGAGGAGTTTTATATATGAAAGCAACAGGCATTGTAAGACGTATTGATGACCTTGGAAGGGTTGTCATCCCAAAGGAAATCAGAAGGACCTTAAGAATCAGGGAAGGCGATCCTCTTGAAATATTTACGGACAGGGAAGGCGAAATTATACTGAAAAAATATTCCCCTATCGGGGAGCTTGGAACCTTTGCGAAGGAGTATGCGGAGTCTCTGGCACAGGCCATTGGACATATTACCTGCATTGTGGATAAGGATCAAATAATTGCCGTAAGCGGAGGCTCGAAAAAGGACTTTTTTGAGAAGCACATCAGTTCCGCCATGGAAAAATGTATTAATGCCAGAAATACAGTGGTGGCGGACAGAAATGACAAAAACTTCGTGCCGCTTCTGGAGGATGATGTGGAGGGCGTTTACAATCATCAGCTGATTACGCCGATTATCTGTGAAGGTGATGTTTTGGGCGCAATTGTGTTTTTATCCCAGGATAAAAAGATGGGTGAAATTGAGGGCAAACTTGCGCAGACAGCGGCAGGGTTTTTAGGAAAACAGATGGAGCAGTAAAATGCTTTTATGAGGCAGGCGGAACAACAGAACCATTAAAAAAGGGCAATAAAAAAGTGATAAATACGCAAATAAAGCGTTTTTGTCACTTTTTTTATCCGTTTTATGAAAAGGTAGAGGAGATGGCTGTCTGTCATTTTTGAGAATTGGCTATTGTCTGTTCCATTCCACCAACTCTCCCGAGACGATAAAGGACACCCATTCGGCGATATTGGTGGCGTGGTCTGACATCCGTTCAATATGGCGGATAACCATGATATATTCCAGATAGGTCATGCAGCTTTTGCTGTCTTTTTCCATAAGGGCTGTAATGGCATCCTTTATTGTGTCATAAGCCTCGTCCACAATATCGTCACTGCGGATGACATTCAGGGCCTTTTCCTTATCCAATGAAATAAAGGATGAGACAGCCTCCCGCACCATGTTTTTCATGACAGAAAACATCCCCTTGATTTCATCCATAAAGGTCAGTGCCTTGTTTTCCGGCATTTCCAATATGCATCTGGCAATGTTGGAGCAATTATCGGCAATACGCTCCAAATCAATAATAATGTGCATAACCGCTGCAACCTTTCTCAGATCTGTGGCGACAGGCGACTGTTTGGCAATCAGACGGATGCATTCAATTTCTATTTCCCGATCCAAATCGTCAAATGCATCATCGTTTTTGATGATTTCCTGTGCCAGAGTGGTATCGTGTCCTAATATGGTATCCTGAACCTTTTGTATGGTATCCTCCAGAAGCGTTCCCATTTTCACAACGTCCGCATTTAACTTTTCCAGCTCCTGAATAAAAATTTCTCTTGTCATTGCATCTTTTCCTCCTTTTTAACCAAACCTGCCTGTGATATAATCCTCCGTTTTCTTTTCCTGCGGACGGTTGAATATTTCCACAGTGTCATTACATTCGATTACCTCTCCTGTCAGGAAGAATGCTGTTTTATCTGAGATACGGCTGGCCTGCTGCATGTTGTGTGTGACGATGATAATTGTATAATCCTTTTTCAGCTCCGCAGCTAAATCCTCAATCTTTAAGGTAGAGATAGGATCCAGAGCGCTTGTGGGTTCATCCATAAGTATAACGTCAGGTTTTATGGAAAGTGTTCTGGCAATACAGATTCTCTGCTGCTGGCCGCCGGAAAGGCTGAGAGCACTTTTTTTCAGCCTGTCTTTAACTTCGTCCCATATTGCCGCCTGTTTCAGGCTTTTTTCCACAATTTTGTCAAGCTCGCTTTTTTTCTTAATGCCCTGGAGCTTAGGGCCGTAGGTGATATTGTCGTATATGCTCATGGGGAAGGGGTTTGGCTGCTGAAATACCATACCCACTCTTTGTCTGAGCTCGATGGCGTCCATATCTTTATAAATATCCGTACCGTCCATGAAAACGTTTCCTGCTATTTTTACACCGTCTATCAAATCGTTCATACGGTTTATGGTTTTCAGGAAAGTAGATTTGCCGCAGCCGGAAGGCCCGATAAAGGCGGTTATTTCATTTTCCGCAATTTCCATGTTAATATTTTTCAATGCCTGAAAGCTTCCATAAAAGAGGTCTAAATTCTGCACTTTAAATTTTATATTCAAATCAGTCACTCCTATTTTTAGTTTCATGAGAGACAAATAATACAACCTTTCAAACCGATTGGTTTTATTTCTGAGAGCTGCCTTTTTTCTAAAATGGAAAAAACTTGGGATTCTCTGTGTTTGAGGAAATGGTACATTCCCGTTTTATTTTTTGCTCGTCATCTTGTCGTCCAGTTTCTTGCTTAACACCCTTGCGGCGATACTGAAACCAAATACCAATAGCATCAGAAGAGCGGAGGAAAAATTGGCCATTTGTGCTGCGTTTGGCGCAAGGGCCTCTGTTCTGGCCGCCCATATATACAGGGATAAGGTTTCACCTGGACGGATAGGGTTTAAGGGACAGGTCGGAGAGGAAAGACTCCAGCTGGACCAGTTTATGTCCGTGCTCATACCCGCCGTATATAAAAGAGCGGCGGCTTCGCCGAAGCCTCTTCCCGCCGCCAGTATAACGCCCGTCATGATGCGGGGGAGGCAGGCGGGAAAAAGAACATGGACAATAGTCTGCCAGTGCGTTGCGCCCATACCGAGGCTTGCTTCTTTATAGCGTGGAGGAAGGCCTCGAAAGGCGTCCTCTGTGATTGTTGTCATTAAGGGAAGGCTCAGTATGGAAACAGCCAGAGCTCCCGCCAGAAGGTTCCATTTAGAGCCGGTCATAATGATAAATACCAGGTAGCCAAACAGACCCACAACGATAGAGGGCAGGGAGGAAAGTGTCTCTATGCAGATGCGGATAGCCTTTGTCATCTTTCCACCCTTTGCGTATTCCGCCATATAAATTCCGGCAGCAACTCCCAGAGGAACGCTGATGAGAAGAGCGAGGAATACCAGATAAATGGTATTAAAAAGCTGGTTTCCCACACCGTCGTTTGTAAAGGAGAGAAAGCTCCACTGAAAATCACGGAAGCCGTTCAATATGACGTAGACGGCGAAAGCCGCCAGCAGAAGGAGAAAAAAGCCGGCAACAATATAGAAGACGGCGGTCATGGCCTTATCTGCCATCTTAGCTCTTTGAAATTTATTTTTCATGACTCTTTTCACTCCTTGCCGATATCCAATGAATAATAAAGATAAATGCCATAGAGATTAAAAATAACAACAATGCCATTGTCCATAAAGCAATGTTGTATTCCCCGCCGTCAGCTGCGCCGCCCATATCGGAGGCGATAGCGGAGGTGAGGTTTGTGGTGGGAGAGAGAATATTTTTTGGAAAAGCCCTCATTTTGCCAATTACCATGGCAACGGCCAGCGCCTCGCCGAAGGCTCTGGCAAGCCCCAGCACAATACCGGCAAAAATACCGCTCTTTGCCGAGGGGAGTATAATTTTATAAATAGTTTGCCATCTGGTGGAGCCCATGCCGTAGGCTGCCAGACGATAGCCCTCGGGCACTGCCTTAATCGCGTCCGCGGTTACAGTTGTAATAGACGGGAATATCATGACAGCCAGTACAATACCCGCGGCCAGAACAGAAAAGCCATAGGGCAGGTCAAACAGCCTTTGTATAAAAGGAACAAGTATGGTAAGGCCTATCCAGCCATATACGACAGAGGGAATGCCAACGAATATTTCAACCGCGGGCCGGAAGAGACTGCCGCCGATTTTAGGAGATATTTCGGTCATAAAAACCGCTGCCGCCAGACTAAAGGGCGTTGCAATGAGAAGTGCCAGAAAGCAGGTACTCACAGAGCCGAATATGTATATGGCAGCTCCTACCCTTCCGCCGCCTTTGAAATCGTCAGCGGGGGCCCAGTCAGAAGAAAACAGGAACTCAGACAGGGAATGACCATAGGTTGTAAAGGTTCCGATTCCTTTGTACAAAAGGAATGTGCCGATGGCCAGTGTCAGAACAACCATGGCGTAACCGCACAGAGAGACAATGCTGCGGCCCAGATATTCTTTTTGAAGCATATTTTGCTTTCTCATGAAGAAACGCCTCCTTTCTTTTTCAATAAAACAGGCAGAATTGAAATTCATTCTGCCTGTTTGAGTGGTCGCTGCTATACCCGTTTTATTATCTTTCCACAGTCATTTTAGAGGTGACATTGTATCCCATCTCTTCCATTCTTGCGCCGTATTCATCACTCATAACGAAGTCCAGATATGCCTTAACAGCTCCCTCGGGCTCACCCTTAGTGTACATATGCTCATATCCCCAAACCGGATAGGTTCCGTTATAAGTATTCTCAAGCGTTGGCTCTACGCCGTCAATGGCAACTGCCGCAACTGTATCATTATTTACCAGGTAGGAAAGTGCGACATAGCCGATAGCGCCCTTGTTCGTGGAAACGCTTTGCAAAAGTGTTCCCGAATCGTCTGTTTCAAGGGAGGCATTAGAGGCTTCCTCATTTCCGTCCAATGCAAATTCTTGGAACAAAGCGCGGGTTCCTGATGTGGCAGGCCTTGTAATCAAAACGATAGGCTCGTCTGGACCTCCAACCTCATTCCAGTTTGTCACTTTTGCGGTAAAGATATCAATAAGCTGTTGCTTTGTCAGACTTGTGATGTCACTGGCAAGCTCTTTGCTGATGATAGGCGCCATGGTGATGACGCATACCTTGTGGTCGACCAAATCTTTTGCCTGTTCTGCGTCAAGCTTGCTTTGGGCCTCTACATCGGAGTTTCCGATATCTACAGAACCCTCTGCAACCTGTTTTAAGCCTGTGCCGGAGCCGCCGCCGTTTAATGTGATTGAGACATCGGGATTTTTTTCTTTAAACGCTTCCGCAGCATCCTTTGCCAGAGGAAGAAGAGCAGATGATCCGGAGCCTGTTACGCTGCCCGTAATGGATTCCTCTTTGCTTTCCTCTTCACCTGTCTGATTTTCATTATTTTCTGTTGGCGCTGTGCTTGAGGGCTTTTCTGCTGTGGAGGAACAAGCCGCCAGACTGAGTGCCATCATACATGCAACTGCTAAGGTAATAAACTTTTTCATGGAGTATCTCCCTTTCCTGTTCTTTTTAGTTGGTTGATTTCTTTTCTTTCTGAACATACAATACTGCCTCAATGTTAACTTTAAAACCGCTTTTGTGTTAAAAAAACGTTAAGGGAGGATGCACAATACGGATAGTTTATTCTGAAGCAAATTTCCACAGTAATACAGTAATAAAGAAGGATTGCAGTCATGTAAACGGAAGATATTTTCCACATCTGGCGCAGCAGCTCTGAAAAGTGTGTTTTCAAAGAGGTTTTCTGTTATTTTTATCTGTCTGCACCCAAATAATTAAATTAAGAAGTTATGTGTGTATGACACTGGACATACGTACGGATTCATGGTACAATTTTATAAATGGTATTCGGACGGATTATTGGTACAGAAAGAGGGGGTTTTATGCCAAGGCAAAATTATATGACCATTGCTGCCTCCAACACCATTCAGGCGATGTTTAATGAATTTGTGCAGATAAAGGGACTGACAAAAACAGAAGCCATGAATGATATGTTGGAATTATATATGCTGGCCAGCGATGAAAAGGTATATCTGGAGTTAAAGAAAAAATACCTGCGGGTTGATTCGGTAAAGGAGGCAATTATACAGAAGGAATTTGGAAGAGAGAAAGAGGATCATATCTTCATTAAGCTTACACAATCCTCCGACTATAACGGTATCACCAGAAATGGTACTCAAACCCTCCAAGTTTATCTTGCGGATGTTAAAAAGTACGGATTCAGCTGGTTTTTTACACAGGCCCATTATTTTGGCATGTCCGATAAAAAGGTCGCCTATTATAAAAAAAGAATTGCGGAAGGAAAAATTGTAAAGCTGCTTTTTATACTGGGCGAGAGCGCCGGAGGGGAAAATGATATTGCCTACAGCGCTACCATTATGGATATTGTATCGCACAAGGAGCCTGTTCCGCCTCCCGACCACAGGGTGCCTGATGCTTTCTATGGGCAGAGGGCAAGACTTTGGGTTAAAATAAAGGATTTGAAGCAGGAAAAGGAATTAAAGGCCAGCATGTTTAAGGTACAGAGCACAGGGAAGGATTTACAGGATATTGTCAGACGCTCACAATGCTTCTTTGGTTATATCAGCTTTAAATAGGAGGTGTTTTTTTGTCAAAGGAAAAGGAAATGATGGACTTTCTTCATAAAAATGTCTTTGACCCTGTTTTAAATTCTGATGCGTCTTCTTGTGTAAAGAGAGGTGTCAGATGTACCATCATGCGCTTAGAGCGGCTGAACGCAGAAAAGATGCGTCAATATTTCTGGTCGGCGGTGATGGGGACGGATAGAAGTGACAGGTTTTATCAAAGGCTGTCGGAGGAGGGGTTACCTTCCTTTGAGAGTGTACTGGTAGAATTTCGCAACACCTTTACAGATGAGTGGCTGGCGCGCTGATACAATGATAGGCAGACTTTAAAAAAGGTCCTTGTATACAATACAATGGATCTTTTTTCATATGTATTATCTGAATTTATATAAAATAATTTTATAAAAATATTATAAATTATAATTATACATTATATAAAAAGAAGTCTATAATTAAAGTATTGGGACTGTGTTCAAAATAGTGTCCAAAGAATTCAATAAAGCTGCGAAGGGAGATTTGAAATATGATTGATATTGTCATTGTGGGGGCAGGTCCGGCAGGCATCAGCGCTGCAATTTATGCGGTAAGCAGAGGTAAAAATACGGTTTTGATAGAGAAAGACTCTGTTGGAGGCGTTATTGGCAAGGTTTCCACTGTAACCCATTATTCCGCCATCGTGGAAAACGAGACCGGAGCTACCTTTGCAAAGAGAATGGAACGTCAGGCTTTGGAAGCAGGCGTAAAAATTGTCTATGAAAATGTGATAAAGGCAGAATTAAAGGGAGAGGTAAAAACAATCACAACCGATAAAGCTGTCTATGTGACGAAAAAGGTGATTATTGCCAACGGCACCACACCCAGAAAGCTTGGCATACCCGGTGAGGAAGAGCTGAAGGGCAGAGGAATCGGTTTAAATGCTTCCAAGGACGGAGCCCATTACAGGGATAAGAACGTATACGTTATAGGCGGTGCCGACGGTGCGGTAAAAGAGGCAATCTATCTGGCAAAGACAGCTAAAAAGGTAACAATCGTTCATTTTGAGGAAAAACTGAGCGCAATACCAGAATTTATGAGAAAGGTTGAGGCGTCTAAAAATATTGAGGTACTCCTGAATGCAAGGCTTTCAGCCGTATATGGCACAGATGAAGTGGAAAAGCTTGAAATTTCCAACGAAAAGGACGGATCCTGTAAATTGATAGAAGACAGGGGCTGCGGTATTTTTGTCTATGCGGGAGCCGTGCCGAATACACAGCTTTACACAGACTTGACTCTAATTGACGGCTATATCCCCGTCAATGAAAAAATGGAGACAGAAATACCGGGCGTCTATGCGGCGGGAGATATCCGTGTCAAGCAGGTGCGTCAGGCTGCAACGGCAGTGGCTGACGGAGCAGTTGCGGCAATTAACGCCGCTATGTAGTATCATTTGGCCGGAGCATTGGCCAAAAAGCCTGTGACTGTGGTATGAATGTGCTTTCTCTGTCAATTTGCTGTTTATAATTTTTTATAGAAATGAACAATAAAAAAAGTCTTCAGGCTGTCAATAAAACTATTTTTGTTGATAACACCGGAGTTCGGGAGCATAGTGCCTCAGTGAAATCCGCAAGACAGAGCAAATCGGAAGAGTAATCCGGCGGCGAAGCCGTTCCCAAGGGGAATTTGTGAGTTTAGTAGGGCTTTGCCCGTTTGGCGGTTTCCCGCAAATATCATTTGCGGGAAACCCTAGAGGGTAAGAAGGAGTTTTAAGTAGTACCGAAAAGAAATCCGGCCGATGAAAGCGGTTTTGCGCAGCAAAATACTGTCTGTTTCTGCTGTTATCAGAAAGCCGATGGAACGAATCTTTATACATCTGATTAACTCAAAAAAGTTCCAAAGGAACTTTTTTGGCAAGCTGAGTCTTATGAGGATATTCTTATAAGGCTTTTTTTGTTGTCTGTTTTTTCTTACTCAGATAAAAAGGCCAGCTTATCCGCATCGGGCTTTTTGGTCATGATTGAAATGAGTATAAATAAGATCAGACTTGTGGAGGCGGACAGCACATTGGAGGGGAGGCCGAAAATGCCGCCGCTGCCCTGAAAGACAAATTCTGCCAGAAATCCCACAAACACAGAGGCCAATATGGAAATAAATGCCGCCGGTGCTGTGGCTCTCTTCCACTTCAGACCGATTACCAGAGGGAAGAAAACAGAGGTGGAGTAGAAAAGACCGCCCAAATACATAATCTGTACAATATTGTCCATAAACATAGATATCAGCAGAGAAAAGAGACAGACCACAACCGTCACGATACGGATTGTTTTCAAATCACCGTCCGATGCCTTTTTCTTGGAAAACAAGGGCTGGTATATGTCATTTACAAACAGCGTGGAGGCGGCCAGCAGCATGGAGTCCGCCGTTGACATGGACGCGGCGAAAATGCCGCCCAATATAAGTCCGGCGATTCCTGCCGGCATATAGTTTTTAATCAGCAGGGCATAGCCAAGGTTAGGGTCGTCCAGATTTGGAAGCAAAGCGACAATACAGACACCGATAATGCTTACGGCGATGCCGTAAAAGAAATAGGAAACCCCTGTGAACACAAAGGAAAAGCGGGCTGTTTTTTTGTCCTTTGACGCAAAAACCCTCTGAATATAGTGCTGGCTTGTGGCATAGGTGAAAAAGCAGAACAGGCACCAGGAGATGACTGTTTTAGGGTCCATGTTCTGATAGCTTAAAAAGTTATCTGGTAGAGCTGCCATAAGACCCGAAAAGCCTCCCGCATGGGCCAGAGAAATAGGCACAGCCACCAGTATGGACAGTATAATGATGACGAATTGGACAACGTCCGTATTGACTACCGCAATGAGTCCGCCGCCCATGGTATAAAGCAGCACAAAAAGAACGGAAAGTATAATACCAATATTTTTAGGAATACCCATAATACCGTTTAAGGCGACGGCGCCCACCATAAACTGTGTGCTGATTTGTGTGGTGATGGCCATGATGTGCATCACAGACGCAATGAGTTTTGTCGGGTAGCTGTAGCGCTTCTCAAAAAAATCTGTGATGGTGACCAGCTTCGGCAGCTTGATTTTTCCCGCGAAAAAGATACCCAGCAAAATAAGTGCGGGAACGGCCGACCAGTCCCACCATGCTCCCGCTACGCCAACGGTATAGCAAAGGGCCATAGCGCCCACAAGAGAGCTTCCGCCAAATTCTGTAGCCGCCATGCTGAAAGCGGCCTGTACTCTGCCCAGATGGCTTCCTGCAAGAGTAAAGTCGTCTATGTCCTTTACCTCCTTGGAGGATAGGTAGCCCACATAGGCAATCAGTATAAAAATAGCGGCAATACCCAGTATATCAGCAATTCTCATAGTTAGCCTCCTTTCTACAGCAGACAGCCCCGCTTCCATGCAGAAAGCGGGGACAGGTCCATTTTAATTTTCAGGCGCTGCTTTCAGAGAGGGAGCAGCGTTCTTTTCTTCCTTATGGTTTAAGACGTAAAGGGCGCGGGATGCAAAGAACCCGACAACGGAGCAGATAAGGCACAGAAGAAAAAGGTAGGTATATCCCTGCTCTCCCTTGTCTATCCATCCGCCGACTATGGTGTAGAAGAAAGCATCGGGGCAGAAGCCGACAAAGCTTGCAAGGCCGATAACGGCTCCCGTTTTTGCAAGAGGAATTTTGGATTCCGCTACAGTTGCAAAGTAGATACCGCGGAATCCAAATATAATAATACTCAGTACAATCATATTTAATACAGCGATCATGGCCAGGGACTGGCTTCTAGGAAGAACTAAGAATATTATCTCACAGATTGCAACCGCAATAAAGCCTATATTTAAAACTTTTATGGATGAACCAACCTTGTCAACAAGAATACCTGCCGCAGGGGAGGAGCCCATTTTAAGGGCATATGTCCTGATAATGGCCAAAGCGGAGATAACAGCCATGGAAATGCGGAAGACATCGCTTAAATATGGATTCAAATAAGTCAGGGATGAAAATACCATATAGGTACAGAATACAATGAGACCGATAAGCCATGCTTTAGGCATTTTTACGGCGGAGAGTATTTCCATAAGACCTACATTGTCCGCGCCCGCAACCTTCTTTTCCTTGACGAGGAAGTATACCAGCACACCGCATATTACGGAGAGGCCGCTGTAAAGCCATATGACGTATTTAAAGCCGATTGTCACATCCGCGAATACCTCAAAGAGGTAAAGGCCGATAAAGGAAACCACAACGCCTGCGATGCCTGATAATCCCTCGTTAAACCCGAAAAGCTTTCCCTGCTCCGATTCGTCACCGAGCATTCTGATAACTTTCATGGAAGCCGCCCAGAAGGTAAAAATGGTTGTGATACCCCAGAGGGCAAATATTACCATCAGCATGGTATAGGATGGGAAGGTGGCAAAATAGAAGCCCAGAATACCTGTTGAAATCAGGGAGAAGCTCATGAGTTTCTTGGCGGAAAACTTATCTGCCAGAAACCCGCCGGGGAAGTACAATATTGTTGCCAGTATGCCGTAAACGCTCAGCAGGTTGCCAAGCTGCTGGTGGTCAAGGCCGAGAGCCTGACGCATTGGGTCATAAAACGTTGATTTCAGATAGGGCAGGCTGTACATAACTGTTGTACCGCTTGCGATGATAAAGATAATCAAATACTTTTTCCAGTCAATTTTATTTCCGCTCATTCTGTTTTCCTCCTTTATTAATTGGAAAGGGCCTCAAAAGCCTGCCTCAAGTCACTTATCAAATCGCCGGAGTTTTCAAGGCCAACGGCGATACGCACCATATTGCTGTTTTCCACCTGTATCAGAGTATGTCCCTCGCCCAGGCTTGTGGCGATTGTAAGTATATTCAGGGCGTTGCATAATTTATAATCCGCTTCCCTTACAGTAAGGCCGTTTATGCCGTCCTTCAGCCAGAAGGAAACGATACCGCCGCCCATGCCGTTCATCTGCTTTTTGCACAGAGCGTGCTGCGGGTGGCTTTCAAGAGCCGGATATATGACGCGCTCCACCTCGGGTCTTGCCTCCAGGAAGGATGCGATAGCAAGTGCATTCTTACAGTGTTTTTCCACCCGCATCTCGAGAGTCATCATGCCCCGCATGATAAGCCAAGCGTTAAAGGGGGACAGAGCCGCGCCGGTAAAGCAGGGCATGCCGGGATATTTGATTTTTTCCACCAGATCTCTGCGGCCTATGACGGCGCCACCTAAGGTGTCGCCGTGGCCGTTAATATATTTTGTCAGGCTGTGAACCACTAAATCAGCGCCCCACAGAAGCGGTCTTTGTACAGGAGGCGGCGCAAAGGTGCTGTCCACTATAAACAGACATTCATTGGCCTTAGCGATTTTTGACACAGCCTCAATATCTACAACGCCTAAAGTTGGGTTTGCGGGCGTCTCAATAAACAGTATGCTGGTGTTTGTTCTGATTTTCTGGGTGACGTCCTCTATATCCTTGAAATCGGCAAAGCTGACCTCAACGCCCATTTTCTCCAAAGCGTCACGCATGAAAATATCACTGTGAAAAAATAAGCCCTCAGAGCACAGCAGATGGTCGCCCTTGTTTAAAAGCGTCAGGAGTGCCGAGCACACAGCGCCCATGCCGGAGCCGCAGGCAACTGCCGCTTCGCCGCCCTCAAGAACAGCCAGCTTTTCCTCCAGTGCGATAACGGAGGGGTTTCCCTCTCTGGTGTAAAGATACCCCAGCTGATCCCATGCCTTATCCATTTCCTCCACAGTATCAAAGCCAAAGGTTGCGGTCTGGTAAATAGGGCTTGCCATGGCGTGGGTGACAGGGTCTACCTTATGCCCGGCGTGAATCAGCTGTGTATCAAGTGCCAATCCCTCTAAAGATATTTTTGACATGATTTTGTTCCTCCTTTATAATATAAACAATAAGCAGTATGTAACATTTGGAAGCTGTTGCTTTCTTATCTGACTAAAGTGTAAACCCTTCCCTTAGGTAAGGGTCAATTCAAAACATATTTGATAATTTTTATACAAAATTCACAAAACGATACCTTTTATTGTGTTAAGTAAAAAGGAGATGGGGCGTATGGAGGATATTTACTCCATAGGAGAGACGGCAAAAATAAATGATGTTTCTATAAAATCACTGCGGCACTACGACGAAATCGGTCTTTTAAAGCCGCGGTATACCGACCCCAATAATGGCTACCGTTATTACACCTATGACCAGTTTTCTTTTATTGACAAAATAAAACGGTATAAAAGTATCGGCATGCCTCTGAAGGATTTAAAGGAGATTTTTCAGACAAAGGATTTGTCTTTAATTGAGAGTTTTTTGAGGCAGCAGGAGAAAAATCTGGAGGAGGAACAGAGGATACTGGAGGAAAAAAAGCAGAATGTAAAGTGGCTGAAGGAATTCTTCGAGTATTCCAAAACGCTGCAGACGACGGAGGACATTTATATCAAGCATATCGGTAAGAGGAAAATGCTTTCTGTGCCCTGTCTGGGGAGTGATTCCATGTACGCCATGGATATGGAATTAAGACGGGTTATAGCCTTGCCGGAACACAAAGCATTGCAGGTTTTAAATCCCTACGGCTATATATTGGATTTTGACAGGCTGTTAGAGAATGAATTTTATCCCACTCACTCTACTGTTTCCGTCAGCGGAGTGCCTGAGAGGGAGTCAACTTATTTTGTCACAATACCGGAGGGAGATTATGTATGCTGTCAGAGCCAAATATTATCTGACGGCTTTGATTTAAGCTTTTTCAAAAAATATTGTGGGGAGCATAATTTAAGATTTGATTTTGTGATTGCCTGCGAATACTTGAAAAGCCTTTATGACCCGGCTAATTCACCTTATGAGATACAGGCGCTTCTTGTAAGGGCAGAGTAGGTGTGTTAAATCTGATGAATGAGAAGGAGGCCATAAAGAATCAAAACCTTGAGGTTTTGATTTTTTACGGCCCTTTTTTATTTTCTGTAAAGATTTTGCATAACTGTTACGGTCAGTTTTACACTATTTTTTTCTCGCCCCTTATTTTAACTGCTTTCTTTGCCTTGTCCGCGTTTTCCTCTGCCTTTTCAAGTGTAGGGGCAATGGCAGTCAAATGGCCCATTTTGCGGAGAGGCTTGGAGGTTTCCTTGCCGTATACATGAAGGGTAACACCGTCAATTTTCAGGCATTCATCTGCTCCCTCCACAAGTGCTTTTCCATCGTAGTCCTCTTCTCCCAGTATATTGTACATCACAACCGGAGTAAGCAGTGCAGGGGAGCCGAGAGGCAGGCCGCTGACAGCACGAATATGCTGCTCAAATTGGCTGGTGATACACGCCTCTATTGTATAGTGGCCTGAATTGTGGGGGCGGGGCGCTACCTCGTTGACAGCTACATTTCCGTCCCTGCCGACAAACATCTCCACGCAGAACATGCCGACACCCTGGAATACCTCCATAACCTTTTTGGCCAAATCCATTGCTTTTTTCGTTGTCTCCTCTGAGATTCCGGCAGGGACTTTGGTTTTGGACAAAATGTTGTTGTGATGGATATTTTCCGCAACGGGATAAACGCGTATATCACCGTCAGCAGCGCGGCAGGCCAGAACGGAAATTTCCATGACGAAGGGGAAAAAGGCTTCCGCCATAAGTGGAAGAGTGCCGTTTCCGAGTGCCTGAAAACCCTCTTCTATTTTAGAAGGGCTTTCAATGACAAAATTTCCTTTTCCGTCATAGCCCCCCGTACAGGTTTTCAAAAGCATGGGAGTGCCAAAGCGGGCGGCAGCCTTTTGAATATCCTCTGTACTCTTTACCTCTTCAAAGGAGGGGACAGGCAGGCCATGCTTTTGAAGCAGTGTTTTTTGAGTATATTTGTTTTGGATAATTTCAAGGCTTGCAGCCGTCGGATAGACCGGCATTCCCTCTTTTTCCAGCTCTTTGAGGGTTTGGGCGTCTATGTGCTCAAATTCATAGGTGATAACGTCGCTTTTTTGCGCTAAAAGGCGTATAGCCTCTTTATCGTCAAAGTCTGCCACAATATGCTCGTCCACAAGGGTATGGGCGGGGCAGTGGAGAGTTGGGTCAAGAACTGTTATATACATACCCATTTTTTTTGCTTCCAGTATCATCATCTGGCCTAACTGACCGCCGCCGATAATACCGATTTTTTTATGTATGTTCAACATTTTATTACCTCCAAAATTATTCTAGACAAATTTCATACGTTTTTTCTTTTCTGATTATAGCAAATAATATCAAATTATGATAGCGTTTTTCATCAGACAGGCGTAAGGATTTTTCTCTTGATTGCCTTCACCGAGCCCGGTCGATTTTCGCCTGTTTTACGTATACAATTTTATTATGCAATATGACGAAAGAATGGTATAATAAAGACAAATCAAATAAAGGACGCTGCTCCAGTGCGTTATTTTCTTCAATAATAGTGCGGCTTCTCTTTTTACGCTTCGCTTAGTAGAATGAAGGGCTGAGAAACGGCAGGGATTTCTTTACTGATTCAATACGAAAAAAACGCTTGCAGCGTTGTAATCATAGTTGGGGTGACGAAATGGCAACGAAGAAAAACACAAGTCTGAAAACGACGGCCGGGAAAGCTGTCAGCAAGACAACAGGCGGGGGAACGGGAAAGCAGCTTGCAAAGACAAATACATCTGCGAAAAAAACACAGACGCCGAAGCAGAAAACTGGGGCGAAGCCGCCCGCGAAAACGCAGAGTGTCCGCAAAAAACAGGGCTATGGCATACTGGACGAGGTGCTGACAATACTGGTAATTTTAGTGTGTATTATTGTAATCGTCAGTCTCATTACCACAAAGATGGGCGCTGCCGGGGTTTTTATCAATAATCTGCTGATGGGACTGTTTGGTTTCGGCGCTTACGCTCTGCCCGTTATGGCAATTTGCTTTTGTACATGGCTTTTGATGAGTGAGGATAAGGAATATAAGTATTTAAAGGGCGGGGCCGCGGTTTTATTCTTTCTTTCTCTGAGCGTATTTTTTCATATATTTGCAAGCGGAGGGGAAACTTCCTCCGAGAAGCTTCTCAAGCTGTGGACAGGTCTTTACCATAATGGAGGGCCTTTAAACGGCGGCGCTTTGGGAGGAATGATTGGCAATATGCTCCTAAAGGCATTTGGCCGTCTGGGCTCCTATTTTATCGTGATTGTCTGTATGCTGATTGCTGTTATCATGGGAACGGGAAAATCCTTTTTCAGGGGGCTTGGCAGCCTGATTACCTATCTTTGGGGCAGCAGGAGCAGAAAACATGAAAAGATTAAATACAAAGCGGACAGGATACGGGAGAAGGAGAGGGAAAAAGAAGCCAGAGAGGAACGCCGCAAAAAGAAAAAGGGCTTTATTGATATAAAGGTAAAGGAAGAGACGGAGGAGGAAAGGCCATATATAGAGGAAACTGTTTTTAAACCGAGAGTGCGCCAGAGCACGCCAAGAAAGAGCGAACCGATATTTGATTATCACAGGGATGCCGTGGAGCCGGTGAAAGTGACGGAGGAGGCTATAGAGCAGGAGACTGTTACAGCACCTGAAGGCGGAGAGCGGGAGGAGTTTATACCTATTATCCACGCCAAGGAAGCATTTGACGAGTATGTGGAGGAAGAGGGTATTACTGTCTCTGAAACACTTGATGCGGTTCTGAAGGATATTACGGAAACGGAGGAGACAGAGCCTCTACAGGAAGCTGCTGGGGCTTTTGCAGCAAAGGACTGTGAGACAGCAAAAAAAGAAGAGACGCCCGTGACCGCAGCAAAAGAAGCCGTGAGGGAGCCAAAAGTGGAGAAGGGCAGGGCCGAGGAAATGAATATCAAGCCTGCGCCTGTGATTGAAAAATATCATTTTCCGCCAATTGACCTGCTGGGGAAAAGTAACGCCAGAAGCGGCGGGGAGTCCAAAACGGATATGCTCAACAACGCGAAAAAGCTTGAGGATACACTGAAAAGCTTCGGCGTGGACGCAAAGGTTATTCAAATTAACAGGGGACCTACTGTGACAAGGTATGAGCTTTCACCTAGCCAGGGCGTCAAGGTCAGCAAAATCGTAAACCTGGCCGATGATATTGCGCTGAATCTGGCGGCCAGCGGTATCCGCATTGAGGCGCCTATTCCCGGCAAGGCGGCAGTTGGCATTGAGGTGCCCAATAAAGAAACACAGTCTGTTTTCCTGCGGGATGTCATAGACTCTGAAGCTTTTAAAAAATTCCCCTCCAAGCTGGCCTTTGCGCTGGGCGAGGATATAGCCGGAAATGCTGTTGTGACAGACATTGCAAAGATGCCGCATCTTTTGATTGCGGGTGCGACAGGATCCGGCAAGAGTGTATGTATCAACACTTTGATTGTCAGTATTCTTTATAAGGCGGATCCCAATGAGGTAAAACTGCTTTTGGTAGACCCCAAGGTTGTGGAGCTGAGTGTTTATAATGGCATCCCTCATCTTTTAATTCCTGTGGTCACAGATCCGAAAAAGGCAGCGGGAGCTTTAAACTGGGCGGTTCGTGAGATGCTGATGCGCTACCAGGATTTTGCGGCTCACAATGTGCGAGATATAAACGGCTACAATGCAATGAAAAGAGAAAAAGGGGAAACGGATTTTATGCCCCAGATTGTCATTATCATTGATGAGCTTGCGGATTTGATGATGGCGGCACCCGGTGAGGTGGAGGATTCCATCTGCCGTCTGGCACAGATGGCCAGAGCCGCCGGGCTTCATCTGATTATCGCCACACAGAGGCCCTCTGTTGATGTCATAACGGGCGTTATCAAGGCAAATATTCCATCCCGTCTGGCGTTTTCCGTCACCAGCGGTATTGATTCCAGAACCATACTTGACATGACGGGAGCAGAAAAGCTTCTCGGCAAAGGGGACATGCTTTTTTATCCTGTGGGTATGAGCAAGCCTCAGAGGATACAGGGCGCTTTTGTCTCCGACAAGGAAGTGGAAAGTATTGTAAGCCATATCAAAAAGGACAGTCATTTAAACTATGACCAGGAAATGATTGATAAAATTACCTCCGCGGGCAAGGATGCCAGCGCAGGGGAGGACAGCGACGAATTTCTGGAGCAGGCCATAGAGCTTGTGGTGGCAAAGGAAAAAGCGTCGGTTTCCATGCTGCAAAGGCAGTTCCGCATTGGCTATAACCGTGCGGCAAGACTTATGGAGGATTTGGAGAGCAGAGGAATTGTAGGACCGGAGGATGGCAGCAAGCCCAGAAAGGTACTGATGACGCCCGATGAGCTTGAGGAATATAAAAACGGCGGCGAGCAACAAGGACAAGAAAGTTAGATGTGGGGGGATCCTCCCGACCGCCCTTTCTTTTGCAGCTCTGGGGGCAATACAGATTAAAAGGTACGAATATTGAAATGGAACCTGGCTATTGCAGAAAATAACTTTGAGAACGCTCAGATGTATGTTTTTTTATATTTGACAAAGCCCGGATTTTTTAGTACCATTATTGGCATGAAAGTCATATGACTGACGGAAGTGGAGTTACCACATGAAGTATGACTGAGAAAAGCCGACCGTCTGGGCACACTGCCCGGAAGGCCGGCCTTTTTTCATGCAGGTGCGCTCTGTGGGCCAGTGGTAAATATATCATCATATTAAATGCCAAAACAGGAGGGAATTTTTTATGAAAACAGATTTACAGATTGCACAGGAATGCGTCATGGAACCGATTGAACAAGTGGCTGAAAAGGCCGGAATCGGTAAGGAGTATTTGGAGAACTATGGCAAATACAAGGCTAAGGTAACAGATGAGTTTATAAGAAAGGTACAAAATAATAAGGACGGCAAACTGATACTGGTGACGGCTGTCAACCCGACGCCTGCGGGAGAAGGTAAAACAACAACTACCATCGGCCTTGCGCAGGCTTTAAGTAAAATGGGCAAAAAGGTAATGGTTGCCCTCAGGGAGCCCTCCTTGGGACCATGTATGGGTGTAAAGGGCGGCGCAGCAGGCGGCGGCTACGCGCAGGTTGTGCCGATGGAGGATATTAATCTGCACTTTACAGGCGATATTCACGCCATTACAACGGCGAACAATCTGCTGTCCGCTATGATTGACAACCACTTGCAGCAAGGCAATGCGCTCAATATTGACCCAAGGCGCATTGCGTGGAAAAGGGCTATGGATATGAACGACAGGGCTTTGAGAAATATTACGGTGGGTCTTGGCGGAAAAGCCCATGGCATTCCCAGAGAGGATCACTTTCAGATAACGGTGGCAAGTGAAATTATGGCTATTTTCTGCCTTGCATCCGATTTGAAGGATTTGAAGGAAAGGCTTGGGCGGATTATTGTGGCCTATACCTATGACAATAAACCGGTGACGGCAAAAGAGCTGGGCGCTGACGGGGCTATGGCGGTGCTTTTGAAGGATGCGCTAAACCCCAATCTGGTACAGACGCTTGACAATACGCCGGCTTTGATTCACGGAGGCCCCTTTGCCAACATTGCTCACGGCTGCAATTCCGTCAGGGCGACAAAGCTTGCCTTAAAGACGGGGGATTATGTTGTCACGGAGGCAGGCTTCGGTGCTGATTTGGGTGCTGAAAAATTCTTTGATATAAAGTGCCGCAAGGCAGGCTTGAAGCCGGATGCGGTTGTACTGGTCGCCACGGTGAGGGCGCTGAAATATAACGGCGGTGTGGCGAAGGCTGAATTGAACAATGAAAATGTGGAGGCAGTAAAACAGGGCTTTGTCAATTTGGAAAAGCACATTGAAAATCTCCAGAAATACGGTGTGCCCGTTGTGGTAACGCTGAATCACTTCGTTGCAGACACGGAAGCGGAAGTGTCTTACGTCAGGGAAAGATGCGAGGGCATGGGCGCTACGTTTGCCGTGTCAAAGGTATGGGCTGAGGGCGCTGAGGGAGGTATCTCTCTGGCGGAAAAGGTTTTGGAGATATTGGAGACGAAAAAAAGTGATTTCCACTGTCTCTATGAGGATTCGCTCTCCATTGAGGAAAAAATTGTGAAGGTATGCAGGGAAATTTACGGCGCAGGAAAAGTGAATTTCTCCGAAAAGGCCAAAAAGAATCTGAAGGAAATTGACAGTCTCGGTTTTTCCCGGTTTCCGGTATGCATTGCAAAAACACAGTATTCCCTTTCCGATAAGCCTGAGCTTTTGGGAAGGCCGGAGAATTTTGAGGTCAATGTAAAGGAGCTGACAATATCTGCCGGTGCCGGTTTTATTGTCTGTCTTTTGGGTGATATTATGACAATGCCGGGGCTTCCGAAAAAGCCGGCTGCTCTTTCTATAGACATTGATGAAAACGGACAGGTAACAGGACTTTTCTAATTCAAAAGAGGTGCATGAAAATGGTAAAGCATGTGGTACTATGGAAATTTAAGGAGGAATTTGCAGAGGCGGAAAAGGCGGATGCCTTTGCAATCATCAAAAACAAAATAGAGGGCCTTAAAGGTGTCATTGAAGAGATCGTTGATGTGAAGGTAAGCCGCAGCATAAATCCGGAGGAGGATTGTGATTTCGTTATTGAAGTGACATTCCGGACTTTGGAGGACTGCCGTGCTTATGCCGTCCATCCAAGTCATGTGGAAGCGGCACGATTTATCAAGGGAGTTGTCTCCCACAGGTATGCTGTAGATTTCGAGATTTGAGCGGGAGGGGTTAGGAAATGAGTTACCAGCTGATAGATGGGAAGGCAATTTCAGCAGACATCAAGGCGGAAGCGGCAGAGGAAGCTAAAATGCTGAAGGAAAAAGGAATTGGATGTTGTTTAGCAGTTGTGTTGGTGGGCGACAATTCCGCAAGCAAGGTGTATGTGCGCAATAAAAAGAAAGCCTGTGAGGTAGTCGGCATCAAATCGGCGTCCTATGAGCTGCCGGAGGAGACAAGCCAAGAGCAGCTTCTGGAATTGATTGAGCAGATGAACGAGAGCAGAGAAATTAACGGTATTCTTGTTCAGCTTCCGCTTCCAAAGCATATCAATGAGGCAAAAGTTATTGAATCCATTGACCCGAAAAAGGATGTGGACTGTTTCCATCCCTGGAATGTGGGTATTCTCTCAACAGGCGGCAGGGGATTTAAGCCCTGTACTCCGGCAGGAATTATAGAACTTATCAAAAGAAGCGGCTTTGAAATAGCCGGAAAGCGCTGTGTCGTTATCGGAAGAAGCAATATTGTGGGAAAACCCTGCGCTATGCTTTTAACGGCGGAAAACGGCACGGTTACGGTCTGTCATTCCAAGACAAGGGACTTGCCCGGCGTATGCAGGGAAGGGGACATCGTTGTTGTGGCAACAGGTAAGAGAAATACGCTGACTGCCGATATGGTAAAGGAAGGGGCTGTCATTATCGATGTGGGAATGAACCGTGACGAGGCGGGCAAGCTCTGCGGCGATGTAGATTTTGAGGGCTGCTCCCAAAAGGCCGCAGCAATCACACCCGTACCGGGAGGCGTAGGGCCTATGACAATTGCCATGTTGATGAAAAACTGTGTGGAAGCGGCAAAAATGCAAAATGGAATATCTTTTTAATGAAATTTCAGGAGCAATGTGATATAATGTCCGTAACAAGCGGAGAAAATCCGAAAAAGAAGCAATCTGACCGCTTGCAGGCAAGAGAAGCTTCTTTGAAGGATTTGAGGAGTTAAACGACCGAGCAAACTTTAGTTTGCGAGAGTCTCTGCGGAAAATCTGCTAACATCTCCAACAAGCGGAGAAAATCCGAAAGAGAAGCAATCTGAGGCTGTAAAAAACCTTGGGCTTTGCCCAAACCTACCAACTTTTAAAAAAAAGTTGGACAAAAAACTTTAACGGAAGCTATGCTTTCCTAACAAAATCAGTCTTTGCCTGACTTTGAGCAAGGTTTGGATCAAGCCATTTCAAAGGCTTGCAGGTATGGACAGAGTCCACGTTTTACATACCCCAAAACGCTCTCTTTGAAAGCTTTGAGGAGTGAAACGACCAAAAAATGCGCAGCATTTTGAGGTACTCCTCGGAAACTTTTGCCGACATCTCCAATAAGCGGAGAAAGCTGTTTTTAACAATAAATTATAGGGTGTCCGTTTTCGGCACCCTTCAATTATGGAAATAATTCATATGCCGGGGGGATAATCGTTTGAAGGCAAATATCGCATTTACTTCTTTGGGCTGCGACAAAAACCGCGTTGACAGCGAGGTTATGCTTGGAATACTGAAAGAGGCGGGCATGACAATCGTAGCGGAGGAAAAAGACGCAGACATTATAATCATTAACACATGCTGCTTTATAAAGGACGCGCTGGAGGAAAGCATAGAAACGATACTGGAAATGGCGCAATACAAAAAAACGGGCCGCTGCCGCGGTATTATTGTGGCGGGCTGTCTGGGACAGCGGTATGAAAAGGAAATATTTGAGGAAATGCCGGAGGTGGATGCCGTTGTCGGGACAGCGGCCTACGAAGCCATTGTGGAGACAGCGGGGCGTATCTTGGAGGGCGAAAGCCATTTCAAAAGTCTGGCTGACATCAATACACCTATGAATAATGAGAATGGAAAGCTGAGAATGCTTTCCACAGCAGGCTATTATGCATATCTGAAAATTTCGGAGGGCTGTGACAATCACTGTACCTATTGCGTTATCCCTTCTCTGCGTGGCAGGCACAGAAGCAGAACAATGGAAAGCCTTGTGGAGGAGGCTCAAGTTTTAGCTTCGCAGGGTGTGAAGGAACTGATTTTGGTGGCACAGGATACATCCATATATGGCCGTGACCTTTATGGGGAGCAGAAGCTTCCGGAGCTTTTGAGAAGCCTTTGCCGTATTGAAGGGATAGAATGGATACGGATTTTGTACTGCTATCCTGAAACTCTGACGGATGAAATCATACGTACTATGAAAGAGGAAGAAAAAATCTGCCATTATATTGATATGCCTATTCAGCACGGAAATGACGCGGTACTAAAGCGCATGGGGCGGCGTAGCAGTCAATCCCTCATAAAAGAAAAGATAAGTAAACTCAGAAAGGCAATGCCTGATATTTGTATCAGAACAACGCTGATTGTCGGTTTTCCGGGGGAAAATGAGGAAGAATTTCAGGATCTGGTTGGGTTTGTAGAGGAAATGAAATTTGACAGACTGGGCGTTTTCACCTATTCTATGGAGGAAGGAACACCTGCCGCCAGAATGGAAAACCAGATTGCGGAAGAGTTAAAGGAAAAACGCAGGGATACCATTATGGAAATACAGAAGTTCATTTCGGCGGAAAAATGTGACACGGCGACTGGAAGCGTCATAAGGGTGCTGGCAGAGGGACGTCTTCCCGAGGAAAGGGTTTACTGTGCCAGAAGCTATAAGGACGCGCCAGACATTGACGGTCTGGTTTTCGTAAGTAGTGAAAATGAGATTTTATCAGGTGATTTTGTAGATGTGCTGGTGACGGAGGCCAGCGATTACGACCTGATAGGGGAGGCGTATTATGGAAATGAACCTAGCGAATAAGCTGACCATATCCCGAGTGATTATGATTCCCATATTTGTGGTTGTTTTGGTAAGCGGCTGGGTGCCTGCACCCCTGAACCGCTATATTGGTGTGGCTATTTTTGTTATTGCGTCCCTGACGGATACCTTAGACGGCTATATTGCCAGAAGCAGAAACATGGTAACGAATTTTGGAAAGTTTATGGACCCGCTGGCAGATAAGCTTTTGGTTTCCGCCGCAATGATTTGCATGGTACAGATGAAGGATTTAAGTGCCTGGGTGGTAATCATTATTATCAGCCGCGAGTTTATTATTACAGGCTTCCGTCTGATTGCTGTTGAGGGCGGTATTGTGATTGCTGCGTCAGTATGGGGAAAGCTGAAAACCATTTCACAGATGATAATGGTCATATATGTTTTGCTTGGTTTTCAAGGCTTTCTGTTTGAGGTAATCGGCGAGGTACTCATTGTGTTGGCTACGGTATTTACGATTATTTCCGGTGTGGATTATGTTGTAAAAAATATTGATGTGTTAAAGGGTTAGCGAAAAAAACAAAAAAGGCGTTCGGCGCCTTTTTTTGATGCATTTTTAAAAAATTGTACCGACACAATGTGGGAGGGCGGCGATTCCGCTAAGTAAAAGCGTCAACAGTTCCGCTTATTTGTCTATAGTCGTTGATTTGAATAGAAGCCTGCTTCACAGGGAGGCATGGTCAGAACTTTTCCTTTCAGGAAAACTTGTTTCATATCTGACCCTTTTCGGCCGTATCATGCTTTCTCCTGTCGGGCAGGGAACATTTCAAAGGTCTGTGTTCTTTTGGTACTTCTTTTCAAAGAATAAGTACATAGGACTATTTTTTCTAAATCGGTTTAAAAATAGATAAGCTCGGACAGAAGTACATGGGTGTTTATTATTTATAAGGTTTAAAAATATTTTTTTGTTCCATTTAAAACTTTTTAAAAGAATATTCAGCAGTACAGGATTATTGCAAAGGAAAGATATAGAGGAGGCAGCGTTGTTTTCTCCATCAATTTTTATGACAGGACGAAAAAAACAGGCACAGCAGAAAAACTGTGCCTGTTAACGGAGAGCTACATTATTTTCCGCTGAAATTCCAGATAGCGGGTTCCCTGAAAGGTAAGACTTCCCCTGTCTCCCTCTGCAAGCATTCCATACTCTGCATCCTTTAACTGAAATTCCATACGGTCCCCGCTTTCCACCTCAAAGGTCGCATAGTAAGTTGTGGAGGAGGTGGTCATATAGCCTGTATTGTCTGCACCGTTATGATGATGGTGAGTTACATTTGTGCGCTTTGCAACTACTTTAGCGGGAACAGTCAGCACAGGGGAATTGTTGTTTTTTTTCCACTGCTTTGCCCCTTGTATACATCGGAAAATGATTAGGCCAAATACCACAACAAAGACGACTATTGTCAGTATGGGTATAATGCTGAAAAAGATGCCGCCAAAAAACGGATTGGACATAATAAGGATACCTCCTCCTGAAATGGTAAGCTTTTTCTATATATTATACGGGAGTGATAGGATATACGCAACTGTGTGAAGGCAATTGCTGCACTTTTTAAAGGAATTTTAAGAAAAATGATTTTCAATGTGACAAGATAAGTATATAATCAAAGGGATTCTTATATTGAAGAAAAGTCGGGAGGCAGTTTTATGAACGCGGAAATATTGGCAGTGGGAACAGAGCTTTTACTGGGAGATATTGTAAATACAAACGCGCAGTTTTTGGCACAGGAGCTGGCGTCTTTAGGAATAGGAGTCTATTATCAGACGGTTGTGGGGGACAACAGGGAGAGACTGAGAGGAACAATTGATTTGGCCTTTTCCCGCTGTGACCTTGTAATTACGACCGGCGGCCTTGGCCCCACAGAGGATGATTTGACAAAGGAAACCGGAAGCGATTATTTTGGCAGAAAGCTTGTAAAGGACGAGAGGGCGTATAAGCGGCTGGAAAAATTCTTTCGGAATATTGAATGCAAAATGACGGAAAACAATGTGAAACAAGCCTATGTGCCGGAGGGAGCAAAGGTGCTGTACAATGATAACGGTACGGCACCGGGGATTATTCTTGAGGAAAACGGGAAAATACTCATAATGCTGCCGGGGCCGCCCAGAGAGACAATACCTATGTTTAAGGACCAGGTAAGGCCCTATCTTTCGGCAAGGCAGGATCACACGCTTGTATCCCGGATTTTCCGTGTGGCTGAGGTGGGTGAGAGCGCCATGGAAACCATGGTACGGGATTTGATTGACGCACAGGAAAATCCTACGATTGCACCCTATGCAAAGCCTAATGAGTCAATGCTTCGTGTTACGGCAAAAGCTGAAAGTGAACAGGAAGCCCTGAATCTGATTGCACCTGTAGCCCAGAGAATATATGACAGGCTGGGGGACAGCGTATACGGCGAGGGAGAAACAAGTATAGAGGAGGTTGTGTCAAAGCTTCTTTTGAAGCGTAAGCTCACGGTTGCGGTGAGTGAATCTTGTACGGGCGGACTTCTTGCCTCCGCTTTTATTGAGTATCCTGGCATATCAGAGGTGTTTTTGGAGGGCGCTGTGACCTATTCCAATGAGGCGAAAATGAAAAGACTTGGGGTAAAAGCGGAAACACTTGAAAAGTTTGGTGCAGTCAGCCCTGAAACAGCAGCTGAGATGGCGGAGGGTATTGCGCGTACAAGCGGAGCTATGATAGGTCTTTCCACCACAGGGGTTGCAGGCCCCGGCGGCGGTACGAAAGAAAAGCCTGTGGGCCTTGTCTATGTGGGTCTTTCTTATCAGGGCAAAGTGGAAACGAGAAAGCTGCATTTTTCGGGAAGCAGGCAGAGAATACGGGAAAGAGCGGTATATGCGGTTTTGAACTGGCTTCGGCTTACCATATTGAGGGGAAAGGAAAATGAACTGTAAAAAAGCAAATTTTATACTGCTGACTGCCGCCATGATTGGCGGTTTTGGCATTATTGCCAATAAAATGCTCTATGGAGAAGGATACAACGCTTTTCAGATTATTGCAGTGCGCTTTTTGTTTGCGGCAATATTGACTGCTGTTTTTTTTCACAAAGAGATTGGAAGTATCACGAAGGCGGAAATTAAGGCCGGCATTGTTGTGGGAGTGTATCTGTTTGTCAGCTTCGCCCTGATGGTGGTAGGGCTTAAATATACGACACCCTCCATCAATGGCTTTCTGGCGAACATCCACTCGGTTTTTGTTCCATTTATTGCTTTTGCTCTTTTTCGCAAAAGGCCGGACAGATTTGCTCTTGCAGGCATTGTTTTGACAGTGGTCGGAATCGGTATTTTATCTATGGAGGGAAAATTTCAACTGAATCTGGGGGCGGTTTTGACAACGGTTGGCGCTGTCTGCGCGGCCTTCCAGTTTATTTACACGGAAAAATATGTCGCGGGGCTCAGTCCCATACGCCTGACAGTGATTGAAGATTTTGTCGTGTTTTTCATGGCGGCTTTGTGTGCCCTTGCAGTCGGGGATCCTATGCCTCATATGACGGGTACTGCGGCAGGATCCTTTTTGATTTCGGTGGTTTTCAGCACGTTTTTATTCTATGTGCTGGAAAATTATGCTCAGAAGTATACTTCCTCCACCAGCGTCAGTATTATTATTTCTTCAGAAGCGATATTTTCCGCCATTTATTCCGCTCTTTTTTATAAGGAGGTTCTGAGCCCCAAAATTTACATTGGTGCCGCTCTGATTTTTGGCGCAATTATTATTTCAGAGACGAAGCTGGCTTTTTTAAGGCGGTTGTCTGCTATCTCTACTGAAAAGGAAAGCGCCGTATCATAAATTAATGCGGAGAACCTTGCAAAAGGAAAGTTTTCCTTGCCGCATTGCTTCTTGAGTTCTTCAAGGATGCACACGTTTAAGCTTGTCTGTTAAAGTGTGCGGCCATAAGAGGCCAATTGCGCAGCAGATGTACCGAAAAACCGCAGGTTTCGGGGTTTTCAGCTGTAATCTGCCGTTATGATAAATACAGAAAAAAAAGAAAGAAAAATAATTTTCAATATTCCTTGACGGGATATGATTTATCAGGTATAATAGGAACATAAGTTCGTATTCGTCTGAAGGGAAGGTTAAAGATGGCAGATAAAAAGGATAAGGATAATAAGTTTGAGAATAAAGAAAAGGCACTGGAGGCGGCAATCAGCCAGATTGAAAAACAGTTTGGAAAAGGAGCTGTTATGAAGCTTGGCGACGACCAGAGCCGTATGAATGTGGAGGTAACGCCGACAGGCTCCTTAAGCCTTGATATTGCTCTTGGTGTGGGGGGTATTCCTAAGGGCCGTATTATTGAAATATTCGGGCCGGAATCCTCCGGTAAAACAACAGTAGCCCTTCATATGGTTGCCGAGGTGCAAAAGACAGGCGGCATTGCCGGCTATATTGATGCGGAGCATGCCCTTGACCCGGTTTATGCCAAGAACCTTGGCGTAGACGTGGATAACCTTTACATATCGCAGCCTGACGACGGCGAGCAGGCTCTGGAAATTGCGGAAACCATGGTGCGCTCCCAGGCCATTGATATTGTCATTGTCGACTCGGTAGCGGCGTTGGTGCCAAGAGCTGAAATTGAGGGTGAAATGGGAGATTCCCATATGGGTCTTCAGGCAAGGCTTATGTCACAGGCATTGAGGAAGCTTACTGCCATTACAAGCCGTTCCAAATGTACGGTTATATTCATTAACCAGTTAAGGGAGAAAATTGGTATTACCTTTGGCAATCCCGAAACAACAACAGGCGGCCGCGCTCTGAAATTCTACGCTTCCGTGAGAATGGACATCAGAAAATCCGATGTGCTCAAGCAAAGTGCTGACTTTATCGGCAACCGCACCAAAGTGAAGGTGGTAAAAAATAAAGTGGCGCCGCCCTTTAAAACGGCGGAATTTGATATTATGTACGGCAAGGGTATTTCCAGAGAGGGAGATGTTCTTGATTTGGCGGCAGAGGTGGACATTGTCAACAAAAGCGGTGCATGGTATTCCTATGAGGAGACAAGAATCGGTCAGGGCAGGGAGAACGCAAAGGTATTTTTGCAGGAGCATCCCGATATGTGCTTTGAGATAGAAAATAAGGTAAGAAACCATTACGGACTGCCTTCCCTGGAAGCAACCGCTTTCCCGGAAACAGCGGCAGACGGTGATATTGTAATTGTAGAGGAAGAGCTTTAAAGGCGGGGAAAGGCTGTAGCATTGAGTGCTATAGCCTTTTTCTTCCCAAAAAGGAGTGGAAGGATGCAGATTACTGAGATAAAACAGCAGGTGAGAAATAAGGAAAGGTACGCGGTGTTTGTGGATGGGGAATATGCCTTTAGCCTGATACAGCAGGACATTCTTTACTTCAAGCTTCGGGAGGGGGAGATGCTTCCCCGGGAAAAATATGATTATATTATGGAAAACCTCATTTATATCAAGGCGCAGGAAGCGGCTTTGCATTTTCTTGGCTACAGGGCAAGGACAAAAAAGGAAGTGTCTGAAAAGCTTGGGGAAAAGGAGTATGCGCCGGAGGTTATTCAAAAGGTCCTTTTGTTCCTGGAGAAATACGGCTATCTTGACGATGAAGTCTACGCAAGGGCTTATGTCAGAGATTCCATAAAACTAAAGCCCAAAGGGCGTTTTCTTCTGCGCATGGAGCTTGCGCAAAAAGGGGTGAATGACGAAACAATTCAGAGGGTTTTGGAGGAAGAGCTTATTGATGAAATGGAAGGGGCCAAGAGGCTTATACGCAAAAAGGTAAAGGATTTTTCGGCAGTGGATGAAAAAAAGAAAAACTCTGTTTTTGCCGCGCTGCAAAGAAAGGGCTATTCCTTTGAGCTGACAAAGGAGGCTTTTTTGGAATGCAGCAGGGAAGCGGAGGAATCATAAAGAGGGTTTTTTAAATGGACAGGGAAATGAGATACCATGAGGTTACCTGCAAGCAGGCTTTGAACAGGCTGAAGAGAAAAATGCCCTATGAATGGGATATGAATATTTACCGCGGCTGCCGTCATGGCTGCTGTTATTGTTATGCTCTTTACTCCAACCGATATATGCACAGCGGCAGTTTTTTTAACGATGTCTTTATCAAGACCAATATCGTGGAGGAGCTGGAAAAAAAACTGCGCTCAAGGGGCTGGAAAAAAGAGGTTATCAATATAGGCTCTGTGACGGACAGCTACCAGGAGATAGAAAGGCAGTACCGAATTATGCCTGAAATACTGAAACTTCTCATCAAATATAAAAATCCTGCCATTATATCCACGAAATCGGACTTGATACTTCGAGATTACGATCTTATAGACAAATTATCCCACGTTACGTATATCAATGTAGCTTCAACAATTACTGCCGCCGATGAAGCCTTGCAGAGAAAAATTGAGCCGTGGGCTTCCTCCACACAAGAAAGGTTTGAAATGCTTCATGCCTTTTCTAAAACCAATGCCTCTGTAGGTATGCATGTTATGCCTGTATTGCCCTATCTTACGGATACAAGGCAGAACCTGGAGGAGCTTTATGAAAGAGCAAAAGAGGCAGGTGTAGGATATGCCATTATCGGAACGCTGAACCTGAGAGGGGACACGAAAAAGGCTTTTTTTCAATTTTTGGAGAGGGAGTATCCTTTCCTCTATCCCCGTGTTCTGGCTCTTTTTCAAGATGGACATTTGGACAGGGGGTATAAGGCTGATTTTTATGTCATGGCGGAGGAAATAAAGAAAAAGTACGGCATTACAAGTAATTTTAAAAGACTGATGCTGGAGAAAGATAAAAATGAGGAAGTGCGGCAGCTTTCCCTGTTTGAACAGTGATGTGGGCTGTAACGCATTTTTAATAGAAAACATATGGAAATATGCGTATAATAGAAAGTAAGGGATTTTCGGAGCCGAAGTATGCCGGTATTCCCTTCGGAAGGAATTTGAATAAGATGAGTAAAAGAGGTTTATCGTTTTTTTCTGGAAAGAAACAGGGAACTTTTTAACGGTTTATCTGGTGAATTATTATAATATTTCTACTGTAAAGCATGTTTTAAGAATTGTCCATTTTTTCAAGGACGGCGAATATTGGGAAAGAGTGCGGTTTTCATTTTGTATTCTGCCCGTCCCGAAAAAAAGCAAAGGGGGGTTAAATCTTGGCTTATTATGTGAGTGAAATTGTGAGATTGAGAAAAGAGTTTTTTGAAGCGCATAAGGATGGAAAATATGCGGATGCGATCTCAGCGGGTGAGGAAATTATTGATTTATATAAAGAAAATAATGATGTCACAAGCTTGGAATATGCCAATGATCTGAATAATCTTGCTATTGTTTACGACGACACCAGCAATTTTGAGAAAGCAAAAGGGTATTATATAGAAGCGGCTAATATCAGAAAAAATATTTTGGGAGAAAACAGTATCAGCTATGCGGATTCTCTGAATAATCTGGCGGTAGTTTACAGCAGGCTGCACAAGAATGAGGAGGCTATAGAGCTTCATGAGCGCGTCTTAAAAATCAGGGAAAAGGCTCTGGGTGAAACGGACGGAGACTATATTGACAGCCTCTATAATCTTGCCAGCGCCTATGAGGACGGAGAGGATTATAAAAAGGCCATTGAGCTGAACCAAAAGGCGCTTTTTTTCGCAAAAAGGATAAAGGGGTATAAAAAGCTTGATTTTGCTGATATTGTTTCCGCGCTGGCCAGAGAGTATTTTACTGTTGGCAATTATAAGGGCGCTGTGAAAAATTATGAGGATGCTCTGGATTTGATAAAAAACGACCTGGGGGAGAAGAACTTTTATTATTTGACTACCCTGCTGAGTATTGCCTCTGTCCTTACGCGGATGGGACAGCATGAAAAAGAGATTCAATACTATAAGAAGGCGGTTCAGGTACGGGCCGAAATTATGGATAAAAATCATCTGGATTACATTGCGAGTATGAATCATCTAGCGGAGGCCTATTTAAGGGGCCATGATACCTTCAAGGCTATGGAAACCCATATGGAGGTGTTGAAGCTTCTGGAGGGAATCATGGGGAAGAATCATGTGTTTTATGCGGATGAGCTAAGCTATATCGGAAACGACTATCTGGAGATGGAGGAGTTTGGTAAGGCTTTTGAGTATCATAAAAAGGCTCTTGAGATTAAAAAGGGCTTTACGGGAGAGAAAAACTCACACTATGCAGCCTCACTTGCCGCCATGGGAAAGGCATACTGTAAAATGAAGCAGTATGACAGGGCTTTGGAATGCCATTCAGAGGCTTTAAAGCTGAGAAGCGCCGCAATCAGACAGATAGGCAGCATTTTTGCTGCGGAATCCTATCTGGATTTAGGGGACACCTATATGGAAATGGAAAATTATGAGATGGCGCAGAAAAATTACCTGAGGGCGATTTCACTTCGTCTTGGAAGCGGCGGCGCTAAGGACGGAGGCTATATTTACAATTTAGAGCTTTTGTCCCGTGCTTACCTGATGGGGGGCAAGCTAAAGGCTGCTCTGGATACGGTAAAGGAGTCCTGGCAGCTTAGAAAGGATTTATATGGCACGAGGCATCCGCGCTATGCCAAGGGACTATACCTTTTGGCGCAGGTACAGGCGGCACGCGGGGAATATGAGGACGCCGTTGACAATTATGAACGAGCTGCAAATATCTACTATGATATGATTGGCGAAGAGTATGAGGGATATCTAAACGCCGTAGAGCACATGGCCGACACTTATTGTAAGCAGGGGCAGTATTTAGACGCAATTAACGAATATAACGCAGTGCTTCGAATATGGAATAAGCATCCGCAGGAAAATGCGGGAAAAATTGCGCAGCTTACCTTTTCCTGCGGCAAATGCTACAATGGGCTTGGAGAATATCTCAAGGCGGAGGAGCTTTTAAAGAAGGCCATGGGCCTTTTGGACAGTCACTACAGTGACGTGACAAAGGAGCATATTGAAGTTTTGAATGAGCTGTGCAGCGTTTATGAAAAGGACAATAAGGCGAATGATGCCGTTTCCCTTTATTATAAGAGTCTGTATATGCAGAGCAATATGAAGGAGGAGGATTATAACCTCTACGCAAAGACCGGACTGTCTCTCGGAGGGCTTCTCATGAGGGAAGGACTTTTGAAGGATGCGGAAAACGTATTGAGGGATGCTCTGAAAGCCTGTGAAGAGGGTAAGGATCCCAAGGTGACTGCCAGGCTTTATTTTTCAATAGGGGAACTTTTTGAAAAGCAGGGGCTTATTGAGGATGCCATTGACAATTTCCTTCAGGCGTCCAAAAACGCTCAGGGGGAGGAGTACGCCGTATGCGAATATAGGCTTGGTCTGTTGTATTTAAAAAAAGAGGATACAGATACTGCCCTTTGGCGGCTGAATAATGCCAAGAGTTACACGGAAGAATATTTGAATGGCAAGAGCAGCGTATACGCCGATGTCCTCTATGCCATGGGCACAATATTTGAGGGGCGGAGGGATTTTGAGAACGCCGTTACTATGTATGAGGCGGCGTTTAAGCTGTATCCTGAGAATGCCTATGAGTCAGACAATACTTTTATTGGCAGGCTTTGTGCGTTTGCCGATTTGCTCAGGGAGAGGAGAAAAGATAAGCAGGCTCTTTCCTGTTACAGCAGGGCTGCCCTTGCCATCAAGGACAGTGTGGGAGAGGGAGAGGAATTTGCCTCTGTGCTTTTGAAAACGGGAGAGCTGTATGCCAGCGAGGGAAAGGGAAGCGAGAGCAGTGCCATGTACAAAAAGGCATGGGAGATTTATAAGGGGCTTTATGGAGAAAGTGATGTGCGCTGCGGCGATATTCTAAATAAAATGGGAAAGCTCTACTTTGAAAACAATAATACAGATGAGGCGATTCACTATTATCAAAAGGCATATAACGTATTTAAGGAAAATGGTCAGCCGGAGCTTTTTGGCGAGGACAACAGAGAAAATCTTTTAAAGCTGTATAAGGACAAGGAATATTATGAGAAGGCGCTTTTGTTAAAACAGGGAAAATTGTAAAGGAGTCAGGAGATTGCAGATAAGAGTAAGAAAGGAAGCAACGAAGGATTATGACAGTATTGGAAGGCTTGTGGAGGAGGCTTTTTTGACAGCGGATCATACCGACCACGATGAGCAGCATTTAGTGGCAAGGCTGCGCGGGAGCAAAGCATTTGTGCCGGAATTGGCTTTGGTGGCGGATAGAGGGGAATCTTTGGCGGGCTATGCCCTTTTTACGGAGATTGCAGTTGGGGAAGCAACGCTTCTTTGTCTTGCGCCTTTGGCGGTTCATCCGAGTTGTCAAAAAAAAGGTATAGGCGGCAAGCTGATCCAGGCGGGGGAAATAGTGGCCAGAGAGATGGGCTACAGAGGTATTTCCATATTGGGAGATAACGCTTACTATGGACGCTTTGGCTATGTACCTGCATCCCGTTTTGGAATACGTCCCCCCTTTGTGGCGGAGGACAGGTTTTTTATGGCAAAGGAGCTCTGGAAGGGGGCTTTAAGCGGAGTCTGCGGATTGGTTCAATATCCGCCGGAATTCAGACTTTGAAAAGGCGGTCAGATAATTTACTGTTTTTACCAAAGGCCGTATTGTGGTCAGGTGTTGATAAAAAAGACAGGAAGGGTGTTTGAAAAATGAACAGGTATGATTTACCTGATATTCTTTATGCTTCAATAAAGGAGTTGGGGGGACAAGCTGATATTATAAGCGTATGTTAGTATGTTTGGAATCATTATCACTCTGCACTTGAACAATCAGGAGATTTATTTTATACATGGCAATATGATATCAGGTGGGAAGCGACTGAACTGAGAAAAACAGGACGGATGCAGAAAGCCGAATCAAGTCCGAGAGGAATTTGGACAATACTTTGAATATAGTCACAAATACTAAAATTAAGCGGAATTTCGGATTCTTTCGTTGACACAGTAAAAGCTTTATGTTATATTAAGGGAGTATGTTCAGCCGCACAAAGAGGTTTGAAATTTAGATAAGGTTCTAAATACCGTATTTGGCGAGTAAATTGCGAGGAGGTGTACGTGTGTACGCAATTATTGAAACTGGTGGAAAGCAGTATAAGGTATCTGAGGGCGACGTGATTACAGTCGAGAAATTGGACGTTGAGGCTGGTACAAGCTATTCTTTTGACAAGGTTATGGCTTTAGCTGACGATAACGGCTTAAAGGTTGGCGCTCCTTATGTGGAGGGTGCAAATGTTTCTGCTACAGTAATTGGTGATGGAAAAGCGAAAAAGGTTATTGTTTATAAATACAAATCCAAAAAAGGCTTCCATAAGAAAAAAGGTCACAGACAGCCATTTACTAAATTGCAGATTAACGCTATTTCCCTTTAATTAACATGATAAATGTGACGATTTTTCGTGACGGGGAAAAGAGCATCTATGGATTCCGTCTCAGCGGCCATGCCGGATATGCTGAGGAGGGAAGCGATATCGTCTGCTCTGCAGTAACGATACTGGTATTTAATACCATCAATTGTATTGAGCTTTTCTGTGATGAACCCTTCGAAATGGAAGCGGATGAAAAAAAAGGCGGATTTATAGAGTACAGCTTACCTGAAATGAAGCAGGGCAAAAAAAACCATGATGTGCAGCTTTTGTTGAAAGTTATGCTGCATGGACTTACCGATATTGAAAATGAGTATAGCGGTTATATATCCATAAATTTTGAGGAGGTGTAAACGATGTTAAAATTAAACCTTCAGTTTTTTGCACATAAAAAAGGTGTTGGTTCTACTCGTAACGGACGTGATTCCGAGTCTAAAAGACTTGGCGCAAAGCGTGCTGACGGACAGGTTGTAAAGGCCGGCAATATTTTATATACACAGAGGGGTACAAAAATCCATCCGGGCATCAATGTAGGAAGAGGCGGCAACGATTCTCTTTTCGCTTTGGTTGACGGACGTGTGAGGTATGAAAGAAAAGGCAGAGACAAAAAACAGGTTTCTGTTTACCCTGTTGAAATTGCTGAATAAGAAAGCCTAAAAATGGAAGCGTTAATGGCCGGTGCCATAAGAAAACTTTGTAACAAAAAAGCTTGAAGAATCAAGCTTTTTTTGTTTATTGAAATCATATCGCTTCGTTTTCTTATGCCACACGGCCTCGGCGTTTTCCTTAAGAACACATTTATAGTAATATTTTGTTTTCTTAAGTCAATCCGCCTTAGCTTCCATTTTTTAAGACAGGTATAGCTTGTTGTTTTTCTCTTATACTAATACTAATGTAAGAGGGAAAACAATGTTTTTGAATAGAGGTGTAACAAATGTTTGTAGACAGAGTAAAAATTCATATTAAGGGCGGCAACGGCGGCAACGGCTGCGTATCCTTTTACCGCGCAAAGTATATTACCCACGGCGGCCCTGACGGCGGCGATGGCGGCAGGGGCGGCGACGTTATTTTTGTGGGCACGGAGGATATGAATACCCTTGTTGATTTCCGCTATAAAAGAAGCTTTAAGGCGGAAAACGGCGAGGATGGCGGAAAAAGAAACTGCTTTGGCAAGGACGGCAGTGATGTTATCATAAAGGTGCCTGTAGGCACCGTCATCAGGGAGGCCAATTCCAACAAGGTTATGGCTGATATTACCAGAGCCGGAGAGGAAAAAATACTCATACACGGGGGAAAGGGCGGAAAGGGCAACCAGCACTTTGCAACTCCCACCAGACAGGCGCCGCGGTATGCAGAGCGCGGTCAGACTGCCAAGGAATATGATATTGTATTGGAATTGAAGCTCATTGCGGATGTCGGGCTTATTGGCCTGCCAAATGTAGGAAAATCCACACTGCTTTCCATGGTGACAAATGCCAACCCGAAAATTGCCAATTATCACTTCACCACTCTAAGTCCTAACCTGGGCGTTGTGCGCGGGCGTTATGGCAGCGATTTTGTCATGGCGGATATTCCGGGACTTGTGGAGGGCGCCAGCGAGGGAGTTGGCCTTGGACATGAGTTTTTAAGGCACGTTGAGCGTGTCAAGGTATTTATTCATGTGGTGGACGCCGCTGCCATTGAGGGAAGAGACCCTGTGGAGGATATTGCCGTTATCAATAAAGAGCTTTCTGATTACAGGGAAGATTTGCTGAAACGTCCCCAGATAATTGCCGCCAACAAAACAGATATACCGGAGGCGGAGGAAAATGTAGTCAGGTTAAAGGAAGCCTATGAAAAAGAGGGGTACCAGGTATTCCCAGTTTCTGCGGCAACAAATGCGGGATTGGATGCTCTCCTGGATGCTGTATTCCGGATATTAAAGGATTATCCTGAGGACATTGTTTTTGAGGAGGACTTTGAGGAATATCAGGAAGTGGAAATCGACAGGGAGCCATTCGAGATAGAAATTTTTGACGGCAATTACTATGTAGTAACCGGCGTCGGCGTCGAAAAAATGATAGGCTATACCAACATTGACACAGAAAAAGGTTTTGCCTTCTTCCAGAAGTATCTGAGGGAAAAAGGCATTATCGACGCACTGGAGGAAAAAGGAATCCAGGAAGGCGATACAGTTAAGATTTATAATCTGGAATTTGATTATTACAAATAAAAGGCCTGTCTGCTCACTATCAGCCTCAGAGAGACTGCAGCCTTTTCAAAAGGGCACGGATACAGAATAATGGCTTTTATTTGTTGAAAGTGACAGGAAGAAGAAAGAAGAGGTTTTAAAATGTTGACAAGCAAGCAAAGGGCTCATCTGCGCGGACTGGCAAATGGTCTTGATACCATATTTCATGTGGGAAAAGGTGGTATAACACCGGAGCTGACAGCTTCCATAGATGATGCTTTGGAGGCCAGGGAACTGGTAAAGGCCAATGTTTTGGACAATAACCTTCTGGAGGTACGAGAGGTTGCGCAAACGATTGCGGACAGAACTCACGCAGAGGTTGTGCAGGTGATTGGCAATAAATTTGTATTGTACAGACAGAACAGCAAAAAGGCAGTGATAGAGCTGCCGAAAGCAAAGTAATAAAATGCGGAGCAATAAGCTTTATGGAAAAAAGCTTTCTTACAAAAGGAAAAGGTTTTCTTTAGCAAAGGTTTGTGAATCTTGGCAGAATCCAAATAAAAAACAGCGGCAGTTTGCCGCTGTTTTTTATTTGGATTTTTATGTAAGGCCGTTTTTAAGCTACCCTTTATTTAGCTGTTTTCTTTACAGTACTGCTTCAGGCAGTCGATAAAGAGACTTTCATTTTCATCCAGCAGCTTGTTTTTTGCCTTGATTAGATAAACGTTAGAGACAATATCCCCCGCATGAAAAGGGATAGCAGCCAAATCAGGATGCGGTGTGGAAAAAAGCTTGCCTGAGGGCGGATAAAAGGAAACGTCGAAAGCGTCTGTATTCAACAAAATAGTGTGGGTAGAGTACTGGTCGCGGACACAGATTAATTTTTTATGGTGGTCCAGTCCCAGTATCTCTTCAGCGTCATTTCTGTTCGTTACTGACAAAAAGTTTTCGTCTCCATAGTGGAGATAGGGATAATTGGATAAATCCTCAAGGCGAATGCTTTTTTTGACTGCCAGCGGATGTCTCTTACTGACCAGTATTTTGGGAGTCATTTTAAATAAAAGCTCATATTCCACAGACTTGGCCTGAAGAAGCTTCAGCCAGAAGGAGGATTGCATTGTATAAATAGTTAATAGGCCTATGTTGCTTTTCCCATTTAAGATATGCTCCAAAACAGTGATTTGAGGCACCTCATGAAAGACAATTTTGCATTTCTCACAGTCCTTCATAAAGGCGTTGTAAAACTGTATCAGCACGTCTGTGATAAAGACAAAGGGCTGGCATGAAATTCTTAAAACCGCGCTGTTCGCCGGTTTTTCCGCTACATAAATATTTTTTACCATGTCAATTTGAGACAGTATTGATTTTGCGTAGGAGACAAGCTCCTGCCCTTCCGCCGTAGCAGAAACGCCCATGCTGTTGCGGTCAAAAATACAAATATTCAATTCCCTTTCCAGATTTTTGATTGCGGCGCTGACATTCGGCTGAGATGTAAAAAGGTTCTGGGCGGCCTTATTGATGGATCCGCATCGCTCTACCTCCACTATATACTGAAGCTGTTGCAGTGTCATTTTATCACCCCTTCTGAATGCTTTTTTTCCTATGGTTATAAATTATATTAATACCGCCCTATTGTATTTTGATATTATGCAAATATGAATTGCCATACTATAATGATATTAAGCAACAAGAGTTTTGTCAAATTGTAATTAGTGGCAAAATTTACCATTGCTTGGGGATTTGCTGCAGCGGTTCCTGTCTCCAAAAATCAAAAGTAAAGTAAGGAGAGGAGTGTGGCTTATGGCAGTAGACGACATCAATAAAAAGCTGCCCGTTAAGGTTAAGGTGGGGTATGCTGTCGGACAGATGGGAGATTCCGTCGGATACGGTGTGTTTTATACCTTTTTCCTGGTTTTTTTGACGGACTTTGTTGGGCTTAAACCGGCCCTTGCAGGCATTATCTCGCTGATTGCAGTATTGTGGGACGGCATTACGGACCCAATCATAGGATATTTTTCTGATAACTTGCGGGGAAAATACGGCCGCAGACGTCCGGTGATGCTGGCGGGTGCCATTCCCTATGGCATTTGTGTGTGGCTTATGTTTACCAACTTTAATTTTCCAAGCGTCGTGATGAAGAATGTCTATTTTATTGGCATATCTCTTTTATTTTGGACTTTTTATACTATGTACGTAATACCATTCTTTGCCCTGGGCGCTGAGATAACGCAGAATCCTAAGGAAAGAACTCTTTTAAGGGTTTACAGTAGCCTTCTTGCTGTTGTTGCCGCCTATATCGCCTCCGCGCTTCCGCCGGTTCTTTTGGAAAAGCTTCAGAGCGCGGGCATGAGCGGGAACCAGGCCTGGAGCGTGATTGGAGCGGTTTTGGGTGTTGCGACGGTTATCCCGATTCTTATCTGCTGGAAAAATACAAAGGGGAAAGAGCTTCCGCCTGAGAGATATCAGAAAAATGAGGAGGAGAAGACAAATATTATCCGTACCTACTGGGAGGTATTGAAGTTGAAGCCCTCCATATTCCTGGGACTGTCCGTACTCTTTTTTACAGCGGTTACATCCTTTATCAGCACTATGACGGTTTATGTCATGACAAATAATCTCGGCTTCAGCGGAACAGTGCAGGCGGGCTATTTTACGGCGGTGCTTATTATCAACTGGTGTCTGACACTTTGCTTGGGTGTTATTGCCACAAGATTTGACAAGACAAAAACCTATACGGCTGCTATCCTTTTTACTGCCGTCAGTATGATTCTGTTTGGTTTTACCGGAATTGCCAGCTTCGCTGCTCTGATTGTCTTTACAGTATGCACGAAAATCGGCGTGGGCGCTTTCTGGACGCTGTATTTTTCTATTATGTATGATATCAGTGAGGTGGATGAACTTGTGAACGGCAAGAGAAGAGAGGGCGCTATCACTTCCGCTATCTCCTTTGTGCAAAAGCTTGGCGCGGCGGCGGGTATGTGGCTGACAGGTATGCTGCTTGGTTTTATTGGCTATGATGGGACTTTGGCGGCACAGTCCTCGGAGACGCTTAAAGGTCTTTTACTGCTTTTGACGGCTGTACCCGGCATCATTGCCTTAATTGCAGGGTTCTTTGCATGGAGGTATCCGCTTACCTTAAAACGCTACCAGCTTTTGACCAAGGCGCTGGAATTGAAACAGCAGGGAAAGGCATACTCAACGGAAGGTCTGGAAAAATTATTTTAATGACAGAAAGGGTGCGATAATATGGGAAGGTTTCTCAATGTCGGTATCATTCAGATGCCGCTTTCAAAGGATACAGCGGAAAATTTCAGGTATTTGGAGGAAAAGACAGACGCTTTAATGACCTCCTATCACAAGCCTGAGTTAGTGGTTGGCGTGGAATGTTTGCAGCGCTTTACACCGGAGCCTATACCAGGCCCATCTACTGAATTTTTTGCCAGTATTGCCAGACGCCACGGCATTTATTTTATACCGGGCAGCGTCAACGAGCTGCATCCGGATCTGCCGGAGGGTTATGCCTATAATGCGGCTCCCGTTTTTAATCCCAAGGGAGAAATAATAGCGGTTTACCGTAAAATGGCGCCGTGGGAGCCGTCTGAAAATATGTCTGTGCCGGGCAGGGAATATGTCGCCTTTGACATACCGGAGAAACAGACAAGGGTGGGAGTACAAATCTGCTATGATTCCAACTTTCCCGAAATCTCCAGAAATGAAACGTTGATGGGCGCTGAGGTTTTGGTAAAACTGACATTGGATCCACAGGAGCTGAATCTGCTCAACCGTCCCATCCATTTTGCAAGGGCTCTTGAAAATCAGGCTTATTTTGTCTCCACAAACGCCTGCGGCTTTAACGGCGGCTCTCATTTGTACGGCGGCTCTATGGTTATCAGCCCCGAAGGGCAGGTTCTATGGGAGGCGGGACAGGAGGAGACCTTGGCCACTGTGACGCTGGATTTGGATTTGGTCAGCCGGTGCAGAAATTACGGAACATTTTTTATGGATCACTATTTACAGCATGTGAAAAAGTTTAATTTCCCAATGCCTTTTGCGGACAGGGCGGGGGATGCGCCAGTATTTCATAATATACAGGATGCGCCGAAGGACTTTGCGGAATACGATGTACAGTCTGCTCAGGCGGGGGCAGGCACCATAGGAGTGCGCTCGGATAGGCCTGAGCCGGAATGGGAAACCTACAACTCCCATCTGAAGGAATTTTTAGAAAAGCGATCTCATTAATCAATTTACACCCTTCATTGAAAACAGGTTTTCTTTTATATTCAGGAATAAACAGACGTGTTCCGGTGGCATAAATGCCTTGAAACCCTCTGTTTCCTCGGCTGGACAAAGCCCCGGCTGTCAGGAATTTCCCCTTGGAGAAAATGGCCTATAGCAGCCGTACTTCTCTTTGCGGTTCCCTGCTCACAAATTCCCAACGGGCCGGCTTCGCCGCCGGACTACTCTTTCGATTGCCTTTCCTGCGGATTACATGCGGGAAACGCTTTGGTGCAGCGGCAACCTCTCGAGGTTATGTTAACCGCTGGCGGTACCAAAGATAAATGGCACGAGCGGAGCGGTTTTTGAGAGGAGGGAAAAAGTGCTGACCATGCACCCCGAAGACAAACGGGGACGCGGAGCGGCTTTTGAGCAAGGCGAAAAAGTGCTGACCATGCACCCGGAAGACAAACGGGGACGCGGAGCGGCTTTTGAGCAAGGCGAAAAAGTGCTGACCATTCCCGAACCCTTCCGCAGTATAAAAAAAGTCTACAGTCTGATGGCAGGACAGATATTGTCCTGCCATTATTTTGTTCCTGGCTCAGCGAAGCTGTATGTGATAAGAAATCAAATACAGCCGTTTTTGATGCAGGCATTTTATTTTGGCCGCTTTTCAGAGAATATGTTATTCTCAACACTGCAAACTATCAGCTTTTGATCACATACTTTAAATTTGATATTCAGTCCCGCAAAGGATAAGCCGTAAATACGTTCAGGATCATCCTGGTAGGAAGGCCTTGGATCCTGGGAGAGTACGCCCAAAAGAGCCTCCTGCATATCAGTGGGAACCTTAATCAATAGACTGTCGGGAAAATTGACAGAAAGGGCGTAGTCCCTGTATAGAGAAGCGAAACCGTCCGACGCCTCGGGGCGGCTGTCAACATAGGGCAGATAGGGCTTGATGTCGAAAATGGGAGTATTGTCCATCAAATCGGCTCCTGAAACATGAAGTATGGGGCCAAGCTGAGCATTCTGTTCAATTTTGTCAAGCTTCACGCAGGATAAGCCCAGTGGGTTAGGGCGGAAGGGAGAACGGGTCGCGAATACGCCCATACGGGTGTTGCCGCCAAGACGCGGCGGACGGACGGTAGGTGACCAGGTATTTCTTTTATTTTCTGAAAATCCCCATATAAGCCAGAGATGGGAGAAAGCCTCCAACCCCTTCAGAGCATCCTGACTGCGGAAGGGCGGTTCAAAAACAATAAAAGACTTTAGCCCTTCCACAAGGCCGCTTTGACGGGGTATTCCGAATTTTTCAGAAAAAGCGCTGTGTATTCTTGCAATGGTTCTTATACAATAGTCCTGCTCCATGTGTTTTCTCCTCTCGTTTTTTGCCGCGGGGTTAATCCTGTATGTTTACAATGCCACGGCATTTTGGGTATTTAGAGCAGCCATAAAATGTTTTGCCTGCATTGGGGCCTTTTACAGCTGTTCTTTTGACCATGGGAGCGCCGCATTTCGGACATAGTATATTTTTTTCGGTGTCCTCTGGTTTGAATTCCCGTTTTTCAATTTGTTTTCTGTATTTTTCGACATAGTCCTTTGGATTGTCCTTGTGCAATGCCAGAAATTTGTATGCTGCTTTTTCTGTGGATTCTTCACTTGCGGTATCTATTCCTGGCTCGGCATTCTTCTCTTTGATAAAAGATATGAGCTGGTCTGCTCGAATCACCTGGTTTTTTATTTCTTTTTTGGCATAGCGGTCATTTAAAATTGTTTTGGGGTTTGCCAGGACAACGGCTGAGCGGTAGGTATCATAGAAAAATTTCTCGAACATTGCCTTCAATATAAAATTGCTTTTACTATTTGCTTTAATTTGCTTTATTAATTCAAGATGCCGCTGGTTTTGGGTAATAGGGGAATATAGTCCTTCCTTCTTATTATTTTCAAAGACTCTGATAAAATCACCGTTATTATTAATCTCAATATTGCCGACAAGATTTTTACATTCAATAACAAAAATCCTTTTTCTGGTTATAATCAGATAGTCGATTTGAGCGCTCAAGCCTTCATACTCCAAATATAAGTCATGGATGACAAAAAGGGGCATATGACTGTTTTTCAGTTCAAAGGCTATATTTTCTTCTCCGGCAATTCCGGCTGACAGAAGACGTATGTCCCGCTCAATTTCAGCTTTATATTTGTCGGGAATACTATTTTTCAATTGCTTTAATTCTTCCAGCTGTTCCTTTGCCGAGCTGCTTTCCTTCAAAAAAACAGGCTCCCTCATTTTATCGAATAATCCCATTTTTATCACTCCCTAATAAATTTGGTATCTCTTTTGTATAAAGTGCTTCACTATCTATATTAGAGCAGTCCAAAATACTTTTCAATCTTTTCATCGTATATTTACGAAAGACTTGGAATAACCCCAATATACTTTGAATAGACATAACCAAATGAATGGTTTTATAAGGAGGGCTGCCTAAAATGTGTACTGCTATGAAAATACAGTCGCCTCTTGGAGAGGTTTATTTTGGCCGTACTATGGATTTTTCCTATCCCCTTGATCCTGAGCTGTATATTGTAGCGAAGGGTTACCGCTGGCACAATATTTTAAATACCCATGAAATCCGCAGCCAATACAGCTTTATGGGAATTGGTCAGGATATATCCCCTTTGATTTTTGCGGACGGAGTCAATGAGATGGGATTTGCTGCGGCAGTATTATATTTTCCCGGCTATGCGCATTATGATACGGCAGATTTGCAGGATACAGCGAAGCCTTCTATAGCAGCTCTTGAGCTGGTCAAGTTTTTGCTGGGGCTTAGCGCATCTGTTTCGGAGGCGGTTTCTCTGCTTCAGACAATACGTATAGTGGGCGTGAAGGACGCGGTCACCAATTCCGTCGCACCTCTGCATTTTATAATAACAGATAAAAGCGGCAAATGTGCGGTGATTGAGAAAACTGCCGACGGTCTTCAAATAATGGATAATCCAGTGGGCGTACTGTCGAACAGTCCTGATTTTCAATGGCATATGACAAATCTGCGCAACTATATGGAGGTTACACCCTATCAACAGCAGGAGAGGGAGTGGTCCTCCGTAAAGCTGACGCCCTTTGGCCAGGGCGGCGGTACCTTCGGACTTCCCGGCGATTATACGCCGCCGTCCAGATTTGTCAGGACAGCATATCTCAAAAGTCATGTTATAATGCCTTCTGATAAAAAAGAGGCTGTCAATACCTGTTTTCACGTTATGGAGAGTGTTTCCATTCCAAAGGGAGGCGTTATGACGGATAGGGATACGGCGGACTACACGCAATACACAGCTTTTATCAATGCAAATACAATGGAATATTTCTTTAAAACCTATGATAACAGCCAGATTGTAACCGCGGGGCTTATGGAGCATTTGGATAACAGTATGGGTATTCAGTCATTGGGAAAACTGAGAAGGCCGATTCTGTTTGAAGAATGGAAAAATGGAGATTGACATGGTGTTTAATTGAGACAGTACTTTTCAGACAGAAAAAGGTTTCCGAAAAATTCGGAAGCCTTTTTTGATGTGGTATAGGCAGGGGCATTATCCTAGGGACGAAAAGATCGAATGTTAACCTGCCGGATAAAAAATGGTGAAAGCATCAGCTTTTCAGCTCCCATTTATTTTGTAGCGAAAACTATATTTTGACCGGTTAATGAGATTTCTTAGACGTTTCACTCCTACATAACAGATTCAGTTGAAGGTAAGGGTTTGCGTATCGGAATCCCATTTTACCATATCAGATGGTATCGACAATATATAGGCCAAATCATCGGAGGAAAGAAAGGATTTGCCGTTTTGCACTGCCATTGGTACCATATAAGGAACAGATACATTGTTTTGGGTAAAGTGACTTCCGCCCAAAGGAAGGTATGCCGTTTTGACATACGTTTGTATGAGTACAGTACGGTTTTGACTGTCATATCCAACATGTATTGATGCCCCTAAATTTTCGGCGGTTTCCCGCAGAGGAAGCATAACTGTGTCATTTGTGTCAATATATGCCGGAGCAGAAAGAGGTATCTGTTTTCCGTCACAGGTCAGATAATACTGGCCGATTTTTATTTCCATATGACGCGTTGTGTCTGTCAGTCTGTTTGTAATATATTCGGGCATCGAATTATCCACTGTCAGAAAGTTTTCATTCAGTATAATTGTTTTGTCATCTTTACCGCTGAATAAATTGTCCTCAAATTCCGGGCCTGTTATAATGCGCAAAGGAAAGGCGATGGTTTCCTCGTCACTTAATTGCTTAACGGAAATGTAAGGGTTGGTTGTGCAGACTGCTGTCAGCGGTAAATTTTTGCTGTAGTTGACTTCCTTTATGTGTACAGCATAAACATTTTTGTCTTCTTTGGTTATTGTTTCAGGACTCAAGACAATACTGCCGTTTTCGCATTCAATATTCAGATAGTTCTCAAGCTGGAATGCAGTATCGGTGGAAAAATAAATGGTTTTTCCCTCCTTAAGCAGCCCCCTTTTACTCTCGCTGATGGTGAGGCTCAAATTAGGAAGGCAGCGGTAATCAACCTTCCATGTGTCGCCTTGGGACGAAATGGTAATGTAATCCTCTTCTGAAACGCAAATATCCTTTGAAGCAAATTTGGCATCCGTGCCGGCATAGGCGAAAACATTACAGAAAAACAGCATGAAAGCGGTAAATAGCAATCCAATTTTTTTCTTCATATTCTTTTCTCTCCTCTGAAAATAATGGTGCAAATGATAAGTACGAACCTGAATATCATTACTTTTTAATTGGCTATAAAGGCAATCAAATCAACTGGGCTGGTGGCTCAAAAAAGAAAATGCATCTATATCCTATATTACCATTGAAAGGATGAAATAGCCATAGGCAGGGTGACCGAGTGCCCGGGCCGTTTATCTCTTTTACCACATTCGGAGGTAAGTAAGAATTTTGCTTGTCCTTAAGTTCGGCAACTTTACCAATCGCCTTTATCCTATCAATTGGCGAAGTCAACACCAAATAGAAGTCTTTAAGCAAATTTTTAGCATGTATAAAAATTTTACTCTGTTTGGTTGAAATTTACGGTTTAACTGCAACTCAGAATCTAATTTCAGAGGCAGTCATTTTCATTGGTTTTTTCGGGAGTTTAGCACCTTTTGGTAAGCATTACAACCGACTCTACATGCACCGTCCGTGCAAACTGATCCATAAGCGCCACCTTTTTTACCTTATAGCCGTTATCCTCAAAAGTTCGCAGGTCTCTGGCCAAGGAGGAGGGCTTGCAGGAAACATAGATAATTTCAGGCGCCTGAAAGTCAATTATTTTGCCGATTGCCTTGGGGTGTATGCCATCTCTCGGCGGGTCTACAATGATAAGATCAGGCTTATCCTCCAGTTCCTCCACCTTTTTCAGCACGTCACCGGCGATGAAAACACAGTTAGAGATATTATTCCTGGAGGCATTTTCCTTAGCGGCTACAATCGCTTCCTCTACAATTTCAATGCCATACACTTTTTTTGCCTTATCCGCCATGATCTGGCCTATTGTGCCTGTCCCGCAGTAGAGGTCAAAAATAATTTTTCCACTCTGCTCCCCGGCAAAGTCTCTGACTATAGAGTAGAGCTTTTCTGCGCCCCGTGTATTTGTCTGAAAAAAGGAGAAAGCCGATACCTTGAAATCCAGATGAAAAAGCTTCTCCATGAAATAGTCTCTTCCGTATAATATTGCAGTACAGTCACTTTTTACAACATCGGCAACGGAGTCGTTTTGTGTGTGCAGTATGCCGCAGAGAGTTCCTTCCAGATTGGCTGAGAGCAGATGCTCTTTGAAATCCTCCAAAGAAAAGGGGACGCCGCCTGCTGTCACCAGATTAACCAGTATTTCGCCTGTATAGGCGCCTTTTCTCACAACAAGATGGCGAAGGCAGCCGTCGTGTCGTGCCTTATGGTAAAAAGGAACGTTCCTTTCTCTGAAAAAGGCAAGACAGGTGTCAATAATCTGAAGAAAATCACTGTCAACAATATTACAGTCCTTCAAGGTGACGACCTCATAGTAGCTCTGTCTTTTCCGCATTCCAAGGGCCAGCATACCGCCTTTTTCCTCATCTCCGAAGGAAAATTCGCATTTGTTGCGGTAGCCGTTTAAGTTGGGTGCGCTCTCTATTCCTAAAAATTCGTAATCCTCTATACCGGATTGTTTCAGAAGCTTTAATACCTGTTCTTTTTTAATTGCAAGCTCTGTCTCATGGGAAATCCTCTGATAGGCACAGCCGCCGCATAAGTCAAAGTGGGAGCAGCCTTTTTCCGTTTCCAGCGGGGATTTCTCAATGACTTCTATGAGGCGTCCCTCTATACCGCTCTGCTTTTTTTTTGCAATTTTCGCTGAAATCTTCTGGCCGGGCAGCGTATTCTTAACAGTAATCCTTTCGCCCTCATAATATCCAATTCCTTTGTTGGGAAAAGCGGTTTCCTCTATCTCAAGCACAATAATATCGTTTCTTTTCATCGTTATATCCTTTCTGTTTGCCAGTTTATTCACTCTTATCATATCTTATTATAATAGAAAAACCAACTTTTTTGCAAAATAAAATGCATTGTTTTTTTGCCCCATCTGTGCTATAATTTCTTTTAATGTATCCATTCTACCAGTTTACGAAAATAGGAGTGTTTTTATTAATGTCAGAAAAATTAGAAGTTGGAAGTATTGTGGAGGGAAAAGTAATCAGAATTAAGCCTTTTGGCGCCATTGTTTTAATCAATGACAGTGTGCAGGGACTGGTTCATATTTCCCAGATCGCAAACAGTTTTGTACAGGATATCAATGAGCATATTGCTGTAGGCGACATTGTAAAAGTAAAGGTTTTAAGTATCGACGCTGAAACAAATAAGATTTCTCTCTCTATCAGGGAGGCATTGCCGCCCGCACCCCGCCCGGCCCGTCCGCAGCAGAACAGCTTTAAGCCAAGAGAGCAGAAGAACAACTATGAGAGCAGAGGCGGCGATTTTAAAAAAGAGCAGTCTTCCACCGGAAATGATTTTGAGGATAAAATGAAGGAATGGCTGAAGCAGGCAAATGAGCGTCAGGCAGGTCTGAATAAAAGGGCAAATAGAAGATAAGAAATGCGCAAAGCAAATATGCTTTGCGTTTTTTTATGTTTGTTTCTGCGGAATAAAAATGTCTTAAAAAATAAGCGTTTTTCTATTGACTCTCACATTGTGTTAGGCCGTACACTATCTTTGAGCTCAGAAAAGGGGGAAACGAATGTTTAAAATCGGAGAATTCTCAAAGCTAACGCTAACAAGTATACGTATGCTCAGGCACTATGATGAGATAGGGCTGCTGAAGCCAAATCATATAGATACTGTGACTGGATACCGCTATTACTCTGTGAATCAGCTCAGTGATATGAGCCGTATACAGTATCTGAAAAATATGGGACTGCCTCTAGCGCGCATTTGTACAATGCTAAAATGCAGCGATAAAGAGGTACTGCGGCAGGTGCTTGCCGATTGTCTGGAAGCAAGGAAAGAGGAATATGGGAATATTGTCAGACAGATAACAGCCATTGAAAAGGAATTAAATCGGCTGGAGAAAGGATGTGTTTTTATGTCATATACAGTTTTGCAAAAAACGATGCCTGAAAGGATGGTATTTAGCTTAAGAAAAACCATAGGGCACTATAGCAGGGAAGGAGAGCTCTGGGCGCAGCTGAACAGGGAAATTGCTCCGCAAAAACCTGTTTTTACAAATCCCCCCATTAATACAGCTCTCTATCACGATTTGGAATACAAAGAGGAAGGGCCTGACGTGGAAATACAGACGGCTGTTTTGGGCAGCTATAAGGATACGGAAAATGTCATTTTCAAAAAAATTCCGGAAATGCTGGTCGCCAGCATTACCTTCAAGGGGTCATATGAACAGATGGGAGAAATCAACAGGGAAGCAATGGAATGGATGGTACAAAACGGCTTTCTTCCGGATGGCGCCATGTTTAGCATTTACCATGTGAGCCCCGGAATGGATCAAAATCCTGACAACTGGCTGACGGAAGCGTGCTATCCTATGCGCCGGAAATAATGGAATATAAGTTGCAAAATAACATAAGGCGGCGACAAAACGGTGCAATAGGAGAAGAGAATACAGGCATATACAGTTTAAACTGCATGCCGGACTGAAAAAGACGTTTCTGTCAAATCTGACAGAAACGTCTTTTTTGTTGCCTGTTTCAAAGCCGCCATTTGACGGAAAAACAGACAATACACATTTTCGTTGCTTATTTTGAGCGCCATCTTTTCAGTACAGGGAAAAACTCCTGCATCATGCTTCTCGCTTTTTCCTCTGTCATTTCGGGATTGGATTCTACCATAGGAGCAACACACCGCTCAATCATGGTATTCATGTCTACATCCTCTGTAAAAATGCCTTTTTCATAGCAGTATTTGCAGTAATCTTCATTTTTGGTGCCATCTTCATTTGAACCGCACATTTCTCCCTCGCTGCCCAGGGGCATGCCGCAGCTTTGACAAAACTTTTCTTCCATCGTATTTTGGCCTCCTTTGTATTTATATTTGCAGTATATTATAAAAGCGGAGAATAGATACTTGAAGCACGTACCGTGCAAATTTACTTGCAAAGTTGAGCATACAGGCGGTCATTTGCGCAGCAAATGTACCCGATCAACCAAAGGCTTTGAGGTATCCCCGCTGAAATATATCATCATTATACCATCGTATTGCTGACAACATGCTGTCATGTTTTTTTTACCAAAAATAGATTTTCTTTTTTTTAGCGGTTGTACAGTAAATAGCGCCGTGCTACACTGAAAAAAATGATACAACGAAACGCAGGGGACTGTTTTAACGGATAGTGCTATAAGGTTTTATTTTTCGTACATTTCAGTTTACATTCCCTTGTAAAGCTTTGGAGACAAAATCTCCTAAAGAATTTTTATGAAAATCATATAAAAAACCAGAGTGTAAAGAAAGCGGGTGTTTCTCTATGATTGAATTACCGGAGGCGCGTTCCCTGGCAAGGCAGCTCAATGAAACAGTAAAGGGAAAGGCGGTTAAACATATCTGGCCGCCGTCCTACTCTCATAAATTCTGCTGGTTCCAGGGGGATGCGGAAAATTATGATGTTTTTTTGCATGACAGTACTATCGTACATGCCAAGGCCCTTGGCATATTTGTGGAGATAGAATTTGATAACGGCTATTTTCTGTGCTTTAATGACGGCGTAAATGTACGCCTTTTGCTTCCCGCGGATAAGAGGCCGCAGAAATACCAACTGCTAATGGATTTTGAGGATGGCTGTTCTCTTCTGTTTACAGTGGCAATGTATGGAGGCATAATCTGCCATAATGGTGCCTATGACAACGCCTATTATCTGATAAGTAAAAACAGTGTTTCACCGCTGGATGAAAAATTCGATTATGTTTTTTTCAATATGTTGATGGACGGTGTTAAACCCAATATCAGTCTGAAAGCTTTTCTGGCGACAGAGCAGAGGATTCCGGGTCTTGGAAACGGCGTTTTGCAGGACATCTTATTTTTGTCTGGACTGCATCCCAAAAGGAAGCTGCAAACCTTGGGGGAGGAAGAGAAAAGAATGCTTTTTAATACGTTAAAAGCCGTGATGTCAGAAATGGAGCAAAGGGGAGGAAGGGATACGGAAAAGGATTTATTTGGAAAGGCAGGCGGCTATAGAACACTGCTGTCTAAAAACAACAAGACAAAAACCTGCCCGCATTGCGGCGGTGCGGTGATAAAGGAGGCATATCTGGGCGGATCTGTTTACTATTGCCCAGTTTGTCAGCCGATGAAGGAGTAAGGGCGTGACGGGCAGTGGAAGGTTAAAATTCTATCGTTGAATAGATGACGGGCATCGGTTTGCGGTAAACTTTTGACAACTATGAAAAAAGATATTTAACGGATGTTAGAAAGTCTCCTGTCTCAGAACAACAGGGCATCGAAAGAATAGTTTTGACAAAATTGAACCCCCGCAAAAAGCACTGCTGTGCTTATTTGCGGGGGTTATGTTTGTACTCAACTTGATTATGGCATTGTCCTTTTTACTTTATTTCTTTTGCGTCGCCCCAGACCCTTTCCAGGCTGTAGAAGTTTCTTTCCTCCTTGTTAAACAGATGAACCAGAAGGGGGCCGTAGTCCAATAAAATCCATGTGGCGCCGGAATAGCCCTCGGAGTGATTCAATTTATATCCGGCCTCAAACAGCTTTTCTCCCACCTGATCAGCCATAGCCCTGAGCTGGTTTGCGTTATTTCCGCTGGCTATGACAAAATAATCTGCGATATTGGAAAGCCCTTTTAAATCCAGAACCTTAATATCCTCTGCTTTCTTATCCTCCAGTGCTTCCTGCGCAATTTTTGCGGCCTCTAATGCTTCTTTACTCAATCAAATTCCTCCTTTATTTGTTTTTGTAGTATTCCAGTGCTTCCTCCGACAGGGGATGCAGAAGCCTGTTTTTTTCCTTTACATAACCTATGGTTCTCTCCAATATAAATTTCATGGCCAAATCCAGGTCCGTGTAGGCAATTTTACGGGCCTCGTCTATTCCCTCAAAGGGTTTCCTGTTGGGCTCAATATAGTCTGCGATAAATATGATTTTGTCAAGAAGTGACATTTGTTTTTTGCCTGTTGTATGATACCGTATAGCATCCAATATTTCCTCATCATCCACCAGATATTCTCTTTTTGCTATCTCAGCGCCAAGAAAAGGATGAATCAGTTCCGTGTTTTTTTTCATTATATCATCCAAAGGCACGTGATATTCCCTGCAAAGCCGCAGCTTCAAGTCATTGGGGTAATCCTTGGCACAGTCGTGGAGAAGGGCTGCAACCTCCGCCTTTTCCACCATATTTTCACGGCCAAACTGCTTTGCCAGTTTTTTTGCTTCCTCCGTAACGCCCAGCGTATGAATATAGCGCTCTATAGACAGGGAGGACTGCAGCTTTTCCTTCATGGTATCAATATCCAGCATAAATTCTACCTCATTTCCAACGGTGTTCTGATAAAGATGAAACTTTCTGATGTAATCTTCCACAGCGTCGGGCAGGAGATATTTGATTGGCATGCCGTATTTTACCCTGTGGCGAATGTCAGAGGAGGAGATAGCCAGTGCGGGAACCTCCATATAATGTATTTTGCTCTCATATTTTTCATTGATTGCGCCGATTTCCTCAAACAGGGTGTTTTTTTTGTATCCCGGCCTTGTAACAGCAATAAAATCACACATCGTCAGGAGCCTTTCGGGATCCTTCCATGTAAAAATCTGGTGGACGGCGTCGGCGCCTGTGATAAAGTACAGCTTCACGTCCTCACCGCACATATTTTTCAGCTCAGTCAGGGTATCTATGGTGTAGGTTTCGCCCGGACGGTCTATTTCAATGCGTGAGACATCAAATCTTTCATTGGTGACAGTTGCCAGAAAGGTCATAAGGTACCTGTGTTTACTTGCGGTTACCGTCCTGGTGTCCTTGTGTACGGGTCTGCCGGTAGGCACAAAGAGTACGCGCTCAATACCAAACTTATGCCTAACTGCCTCTGCCGTTACCAGATGCCCATAATGAATAGGGTCAAAGGTGCCGCCCATAATCGCTATGCTTTTATATTTTTTCAAGCTGTCAGCCATTGTAAATCCTCTCCAAAAACCAATGTTTTGCCGCTTACCGCTGCTTATGAGCTATTATAACCTATTTATGGATGAAATACAAAATAAAATCGAATGCAGCGATACTTTTTATGCGCTGGATTTCATAGGGCAGGAAAAACAGCAGTACAGCTTGGGCAAACGCAGAAGCCGTGCGGCGGAAGATAGCGGCGGCTTTGCGCAGTGGAAAGAGGACACCATTTATTTCTATTTGACAGTATAAAAATAACATGTTATGATAATGCCAATAAAAATAGAAAGGATGTTGTTTTTGTTAAGTGTGTTTGATTTGGTGAAATAATTATGAATAGCCGGACAAGGCTATTATGCGGATTGGCCTTTTGGTCAGGCCGTAAGAGGTATACAATAATTTTTATTGCGGCAGCAATATTTTTTTGTGTACCCTAAATTGCGGATACAACCGTAATTCCACCAAACAGACGGCAAAAACAATAAGCCTTTTTTTAGTGCTTTGACGCGTCGTGACAAAATAGCCGGTAATGGGCTGAGGCAAACAGGGGAAAGTTTTTGTTTTCTTCAGGCAAGCCGTTTTAACTGCGCGTTTTTATTTATGTTGTTTTTTTGTCCGCAGGAAAACTGTCTGCTTTGGTGGCAGGACAAGTTTTTCCTGCGGATTTTTACGTTTTGGGAAAGGATAGGATACTTTTGGCAGATACAGAAATGATATTGGAATTTCAGTCTATAAGGGAAATGCTTTGCGCTAATGCGGTGACAGAGCAGGGAAAAAGACAGTTGATGGAGCTGGCCCCTTTTTATGAGGAGGACAGGTGCAGAGAAAAGCTTGCGGAGACAACACAGGCCAGAGCGGTTATGGAGGCTTTTGGTACGCCGCCGCTGCCAGTGATGAAGGACATGGAAAAAACGCTTATACTGTGTGAGAAGGAAGGGTTTTTGACGGCGGAGCAGCTGGAGCAGGTATCCATATTTATCGCGGCAATTAAGAGATTAAAGAAATATTTGAAAAACGCGGCGGGAAGCGGTGAGGCTATTTCGGGGTACGGCTATTCCCTTTGGGATTTGGAGGAATTAAAGGGGGAGATTGACGCCTGCATACAGTCAGGAAGGGTACTTGATTCTGCGACCGGCACCCTGCGCGGTATAAGGCGGAAAATAGAGGAGAAGGAGAACGAAACAAAACGGAAGCTCAATGATATGCTGAAGGGGAGAAAAAATTTGTTTTCCGATCACTATATTTCCAGAAAAAACGGCCGCTTTGTACTTCCGGTGAAAAAAGAAGCAAAAAACCAGCTTCCGGGAAGTGTTATAGATGTCAGCGCTACGGGAAACACCTACTTTATAGAGCCTGCGGCGATTGCCAAAATTCAGGAGGAACTGTCCCTCCTTCTCATTGAGGAGGACAATGAGGTGAGAAAAATATTATATACTCTGGCAGGAAAAATACTGGACAGCATTATGGAAATCAGAGTGGATATGGAAGCGGCAGTCACTTTGGATATTATCTTTGCGAAGGCGAAGCTGAGTATGGATATGAGGGCAGCAGAGCCTGAAATTGGTATGGAAAGAAATATTGAGATTGTGGAGGGCAGGCATCCCCTTATCAAAAGAGAAAACTGCGTTCCGCTGAGCTTCGCTTTGGGCGGCGATAAACGGGGAATTGTGATTACCGGTCCCAATACCGGCGGAAAAACCGTGGCGCTTAAAACTGTAGGGCTGTTTTCCATCATGGCGCAAAGCGGTCTTCATGTTCCAGCCGCACGGGCAAAATTTTCCATGAACAGTACGGTTTTGTGTGATATTGGAGATGGACAGAGCATTACGGAAAATTTATCAACCTTTTCCGCGCATATCACGAATATTATAGCGTTGCTGGAAAGGGCAGATAATCGCTCTCTGGTGCTGCTGGATGAGCTGGGTTCGGGAACTGATCCGGCAGAGGGAATGGGAATTGCCATTGCCATATTGGAGGAGCTGCGGCAAAAGGGATGTCTCTTTGTTGCCACAACTCATTACCCTGAGGTAAAGGAGTACGCGTCGGAAGCGGAAGGCCTTGAAAATGCGCGAATGTCCTTTGACAAAGAAAGCCTGATGCCCCTGTATCGCCTTGAAATAGGGGAAGCGGGAGAAAGCTGTGCGTTATATATTGCGAAGAAGCTGGGTCTTCCAACGCGTATGCTTCAGAGGGCCTATGAGGAGGCCTATAAGGACAGAAGAACGCAGACATTGCAGAATATAGACAGGGAAGTGTTTTTCTCTGGTGAGGAGGACATGGCGGAAAAAATACCGGCTAAGGGTACTCCGGCAATCGTGAAAAAGAAAAAGCAGACTGTGCGTATAGAGAGGAAGGTATCCTTTGATATTGGAGACAGCGTGGTTGTATATCCACAAAGGGAGCTGGGCTTGGTATACCGCAATGCAGATGCAAGGGGAATGGTCGGTGTACAGATAAAGGGTGTAAAGGGCTATTTCAGCTATAAAAGGGTTAAGCTGAAAACACCGGCAAGTGAGCTGTATCCGCCGGATTATGACTTTTCAATTCTCTTTGATACAGTGGCAAACAGAAAAGCAAGACACCAGATGGAAAAAGGGCATGGCGATGGCCTTGTGATTGAGCTGGATGAGGGGTGGGAATGCAAATAAAGAGAGGTACGCAACCCCTTTGACAGAACCTTGCTCTTTTGTATATTTTTACATCAGCTTCAAAAAATCGGCGGTTAAGCACTTCATTTGCAGAGGCAATAATGAAGAAAGGAGCGCAGATGATTAACAGCATTAAAGTGATGTGATTTGATGGAAAAGAACTCAGACAAGTGAATGGGATGTTTTCGTATATGGAAGTCCTCTCTGCAATTTTGGTTATGGTATCCGTAATAAGTGCATAAAAGAATTAGGATTGCTTGCAGATAAGCCTATCCATTGTGCCCGTTCAGCACTTTATAGAATAATGATGGCAATTACGCGGAGAAACCTCAAAACCTGTGGCTTTTCGGTACATTTGCTGCGCAAAGAGCTTCTCATGTGCACCCTTTACAGGCAAGCCTGTAAAGGGTGTGCGAAAAAGCGGAGAGAATCCGGAAAAGAAACAGTCTGACCGGTTTGCAGACGGGAAATGCTTCTTTGAGGGATTCAAGGAACAGCGCGACAAGTAAACGTAAGTTTTACGAGGTTCTCCGCGTAAATTTATGATATAATATCCGCGAAAAAGCGGAGAAAAACTGAGAAATAAGGAATGGTGGGTTATTTGGAAAATTTGAGCAGTAACGTGAACGAGGAAAACAAGGTTTTCCGAGTTACTCCGCTGTATTTATGTTATAATGAAAAATAGACACATAATAGGTAAGGGCGAAAGGGGATAGGCCATGCAGAAGCCGAATATACAGGAAAAGATGTTAAGGGCAGCCGATATGGAGGAGATAAGGGACAGCCGCGGCAGGGAAGAGGACATTGAGAGAAAGCTTATAAAAGGAATTTTAGCCTCTGAGGAGAATCTTTCTGACACCGTTTGGAAACAGACGGTTTTTCAGGGCTGCCGCTTTTTGGACTGCCGTTTTCTGAAATCCTCTTTTTCGGACTGCCGTTTTGAGGGCTGTGATTTTTCAAACTGCAATTTTGCGGACAGCTTTTTCAACCGCTGCATTTTTTCGGAAAGTAAGGGTATGGGGGCCAATTTCACGAACTGTTCTGTACAAAACTTAGCTGTTAAGGACAGCAACTTTCGCTATGTAAATTTTACTGCTTCTGTTATAAAGGACTTTGAGGCGGAAAATACAACCCTTCAGGGAGCAGCCTTCAGCCAATGCAAGCTGTTGCGAATCAGCTTCAGACAGGTTCAGCTTATGGAGTCAAACTTTTTTAAAACGCCTTTAAAGGGAATTGATTTTACACAGAGTGAAATTGAAGGCATTATTGTTTCGGTAAATGAACTTGATGGCGCTGTTGTAACAGCGTTTCAGGCTGTGGATTTGGCTAAGCTGTTTGGAGTTATTATTCGATAGGGGGCATTTCAATGGAAATGACGTGCTCTTTGACGGTATGGGGGAAAAATATAAGAAATACAGACCTTCCTAACCGGAAAATTTTTGGATATGCTGTTTCAGCGGTGTGATTTAAAGGAAGGGGATACCGTGGCCGACATAGGTGCGGGAACGGGAATATTGACGGAACAGCTTTTAAAAAGAGGGCTTTCTGTCACGGCGGTGGAACCAAATGAAGATATGCTGCGGGAAGCGTCGGCAAATCTGGGAGAAATTCCTTTTTTCCAGGCGGTGAAAGCGCCGGCAGAGAGTACCGGCCTGCCGATGCACAGCTTTCCTCCTGCGGCGGAAATATGCAGACCGCCCGCGTTCTTTTGGTACTTTTCTTTCAAGAAAAGTACATAATTTATAATAACCATTTCAAAATCTATACACATAAAATGACAACAGTAAAAATTTATGCTGAACAGAATAAAGCCTTTGATTACGCAAATACTAACCTCATTCAGTCAGACAGGAGGGATTGGTATTGCTGACAAAAAAAGAACGGGCCAAAATGGGAAAAAGCAGCCTTGTGTGGCTGGACAGTCATTATCATTTTTCATTTGCGGAATATTTTAATTTGAAAAATATGAATTTTGGTATGCTCAGAGTTGTGAATGACGATTTGATAAAGCCTGGAACAGGGTTTGACATGCATCCTCACGAAGACATGGAAATTGTGACCTATGTTGTAAACGGCGAGTTGACCCATGAGGACAGTATGGGCAACAGGAATACGCTTAGACGCGGCGAGGTGCAGTATATGAGCGCCGGCACAGGCGTTATTCACAGTGAATATAATTTGGGCCGTGAGCCGCTCAGACTTTTGCAGATTTGGATACTGCCGGATAAAAGGGGCTGTGAGCCGCAATACGGAGATTACCGTTTCCTGTGGCAGGATCGGATAAATGTGTGGCTTCCCATTGTTTCCGGTGAAGAGGGAACGGCGCCCATAAAAATTCATCAGGATATGGATATATATGTGACACAGCTGGATGCTCATGCAGAAATTATATACCCTGTGGCGTCAGACAGGCAGGTTTATATGATACAGATAGAGGGAACCTCCTCCGTCAACGGAAAAGAAAGACTCGCTTTTGGAGATGCTTTGGAGGCTTTTGGTGAGAACCTTTTGATTGAAGCAGATACCGTATCCCATATTATTTTGTTTGATATGAAAAAAAGTACTGGAGAATAAAGCAGGGGGAGAGCGGGCAGCTTATCCCCCTGCTTTTTTATAAAGTGAAAGACAAAACGACTAAGAAACGAGTGATTGAAAAGATTATAAAATATTTTCAGAAAAGTACTTGACAAATTCAACTGTAACATTTAAAATTACAATTACAGTAAATGGTAGAGGAGGGAGCAAAGTGACCAGTGAATTTTCGATCGCTGTTCATGCCCTGGTATTTTTGGATCACAAAAAAACTACGGTGTCCAGCGAGGTTCTTTCAGACAATGTGTGTACGAATCCGGCCAGAATAAGGAAGATTATGGCAATGCTGAAAAAAGCGGATATTGTAATGACAAAGGAAGGGATTGACGGCGGTTATTTTTTTCATAGAAATGCATCTGAGGTAACACTTGAGGACGTTTGCAGGGCCGTCAATATGAAGATTGTGTGTGCAGGATGGAAAAGCGGCGATGTAGATAAGGAATGTCTTGTCTCTTCCGGCATGGGAGCCGTAATGGACGCAATATATGAAGACTTGGACTGTCTTTGTAAAAAGAAGCTTGCAGAGATTACCATTGAGGACGTTTCAAAGAAAATATTCCGAGAGGTTCTGAAATAATTTTCAATATTTCAGAGAGAATAGATAAGGAGGTTTGATATGAAAAAACGCTTGATTTTTGTGCTGGTACTGATGTCTGTCTTCGTTTTTACATCCTGCGCATCAAAAAAAGAGGAACCGAAGGAAACAGAACAAAAACAGGAGGAATCGGATTTAGACAGTGCGGAGGACAAGGACATGGCTGTCAACAGTATGAAGCTGATGGAGAGTGTTTCGGATGATGATTCGGGTGTGGAGCCAAGTCTGTCCGCTTTTAAGACCCTTGATATAGACGGAAACGAGATAACACAGGAAATATTCCAGTCCGCTGATTTGACAATGGTTAATATCTGGGCTACAAACTGCGGCTACTGTCTGGAGGAGATGCCTGATTTTCAGGAAATATCTCAGGAGTACGATTCCTCCGAGCTTCAAGTTGTCGGAATATTGATGGATGTCTACAATCCGGCCGGCACAGTTTCCCAGTCACAGCTGGATTTAGCGCGTGAAATTATGGATAAGACGGGAGTTACCTATTTGCAGCTGATGCCAAGCAAGGATTTGATACTGGCTAAGCTTCAGGAGGTAAGCGGTGTGCCGGAAACCTTTTTTGTTGATAAGGAAGGAAACGTGCTGGCGGATTATTTAGGACTTCAGAAGAAAGAAAAAATAGTGGGCGTGATTGATGATCTGCTTGAGGAAGTGGGAGAATGACAGGTACAGGAAATAAGGCTGCTATTTTTCTTGTTGTATGCGGTATTGGCCTTCTGCTTTACGGAATCAACAGAGGAGAATACGATACCGTATTTTTGAAGGCGGTCAACATATGTTTGGAGTGTATCGGCATTGGATAGTTGGATAAAACGCAAAAAAGACAGAACAAGACTTTTTGTCCAGGTGGCATTTGCAGCCGTCAGCAATGGTTATGCCCAAGGTTTTTTAAAGGGCAATATTTTTAAAGGACCCTATAAAGGGGTATGTCTGCCCGGCCTAAACTGTTATTCCTGCCCCGGCGCTTTGGGCGCATGCCCCATAGGATCCCTTCAGGCTGTACTTGGGAGCAGAAGTTACCGTGTGTCCTTTTACATACTTGGATTTTTCATGATTGTAGGCGCTGTATTGGGCAGATTTGTATGCGGCTGGCTGTGTCCCTTTGGATTGGTTCAGGATTTGCTCTACAAAATTCCTTTTTTCAATAAAAGGAAAAGACTGCCTTTTGACGCTGTACTGAAATATCTCAAGTATGTTATACTGCTGGTTTTTGTAATACTTTTGCCTCTGTTTGCAGTGGATATTGTCGGACAGGGGAAACCCTGGTTCTGTAAGGTTATCTGCCCCTCCGGCACTTTATTTGGGGCGCTCCCCCTGCTTGGCGCCAATGAAAGCCTTCGAGCTGCCGCAGGAAGGCTGTTTCTGTGGAAGGGCTTTATATTAGCCGCAGTCATAGTGCTGTCTGTTATGTTTTATCGCCCCTTTTGCAGATATTTATGTCCCTTGGGCGCAGTTTACGGCTTTTTCAATCCAATCTCGCTGTACCGCTACGAGATAAATGAGGCGAAATGCATACGGTGCGGCAAGTGCAGAGACGCCTGTGGTTTTTCCATAAAAACCTTCGAAACGCCTAACTCACAGGAATGTATCCGCTGCGGTATGTGTGTCGGTGCATGTCCGACAGATGCGATTGATGTGCGGTTTCTTTCGAAAAAGAATGGTATTGTCTGTCCCGGCAGAAAAAAGGGCAGTTAATATAGATCAGCCTCAGATGGGCTGAGGCTTTTAATAACAATGATACGTACAATAAATTATCCATTTATGGAAGGAGTGCTATTTATGTCAGTATTTAAAATAACAACAGAAAATTTTGAAAAAGAGGTTTTAGGTTCCAGCAAGCCGGTTCTGGTTGACTTTTATGCCACATGGTGCGGCCCCTGTAAAATGCTTTCACCGGTTGTAGATCAGCTGGCGGAGGAGATGGGTGATAAGGTTGCTGTTGGAAAGGTTAACATAGATGAGGAAATGGCATTGACGGAAAAATTCAATATTATGTCCGTTCCTACTCTTATGGTTTTCAAAAATGGCAAGGCTGTAGGACAGAGTGTGGGATTTGTTCCTAAGGAGCAGATTAAAAAAATGATTGAGAAGTAAGTACCTTGATGCCATAAGAAGACATAAAAGTTTGAACCTTGTGTGCTGTTAAGCCCCAAGGTTCAAAATTATTTACAGTACAATGTTGCACAAATTCCATAGGGGTTTCGCCTGGTACTGTAACTTTCTGATAAATTCGCAAAAAAAGTCCCATAGGGACTTTTTTGCGTTAGTCGAGTATAAAAAATACCTCTATCGGTTTTTAAAAGCACAGCAACTGTCAGTATTTTGTCTATAGCAAAATATACAATACCGCTTAATTTGTAATTGCCTGAAATTTTTGACCTGTTGAAGCTTTTTCATTGTCTGCACAATAAATCATAAAATTGGAAACGAATTGACCCAGAATAATACATTTCAGACAGGAGGCTGACTGTCTTTGTCCCACTCAAAACTGCCTTCTCCTGCACCTGCCTCAAAGTGGTATTTTACAATTCCTAAATCCAGCTTTGTATAAAATCCTGTCAATGCCTTTGCGGATACGGTTCTGCCGCTTAGTGTAAACAAAAATTTCTGCTGATTGACAGCCGTTGGGGCCAGTTGTGCGGCTTTCAAGCCCCTTTTAAACCATTCCGGTATTTCCTTATTGTCAGTTCTGAACAATTTGCCCAATGGTTTTACCTTGTGAGGGCTGCCTTCTGTTTCACCATAGCCCAGTGCAATGACGCAAACGAGCTTTTCACCCCTGTCAATACGGCAGGCGCATTTTCTTTTGCTGTAGGTTAAGGCGGCCCAACAGGATTGCAAGCCAAGCTGTGTCATATACAATACAATTTTTTCTCCGTAATAGCCGCATTTTTCCTGCAGGTAAGGCGTATCAAGTCCTACAACGGCAATATAATTTTTGACATTGCGAAAAGTGCCGTAATGAGCCAGCTTGCTTTCAAAAGCCTTGGGCTCATTGACACAGAGCTGTATATGCAGACCGCTTTTTGTGTTGCATTCCTGAATAAAGGTGTTTAATTTGCTGATAGTATCTGCATCCAGCGCTTTGTCTTGATAGCGTCTGACAGAATGCCTCTTTTTGATTGCTTCCAGTATCTCCATGAAATCCCTTCCTTCCGCTCATTATTTACTATGAGATACGTAAAAATTGTCTGAAAGGTTATCTGTCTTTAACGGAAACCTTACTTTAATTTCTAAGGTTTCTACATGGAAAGCTATAAATTTGCCATTCATTCCATATTCTTAACGGTTTTTTTGCCAATTGCAGCGGCTGTCATTGACAAAGCTGGAAAATCATGCTAGAATCATTCCAATATCATACAGAGGCTCTTATTAAGAGGGAGTAGTGCAAATATAATGTCAACATACCCGGCGCAAGCCTGGCATTATATACCATGAGAATGGTTACAAGACTTTTAATATAATTTCGAATAGTAAAAACTATTTTTGGAATTATAATTAAAAGTCTTTTTTATTTTTCCGTCGGAATTCAGAAAGATATATATTATGAATTTGAAAGGCTTCTGTTTTGATTCTGGTATGTGAGAAAGCGGGAAAGGTGAAGGAGTGGACGAGAATGGATAAAATTTATAACAAGACGAAGGAAGAGGTACTGCGTCAATATCACTGTACGGAAAGCGGACTGACAAATGAGGAAGCACTTTTGAGACTGCAAAAATATGGTCCGAACGCTATACAGGAGGGAAAGAAAAAAAGCACTTTTATGGTTTTTCTGGAACAGTTTAAGGATTTTCTTGTCATCATATTAATTGCGGCTGCTTTAATATCTGCTTTTTTGGGCGATTGGGAAAGCTCCCTTGTAATACTTATTGTTATCACCATAAACGCAGTCCTTGGAACCGTTCAGCACGTCAAGGCAGCGCAGTCCCTGGAAAGTCTGAAAAGCCTTTCCTCACCGACGGCAAAGATACTGAGAAACGGTGAAAAAATAACTGTGGCTTCTAAAGATGTTGTACCGGGAGATATTGTAACTGTAGAGGCAGGAGACTATATCTGCGCAGACGGCAGAATACTGGAAAACTTCAGTCTTAAGGTGAATGAAAGCTCTCTGACGGGGGAGTCCGTCAGTGTGGAGAAGGATGAAAAGCTTTTGGAGGGGGAAGCCGCTATTGGTGACAGAAAAAATATGGTGTTTTCCGGCAGCTTTGCCACCTATGGCAGAGCAACCTTTGTAGTAACACAGACCGGAATGGAGACGGAAATCGGAAAGGTAGCGGGACTTTTAAAAAGTACCCAGGCAAAGAAAACACCATTGCAGCAGAATCTGGATGACTTTGGGAAAAAGCTCTCCATTGTCATATTGCTTATCTGTGCAGTGCTGTTTGGCGTAAACATTTTACGGGGCGGCGATATTGTCAACGCCTTTATGTTTGCCGTAGCTCTGGCTGTGGCAGCCATACCGGAAGCTTTAAGCTCCATTGTCACCATTGTTCTTTCCTTTGGCACGCAGAAAATGGCCAGAGAAAATGCAATAGTAAGAAAGCTTCATGCCGTAGAGGGGCTTGGAAGTGTGTCCGTCATCTGCTCCGATAAGACGGGAACTTTGACTCAGAATAAAATGACAGTGCAGAAATATTGTGTCAACAATCAGGTTGTGGAGGAGGAAAATGCCGACTTTTCGGGAAATTTGGATAAGGCTCTTTTGCTTATGGGGATTCTTTGCAACGATTCCTCAAACCAGGAGGGAAGGGAGATAGGAGACCCTACGGAGGTGGCTCTCATTAATTTTGGGGATAAGCATGGCTTTGAGGATACATTGGTAAAGGAAAAATATGAGCGTATCAGCGAAGTGCCCTTTGACTCTGACAGAAAGCTGATGTCCGCAGTAATTCATTTTGGTGATAAATATATTATGGTGACTAAAGGCGCAGTGGATGTGCTCTTTAACCGTATTATAAAGATAGAGAAGCCTGATTGCACCGTAAAATTTACTAAGGAGGATAGAAGGGAGCTGGAGGAAATTAACGCCGGCTTTTCTCAAGAGGGCCTTCGTGTGCTTGCCTTTGCCTATAAGGAGCTGGATAAACCAAGGGATATTCATCAGGAAGACGAGAAAGACATGATTTTTATTGGGCTTATCGCTATGATGGACCCGCCAAGGATGGAAAGCCGCCAGGCGGTTTTAGAGTGCAAAAGAGCCGGAATACGTCCCGTTATGATAACAGGAGACCACAAGGTTACGGCGGCGGCCATCGCGAAGGAAATCGGTATACTGGAGGACTTCAGCGAGGCGGTGGACGGTGCGGAGATTGACGGGCTGAGTGACAGAGAACTGGAGGATTTTGTAGATAAAATATCGGTATACGCCAGGGTTTCTCCGGAGCACAAAATCCGCATTGTTAAGGCGTGGCAGAATAAGGGCAATATTGTATCCATGACGGGGGACGGCGTCAATGATGCTCCGGCGCTGAAGGCGGCAGATATTGGTGTGGCTATGGGCATTACAGGATCGGAGGTGGCAAAGGATGCAGCCAGCATGGTATTGACGGATGACAATTTTGCTACCATTGTCAAAGCTGTGGAAAACGGCAGAAACCTTTACCGTAATATCAAAAATTCAATTAAGTTTCTGCTCTCGGGAAACACGGCGGGTATTCTGGCTGTATTATATGCTTCGGTATTTAATCTCCCCGTACCCTTTGCGCCGGTGCACCTTCTGTTTATTAATCTTCTGACGGATTCTATGCCGGCGATTGCGCTGGGATTGGAGCCGCACTCAAAGGATGTCATGAAGGAGCGGCCAAGACCTATCAACGAGTCGATATTGACACGTGATTTACTGACAGAAATTATACTTGAGGGCATTATCATCTGTATTGTGACCATGTCTGCCTATACTGTGGGACTAAAAACAGGCGGCAGTGCAGCCGCAAGCACAATGGCTTTCGGAACGCTTTGTCTTTCCAGACTTCTGCACGGATTTAACTGTAAATCGAAAAAACCGGTGCTTTTTACCAGGGCTTTATTCAATAATCTTTATTTATGGGCGGCATTTGGCGTAGGAGTAGTGCTGTTGACAGCTGTACTTCTGATACCGGCGCTTCACGGCATTTTTTCTGTGGCCGCATTGACGGGAACACAGCTTTTAAGCGTATATGGTTTTTCAATTCTCTCCCTGATAGCCATACAGGCGTTAAAGCTTGCGGGGGGTATTGCGAAAAAGGACTGATGTATAGGAGTTTTAAACAAATTTCGTTCTTTTCTTTCAAGAAAAGTACCAAAAGAACGGGGGTGTTATCCGCCGGACGCAATGCCCCATATCATGGCAGACGAAGTATGAACCGGCCAAAAAGAGCCGGACGCCGCAGGTGTGAGCGGCAGCAGGAACTTTCCAAAGTGCAGCCCAAGGCTTTCAAGCGGTTTTACGAAAACGCCAAGCACATGAAATGTGTAAGCGTTGAGGAGAGGGAACAAAGTCCCCAGCGGTGTCTTTGCGTTAGCAAAGTTCATTCCGCCTTTGGCGGGCGGGTTTATACATGGCTTCTGACCTCTTAAGAAAAGAAAAATGATATAGAATTGTTTTGCTGAAATTGATGAGAAGCTTCGGTTTTTAAAAAAAGTGAATACCTGTAAAGGAATTACCTGTATTTACCAATTGAAAAAAAGCTCCCTTATTCTCTTGCCAGTGGAAATAGAAATTGTTATGATGATGAAAGAACCAATTTCCATTGCATGGGGGGATACCATGGACAGCAAAAAATTCATAGAGTGGTGCGGAAAAATTGAGGACAATAAAATTTTATTGTCAGTTAGAAACGGCATGCTTCTTGCAACTCCTGCAATTATTGCAGGTTCCTTTGCTCTGCTTTTTTTAAGTCTGCCCTTCCAGGGATATCAGGATTGGCTCAGTATTTTTATGGGTGGTTTTTTCAGAGGCTTTTTCACTACGGTGAAAGCTGTTACTTTAGATATTGTGTCTTTGATCATGATATTGACAATCAGTTACAGCTATGAGAAGCAGTACAATTTTCATTACAAGGGGATATTGCCTTTTTTAAATGTCTGCGCCTTTCTTGCTTTTTCCGCTGACGCTCAAAATGGAGTTTCTTTTGCCATGTTTCAAAGTATTTATCTCTTTAACGCTTTTGCAGTCACTATGATTTCCTCTATCATATACCGTCAACTCAGTATTTTTGCGTATCAAAATATGGGACGTTACATAGATACTTCGGACTCCGTTTTTAATATTACGGTGGTATCTATCGTGCCGGCAATATTTATAATCAGTATTTTCTCACTGCTTAATGCCATGCTTGTACATGTATTCGGTATTGATAATTTTCAAAACATATTTTCCGCCAAGCTTTTGGAATTGTTTCAGCATTTGGGACGTTCTTTTTTCAGCGGACTATTATTTATTTTTCTTCTCCATTTTATGTGGATATTCGGTATTCATGGCGGAAACATGCTGGATGGTGTTGCCAGACAGGTTTTTATTCTTGATGGGGGAAGCGGCGGAGAGATTTGGAGTAAAACATTTTTTGATACCTTTGTATTGTTTGGCGGCTGCGGCGCCCTTACCTGTATGGTAATTGCAATGCTTATTGCCGATAAGCGGCGTGCTATGCGGAACCTCTCTAAAATGGCAGCGGTTCCTGTGCTGTTTAACATGAATGAACTTCTCTTATTCGGCATTCCCATTGTGTTCAATCCAATCTATTTTATACCGTTTTTACTGACGCCGTTGGTGTTGACTTCTATCAGCTATCTTGCCATACGTTTTGGTATCGTTCCAGCGGTATTAAGCGAGGTGGAATGGACAACGCCTATTTTAATCAGCGGCTATGCGGCCTGCGGCTCCCTGCGGGGAAGCCTTTTACAGCTTGTAAACCTGATGGTCGGAACGGCGATTTATATACCCTTTGTCAATATATCTCAAAGATATCAAAAGAGGATGGGGAGGAAGAAAATTGAGGAAATGGTTCAAGTAGTCAAAGACTGTGAGAAGGCGGGTACAAAGCCAGTACTGATAAATCGGCAGGATAGCTTGAGTCAGGCGGCGAAATCCTTGTCATGGGATTTGAAGTATGCAATAGAGCAGGGCAAGCTGCAATTGTATTACCAGCCCCAGATCAGTGCGGACGGCAGGGTGATTGGAGCTGAGGCCCTTCTCCGGTGGATTCACGAATCAGGCGGACTTGTATATCCTCCTTTGGTCATTGCTTTGGCCGAGGAGAGCGGGCTTATCAATGCTTTGGGGGATATGATTATACAAAAATCGTTTGACCATGTGGCGACAGCAGAGGATAAAATAATTACACCTGTAAAATTTTCTGTGAATCTGACGGCAGAACAGGCGGAGGATAAACGAGTGCTAGATGAGATAGCAGAGGGGCTGCGCCGAAGGAACATTCAAAAACACACTTTAGGCATAGAGATTACGGAACAGGCGGCATTATCCCTGTCAGATGAGACGACAGAAAGGCTTTCGGCACTTAGGCGGGATGGAATTTATATTATAATGGATGATTTCGGTATGGGACACAGCTCTCTGATGTACCTGCAAAATAATCAGTTTGATGTGGTGAAGCTCGATGGCTCGCTTGTGAAGGATATTGCGGTCAACAAGAGAAGCAGGGAGATTATATCCTCTATTATGCACCTTGCCAGAACACTTGATTTTCAAGTAATAGCGGAATGTGTGGAGACGGAGGAGCAAAGAAGATTATTGGAGGAAATGGGATGTGTTATTTATCAGGGTTATCTGTATTCCCCGGCAGTCCCATTTGAAGATTTTGTAGACTATATCAAAAAATTTGATGGAAATAGAGTATCCTGTTCATAAAAGAACGAAAAAACGAAATACTAAAAACAGCTGCAAAAAGTGCATGCCAATTTGTAAACGGTATGCGCCGGCGTAAGAAGGAAACAAATCCGCTATACATTGAGTTTAATTCGGATTATGTTTCCTGCATTTATGCCATGTATGGGGCTGTTTTTTTATTGCTGCCACAATAAAAAAATGAACCGAAAAACATTCCATCCGTAAAACAGACACTCTGTGACTATTTTTTATTGCGCAAAATTAGCCGTTACGTGTGGAATTGAACCAAAGGATATAATTTTTACAGAAATAAAAGAATATAATCTTTTTTATTGCTGTTTAGAGGAAATTTAATTCAGTTCTTTTATGCTGCTTTTAATTGTGTCAAGAAATGCCTTATTTTGGAAGCTTAAGTTTTTTGTTAGGAATTGTTAATAATTTTTTTGTAGCCTGTACGCTGTTTCTTTCGTTTTAGTTACTATAATCAAATAAATAGAAAGAAGGGGTTCGTTATGGATTGTACGACAGGCAAAGCAAAAAAGTTTGACACGGATAAGACAAAGGCGTTGTTTCAGATAACTACCGTTGCGGGATTTGCTGCCATTGGTGTTTTTATATTATATGGATTGCGGACAGGTATTTTTACGTCAAGGGATGTATTCAGCGCTTTTATACTGGGACTTGGATTTTTTGCCCCGGTGTGTTTTGTGGCGATTCAGGCGGTACAGGTTGTAATTCCCATACTGCCGGGTGCTGTGGGATGCGTTGTAGGTGTTATCGCCTTTGGCCCCGTCATGGGGTTTATCTATAATTATATTGGAATATGCATCGGATCTGTAGCGGCCTTTTTGATATCAAAAAGGTTTGGATTACCCACAGTCAGAAAGCTTGTAAATGAAAAGTCTCTGGATAAATACATTGGCTGGCTGGATAAGGGAAGCAAGTTTGATATCATGTTTGCAGTTGCCATTTTTCTGCCTGTTGCACCGGATGATTTGTTATGCTTTCTGGCAGGGCTTACCAATATGTCACTGAAGAAATTTACATGGATTATCCTATTGGGGAAACCGTTATCTATATTACTTTACAGCCTTGGACTGGAATCTATTACCAGACTATTTGGAATTTGAGAAAGAAGGGGTTTTTCATGGCAATCATCAATATGAGATCATCGGCGGACAAGGTAAAGGGACAGGGCGTGGGTTCCTGTTACCGGGAACAGGTTGCACTTGTGAAAAAGGGGCTTGAAGGAGAGTATGACGTCATTGTAAACGGACATCACAAAAGCGACATATATCACTATCATACCATTAATCCCAATTATTACTTAGAAAGAATGTTCATGAAGGATTGCTCCGCAGCTGTTGGATATGTGCATTTTCTGCCTGATACCCTTGAGGGGAGCCTGAAGCTTCCGGCTTGGTTTAAAAAGATTTTGTACCGTTATATACTGCGGTTTTACAACAGTATGGACTATCTGGTCTGCGTGAATCCCGTGGTTATGAAACAGTTGAGGGAGTATCGGGTGACGGGGCCTGAAATACTCTATATTCCCAATTTTGTATCCGGGCAAAACTTTTTTGCGGATAGCGGCGACATGCGCAGTTTGGCCAGAGAGGAATATGGAATTCGGGAGGACGCTTTTGTTGTAATGGGTGCGGGACAGCTTCAGCTTCGAAAGGGTATCTTCGATTTTATTAATACAGCACGGCTTTTGCCCCAGATTCAGTTTGTGTGGGCGGGGGGCTTTTCCTTTGGTAAGATGACCGATGGCTATGAGGAGATAGGAAAGATAGTGGAGAATGCGCCGGCAAACGTAAAATTTCTTGGTATTGTAGAGCGGGAAAAAATGAACAGCATCTATAATATGTCTGACTTGCTGTTTCTTCCCTCCTATGATGAGCTGTTTCCTATGGTGATACTGGAGGCTTTGGCCTGTCATAAGCCGGTTCTTTTGCGCGATGTAGACATATACCCTGATATATTATTTGACGGTTACCTGAAGGAGAAGGACTGTGCGGGTTTTGCCAATGAGATACTGCGTCTTTCCAATGACAGTAAAAGCTATGCCCTTTGGAGTAAAAAGGCAGCGGAATTAAACAGTTTTTATTCGGAAGAAAGTGTTTTAAAAATGTGGCGGATGCTATATAATAAGGCGTATGAAAAATCGGAGGCAAAGAAAATGGACAGGTGGGCGTTTCGTCCGCAGATGCTTCAAAAGAAAGGAAAGCTGTTATGAATAAGATGATGAGTGTATTGAAAACGGTAATGGTTTCTGTGATATTTCCCTTTATATTGATAGGTACTTTAATCGCATGGATGTTTTCGGCTTTGTATTATATTGTTTATTATTTGAAATCGACGGTTTGGAAGGATATGAAATATGTGGAGGGAAACGGCGGCGGTGACAAGGAAAAGGAATAATGTGCGTTTTTGAGAAACTAGCAGCATAATTTAAACGAATCGGACTATAAAAGATGTCGTCAGGCTTTACAAGGATTCCATATTAAATTGGAATAAAAAAACAGGCTAGCGCATTTTATTCAGGACAAAAACAGACGATTTGCCTTTGCGCAGAGGTCTGTTTTTTATTTTGCTTGCAGCTTGCGGACAATGCTGCTATTGGTAATGATTTTCTTTACCAATGTTGTATGATTTGCCCCGCCTCGAGTATAATGGTTAATGAACTTTAACGAAGGTGGCGTAAAATAGGGGGCGGCATCAGGTGGCAATTGATACGGATAAGTGCAAAAAAGCGGAAGAGGTACGAAGAGATTGCTTCATGTGTGGTCAGTGTGCCCCGATTTGTCCTGGGAAGGTTGTTTCTGTGAGCGGTATGATGCCGAACAGATTGAGAAAAGCAATAAGGCTTTTTTAAATTCGGACGCTGTATTGGAAGTTATCCGTTTTCGAGGGACGATTCGCCGGTTTAAACAGGAACAAATACCAGAGGATAATCAGGCAGATTCTGGAGACGGGCAGGCTGACGCACGCGGTAAAAAACAGGCAGGATGTATTCTTTGTTGTGCTTGATAGGGAAAAAAAGCACATAGAGCAAACAGCGGTCAATCTTTTTTAAAAAATAAAACCATTGGTAGATTTATTCAGCACGATACAAAAAGATAGACGATCATTTTTTCTTTTTCAACGCGCCGATTGCAGTTGTCATTTTGGCAAAGGATAAAACCAAACGGCATTCATGCCGCTCAGAATATGAAATTTGCAGCGGAAGCCTATGGACTGGGCGTATTATTCAGCTGATTTTTACAGCGGCTGCCAACGCTTCTGTAAAATTCAAGAAGGCGTTAAAGGTGCCAAAAAGGAAAGCGGATTGCAATGACCCTGGTGCCTGGTATTCGGATGCGGGCTTTCTCCGTTTTGCACAGCGCAAAAATTAGATGTCAGATATATGAAGAGGGATTGATATGGCGAAGGACTGTGAAGAAACATTAAAAAAAATTACAGATGGGTTTCGGAAATGCAGCAATGCGTTTGCTGCCATCGGAGATGAAACAAGACAGCTGATATTGCTTGCGCTTTTAGAGGGTGATTTATTGGGAATACGGGTTGGAGAAATTGCGGAAAAAACGCATTTGACAAGACCTTCTGTTTCTCATCATCTGAAGATTCTGAAAGAGTCAGGGATTGTTGCAATGCGGAAGGAGGGAACCAAAAACTTTTATTATCTGAGTGCTGATGAAACACAATGGAAGGAGATTGCCGGTTTAATCAGTCTTATTTTTGAAAGTATACAGCAAATCAGCTCACAAGTTTAAACCAGAATGGGGGTTATCCTTATGATTCTCTATTATTCGGGAACCGGAAACAGTGAATATGCCGCAAAAAGAATTGCAAAAAGGATCAATGACGAAACATTGGATTTGTTTGAAAAAATCCGCAGCAGTGATTTTTCACCGATGTATGGAAACAGACCCTGGGTCGTCGTCGTGCCGACCTATGCGTGGAGAATTCCCCGTATTGTACAGGAATGGCTGGAGAAAACCAGTTTTATTGGATGCGATGAAATCTATTTTGTCATGACTTGCGGCGGAAGTATAGGGAACGCAGGCAAATATCTTGAGGAACTATGCGACAGAAAAAAGTTAAATTATATGGGATGCAGGGCAATTACAATGCCGGAAAACTATATTGCAATGTTTACCACGCCGAAAATGGAGGAGGCGATGAAAATTATCGGACAGGCGGAAGGGGTTATAGAAGAAGCCGCCTTTATTATAAGAAGCGGCAGAACGTTTGCAAAGCCTTCCGTGACATTTCAGGATAAGGTGAACAGTGGGATAGTGAATGATATTTTTTATCCTATGTTTGTTCACGCGAAAAAGTTTTATGCTACAGATGCATGCATTTCCTGCGGAAAATGTGTCAATGTCTGTCCCATGAACAATATCTCTCTCAAAAATAAAAAACCGTTATGGGGAAAGAACTGCACCCACTGTATGGCTTGCATTTGCCGCTGTCCAAGTGAAGCGATTGAGTACGGAAAACACAGCAGGGGACTGACACGTTACTATTGCCCCAAAAGCATGCAATGAGCAGTGTATTTTTGTAAGTGTGGTTTACTCTGAGGATCCCGATTCCGCGCACAGAGTTTTAATGCAATCCGTCACCCAAAAGTTGCTTTTACGGAACTGCTTATTGTACAGAGCTTTTGCTTTTTTCACTCTTTCTTAAGTCCCTTTGCGCTTGATGGAAGGCAGGCGTAACAGAAAAGGCTATGTTTCCAAGCCTTTTCTGTTTTTACATATCACGTAATATCATTGGCTGGGAGATCTTAGGGGTACGGGTTTTTCAAGCACAGAAGTAAATTTATGGTAAACCGATTGACTTTTGTACAAAAACAGAGTATGATGAAATAACTACATCTGTATTCTGTGGAAGAACATCAGCAATAAGGTTGTTCTTTTTTCTTTTCAAATCCATTCTTTTCAGCCTATTTTAAAATTTATTTATAGAAACCCATACCAGAGGAGGTCTGCTTATGCAAAATTTTATCGACAAGGATTATTCCGAAATTACACCTGAGATCCGGGGCCTGGCAAAAATATGCCGTGAAAACAGCTCTATTGAGCCTGAATGGTATACAAAATATCAGGTAAACAGAGGACTGCGTGATCTGAATGGCAAGGGCGTTCTGACCGGCCTGACGGAGATTTCAGAGATTCTTTCCAATAAAGTGGTGGACGGTAAAACTGTACCCATTGAGGGTATCCTCCGCTACAGGGGAATCAGTATTGAGGAGATAGTTGAGGGCTTTATCAAGGAGGACAGATTCGGTTTTGAGGAAACTACATATCTTTTACTCTTTGGTAAGCTTCCCAATAAGGAAGAGCTGGTTGATTTCAAAAATATACTGGCGGATTACAGAAGTCTGCCGCCTACCTTTGTACGCGATGTTATTATGAAGGCGCCCAGCACTGATATGATGAACAGCCTTGCCAGGAGTGTGCTGACCCTGTATTCTTCGGACAGCAGGCCTAATGATACTTCTCTTGAGAATGTACTGAGGCAGAGCTTACAGCTGATTTCCATGTTTCCTCTGCTGTGTGTGTATGGCTATCAGACCTACCTGCATTTTTATAAGGAAGGCAGTCTGGTAATTCATCCGCCCAAGCGGGAGCTATCCACAGCGGAAAATATACTGCATATGCTGCGCCATGACAGCCAGTACACCCATCTGGAGGCAAGGCTTCTGGATTTGGCTCTGGTTTTGCACGCTGAGCATGGAGGCGGCAATAATTCTACCTTTACAACTCATGTTGTCACATCCTCCGGCACAGATACCTATGCAGCAATCGCTGCGGCTTTGGGCTCGTTGAAGGGACCGAAGCACGGCGGCGCAAACCTTAAGGTAGTGCAGATGTTTGAGGATATGATGGAAAATGTGAAGGATTGGACGGATGAGGAGGAGGTCGCAAATTATCTGAAGGCCCTTCTGAGAGGAGAGGCGTTTGATAAGGCGGGCCTAATCTACGGTATGGGGCATGCGGTTTACTCCATATCGGATCCGCGTGCGAAGATTTTCTCTAAGTTTACCAAAAGCCTAGCGGAGGAAAAGGGCCGTATGAAGGAATACGGACTATATTCTATGGTAGAAACCCTTGCACCGAAGGTTATTGGGGAAGAGAGGAAAATTTATAAGGGAGTCAGTGCCAATATCGATTTCTACAGCGGCTTTGTATATAAAATGCTTGATTTGCCCCTGGAGCTATTCACACCGCTTTTTGCTATGGCTCGTATTTCCGGCTGGAGTGCCCACAGGATGGAGGAATTGATAAATGCAGGAAAGATTATACGTCCTGCGTATATGAATGTTATGGAGACAAGGCACTATGTGCCATTGGAGGAAAGAAATTAAAAAATCCTATAAGGAGTTTTTATCATCCGAAAAGGAAAGCCGTTGAAATCAGGCTTTCCTTTTTTCGCGGCCTGATGACAGAGGGGGTGAATCATAAAAAAGCCGCCTGTCCCTTGACATCCATCTGTCTTTCCTGTATATTTCAGAAAACATTACTTTATGATAGAGAAAAGAGTGAAACAATGATACGAATATCGAATATAAAGCTTTTGCCGGGCGAAGAAGATATACTATTGAGAAAAAAAGCCGCTAAAAAGCTCCATGTGGCGGAAAAAGAGATAAGCGCGGTTAAAATTATAAAACGCTCGCTGGATGCCAGAAAAAAGGATCATATTTTTTACAGCTATACAATAGAGGCAGAGGTAAAAAATGAGGAGAGGGTACTGGCAAAGGCAAAGGACAAGGATGTTCAAAAGGAGGAGGCATGGGAGTACCGATTGCCCGAGGTAAAGGGAAAGCCCAATAAAAGACCTGTGATTGCGGGTTTTGGTCCTGCCGGGATGTTTTGTGCTCTTTTGCTGGCACAGATGGGATTAAGGCCCATTGTTCTGGAGCGGGGAGAGGATGTGGACAGCCGTACCAAAAGTGTGGAAAGATTCTGGCGGGAGGGCATTTTAAATCCGTCCTCCAATGTTCAGTTTGGAGAAGGCGGTGCGGGCACATTTTCAGACGGAAAGCTTACCAGCCGCAGTAAGGACAGAAGAGGCTTGAAGGTTTTGGAGGAGCTGGCGGCGGCTGGAGGGCCGGAGGAGATACTCTACGATGCCAAGCCTCATATTGGCACGGATTTATTAAAGGGTATTGTTAAAAATATCAGAGAGAAAATCATTTCTCTGGGAGGCGATGTTCTGTTTCGTTCCCAGATGACGGATATTCAAATAGAAGAGGGAACCGTACGATCTGTGACGGTAAACGGCCATAAAATTATCCCTGTAGACTATCTTGTACTGGCTCTTGGACACAGCGCAAGGGATACCTTTGAGCTTTTGGACAAAAAGGGATTTCAAATGGAACAGAAGCCTTTTGCGGTGGGAGTGCGGATAGAGCATCCCCAAAGTATGATAGACTTGTCTCAATACGGCATGGCGGCAGGGGAGCGGGACTTGGGAGCGGCAGAATACCGTCTGGCCTGTAAAACACAGACGGGAAGAAATGTCTATACCTTTTGTATGTGTCCGGGCGGATATGTGGTGGCGGCAGCCTCTGAGGAAGGACGAGTCTGCACCAACGGCATGAGCGAGTATAAAAGAGACGGACAAAATGCCAACAGCGCACTTCTGGTGCAGGTGTTTCCCGAGGATTTTCAATCTAATCACCCGCTTGGCGGCATGTATTGGCAGAGGAAGCTTGAGGAAGCGGCTTTTTTGGCCGGAGGTGAAAATTACAAGGCGCCTGCCCAATATCTGGGAGATTTTATGGGGCAGACAGATGGTTATAAAAAGGAGACGGACAGCACATACCGTCCGGGAGTTGTATTTACAAACCTTGAGGAGGTGCTTCCGCCGCTGCTTTGTGATTCTTTGCGGGAGGCCATTGCCCAGATGGGGAAAAAGCTGAAGGGTTTCGACAGGCCGGACGCAGTGCTGACAGCGGTGGAGAGCCGCAGCTCATCGCCTGTGCGCATACTGAGAGGTGAGAATGGGGAGAGCATGAATGTAAAGGGCGTATATCCTGCCGGTGAAGGCGCCGGCTATGCGGGAGGCATTGTGTCGGCGGCCATTGACGGTATGATAGCGGCGGAGAAAATCGCGGAGAGCATCAATGAAATGTGTGAGAAAGCAGAATAAACTGGCGTTTCACTTTGAAGAAGACGGCAGCTTTGAGTTTATCTCAAAGCCGCCGTTTTTTCAAAAAGATGATACGGAAACCATGCAAAACGACGGTTTTTTTCTTACTCATTTGTTCGGTGGGTAAATTTCTTTTTGATTGTGATGTATCAGTTTTCATTGCCGGGCGGCAAGGTTTGCATGAGAGCATAGAAATGTTCAGGCTTACCGGTACTGAAATAGGCATACCAAGCATCCAGCGTATTCGATTCAAAAACGCCTAAATGCTCAATAATTTGTTTTGCCCACAGCAGGGCACCGGTGGAACCGGCCGTGATCAGGTTGTTATCTGCTACCGAAGGCTTGTCTATATAAAAACCTTGCCCTTTATAATTTAACGAAACCATTTCAAGAAATCCCGGCCCATTGCTGGTATGCGGACGCTTATCCAATAGTCCAAAGTTGGCAAGGGCAGCGGTGGCCCCACAGATTGCACACACCGAACCGCCTGAAGAGAGCAATTCGCTTGCTTTTTCGAGGATAGCGCCATGCTTTGGGTCGTTCCAAGTATTCGCACCCGGTAACAGCAATACACTAGTTTCACTCACGGCAATATCATCAATGAAACAATCGGGAACGATTGTAAGCCCACCCATTGTTTTGATTGACTCCTTAGAATTACTAACCGTCTTGAGGGATACACGCGGCGCATCCTTTTTAAAAAATCGGCCGGAATTCAGCTCCGCAATAGCATACCCAATTTCCCAGTCGGCTAAGGTATCAAGAACATAAACATAGATTGTAAACATAAATTACCTCCGTTTTCACTTTATTGATTTACTTTCACTTTTATTGTACCATGTAATTGTTGACAACAGTATGGCCATAATCTCAATTGAAAGGCGGCTGTCAAATGAAAGTAGACAGGCTTGTTAGCATTATTATGATACTCCTTGATAAAAAACGGATAGGCGCACAGGAATTGGCAGATATGTTTGAAGTTTCACCCCGCACAATCTACCGCGATATAGACGCTATCAACATGGCGGGTATTCCTGTTCACTCAACGGCAGGAGTGGGCGGCGGCTTTGAAATTATGCAGGAATATAAGATTGATAAAAAGGTTTTTTCTGCTGCCGATCTTTCTGCTATCCTGATGGGGCTTTCCAGCCTTACGGGCATGGTACGAGGGGATGAACTGGTAAATGCTCTTGCAAAGGTCAAGAGCTTTATTCCTGCCGACAGAGCGAAAGAAATTGAATTTAAGGTGAATCAAATAAGTATAGATTTAAGCCCGTGGATGGGCAGCACAAACTTACAACCATATTTGGAAACTGTCAAGACAGCCTTGCAGGAAAGTAAATTGCTGACCTTTGAATATATCGCCCACCACGGAAATAAAACCGCACGAACAGCCGAGCCGTATCAGCTTGTGTTAAAAGGCAATCATTGGTACTTACAAGGGTATTGCCACAAAAGAAATGATTTTCGATTGTTCAGATTATCCCGTATGTCAAGCCTGCAAATGCAAGAGGTAATTTTCTTGCCACGAGATTATCAAAAACCACAGTTGGATTTTGATGATATTTGGGCAACGAGGCAAAGAAGAATTAAAGTCCGTATTCATAAATCTGTCATGGACAGAGTGCTTGATTTTTGTTCTTATGAAGATTTTTTGCCGGACGGTGACGAGCATTACCTTGTTCATTTTCCTTTTTTAGAGAACGAATACCATTACGATATTTTATTGAGTTTTGGAGATAAATGCGAGTGTTTAGAGCCATTACATATCCGTACCGAGATGAAGCGCAGAATACATGATGTAGCTGCCATATATGAAAGGGAATATACAGAGTAAGACAAAACAGACAAACGAGTCTATGGACAGTTACCTTCACAGCAGAAGAGATTCAAGAAGTCAAACAAGAAAACAGAATAGTCTGGAAATAAGCGCTGCAATTTTTTCTTAGGATTGCGGCGTTTTTATAATTTTCTCCGTATAAAAAGCGAGAAAGCCTTGTCAAAATAATCTGAAACTTTGGCAAAGCTGCCTTGTGCGGTGTTGTAGGAAGTGAAGGAGAAATGCCGATTATCGACGCTGACACATGGGGACGAGTGCGGGAATTGAGGAAGAACAAGCACCGCAAGGCGGGGAAAGGAAAGACATATATCTTCTCTGGTATTGTACATTGTGCTCTATCAAACGAAGAAACGGCATAGCTAAGGCTATGCCGTTTCCTGAAAAAATCCTATGATGTTTTATGAATGCCGCCCTAATGGTCGGCGCCATAAGAAAATTTTGAAGCAAAGAAAGCTTGATTAATAAAGCTTTCTTTGCTTTTGTGAATCATATTGTTATTATTTTTATGCAACTAGACCCCGGTATTTTCCTTAAGAATACAATTATATTTACATGCTGTTTTCTTAAGTCAAGCCGCTTTAAAGGGGGCTTTTTTACAAGATAAATTTATATATTGTAAGCCGCTAAAGTATTGTAGGGCAATTACAAAGAAATAAGCCTTGGCTTTTTTCAATCGGAAAGCTTATCTATGCCAACCTGAAGCCTTCTGAGGGCTTCCTCCCGTCCCAAAATATCAGCCAGCTCAAAGGCGCCGCCAGGAGAGGTTGGTTTCCCGGAAAGTGCCGTTCGGATAGGCCAGAGCATCTGTCCGTTTTTGATTCCTTTCTGTGCTGTTAATTCCATCATGGAATCATGAATGGCTTCCTCTGTCCAGGCGGGAAGAGCCTCCAAAACAGGGTATGCCGAGCGCAGACTGTCCAGAGCGATTTCAGGAGTCGTTTTCATTTTTTTGTGTACATACAGTTCTGTGCTGTAATCCGGCAGCTGGTCAAAAAAGTCAACCAAAGCGGGAATATCATTTAACGTTTCCAGACGTGGCTGTAATAATATGGAAACTTTTTTTCGGTCAATGGAATCATTTTTGATTCCCTCCCTTAATTTTGCTTCAGCCAAAGCATAGAATTTATCCGCGTCCATATTTTTGATATATTCGCTGTTCATCCAGGTGAGCTTTTTTATATCAAATATAGATGGAGATTTGCTCAGGCCTGATATGGTGAATTTCTCAATCAGCTCGTCAAGGGTAAATATTTCCTGATTATCCGATGGACTCCAGCCCAAAAGGGCGATATAGTTTACAATCGCCTCCACCAGATAGCCTTCCTTTACCAAATCCTCAAAGGATTTGTCACCATGACGCTTCGAGAGCTTATGGTGCTGGTCGCGCATAACAGGAGGCAGGTGGATATACTGGGGCGGGTTCCAGCCAAAAGCGTCATATAAAAGGTTATATTTCGGCGTTGAGGAAAGATATTCGCTTCCCCTGACCACATGGGTAATATCCATGACGTGATCGTCAATAACATTGGCAAAATTATAGGTCGGATAGCCGTCTGTCTTTATCAGTATCTGATCGTCCAGCTCCTTATTGTCTACGGTAATGCTGCCGTAAACCACATCGTCAAATGTGGTGGTACCCTCTGTCGGCATTTTCTGGCGGATGACATAGGGCAGGCCGCTGTCCAGATTTTTTTGAATCTCCTCTTCGCTCAAAAAAAGGCAGTGCCTGTCATAGTGTGAAAAAGCCTCGCCGTGTTCATTTTCTGTTTTTAAGCCCTCAAGGCGCTCCTTTGTGCAGAAGCAATAATAAGCCTTACCCTCTTCCACCAGCTGCAAAGCGTATTTTTTGTACATATCCATTCTCTCGCTTTGCACATATGGGCCATATGGGCCGCCGATGTCAGGGCCCTCGTCATGCTTAAGCCCAGTTACTTTCAAGGTATTGTATATAATATCCACCGCACCCTCAACATGGCGTACCTGATCCGTATCCTCTATTCTCAATATAAATTTTCCGCCCTGTGATTTAGCGATCAAAAATTCATACAGGGCCGTCCTAAGGTTGCCGATATGCATATAGCCTGTTGGGCTTGGCGCAAACCTCGTTCTGACTTCCATTTTTCCTCATCCCTTCACTTGGTAATCTTTTGAAAATAAAACCGTTATGCGCAAAATGCCGCCTTATTTTCGGCGGATATTCTGCGGGAAAGCTGTTTTTGCCAAGCTGTAAAACAGGCAGGGCAAAATTTCTTCTCTTATCTTATACTGGAAACGGCAAGTTGTAAAGACGTTCTTGATTTATTATCCCTTTTCAGTTAAAATAAAGCCAAGTTAAGGAAATAAGTGATATTCAGGGCTGTCAGGAAGGAAAGCGACCTGCTTTTTCAGGCGGCCTTTGTCTATTTAGAAGGGATGTGGAAAAATGTCAAAAAGACCACTGATTGGCGTCCTTCCTCTGTTTGATGCGGAAAAGAACAGTATATGGATGCTTCCGGGATATATGGATGCCGTTGAGGAGGCGGGCGGCATTCCTATGATACTTCCTCTCACGGACAACAGGGAAGTGCTGGATGACATGCTTGATAGATACGACGGCTTTTTGTTTACAGGCGGCCAGGATGTTGACCCAAGGGTATATGGTAAGGAAATACTCTCCTTTTGCGGTGAGATATGTCCTTTGCGGGATAGAATGGAAACCTATCTTATTGAGCGCATTATTGAGGCGGACAAACCGCTTCTGGGAATTTGCAGAGGTCTTCAGATATTAAACGCTGCGCTTGGCGGAACACTTTATCAGGATATAGAAAGACAGGCGGAGAGGATACTGGATATTCAGCACAAGCAGTGCTTTTCGACAGAGGAGAGTGTTCATTCTGTCACGCTTCACAGGGATTCCTTCCTCTATGAGTGTCTGGAGATGGAAAAAATAAATGTCAACAGCCTCCACCATCAGGCAGTGAAAAGGCTGGCACCGTCCCTGACCGCTTTTGCCATATCCTATGACGGACTTATTGAGGGAGCGCAGATGGATCAGGCCAGTTTTATTGCGGCGGTGCAGTGGCATCCTGAATTGAATTTCAGGAAGGATGAAAACAGCAGGAAATTGTTCCGTTATTTTATTGAGAAGTGTATGGAATAGGGGTATAAAATGGACAGTAAAAGATATGTTCTTTGCAAGGCTGCCCTGTTTTTGACAGCGATTATATGGGGCAGTACTTTTGTTGTCATTAAAGGGGCGACGGACGCGTTTTCGTTTCCCTTTTTAATTGCTTTCCGCTTTACGGCGGCAAGCGTTGTGCTGGGAGCCGTTTTCTATAGAAAGCTGAGGCTGATCAGTTGGGAATACATAAAAAGCGGTGGTATTATAGGTTTTTTCCTTTTTCTGGGCTATATTTTACAGACAATGGGACTGAGCCTTGACACTACGCCGGGAAAGAGCGCTTTTCTGACTGCAATCTATTGTGTTCTGGTGCCATTTCTCAGCTGGGCAGTATGCAAAGCAAGACCGGACAAATACAATTTTTCCGCGGCGATTCTTTGTATTATAGGGATTGGCCTTGTGTCTCTTGACGGGGCGCTTTCCATGACGCTGGGGGATTTTGTGACTCTTCTGGGAGGACTGTGCTGTGCGGCCAATATTGTAGCGACGGCGGTTCTGGCAAAGGACAGGGACACGGTTGTTTTAACGTTGGTGGAGTTTTTTGTTATCGCTTTATTGGCCTGGGCCCTGACAGCTGTGACGGGAAGCTATCCAAAGGCATTTCCTGTCAATGCGGTTATGGGGGTAATGTATCTGGCGGTATTTGCCACGGCACTGTGCCTTCTGCTACAGACCATCGGCATTAAATATACCAATCCATCTTCCGCCTCTATTATCTTAAGCCTGGAGGCCGTTTTCGGCGTATTGTTTTCTATATGGTTCTATCATGAAAAAATTACTGCACAGCTTATGGCGGGGTTTGTGTTAATATTTATATCTGTGCTGATATCGGAGACGAAACTTTCCTTTTTGAAACGGAAGGCTTCCGTTATAGAGAAAGGAACTGAGAATATTTAAAAATACAGACATTAGGCTTTTTGGAAAAACCGGAAACGCTTTACGCGTTTCCGGTTTTTTAAAATGTCATGTTATTCTTTTTTAAGAAACCCGTGTCATCTTTAAGGAAACCTTAATTAAGGTGACAGGGGTTCTGTGCTATACTGAAGAAAAGGACGAAAAAAAGGAAAGGTGAATAAAAAATGGATGACAGGGCTGCAAAAAGGCAGATTAAGGCATATAAGAAAAGAAGAAGGAGAAAAATTACATACGCCGTTTTAGGAGTGTTGTTTTTTGTGCTGTTTTTTTATGGCGGCGCCCGGCTGTTTTTGGGAAGCGGTCTGTATAAGAGTCTTCTATCAGTAATGGATGGAGATACTGTAAGGGTGACGGTTGGCGGCGACAGCGCAGAAGACATACAGCAGTCAACTTTTATGGACGGGGAGAATATTTATTTTACGGTAGACTTTGTGAAAGAGTATATAGATGAAACCATCTTCTGGGATAAGGGCTCCAATAAGCTGACAGTAACGGATGCGGAAAGTGTGATACGCATGAGTACAGACGATTTAACCTATTATGTCAATAACGAGCCCCTTACGCTGGAGTTTCCGTTGTACGGCATAGAAAATACCGTTTATATTCCGGAAGGTATATTGGAGGAGGTATATAATCTTTCTGTTACCTACAACGAGGACAGCCATATGATTGTCATTGATTTTCAAAATCAGGAGCTGAAAAAAGGAACCATAACAAGGAGCACCAAAATAACGGAGGAGGCAGACAGCAAGTCAAAAACGGTCACAAGGCTGAAAAAGGGCGAGGATGTCTTTGTTTTCAGCAGCTTTGGCAAGTACACAAAGGTGCGGACAGCAGAAGGACGTGCCGGCTATATGCCGACAGAGAATATTGCCGACATTCAGACAGTAAAGCAGCCGGAGGCCGTACCAAAGGTAAAGGAGCCTTGGAAGGCTGAAAGCGGCAAAATCAATATGCTTTGGGATCAGGTGTTTAAGGTAGAGCAAAGCGCATCTTTGGACAGAAGGGTTGTCATAGACGGATTGGACGTTTTGTCTCCCACATGGTTTAAGCTTCAGGATTCGGAGGGCAATATTTCCAATATTGCAGATAAGGGCTATGTGGACTGGGCGCACCAAAACGGTTATCAGGTATGGGCGCTTTTCAGCAACGATTTTGACGCTGCAATCACACATGACACATTGAGCGATACAGACAAGAGAGAGAAAATCATAAGACAGATACTAGCCTTTGCGGCTCTATATGATTTGGACGGCATCAATATTGACTTTGAGAGTGTGGCAAAGGCGGACGGGGAATACTATGTGCAGTTTATCAGGGAGATAACGCCTTTTCTCAGGCAGCAGGGCATTGTTGTATCTGTGGATATGTATATTCCGACCTCCTGGACAAGCCATTACGGCATGGAGGAGGTGGGAAGGATTGTGGATTATGTCTGCATCATGGCCTATGATGAGCATTGGGCGACAAGCGAGGTCAGCGGCTCTGTGGCTTCTCTGGGCTGGACAAGGGATGCTATGGAGAAGGCTGTTTCAATGGTGGACAGGGATAAACTGATTATGGGTATGCCTTTTTATACCCGCCTGTGGGCGGAGGAGGAGGTAAACGGACAGATTGAGGTTACCTCGAAGGCACTTGGCATGGAAAACGCTTATAATAATCTGGTGGAAAACAATGCGGAGATTGTTTATGACGAGGAGACAGGCCAGAACTATGGGGAATATGTAAAGAACGGAATTACCTATAAGATATGGCTGGAGGATGAAAAGAGCATGGAGGAAAGGCTTACCATTGCAAAGGATCTTGATTTGGCCGGAACAGCGGCGTGGAAGCGAGGCTTTGAGAAGGATAGTATTTGGAGTCTTATCAAAAAATACTTAAAGGAAGCATAGGGCAATAAGAAAACACCTGTCCGGATACGAAAAGGGTATTCAGACAGGTGTTTTGCTGCGTAAAAGGACTTTTTCGTAATGAGCTGCCTGAAAAGTGTGAGCAGCGCCAAGGCGTTTCATGCTGTAAGCAGAAATTTTCTTCCGGCTCCAATTTATCCCCTCAGAGGCTTGAAGGTCGAAAGCGCCTCCTATACGAAAATATTGTTATAATATCAGTATATGGGAAGCATACCAATATCTGCTTAAATTTTTATGGTGCAAAGGTTATGCCCTGATGGTAAAATTATTTTAAACCGGCCTGCTTGGTTTCGGTTAAGAATAGTGTGATGGGGGAAGAAAAACAGAAAAGAAAGGCTGCTGCCCAATCAGGGCGAAAAAGCTTTCGGAAATAATAACCGCAAAAAGCCTTGAGAGGCTATTCAAATGTCAAAAAAGTCCTTCCGGGACTTTTTAGAATAAAACAGAAGTATAAAGCCCTGTTTTTTTACACAAGGATACTATCGTCAATCCCCTGAATTCAGGACTTTTTTTCCAGAGCTTTCCGCAAATAACATATGTGGGAAACCGTCAAATAGGCAAAGTCCATTTGGCGAATTCCACTCGGGGCGTTGCGCCCCGAACCCCATTTATTTATTGGTTAAATAGGTTTATTGACAGCCTGAAGAGTCTTGAGAGGCTGTTTGTATTTGTTTATTTTGGTGCAGTGTCCCTACTATAACTTAGAGAGAAGATGGATACAATGAAGCTTTTACTTTGCGGCGGCGCCGGATTTATCGGCGGCAATTTTTTGGAATATATACTTCAGAAAAGAAAGGATATAGAGGTAATCTGTGTTGACGCCATGACCTATGCAGGAAATCCCAGGACCCTTGAGATGGCCGGGGCGTGGGGAGACTATACTTTTATAAAAGGCGATATTTGCAGACAGCAATTTATAGAAGACATTTTTCAATGCTATAAGCCGAATGTAGTTGTTAATTTTGCAGCGGAAAGTCATGTGGATAATTCTATTAAAAATCCGGCTCTTTTTTTGAAAACCAACACAGAGGGGTGCGGTGTGCTGCTGGACGCGGCTTTGAAATACGGTGTGAATAGGTTTCATCAGGTTTCAACGGATGAGGTTTACGGTGATTTGCCCCTTGACAGGCCCGACTTGCTTTTTACGGAGGAGTCGCCCTTGAAACCCAGCAATCCTTATGCTGCCTCTAAGGCAGCAGCGGATCTCCTTTGCCTGTCGTATTTCAGAACTTACGGGCTTCCTGTCACAATATCCCGCTGCTCAAATAATTACGGCCCTTACCAGCACAGGGAGAAGCTGATACCCCTGTCTATTCTGCGTGCTCTGGAAGGGAAAAAAATGTCTGTTTACGGTACGGGGAAAAATGTGAGGGACTGGATTTATGTGAAGGATCACTGCCGTGCTATTGACGCGGTACTGGAGAAGGGAACACCCGGAGAGGTCTACAATATCGGAGCAAACTGCGAGAGGACAAATCTGGAGGTTATAAGCGGAGTTTTGAAGCTATTAAATAGAAGCCGTGATGTGGTTGAATTTACAAAGGACAGGCCGGGACATGATTTGCGGTATGCCCTTGACAGCAGCAAGCTGAAGATAAAAACAGGCTGGCAGGCCGAAATGTCCTTTGAGGAGGGGCTTCAGAAAACGGTGGAATGGTATCGGGAAAACAACGGATGGACGAAGCTGTGCAGAGAAGCATTTTGAGGGGAAAACAAATTGCATAAGCTTTTCTTTTCGTGAAACAGAAAGCGTCAGACGAAATTAGGGGTGTCAAAGGTCAAAGGAGGTAGGGGACATGCGTTTTTTGCATACGGGGGATCTGCATATCGGCAAGCGGGTCAATGAGTTTAGCATGATTGAGGATCAGATTTATATATTGAAGGAAATTTTGAGGATTGTAGATGAAACAGGGCCGGAAGGGGTTATCATTGCAGGCGACGTCTATGATAAGAGTATTCCCTCAGGCGAGGCCGTTGAGGTACTGGATGAATTTTTGACAGGACTCATAGAGCGGAAAAAGGAAATATTTCTGATCAGCGGCAATCACGATTCGGCAGAACGTTTAAGCTTCGGCAGCCGGATTATGGAGGAGCGGGGACTTCATATCGTTTCCTCCTGTCAGGGGGGGCTGAGAGGCTTTCGCTATGGAGATTCGTATGGTATTTTAAATGTTTACTGTATGCCCTTTCTGCGGCCGGCGAATGTTTCCGTTCTTTATCCGAAGGAAGACTCCTCCTCCTATGAAAGGGCCGTCAGAACAGTGATGGGACATGTGAAACTGAACTTGAATGAGAGGAATCTATTGATTGCACACCAATTTGTTACAAACGCCGGCAGTGAGGTTATAAGAAGTGATTCTGAGCTTTCCCTGGGAGGGCTTGATGATGTCAATTGCTCTGTTTTTGAGGGTTTTGACTATGTGGCCCTTGGACATATTCATGGGCCGCAGTTTGTGGGACGGCCGACAATACGCTACGCCGGCTCGCCCTTAAAGTATTCTTTCTCGGAGGCAAGACAGAATAAATCTGTGACACTTCTTGAGATGAAGGAGAAGGGAAAGGTTGAATTTGAAAAAATTCCCCTTGTTCCTCTTAGGGATATGCGTCAAATCAAAGGTTGTTTTGAGGAGATTACAAGGGAGGATATTGTGAGGGAGGGCAATCCTCTGGACTACATACAGGTAACACTGACAGATGAAAATACCATATTGGATCCGGTGGAAAAGCTGCGGGTGTTTTATCCAAACCTGATGAAGCTGGATTTTGAAAGCAGGAGAAGTGCCGAGGCGGAGGATTCCAAAACAGCTGCCAGCGGCGATGTATCCCAAAAGGGGCCGTTGGAGTTATTTCAGGAGTTTTACTATAACCGTAACAATACGCAGATGACAGAGGAGGAGTGCGCTTTGGTCAAGCGCATTCTGGAAGAAATGGGGGGCGTTGAGGCATGAGGCCATTGAATTTGAAAATAAGCGCTTTCGGCCCCTACTCGGGGGAATGTGAGATTGATTTTGGCAGGTTTGGAGACAGTGGCCTGTTTTTAATTACAGGAGATACGGGAAGCGGCAAGACAACAATATTTGACGCTGTAACATTTGCTCTTTTTGGGGAGAGCAGCGGCAACATCAGAACGGCGGATACTTTGAGAAGTGATTTTGCAGGGGAGGAGGCGGAGACCTATGTGGAGCTTTCCTTTTCTCATAAAGAGGGAAGGTATCTGGTGCGGAGAAACCCCAAGTATATGAGAAGAAGAAAGGGAAGCAGCAAGATGACCCAAAAAGGGGCTGACGCAGACCTTTTCCTGCCGGACGGACAGGTTATCAGCGGTATGGGCAGGGTAACGGCAGAGGTGACAAAGCTTTTGGGGATTGATTACAGGCAGTTTAAACAGATTGCCATGATAGCCCAGGGCGAATTTTTGAAGCTTTTGCTGGCGGAGAGTAAGGAAAGGGCTGATATTTTCCGGAAGGTATTCAACACCGATTTGTATTTGGAGCTTCAGGAGAGATTAAAGGAGAAGGAAAAGACACTCAGGGAAAAGCGGACGGAAATACAAAGGAATATATTACAGCTGGAAAGCGATTTTTTGTGTGCTGAGGATGAAGAGCTCGGCAGGCTGATTTCAGAAAAAAACATTCACCTCAGTCCGCAGATTTTTGCCGCCATCCAAAAGCGTAACCGACAGGAGGAGAACATTCTTAAGCCCTTAAAGAAAAAGGAAGAGGACTTTGGGGTAATGTGGAGCGGACTTATTTCAGACATAGCATTGGCGGAGGAGAGAAATCAGAAATTTCTGGAATGGGAAAATGAAAAAAAGCGTTTGCAGTCATTTGAAGAAAAAAAGGACTTCTATGGTGCTCTTTCAAAACAAATTGAAACAGGAGAGATTATTTTAAGCAGTATCGTGCCTTTGGAAAACAGCTATTTGCAGGCAAAGGCGGAGAAGGAAAAGCTGGAGGAAGATATTCGCATCAGAGAAAACGGCATTGCCGCATACAAAGAGGATTTCCTGGGGGCGGAACAGCTTTTCGGGGAGGAAACAGCCAGAGAGAAGGAGAGGGAGGAGACGGCGGCTTTTATACAGAGGCTGGAACAGAGCATGGCTTCCTATGATACGCTTCAAAGCCTTGAGAGGGCAATGCAGGTAAAGGAGAAAGAGCTTCAAAGGGCAGCAAAGAGCCTGAGGGAAACGGCTGACAGACAGACAGCGCTTGAGAAAGAGGAAAAACAGAAAAAGGAAGCGTACACGGGGCTGGATGGCGCAGAGGCAGAGAGGGTAAAGGCGGAAGGGAAGCTTGCTTTATTGGAGGAAAACAGAAATTCTCTTCTGGAGTTACAAAAAAATATAATGAACGTTTGGAAAATGAAAAAAGAAGAGGGCGGCCTTCAAAAGGAATATGGGAAGAGTGAAAAGGTTTATCAGAAGCTCAATGAAGCCTTTGAACAAAAAGAAATTGCTTTTTTGCGGGCACAGGCCGGTATTATGGCCGCTACACTGGAGGAAGGCATGCCCTGCCCGGTCTGCGGCTCTGCCAATCATCCCCAAAAAGCACAGCTGACGGGGGAGGTTTCCACAGAGGCGGAAATAAATCGTCTGAAAAAAGAAAGGGACGAATCCCATAAAGAGCTGCAGGAACTTTCCAAGACATTAAATACAATAAAGACACGGTGCGAGACTATTTTGAAAAATCTGAGGGAGAACGCAGAGAAGCTTTTGGGTAATTTAGATGCCATCCGAAATATTCCTGAATTGGCGAGATTATTGGAAGCAAAGCTGGATGAGAAAAATACGGAGGCAGAAAATGGGAAAAAAGAGCTGGAGGCTCTGAAAAAGCAGGAGGCGCTCAGGCAGGTGTTGGAAAAAGGTTTGGAGGCTTTGGAAAAAAGCCGTAACACCTTAGAAAAAGAGCGGAAGGAAAAGGAGGGGCAAATAGGCGAAATCGAGAAATCTCTTGGCAGCGACCAAGGCAGACTTGAAGAGATTCGCAAGGCACTGACTTATCCGTCGAAGGAAGCGGCTCTGAGAGTATTGGAGGATAATAAAAATCTGCTCAGCAGGCTTCGGGCAGCCTTTGATAAGGCACAGAGGGAGTATCACGATAAAAAAACAAAACTTTCCCAGCAGATTGCTGTACTTCAAAAGGAGCAGGAGAGACTTTTGGATGTGAAAAAGAATTATGAGAAGCAGGAAAAAAGTTTTTCGGACGCTCTCAAAAATTACGGTTTTCAGGAGGCACAGGAGTATCGTGAGGGAGTGAAAACCGCAGATGAGCTGAAAAAAATGAGGGATGAACTACAGAAATTTCATTCCGAATTCAACTTGTCTCAAAAAAGATGCACAGATTTTCAAAGGGAGCTTAAGGACAAGCAGGTTATGGACTTGGATTGCCTGAGGGCACGGCGTGAGCTTCTTGAAAAGGATCGAGAGCTCCTGAACAACCAGATTGTTTCTCTGCACAGCCGACTGGAGACAAACAAGCGAATTGAGGTAAAGCTGGGAGAATACATCAGGCAGATGGAGAGAACAGAAAAGGAATATATTATGGTTCAGGATCTGTCCAACACGGCCAACGGCACACTGACGGGCAAACAGAAGCTTGCCTTTGAGCAGTATGTTCAGGCTTCCTATTTCCGACAGATTATTCAGGAGGCCAACAAACGGCTTGACATGATGACAGGCGGGCGGTTCGTTCTATTGAGAAAGGAGGACGCCTCTGATTTGAGAAGCCAGTCAGGACTTGAAATAGATGTTTTGGATAATTATACAGGGAAGGTGAGGACAGTAAAATCACTTTCCGGCGGAGAATCTTTCAAGGCCAGCCTTTCTCTGGCTCTGGGACTTTCTGACGTCATTCAAAGGCATTCCGGAGGAGTGGAAATTGACACCATGTTTATTGACGAAGGCTTTGGGTCTTTGGACAGCGAGTCTTTGGAGCAGGCCGTAAATGCGCTGTACCAGCTTTCGCAGGGCAGACGGCTTGTTGGCATCATTTCCCATGTCAGTGAGCTGAAGGAGAGAATTGACAAAAAAATAATTGTAAAAAAGGGAATAGACGGCAGCAGCGTGAAAATAGAAGCGTAAATTGTTTGTTCTCTTATATAGGGCATTTGCACCGCAGTATCAAAACTGTATCTGGGCGCAAATGCCTTTTTTTGTTATTGTCTGCTAGGAAAGGGGGCTGCCGCTTTTTATGGACAGTTTGTTAAAAATATGGAAATCAATGTTTGTCTTTCAGAGAGGGACACAAAATTTCAGCCTGTAAAATACTATACCAACAAAAAGAGGAAAAATGTTAAAAATAAAACAAAATAAAGAGGCGGTTTGATACGTTTATTGGTACTTTACCATTAGAAATTGTGAAATGTGTCAATCTTAGGTACTATTTTTTCTTTTTATTCACGAAAATGATGGTGAATTTTTGATAATTTTTTCAGGACAAATGTTAAAAAAATGCTTTGTTTTTTTGAATAAAAGTATTATAATAACAGAAAAGGTATCAAGTTTAACAGAAAATATGTATTTTTTTAGAAACAATTTCACGATTTTTGACAGCAACATTGTTAAAAAAAAGTTTTGCCCGCATGAATAATGTCCTTCTCACATACAATGAAGATAAGGACATACCTTATGCACAAAGAACCCTGTTCCCGGCTGTATTTATGTATGCAGGAGATATTTTGGCAAAACATGAACATGTCTTAAATAACTTAATTTTCATTTATTAAGGAGGAAATATCAATGGATTTCACATTATCAAAAGAGCATTTACTTGCGCAGGAGCTGTACAGAAAATTCGCTGAGGCAGAAGTAAAGCCGCTGGCGGAGGAAGTAGACGAGGAAGAAAGGTTCCCGGAGGAGACAGTAAAGAAATTAGCGAAATACGGAATGCTTGGTATTCCTTTCCCCAAGGAGTACGGCGGACAGGGTGCCGATTATTTGACATATGCAATGTGTGTGGAGGAGTTATCCAAGGTTTGTGCGACAACAGGCGTTATTGTATCAGCGCATACCTCTCTCTGTGCAACGCCAATTTATGAGTTTGGTACAGAAGAGCAGAAACAAAAATATCTGATTCCTCTTGCAAAAGGTGAAAAGCTGGGAGCATTCGGTCTGACGGAGCCAAGCGCAGGAACCGACGCGTCTATGCAGCAGACGAAAGCGGTTTTGGACGGCGATCACTATGTGATTAACGGCTCTAAAATCTTTATCACAAACGCCGGCAAAGCGGATATTTATGTGATTTTTGCAATGACGGACAAATCAAAGGGAAACAAGGGTATTACAGCTTTTATTATTGAAAAGGATTTCCCGGGCTTTAAAATCGGCAAAAAGGAAAAGAAAATGGGTATTAAGGGTTCCTCTACCTGTGAATTGATTTTTGAAAACTGTATTGTTCCAAAGGAGAACATGCTGGGACAGGAAGGCAAGGGCTTTGGCATTGCCATGAAGACTCTGGACGGAGGCCGTATCGGTATTGCCGCACAGGCTCTTGGTATTGCAGAGGGTGCTATTGACGAGACAGTGAAATATGTCGGCGAAAGAAAACAGTTCGGCAAAAAAATCGGACAGTTCCAGAACACACAGTTTGAGCTTGCCGATATGAGGGCTTACACAGAGGGCGCAAAGCTTTTGGTTTACCAGGCAGTATGTGCAAAGGACGCAAAGCTTCCTTACGGACATCTGGCAGCTATGGCTAAGCTTGTTGCAGCTGATACAGCAAGTGATGTGACAAGAAGATGCCTGCAGCTTTACGGCGGTTATGGCTACACAAGAGAATATCCAATTGAGAGAATGATGAGGGACGCTAAGATTACAGAAATCTACGAGGGTACCTCTGAAGTTCAGAAAATGGTTATTTCCGGCTGGATGAAAGTAAAATAATTGTGGTAAAAAAACAAATACGAATTTTCTTCATATCTGATCTGATTTTATCCTCTAAGGGTAAAACATGCGAAATGAATTTATACATATTGAAAGGAGCAATAGAACAATGAAAATAGTTGTTTGCGTAAAACAAGTACCTGATACAACAGAGGTTAAGCTTGACCCCAAAACAAATACACTGATTCGTGACGGTGTTCCAAGTATTATCAATCCTGATGATAAAGCCGGCATTGAGGCTGCTCTTCAGTTAAAGGAAAAAACAGGCGGTACCGTTACCGTAGTATCCATGGGACCTCCTCAGGCTGACGTTGCGCTGAGGGAAGCGCTCGCTATGGGATGTGACGAGGCAATTCTTGTGACTGACAGGGCTTTCGGCGGCGCTGATACATGGGCTACCTCCTCCACAATTGCGGCGGCGGTAAAGAAACTGGATTATGATGTTATTATTACAGGACGCCAGGCAATCGACGGTGACACAGCACAGGTTGGGCCACAGATAGCGGAGCATCTTGGCATTCCTCAGGTAAGCTATGCAGAAAGCCTTGATGTAGAGGACGGCAAGCTTATCGTAAAGAGGCAGTTTGAAGACAGATACCACATTATTGAGGTGAATACTCCTTGTTTAATCACAGCTCTGGCAGAGCTGGCTTCCCCAAGGTACATGTCTGTAGGCGGCGTATTTGATGCTTACAGGGAGAAAGAAGTAAAGGTTTGGACATTGGAGGAATTGAAGGATACAGTGGATATGGCAAATATCGGACTGAAGGGTTCTCCTACCAGAGTAAAACAGTCCTTTACCAAACAGGCTAAGGGCGCAGGAACGCTTCTTGATGATGTGACAGCGGATGAGGCTGTAGAGGCAATTGTAAACAAGCTTCAGGAAAAATTCATTATCTAACTTTTGACAGTCCGACGGGACGAAAGTGATATTTAATAGAAAACTGCCAATTGAAGAATATATATAAATCAGAAAGGAATGTTAAGCTAATGAGTAAAGATGTATATGTATTAGCAGAACAGAGGGACGGAGAAATCCAGAAGGTAGGCATTGAGCTTATCGGCAAGGCAAACGAGCTTGCAGGCGATCTTGGACAGAAGGTTGTCGCAATTTTACTTGGATACAACATCAAAGAAAAGGCGCACATACTGATTGAGCATGGTGCTAATAAGGTAATTGTTGTCGATAACGCAATGCTTTCCGAATATGTGACAGAGCCATATGCAAAGGCTTTGTATGAAGTAATCAAGGCGAAGGATCCGGAGATTGTACTCTATGGTGCTTCCTCCATCGGACGTGATTTGGCGCCAAGGGTTTCCGCCAGAGTACATACCGGACTTACGGCAGACTGTACCGGTCTTGCCATTGATCCGGAGACAAAGCTTTTGAATATGACCCGTCCGGCTTTCGGCGGAAATATTATGGCTACCATAGTCTGTGAGAACTACAGGCCACAGATGGCGACTGTTCGTCCTGGCGTTATGAAAGCGCTTCCAAAGGACACGTCAAAACAGGGTGAGGTAGAGGTTTTTGATGTTCAGCTGACGGACGCAGATATGAACGTTAAGATCAGAGAGGTCATCAAGGAGAGCAAAAAAGCAGCTGATATTACGGAAGCAAAGATTTTGGTATCCGGCGGACGTGGAATAGGAAGTCCTGAGGGCTTCAATATGCTGAGAGATTTGGCTGACGTATTGGGCGGAGAGATTTCTTCCTCCAGGGCCAATGTAGACGCCGGATGGATTTCAAAAGACCATCAGGTTGGACAGACAGGTAAGACTGTAAGGCCAAACCTCTATGTTGCCTGTGGTATTTCAGGCGCTATCCAGCATGTGGCAGGTATGGAGGGCTCTGATGTTATTGTTGCAATCAACAAAAACAACACAGCGCCAATCTTTGATGTTGCTGATTTAGGTATTGTTGGGGATGTTCACGCAATTATACCAAAGCTGACAGAAGCGATTAAAAAGGTAAAAGCGGAAAAGGCTGCTCAGTAAGCGATATTTTGGGGAGTTTATTTGAGCGGGAAACAATAAAAAAGGCAATTTGCTGTGGCAGATTCAATAAATATGTCTGCCGCGGCTTGCAGGATACAAAAATATAGAGCCTGTGTGTAAAAACCGTAATTACAGAAAATGTATTTACGGTTTTTACTTTAAGAAAGAGCACGGTAGAGAAAACGGTTTTAGAGCGGTTTTTACAAAGGTTTTTTGGAGGCTTAGCCTCCTAACTTCCACAAGATTTCCCCCTTGTCCCGGGCTTTAATTTCCGCGGATGTAAACTGAAAGTTCTGAAAATAACAGACGAATTTACAGGACTGATATTTTTCAGATGGTGCCCGGGAATGTTTATTGTACACAGAGGTTGATTTTATTAAATTGAACGATAAAATATCTGTTTAAAAACCTGTAGATTTTTGCTATGGTAACAATTTCCCCAATAGATTGCGTGGCATTTATTTGCATGCTAAATTTTTAACATGACATTTTAAGATTTTAAGGTAAAAATGCAGCAGCAGAGGGAAAAATTTTGCTGTTTCTATTGAATTATACAGTCAATTGTGATATGATACTTTCATGAGGTTGTTATATTTTTAACATATTAATAAGGAGGCAATTTACAATGAGAGAAGTAGTTATCGCCAGTGCAGTCAGAACGCCAGTAGGTACCTTCCAGGGTGCTTTTACAAATGTATCAGCAGCAGAGCTTGCCACTGTAGCCATCAAGGAGGCCCTTAACCGTGCGGGCTTAACCCCTGATCAGGTAGACGAGACAATTTTAGGCTGTGTATTGCAGGCAGGATTATACCAAGGCGTTGCCAGGCAGGCGGCTGTAAATGCAGGCATTCCTGTGGAAAAGCCCGCTATGGCAATCAATATGATTTGCGGTTCCGGTCTGCGCTCTGTTGAGATGGCGGCACAGGCAGTAAAATGCGGCGACGCGGATATCATTGTCTGCGGCGGCACAGAAAACATGACCCAGGCTCCTTACGTTTTGGAGAAAGCAAGGGGCGGCTACCGCATGAACGACGGTGTTATTGTTGATTCCATGGTACGCGATGCTCTGACTGACGCATTCCACCATTACCATATGGGCATTACAGCGGAAAATGTAGCTGAGAAATATGGCGTTACAAGACAAATGCAGGATGACTTTGCCCTTTCCAGCCAGCAGAAGGCTGAGGCAGCGCAGAAGGCGGGCAAATTTAAGGATGAGATTGTTCCTGTTGTGGTAAAGACGAAAAAAGCGGAAATTGTTGTAGATACAGACGAGCACCCAAGGCACGGTACTACAATGGAGGCGTTGCAGAAATTAAAACCGGCGTTCAAAAAAGACGGCGGAACAGTGACAGCGGGAAATGCGTCAGGCATCAATGACGGCGCTGCAATTTTAATTGTTATGTCTGCTGACAAGGCCAAAGAACTTGGCATCAAGCCTCTGGCTAAAATAGTAAGCTATGCATCCGCAGGCGTAGACCCAGCTATTATGGGTGTCGGTCCTGTGTACGCTTGCAGGAAGGCTCTTGCTGCAGCGAACCTTACAGTGGACGACATGGATTTAATTGAGGCAAATGAGGCTTTTGCGGCACAGTCTGTCGCTGTGGCAAACGAACTTCACTTTGATATGTCTAAGGTGAATGTAAACGGCGGCGCCATTGCTTTGGGACATCCTGTAGGCGCGTCAGGTGCAAGAATTCTGGTTACTCTGCTCTATGAAATGAAGAAACGCAGTTCCAAATATGGTCTTGCTACTCTTTGCATCGGCGGTGGTATGGGCACCTCCCTTGTCGTTGAGATGTAAATATTTACATAAAAAAGGAATGGATGATAAATCCATTCCTTTTTTGTTTCGGATACTGTTATTTGTTCGGACAAAGGGGATGGCCGGCAGGGAAAAAAATACCGTGAAATATTCAAAAATCACTCCCCGGAAAAAGTGGCCTCACATGATAGGGCAGTGCTGACATGAGGGGGAAAATAGTCTACGAAAGAAAAATTGACGTACAAAAAGGGACATAACCATAGCATTTTCATGTGTCTTCCTTTATAATAATTCATGTCAGAGAGGTGTAAATATGGAGGAAATACGGCTCGGGCGGTACCGCCATTTTAAAGGAAATGAATATTATGTTGTCGGCATTGCAAAGCATTCCGAAACACTGGAGGACATGGTCGTCTACAAAGCCCTCTATGGTGCGGGAGGTCTGTGGGTCAGACCTGCCGCAATGTGGAATGAGACTGTTGAAAAAAACGGAACAGAGCAAAAACGGTTTGAATGGATATCAGAGGATTAGGAGGTATGGAACATGTCAGTTTTATTTTTGGAATATCCCAAGTGCTCCACCTGCCAAAAGGCAAAGAGGTGGCTTAACGAGAATAATATAGCGTATATTGACAGGCATATTGTAGAACAAAACCCCAGCGCTGCTGAATTGAAGGAGTGGCTTGAAAAAAGCGGCTATGAGCTGAAAAAATTTTTTAACACAAGCGGCATGGTATACAAGGAGATGAATTTAAAGGATAAGCTCAAGGATATGTCAGAGACAGAGCAGCTCAATCTTCTGGCTTCCAACGGAATGCTGATAAAACGGCCTCTTATTATAGGGGAGGATTTTGTGCTGGTCGGTTTTAAGGAGAAAGAATGGGAAAGGCTCAAAGAGGTATGACAATGGAGGTAAGAAGAGAGAGCTGGGACAAAGAGGCTTATCAAAGCTTTAAGGAATATCTGAAAAGCCTTGCGGAGGAAAAATACTGCGCCTTTCAGAATAAGCTGATACCAAACTCCATGCCTATACTGGGTATCAGAAGTCCTAAAATGAAGGAAATTGCCAAAGAGATTGCAAAGGGAAACTTCAGAAGCTTTTTAGGAGTTTATGAGAACGACTATATGGAAGAAACCATGATAGCCGGATTTGTCATTGGCTATGGAAAAATGAATCTGGATGAAATGCTTGCTTTTGTGAAGAAATTTTTGCCCCATATTACAAATTGGGCAATCTGTGACAGCTGTGTCATGAATATGAAGAGCTTTGCGAAGAACAGGGAAGGGGTATGGGATTTCCTCTATCCCTATTTGAGCGCGGGAAAGGATTATGAGGTGCGCTTTGCAGTGGTGGCCATGCTGGCTCATTTTATGACGGAGGAATATATCGACAGAGTTCTTGGGGCAATGGAGGGCATACGATCGGATGCGTACTATATTAACATGGCCGTGGCATGGAATATTTCCATATGCTATATTAAATTTCCCCAAAAAACGGGCCAATGGCTGAAGCAAACCCATATAGACGATTTTACGTATAATAAAGCGATACAGAAGATAACGGAGTCCTACAGGGTCGACGAAGAGACAAAGGATATTTTAAGGGGTATGAAGCGGAAAAAAATACAGAGGTGATTATTTGAAAAAAGCGATAGTGGCGGTCAGCTTCGGCACATCCTGCCTCAGGGCGAGAAGGGCCATTGAGCTGGCTGAGATGAGATTGCGCAATGATTTTAAGGAGTATGACCTTTACAGGGCTTTTACCTCCAGAATGATTATCCGTAAAATTGCAAAAGAGGAGCAGATTGCAGTTTCGAGTCTCCCTGAGGTTTTGGATGAGCTTTTCCGAGATGGTTATGAGGAGGTGCTGTGCCAGTCTCTCCATATCATAAAGGGGGAGGAATACCATAAAACACGGAATGAAATACTTTCCTTTCGTGACAAATTCCGTATTTTGAAATTCGGACAGCCTTTGTTGAATGCGGAGGAGGATTATACCGCCTGCTGCCGCATGCTTCGGGAGGAGACAGCGCTTTCCGCAGATGAGGGCGTTGTGTTTATGGGGCATGGCACAGAGCATGAGGCTGACGTCTGCTATGACAAAATGCAGAGGGCTTTTACCACCCTTTGCGGCCCGCAATGGTTTATCGGCACAGTGGAGGGAAAAGGAAACTTGGATTGTGTTTTAAAGGAACTGGAAAAAACAACTCTCAAAAAAATCAGATTGGTTCCGTTTATGCTGGTGGCAGGGGAACATGCCAGAAATGATATGGCAGGCGGCGAGGACTCCTGGCGGGCGCGGCTTGAGAAGAGGGGTTATGCTTGCGAGTGCTGTCTGACCGGTCTTGGTGAGAGAGAAAAGCTTGTTGAATTGTTTTCGATGCATTTAAGAAACGCGGAGGTATTATAACAGTGGGAGGCGCTTATCGTGTACAAAAAAATAGGTGCTTTGTTGATTGTTGCGCTTATGGTTTTCAGCGGCTGTGAGGGGACAATGGAGGATTCCATGGTGCCTTTGGACGGCACAGAGGCTATCATTGACGATACCAACACCTATATAAAATATGAAAATGAGAAGTTTGGATATATTGTCTATTATCCGGATCTTTTTACACAGACAGAAAAGCGGGAGGACGGATGCGGCCTTGATTTGACAAACGATGAGAAGGACGCGGCACTTTTCATATGGGGGGAGGATGCCGGCGACAAAGCGGCGGCGGATTACCTCGACGAGGTGAAAAAGGGCAAGGCGAATTTAACCCATACTTATGCAGATGATTACTTTTTTAATCTGCGCTACACGGATTCCGATGACGGGAGTATCAATTTTTACCAGTGCGGCTTTGTCAATAACGGCATGGCAGTGCAGTTTACTGTATCCTTTCGGGAAAAGGACAGGGATAATTTTGAAAATATTATCAGTCATATGAGTGTAAATCTTGTCAATATTAATTACAGGAACAAAGAAAAGCCGGACAGCGGTATGATTTAGCGGAGGAAACTGGAAGTTTTCGTTTTTTGTCAGGCTGAAAGAAGCCGGATTTTAAAAATCTGCGGGGCAGCTTCATAGAATATCTGTATTTCATATGTCGTTTTTATTGCTCACGCAAAAAAACGATTTTTGGAAACGGATTGAATAAAAATAGTTCAATCTGTGAAAATAGTCACGCTGCGATTGTTTTTTATTGCTTACGCAAAAAAACGTCTTTTGGAAACGGATTGAACAAAAAGAGTTCAATCCGTGAAAATAGTCACGCTGCGACTATTTTTTGTTGCACGGCGATAAAATGTGCTCATTTGGCATAGAATAGATACGGCAGTGTAAAATCAAGGTTAATTTTCTTACACTTTTTTTTACATAGTGGCGGTTTTTAAAAAGATATGTTAAAATAAAATCTGTTTCTTTCGGGTATTTCACAGTTGGAGGTTTGAACATTGGCGGAAACTTTGGTTGATTGGTTTGTAACAACCCTTGGAGGCTCTGTCTCCAGAGAAATTATCGTTTTTATTGTATCCCTGCTGCCCATATTAGAGCTGAGAGGCGGTATATTAGCCGGATACGCTATGGGCATGGAGCTTCTGCCCACTTTTTTGATTGCGTATATCGGCAATCTTCTGCCCATCCCCTTTATTCTGATGTTTATACAGTTTATATTCAGAATACTGAAAAAAACACCACTGCGGGGCTTTGTGGAGTGGTGTGAAAATAAGGCAGTCAGCAAAAGTGATTCCATACAAAAGTATGCCTATTGGGGCGTGTTCCTGTTTGTCGCGGTTCCTCTGCCGGGTACCGGTGCATGGATGGGGGCGCTGATTGCCAGCATGCTGAAAATGGATGGAAAGAAAACGTTCCCGGTGATTGCCGTTGGGGTGCTTGTTGCGGGCATCATTGTGTCCATACTGTCCTTTGGGCTTTTGAGCGCCATTGGTATTGGCTGACACTGAAAAAGGAGGTACCATGGTACAGAGAATTTCAACTCCCTCCAGGACGAGGGAGATTATAGAGAAGTACAATTTTAATTTTAAAAAGGGCTTTGGACAGAATTTTCTCATAGACTCCAATGTTTTGGACAATATTGTAGAGGCTGCCGGTGTTTCAAAAGAGGATTGTGTTTTGGAGATTGGACCGGGAATTGGTTCTCTGACGCAGGTTTTGGCGGAAAACGCCGAGAAGGTAGTTGCTATAGAAATAGATAAAAATCTGCTGCCGATTTTGGCGGAAACATTGGGAGAATACGGCAATGTGGAGATTATCAACAGCGACGTATTAAAGCTTGATTTAAACAGGCTTATTGACGAAAAAAACGGCGGCAGAGCAGCGAAGATTGTGGCGAATCTGCCCTATTATATTACCACGCCGATATTGATGGAGCTGTTGGAGAAGAAGGCCAATATTGACACCATAACGGTTATGGTACAAAAGGAAGTGGCCGAGAGGATGCAGGCCGAGCCGGGAAGAGGAGATTACGGCGCATTATCCATTGCGGTAGGGTACTACTGTGATGCAAAAATGGATTTTATTGTCCAGCCAAGCTGCTTTATGCCGCGGCCCAAGGTGGCTTCGGCGGTCATAACTCTTCATGTCAGGAAAGAACCAAGAGTATTGGTGCAGGATGAGGCACTGTTTTTCCATATCGTAAAATGTGCCTTTGGCCAGAGGAGAAAAACGCTTTTGAACAGCATCTTTAACCAGGCAGGGCTAGGACTTAGCAAGGAGGATCTGGCGGAGATACTGAAGAGTTTGAGCCTTGATGAGAGAATACGGGGCGAGGCGCTGTCTATAGAGCTGTTTGGAAGCCTGTCGGACAGGATACATGAAAAAATTGCAAAGTAAACGCGCAGGCCGTTGCCATACATGGGGACGGTCTTTTTATTTGCAATAACATTTTTTTGATATATTTGCAGTTTTCCGGTCATATATTTTAAGTAGTATTCTATTTGGGTTAAGCTATCATGACTGGAGGAATCAAGATGTACAACAGAAGATACGACAAGTGCTTTATCATGCTCAGGCAGGAGTTCAGCGGCTACAGCGACGGCAGACAGCAAACCAGCGGCAGCAGCACCATTGAGCTCAAAAATGGAAAGGGCAGGCTGACTACTTATGTGCAGGGGCTGAAGAGACTCAGCGGTACATTCTATTACATATATTTAATAAACGGCAATGCAAAAAGATCCCTCGGCGTGAAAGCGGGGATGATAGAGGTGGACAATAACGGCAGAGGGTCACAGAAATGGGACTTTGAGCCGGATAATGTAGGCGGGAGCGGCATTCCTATAGATGATTTTAATGCCATTGCTGTTATTTGCAGGGGAAGTACGGCCAATAACACGTCTATTATTGCGCCGCTGAGCGGGTACAAAAATGACAAGTTTAATTGGAAAAGCGGCTTTGTGGAGTATGGCGGGGAAAGGGAGCCAGAGAAGAAAGAACGGGAGAAAAAAAGCAGCGGCCTGACATTCCAGTTTCAGGAGCCTGTTTTCGCCTGTGAAAAAAAGTCGGGGCCAGAGGAGGCACTTGCTGAGAAGGATGGAGATTTAGAAGCCTTGTCACAGGAGAAGGCAGCGGCGGAGAGCAGGGGAAGCGCGGAAGGGGCTGCGGAAGCGGAAAAATATACAGAGCAGACAGAGGATACAGTTTTAGCCCGGGAGACATCAGACAGTACGGATGCGGAGAATGACCTGCCTGAGACCTCAATGGAAAAAATATCTATGGAGAGAGCAGATAAAGAGGAAGAGCCGCAGGCATCTATGGAGAGAGCGGATAAAGAGGAAAAAACGGAAGCATCCATGGAAAGAGACGATCAATCGGAGGAGGATGCCGTAGGAGAGGATATAGAGGAATTTCCCTCAGTGCAGGCAGAAAACGGCTGCATGGAGGAGGGAAGCGCAGACGGGGCGAAGATAAGTGAAACGGGCGAGGGCACAGTATATGCTACGGAAAAGGATTTCTACGGCGATTTTCAGATGACAGAGGGAGAGAGCCCCCACAATACCTTCAGGGAAATAACAAAGCGATTTAAAAAGGAGTTGGAGGAGCTGGAGCAAATTGGCGTTCTAACGCCGGAGGAGGTCAGCCGCATACAAAACAAGGGTGACAGTCCGGGCAATAAAAAGGGCCCCATAACAGATATAGACTATATTTTTCGCAACAATACCAGGGCGAATCCCTTTGAGACAAGGGATGACTGCGAGTGGGTTAGTATATGTGTGGATGAAATCCCTTTAACGCCTGTACAAAACTACCGTATTATGAGCCACCCTTTTGTACTGTCAAGTTATAGGAAATATAAACATTTGCTGTTTGGACGGAAAAAGGACGGGGAGAAAACCAGCTATGTCCTGGGGGTACCCGATGTATACAGCGCGGAATATAAGCTCATGGCGTCCCGCCTCGGCTTCCAGCGGTTTATGGGATGCGGGGGGCAAAATCCCTCGGAGGGATGTTATGGCTATTGGTTAATGGATATGATAGGGTGAGAGCAAGAGTTAAATTCTTATGGGCTCTGTCTTTGCTCCGGTCGGCCCTAAACAAACGTCCACTGGACATTCAGCACCCTTTGAGCCTATGGGGAAAACCTTGGACTTAGCCCAAATCCATCAACTTGAGTGGGTGCAGGCTAAGTCTATATTGAAATAACCTTTTTGACACGCTGAGAGAGCCTTTGGCTCTCTTTTTGTGTGGATTTAAAACAGTGAGATAATCATGATATTTCACTTTTTTTGCTGCGAAACGGTAATTTTTAAATGGGACGAGAATTTAGCGTAGGGGCCAGGTTTCGGCAGGATATTCCTCTTTTTTCTGCATACTGTACTGTATAGGCTGTACCACCGGCTTGTCTTGTCAGATAGCAGATACAAAGTTTACTGTAATCTACAAGACAGCGGTTCCTTTTTTGCATACAGCCCTGAAAGTAGCTGTCGGAGGTATAAAATTCCTCATCAGAGGAAGACAGTACAGCAGAAAAACGCTCCTTGTCCTGTTTCCTCCAAAAGCGGTTGTGATTGGGACAGGGGAGGATAAGACAGAGGCTTATAGAGGGATACTGCTTTTTTAAGTCCAGAACTGTCTCAGCGCACATCAAATCAAAACCCAATGCTCCTCCGCAGAGAAAATACTGTATTTTTTCTATTTCAATGGCGTTTATAATTTCTTCTGTCAGTTTCTTCTTTATTTCAGGGACATCCTTTTCAGGCAGTATCCTGTGCCCTGTAAAGCAGCAGCAGTTTTCAAACAAAATAGGTCACCTCCTTTATGGGCTATATATAGCCTAATAGTAGCATGTGTAGCCTATAATGTCAAACATTTTAGTCTACCCTATAAGTAATAATAATGAAAGGGTGAATGAAAATGGACACTGTAAGCGCTGTGCGTATCAGGATTTTGCAGTTGTGTGAAGAAAATGATATTACCATCAATAAATTAGCAAACATTTCGGCGCTGCCTCCGTCTTCCATTAAAAACATATTATATGGAAAAAGTAAAAATCCCAAAATAGTCACCATAAAAATGATTTGCGACGGTTTAAATATAACATTGGGGGAATTTTTCAGTACAAAGGAGTTTGATAATCTGGAGCAGGAAATCAAATAGAAAGCCTTTATAGAACAATACTTTTTGGATGAGATAACTGAGGATGAGAGAAGGGGATTGCAGCAGGAGATTAACTTTTAAATTTTCATTGAACATATACCCATCTTTGTAGTATGATAGAAAACGGAAAACGCGAAAGAAAAACAGAAGGAGCCATACTATGAGAATCAGAAAAAAATCCTGGGCACAGGATGAATTGAATACGAACAGGCATATTGTTCATAACCCTCAGGAGTACAAAGGAAAATGGGCGGATTATTTTGGTAATGAAAACCCCGTTTACGTGGAAATTGGCTGCGGCAAGGGCCGTTTTATCACACAGAATGCCATTGTCAATCCAGAGGTGAACTATATCGGCGTGGAGCGCCAGTCCACTATTATGGCTATTGCCGCAAGGCATATGGAGGACGACATTTCCAATATCGCATTGATATGCGGGGATGTGGAAAATCTATTGGACTTTTTTGAGGTGGGGGAGCTGAAAAGGCTGTACATTAATTTCTGCGATCCATGGCCGAAAAAGAAATGGGCAAAGAGAAGACTTACTCACACAAATTTTCTGAATCTTTATCAGAAGTTATTTGGAGAAGAGGGCGAGATTTTCTTTAAGACAGACAACAGGGATCTTTTTGAGTTTTCCCTCAATGAGTTCTGCAAAAATGACTGGAAGCTGTCCCGCATATCTCTGGATCTGCACAACAGTGATTTTGAGGGAAATATTATGACGGAGTATGAAGAGAAATTTTCCGGCAGGGGAATGCCTATTTACCGTCTGGAAGCGCGGTTTAAAAGACAGCAATAGGGACAATGAGATAAATGTGAGGTATTATTATGAGAAATACCTCTCACAGCAACGAAAAAAGGGAGCCTGTCAGGGCTCCCTTTTGTGTATCAAAAAATCAAAACAGTGGATATTCATCCCTGAAAAACGAGGCTTTCTGAAAGGTTTTTGCCCCGCTTTTTGAAAAAGCAGTGGGATTGACGGAAGTACAAGGTTGGAGTGATTTTAAAATTGGAGTAAGATGATTGACAGCCGTGGGATACCGTCAGCATCCCACGGCTTGTATTTTTTAGAGCAGATTACTTTGCTCTGTTTTAACCGTTTACATTCAATATTTCTGCCGTGACGTCGCTTCCGTCATTCATTTTAATATAGACTGTGACCATCTGTCCGTAGGGTGGGACAGCTGTACTGTTTACGGTGACAGAGAAGCTGTCTATTTTTAACCCGCTGGCGTAAACCTTTTCGCCCAGCAGAGGGGTTTCCCCGGTCCTGCTTACCACCTGTATCATACCGTCTTTCAATTCAAAGCGGGCGTCCTCACCATACTCGCTGCTGGTAAAGCCACTGATTGCACCGCTGTCGGCAGTCTTGATATCATAGGCAAAGCGGATTTCATTTTCCATAGCGGAAAGCGCAGTGGAGGAAATGGTGCGGGATTCTGCATACTGTATAGCTTCGTTATATACGTTTACGGCGACGCTTGTTCCGGCACCGACTACCAGTATCAAAAAGCCCAGCAGTACCACAGCCGCCAGCATTTCAATGAGGGTAAAGCCGCCGCTGCCCATTCGTTTTCGAAATGATTTCTGCACCCTTATCACCTCACTAAATCATAGGCGGAGAGGCTGCCCTCTGCGGTTACCCTGCATTTTATGATTTCAAGGGTAATTCCCACCTCATTTTTTATTGTCACATCAATACTGCGTTCCTTTCCGTCTCTATCCGTGCCTGCAAGGGATTCCACTTTTGCCATGGAAGCATAAAATTTACTGTCAGCTTCCTTTTGTCTGCTGTTTAAATTTGAGGCGGCCGTGATGAGGCTGACAAAGAGCAGTGTTGCCAGAGATACAATAATAACGGACACAAGAGACTCAATTAATGTCTCCCCTCTATTGCTGTTCAGTTTTTTCCACATATTTTTTTCACTCCCTGTCAGCTGCTTTTCAGCCTGCCGTTCATCCACTTGATGGTGAAGCTTGTTTCGCTTACTGTTACGGAGATTCCGCCTGCATCTGTTGTTGAGCTGATGACATTGCCTGCGGTTATCAAATCCCCTGTCATGGTAAGAGTCATGTGATAGTTATAGTCATCCCTTCCGGAAATGGAAAATTCAGCATTAAGGTAGTATTTGCCGCTTTTTTCCGTGATTGTCACATGGGATGTTACGTCATCCATATTTTCTGCCGTAAAGGTTAAATCAAAGTCTCTGCTTGCCGCCACGTTTCCGGTTTGCAGAAAGTCATACAGTATGTCATTGACGGTGTTCGTCAGCGAGTGAGAGAGGGGGTCGTATTTTTTATCCCATTTTGAACTGATAACAGGATCGTCTATGCCGGGAAATACCGTTTTTGTCTCTGTCTTTACAGCAAAGGCAGGAGAGGGTTCCTCCAAAGAGCTTCTCATAAGCTGCGCCGCAGAGCGCACGGTTAAGTAAGCCTGCTCGTTTTCCCTCTGCGCCAAAAGCCTTCCGGTGTTTGCCTTTGCCGCCGCCAGAACGGAAATTCCCACAGTGGAGCAGATCAGGAAAAACAGAAGGGCGATAATCATAGATGCTCCCTTTTGGCTTTTCAATTTGATTTTCAGCTTATTCATAGGATTACCTCTTTACTGTTTTTTTAAGTAAGGCGTTTTGGACACAGTGCTGTCAAAGGCCCAGACCCAGTCCTTCGCCCGTACATCCGGTGCGGCAATGATATTTTTAAGCTTACCCAATGAGGTCCATTCCGGTATATTCTCTTCAAGATTTACGCCGCCGCCCAAAGTACCTGCATAAGCATAACAGTCAGGGAATACGCTGTTAATGGCAAAAAGGGAATATTTAATAGGATTATTGGGCGTCCAGCCGTAACAGCTGCTGCAGGAAACGCTGTCAGCGTACCCTATAAACTGTGCGATAAAAGCCATGTTGCCAATAACGGAATTGCCCTTATCCCCTATGTTTCCCGCAAAATAACAGGAATAAAATTGGGCTTGATAACCGCGTCCGGCAAAGCCCGCCGCATAGGCGTCGTTATTCTTTGTCTCAATTGCTGTGTTGACACATATATCTCCCCGCACGCAGCTTGCAGCCATTGCGCTTTCCGTGTACCCCACAAAGCCTCCGATATAAAGATTTCCCTGTCCGGGATTCATCAGAAAACTGCTGTTTGAGGCAATTTCCGCTTCCACCGTGTTGCCGTAAACTGTGTTGGGGTTATCTTCGGCGCTTGTAATTGGACTGTTGTTATAGCCTATCAGGCCGCCGACACAGGTTTCACCGAGACCGGAATTGGTTTTTCCGTTTACAGTGATGTCAACTCTTGAGGTGCAGCCGATGATACTGCCTCTGTTTATACCGGCTAGGGCGCCTATATTCATGGCGTAATTGCTGTTTTCATAGGTACAGTCGATTTTACCCAAAAGAAGAATATTTTTCAAGGAGCCTTCATTGACGCCGACAAAACCGACATTATTTTCGCTGTGCTTTTTGGTTGCGGCGGACATATCAATGTAGATGCTGTAGCTTTTCTCCGGTGTTACGGCAATTCCATCATTCATATGCCTGCCCCTTCCGTCATAGGCGGAAAGGAATTGAGCTATGACATTTTTTGTGTTTAAATCCCCCTTGGCGATATTCATGGTCTGCTCGAAATAAAAATCACTGTAAACAGTGCTTCCCGCGTTTACAAGTTGCTCGTAGGTGCGCACGCCATAGCTTGTAAAGTCGGAGGCATAGCTTTTTTCTTTGTCCTTTTGAATCTCCTTAAGTCTGATTGCACAGGCGAAATCTGTATTGTAATATGCTTTTATGCTTGTACCGGGCAGCACAACACTGCTGATTTTGCCCTCACTTTTAGAAATTTGATAAAAGTGGTAGCTACTATCCGGCGGAACAGTTCTATCGGGTATGAGGCCAGTCAATTCCGTGTCTGCCGATGAGACATAACAATATCCGCTTTCCACCACAAGCTTATCTGTGTTCGGATCATATTCCAGGCTGTCGTCCCGCCATACTCCTTTTGTGCCCGGTAGATTAGGATCACTTATGCCATCATAGAGCTCTGCCTGTACCCCTCTGATAAAATAACCGGCTGTGCCGTCGCTGTAGCGTTCATAATAGCAAAGACCGACGCTGGTTGTTTTTATTTCCGGCCAGTCTCCGTAATGCACATAGCTGTTATTTTCTTTGACAACAGCGGGAAAGGCAAACTGTTTTCCCTTTAGGGTATCTGAGTATGGCTTTGAGGCGGCGGCGGAAAGCCTTCCCGTATGAAACAGCGTTGGGGTCACACTGATACTGGTTTTCCCACGGACAAGGGTGTAGGGAAAATCGGCGATTGTTTGATTGAGAAGCTCCGAAAAGCTATTGACAGCCGCCATTTTGCTATAGGAGACAGCCGCTTTTTGCCCACCCTCCATCACCATGTCTCTGTCAGCGGGGTAAACGCCGTCTGGCAGTGAAATTGTATCCTCCAGATAGTAGCAGTTGGAAACATTCTCCGGTATGTTGGAATAGGGACCTGTCTCGTGGATATCAGCTGCCTTGTATACGCGTATGGTATTTGTGTAATCGTCTTTGGTTGTGACAGTATCAGCAGTTTGGGTGACACCGAAAATATTTTCATCCGGCACGAAACTGTTGACGGTATCATTCTTCTCAATGGTACAGAAGGAATAACAATCTGTGAGGAGGGCGCCCGCATAGGTGCCTGAGGCGTTATGGTATTTTACAAAGCCAAGTTCATAGCCGAAGCCGGGGTAGCAGTTTGTTCCCGAAAAGCCGCCGATATAAAAGTCTTTGCTTGCCTCCTCCAGATTATAGCGGGCTCCCTCATCGTAGCCGATTTCAAGCTTGCCGCCGGCATAGCAGCCGTTAATCAAGCCCTGGTTAGAGCCCGCAAAGCCGCCTACGGTTTTGTCAAGGCCGAAATACCTGCTGTCCCTTGGATGGGCGTAAATAAATTTTACCAGTTTATTTTCCGCGGAGCAGTTGGTGATATAGGAGTTGTTGAAGCCTACTAACCCACCTACATGAAAGGCAAAATTTCGTTTCATATGCAACGGAAATTCATTGAGGGTATAGGTTTTTCCGTTTGCCGTGTTTGTGTAGGTTTTTTCACTGCTCATTTTTCCGATAAGGGTGTAACCGCTGACAGAGCAGTTTGTGACAAGCGGGTTGTTGATGTCGCTGTTATTGCTGCCGCTGGTGGTTTTGCCGATAAGGCCACCCAGACCGTAGTTGTGCTCCTGGGTATCGGCGTTGCTGATGCCGCCGGAAAGGGCAAAGAGCTTGTTGTAGGTGTAGGTGGCGATAATATAGCCTGCGCCGTATTGACTGTCATAATCGCCAAAGCGCTTTGCAAGCCCATCGTCTACACACATATTGATATTTTCCAGCGTGCTTCCGAATATCTCGCCGAAAAGTCCCACATAGTAAAGACTTTCCGTTTTCATTTTAAAGTTGATGATCTGATAGCCGCCTCCGTCATAGTTATTCTGGAAGTTGCTGTAGTCCACTGTCTGCTGTTTTTCCTCGTCCCAGTAGGTAGTGCCGTTGGCCGTTCTTCCGATAGGCATATTCTGGTATTTGCCGCCGGGAGACATATCGAACCTCTCGCCGCAGTAGTTTTTGGTGTAGGTACTGAAATTGAGATCCATTTCCTGCTCAAAGGTATATTTATTCCATTTGCTGTTGTTGACACCGTTCCAGTAATAGCAGTAACGGCCGACAGCGTTTAAGTGCCTGGGGGAGCGCACGTAAATTTCAAGGGTTCTGGCCGGCCTGTGGGCGACTGTCCTTCCCACATAGGGGTTGATTGCGGTTTTGGCAAAATGGCAGCAGTAGTAAAAGGTATAGCCGTCCTGTACCTGCCATGAGCCGTTTGGCAGTTCATGCCAGTTGGAGGGGACAGGCGTTCCGTCCCCGAGGTTTTCTATTTCCTCCACCAGCTTTTTCAGAGAAACCAGCCTGCCGCTTGTGTCATAGCGCTCGGTTGCGGTATAGCTTATATCCAGCCGGTCATAAAATTCCATGGCCTTGTCCCGGGGAATTTCCTGGAGGAAGAAGGGAAGCTTGTAAATATTGGCGTATATATCCAAGCTCTCCGCGTTTTGCTGTTTGAAGAGCAGATGAATTCCACTTGCCATGATGCCTGCATTTTTCAAATCTGCCTCTGACAAGTCATAGGCGCCGGTTGGCTCGTTGACGGAAATCTCACCCTCAGCCCTTGTGCTTTCTATATCGCCGTCAAATACGTAGTCGAATTTAGAAAGCGCATAGGCAGAGATAAGGGCGTAGCCGTCTTCCGTCAGATAATAGTCTCCTTTATTCAGTTCTTCCTGCGTTTTCAGGGTATCAAGAGTCCAGGCGGACTGGCCCATGCCTATGGTTGTGACGGCGTAGTAGCCGTAAATTTCGTCTGTACCGTTTTCATATTTTTCGTAATAGCAAAGCGCGGCCTCTATCTCTCCCTTTCTGGGCCAGTTGCCATGGTAGTCCAAAACAGAGCTGTCGGAGCAGACAGTCATTTTAAAAGGAAATTTGTAATCCTTCAAATCTCTGGAATAGGCGAAGGTTCTGGTATTTTTGCTGTCGGCGCCCGGCATGGCAAGACCCGAACCGTCATCCTCATAATGTCCCGGCGTTATTTTTACTTTTGAGTCATTGTATACACAGCCGTATCCGTTCAGATTTTTCAAATCGCCGGGGTTACTGTTGTTGTAGCCGCGCATGGATAAATACATACATTTCGTGCGCATATCCAAAAGAGAGGCGCTGGCGGTTAAAAGATTGTTGTTTTCTATCCTTCCGACAAAACCGCCGGAAAAGCTGCTGCCGGCAGTCATATTCTGAGGCAGGGTACAGATTTGACCGCCTCGCCAGGTGACGGTGCCATAGCTGTAGGTATTTTTAACGCGTACCCTGGCCGATCCGTAAATGTTCGTTGTGGGTGCAAGCCAACCGAAGGCGCCGCCGGAGAAGGAGCTGCCGGACACATCGCAGGTGGTGAAGCAGTTGTCTATTTTCATCCAGCCGCCGCCGAACTTACCCAGTATGCCGCCTGCGCCTCCTCCGTTTTCAGAGGTTTGGGTGATATCACAGGAGGAATAGCTGTTATAAATGTGAAGCTTATCAATGGAGGATCCCACAAGTCCTCCGGCGTTTGTCTGAGCGTATACATTGACGGCGGAGAAGGAATCGGTTATTTCCAGCACTCCGTGGTTCAGGTGGCCGACAAGACCTCCCGCTGCGGCGGTACCGCTTTTTACGTAGTAATTCCGCTTTGCGGCGCTGTCCATCTGATAATAGTCACTGGAATTTTCGTCATCCAGATAAACGGCGCATTTGGTAATGTAGACTGCGTCTGCGATTGGCACTGTATCGCTGCCGTCATTGCCGGCAAGGAATATCTGCCCCGCGAGCATGCCGGCGCTGCCCTTTTCTGAGTAAACGGTGCAGTCCATACAGGTGACGTTTTCCATATAGCTTAGGGTCTTTTCCTTTGTGCTTGCATAACAGCCTGTCACAGCAGCGGCGGATACATTGCCGCTTATACTCACATAGCTTTCATAGAGCGTCAGATTTTTGACGGTAAAACCGTCATAGAGCACGCCAAAAAGTCCTGCGCCGCTGACGCCGTTTTTCCCCGTTTCATATTTGGTGACGGTAAGGTTTGAAATCCTGTGGTTTTTACCGTCAAAGGAGGTGAGGAAGGTGTCCCCGTTTCCGATGGGGTAAAAGCTTTCCAGAGCCTTGCCGTTTTCCCACAGGGTATTGATGCTGTTGTAATCCGTCCAGTCAATATCAGCGGACACCTGGACCGCAGCAACAGGATAAGGCGTTGCCTGTGTATCTGTCCGGCCGAAATTGGAGATTGGAAAGGCAAGATTTTGAAGATGTCTTCCGTTTTCTATCTGTACGATTTCACCCTGGGGTGAAGGGACTGCGCTCTTATCAGAACGAAGGGAGGCGAAAAGACTGTTTGTACGGGCCGTTTTTTGCTCCTCCTCCGTCAGAATCCCCTTTGAGCCAAGATAGATGGCGTGTACTTTGACATCCAAATCATCTCCCGCCGCCAGAAGGGGAAAGAGATTAGCGAAGTGGGTATCCGCTGTTAAACTGTCAAGGGTCAAGGTAAAGGAGCAGTCCGTAATATCTGATGCAACGTTTTTATAAGTATCAAGCGGAAGGATGCTGCCGTCGGCGTCTGCCGCAAAGGGCTGTCCCTTTTGATAGAGGAGGCGGTAAAGGTATTCCGCTTTATTATCCGTATCGGTGGCGGAGGAAATGGTAATAAGGTATTCCGTATCCATACCTATGGTGCGATCCTCAGGCATGATTTTGATTTTGAGTTCATCGGCGTTTATGACGTCAAGGCTGTAGCGAAAGGTGCCTGAATTGTTCACGGCCTCTGTTCCGTTGGCGCCGTAATAGCCAACCTTAAGGGTCATGCGGTTTTTCCTGTTTTCCTTACCCCTAAGGAAAAGCTCTCCATCCTCCTTGGAGAGAAAGGAATTATAGTTTTCGGGATAGGAAAAGGAGGAGACGCCGCCGTAATCCATAGCGGTATCCTCCCAGTAAAAGACGGAATAGACATCTCCCGTGGAGCGGTTAAACTCAATGATGTACCTGCCGTCCTCATAGTCTGTGCCAAAGGGCGTATCATTCATGAAGGTAAAGCTATCATCAGAGGATGAGACAAAAACATAGGGGTCGGCCGCTTCGCTTCCCGTATTGGGCCAGACAAGTCCCGTTTCGTCAAAATCGGAGGGCTGAACCTTACCCATAGTGGTGCCCTCAGGAAGATCCATGCCGGCGCTTTTCATGCCGGTCAGCTTGTTTTGGGCAGAGAGGAATATCTCTCTGGCAGAGTTGTCGAGCTTTGTCTGGTTCAGGGTTTTTTGAAAATAGCCGACAGCCGGAAAGCTGACTGCAATTAAAACAGCCAGTATGCCGATGGTTATTAATACCTCTCCCAGCGTAAAGCCTTTTTTATTCAGGGCAAATCTATTTTTTATATTATCCATAAAGGGGAACGCTTCCTTTGCAAAATAAACGCTGATATTCCTTCATTTATCCAGTTTCTGCTGCTTTTTATTTTAACAGATGTACAATTTAAAGTAAACAGAGGAAAGAGGAATATGCCTCAATCCATATGGTTTCTTTTTCCATATGGTGAAAAAGCGGGAGGAAGTCTGAAAACTCAATTCAAATTATAAAATAACTTTTGAAATCAATGTTGCATAGTCTGCCAAAAAATATTATTATCTTAAGTAAGGTATGAAAAAACGCAGTATATTTTCTGTTATAATGTATAAGTGCGGTTTTTTCTTTTAGGAGGATTATTATGAAATATAAACGTCTCGGCGACCTTCTTATTTCCATCGGCCTTATCACAGAGGATCAGGTAAAGGAGGCCCTATCTCTTCAGAAGACGACAAAAAAACGCCTGGGCGACCAGCTGATAGCCTCCGGATATATCACGCAGAAGCAGCTGATAGAGGCCTTGCAGATGCAGCTTGGCATAGAGTTTATCGACTTGAGCAAATATGAAATTCCGGCAGAGCTTTCCCAGACGGTGCCGAAAAATATCGCTAAAAAATACGGCATCGTGCCTGTTCGCGTGTCCAAGGATACGCTGTTTCTGGCCATGAGCGACCCAATGAACTTTATGGCCATAGAGGAGGCGAAATCCGCTTCCCGCAAAAAGGTAGTGCCCATGATAGCCTACAGTGACGCTATAGAAAGGGCAATTATGACCCTCTACGGCAATGAAGGTGCTGTGCGCGCCATTGAGGAGATGAAGCGGGAGATAACCGGCAGCGATGCCGCCATCAATAACGCTTTCAACACAAACTTTCTGGATACGGATGAGCAGTCAGCACCTACCATTCGCCTTGTCAACAGCATTATAGAGCGGGCTGTGACACTGAACGCCTCGGATATTCATTTGGAGCCGCGCCAGGAAATGTTCCACGTCAGAATGAGGATTGACGGCCTGATGCGCAATATTATGCAGATTCCCAAAACGCTTCAGGATGCGGTTATCACACGCCTTAAGGTTATGGGAAGCATGGATATAGCGGAGCACAGGATACCCCTTGACGGCAGAAGCAATGTACATATGAAAAACCGTGATATAGATTTGCGTATTTCCACTTTGCCTACGGTTTACGGCGAGAAGGTGGTTATCAGGCTTTTGGATAAATCCTCTCAGATTTTGAGCAAGGAAAAGATAGGACTTACGGGAGAGGATTTGAAAAAATACCTGAATCTTATCCATCACAATTCCGGCGTTGTGCTCATTGTGGGACCGACGGGTTCAGGCAAAAGCTCTACCATGTACACCATGATAGGAGAACTGAATACGGAGCAGGTAAATCTGGTGACACTGGAGGATCCTGTGGAATACAATATAGATGGAATCAATCAGGTGCAGATTAACGAGAAGGCGGGTATGACCTTTGCAAACGCCCTGCGCTCTGTTTTGAGGCAGGATCCGGATATTATAGCGGTGGGGGAAATCCGTGACGGTGAGACGGCGGAGATTGCCATGCGGGCCGCCCTGACAGGACATCTTGTGCTCTCAACCATACATACAAACGATGCGATATCAACTCTTGACCGGCTGGAAAATATCGGCGTTGAGAGCTATCTCACCGCCTCCGCCCTCCGCGGCATTGTATCCCAGCGCCTTGTGAGAAGGGTATGCCCTTACTGCCGTGAGGAGTATACAGCGGAATCGGAGGAGCTTGAATATCTGGGCATAAAGGACAGAAAGAATGTAAAGTTTTTCAGGGGAAAGGGCTGTCCGCAGTGCTTTAACACCGGTTACATGGGACGAACGGCGGTGTTTGAGATATTGACCTTCACAAAGGATATCAGAAACGCCCTGATGCGTCATGCGGACAGGGAGGAATTTATGGAAATTGTTTCGAGCGGCGATTTTGTGTCCATATTTGAAAACTGCCGGCGTCTTGTGCTGGAGGGTATCACAACGGTGGAGGAGGCAAAGCGCTGTATCAATACGGAGGACTGAAAGAGAAGCTTGGGGCCTGCTGTTTCGTTTTTTTGGACAGAGGCAAACGATGTTCAAACATCTATACGGAATACCGCATGCGGGTATTTTTTTGACTGCCATAAACGGAACAAAATAAATGATAAAAGGAATGTGATTTAATTGCCTCTTCCATTACAGGAATTGATAGAGTTAGCAAGAAATGAGGATGCCTCGGACATTCATCTGGTTTGCGGCAGTGCGCCGCGTTACCGTGTCGATGGACAGATAAAGGATATGACGGATGAAATTCTCACCTATGACGACTGTGTATATTATGCGAAAGCCCTCTGCGGCGAGGACTTTAAAAAAATAGAGCAATGCGGGGAGTGGGACGGCGCGGCGGATATAGGCGGCGTGCGGTGCCGTATCAACCTTTTTCATCAAAGAAACGGCGTCAGCACTGTAATCAGGCTTTTAAAGGGCAGCATACCGTCCCTTTCAAGTCTTGCGCTTCCCCAGGCGGTGAGCGGTCTGCCCAATCTTTCAAGCGGCATTGTCCTTGTAACGGGTGTGACAGGATCGGGAAAGTCCACCACTCTTGCGGCGATACTTGACACCATTAACCATAACCGTGCTGCCCACATCATAACCCTTGAGGATCCTATTGAGTATGTCTACAGTGCAGACAAATGCGTCATCAACCAAAGAGAGGTGGGGCGTGATACAAGAAGCTATGGAGACGGCCTGCGGGCGGCGCTTCGGGAGGACCCCGACGTGATACTGATTGGCGAGATGCGAGATTTGGACACCATCAGGACTGCTCTTACAGCGGCAGAGACAGGGCATCTGGTGTTTGCAACCCTCCACACGGGTACGGCTGCGGACGCTGTGGACAGAATCGTGGATGTATTTCCCGAAGGGGAGCAAAAGCAGATCAGAATGCAGCTTTCCATTACCCTTCAGGCGGTCATTTCCCAGAAGCTTCTTCCCGTGAAAAGCGGAAGAGGACGTGTGGCGGCCTGTGAAATCATGATGGTGACGCCTGCCATACGCAATCTTATCAGAGAGGGCAAAACGCCTCAGATTGCCAGTGCGATTATGACATCATCGGCGGAGGGCAGCATAACCATGGATAACTGTCTCATAAAATTGTACAGGGAGAAAAAAATATCCGGCTCAGACGCACAGCAGGCGGCAAGGGATTTGGCTTATGTGAAGAAGAATACATTGATTTAAGGTAAAAACTGTTCTTTCTTGAAAGAAAGAGCAAAGAACCTTTTGAAAAACTGCGTTTTTCAACTGGGAAAATGATATATTTATTATTGAGTGTGAATGCTGCGGCGGCAAAACGCTCACTTTCTAAAAATATTGAATGCAGAAGTGAATGTATGGAACATCTGCCGCTGCCATTGAAAAACAGGAAGTATAAAAGAAAAAAAGTAAAAACCATAGGATTCTGTCCACACCCGCAAGCCTTGCTAAATATAAAGAAACCTTGATTTTGCAAAGAAAACCGAAGTTTTCTGAAATCGTTTTTTTATCGCTTTTTTGAAAAAAGCGGATGGGTTTGGGCAAGGCCCAAGGGTTTTTGCAGTTCTTAATAAAAATACTGAAGTCAGGAGGTGACTGTATTGAACACCTACCGCTATAAAGCCGTTTCCAAACAGGGGGCGAAGGTAAACGGCGTCGTGGAGGCATATGATGAGTTCGACGCCGTAGCCAGAATCAAGGACACCTGCTCCTTTGTGACGGATATTTCACAGGTGAAGGAGAAAAATGGTATTCTGACCATGGAGATAGGCTCCAAAAAGGTGAAGGCCAAGGCTCTCAGCCTGATGTGCTCCCAGTTCAGCGTGCTCATTCACTCGGGACTGAGCCTGAACCGTATTGTGGAAATTGTGGCCCATCAGACAGCGGACAAAAAGCTGTCGAAAATACTTTTGAAGGTGACGGAGGATGTGAGCGCAGGCCATTCCCTGGCCTCGAGCTTTGAAAATCAGGGGCCGGAGCTTCCTGTTGCTATGATAGAAACCATACGGGCAGGCGAGGAGTCGGGATCCTTAGAGAACTCCTTTTCAAAGCTTGCCGTTTATTTCGAGAAAAGCTACAAGCTCAAGGCAAAGGTGGGAAGCGCCTTGACCTATCCCATATTTGTGCTGTGTGTGGCGGCGGTAGTCATGATTGTCATGATGGCCAAGGTAATCCCCACATTTCTGGGGATCTTTGAGGACCTGGACGCGGAGCTTCCTCTTGGTACGGTAATATTAATAAACATGTCGAAATTTTTTCAAAAATGGTATATACTGATACTCGTAGCAATCGTGCTTTTGGTGGCGGCGGTTAAGCTGTACGGAAGAACGGAGGAGGGGAAGGAGAGGCTTGCGAGATGCATGCTTCGGCTTCCCGTGCTGGGAAACATATCGGTTATGAACGGGGCGAGTCAGTATGCAAATACCATGGCGACCCTTCTGTCCTCGGGCATCAACGTGAGCACTGCCCTGAATGTGACCTCACGGGTGCTGGATAACTATTATCTCAGCAAGTGTACCAATAAGCTTATCGGAGGCGTTGAGGCGGGGAAGCGGCTGGGGGCCTGCATGGTGCAGGCGGACTGCTTTCCGAGCATTCTAAACGAGATGATATCCGTGGGTGAGGAGACAGGGGCCTTGGAGGATACTTTGGAAAAGACGGCGTACTACTTCGACAGTGAGGTTGAGACGGCTTCCACAAGGGCTATCGCTCTTCTGGAGCCTGCCCTTTTGATAGGGACGGCTCTTATTGCGGGATTTATTGTCATCTCCCTTTACCTGCCCATGTTCTCCATGTACAGCGCGATGTAATTCACTATAGCCTCGATTATCCAACCATTTGGGGGTATAGGATACATAAACACCAAAACAACAAAAAAATATAATGGGGTGATAGAAGTTGAGAAAATTATTGATGAAAAAGATTGGAAAGAATGAAAAGGGCTTTACCATGGCTGAGCTTCTGATAGTTGTGGCCATTGTGGCGGTACTGGTTGCCATTTCAATTCCAGTATTTACTGCAAAGCTTGAGAAGTCTAGAGAGGCAGTGGATGTTGCCAATATGAGAGCTGCAAAGGCAGAGGGATTGGCTTCTTATTTGACAGAAGAAATAGAGGTAGGTAAAACTTATTTTTATAATGCAGAAGACGGTGTTTTGGAAGAAACGGCCCCAACAGATAAGTATGGCAAGGGAACAAAATCAGATGCTGGAACTACATACAAAGGATATGATGCCGCAGCAAATTATACAAAGTCTGTTGTAACAGTCAGTGTTGATGAGAAGGGAAAAGCAACTGTAGGATGGAGTCCGTCTCCTACAAAAGATTGATACTTTTAGATTATATAGCAGGGGCTGTTGGTTGGCGGCCTCTGCCTGCTATAGCTTTCATCGGCGTGCCGAAGGCTTTAGAAGCATTCGGCACGGGGCTGAAGCCTATAGTATTTTTTGTAAAGGGAGGGCTTTGTATGAAAAAATGGAAGGACAGGGTTACCTCTCAGAAGGGCTTTTCTGTCATAGAGGTTTTGTGCACGGTGGTTATCACTGTGGCGGCCATTGCCGTTTTTATGGTGATAGCGAATTCCTACGCTGCCAAGGCTGCCAAGGGGACAGACAGTCTGATGATGAAATCGGCGGAGAAAATTGCTGCCGTTAACCTGAACGCCAACGATACCATATTTTCAGAGCCGGGGGAGGCTGTAACGCCGCCCTATACAGGCTATTTTGACGATATATCCAATAAAATAGTGAAGGAAAAGCCAAGGGGCTACAACCAATATTCTGTTGTGGAGTCCAGTAAGGGGCTTTACAGCGGATCGCCCAATACTTTGGTTATACAGGTGCAGTATGACGGAGAAAGTCTTTCCTTTTCCTGGGTGGAGGATCACTGATGGAGGATAGCATACTTTTTCTTTCGTCTTTTTTGCTGTTTTACAGTCTTTTTGTCTGCGCCCTTCTGGGCGGGGCTCTTGGAAGCTTTGTGTGTTGCTATGCAGACCGAAAACTTCACGGGCAGAGCGCCCTGAAGGGCAGAAGCCATTGCGATGCCTGCGGTCATACCCTTTCGCCTCTGGATTTGGTTCCTGTTTTGAGCTTCCTTCTGTTAAAGGGAAAATGCCGTTACTGCGGAGCGAAAATAGGAAGGGAGGCATTCTATGCCGAATGCGGCATGGCGGTTATCTGTATGGCTTTCCTTCTCAGGTATGATATTAGCTTTGCATTTTTACGGGCAGTCTTTTTTGCCGCCGTTCTTTTGGCGGTCAGCTTGATTGACGCAAAAAGCTACACGATACCTGACAGCCTGATTTTTATGGGGATTTTTATTTGGGCGCTCTTTATCCCTTTTGGGGAGGAAGGGCCCGCGGCTTACATAAAGGAAGGGCTTTTGGGCGGCTTTGCCATTTCCGTGTTCCTTCTTCTGTTCAGCCTTCTGGCGGACAGGATATTAAAGAAGGAGTCCATGGGCGGCGGCGATATTAAGCTGTTTTTTGTAACAGGGCTATATGTTGGCTTGGCCCAGAATCTGCTGAATTTGATTTTATCCTGCATTGCGGGTATTATCGTTGGATTATGGACTATGCGGGGCAGTGAGAACAACGGGGAAGAACTCCATGTGATTCCCTTCGGTCCTGCTATTGCCCAAGGAACGGTTGTTACCATGCTCATAGGGGAAAAGGTATGCGCATGGTATTTCAGTCTTTTTTGAGGAGGAACTTTTCATGGCTTCATCTTTTGTCGGTATCGATATAGGTTCCAGCCAGCTGAAGCTGGCGGTTACAAATAAAGGGCAGATAACAGCTCTCATCAGGGATGCTCTGCCGGAGGATTTGGTACAAAATGGGCATATCACCTCCTTTGACGCCATGAGCGAGTATTTGAGGGATGTCTTTAAGAAAAACCGTATAGACGGCAGAAAGTGTGCTGTGCTGCTGCCGGATGAGCTGGTATTTGTGCGGCCTATCACAATGCCCTACATGAAGCCGGAGCAGCTAAAGGTAAATCTTCCCTACGAGTTTCACGACTTTATCGCAGATGATAAGAATAAATACGTCTATGACTATGCTTTTTTGGAAATGCGGGAAATGAGCGAGGGCAGCAGGGAAATGGAGCTTATCGCGGCGGCGGCTCAGAAATCCGTCATTGATGATTACAAGACACTTCTCAAGCGGGCGGGTTTAAAGCTTGCAACGGCGATACCCTATGTTATGAGCTACTCCAACATTATAAACAGTCTGGAGAGCAGAAAAACGGCGGTGGAGGACAACGGCATACCCACAGAATACTGCTTTATAGATTTAGGCCATGTCAATAGCCGCATCAATATTTTTTCGGGCCGGAGGCTTGTGGCGACGAAGATTATTGAGTATGGTTTGAATATGCTGGATGCGGCCATTGCCGAGGGCGAGAATGTGGATATACATATTGCGAAAATGTGGAAGGAAAATAATCACAACAATGTTTTGGAGCGGGAGAACTGCGTCAATGTCTACAATGCCATAGCCATAGAGATTATGCGTGCTGTCAATTTTTACCGCTTTAACAATCAGGAAAGTCTTCTCTCAGACGCCTATGTCTGTGGGGGAGGGGAAAAGATAGAGTCTCTTCTGATGGCAATCAGAGAGAATACCGACCTTACCATACTGCCTGTCAACACTCTCCTGCAATGTCCCGAAAAGTTCGGGGAAGAAGCGGGAATGTTTTGCTGTGCAATTGGTGCGACAAGGCAGTAAGGAGGATTTTTATGGAAAAAAAGAGAGATTACTTCGGAAAAACAACCATAAATTTGGCCTATAAGGAGAGGGAGAAGGGAAATGACCCGAAAGTTGTGATACCTCTTGCTGTGGTGATATTGGTTGCGGTAGCACTTTTCAGCAAGTATATGGTGACGGACAGGCTTCAGGAGGCTATGCGGGTGAATGCACAGCTCAATGAGATTGTTCAGCAGACAGAGGATTTTCGGGAGCGGAACAAGGAATTTGACGAGGTAAAGGAGGAATACAGCCGTTCCTCCACCGCCATTTACCATACGGAGGAGCTTTTGCAGGTGGATATGATGGATGTGCTCGACATAGTGGACAACAGGCTTTTGCGGGAGGCGGACATCAATACCTGTGTGTTTGACAGCAACGTACTGAATCTGGTGCTGACGGAAGCATCGCTTAGGGATGTTGCCGCCATTGTCTCAGGACTTTATGAATCTCCCCTTGTCACAGGGGTTACAGTTTCTGTGGCCACAACGGAAGGTCAAGATCCTTCGCCGGATAAAAAGGCGGCCACGACGATTTCCATAACCTTGAGTCTGCCAGCGGGAAACATGCCGGGAGGTGATGTACAATGATATCGCGCCGGTTTACCACAAGGGAAAAGATACTGATGGTTATTATGGCGGTTGTAGTTGTGGCTGCTGTGTATATTAAGTTCATTTATCTGGATGTTTCCAGTGTTATTTCTCAGTCAGCCATGAATATTGCCGAGGCGCAGGATGAGCTTGACCTGGAGCAGGCAAAATATGCCTATCTGCAGTCTATGAAGGAGGAGCTTGCGGACATAGACAAAAGCGGCGGCTTACGTGAAATACCGGATTATGACAATTCCAAAAGAATGATGGAGGAATTGAACCAGATACTCCTTTCGGTTAATGATTATACGCTGACCTTTCTGCCTTTGGAGCAGGAGGATACAACCGTCAGGCGAAAGATTTCACTGAATTTTAAAAGCGCGAACTATGCCACAGCGGAGGATGTAGTAAAGAGAATATATGCCATTGACTACCGCTGTCTCATAACTTCCCTATCTATTAGCGCTGATAAGTCAATGAAAAGAGAAGAAGTAGATGTAACCCTTGAGGCCACGTTTTTTGAAAAGGGTATTGCTCTGAAGGAAACACCCAAGGAGGAGGAGCCTGCCGCGGAGGAGGAAGATATACTGGGATAAAAGAGCAGTATAGTTTCCCTTTTGTCTTTCGGCGCATATACTGTACTGTAGAGACGAAGTACAGGCGGGAAGGATATGAAGCTTAATCAGAGAATGAGAAATAAGCTGCTGCAGCAGAGCTATTCCAGAAAAAAAGTAAAGCTGTTGTCTGATTCGGACAAGGGGTTTTTAAAAGAGGTAGATGATTTTTTGGACAAAAAGCTTTCTTTTGATAAAAAGAAGGAAACAAAAAAGGAAGGCAATTAAAAAAGGTTCCCTGCTATCAGCGGGAACCTTTTTTATGAAGATTAGCTTTAGTATTTCGCAATTGAGGGAGTGCTGTAAAAGTATAGGTTTTTAAACAAAACTCATTCAAAAACATATTCTTACTGCGTTCTTTTCTTAAGAAGAAAAGAACCAAAAGACCTGTGAAGGGGATGGCCGTTCGCTGCGTCTACACCTTACGGTGTTTCGTCTGCTCGCCTATGCAACCTAGTTTCCGATTCCCCCAGACGAGGCAGCGGAAAGAAATCCGCCCGCCGCAGACGGCTCCGAATGAAATGAGGATGTGCTGACGCAAAACGATTCAGGGGGAGAATCCCCTGAACACCCTCTCTTTCATGCCCTAAAGGGCAAAACAAAAATCTTTTTACTCTAAGTTTACGTTAATGTTTATGATAGATAATTAGCCGTTATATCTGAAAAATCAGACCGACTCACCGGGCTGTATTTTTCAGATGGGGTCCGGGGATGGTTTGTCTTTGGTACCGCCAGCGGTTAGTATAACCGCGAGAGGCCCGGTCGCATGGGGGCATTGCGACAAGCCCCCGCGTTCTTTTGGTACTTTTCTTCAAAGAAAAGTACATATAAATATTTACTTTCTATTTTAAATTAAGTTACAAAAATATCTGTTTAAAAACCTTAGACCTTTCACAGAAATCAAGCTTTACTTATTTCTATAAAATAAGCCCTTTAAGGCCATAGGTTATGATATTCTTACAGGAAAAAGACCAGAAATACGGGAATAAAAACAACCACCAGCAGGTAGATGCCAATAATCAGAAAGAAAGGCAGATTTGCCACCCTCTGCTCACAGCCCTTGGGGGGATGGTAGGCTAAAATGTCCTCCGTCACAATTTCTATTCCATCAACGGGATTGTGCTGACGTTTGTTTACCCTCTCAAAAAGAAGAAACAGCAAAAACAATATCGGGATGGTAAACACAGTAACGGCAAGGGTGATAATCAAAGCGACTATCATATCCTGTGTGCTTATGGTTTGGGAGAGAATATCAGCCCCCTGTCTGGCCGCTTCCTCATAGGAGAAGCGGGAAAGCACCACCTGTGAGCCGTTGAGAAAAAAATGAGCCAGCATGGAGGAAAATATGGACTTTGTTTTATAGACAAAATAACAAAACAGCGCGCCCATAAAAAAGGCGTATAAAAACTGCTGGCCGTCCATGTGCATGATGCCGAACATAAGACCTGCGGTGATACATGCTTTGACAATATTGACATTTTCATAGCCAGAAAAGACGATGCCGCGGAAAAAGCATTCCTCACAAACAGCGGGTGTTACCGCCATTGTGAATACAATCAGCATCAAAGGCGCGCTGTTAATGTCCGACAGTACCGCCGAAACGTTGTTTGGAAAAAACAGCGACGTCAGGGCGGACAAAAAAGAAACCGCCGGCTGTATAAAAATCATAATCAGTAATATCAGCAATATATTTTTAAAGCCAAGGGGATTCAGGCGAAGCGTCTTTTTTACAGACTCTTTTGTCACCGCAAAGTAAATCAGCAGCGGTATCATAAAACAGACAATCTGCGTCAAAAACAGCTGGCTTAAGGTGGAGAGATGAAAAGCCTGCACAATAAAATACCAAAAGAAGGAAATAACCAGCTGGTGAATAATCAATAGCAAAACAGTTACGTTGGTGCGGTATGCTTTGTTCAATAATCTGCCTCCATCCATTTTCAGTTATCCTTTTCATCCGTCTGCACTTTTTCATTTAGAGGTGGCTCAATGCTCTTTTCCGCAATATCGTAATAATATTTCTCGGCATATTTTTTGTCCACCTTCTCTGTAAAGAACATTTTAAGGGAAGCGCAGATGGGAACGCCAATAAACATGCCAAAGGGCCCAGCCAGGGCGCCGCCGATAATGATGGAGAAAATAATCCACAGCGGACTCATGCCGGTGGAGGATCCAAGTATTTTCGGCCCAAGGTAATTGCCGTCAAACTGCTGAAGGGCGAGTATGAAAAGAGCAATCAACAACGCCTTTGTGGGCGAGGTCAACAGCACAATAAAAACGGATGGTATTGCGCCCAAAAACGGTCCGAAGTAGGGAATCATGTTTGTCACACCCACAATTACGCTGATAAGCATGACAAAGGGCATTTTCAGAAGGGCAAGTCCAAAAAAACAGATGATGCCGATAATCAGGGAATCCACCGTTTTTCCTATAATAAAGCTGGAAAATATGGAGTTAACCCTGGATACGTTATACAAAAAGTGGGTTGCCTTTTTTTCCTCAAAAAAGGCATACACTATTTTTTTTATGGACTTTAGGAAGGTCTCCTTCCCTGACAGCATGTAAAAGCTGATAAATAAGCCCATAATCACATTGAGTGTTGTGGAGGCGGCAACATAGGTGCCGTTTACAACAGTCTGCAGGATTTTGGGGATGTCCTGTGTCATCTCAATCATTGGCGTGAAAAGGGACGTCAGAGTGTTTAGCACATCCTTGGCATCTATAAAGGAAACATTTTCAAAAAATACTTCCGCCGATTTTTCCAAAGCCTCCGTATTTTGAGGCAGGGTGGCAATAAAGTTACTGACACTCTGCACAATTTCAGGAATAAAGAAGGTCATAAGCCATGCAAAGCAGCCGATAACCAAAATATATACCGTCAGTATGGAAACAGTTCTTTTTGTTCCGGCAGACTTTTGAAACAGAGGGATTCTGCCAAACCACTTTTCCTCCGCCAGCATAACGAGAGGATTAAACAGGTAGGCAATGAAAAAGCCAATGATAAAGGGAAAGGCCAGCTTTTTCACAGCGGCAAAAATAAGGCTTATGGTAGTCAAAATTGTTCCCATGTTATCCAAAACGTTTGCAAAGAGTATGGCGCACAGTATAACCAGAAGAGCATAGACGGCTACCTTGAAATATTTTTTGTCAATGTTTTTCAATATATTCTTAATTGGAAACGCCTCCCATAGATTTGTTTTTATTTTAAACTTTTACAATTATAGCTTAAAATATAACATAATACAATGTGAAAGGGAAGAATAAGGGAAATATTAAATTTTTTTAACATAAATTTAACCGGGAGGAAAGACATTTTTCTGAAGAATGTTCTTATTAAGTTTTTTACTGTATTCATTAAGAATTTATTACTTTGATTGACGCTTACGCCGCGGTTTTTTATAATGAATATAGTATTGTGTGAGATACAGAGGAGGAAAGGACATGGAAATCAAAGAAGAAAAAATCAGAGCGTTCTCGGAGGATTTTAAAAGGATAGAGGAAGAAATACAGAGCGTCATTATTGGACAGAAGGATACCATCAGAAATGTTCTGACGGCGATGATTGGCGGAGGCAACGTGCTTTTGGAGGGTCTGCCGGGACTTGGCAAGACACAGCTTGTAAAGGCGATTGGGAAGGTTATGGACCTGGATTTCAGCAGGATTCAGTTTACGCCGGATTTGATGCCGGCCGATATTACAGGAACCAATATAATGGTGAAGCGCGGGGATGGGGAAAACGGTTTTGAGTTTCAAAAGGGACCTGTATTTTCCAATATTGTACTGGCGGATGAGATAAATCGTGCCACGCCAAAGACACAGAGTGCCCTTTTGGAGGCTATGCAGGAGAGAACGGTGACAAGCGGAAGAAATACATATCGCCTGCCCGAGCCGTATTTTGTTTTGGCGACACAGAATCCGCTGGAGATGGACGGTACCTATCCCTTGCCGGAGGCGCAGATGGACAGGTTTCTGTTTAAGCTTGATGTGGGTTTCCCCGATAAGGAGGAGCTTTATGAGATTGTGGCTATGACGACGGGAACGGCACAAAAGGAGCCTCAGAAGGTTTGTGACGGAGATAAAATACTGGAAATGAGGGAAATTGCCAAAAATATTCCTTTCGCCAAAGCGGTGGGAGACTATGTGATGGATCTTATATTGAAAACCCACCCGGAGGGAGAGGCGGCGCCTGAATATGTGAAAAAATATGTGCGCTATGGGGCAAGTCCAAGGGGCGCACAGGCAATAATCACAGCTGCCAGAATATTTGCCCTCCTTGAGGGAAGATTTAATGTTTCCTTTGAGGATGTGAAAAAAGCAGCTTTACCTGCCCTGCGGCACAGGATGTTTTTAAACTTTGAGGCGGCGGGAGACGGAATCCGTACGGATGATGTGATAAGCTATCTTTTAAATGGAGAATGAGGATGAAAAGCTTAAAGGAAGTATTGGACAAAAATTATATGGGACGATTGGATGCTATGGATATTATGTTCAGAAAAAAGATGCAGCAAAATGCCATGGGCGGCGCCAGGAAGTCCAACGCCAAGGGTGTTTCCATGGAATTTTCCGATTTCAGGGATTATGTATTGGGAGATGATTTGAGGCGTGTGGACTGGAATTCCTATGGGAGGTTTGACAGGCTGTATTTAAAGCTGTTTATGGAGGAAAGACAGGCGGCGGTGAATATTTTTTTAGATAACAGCCCATCTATGGCCTTTTATGAGAATAAGTGCCTTTACAGTAAGCTGGCGGCGGCGTCTATTGCCTATATTACGCTTAAGAATACGGACAGGTTGAATCTTTTTGCTTTTTGTGAGGCGGTGAATGGCCGGAAAAAAAATTGTCAGTCAAAAAATTCCTTTCTGCAGGTAGTGGATTTTTTGGACGATCTTTCCTGTGAGGAGGGGGAGACCGCTCTTGGGCGGGCTTTGTCTGAGGAAACGAGCCGGGGGCTGCCAAGAGGATTGAGTGTCATTATTTCGGATTTTTTTTCAAAAGACGGATATAAAGAGGCTGTAAAGCATTTACAATCACTGCAACAAGAGATATTATTAATTCAGGTGCTTGCAAAGGAGGAGGCAGAGCCTGCCTTCTCAGGCAATGTAAGGCTTATTGACAGGGAAAACGGGGCCGGTATGGATTTGGAAATGAACCATAGCGTTATGGAGGCCTACCGAAGGACCCTGCATTCTTTTCAGACAGATATGATGGAGTTTTGCTATAAGCGAGGAATACGCTTTTTATCTTTAGTGGATACGATGGATGTCCTGAAAGCGCTGAGCTCCGTCCTATAAACTGCCAGGAGGCATTTTTATGAGAAAATTTGATATGAAGGACGTTTTGACCCAGGTTGTGCTGATCTTGATAGGGATCATAAGCGGTGTATTTTTTGAGAGGGTTTATGACGCTTTTCCTTATAACAGTTTTAGTATGCTGGTTATTTCTGCCGGCGTATTGATAGCTGTTTTTGTTGTGGAGAGGATTCGCTTTGACGCAAAGCTTGGACAGGTGCTTCAGGATATTGCTGACGATATCAAAAACGGAAAGAGCGGCAGAACAGCAATTGAGCCAAAGGACAGCCGCGCGCCCCAAAAGATTAGGGATGTGTATGAGGCAGCGGAGGAGCTTCGCAATACGCTCAGGCGGGATAATATTATACAGCAGGCAGTCATTGATTTGGAAAATTCCTTTGCGGTCAATATAGACCTGGAAAATTTGATAGATGTCTTGCTGCCAAGGCTCGTGGAGGAGACAGACAGCAGCTGGGGCGTTTTTTACAGCTATAACACCATCACGGAAAAGCTGGAGCTGAAAAAAACACTGGGGCTTACCAAAAATGTCTACAAGGAGTTTGATGTGGAGATTGGAGAGGGTCTGATTGGCCTTGCCGCCAAAAGCCATGAAATTAGTATTAAGCGGGATATTCCCTCTGACCTGATATATGAAAACAGAACCTTTTTGGGAAAAGTAATGCCCAAAAGCATTATGACAGTGCCAATTTATGAAAATGATCAGCTTTTGGCCGTGATTGCCATGGCCAGTATTTATGACTATTCGTCAGAGCAAATCAGCGTCATAGAGCTTCTGAGAAATTACATCGGCTTTGTCATTTCCAATTGTATGTCCTTTGAGCGCACACAGCGGTTGACAAAGGAGCTTCAATTTCAAAACGAGCTGATACAGAATATGAATGACGAGCTGGAAAAAAAGGTCAGTGACAGGACTGATTATTTGAACAGCATACTGAACAGTATTGATGGATATGCCATTATATCCACCGATATGGACTTTGATATTACAACTTGGAATAAGGGCGCGGAAAAGATTGTCGGTTTTATGAATGAGGAGGTTATAGGGAGAAATTTTCTGGATTTCTATCCGGCGGAGGATGCCAAAAGGGTGAAAGAGGATTTCCAGTCGGCTCTTAAGGACGGTAAATTTTCCTCTTTTGGCTGGAAAAAGCGTAAATCCAAGGAAGAATATTTTGCCGAATCCCTTATCAAGCCGATTTACAGCCAATCAGATGAGCTTCAGGGCTACACGGTTATCATAAAGGACATTACAGATACTAAAATTCTGGAACAGGCACTGATGCACGAAAAGGCTTATAATGAAAAGGTTATGGAAAACAGCGGCAAAGCACTTTTGTTTGTTGATGCCGATGGCGTTATTCAAAACGGTAATAAGGAGGCGCAGAAAATACTGGCGCCGGAAGGAGTTGCTATCACTGGCAAATGTTTATGGGATTTTTTTGTGGAGAGTGATTTGGTCTTCAAAAATATACAGACGGTGTTCCGCACTGCGGGCAGGGCGGAAGGCACCAGAGAGCTTTTGTATAAGCATGACGGCATTGAATGGGTAAACCTGAATGCCATAGCGACAGGAAATGATTCGGAAACGGTCGGTGCAGTTGTTTATATTACCAGGACAGGAAACGGACACATAGATCTTTAGAAGAAAAGAGACGGAGAGAGATAAAGCACGAAGGGCAGAACCCCTTTATGAAAATGGGTTCTGCCCGATTTTGATTTATTTCATACAGCAGAGTATGATGCTGATATCATCGTTTTCAAATTTGCTGTCGTCAGGATTATAAAAGCGTTCCAATATTTCGTTTAATATACTGTCCGCTGGAAAGCCCTCCTTCATATCACACAAAAGACGCTTGAGCAGATACAGAAATTCCTCGGGATTATCCTTGTAATAAAAATCGCAGAGGCCGTCTGTATGAAATAAAACCATATCCCCTCCCCGATAGGAGAATTTTTTGTTTTCATATTCTGCGTCATCCATGAGTCCCAGAGGGATGCCCCCCATATTGAGTTCTCCCGCAGCAGTATTCTTTGCGTCCAGAAAAATAGGAAAGGCGTGGCCGGCGTTGGAGTAGGTAATGGTCCTTTCCTCTGTGTCTATGTAGGCATAAAAGGCGCAGGCATAAACGCTGGCGTCCGTATTAAAAACGGCGCTGAATTCCCGGTTCAATTCTAAAAGGAGTGATCCGGGGTCTGTATGCAGATGAGAATTTGTCTGAAACATCACTTTGAGCATGGAGGTCAGAAGTGCGGCAGATATACCGTGTCCTGAAACATCGGCAATAAAAATGCCCACATTGTCGCCTCCGGCCTTTACAACGTCATACATATCGCCGCCGATATCAAGAGCCGGCATGTAACGGCTGTTTACCGTCAGTTTATCACATTCCATATGATATTCCTGAATCATAGCCTGCTGTATCTGGCGTGCCATTTTCATCTGCAGTTCAAGCTGCTCATTTTTTTCCTTCAGCTTCGCATACTGGTTTTTCAGCTCATCACTCAATGTTTTTACCCGGAGAAGAGCTTTAATTCTGGCATGAAGGGTACTCCTGTCAAAGGGTTTAGGCAAAAAATCATCCGCACCCAGCTCAAAAGCCCTTTTTTTGCTCTCCCTGGAATCAAGTGCTGTCACAACCAAAATCAAAATAGAGGCAGTGTCAGGGTTTGACTTCAAGGTTTTACAGATGTCGAAGCCGCTTATTTCAGGCATAATAAGGTCTAGAATGATTAGAGAAGGATTTAATAGCTTTGCCTTTGAGATGGCGGCTTTTCCTGACTGGGCGGAATATACCTCGTACCCGGTATTTTGGAGATAATTGCTCATCAGCTCCAGGTTTTGCTGCATATCATCTACAATTAGTATTTTCTCCAAGCAAATGCACCTTCTTTTTAAATTTAATTTGACTGCCGGCGTGCAGGAATGTCAACTCGTCTGCCAGTGCAGAGACAATGGAAATACCGCGGCCATGCTCCAGATATACGGCGCTTATGTCATTGATGCTTTCCAGAAGTGCGGCATAATCAAAGCCGTCCCCCTCATCTGTAACGACACCCACTATCTCATATGGGGTATAGCAGTACAGGGCTAGGGATACTTTCTTAAAGGGGTTATTCTGGTTTCCGTGACAAACCGCATTTACCATTAGCTCGCTTATCATTAGTTTCAGGTCATAGTAATCGCTGTGTGTCATGCCGGGAAAGAAAACAGACAGATAATCCATTGCTGTCAGAACTGCCTTTTTTACATATTTCAACTCACTTGGTATTTCTTCATAAAAGTCTGGATTCATTTTAGCTCCTTTATTTCAATACCTTTTATTTACACCTTTTAACCATGGTTATGGTAACCTTGCCGTCTTTAGTGTCAATCAGAAGAGAGTCCATCAGAGCACTGATCATTTTAATGCCCAGCTCGTTTTCGTCATAATCCTGTGCACCGTTTGTGCTTTCAATGGTGTTTAATATAATTTTCAGCGTTTTGCCCATTATGCCAAACTCTATATGAAAATTGCGAAAGCCAAGACCAGCGCCCTGTCTGATCAAAAAAATGCAGGCCTCTGATACAGCTACCTTAATATCCTCAATCTCCTCTATATTAAAGCCCATGCGGTTTGATATGGAGGAGGCGGTGAGCCTTGCGGCGCTTACATAGGCAGCATTTATGGGCAGTGTCAGTTCTATTTTTTCACTATTCAAATTATCAGTTGTCATACTTATCACCCTCTATTACAAAAACTTTATCCAGATTTGTAATTCTGAACAATTTCAGAATATTGGGCCTTAGACCCAAGAGGTGGATATTGTGCCCATTTTGCTTTACTTTCTTCAGCACGGCGACTAATGCGCCAAGGCCGGTTGAGTCAACATATTCCAGATTGGTGCAGTCAATAAAAATATCGCAGGCATGTTCCTGCACCAGATTGGACAGGTAATCCTTAAAGCCTGTTGAGTTAAAAATATCAATTTCACCCTCTACTGTGACAGACAACCGGTTGTTTTCCTGGTCAAAGCAAGGTTCTATTTTAAAATCCATTTTATTCCCCCCTCACATTATTCTATATAATAAATATATCACAAAAAGGAGGCAATAGAAACACTTTAAGGGGTTTAATATTTTTCCTTTTTCCTTTTTGGCATTGGCAGAAGGTAATTGTTGTGTTCACTTTTCAGTTGTGATAAAATGAGTAATTGAACAGCCGGAGGCTCAGGCAATCTTAATGGCCCGGCAGAACGGGTGAAGGAGTTGTATCATGAAGGTTGGCTATTTAGGCCCTAAGGGGACATTTTCGGAATATGGGGCGTATGAAATATCAAAAAACTACAAAGAGTGTGAGCTGGTTCCCTTTAAAACCATTCCGGATGTAATTTTTGCCACTGAGAGCGGGGAGATAGACGAGGGGGTTGTACCCTTTGAAAATTCCATTGAAGGCACGGTGACGGCTACAATAGACGCTCTGATTTTTGATGTGGAGCTGTATTTAAAGACAGAGCTTGTCATTCCGGTTTCACAGAATCTGATGGTGAAAAAGGGCACAAAGGAATTAAGTCTTATTTTGTCTCATCCGCAGGGCATCAGCCAGTGCAGCCGTTTTTTGCGTGAGCACTATCACAATGTTTTGGTGAAGAGTGTAAGCTCTACAGCGGAGGCCGCCAGACTTGTATCGGAGTCGGATGGGTCAGCTGCGGCGATTGCCCACAGCAGGGCGGCGGAAATTTACGGCCTTGACATTATCAGAGACAATATTCAGGATGACAGCCATAATCAGACAAGGTTTGTTGTTTTGACAAAAAAGAGGCCATCTCTTGCTGATAAAGGATTTAAGACCAGTCTGGTGTTTTCCACGGAAAACAAGCCTGGTGAGCTGTACCGAATTTTAGACATTATGTCCATATGGGATATTAATATGACAAAAATAGAATCCAGACCTATGAAAAATTGTCTTGGCAAATATCTGTTTTTTGTGGACGTGGAGTCACAGGACAAAAAGGATTTGTCTGACGCTATGACCATGATTGAAAGAAAGTGCTCCTATTTTAAGTATTTGGGCACGTACCCTGTTTTTGTGCAGCCGAAATAAGTGGATTTACTAGGGAAGGGAGGATATGGATGGGCGGTTTTGATATTGACATTACAAAAAATATAAAAACAATGGAGCTATATAAAAATTCTCTTTTGAAAAATGTTGCGGCGCTGTTTGAAAGCCTTTCGGATACATCCACTTCGCAGGAGAGGTGTGATATATTGGCCGATATACTGATGCTTGATTATCTTCTTGCCGGGAAACTGGGAATTTCATATAATAATCTGGATACCCGTGTGATAAATAAGCTCAGAGCCAGCATGCTTCATGAGGACACGGAGGAGGATTTTTCGGCGGAACTTGCGGCTTTGATGAGGCACATGGATAAAACCAGAGACTTAAAGTAAATATGTGCCCTTCGGGAGGTTTTTATGGAAGATAAAACAGAGAAGTTGGAAAATGTGAAAAGAGATAAGGGCATTCAATTGCGGTATCTCTTTTTCAGTATACTGTTTGTGCTCGCTACTGTGCTGGCTTACCGGTATTCTGCTGTTTTTGGTGTTTTGATGACGGCAGTTCTGCTGGTCTTTGTTGTGGTGTACAAAAGACCTGTGCTTGACAGCCGCCGTTTACTGGAAAAAAAGGTGCCCTCGGTCCTGGAGAATACAGTTACCCTCTCCAACATCAGAATATTGGGCAGGACGGTATTTCCCTTTGCACTTCTTGACAGGGAAGGAAATATAACTGCCTCAAACGGCCTGTTTCAGGAGCTTTTTGGGGATTACCAGATAATTGCGGGGCAGAAGGCGGAGAATGTGCTGAAAAATTATGACTGCCTCAGGGAGAGACAGCAGATAAGTGCAGGAGAGAAAACCTTTGAGGTCTATACGGAAAAATGCGATATACTCGATGAGAAAAACCATACGAACAGGGAAGCCTATTGTCTGAGTATGGTGGATATAACAGAATTAAACCGTTTGGAAAGGAAGCTTACGGAAGAAAAGACGGTTGTCGCCCTGATTTATATTGACAACTATGAGGAGGTTTTGGAGAGTATAGATGAAACCAGCATTCCCCTTCTGACGGCACTCATTGACCGCAAGCTCAATTCCCTGGCATCCTCCGTAGGCGGCGTGGTGAAAAAGTTTGAGAAGGACAGATATGTCTTTTTGCTCTCCATGGGTATGCTTGAGGTTATTAAGGAAAAGAAATTTGATATTCTCAACGAGGTGAAGGAAATTAACATTGGAGAACATATTCCCGTAACGCTGAGCATTGGAATCGGTGTATGCGGTGAGAGCCTGGAGGAAGCCATGAAAAGCGCGAAGGCCGCCATTGATTTGGCCCTTGGCCGCGGCGGGGATCAGGTACTCATAAAGGAAGGGGAAAAATATCTGTTTTACGGCGGTAAGAGCGGAGAAATATCCCATAACGCCAGAATCAGGGCCAGAGTTAAGGCGGACGCCCTGTCAGAGCTCATGGCGGAATCCTCACAGGTGTTGGTTATGGGCCACAGAACGGCGGATTTGGATTCTTTGGGTTCCTGCATCGGCATCTACAAGATTAGCCAGACCATGGGAAAGGAATGCCACATTATATTGAATAAAGTGTCAGTGGGGGTTAAGAGACTCCATGACAGAATGATGGCAACAGGGGACTACGGCGGACTTTTTATTTCAGACGAGGAGGCTCTTGATAAGCTGACGGACAGTACGCTTGTTGTGATTACGGATACCCACAGGGAGAGTATTGTGGAGAGCCCGGAGGTGCTTGAGAGGGCTAACAAGGTTGTACTTTTTGACCATCACAGAAAGAGCACGGATTTTATAGAAAAAGCAGTTTTGATTTATCACGAGCCTTATGCCTCTTCCACCTGTGAGCTGGTAACGGAAGTGATTCAATATATCGGTGAAAAGATTAAGCTGAGACCGGTGGAGGCGGACGCCCTTTTAGGCGGTATTACGGTGGACACAAAAAGCTTCTGTGTCAAAACCGGCGCCATTACCTTTGAGGCGGCGGCGTTTCTGAGAAGAAACGGTGCGGACTCCACGAGAGTGAGACTGCTGTTTCAAAATGATATGGCGGCTTATAAGGCAAAGGCAACGGCGGTAAGGGACGCGGAGCTGTTTGAAAAAAATATGGCTATATCCGTCTGTCCCTCGGATGTGGAAAACTCTACGCTGACAGCGGCTCAGGCGGCAGATGACCTGTTGAATGTAACGGGGATTCAGGCATCCTTTGTGCTCTGCGGGATAGAGGATGTCATTTATGTCAGTGCCAGAAGCCTGGGCGATATTAATGTTCAGGTGATTATGGAGAAGCTGGGCGGGGGCGGGCACCAGACGGTTTCCGGCGTGCAGCTTAAGGGTATTTCACTGTTGGAGGCAAAGGAAAAGGTAAAGGAAGCAGTCAAAGAATATTTACAGGAGGTTGAATAATAGATGAAGGTAATATTATTAGAGGATGTAAAGAGTATCGGAAAAAAGGGACAGCTTGTGAACGCCAGTGAGGGCTACGCAAAAAATTTTCTGTTCCCCAAAAAACTGGCTGTTGAAGCGACAAAGGCAAACATGAACGAATTGGAGCTGAAAAAGAAAGCCGAGGACAAGAGAAAGCAGCAGGAGCTTATGGAAGCGAGAGACTTGGCGAAGCAGATTGAGGAAAAGGGCATTAAAATTGCGGTGAAAACCGGCGAGAACGGCAAGCTTTTCGGTTCTGTCACCAATAAGGAAATCGCCATAGCAATGGAGGAGCAGACAGGACTTAAAATAGACAAGAAAAAAATTGTGCTCAATGACGCCATTAAAATGGTTGGACAGAGGCATGTCAGCGTGAAGCTTCACCCCGAGGTGACGGCGGAATTGACAGTAGAGATAGTTGAGGCGTAAAAAACAGGTTTTTTGCAGAAGGGAGGGGCATGATGGAAGGCAATGACATGACAAAAAATGACAATTCTTATTTCCAGAAGGCGCCTCCGCATGATGTGGAGGCCGAGCAGGCAGTATTGTGCGCTCTGTTTTTGGATTCCGATGCGGCCTCAACTGTTGTAGAACACCTGTCCAGTGAGGATTTCTACAGGGGGGACCACAAGCTGATATTTGAATCGGCCCAGGAGCTGTACCTGTCAGGAACGCCTATTGACGTTATTACAATCAAGAATAAGCTGGAAGAGAAAAAGGTATTTGATCAGGTGGGGGGACTGCCCTATATAGCCGCCATTGCCACGGCTATCGGAAGCTCTGTCAATGTAAAGCATTACATTAAAATTGTGGAGGAAAAATCCATACTGCGCAGGCTTATCAGAACCTCAGCCGATATTTCCCAGATGAGCTATGACGGCAAGGACGACGTCAGCTTTATTCTGGATAAAGCGGAAAAGGGTATTTTCGACATAATGCAGAACCGCCATTCGGAAGAATTTTCCCATATTCGGGATATTACCATTTCCTCTTTTGAAAAGATAGAAGAAATTTATAAATCCAAGGAAAAAATAACCGGTGTGCCCACAGGCTTTGTGGATTTTGATTTAAAGACAGCAGGGCTGCAAAAATCGGATTTGGTACTGCTGGCGGCAAGGCCTTCTATGGGAAAGACGGCTTTTGCCCTGAATGTGGCTCAAAACGCGGCAATTAGAAGCAAGGTGCCGGTGGCTATATTCAGCCTGGAGATGTCCAAGGAACAGCTGGTAAACCGTATGCTCTGCTCCGAGGCGATGCTGGATGCACAGAAGCTGCGTACCGGCACACTGGAGGATGAGGACTGGGAAAAGCTGGTTCAGGCTATGGGTCCCTTGTCGGAGGCACCTATTTACATAGACGACACGCCGGGTGTATCTCCAATGGAAATCAGGGCAAAATGCCGCAGACTAAAGCTGGAAAAGGGGCTGGGACTCATATTAATTGACTACTTGCAGCTGATGAGCGGAAACGGACGAAATGATTCCAGACAGCAGGAGATTTCAGAGATTTCCCGTTCCTTAAAAGCGGTTGCAAGGGAAATGGAAGCGCCTGTTATTGCCCTGTCACAGCTTAGCCGTGCCTGTGAGCAGAGAGCTGACCACAGGCCCATGCTCTCCGATTTGAGGGAGTCGGGTGCTATTGAGCAGGATGCCGATGTAGTCGCCTTTCTTTACAGGGACGAGTATTATTTCCCTGAATCGGAGAAAAAAAATATGGCCGAGCTGATTATTGCCAAGCAAAGAAACGGCCCTACAGGCACTGTGGACTTGACATGGCTGGGACAATACACAAAGTTTGGAAATGCATTGAAACAGTTTTAGGGAGAAAAAGAGGGATTTACATGCGTCAAGCTGCTGATAAATCCTGTTTTGGGCCTTTGCTGTTAATTCTGATTTGAAAGTTTTCTGTTGAAGCCAAAGAAGAACATGATAAGCCGCGCAGCTGTGCGGCTTTTTTTGTATTCCAAAGCAGGCTGCGGTGAGCACTCTTTTGTTTTTTATTATGTTCGAAGGAGAGTGGAAATCTTCTTTGCTTAAAATATGTTGTACGGTTAGCAGGAATACTGTTTCAAAAATTCCATTTTAAGCACGGCAAAGAATTAGGGAAGGTCGTAAAAAGATACTTTGCTGTAAGGCGGCTTGCAGGATGGACAAATAAAGAAGCACGAAAAAAAGACATAGCTCAAATCATCGCCATGCCTTTTTATGTAGACATTTTTAACCTGTATGAATTAAGCAAGCTCAGGAGCGCCAACTGGACAAGCACCTGCACAAGCACCGCATTCAATACAATCTGCCTCATTGATTTTGTAAATGCCGCCGTCTTCCACGATGCAGGATACTGGACATTCAGATGTACAAGCACCGCAACCGATACAGCTGGAATTGATTTGGTAAGCCATCGAAACACACCTCCTATATAATTTATACAACCTATTCTATCTCAAAATCTATAAATAAGCAAGGAATATTTATAAAAACATTGATTTTTTTTTGTTAATTTTAAGGGGATAATCCAATTCTGTAAAATGTTAGGAAAAGTCGATTTTTTTTGATAAAAGCAGTATCAAAGTTAGTCAAACCTTATTTTTACTGGATTGGAGACAGCTAGCAATTGACAGGGGCAAAAAGAAAAACGAAATAAATTTTCATTGTCAAATGGTTAAAAAAATAACAAATACAAGGTGGGAAATGCTTTGATTTTCCAAATCTATCCTTATAAAATAATGCACGATCCGCAAAAAGGCGCAACAAAAAAACTTTTTTATGCTATAATGAAAAAAATGCAATATTGAATTGCGCGGAAAGCAAAATTTTTCCGACGCAGCTTTTTAACAGACAGATTATCTGTCAGATAGTATAGGTATTAAGACTGGACTGGAGGGCTTCATTGTGAAAAAAGGAGAAACGGAAGTAACTGCATCTCTGGAAGATTATCTGGAAGCCATTTATTTTTTGAATGGCAAGGATGAAGGCGTCAGAGTGACAGATATAGCAGTGGAATTGAATATTTCCAAGCCCAGTGTAAACAGGGCGATTAACACCCTGAAAAACCAGGGCCTTGTGGAGCATGAGCATTACGGTTCCCTGAAGCTGACGCCGGAGGGACTTGAAATTGCCCAGACGATAGCCGGGCGGCACGTCATGCTGAAACGCTTTTTAAAGGATATACTGGGCGTGGAGGAGAGTACGGCTGAGGATGAGGCGTGCTTAATTGAGCACTATTTAAGCAGTGATACCATTTCCAAAATATCTGCTTTGATGGATGAGCTGTTGGCGGAGAGAAAAGAAAAAAAGGCACCTTGAAAGATTTTTAAACAACTGCAGCATATCGGCTTGTGTGGGGGGAAGGAAACTTTTACGTAACATGCATGGCTGAATATGAGAAGGGAGGGCGGAAGTATGAAACGGAATCGATTAGGAAGATGCGCAATTGAGGTGTCAGAGATTGGCTTTGGCGGGGAATATCTTGAGGGAAAGCCCTATTCCACTGTAAGGGAAACCATTGACCGGGCCATGGATGCCGGTGTGAATGCAATGGATATTTTTATGTCGGAGCCCAATGTACGCTCCAATATTGGAAGGGCACTGAGGGGAAGACGAGATAAAATGGTGATACAGGGCCATTTCCGCAGCATTTGGGAAAACGGTCAGTATGGAAGAACCCTGGATACCGGAAAGACAAAGCTGTTTTTTGAGGATTTAATGCGGCGACTTGAAACGGACTATATTGATATTGGAATGCTGCATATGATTGACAATGAGAAGGACTATGATGCGGTTTTCCGGGGCGGAATATACCAGTATGCTTTGGAGTTAAAGGACAAAGGGGTAATACGGGCAATCGGCATGTCCAGCCATAATCCCGAGATGGCGCTTAGGGCAGTTCTGGAGGATAAAATTGACGTGCTGATGTTCAGCCTCAATGCGGCCTATGACCTTTTTGACGAGGAGGATGTGGAGGGCCCTCCCGAGCTTACCAATGATTTATTCGAGAGGCTGAAAACGGAGGGAGTTACCTCCTCGCGAAGCCGTCTGTACCAGAGCTGTGAGGCGAAGGGGATTGGCATTACGGTGATGAAGCCTTTGGCGGCAGGCATTCTTCTGGACGAAAAGAGGTCGCCCTTTGGTGCGGCTATGACACCGGCACAGTGCATTCATTATGCCCTCTCCAGGCCGGGAGTAAAAAGCGTTATGGTAGGAATGCAGACAATGGATGAGGTTGAGCAGACTCTTTTGTATGAGGAGCTTGACGCAAAAGAGAGAGATTATTCCTTTATACTCAGGCAAAAACCACAATTCAGTATGGAGGGCCAGTGTGTCTACTGCAACCATTGTCTGCCCTGTCCTTCCCGTATAGACGTTGCCAGAGTCAATCAATATCTGGATATTGCCAAAGCTGAGGGCGGCATATCTCCCACGATAAGGGAACATTATGGCAGCCTGGAAGCGGCGGGAGGCGACTGCACAGCATGCGGTGCATGTGAGGTGAGATGTCCCTTCCGGGTGAAGGTGATGGATAAGATGAGGGAAGCAGCCGAAATGTTTGGACGGTAAAGGAAAGAATGAAGTTTTAAACTCATGGGTGCTGCCTATACCTGCAAATCTTTTCCAACACGAGAAGCAGGCTAAAAAGCCTGCTTCTTTTAATGTCTGAATTGTTTTATAAAATAGGTGAGGAAGAAAAATAACGCGGAAATCAATACCATAGTAGCACCTGATGAGGTATCAAGGTAATAGGATACAACCAGGCCGGTCAGTCCTGACAGCATGCCGATTATGGTAGTGAACAGATGATATTGCTTTGAATTTGAGGCAATATTTCTGGCGGAAGCTGCCGGCAGTATTAACAGCGAATTGATAGTCAGTATACCTATCCATTTAATTGAGAGCATAACCGACACAGCCACCATGACGACAAAAATATTTTCGATAAAAGCGGTTTTGATTCCCCTGCTGGCAGCCAAAGAAGGGTTGATACTGATGAAAAGCAGCTCATTATAAATAAGACCCCATATGATGTAGGATAATACCAGCACCAGAAAGATATATCCAATTTCCGCTGTATTTACAGTGAGAATATCTCCAATCAGATAGGAGGAATACTTGGCAAAGCCGCCGTTTTTAGAGAGTATGACAATTCCCAGCGCCATAGCAGTGGAGGAAAAAACACTGATAATGGTATCAGCGGAGGCGGCGCTTTTTTCCTTTACGCCTCTTATGGCAAGGCCGAGAAAAATACCAAAGGCCAGCATACACAAAAGGGGGTTTTCAAAGCCCAAAAGCACTCCCAGTGCTATACCGGTAAACGCGCTGTGACCCAAAGCGTCTGAGAAGAAGGCCATTTTATTGTTGACGGCCATAGTGCCCAGAAGAGCAAAAAGCGGCGTGATCAATAATGTGGCAAGCACAGCATTCTTCATAAAATCATATTTCATAAAAGCGAAAGGGAAAAGAGTATCCATAAGAGAATAAATCAAATTCATTTTGCTGTCTCCCCCTCCTCAAAATAGCCAAAGGCTTCTCGAAAAGCCTTTGTGGCATAAACTTGGCTCACATCTCCCTCTTCCTTTACAGTGCGCTCAATGAGGACTGCCTTATCCGCATATTTACGAATCAGGTTCAGATCGTGGGATACCAGTATAATTGCCATATGGTAGTGATCCCTTAAGTTTGTCACCATACGGTAAAACAAATCAAGTCCTGCGGCGTCTACGCCGGAAACAGGCTCATCCAATATCAGCAAATCGGGGAGGGGATCGATGGCCATGGCCAGTAAAACCCTCTGCAGCTCCCCGCCGGAAAGTTCACCCAATACCCGGTCAATCACATGAGCGCAGTTCAGCTCCTCCAGCCGCTTCTGGCAGCTTTGGCGAACCTCCTTTTTGTGCCCCAGCCATACAGGTCTTTTTTCCCTCGATGCCGCCATGAAGTCCAGAACGCTTAAGGGTGTGCTTCTGTCAAAATTGAGCTGCTGGGGGACATAGCCGATAATTGGTTTTTTGGCATGGGAATCGTCATGGCGAAGAAAGGTAATTTCTCCTGTATAGGGTCTCTCGCCCAATATAGCCTTTAAAAGAGTCGTTTTTCCTGCTCCGTTTTTTCCCATGAGAGCGGTTAACTCGCCGCAGTGGAAGGTAAGATTGATATTTTCAATTAATATGTCATCCCCGCTTTTTACGGTGATATCCTTTAAAAGAATACTGCACAGGCCGCAGCTGTTATGAATTGGCATACTTAAGCGCCTCCCTGAGTATTTCGATATTTTGCTTCATGCCTGTGATATAGGCGTCCTTATTCATTTCACCCTGGGTTAACGGGTCCAAAATATAAATTTTCGCTCCCGTTTCCCTGGAGATTGTCTCGGCTATTGCTCTTCCGCTGTCATCGGCGGCAAACAGGAGGCGTATTTTTTCTTCTTTTATTTCCTCCACCGCTTCTGCTATTTCTTTTGGGGAGGGAGTAATATTCTCATCTGCATAAATAGCGATTTCAATATCCATATGGTAAGTGTCCGCGAAATAATCAAAGCCTTCGTGGAACACAGCGGCCTTTTGCCCATTGAAATCAATGTCCTCTGCCTCTTTCTCCAAGGCGGACAAGGACGCTTGAAATGCCTCTGTGTTTTCTTCATAAACTGCCGCATTTTCAGGGTCAAGCTCTGAGAAAGCCTTTTTGATATTTTCTGACTGTATTGCGGCGTTTTTCAGGGAAAGCCAGATATGGGAATTATATTCTTCCCCGTCGTGGCCCTCGTGTTCTTCGTGTCCTTCGTGAGCCTCCACAAGAATGGCGCCTTTTGAGGTATCTGTTATTTTTAATGCCGGATACTGAGCTATGGCCTTATCCAGAAAGCTCTCCATGCCCATGCCATTAATAAGGAAGAGATGGGCGCTGTCAAGCTTTTTCATGTCCTCTGTGGAGAGCTGGTAATCATGCAGACAGCCGGTTTGAGGGCTTGCCATATTGGTTATTTGAATCGTGTCTGTACCCTCCGCCACATTTAAAGAAAGAATATAAATGGGATAAAAGGAGGTGACAGCCAGAAGGGTATCCCGTGTTTCTTTATTTTCGGCTGCCGCTGATTTATCCTGTTTTGCACTGTCGGCGGAGCAGGCAGTGATGAACAGAAGCAGGGAAAGGAATGCTGCAATTAACGTTATGTGTTTGCTGTATTTTTTTATCATATAAAATTCTCCTATAAAAAAGTTGCAAGTGACTTGCATTTGATTGTATTATGTATTATTATTATTGTCAATAAATTTTTTTATCAGTACAATATAGACGTAAAACTGATTCTATAGTAAACTGAAAGCACAGTATTACTGTTCACAGGCAGGTGAGAAGGCGAAATGGATGAAAAGGACGGCCTTGCCGGAATGAAGATGACGAGGCAGAGGCTGAAAATAATTGAAATACTCAGGAAGGCACCGGGAGAGATGAGTGCCGAGGAGATACTGAGAGAAGCAAAGGCTGATTATCCCAGTATGGCTCTTACTACCGTTTACCGGAATCTGGATGCCCTGCTGTTAAACCGCTGCCTGTCGAAAACCATTTGCGGAGACGGCGCCGCCAGGTATGAATACAAAGAAAACAGCCATGTCCACAGGCATTACCTTATCTGCATGGACTGCAACAAGAAAATTGAGCTTACGGGTTGCCCTATCAATGCACTGGAAAGAGGCATTGCGGAGGAAACGGGCTTTGAGGTGACTGGTCATAATCTGGAGATTTACGGCTATTGTAAGGCGTGCGGTCAAAGGCGGCATATGGAAGAGAAGAATAACAAACAGAATAAATAAAATGGAGGTATAAAAAATGGAATACAACTATAGGACAAAAGGAATTTGTGCCGTGGAGATTCACTATAATGTGGATGGCGGCGTTTTAAAGGATGTCTCCTTTGTAGGAGGCTGTGACGGCAATCACAAGGGTATTGAAAACCTGGTGGAGGGCATGAAGGTGGAGGATGTTATCAAAAAGCTTGAAGGTATCCGGTGCGGCTCCAAAATGAGCTCCTGTCCGGATCAGCTGGCGCAGGCCCTGAAGCAGGTGAAAGAACAAAACTGAAGCCTGGAAATGGCAGAGGTTTTTGTGAAGAATTTTGTTGACAAAAAAAAAGACTTGTGTTATATTGAGTGAAGAAAGACGCAGAGTCTTTTTTTTATGCAAAAATATGTATTAAGCGGAGGTGGAAGTGTTGAGAACCAAAATTACCTTAGCTTGCACAGAATGTAAGCAAAGAAACTACAACACAACAAAGGAAAAGAAGAATCATCCTGACAGGATGGAATTCAAGAAGTACTGTAAGTTCTGTGGAAAACACACACTCCACAAGGAAACAAAATAGTGTGTACTTTACCTGAATAAGGGAGTGAAATGATGGAAGAAAAAAACACCACAAACCCAAGTGAAAAAAACGAATCCAAACAAAGTTCCAAAAAGAGCAGGAAAAACGAGAAACCGGGTTTTTCCGAAACATTGAAGGACTACAAAGCTGAATTTCAAAAAATTATCTGGCCCAAACGCAGTGAATTAGGCAAAAAAACAGTTACTGTCATCGTTACATCCTTGCTTATGGGTGTCATCATTACCTGTATGGATACGGTCTATACAGTAGGGTATGATTTCCTGCTGAGTCTGCTGGGATAATAATAGTAAAATAAAAAGGATGGTAGTATGTCTGAAGAAAACAGGAATCCGGAGGAGAGAGACCTGTCGCAGGAATCCAGATGGTATGTTGTCCATACCTACAGCGGCTATGAAAACAAGGTAAAGGCCAATATAGAGAAATTGGTGGAAAACAGGGGAATGCAGGACCAGATTCACGAGGTGAGTGTTCCTGTTCAGGACGTTGTTGAAATCAAAAACGGACAAAAAAAGACGGTTCAGCGCAAGGTATTTCCGGGCTATGTATTGCTTAAAATGTTTATGAATGACGACACCTGGTATGTTGTCAGAAATACAAGGGGTGTTACAAGCTTCGTAGGGCCAGGTTCAAAACCGGTGCCTTTGACGGATGAGGAAGTCCGTACCATGGGTATCGAAAGCTATGTACAAAGCTTTGATTTTGAGGTTGGAGACGCGATTAAGGTTGCAAGCGGTCCTTTCATTGATTCGGTAGGCCAGATTAAGGAAATCAACGCCAACAAGAAAACCGTCATTGTTAACCTTTCCATTTTCGGAAGGGAAACACCTGTCGAGCTTGACTATACGCAGATTGAAAAGGTTTAAGGCTTAAATTCGTTTTTTTTAAGTGTGCTTACGCACGCGTGGGAGGGAAATTCCCCGTTAATTACCACATTTATTAGGAGGTGCCATAATGGCAAAGAAAGTAACAGGATATATCAAATTACAGATTCCAGCAGGAAAGGCTACACCGGCTCCACCGGTAGGTCCGGCTCTTGGACAGCACGGTGTGAACATTATGGGCTTTTGTAAAGAGTTCAATGAAAAAACAGCACAGCAGGCAGGTCTTATCATCCCTGTTGTAATCACTGTTTATGCTGACAGAAGCTTCAGCTTCATCACAAAGACTCCGCCGGCAGCGGTTTTGCTCAAAAAAGCCTGCAAAATTGAATCCGGCTCCGGTGTTCCGAACAAAACAAAAGTAGCAAAGATTTCCAAGGCTGAGGTTATGAAAATTGCTGAGACAAAAATGCCGGATCTGAATGCTGCTACCGTTGAGACTGCATACAGCATGATATGCGGAACAGCAAGAAGCATGGGTATTGTAGTAGAAGAGTAATAGATGACTGTTTCATAACTGTCTAGGCAAGTGGGAGGGAAAATCTCCCGATATTACCACATAAGGAGGTCACGAAAGTGAAAAGAGGAAAGAAATATATTGAAAAAGCGAAGCTTGTAGATTCTGCAATGCTTTATGATACAAAGGACGCTATCGAGCTGGTCGGACAAACTTCCGTTGCGAAATTTGACGAGACAGTAGAGGCGCATATTCGTTTGGGTGTAGACAGCAGACATGCTGATCAGCAGGTGCGTGGTGCAGTAGTTCTTCCACATGGTACTGGTAAAACAGTTCGTGTTTTAGTTTTTGCAAAAGGTGAAAAGGCTGAGGAAGCTTTGGCAGCAGGAGCAGATTTTGTTGGAGCAGAAGACCTGATTCCGAAAATCCAGGGTGAAAACTGGTTTGGATTCGACGTTGCGGTAGCAACTCCCGACATGATGGGTGTTGTTGGACGTTTGGGACGTGTACTTGGACCAAAAGGCTTAATGCCCAATCCAAAAGCAGGCACTGTAACGATGGACGTTACAAAGGCAATCAAGGATATCAAGGCAGGTAAAATTGAGTATCGTCTTGACAAGACCAATATTATTCATGTTCCGGTTGGAAAGGTTTCCTTCGGCGCAGAAAAATTGGCTGAAAACTTCCAGACTCTGATGAGTGCAGTTATAAAAGCAAAACCGGCGGCTGCGAAAGGACAATACTTAAAGAGCGTTGTCATTTCCACAACTATGGGCCCCGGCATTAAAATCAATACGGCTAAAATCGGTGAGTAAATCCCTTTGAGCCTGATTGCTTAAAAAAGACTGATAATCACAACGGCCCTAAGCGGCTTGACTTAAGAATCAAAACAATGTTGTATTGAGGTATAAAGTCCTGTTTCTTCGTGCTGGGTTTGGCTTCTGTCAAACCCTTGAAACAAGGCTTTTCCTCAAACAGGCAAAGCCCGTCTTGCGGATTCCATTCGGAAAGCTCTTTCGTGCACTCCGAACCTCTCCGCGACCCAGGAACAGGTTTATTGACAGTCTGGGCTTGTAAAATCAAGCTTTCTTTGCTTCAATGTTTTTCTTATGTCATTGGCTGCCGGCAGAAATATTTTGATTGATGAAAAATATAGTTGACATTCTGTTTCAGATGTTATATTATTATGTAGTTATTTGAATATTGCCGTAGACAGCGGGTGCGGATATCGCGTAAAAGTTTACTTACCTGCCGAGGACTTGATTGTGAATGATAAGCCTCTTTGTCTATGGACAAAAAGGCTTTATTTTTTTAGTAAGTCACATAAGGAGGTGTAACACAGATGGCAAAAATCGAGAAAAAGCAAGTTGTTGTAAATGAGATAAAAGAAAAGCTTGAGAAGGCTGCTTCCGTTGTGTTAGTTGATTCCAGAGGATTAACTGTAGAACAGGACACAGTTTTGAGAAAGAAACTGAGAGAAGCGGGCGTTGATTATAAGGTTTACAAGAATACAATGGTAAACTTTGCAATCAAGGACACAAAATTTGAGGGTCTCAGCCAGTTTCTGGAAGGACCAAGCGCCGTTGCATTCAGCTATGAGGACGCAACCACCGCTGCAAGCATTTTAAATACAGCAGCTAAGGATTTAAAGGCTTTGGAATTCAAAGCCGGCGTTGTTGAGGATGTTGTTTATGACGCGGAAGGAATGAAGGTTATCGCTGATATTCCATCCAGAGAGGTACTTCTCTCCAAGCTTCTTGGAAGCTTCAAATCCCCAATGTCTTCCTTTGCAAGAGTTATTCAGGCAATTGCTGACAAGGAGCCTGAGACTGCTTCTGCAGAATAAGGAATGCGCAATTTGGCTTTACGCCATAGAGGTTAAAAGGTAAAACGATACTATACAATAACAAATATATTCGGAGGTGCTTACCATGGCAAAATTATCAATTGAAGAAATCATCGCAGCTGTAAAAGAGCTTACAGTGATCGAGCTGAACGATTTAGTAAAAGCAGCAGAGGAAGAATTCGGCGTATCCGCAGCAGCAGGTGTTGCAGTAGTTGCTGGTCCTGCAGCAGGCGCAGCAGTTGAGGAAAAAACAGAATTCGACGTAGAGCTGACAGAAGTTGGTTCTGAGAAGATCAAAGTTATCAAAGTAGTAAGAGAAGTAACAGGTCTTGGTCTGAAGGAAGCAAAAGAAGTTGTAGACGGCGCTCCTAAGGTTATCAAGGAAGGTGCTTCCAAAGAAGATGCTGACGCTATCAAGGCTAAACTTGAAGAAGTTGGCGCTAAAATCACACTTAAGTAATCAAATGCAAAAAAAATGGCCTAATGATTTTTGTCATTAGGCTTTTTTGTGTCATAAAATAAGCGGAAGTGATTAAAAGTACCATATATTGGATAGTATATTACATATCAAATTATGCAGGCAATTTTTAGCAGTAAAAGGCGGATCTGCGAGGGATTTAGAAAAGCGTACAAAAAAAAGGCTTGACAGACAGGCCCACTTGTGATATTATTTTGAATTATATCAGCTAAGGACAAAATATCCTCCAGAGATAAAATTATTATAGCATAAGAATAAGGATATTTCAACAAAAAGTTTAGTGATATTTTTTAAATTTTATCTCATTTTTCTCACTAATTAGTAATTTTATACGAGAGGCGTTCGTCTTAATGAAGAATAATGCTCAGATTAAATTAGAATTTCTTAAATCAAAGTGGCTTTTGTTTTAAGTTACTGATCAAAGGTAATTTAGACAAAGGTCTTAGTTTGTTTAGGCGATTCTAAATTTTTTGCGTATTATTGAGGATTTGTCAAATCTGAAAGGAGTTTTTCTTTCATATATGACAAGTTTATGCTCCTGATTTTGTTTAATATGTTGATATTTTTTTGGAGATTTCTACATGGTTTTGCATTGAGGGGACGTAATCAGCAAGACGCAGGTTAATTGAAAAGCATTATGAATATTTTCAAGGGGTGACATGCATGAAGAAAAACAGAATACATTCTGTGCAAATGGGTGATGTTTCGAGAAGAAGTTACTCTAGAATCAATGAAGTTCTTGAAATGCCCAACTTAATTGAAGTGCAAAAGGATAGCTATAAATGGTTTTTGGAGGAAGGGTTAAAGGAGGTATTTGAGGATATTTCCCCTATTACGGACTTTAACGGCAACCTTGTTTTGGAATTTACCGACTTCGTGCTGGATTCCGAGCCGAAATATTCTATTGAGGAATGCAGGGAAAGAGACGCCACGTATGCTGCGCCTTTAAAGGTAAAGGCAAGACTCAACAACAGGGAACTGGATGAGATCAAAGAGCAGGAAATTTTCATGGGCGATTTCCCTATTATGACGGAGACCGGAACATTTATTATAAACGGAGCGGAGCGTGTTATAGTCAGCCAGCTTGTCCGCTCTCCCGGCATCTATTATGCTTCCGATTTTGATAAGGTTGGAAAGGCTCTGCTTTCCGCAACTGTCATTCCGAACAGGGGCGCTTGGCTTGAGTATGAAACCGATTCCAACGATGTGTTTTACGTCCGTGTGGACCGTACAAGAAAGGTTCCCGTAACGGTATTGATCAGGGCCCTTGGAATTGGGACAGATGCTGAAATTCTTGAGCTTTTTGGGGAAGAGCCCAAAATTTTGGCAACGATTGAAAAGGATGCCAGCAAGTCCTATGAGGAGGGCTTGATTGAAATTTATAAAAAACTCCGTCCGGGCGAGCCCCCTACGGTGGAGAGCTCTGAAACACTCTTAAGAGGCATGTTTTTCGATCCCAAGCGTTATGACCTTGCAAAGGTGGGACGCTATAAATTCAACAAGAAGCTGGCCTTCAGAAACCGTATCAACGGTGCTGTTTTAGCGGAGAATGTTGTGGATCCTATGACCGGAGAAATTATTGCGGAGGAAGGACAAACATTGACACTGGCGCTGTGCGATGAAATTCAGAACACAGGTATTGCCTCTGTCCATATCGCATTTGAGGATAAAAAAATAAAAATACTGAGCAATCAGACAGTAGCCATTGATTCCTTTATTGAAGAGTTTGGTCTTACAGCAAAGGACTGTAACATCAGAGAAAATGTATACTACCCTGTTTTGAAAAATATACTGGATGAATTTGATACCGCCGAGGAAGTAAAGGCTGCTATCAAGGAGAGCATCCATGAATTGATACCAAAGCATATCACCTTAGAAGATATTATGGCTTCTATCAACTATGTTATGCATTTAGATTGCGGTTTCGGCAATGTGGACGATATTGACCACCTTGGAAACCGCCGAATCCGTTCCGTTGGAGAGCTTTTACAAAACCAGTTCCGTATCGGCCTTTCCAGAATGGAAAGGGTTGTCAGAGAAAGAATGACGATTCAGGATTTGGATATTGTAACGCCTCAGGCTTTAATCAATGTAAGGCCCGTGACTGCTGCTATCAAGGAGTTCTTTGGATCTTCCCAGCTGTCACAGTTTATGGACCAGAATAATCCTCTGGCGGAGCTGACCCATAAAAGGCGTCTTTCTGCACTTGGCCCAGGCGGTCTTTCCAGAGAGAGAGCTGGATTTGAGGTTCGTGACGTCCATCATTCCCATTACGGCAGAATGTGTCCTATTGAGACGCCTGAGGGTCCTAACATCGGCTTGATTAACTCCCTTGCAACCTTTGCCCGTATCAACGAGTACGGGTTTATTGAAGCGCCCTACAGAGTTGTTGATAAGAGCGGCGAGGAGCCCAGAGTAACAGAGGAATTTATCTATGTAACGGCGGATGAAGAGGAAAACTACATGGTAGCCCAGGCCAACGAGCCGTTGGACGAGGAGGGCCATTTCCTGCATAAAAAAGTAACAGGCCGTTTCCGTGAGGATATTATTGAGGTAGACAGAAATGAAATTCATCTTATGGACGTTTCTCCAAAGCAGATGGTGTCTGTTGCGACTGCTTTGATTCCTTTCCTGGAAAATGACGACGCAAACCGTGCTCTTATGGGTTCCAACATGCAGCGTCAGGCGGTGCCTCTTTTGGTGACAGACTCTCCGATTGTAGGAACAGGAATGGAGTATAAAACGGCAAAGGATTCCGGCATCTGTGTTGTTGCAAAACAAAGCGGTACGGTGGAGAGGCTTTCCGCCAATGAAATTGTAGTGAAAAACGACAACAACTCCAGAGACGTTTATAAGCTTATTAAATATCAGAGAAGCAATCAGAGCACCTGTATGAACCAGAAGCCTATAGTAGACGTAGGCCAGAGGGTTGAGGCAGGCGACATTATCGCAGACGGCGCTTCTACCTCCAAGGGAGAGCTTGCTCTTGGCAAAAACCCCCTTATCGGATTTATGACCTGGGAGGGCTACAACTACGAGGATGCTGTACTTTTGAGTGAGAAGCTTGTGCAGGAGGACGTGTATACTTCTGTCCATGTCAATGAGTTTGAGGCGGAGGCCAGAGATACCAAGCTTGGACCTGAGGAAATCACAAGGGATATTCCAAACGTCGGTGAGGACGCCCTTCATGATTTGGACGAGAGGGGTATTATCAGAATCGGCGCAGAGGTGCGCCCCAATGATATTCTGGTCGGCAAGGTAACCCCTAAGGGCGAGACAGAGCTGACTGCTGAGGAAAGGCTTCTCCGCGCTATTTTCGGCGAAAAGGCGCGTGAGGTAAGAGACACCTCTTTGAGAGTGCCCCATGGCGAGACCGGTATCATTGTGGATGTTAAAATATTTACCAGAGAAAACGGAGACGATATCGGCCCCGGCGTTAACCAGCTGGTACGTGTCTATATAGCGCAAAAGAGAAAGATTTCCGTAGGAGATAAAATGGCCGGCCGTCACGGCAACAAGGGTGTTGTTTCCCGTGTGCTTCCGGTGGAGGATATGCCATTTTTGCCAAACGGCAGGCCCCTTGATATTGTTTTGAATCCTTTGGGTATCCCTTCCCGTATGAATATCGGGCAGGTATTGGAGACCCACTTAAGCCTTGCGGCGAAGGCCCTCGGCTGGAAAGTGGCAACCCCTGTATTTGACGGCGCCGACGAGGTGGAAATCATGGATACCCTTGAGATGGCAAACGACTATGTCAATACCGACTGGAAAGAGTTCTCTGAGAAATGGCAGGATATCCTTCCTGAGGATATTTATAATGAATTATATGAAAACCGCGAGCACAGGGCGGAATGGAAGGGCGTTAAAATCAGCCGTGACGGTAAAGTTGAGCTTCGTGACGGAAGAAGCGGAGAGCTTTTTGATAACCGTGTCACCATCGGCTTTATGCACTATCTGAAGCTCCATCATCTGGTTGACGACAAAATCCATGCCCGTTCCACAGGCCCATATTCACTGGTAACACAGCAGCCTTTGGGCGGCAAGGCTCAGTTCGGCGGACAGCGTTTCGGCGAGATGGAGGTTTGGGCACTGGAGGCTTACGGCGCTGCCTACACTCTTCAGGAGATTTTGACAGTAAAATCCGATGATATTGTGGGACGTGTAAAGACCTATGAGGCTATTGTAAAGGGTGAAAACATCCCTGAGCCGGGCGTTCCCGAATCCTTCAAGGTACTTTTGAAGGAGCTCCAGTCTCTGGCCCTTGACATCAGGGTTTTGACAGAGGATATGACAGAAGTGGAAATCAAGGAATCAATTGATGATATTGACGATTTGAATGTAAATATAGATGGCTTTGAGAGAGATGAAGACGAGCCGAGCTTTATCCGTCACAGCGGCTTTCATAAGAGCAGTGAGGATGAGGCGGACGACAAGCTGGATTTCCTCTTTGAGGATGAAGAGACACAGGAGCCTGAGGCAGATGATTTGGATGATGTTTTGGGCGAGCTTGACAAGGATTTAATAGATGAGGATATTCTGGATGACGACATCCTGCTGGATGATGTATCCGATGACGATTTAGAGGACGAGGAATAAGAAAGGAGAGAGACATATGGCAGCACCAACAAGTGATCAGGGTATTGTTTTTGATTCCATTAAGATTGGTTTGGCTTCTCCTGACAAAATCCGAGAATGGTCCAGAGGCGAGGTAAAAAAACCTGAAACAATCAACTACAGGACATTGAAACCGGAGAAGGACGGCTTATTCTGCGAAAGAATATTCGGGCCGACCAAGGACTGGGAATGCCACTGTGGAAAATATAAGAGAATCCGTTATAAGGGCGTTGTCTGCGACAGGTGCGGTGTTGAGGTAACAAAATCAAAGGTACGCCGTGAGCGTATGGGACATATTGAGCTGGCGGCTCCTGTCAGCCACATCTGGTATTTTAAGGGTATTCCGTCCCGTATGGGTCTTATCCTTGCCATGAGTCCGAGGGCTCTGGAAAAGGTCCTGTACTTTGCGTCTTATATAGTATTGGACGCGGGAGATACGGCTTTGCAGCAGAAGCAGCTTTTGACAGAAAAAGAATACAGAGATGCCTATGATAAATACGGCAACACCTTCCGCGTAGGCATGGGCGCAGAGGCTATCAAGGAGCTTCTGGAGGCCATTGACCTGGAAAAGGAAGCCGAGGATTTAAAAAAACAGCTGGGAGATACATCTGGACAGAAGAGAATCCGTATTATCAAAAAGCTTGAGGTTGTAGAATCCTTCCGTACCTCAAATAACCGCCCGGAATGGATGATACTGGATGCTATTCCTGTTATTCCGCCTGATATCCGTCCAATGGTTCAGCTGGACGGCGGCCGGTTTGCTACCAGTGATTTGAACGACTTGTACAGGAGGGTTATCAACAGAAATAACCGTTTGAAAAGGCTTCTTGATTTGGGCGCTCCTGATATTATTGTAAGAAATGAAAAGAGAATGCTTCAGGAAGCGGTTGACGCCCTCATTGACAACGGCCGCCGCGGCAGACCTGTCACAGGCCCGGGAAACAGGCCGCTGAAATCTCTTTCAGATATGCTGAAAGGAAAGCAGGGACGTTTCCGTCAGAATCTTTTGGGCAAACGTGTTGACTATTCCGGACGTTCCGTTATTGTCGTAGGCCCTGAACTGAAAATTTACCAGTGTGGTCTTCCAAAGGAAATGGCAATTGAGCTTTTTAAGCCTTTTGTTATGAAAAAACTGGTGGAGGACGGACTGGCGCATAATATTAAGAGCGCAAAGAGAATGGTGGAGAGACTTCAGACAGAGGTTTGGGACGTTTTGGAGGAGGTAATCAGGGAGCACCCTGTTATGCTTAACCGTGCGCCTACCCTCCACAGGCTTGGTATCCAGGCATTTGAGCCTATCCTTGTGGAAGGCCGTGCCATCAAGCTTCATCCGCTGGTTTGTACAGCCTATAACGCTGACTTCGACGGTGACCAGATGGCTGTCCATGTGCCCCTATCTGTGGAAGCGCAGGCAGAGTGCCGTTTCCTTCTGCTTTCACCCAATAACCTTTTGAAGCCTTCTGATGGTGCACCTGTAACAGTGCCCTCCCAGGATATGATTTTGGGTATGTATTACCTGACACTGGTAAAGGACGGCGAAAAGGGCGAGGGAAAAGTATTCAAGGATGAGCTGGAAGCCATTCTTGCCTATGACAACCATGAAATTTCCCTTCATGCCAGAATTAAGGTGAGAAGAGAGCTGGAATTTAACGGTGTGAAGGAAACAAGAATTGTGCCCACAACCGTTGGATGCATTATATTTAATGAGGCGATTCCCCAGAATCTGGGTTACATTGACAGATCAAAGGAGGAGGACAAATTCCGCTATGAGATTGACTTCCTCGTTGACAAAAAGGCAATCGGCAAGATTATTAACCGCTGTATCAATAAATGCGGTTCCACTCAGACAGCAATTGTTCTGGATAAGATAAAGTCCCTTGGCTATAAATTCTCTACCAGGGCGGCTTTGACTGTTTCCGTATCGGATATGGAAATTCCGAAAGAAAAGGTGGAATATCTGGCTGAGGCGGAAGAGGCCATTGAGCTTATCACTAAGAAATTTAAACGTGGACTTATGACAGATGAGGAGCGCCATAACAAGGTTATTGAGACATGGAATATTGCCAATGACAAAATAACGGTTGCGCTTTTGAATGGTCTTGGCAAGTACAACAATATTTATATGATGGCGAACTCCGGCGCCCGTGGTTCCAACAGCCAGATTAAACAGCTGGCAGGTATGCGCGGATTGATGGCCAATACATCGGGCGGTATCATAGAACTTCCCATTAAGGCTAACTTCCGTGAAGGCTTATCCGTTTTGGAATACTTTATTTCCGCTCACGGCGCGAGAAAAGGTCTGACGGATACGGCGCTTCGTACAGCCGATTCCGGTTATCTGACAAGACGACTGGTTGACGTCAGCCAGGATATTATTATCCGTGAGTGGGACTGTACACCGGAAGGAAAGGAAGCGCCCGGACTTTGGGTTGCCGCTGTTACCGACGGCAACGAGGTAATTGAGGGGCTTGAGGACAGAATCCGCGGACGCTGGTCTGTGGAGGAGATTGTTCATCCCGAAACAGGCGAGGTTATTGTGCCTGCGGACTCCATGATTACGCCTGATTTGGCGGAAAGAGTAGGCAAAGCGGGCATTAAGAAGGTGCTTATCCGTACAGTGCTGACCTGCCGTTCCAAGATTGGTATCTGCTCCAAGTGCTACGGGGCTAATATGGCCAGCGGCCGCCCTGTGCGTATCGGCGAATCTGTCGGTATTATTGCTGCACAGTCAATTGGTGAGCCGGGTACACAGCTTACCATGCGTACCTTCCATACAGGCGGTATCGCTGGAGATGACATCACACAGGGTCTTCCCCGTGTTGAGGAGCTTTTTGAAGCGAGAAAACCAAAGGGCCTTGCTATTATTGCAGAGTTTGGCGGTACGGTCAGCGTCAGCGACACCAAGAAAAAACGTGAGGTTACGGTTGCAAACCATGAAACAGGTGAGGCAAAGGATTACCTGATCCCTTACGGATCCAGAATCAAGGTGTTTGAAGGCGACGTTATCGAAGCAGGCGATGAGATTACAGAGGGTAGTGTTAACCCCCATGATATTTTGAAGATTAAAGGACTGAGAGGCGTTCAGGACTATATGATTCAGGAGGTACAGAGGGTTTACCGTCTTCAGGGTGTTGAGATTAATGATAAGCATATTGAGGTTATCGTGCGTCAGATGCTCAAGAGAGTCAAGATTGAAGAAAACGGCGACACGGAATTCCTTCCGGGAAGCCTTGTAGACTGGCTTACCTTTGAGGATACCAACGCCGAGCTTGAGGCGGAGGGCAAGGAGCCCGCAAAGGGTTCCAGAGTGCTTCTGGGTATCACAAAGGCGTCTCTCGCAACGGATTCCTTCCTTTCAGCGGCATCCTTCCAGGAGACCACAAGAGTTCTGACGGAGGCGGCGATCAAAGGCAAGATTGACCCGTTGATTGGTCTGAAGGAAAATGTTATTATCGGTAAGCTGATTCCTGCCGGTACCGGTATGCAGCGATACCGCAATATTGACATTAAAATGGTTGAGGATTCCGATGAGGATGACGACAGGATAATGTAAATAGCTTCGGATAGCAAAGAAACTGCCCCGCTGAGATATGCGGGGCTTTTTGAGGCCTTTGGGCCAAAAAAATATCCTTTGGACAAAGATTTCAAAAAATGATTGACAATTTGTTTTACAGGTGATAAACTCGTTTAGTGTCTGTCAATAGGCTTTATTAAGGTATGCCTGTTTTCAGCACAAAGGTAACTGGAATTTGCAATGGCAAAAACGTATTAATTTTGTAAGGAGGTGCAATCAAATGCCAACATTTAATCAGTTAGTAAGAAAAGGCAGACAGACAGTTGAAAAGAAATCAACTGCCCCAGCTTTGCAGAAGGGTCTGAACTCTCTGAAAAAGAAAGCGACAGATATCTCTTCTCCTCAAAGACGTGGTGTTTGTACAGCAGTTAAAACTTCTACACCGAAGAAACCAAACTCTGCTCTGAGAAAAATCGCCAGAGTTCGTTTGACAAACGGTATCGAGGTAACCGCTTACATCCCAGGTGAGGGACATAACCTTCAGGAGCATAGTGTTGTTCTGATAAGGGGCGGCAGGGTAAAAGACCTGCCTGGTGTTCGTTACCACATTGTCAGAGGTACACTGGATACAGCAGGTGTTGCAAAAAGGATGCAGGCCCGTTCCAAATACGGCGCGAAACGTCCAAAAGCAGCGAAGAAGTAAGAAAAAAGACACCTTGTTGTGTCAAAGGGCACATGCTGCCTGAAAAGAAATGCCTTACACAAATAATACGTCTTTGCGTTTTCGTATAGATTTAAAAAAGTTAAGGCATGGAACGCGTGAGTACTTTAGATTTCGAGTATGAATCACACGAAGTACCTATGAGAGAATGAATATTAAGGAGGGAAGAATCGTGCCAAGAAAAGGTCATGTAGCAAAAAGAGAAGTTTTACCAGACCCTTTATACAAGAGCAAGCTTGTTACGAAATTAATCAACAGTATCATGCTTGACGGTAAAAAAGGCGTTGCTCAGAAAATCGTTTACGGTGCATTCGAAAAAGTAGCAGAAAAGACAGGCAAGGAACCTTTGGAAGCTTTTGAGGAAGCTTTGAACAATATCATGCCGGTATTGGAAGTAAAGGCTCGCCGTGTCGGCGGTGCTACTTATCAGGTGCCAATGGAGATCAGACCGGAAAGAAGACGCACTTTGGGACTTCGCTGGCTGACAACCTACAGCAGAAAACGCGGCGAGAAGACAATGGTAGACCGCTTATCAGGCGAGATACTGGATGCTCTCAACAACGCCGGCGGCGCTGTAAAGAAAAAAGACGAAACACACAAAATGGCAGAGGCAAACAAAGCTTTCTCCCATTACAAGTGGTAAGAAATTTTTTAGCCGGACGGCTTATACCTGCTGTTTTGTCTTAGGGGGTTCCTCCGGGATGAAACAGCAGTTCTCGAATAAAATTGACTGCCTTGCGGCATAATATAGAAATCGGGATTTAAACAGATAATTTAAAGGAGGAGTAAGTGTGTCTAACAGAGCGTTTCCACTTGCCAAAACAAGAAATATTGGCATTATGGCACATATCGATGCTGGTAAGACCACTCTCACTGAACGTATTTTGTACTATACAGGACGTAATTACAAAATTGGTGATACCCATGAGGGTACAGCAACTATGGACTGGATGGAGCAGGAGCAGGAGAGAGGTATCACAATAACTTCAGCAGCTACAACATGCCATTGGAATGATAACAGGATAAATATAATTGATACACCAGGACACGTTGACTTTACAGTAGAAGTTGAGCGTTCCCTTCGTGTATTGGACGGCGCTGTATGCGTATTCTGTGCTAAGGGCGGCGTTGAGCCGCAGTCAGAGACAGTTTGGCGTCAGGCAGACAACTATAATGTACCAAGGATGGCATTTGTCAACAAAATGGACATTATGGGTGCTGATTTCTACAATGTAATTCAAATGATGAAGGACCGTCTGGGCGCTCATCCGGTAGCCTTGGAGCTTCCTGTGGGTGCGGAAAGCGATTTCGTTGGCGTTATTGATTTAATGAGCATGAAAGCGTATATCTATGAAGACGACCTTGGAAAAGATATTGACGAGGAAGAAATCCCCGAGAATATGAAGGACAAGGCTGAGGAATACAGGCAGTTAATGGTTGAGGCTATTGCCGAGACAGACGAGGATTTAATGGACAAATACTTGGAGGGCGTTGAAATTTCCGTTGAGGAATTGAAAGCAGCACTCCGCAGGGCTTGTATTGCCTGTGAGCTGATTCCTGTTTTCTGTGGCTCCGCTTACAGAAACAAGGGCGTTCAGAAGCTTCTTGACGGTGTTATTGATTATATGCCTGCACCAACCGATATTCCTGCTATCAAGGGTGAGGATCCCCATACAGGTGAGGAAGTAGAAAGACATTCTTCCGATGAAGAGCCTTTCGCAGCTTTGGCATTTAAGATTATGAATGACCCGTTTGTCGGAAAGCTGGCATTCTTCAGAGTATACTCCGGTACTTTAGATGCCGGATCCTATGTGTATAATTCCGTAAAAGGCAAGAAAGAGCGTGTTGGACGTATCCTTCAGATGCATGCAAACCACCGTGAAGAAATTGACAAGGTTTATGCCGGCGATATTGCAGCGGCAGTCGGTTTCAAAATTACAACAACAGGCGATACTATCTGTGATGAAGCTCATGAGGTTATTCTTGAGTCCATGAATTTCCCTGAGCCCGTTATATCCGTTGCCATAGAGCCTAAGACAAAAGCGGGCAGAGATAAAATGGGAATTGCCCTTGCGAAGCTTGCTGAGGAGGATCCAACCTTCAAGACTTATACAGACCATGAGACAGGGCAGACAATTATTTCCGGTATGGGTGAGCTTCACCTGGAAATCATTGTTGACCGTTTACTTCGTGAGTTCAAGGTTGAGGCCAATGTCGGAAACCCACAGGTTGCTTACAAAGAGACATTTAAGAAGGCTGTTGACGTAGAAGGAAAATTTGTTCGTCAGTCAGGCGGTCGTGGACAGTACGGACATTGTAAGGTTCGTTTCTTCCCGATCGACACAAATGCGGATCACAACTATGAGTTTATAAACAGCACAGTCGGCGGATCTATTCCAAGAGAATACATTCCCGCAATTGATAAAGGTATTCAGGAAGCAATGCAAAGCGGTATTCTGGGCGGATATCCCGTACTTGGCGTAAAGGCTGAGGTATATGACGGTTCCTACCATGATGTCGACTCCTCTGAGATGGCTTATCAGATTGCAGGTTCCATGGCTTTCAAGGAAGCAATGAGAAAAGGCGATGCGATTTTGTTAGAGCCTATCATGAAGGTTACGGTTTCTGTGCCGGAGGACTACATGGGCGATGTTATCGGTGATATTAACTCCCGCCGTGGACGTATTGAAGGTATGGAAGCAAGAAACGGTGTACAGGTTATTCATTCCTTTGTGCCTCTTGCGGAAATGTTTGGATACTCCACAGACCTTCGTTCACGCTCTCAGGGCCGCGGTACCTATGTAATGGAAGTAGACCATTATGAGCAGTGTCCTAAGAGTGTTCAGGAGAAGGTTCTTGCCGGAAGAAATGACGATAAATAAGAATCGGCACAGCTTCACTGTCAGCCTGTAAAAAAGGCTTGATTCCTTTGATTTCAAAGTTATTTGTCTTTAAAAAAAGTATTGCAAATATCTACTATTTTTAATATAATTATGCTTGAAGTCAATTGTATATTGCAGTTATTTTTGCAGTGAAATTAAAAAAGAGGAAGAGGGATACCACCCTCATAAAATTTTAAGGAGGATTTTCAAAATGGCTAAACAAAAATTTGAAAGAACCAAACCTCACGTTAACATTGGTACAATCGGCCACGTTGACCACGGTAAAACAACTTTGACAGCAGCTATCACAAAGACACTTCACGAGAGATATAAACTCGGCGAGGAAGTAGCTTTCGATAACATCGACAAGGCTCCTGAGGAGAGAGAACGTGGAATCACGATTTCTACAGCTCACGTTGAGTATGAAACTCCTGAGAGACACTACGCTCACGTTGACTGCCCAGGACATGCTGACTACGTTAAGAACATGATCACAGGCGCTGCTCAGATGGATGCTTCCATCCTTGTTGTTGCTGCAACAGACGGCCCTATGGCTCAGACAAGAGAGCATATCCTTCTTTCCCGTCAGGTAGGCGTTCCTTACATCGTTGTATTCATGAACAAATGTGACATGGTTGACGATGAGGAATTACTTGACCTGGTAGAAATGGAAATCAGAGACCTTTTGACAGAGTATGACTTCCCAGGCGATGACACACCTATCATCAGAGGTTCCGCATTCCAGGCTCTTCAGGATCCAGCAGGCCCATGGGGTGACAAGATTGTTGAATTATTTGAAGAGATTGAAAAATACGTTCCAATTCCAAAACGTGATACAGACAAACCTTTCCTTATGCCAGTAGAGGACGTATTCTCTATCACAGGCCGTGGTACAGTTGCAACCGGTAGGGTTGAAAGCGGTGTTGTTAAGGTTCAGGATGAGGTTGAAATCGTTGGTCTTGCTGACGAAGCTCGTAAGGTTGTTGTTACAGGCGTTGAGATGTTCAGAAAGCTTCTTGATCAGGCTGAAGCAGGCGACAACATTGGTGTTCTTCTTCGTGGTGTTCAGAGAACTGAAATCGAAAGAGGACAGGTTCTCGCAAAACCAGGCTCTATCACACCTCATACAAAATTCAAAGCTCAGGTTTACGTATTGAGCAAAGAAGAGGGTGGACGTCATACACCATTCTTCAACAACTATCGTCCACAGTTCTACTTCAGAACAACAGACGTTACAGGCGTTATCAACCTTCCAGAAGGCGTTGAGATGTGTATGCCTGGCGACAACGTTGAGATGTCCGTAGAATTAATCACAAAAGTAGCTATGGCTCCTGGTCTTCGTTTCTCCATCCGTGAGGGCGGCAGAACAGTAGGCGCTGGCTCTGTTACAGAAATCGTTGAGTAATTCTCAATAAAAATAAAATACCCTGTGGAAACAGGGTATTTTTTTTATAGAATTCTAAACAAAAGCAAGTATGCTATTTTAACACAGCAACACTCCTTCTTTATTCTGAATCTCCCAATTGTACCTCTCTGTGGGCAATTGGTGTGGCGAACACAATCTGGGTTTGTGTATGGCCGAATTTTTGCAGTTCTCCGATAAACTGATCCAGCTGCTGTGTGCTCTGGAATATGACTTTAATCAGCATAGAATAGTTGCCAGTAATACAATTACATTCCAGCACGTTTGGAATAGGTTTGATATAATCATAAAATTCAGGCTTTTGAACCGGTTCTACGGCCAGGTTTATAAAAGCGGTAATAGGGTATCCGAGCTTCAGCGAGTCCACACTGGCGTGATAGCCGGTGATAATTTTTTCTCTTTCCAGCCGTTCCAACCTGGCGGAGACTGCCGACGGAGAAAGAAATACCTTTTCCGCCAACACCTTTAATGGTGTTCTGGCATTATTTTCCATAATTTGTATTAGCTTACAGTCAATTTTATCCATATTTTTTACCTCTTTTTCGTAGTCTGATTACACTATAAGACAAGGAAAAAATGATGTCAAGGGCAGAAAAGGCAATGCAATAAAAGAAGGTTTTCCGCTCTTTAATTTGATAAAATCCAGTATATAATCAAAAAAACAGATAAAACAGGAAATGCTTCCCCATCTATTTACACTGATTTTGATTGGTGTTATTCTCCATACAACAAAACAATACAAAGCATATGGAGGGATTAAAAATGAGGATTGAAGAGGATTCCATTGGAAGTTTAAATATACCGGACGGAGTGTATTATGGTGTGCAAAGCCTTAGAGCAAAGCAAAATTTTGATATAACAGGTGTGAGAACAAACAGTGATATGATTATTTCACTGGCGCAGATTAAGAAGGCAGCGGCAGCGTCCAACTATAAATCGGGCAAACTTGGAAGGGAGATTTACGCAGCGATTGACAATGCCTGCGACGAAATCATAGACGGCGGCTTACATGAGTTTTTTATTGTAGACCCAATACAGGGAGGCGCCGGAACCTCTGCCAACATGAATATGAACGAAATCATAGCAAACCGTGCCATTGAGCTTTTGGGAGGCGAAAAGGGCGATTATTCAGTTGTCCATCCCAATGACCATGTCAATATGTGCCAGTCCACCAATGATGTGTATCCTACGGCGGGGAAGCTGACAGCGCTGAAGCTGATTGACAGTGTGCTGCCGGAACTTCTCAGGCTTCAGGATGCATTATATGAAAAGGCGGTTGCGTTTAAAAATATTACAAAGGTGGGCAGGACGCAGCTCCAGGACGCGGTTCCCATGAAGCTGGGGCAATGCTTTCAGGCGTATTTCTCTGCGGTTGACAGGGATACCCGCAGGATAAGAAAAGCAAAAGAAGAGCTTTTGACAATTAACCTGGGCGGTACCGCAATTGGAACTGCCATCAACGCCGACAAGGCATATCTGGATACGGTTATCGGCAATCTGGAAAAAATCACGGGGTACCCATTTCAAAGGGCGGAGGACTTAATTGACGGCACGCAGAATATAGAATGCTTTGTTGCTGTTTCAGGAGCTTTGAAAGCATGTGCTGTGACATTGTCTAAAATGTCAAATGATTTACGGTTGTTATCCAGCGGACCTAAGACGGGAATTGGTGAAATCAATCTTCCGGCGAAGCAGAACGGATCCTCCATTATGCCGGGCAAGGTAAATCCCGTCATTCCCGAGGTTGTCAGTCAGGTGGCTTTTAATATTATAGGGAATGACTGTACCATTACCATGGCGGCAGAGGCAGGCCAGCTGGAGCTCAATGCTTTTGAGCCGGTGCTTTTGTATAAGCTTTTTGAATCAATCACAACGCTGCGCCAGGCTGCGGCAACACTTACGGACAACTGTGTTGAGGGGATAACAGCCAACGAAGAACGATGCGAGGAGCTGTTCGAAAACAGTATTGTAAAGGTTACGGCTCTTTGTCCCTATATTGGTTATAAAAAAGCGGCGGAGCTGGCAAAGCAGGCACTATATCTCAATATTCCTGTCAGCGAGCTGATGAAGAAAAAGGGGATTGAAAAGTTAAATCATGTTTTGGATTTTGGAGATATGTCGGTTCATGAAGGACATAAAAAGGCAATTGTATCTTAAAAAGAATATTTTGAGACAGCATGGGCGAAGAAGACAAAACGTTAAGGTATAACCGGCAGGGGTTTTCGTCCGAAATGATGTGAAAGAAAAAGTGATAGGCGTATGGAGAAGACGCTCTATCACTTTTTTGCAATTAGTCATCAGGGTACTTTATGGGTTTTCATGTTTTCTTTTTTTTGTATGCAGCACTTTCTTTTGTTTTTTGTTCGACAGACAGTTCTTTTCTTAAAAGGCTGCTGAATAAAGAAAATACGTACAGCGCTCTTGTTTTTATTGTGTGATGCAGTTAAAATAAATAAAGCTGATTGTTTATAGAATCTGCTTGAAGGAGTGTTTTTATGTCATTGCAAAAAGAAGTGGAAATCAAGTGCCCCCAATGCGGCCGCACAGAGAAAATAAAAATCTGGGAAAGTGTAAATACAAAAATCAGTCCCCTGGCGAAGGAAAAGATACTGCGGAATGAACTTTTTAAATTTCACTGTGCCAATTGCGGACACGAGGCGATAATGGAATACGACTGTCTGTATCATGACATGGATAAAAAGCTGCTGGTTTATCTGATTCCAAACTATAAAATCGAGGATATTGCGGATTTGCGCAATAGAATTGACGAAAGTGTGAGGGTGCTGGAAAACAGGAAGGATACAGATAAAAAGTATAAAGAGTTAAAAAATGGATATACCTATAGGATAGTGAAAAACAGTGCTGAGCTGACGGAGAAAATCCGTATCTTTGACAGCGGCCTGAATGATATGGCGGTAGAAATCGTGAAGTTTCTGTTTGCCGGCCATTTACAAAAGAACAGCCCTGAACGGAAGGTCAGGGAGATAGTGTTTCTCATTGAAAATGGGCAGCAGGCGTTTTTGGCTTTGTCTGAGAATTCTGATGCATCAGGATATACTTTCCCGAAAGAGCTGTATCATTCTGTTATGGAAGAGTGCGGGGGGACGTTTAGAGAAGAGGAAGAACGGCAGATACTGGCGGTGGACAGCCAATGGGCGAAAAGGATATTGGACGAATAACGCAGGGGAGGCAGCGGAGATGGAGAAGTTACGGATAGAAAGCTATATTGACCATACGCTTCTTGCGCCGGAGGCAAGAGATGAGGATGTCAGAAGGCTCTGTGCGGAGGCGAAGGAGTATCATTTTAAGTCTGTCTGCATACAGCCCTGCTTTGTAACGCTGGCGAGAGAGGAGCTTGCGGACAGCGGTGTGCTGGTGTGTACAGTGATAGGTTTTCCTCTGGGAACAAACACAACGGAGGTGAAGGCCTTTGAATGTAAAAAGGCCTTGAAAGACGGTGCTGACGAGATTGATATGGTAATCAATATCGGCGCTGTGAAAAGCGGTCGTTTTGATGCTGTAAAAAAAGACATTGAGGAGGTTGTACAAGCTGCGGCGGGAAGCGCTGCCGTAAAGGTGATTATAGAAGCCTGTCTGTTAACAGAGGAAGAGAAGAAAAAGGTTTCTCTGCTGGCGAAGGAAGCGGGAGCGGATTTTGTGAAGACCTCAACGGGATTCAGTACAGCAGGCGCAACAGCAGATGATGTGGCGCTTATACGCAGCGTAATAGGGCCGAACATGAAAATTAAGGCGGCAGGAGGTATTCGTACCTACGAAAAGGCTTTGGAAATGATAAGAGCCGGAGCGGACAGAATAGGAGCAAGCGCCGGTATACAGATAGTGAAGGAGAGCAAAGAACAATAACGAGAATGAATTTTTGTTCAATAAGCCACAAAATACGTCAAAATAAGACTGTTTTCGGTGTTTTTGCTGAAAAGAAGTTTACTTTTGACGTTTTCACAACAGATTAAGCAAAAAAACCTATCGAACAGATATGTGCATGTTGTATAATAAATGAAAGCCCTTTGCAATAAAATTTTGTGAGAAAGTGAAGAAAATATATGAAAAAATACTTGCTAAATAGGGGCTGTTAGTGTATAATCATCTATGTTGTGACATTATGAGCGATGATATGGAAGGTTGCCGTGTATCTGTATCCCACACAGTAAGCGGGTTTTTCCATGGAGCGATGTCCAGTTCAAGAAACCGGGCGACAAGGTCACTGTACTATGTATATTGGGGTTGGGTTCGTTTTGTGCATTTTTATGCCGCGAAACGTGCGATACACCCGGATAAGTGTGCAGTCACCACTTGTCGTGCTGAAACCAAAAGTACGAAAAGGAGGGGACTTTTTTTATGGCAAACCAGAAAATCAGAATCAGTCTTAAGGCGTACGATCACAAGTTGATCGACCAAAGCGCAGCGCAGATTATTGAAACTGCGAAAAAAACAGGTGCTCAAATCAGCGGACCTATCCCGCTTCCGACAAAGAAGGAAGTAGTTACGATTCTTCGTGCGACACACAAGTACAAAGATGCCAGGGAACAGTTTGAGATGAGAACACACAAAAGACTTATTGATATCCTTATGCCAACTGCTAAGACAGTGGACGCTTTAAGCCGTCTTGATCTGCCAGCAGGCGTGGATATCACATTAAAAATGATGCAATAATTCCAAAAGGTTTATATAGGTTTACGGTAAAGGAACTTATATTAAACTAGTATGATTGCCTCTATGAGGTAATCCGCTGTAGAAACTTAGGAGGTGTAAGAATGAAGAAAGCTATTATGGCTAAAAAGATCGGTATGACTCAGGTTTTCAGTGATAACGGCGCTCTCATCCCTGTAACAGTTCTTGAAGCAGGCCCATGTGTAGTTGTTCAGAAAAAGAGCATTGAAAACGACGGTTATAAAGCAGTTCAGGTAGGTTTTACAGATGCAAAGGTAAAACAGATGACAAAGCCTGAAAAGGGACATTTTGACAAAGCAGGCGTAGCTGCCAAGAAATATTTGAAGGAATTCAGACTGGAGAACGCTGAAGCATTTGAAATCGGCGCTGAAATCAAGGCTGACATTTTTGAAGCAGGGGATAAGGTTGATGTAAGCGGTATCTCCAAAGGTAAAGGCTATCAGGGTACTATCAAAAGGTACAACCATCACAGGGGACCTATGGGCCACGGCTCCAAATCCCACAGGGTTGTCGGTTCTATGAGTAGTGCTACAACACCAGGACGCGTTAAAAAAGGCAAAAAGATGCCGGGACATATGGGTTCTGCTAACGTAACAATACAGAATCTTGAAATTGTACGTGCGGATGCAGAGAAAAACCTTATTTTAATCAAAGGCGCTGTGCCGGGACCTAAGGGTTCAATCATAGTAATAAAGGATAGCGTAAAGGCTTGATAAACTTTACGAAAGGAGGATTTAGACATGGCAAATGTTACAGTATATAACATGAACGGCGAAGAGGTCGGAACAATCGAGCTCAACGACGGTATTTTCGGTATAGAAGCAAATGAACATGCAATGCATATGGCTGTTGTTCAGTACCTTGCAAACCAGAGACAGGGCACACAATGCACTAAGACTCGTGCAGAGGTTAGAGGCGGCGGAAGAAAGCCATGGAGACAAAAAGGAACAGGCCGTGCAAGACAGGGTTCCATCCGTTCACCACAGTGGACAGGCGGCGGCGTTGTGTTTGCTCCAAAGCCAAGAGATTATTCCTTCAAGCTCAACAAAAAGCTCAAAAGAATTGCATTGCAGTCCGCTCTCTCCACAAAAGTGGCTGACAGCAAGATTGTAGTTATGGATGATATATCCCTGGCAGAAGTAAAGACAAAAGAGATGGTGAAAGTATTAGGAAACATTAAGGTTGACAATGCCCTTATCGTTATGGACGGCAGCAACAAAAATGTTATGCTTTCCGCCAGAAACATCCCTAATGTAAAAACAGCTTCCGTTAATACAATTAATGTGTATGATTTGCTGAAATACGACACATTTGTAGTGACAAAAGAGGCAGTGGCGAAAATCGAGGAGGTGTACGCATAATGGCAGATTTAAAGTATTATGACGTTATACTCAAACCAGTTATCACTGAAAGTTCCATGAGTGCTCTGGAGGACAAGAAATATACCTTCCTGGTGCATCCGGATGCAAATAAAATCCAGATTAAAGAAGCTGTAGAGAAAATGTTTGACGGCGCGAAGGTAGCAAGCGTCAACACAATGAACTATGACGGAAAGCCCAAAAGAAGAGGCATGATCTGGGGCAAGACTGTAAAGAAGAAAAAAGCAATTGTGAAGCTGACAGCAGACAGCAAAGACATCGAAATTTTCCAGGGAATGTAACCCATTTCCTATAGTGCGAAACACACGGGAACGTGGATACTTTTAAAAAGAATTGAAAGGAGTGGAGAAGATGGGCATCAAGAGATATAAGCCATATACACCATCCAGAAGACACATGACTGTGTCAACATTTGATGAAATCACAAAATCTACACCTGAAAAATCATTGGTTGTTCACTTAAAGAAGAATTCAGGTAGAAATAATCAGGGTAAATTGACAGTTCGCCACAAAGGCGGCGGCCATAAAATAAAATACAGGATCATCGACTTCAAACGCAATAAGGACGGTATTCCCGCAAAGGTTACAGCAATTGAGTACGATCCAAACAGAACAGCAAATATTGCGCTTCTCACTTATGCTGACGGTGCAAAGGCATACATCCTTGCTCCGGTTGGACTGAGTGTTGGAGATACAGTAATGAACGGCGAGCAGGCCGAGGTTAGAGTGGGAAACGCTCTTCCCATGAGAATGATTCCAATCGGCGCAAGCATTCACAATGTTGAAATGAAACCAGGCAAGGGCGGACAGCTTGTTCGTGCTGCGGGCAACGTTGCACAGCTGATGGCAAAAGAGGGCAAGTATGCTACAGTTAAGCTTCCTTCCGGCGAAATGAGACTTCTTCCTATTGACTGCCGCGCAACGATTGGTCAGGTAGGAAATATTGACAATGAGCTGGTTCACATCGGTAAGGCCGGCAGAAAACGCCATATGGGTATCAGACCTACAGTCCGCGGTTCTGTTATGAACCCCAACGACCATCCTCACGGCGGCGGCGAGGGCAGGGCACCAATTGGCCGTCCATCCCCTATGACACCTTGGGGCAAGCCTGCTATGGGTTATAAGACAAGGAAGAAACATAAAGCTTCCAACAAAATGATTATTCGTCGCAGAGACAAATAAGACAGGCAAATAAGACTGGTACGCACAGGAAATTGTGGGTATAAGTATTTGATAAGGAGGATACAAGATGAGCAGATCACTTAAAAAGGGACCATTCGCTGATGATCATCTTTTAAAGAAAATAGATGCGTTAAACGCAGCCGGCGAAAAGACTGTTATTAAAACATGGTCTCGCCGTTCTACCATTTTCCCTGACATGATCGGTCATACAATCGCAGTACATGACGGAAGAAAGCATGTACCGGTTTATATCACAGAGGATATGGTTGGCCATAAGCTGGGCGAGTTCGCTATGACAAGAACTTACAGGGGCCACGGCAAGGACGCAGAGAAGAAATCAAAGGTAAGATAATTCGTTTTGGAAGGAGGTTTCATCCATGGCAAAAGGACATAGAAGCCAAGTGAAAAAGGCAAGAAACATCGAAACTAAGGATAAAAGGCCGCAGGCATCTGCCAAATATGTAGGAATCCCTGCATCAAAGGCTAAAATTGTTTTAGACCAGATTAAAGGAAAAGACGTAGCGACAGCAGCTGCTTTACTGAACTACTCCCCAAGATTTGCAGCAGAAATTATTGGCAAGGTTCTCAAATCAGCAGTAGCAAACGCAGAAAATAATTTAGGTATGGATGTCAGCAAATTATATGTTGAGGAAGCATTCTCAGGCCAGGGACCAACGATGAAAAGAATTCGTCCCAGAGCACAGGGCAGGGCATATAGAATACTGAAAAGATCAAGTCATATATCCATAATCCTTAATGAGAGATAAGGAGGTACGAAATGGGACAGAAAGTTAATCCACACGGCTTAAGAGTCGGCGTCATCAAAGATTGGGATACAAAATGGTATGCTGAGAAAGAGTTTGCTGACTATTTAGTAGAGGACGTTAAAATCAGAAAGTTCATCAAAAAGAAACTTTATGCTTCAGGTGTTTCCAAAATCGCAATTGAGAGGACAGCTGGACATATTAAAATAACAGTATTCACCGCTAAACCGGGTATCGTTATCGGAAGAAACGGTTCCGCAATTGAGGAATTAAAGGGCGAAATCCAGAAGATGACCAAGAGCGACGTTAGAATTAACATCGAAGAGATCAAAAGGCCAGAGCTGGACGCACAGCTTGTTGCTGAAAATATTGCGCAGCAGCTGGAAAACCGTGTTACATTCCGCCGTGCGATGAAGCAGTCCATGGGCAGAACAATGAAGTTCGGCGCAAAAGGCATTAAAACAGCTTGTGCGGGACGTCTTGGCGGTGCTGACATGGCAAGGACGGAAAGCTATCATGAGGGAACCATTCCTCTTCAGACACTTCGTGCTGATATTGACTATGGTTTCGCTGAGGCTGACACAACCTACGGTAAGGTCGGCGTAAAGGTTTGGATTTACAAAGGTGAAATTCTTCCTGTGAAAGCAGACAGTAAAAAGGAAGGAGGCGCTAAGTAATTATGTTAATGCCTAAAAGAGTAAAAAGACGTAAACAGTTCAGAGGACGTATGAAAGGCAAAGCCCTCAGAGGAAATAAGATTACTTACGGTGATTTCGGTATTGTGGCTATGGAGCCAAGCTGGATCACATCTAATCAGATAGAGGCAGCCCGTATTGCTATGACAAGGTACATCAAACGTGGCGGTAACGTTTGGATTAAAATTTTCCCAGATAAGCCAATCACGGAAAAACCTGCTGAAACCCGTATGGGTAGCGGTAAAGGTTCACCTGAGTACTGGGTAGCAGTTGTGAAACCAGGCAGAGTAATGTTTGAAATCGGCGGTATTGCAGAGGAAACAGCAAGAGAGGCTTTAAGGCTTGCTATGCATAAATTGCCAATCAAATGTAAGATTGTTTCCAAGGCGGAACAGCAGGCGGAAATGGAAGGTGATAGCAGTGAAAACTAAGGCTTACGTTGAAGATTTAAGGGGAAAAACAGCAGAAGAATTGAGCAGTGCCCTTGTTTCTGCGAAAAAAGAATTATTCAACCTGAGATTCCAAAACGCAACAAACCAGTTGGATAATACTGCAAGAATCAAGGATGTACGTAAAAATATAGCAAGGATTCAGACAATTATTACTCAGAACCAAAGAGCAGCTAAATAGTTGATGAAAGGAGGCACACCTCGTGGAAGAAAGAAATCTTCGTAAGACAAGAGTGGGCAGAGTAGTGAGCGACAAGATGGATAAAACCATTGTTGTAGCTGTTGAAGATAAAGTAAAGCATCCATTATATGGAAAAATCATTAACAGGACATATAAGCTGAAGGCGCACGACGAAAACAACGAGTGCAAAATCGGTGACCGTGTAAAAGTTATGGAGACAAGGCCATTATCCAAGGATAAGAGATGGAGACTTGTTTCAATCGTAGAGAAAGCGAAATAATCCTGTTACGAGAGGAGGCAATCAGAATGGTTCAGCAAGAAACCAGATTAAAAGTAGCAGACAACTCAGGAGCGAAAGAACTTCTTTGTATCAGAGTGCTTGGTGGTTCTACCAGGAGATATGCAGGAGTTGGAGATATTATAGTAGCTGCCGTTAAAGATGCAACACCAGGCGGCGTTGTTAAAAAAGGCGATGTAGTGAAGGCTGTAGTCGTAAGGACAGTAAACAGCGTCGGCAGAGCTGACGGAAGCTACATCCGTTTTGACGAGAACGCAGCAGTTATTATCAAAGATGACAAAAACCCAAGAGGCACACGTATTTTTGGGCCGGTAGCAAGAGAGCTTAGAGAGAAACAATTTATGAAAATTTTATCTCTAGCACCAGAAGTATTATAGGAGGTGTTTCAGGTGGCCACAACGAAATTAAAAACAGGCGATAAGGTCAAAGTTATCACTGGAAAAGATAAAGGCAAGGAAGGAAAAATCCTTGTAGTTGACAGAAAAAAAGGCAGAATTATTGTGGAAGGCGTTAACATGATTTCCAAGCACACAAAGCCAAATGCACAGAACCAGCAGGGCGGCATTGTAAAGAAAGAGGGATTCATGGAGGCTTCCAACGTAATGTACGTACACAACGGAAAGACAACCAGAATCGGTGCTAAAATCGAGAACGGCAAAAAGGTTAGGATAGCAAAAACAACAGGCGAGGCTATCGACTAAGAGTCTGTGAAAGGAGGTAAACAATGAGCAGATTAAGAGAGTTCTACAACACAGAAGTTGTTGACGGAATGACCAAAAAGTTTTCATATAAAAATAAATTGGCTGTGCCTAAACTTGAAAAAATCGTTATAAACATGGGTGTAGGTGAGGCAAAAGAGAATGCAAAGGTTCTTGATGGTGCTGTAAAAGACCTGACAATCATTTCAGGACAGAAACCATTGATAACAAAGGCTAAAAAATCAGTCGCTGCTTTTAAACTCCGTGAAGGAATGCCTATTGGATGCAAAGTTACCTTAAGAGGCGACAGAATGTATGAGTTTGTTGACAGATTAATCAACATTTCCCTTCCACGTGTACGTGACTTCAGGGGCGTTAAGGGAAACTCCTTTGACGGACGCGGCAACTATACATTAGGTATCAAGGAACAGCTTATTTTCCCTGAAATTGAATACGATAAAGTAGACAAAATCAGAGGTATGGATATTATCTTCGTTACAACAGCACACACGGACGAAGAAGCGAAAGAATTATTAACTTTATTCGGAATGCCATTCAGCAAATAAGGGAGGGAACATAATGGCAAAAAAATCTATGGTTTTGAAGCAACAAAGAGCGCCTAAGTTCTCAAGCCGTGCTTATACACGTTGCAGAATTTGTGGAAGACCACATGCCGTACTGAAAAAGTTTGGTATATGCCGTATTTGCTTCCGTGAATTAGCATATAAAGGTCAAATCCCGGGAGTAAAGAAAGCCAGCTGGTAAACGGAAAGGAGGAATTCACATGTCAATGAGTGATCCAATTGCAGATATGCTCACAAGAATCAGAAATGGAAACACTGCGAAACATGATACAGTAGACGTGCCTACATCCAAGATGAAAAAGGCTATCGCTGATATATTAACAAATGAAGGATACATTAAGGGTTATGAACTGATTGAAGACGGTGTTAAAGGCACTATCCGCATCAGTTTAAAATATGGCAAGGACAAAAACGAAAAAGTAATTTCCGGTATTAAAAGAATTTCCAAACCGGGACTTAGAGTTTTTGCAGGCAAGGACGAACTTCCTAAGGTATTGGGCGGACTTGGCACAGCAATTATTTCCACTAACAAAGGCTTAATGACAGACAAGGAAGCAAGAAATCAAGGCGTAGGCGGAGAAGTTATTGCTTTCATCTGGTAATAGACGAAAAATATAGGAGGTGCAGAACATGTCACGTATCGGTAAACAGCCTGTTGAAATCCCTGCCGGCGTAGAGGTTACATTGGGCGAAGGAAACCTGATTACTGTGAAAGGTCCGAAAGGAACTTTGACACGTAAATTAGTGGATGACATGAACATCGCAATTGAAGAGGGCAAGGTAATCGTTACCAGGCCAAGTGATTTAAAAAGACATAAAGCGTTACACGGTTTAACCCGTACTTTGATATATAACATGGTAGAGGGCGTAACGAAGGGCTATGAAAAGGTTCTTGAAATCAACGGTGTTGGTTACAGGGCTGCAAAGCAGGGCAAGAAGCTTGACTTAACACTGGGATATTCCCACCATGTAGAGATGATCGATCCCGAAGGCATTGAGACAGTTCTGGAAGGCCAGAACAAGATTTTTGTCAGAGGCATCGACAAGGAGAAGGTTGGACAGTTTGCAGCTGAAATCAGAACAAAACGTCCACCGGAGCCATACAAAGGCAAAGGCATCAAGTATGCTGATGAGACAATCAGACGTAAAGTTGGTAAGACCGGTAAGAAATAATAACTGATGCAAACCGTGGGTTTCACCCACACCCACCACCTTTTCAAAAAGGTGGACGATAACTTACAAACAATTACATTCCATGTAATTGTTTGACAGGTCAAGGATGAAATCCTTGCGGGGTTTGGGACAGAGTCCCAAGGTGTTTGTCTCTAAGCTATTGTTTATATCGGAAACAGACCTATAAGGAAAGAAAAGGAGTGAAATCCATATGATTAGAAAGCCATCACGTGCGGCTGCCCGTATCAAACGCCATTACAGAATCCGTAATAAAATTAACGGTACTGCACAACAACCAAGATTGGCTGTATTCAGATCAAATAAACATATTTATGCACAGATTATCGACGATGTGGCAGGCAACACATTAGCAGCTGCTTCCACAGTTGAAAAGGATATTGCAGATAAAGTAGAGTTTACATCAACCGTGGAAGGAGCAAAAGCAGTAGGCGAAGCCATTGCGAAAAAAGCTCTTGAAAAAGGCATCTCTGAGGTTGTCTTTGACCGTGGCGGATATGTATACCATGGTAAAATCCAGGCGTTAGCTGATGCAGCTAGAGAAGCCGGATTAAAATTCTAAGCAAGGAGGAAGACACATTGAAAAGAATCGATCCAAGCACTCTTGATCTGAAAGATAAAGTAGTAACTATCAACCGTGTTACTAAGGTTGTTAAAGGCGGTCGTACTTTCCGTTTTGCAGCACTTGTTGTTGTAGGCGACGGAAACGGCCATGTTGGATGTGGTCTTGGAAAAGCTTCTGAAATCCCAGACGCTATCCGCAAAGGCAAAGAAGACGCAATGAAAAACATCATCTATGTTGAAAGAAATGATGTTGACAGTATCTATCACGGTACAACCGGTAAATTTGGAAGCGCAAGCGTACTTTTAATGCCGGCTGCAGAAGGTACCGGTGTTATAGCAGGCGGTCCGGCCCGTGCGGTACTGGAGCTTGCAGGTATCCGCAATATCAGAACAAAATCCTTAGGATCCAACAACAAGAGAAACGTTGTAAGTGCAACAATCCAAGGTTTAAGCTGTGTAACTACACCTGAGAAGGTAGCTAAATTACGCGGAAAAACAGTTGAAGAGATCTTAGGCTAAGGAGGTAGGCAACGTGGCTGAGTTAAAAATCACTTTAGTGAAATCCACTATTGGTTCTATACCAAAACACAGAAAAACCGTTCAGGCTTTAGGCTTAGGCAAGCTGAACAGTTCCGTCGTGCAGCAGGACAATGCGGCGATCAGAGGAATGGTTAAACAAATTTCTCATCTTGTAAAGGTAGAAGAGATATAAGAAAGAAGGAGGTGCCAAAATGAAGTTAAATGAATTAAAACCTGCTGAGGGATCTAATTTAAAGAGCTTCAGAAGAGGAAGAGGTCATGCTTCAGGTAATGGCAAAACAGCCGGAAGAGGACACAAAGGACAGGGAGCGCGTTCTGGAAGCGGCGGCAAATGCGGCTTTGAGGGCGGCCAGATGCCACTTTACAGAAGACTTCCTAAAAGAGGCTTTAAATGTATTAATACAAAAGAAATCATTGCAATCAATATCCACACGTTAAATGTATTTGACAATGAAGCGATTGTAGATATCGATGCATTGCAGGCAGTAGGACTCATCAACAATCCAAAGGACGGTGTAAAAATCCTTGGTGTTGGAGAGCTTGAAAAGAAACTTACAGTAAAAGTAAACCAGTTCAGCAAATCCGCAATAGAAAAAATTGAAGCTGCAGGCGGAAAAGCAGAGGTGATCTAGTTGTTTAATATCTTTATTAACGCATGGAAGGTAAAGGATATCCGCAACAAAATCCTTTACACTCTCATGATACTTGCTATTGTAAGGCTTGGAAGCCATATTGCTTTGCCGGGTATTGACGTTATAGCGGTGAAAGGCATGGTTGGTGCAGGCAGCGCAGGTACACTGTACAATATTATTGCCGGAGGCGCAAATTCCAGGTTTTCTATTTTTGCAATGGGTATTGGACCATATATCAATGCATCCATTATCATGCAGCTGTTGACAATAGCAATACCAAAGCTGGAACAAATGTCAAAAGAGGGCGAGGAGGGCAGGAAAAAAATCCAGTCCTACAGCCGTTATCTGACAGTTGCCCTTGCGTTTATCCAGGGTATTGGCATTACCTACAGCTATAAAGCATTTATGCAGTCTGACAGCATTTTCTACTATGCAATTGTTGTTGCCACGTTAATCGCAGGTACGACATTCATTATGTGGATGGCGGAGCAGATTACTGCAAAGGGTGTCAGCAATGGTTCCTCTATGATTATCTTTATCAATATTATTTCAAACCTTCCAACAGCTGTCAGCAGCCTTTACCTTACAGCAAAGGGCAGTGGCATGGGCGGCTGGATGAAAGTTGCAGCAATTTTGGTTATATTAATTCTTGTATTGGTATTTATTGTACTTTTACAGGAGGGCGAGCGGAAACTCCCTGTGCAGTATTCCTCCAAAATGATGGGCAGAAGAACGGTCGGCGGTCAGTCAACCTTCATGCCAATCAAGGTAAATACTTCAGGCGTTATTTCCATCATTTTCGCTATTTCACTGCTGCAGTTCCCTGAAACAATCGGTCAGTTTATTGCCAATAAGGGTCCTGTGCTTACAAAAGTAATTGAATTTTTAAGGATGACATCACCGACAGGCGCTGTTTTATATGTTCTTTTAATCATTTTCTTCACCTATTTCTATACCTCAATTGTGATTAATCCAAATGAGATCGCGGAGAATATGAAGAAAAACGGCGGCTTTATTCCGGGTATCCGTCCGGGACAGCCAACCAGCAACTATATTACAAAAGTGGTCAACCGCATTACGCTGGTTGGAGCTCTTTGCTATTCTGTACTGGCGCTGGTTCCCATCGTGTTACAGTGGGTATTCAAAATTAATGTAGGCTTTGGTGGTACAACACTTATCATCGTTGTTGGTGTTGCGCTTGATATAGTAAAAGCCTTGGAGTCTCAATTACTGATGAGACATTATAAAGGATTCTTAAACGATTAATTTGACCTAGGACAGGGGAATGCCGAGGCATTTCCCGGACCGGGTCGGAGAATTTATGTGAAAAAGAGGGGAATAGAAATGAAACTTGTTCTTATTGGTGCTCCAGCTGCGGGGAAGGGGACACAGGCAAGGAAGCTGATTGCTTATTATCAGCTGGCCTATATTTCAACAGGCGATATGTTAAGGGAAGAAATCAGCCGTGGAACAGAGCTTGGGAAAGCATGCCAGAGTGTTATGGCTGCCGGGAAGCTTGTTTCAGACGATATGATAATTGAAATCGTAAAGGAGCGCATCCAACAGGATGACTGCAAAAACGGATTTATTTTAGATGGTTTCCCACGCACAAAGGTGCAGGCTGAAAAGCTGGATGAGCTGGTTGGAAAAATCGACAGGGCAATTTACATCAATGTAGCGGACGGCGTTATGCTTGACAGGATTACAGGAAGATTGACTTGTCCAAAATGCGGTGCATCTTTCCACAAAACAACAAATCCCCCGAAGGTTCCAGGTATTTGTGATGTTTGCGGCGAGGCGCTTGTACAGCGCAAAGATGATACCTATGAAACAGGCCTTGCACGTTTAAGGACATTCCATGAATCATCCGCTCCTCTACTTGAATACTACAAAGATGAAAATCTGCTTTTAGAAGTAAATGGCTTAGGAGATATTGATGAAATCGCACAATCCATTATTAAGGAATTAGGAGAGCGAGCTTAATGGCAATCACGATTAAAACGCAGGAACAAATTGAAAAGATGCGCGTTGCAGGTCAGATTTTAGTAAGGCTTGACGAGATACTCCGCAACGAAATTAAGCCCGGTATCACAACCCTTGAGCTTGACCGCATAGCGGAAGACTATATCAGAAGCCAGGGCGCAGAGCCTTCCTTTAAGGGCTACGGTGGTTTTCCCGCATCCATATGTACTTCTGTCAATGAAGAAATTGTTCATGGGATACCGAGTTTAAGAAAGTTAAAAAATGGCGATATTATCAGTATTGATATGGGAAGCTTTATCGGCGGTTACCACGGTGACTGTGCCAGAACCTATGGGGTAGGCGAAATCACCGCTTTAGACCAGAAGCTGATAGATGTTACAAAACAAAGTTTTTTTGAGGGGATTAAGTTTGCCAAGGCGGGATGCCACCTTCACGAAATAGGGGCTGCCGTACAGGCGTATGTTGAGGCAAACGGTTTTGGGGTAGTACGCGACTACGTAGGTCACGGTATTGGAAGGCATATGCATGAAGATCCGGCTGTGCCCAATTACAGGCAGGCCTCCCGGGGTCCAAGGCTGCAAAAGGGCATGGTAATAGCCATAGAGCCTATGGTGACAGCCGGAAGCTATCACCTGGAAATCCTTGATGACGACTGGACTGCTGTAACAAAAGATGGTTCAAACGCAGCTCATTATGAAAATACAGTTCTTATAACAGACGGAGAGCCCGAACTTCTTACTTTATAACCTTTACAAGTGCCAAAGCAACGTTTATAATTCATTGTGACAGGTTTTTTAGCGGTAAAAACCGTTTGCATTCAAACGTGCCGGAATACTTCTTGAGGTGAGATAAATGGAGACAGGACAGATAGTTTATTCCAAAGGCGGGCGTGATAAGGGCAGGCCATTTATAGTAACCTCTGTGGAAGGGGATTACGTGTATCTGGCGGACGGCCGCTTGAGAAAGCTTGAACATCCAAAAAAGAAAAAGAGTAAGCATGTTCAGGCGACCAACGAAATAAATGAGACAATCAAAAAAAAGCTGGAAAACAAGGACTATATTTTAGATGCTGAAATAAGAAAAGCATTAAAGATGGAAGCGTAAAAAGAAGTTAGTTATTTAAGGAGGTTCTAGACTTTGTCAAAAGACGATGTTATAGAAGTAGAAGGAACCGTATTGGAAAAACTGCCTAACGCCATGTTTCAGGTTGAACTGGAAAACGGGCATAAAATTTTGGCGCATATTTCGGGAAAGCTTCGTATGAACTTCATACGTATACTTCCCGGTGATAAAGTGTTAATTGAAATGTCTCCCTATGATTTGACGAAAGGAAGAATCATCTGGAGAGCGAAATAAGGAAGGAGCGATCACAATGAAAGTAAGACCATCTGTAAAGCCAATGTGTGAAAAATGCAGAATTATCAAGAGAAAAGGTCGTGTAATGGTCATTTGTGAAAATCCAAAGCACAAACAGAGACAGGGTTGATAATTTGTGCTTAACATGGTTTAAAAAAGGGGCAGGAACCCTTGAAAACCGTCCGAAACGAAAACCGTCGATATGTTTTTCGTGAACTGTTTAAGCGCGGCTGCTTTTTGTTAGACAGAAATCCGAAAAACCAATGTTAGAAATAAAGGGAGCGATTCCCGTAAGGAACTATTCACTACTAAATTCAGGAGGTGCAAATATACATGGCACGTATTGCTGGTGTAGACTTACCAAGAGAGAAACGCGTTGAGATTGGTCTTACTTATATTTACGGTATCGGCCAGCCAAGCGCAGCGAGAATATTAGCTGAAGCTGGAGTAAATCCGGATACCAGAGTAAGAGATTTGACTGACGACGAAGTTTCCAGAATTCGTGAGGTTATTGATAAATCACAGAAAGTTGAGGGTGATTTGAGACGTGAGATTGCTCTTAACATCAAGCGTCTTATGGAGATTGGATGCTACAGGGGAATCCGTCACAGAAAAGGTCTCCCTGTAAGAGGACAGAAAACCAAAACAAATGCTAGGACAAGAAAAGGCCCTAGAAAAACTGTTGCTAACAAGAAAAAATAAGTAATATAAGGAGGTTAGTAATCCATGGCTAAGAAAGCTGTTAAAAAAACATCCACACGTAGACGCCGTGACAAAAAGCACGTAGAGCGTGGTCAAGCACACATCCAGTCTACTTTCAATAATACAATCGTTACCATCACAGATGCAGCAGGCAATGCTCTTTCTTGGGCAAGTGCAGGACAGCTGGGCTTCAGAGGCTCCAGAAAATCTACACCATATGCAGCGCAGATGGCTGCTGATACAGCAGCTCAGGCTGCAAGCGACTATGGTTTGAAGACAGTTGAAGTATTCGTAAAGGGCCCGGGAAGCGGACGTGAAGCTGCCATTCGTGCTTTGCAGGCAGCAGGTCTTGATGTTACAATGATTAAGGACGTAACACCAGTTCCTCACAATGGCTGTAGACCACCAAAACGCAGAAGAGTTTAATAGGAGGTGCACACATAAATGGCAAGAGATATGGTTCCAGTTCTTAAGAGATGCAGATCTTTAAACCTTGATCCGGTTTTCTTAGGAATTGATAAAAAATCTAAAAAACAACCGCTCAGAGCAGGCAAAAAAATGAGCGAGTACGGCCTTCAGATGAGAGAAAAGCAAAAAGCAAAATTCATCTACGGCGTACTGGAGAAACAGTTCAGGGGATACTATGCACGAGCTGAAAAAATGGCGAAAAAAGAAGGTATTCCTGGTGAAAACTTACTGATGCTTCTTGAGATGAGACTTGACAATGTCCTGTTCCGCCTTGGATACGGCAGAACAAGAAAAGAAGCAAGACAGATTTGCCGTCATAAGCATGTTCTTGTAAACGGCAAGGCAGTTGACATCCCATCCTATCAGGTAAAGGTTGGCGATGTTGTGGAAATCAAAGAGAAATACAAGGATATGCAAAGATATAAAGACATTCTGGATGTAACCGCTTCCAGAATTGTTCCCGAATGGCTTTCCGCTAACCATGACGCTTTAAGCGGTACAGTTACGGCAAGACCACAGAGAGAGCAGATCGATGTTCCTGTTGAAGAGACATTTATCGTCGAGTTGTATTCTAAATAATAATTTTTAAAACTGTTTAAAACAGGAATCCACAAGGGAGGTTTGAATGAGTGTTAGAGTTTGAGAAACCTCGTATTGAAATTGCAGAGATGGCGCAGGACGGGACGTATGGACGTTTTGTTGTTGAGCCCCTGGAAAGGGGTTACGGTACGACACTGGGAAACTCATTGAGAAGAATATTGCTTTCTTCCTTGCCGGGTGCTGCTGTAAGCAATGTTAAAATTGATGGTGTGCTTCACGAGTTCAGTACAATTTCAGGTGTAAAGGAAGACGTTACTGAAATTATACTGAATCTGAAAGGCTTGGCTATCAAAAATACAAGCGAAGGAAATGAACCTAAAGTGGCTTACATAGACATGGAGGGTGAAGGCGAGGTAAAGGGCAGCGATATCAAGGCGGACAGTGATATTGAGATATTAAATCCCGATCATCACATTGCTACTTTGAGCGGCGGCCCAAACAGCAAGCTTTATATGGAAATAACCATCAATAAAGGCAGAGGTTATGTGGGAGCAGACAAGAATAAAAAGGAAGATCAGCCAATCGGCATGCTTCCTGTCGACTCTATATTTACCCCTGTGCGCCGCGTTAATTTCCTTGTTGAAAACACCAGAGTCGGTCAGATTACTGACTATGACAAATTAACATTAGAGGTTTGGACAAATGGTACTATTGCCCCTGATGATGCAGTTAGTTATGGTGCTAAAATATTAAACGAACACTTAAACCTGTTTATTGATTTATCTGACAACGCAAGAAATGCGGAAATCATGGTGGAAAAAGAGGAGGGCAAGAAGGAAAAGGTTCTTGAGATGAGTATCGAGGAGCTGGATCTTTCTGTACGTTCCTACAACTGCCTGAAACGTGCCGGCATCAATACTGTAGAAGACTTGGCTAACAAGACGGAAGAGGAAATGATGAAGGTGCGTAACCTTGGACGCAAGTCTCTGGAGGAAGTATTGAATAAAATGGCGGAGCTTGGTCTTGCCTTAAGGCCAAGTGACGAATAGTTACTATTATTATGCATGGTTGCAGGGCGGTATAAACCCGAAGTGTAGCTGCCCTGGGGTAAACCTTGCAGTTGAGACAAGGAGGATTCTCAATGACTGGATCAGGATATAGAAAACTTGGACGCACAGCGCCGCAGAGAAAGGCTATGCTGAGAAACCAGGTTACAAACCTGTTGTATCACGGAAAAATTAAAACAACCGAGACAAGGGCAAAAGAAATCAGAAGAATCGCTGAAAAGATGATTACTCTTGCAGTAAAGGAGAAAGACAACTTTACAGAGGTTGAAGTAACAGCTAAGGTTGCAAAGAAGGACGCAAACGGCAACCGTGTCAAAGAGACAGTAAACGGCAAAAAGGTTACTGTATTTGATGAAGTAAAGAAAACAATCAAAAAAGACAACCCTTCCAGATTAAATGCCAGAAGGCAGTTGTTGAGCATTCTTTACCCTGTTACAGAAGTTCCGAAAGACGGCAAAAAGAAAAGAAGCCTTTCCAAAGAGGTAGATATGTGTGCAAAGCTTTTTGACGAAATTGCGCCAAAATATGCTGACCGTAAGGGCGGTTACACACGTATCATCAAAATTGGACCTCGTAAAGGCGACGGTGCACCTGAAGTTATTATTGAACTTGTTTAATAATAAGGCAAAACCTGTGGATTCCAAGTGGATTCACAGGTTTTTTTGTGGAAAAAAATTGTACTCAGTGGAATGGAAGAGCGGAAAAAGATGAAAGAGTAGGAATGATATAAAGTTTTTATATGGAAAACGGTACGGATTAGAAAACGATGGGTTTTGTTATTGTCTAATTAATCATTATCTCTATTTTCTATGGACTTTTCTTCAAGAAAAGTGCCAAAAGAATATGATCTGAAAAATGCAGTCCAGTGAGTTGGTCTGACTTTTAGATATTTGGGTTTACATCCGTGAAAAATGAAATTTTCCGCCTGAGTCAAGGGTGAACTCCTTGCAGGGTTTTGAAGCAAAGCCTCCAAAAGAACTTTTTGAAAACATAGTTTTTAAATCATGTTCCTTTTACGCTGGAGATAACCAAAGCGCATTAGGATTGGCCGTACACTTCATCAGCATTCTTCTATAGCGCAATACCCTTTTTATAATATAAAAAGCCCGATTATTTCATCGGGCTTTTTCTTTTTATATGGACAATATGCTACATCGCTTTTGTATCAATAAATTCAGGTCTTATCTTGGAATACATAATTTTTTGTTCTTTATATAAGCCGAAATGACCGGAAAGCATATAGCTTACTGCGCAGGCTATGGCATAAAATACCAGACCGTCCATGCCAAACATTTCTATGCTCAGCATAAGGGAGGTGATTGGACAGTTGGTCACGCCGCAAAATACAGCTAAGAGGCCAATTGCCGCGGCAAAGGAAGGGTCAAGACCTATAAGACTGCCGACAACATTACCAAAGGTAGCGCCGACAAAGAAGCTCGGAACGATTTCTCCGCCTTTAAAGCCTGCACCCAATGTGACGGCAGTCAAAAGCATTTTCAGCAAAAATGCTTCCGGTCTGGCCGTACCCGAGAGTGCTCTAGCGATAACATCCATGCCCGCTCCGTTATAATCACGAGTGCCAAAAAGCAGTGTGATGAGGATAACCAATATACCGCCTGCAAAGGCGCGTACCAGGGAATTTTTTATTTTTGATGCGTAAAGCTGGCCGGATTTATTCAGTGCCCAGCAAAAAAGCACACTTACAGTAGCACATAAAATACCTAAAATAAGAACACGGCATCCGGTTGCGAAATTAAGAGTTGGAATGCCATAAACGATAAAATGTGTTGGTGCAATTCCAAAGTGACTGGCTACACCGGTACCGACCAGTGCTGAAATGACACAGGGAACAATAGCAGAGTAGTGCATGATTCCCACGCTGATGACCTCCATGGAAAATATAACGGAGGTAATGGGGGTGCCGAAAAGAGCGGAGAAAGCGGCGCTCATGCCGCACATGGTTATGATTCTTGCATCTTTTTCATCCAGTTTTAGAAGTCTTCCTAAAAGGGAACCAATGCTGCCGCCGATTTGAAGGGCCGCTCCCTCACGTCCGGAGGAACCGCCGAAGAGATGCGTTACAATAGTGCCAAAAAAGATGGATGGTGCAATTTTGCCGGATAAATCAGTGTTTTCCCGTACTGCGCTTAAAACGCCGTTTGTACCCCGATCCTTTTCCAAGCCTGATATTTTATAGATAAACGCGATAATGACTCCACCAAAAGGCAGGATATATAATAGCCAGGGATTACGTATTCTCAGTTCTGTCGCTTTTTCGATGCCAAGATGGAATACAGTGCCTACCGCCCCAATAAAAAGCCCCAGAAAAACGGCGATTGCAAGCCAGCGAAGCAGTATAGGCAGTATCTTTAAATTACTTTTTAAATGATTTCTTAAATCCTCCAAAACATAGGTCACCTCTAACATTTTAATAAATACAGTATACCACATTCCATCTGCATTTTCATTAATTTCCGCAAAATGAATCAAAATTATTTAATTTTTAACAAAATAATTTCTGAATATTGCCCTGCGAAATGATAAAATAAAGTCCGGAAAAAAATAGTGTGCTAATGCTTTGGATATACAAAAAAGCAAGCAATTTTCAGATGCTTTTGTCAAATGTCTGTATTTCTGGTTTATTATTGACAATTGCAGTATAATAATTTATTATGACACTAGCTGTAAGCCCAGAAGGCAGCAGACTAATGGCTTTATTAGGCGGTGAACGACTTGAAGATGGTAAAAGCGGAAGATTTGACCTATGAATATATCAGAACCTATGAAACGGACAATGGGTCAAAGGAGGAAAGGTTCACGGCATTGAAGGATGTCGCGATTGAAATTGAGGAGGGCAGCTTTGTTGCGGTGCTGGGACACAACGGTTCCGGTAAATCAACCTTTGCAAAGCATATCAATGCCCTTTTAACGCCCACAAAGGGGACTCTTTGGATAAACGGCTATGACACCCAAAAGGAAGAGTTTGTATGGGACATCAGGCAAAGCGCGGGCATGGTATTTCAAAATCCGGATAACCAGATAGTTGCGACTATTGTGGAGGAGGATGTGGCTTTCGGCCCCGAGAACCTTGGGGTTGAACCAAAGGAAATTCGCAGGCGGGTAGACGAGGTTTTGGATAAGGTTAAAATGGCAGAGTATAAAAGACACTCGCCCAGCAAGCTTTCCGGCGGACAAAAGCAGAGGATTGCCATAGCAGGCGTCCTTGCCATGAAGCCGAAATGTATTGTTTTGGATGAGCCGACGGCCATGCTTGACCCAGTGGGAAGGAAGGACGTTATCCATACTGTTAAAAAGCTGAATGAGGAGGAAGGGATTACCACAGTCCTGATTACTCATTATATGGATGAGGCTGTGCTGGCTGATAAGGTTTTTGTCATAGACGACGGTGTTGTGGTCATGGAGGGTACGCCGAAGGAAATCTTTTCCCAGGTGGAAAAGCTGAAGGGCTATGGACTGGATGTTCCTCAGGTTACTGAGGTGGCATATCACCTAAGGCAAAAGGGGATAGATATCCCGAAAGATATTTTGACAATAGAGGAAATGGTAGGTGCGATATGTCAATTAAAATCAACCATTTAACTTATATATATAATGAAGGAACGGCTTTTGAGAAGAAGGCGCTGGACGATATCAATCTGGAAATACAAACGGGAGAATTTATAGGGCTTATCGGACACACAGGCTCTGGCAAATCTACTTTAATACAGCATTTGAATGCCCTTATTGCGCCTGTGAGCGGAGAAATTCTTTTGGATGGAGAAAATATCCATGCGGATAAATCGAAGCTGAAAACGGTGCGACAGAGGGTAGGACTGGTATTTCAATATCCGGAGCATCAGCTTTTTGAGATGACTGTCTATAAGGATGTCGCTTATGGTCCGGGGAATCTTGGTCTTTCCGCGGAGGAAATTGATGTGCGGGTCAAAGAGGCTTTGCAGACGGTAGGATTAAAGGAAGAGGTATATGAAAAATCTCCCTTTGAGCTTTCGGGCGGCCAAAAACGAAGAGTAGCCATAGCGGGCGTACTTGCTATGAAGCCGGAGGTGCTGGTATTGGACGAGCCCACGGCGGGCCTTGACCCCCGGGGACGAGATGAGATTTTGGATGCGATAAAAAAGATGCACAAGACCCTCGGCATTACTGTTATATTGGTATCTCACAGTATGGAGGATGTGGCAAAGCTGGTTGACAGGATTATTGTCATGTACCGCGGTAAGGTGGCTTTAACGGGTACGCCCAAGGAGGTATTTTCCCACGGAAATGAGCTGGAGCAGATTGGTCTGGCTGCGCCTCAGATCAGCTATGTTTTTGCAAGGCTCAGGGAAAAGGGGTATGATGTGCCTACGGACGTTTATACGGTGGAGGAAGCAACAAAAATACTCTACGACTTTGTAAAGCAGGTGAAAGCATGATAAGGGACATCACAATCGGACAATACTATCCTGCGTTATCTGTGATACATAAGGTTGACGCCAGGCTGAAAATAATCGCTACTTTTCTCTATATTATATCACTTTTTTTGGTAAACAGCTTCATTGGCTATGGCTTTGTGTTTTTGGCGCTGGCCTTGACGATTGCTGTATCCAAGGTTCCGGTTAAATTTATGCTCAAGGGATTAAAGAGCATTATGGTTATTATATTGTTTACTGTTTTTATTAATGTGTTTACAACAAAGGGAGAGCATGTTCTGGTAAGCTTTGGATGGTTTACAGTTACGATAGAGGGTATCCTTTTGGCTGTAAAAATGTGTATCAGGCTTATCATGCTTATTGTCGGTTCTTCCATACTGACGTTGACTACCACTCCTATCCAGCTAACGGACGGCATAGAATACCTTTTGAAACCGTTGAAAAGAATTGGAGTGCCTTCTCACGAGATAGCCATGATGATGACCATAGCGCTGCGCTTTATTCCGACGCTGTTGGATGAAACAGATAAAATTATGAAGGCGCAGCAGGCAAGAGGCGCTGATTTTGATTGCGGCGGACTGATACAAAAGGCGAAAAGCCTTATTCCCATTCTGGTGCCCTTGTTTATTTCTGCTTTCAGGAGAGCTGAGGAATTGGCCATGGCCATGGAGGCGAGATGCTATCATGGAGATGAAAACAGGACGAGAATGAACCAGATGATTTTGAAGGGCCTGGACTACAAGGCCATTGCTGTGCTTGCGATATACTGTATTATCATTGTTGGGCTGAGGATTCTGTTTAATGTGTAGAGAAAAAATAAATGGGCTCGTTATATAATTTTACAGACGGTGCTGCGGGGCGTTTCGCTGCGTGCTCGAGGCTTACCATACCTGAACTTATCGGAAAAACAAAGCCATGTGAGCCGGTATGCTTTAACAGACATTTTGCGTTATATCCGCGGCAAACATAATTTCCCGCAGGTCAGGGATGAAACTCTAGCTGAGGTCTGTAGACAAAGTTTCCAAGAGATTTTGGCTAAAAAGTAATTCTAATCTTTTGTCTTAAGAGGAGTAAAATCTGCTGCAACAACAAAATGTAACATAGAAGGATATCATCATTCATCAGAAAAAGTCTCAGTCTTCTTTGAGACTTTTTCCTTTACGGGGAGGCGCTTTATGAAAACCATAGGACTTTTAGGCGGCATGAGCTGGGAGAGCACAGTGAGCTATTATCAGATTATCAATGAAACAGTGAAAAGAGAGCTGGGCGGCCTGCATTCTGCAAAATGCATACTGTACAGTGTGGATTTTGAGGAGATAGAGAAATGCCAGTCAGAGGGAAATTGGGCAAAGAGCGGTGAAATACTGGCCGCAGCTGCCAGGGCTTTAGAAAAGGCCGGCGCTGATTTTATTCTGATTTGTACCAATACGATGCATAAGGTATCAAGCCAGGTGGAGGAGGCGGTTTCTGTTCCGCTGCTGCATATTGCAGATGTTACATCGGATAGTCTGTTGGAGATAAAGATACATAAGGTAGCCCTTTTGGGCACGAAATATACGATGGAGCAGGATTTTTACAAAGCAAAGCTGATTGAAAAGGGAATTGAGGTATTGATTCCGGAGGAGAAGGACAGAAATTATATCAATGATGTTATTTTTCGGGAGTTGTGCCTGGGTATTATCAAGGAGGAATCGCGGGAACGATTTATTGAAATAATAGAGAAGCTTGGAGATAAGGGCGCCCAGGGTGCAATTCTTGGCTGTACGGAAATAGGGCTTCTTGTAAATGACAGGGACACTTATCTGCCCTTGTTTGACACGGCCTTGATACATGCACAAAGTGCCGCCTACATGGCAATGGAAAAAGATAAGGCTTGAAAAGGGGATCACTTTGATGAAGCGTATTTTACTGACGGTTTCCTATGATGGGACAAATTACAGCGGCTGGCAGAAACAGAAGGATAAAGGAATACAAACGGTGCAGGGCGCTTTAGAGGAGGGCCTTGGGCGCTTATTTAAAAAAGAAATATCCTGCACCGGTTCAAGCAGAACGGATGCGGGGGTTCATGCGCTGGGGCAAAGGGCTATGTTTGATGTGGAGACAACCATACCGACTGAAAGGATACCGCTGGCTTTAAACTCTTTTTTAAATGAGGATGTTGTAGTGACAAAGGCGGAGGAGGTTCCAGATACCTTTCATTGCAGATTTGATACAAAAAGAAAGACCTATGAGTATAAAATCTACAATGCAGATTTCCGTAATCCAATATATAGAAACATTTCTGAATTTATTTACGAAAAACTGGATATAATGGATATGAGAAAGGCATGTCCCCTTTTTTGCGGGGAGCATGACTTTAAAGCCTTCTGTGCTTCAGGCAGTAATGTCAGCTCAACTGTTCGGACAATCTATTCACTGGACGTAATGGAGGAGGATGGCTTTATTAAAATCAGAGTCTGCGGCAACGGCTTTCTCTACAATATGGTTCGTATTATAGCGGGAACTTTGGTGTATGTCGGCCTCGGAAAAATAAAGCCTCATGAGGTGAGTGACATCATTGAAAAAAGAGATAGGCGCTTGGCGGGAAAAACATTGGCCCCCCAAGGGCTGACGCTAATCAGTATTGAGTATTGACATGTGATAAACTTTCATTTTTCGGTAGAAATATCCTTGACACACCCGGCTAAATGTAATATAATTGAACCTGTTGTAATGCCCACTTTAACTCGATTAGCCCCGGGTTTTATGATATGATAAAGGAAAACGTACGCATTCATTTAAGGGAGGTTTAAAAATGAGGACAACATACATAGCTAAAAAAGCTGATATAGAGAGAAAATGGTATGTTGTAGACGCTACTGATAAAACATTGGGACGTCTTGCATCTGAAATTGCAAATGTATTAAGAGGAAAAAACAAAGCAATCTACACACCACATGTAGATACAGGAGATTATGTAATCGTTGTGAATGCTGAAAAAATTAAAGTGACTGGCAAAAAACTGGATCAGAAGCTTTATACACATCATACAGGCTATGTTGGCGGTTTGAAGCAGGTAACACTGAGAAGACAGCTGGATACAAAACCAGAAGAGGTTATTGCCCATGCAGTAAAGGGTATGCTTCCTAAAAATACGCTTGGCAGAAACATGTTTAAGAAACTTCATGTTTATGCTGGACCAGAGCATGAGCATCAGGCACAGAAACCAGAAGTTTTGGAAATTAACGCTTAAGAGGAGGAGGAAGCAGTATGGTAGCAGCTAGATATTACGGAACCGGCAGAAGAAAATCTTCCGTTGCAAGGGTATACTTGGTACCGGGAAACGGCAAGATTACAATAAATAAAAGGGACATTGACGATTACTTTGGCCTTGAAACATTAAAGCTTATTGTTCGTCAGCCTCTTGAGGCTACAGAGACAACAGCAAAATTTGATATTCTTGTAAATGTTCACGGCGGTGGCTTTACAGGACAGGCAGGCGCAATCAGACATGGCATCTCCAGAGCATTGCTTGAAGCGGATGCTGATTTCAGACCTACTTTAAAGAAGGCTGGTTTCCTGACGCGTGACCCAAGAATGAAAGAAAGAAAGAAATACGGTCTCAAGGCTGCAAGGCGTGCGCCACAGTTCTCCAAGAGATAATCTGCGGTCAATGCAAGATACGAGAAAAACCCGATTTTACAAGGATTACAGAGGTTGTGGAAAGTTGTCAAATGTGCTGGATTTCAAACGGTATGCAACACATATGCAACAAGTATGCAACACGAATATCAATATATGTATAGGACATTTTCAGAGAAATCTGGGAATGTCCTTTCTTAAATTTAAATCTTATTAATCGCATCTACAAGCTCCTTAACATCAAAGTGGGTATATACTTTCTCGTTTAAAGTCATTGCACCGGAGTGTCCCACAATCTTTTTGATAATCGTCTGATCGACACCAGCTTCCGCTAACATGGAGATACATGTTGCCGGCAACAATGTGGTGTACGGTCAATTTTAAGTTGCTCCATCAGTGGATGGAAGTAGCTGTCGTAATAATTTCGGTATTGGAAGTGTTTGCTATCCGGTGTATGGATAAGATAATCGCATTCCGGATTATCTTCAAACCAAGCCTTATAGAAAGGTAAGACCTTATCCGCGATAGGTACCTTTCGGATTCCATTCTCGGTTTTACTGCTAATCACATCAAAATATTGCTCGTCCAGATGGACATTTTCCTTTTTCAAATCCAAGAACTTTGAAATTCTTACTCCGTTATACAGTAGCATCAGTATGATTTGATAATACCTATCATCTTTCTGCTCCCATATCCGTTCAATTTCTTCCTTCTCAAATTTGTTTCTGTCATACTTGTTTGGATTGCGGTTCTTGTACTGAACAACATCTACAAAGGTGGAATAATCCTTATTGCAGATATCATTCTTGATAGCAAAATCATAAAGCTGATTGAACAGTACCTTGATTTTCCTTAAGGTAGGATAATTCTTACCGTAGGTATCAATGACTGTCTGTAAATCTACAAGCTTTAAATTCTTGAATACCTTATTATATAGACTGCTACATGTCTTGTAAGCGGCTGTGTAGCCTTTTACATTGGATTCTGATACGGTAGGGTACTTGCGTTTGGACCATTCCTCATATACATCATCAAAGGTCATCTTCGCAGCCTTCGTATCAAATGGATTCTTATTATAGCCTGCCAGCATCTGCAAGCCATCTGCTCTGGTGGGAGCATATCCTATAATTATAAAATCCTGAACTTGTTTATCCTTCTCTTTGTCGAAGTGCCAGCCGTTGGTCTTTCGTACCAGATAAGGATTTCTTCTTTTTCCGGAAAGTTTTACAACGCTTCCGTATCCGTTGGGTAACTTCATTCGCACCATTCCTTTCGCTTAGATTCAGCAAGCTGATAAGCGGAAACTCGTGCTAATCTTCGTCGTGGATTACCTTTGTAACACTCGGACGGATGGTTTTCCATATTTCATAATTGTCCTGTGTCTGACTGCCTGATTGTAATAATTCTTTCATAGCCTGCCAATCCTTCAGAAACTGTACCAGACTTTTGTTTTCGAAGAAGATTCCTGGTGTACCATCTACATCTTTAATAGTGGCAGGAAATGCTTCGTCGATAGCAAATAGGAGAGGAAGTATATCTCCGTCTGTCTGAATATCAAATTCTGCAAGTGTGTTGACGTTTACATTCAATGCGTCTGCAATCTTTCGTAACTGCTCCGGTTTCGGAAGGTTCTTTCCTAACTCATACTTACGAATTGCGACTTCATGAATGCATGCTAGCCCCCGCACATTTGGCTTGCCAAATGTGCTAAAAATTATCATCTGTGGCAAAGCAAAGATGATAAGCAGCACTTCGTAGGGAAAGGCAGATAAGGAGGAAGTGTATGGAAGGAATATCATTTACAGCTCATGTGAGCAATAAGAAAAGTGCAATAACATCTAAGTCGAAGCTTGCCGGGGTGGCAAAGCACAACTTAAGGAAATACAAATCGGAAGGATATAGTGCCGATAATATTTTTCTGATATATGGAACGGACAATCTTGTTCAGGATGTAAAAGCAGTTTATCATCAGGAATTTGATGAAGCTTTAAAAGTCTACAATGAAAATCAGAGTAGAGCAGATCGTAAGATTGAAGACTATTTTGAGCATGTAGCTAATAAGGAACAGGATATGGCGGTGGAGATAATTATTCAGGTTGGTGACCGGACTTATTGGCAGGAGCATTGGGAAAACAAAGTTTTTATGAGGCGTATCTATAGAATGATTTTAGAGGAGTTACAAGATCAACATCCGCAGTTTGTGGTAGCCAATGCGGTAGTCCATATGAATGAGGACAGTCCTCATATGCATGTGGTGGGAATTCCGGTAGGAACAGGCTACAAGAAGGGAATGTCAAAGCAGGTGTCCAAACGAAAGGTATTTAACAAAGATGTGCTTTCGATAGTTCATCAGGACAAATTAAGAGCTTTCGCAAGTGAGAAAGCAGAAATAATTCTTGGAGAACAGATAAGAGAAAAATCCAAAGGTCGCAATTATGATTTATCGGTTATGGAGTATAAGGTGTTAAAAGAGGAAATTCGTTACGGCGAATTGAAGGAGCAGGCTGATGAAAAGCAGCAGGAGAATGAACTGTTGGAGCGTGAAAAGAAACAGCTTGTGCAGGAGTATGACACTTATCCATGCGAGTAGCGGTTAAGCAGATGGATTATGAGGAAGTTGACGAACGAGTAAAAGAGGCTAATGAACGAGCTGAAAGAATCGAGGCTTATATCAAAACTCAAAGCAATACTCTGGTGGATTTGGAGGAGAAGACAACGAAGCTGGAGAGAAAAGCAGAGATTGCGGAGATGGTTTATGATATGGCGCGAGGTTCCGGTGGCAATGAAGACTTGAGAGATAAACTTATAGATGTTATGTATGAGAATGAACAATTGAAAGCTGAGAATTCTAAACTTCGGGAAACACTGAATAAAGCATATGATTTCATGAAACAGTTTGTGGTGGATGGAAGGAATCTGCTGGATAGGTTTCTGGAGAGTATCGGTCAGGTGGTTGAAAAGATTAGGAGTGGTTTTATAAGGTAGAAAAATAGCGTTCACTAGATAATATGTCTAGTTGAACGCTATTTGTGTGTGTAAAAAAAATGAATAAGTCACATTATACATATAAAGAAGTGACAAATAGTCACATATAATAAAAGTGGGTGTTGTATATATAGTATGAGGTGATTTATATGGATTTATGGCAATTAATAGAGCGATTAAAACAGTTAAGTGATATATTTTATGCTAGTGGTATAGAGGATGTTTATACTAACAGTAAGATATATGAAGTTCTAATGTCGGAACAATTTGGTCATAAAATAATAAATGGGCATGCAAAAACATTGGATGCAGTAGATATGGATGGCAATTTATATGAATATAAACATTTTAAAATGTCAAGTTCCAATCATACATGGACATTTAATGATTTTACAGATGCTACGATAGAAAAATTTTATGATGTCAAAGAGGTGTATTTTGCAATAATTAATGATGCTCCTATTATCCATGAAGTTAAAGAGGTATATATCGTTCAAGGAGCAGAAGTAGCTAAGTACTTAGAAAATAGTACTACGAATATTTTGAATCATAGAAAAATGATAAATATTAGCAGGAATAAGATTGTTAATAATATGAGGTATAATGTTATAAGACCTAATCCGGTAAAAGTGTCAAATGTTCTTCGAGATGTTTTTACAGTAGCAAACGAAATTGAATTGATTACAGGAATAAGAGGGATATTGACTAGTAATAAACTGTGGGAATTATTGGTGTCTGGTGAATTAGGACATAGAATTAACCCAGAACAAAGAAAACATGATGCATGTGATCAACAAGGAAGAACATATGAGTACAAGGTGACAAAGAAGTATTCGTGGAAATTTCAGGATATTTCTGAGAATGTGCTAGAATCATATATGCAGGATGAAAAGATAGTTTTAGCTGTTGTTGATAAAAAAGAGTTCGTTGTTGAAAATGTTTATATTTGTGATCCTAAAGCAATAGTCACGATATTGAAAAATAAGTTATCATTATTGTTTGTACAAAGGGAAGAGGTGAGGCGTTTAGAAGCAACAATAAATATTGGCGACGTGCGAAATATGATTGATAGAGGTGAAGCAGTGTGCCTTCGATAGATATATTTGTGGATAATATAAATAGAATTGCAAAGCATTATAATTTAAAAACTTATAGAGAAATTGCAGATTATTTGGACGTTACAGAAGATGCGTTGAAACGTTGGCAAAATAAAAGTAGGTCTCCTTCGTTAAAGAAAATTGATGAAATTGGTGATAGGATTAAATGCTATTCGTATTCTTTATTACAAAAAGACGGAGATCTGTTTATTGAAATTGAATGCATAAAAAATAATTCTAGAAATGCCTTGATTTCAAATCTACGAGAATACTTTATGCAGTATGGTAGATTTTCGTGGAGTGAAAAGGCTGCCTTGTTTTATGGCTTTGTCAGTGAAGATGTTTTGAAATCATATTTTAGAGAAGAAAATTTTAAAACCCCACCATTAAGTAAATTAGATGAAATGGCGGAAGCATTGGGAAAACCCACATATGAGTTAATTAAGGAGGGTGAGTCAGATGAGAAAACAGATACCTGAGAGTGTAAAAATTAGATTAAATAGAATCAAGACGGTAATAGAAGATGTTCCTAATACTGTCCCAAATGAAATGCGAACAACTTTTAATTTTAAAGGACGTAAATCGCCGGATATAGCTGAAAAAGTTATAGAAGCAGTGTGCGATAGTGATGATATTATATATGATCCTTTTATGGGTTCAGGTTCGTTTGTGTATGCAGCAATGGGAAAGGTGAAAAAAATTTATGCAACCGAACTGGACAATTACACTTTTAATGCAGTTGCGGTGTTGATGAATAGAGTGGATATGCTCAAATTGGAAGAGCTCTTTAATGTCGTGAAAAGTAATGTGTATGAAGAAATAATGGCATTATACGAAACATCTTGTTGCGGTTGCAAGAACTATATAAACAAAGTTTTATTTGATCCAGAGGAAGGTAAAGAGGGGTATTTTAATCCGTCTGGTAATAGAGAAATTATAGATGGGAAAAATATAAAGCTAGTAGAAAAATGTCCTATTTGTGGTAAAAAAGCGAAAAAATTTGATGAAGAGGATTATAAAAAACTAATTAGTTTGGATAAGGTAAATGTAGATAGATTTCCGAGAAATCAATACATTGTAAACAGCAGAATTAATATTACTTCATCAACTGGGGCAGATAAATATGATAGGATTTTTACACAAAGAAATAAGATTGCATTGTTGATGTTACAGGATGCAATAAATGAGCTTGAAACGTCTAGAGAAAGGGATGTCTTAGAACAAGTTTTAGTTGCGTCTATTTCCCTTGCAAGGATTGCAATGTATGGTTCGAGCACAGACATTTTGTATCATGTGGTAGGGCATGGTGCACAAGATATGAATGTTTGGTTACTTTTTGAAGATAAATTCAAAAGTTTCTGCAAGTTTAAGGCGGCATATAACACAAAACAAATTGGAACGACGGATTCGGAAGTGATAATTACAAATAAGGACTATGCGTCTTATATAGATGAAAATCCTGATTTGAAAGTAGATGTTATATATACAGATTTTTCGTATACGGATCAAGTTCCATACTTGGAAAGAAATCAGCTATATCGTGTATGGTTGGAAAAGTTCTATGATTCTAAATATGCTTTAACAGAAGATATGTTAGAGCAAGAGATTGTTCAAACGAATGCGGAAAGTCGAATTACAAAAAGAGATATAGAGAATTATTATAAAGATATTGATAATATGTTTGCACACTTTTCTCAAGTTTTAAATGATGATGGGCTTGTTTTCTTCACTATGAAGCTAGGGAAAGCAAAGTATTTTAAAACATATATTGAAATTGTAAATTTGGCACGGAAAAATGGGTTTGAATATGCATATCAAGTTGGTGTTGAGAAAAAAGATCCAACAATGCGAAAACAATCAGCGTTTACCAATACATTTATGAATGAGATGATAGTTGTTTTCTATAAGTTACCGGAGCATGATAGATATTGGTATATCGGAAATGAAAATTATGAGTTTTTGCTTGTGAAAAAAGTGTATTCGTATTTAATACGAACCAAGGAGTATGTAACTCTGACAAGTGCTGTCACATTGGTTTGCAATGATTTAAAGTCGAAGTATTCATATATAGCAAGTGAGCAAGATATATTAAGAATAAAAACTTTGTTAGAGCAATACTTTAAAGTAGATGCTGGTTGCATACAAATAGATAATAATCAATTGTATTTGGATATTGAGGATACAACAGACTTATATACCAAATTGTATGATTTGATGCCTATTTTTATAAGGCAACTCTTAAATAGCAAAGGTAAGTTTGTGTTGGAAGATGTTTATTTTGAATTAGTGAATTCGTTATGTGATGGTAACCCTAAAACTATTGCACAAATACTAGAGGATGAAAGCCACCAGAGAGACATAGAAAACTTGATAGCTAATTATTGCCAAAAAGACGGGCAATATTATGTTGAGAGAAAAAATATTAGCAAACCTAACGAAGATGCTATTGATATTTCGACATTAAGTGGTACGGATTTCGAAATATTAGTACAGAGTTTGTTAAAAGAAGAAGGTTATGAAAATGTTATAAAAATGGGTGGTGCTGGTGATTTAGGTGTTGATATAATTGCATCTAAACGACAGCAGGATAGATTGTTACATTATATTTTCCAATGCAAGCGTTGGGCATCAAATGTAGGTTCAGATCCTATACAACGTTTATATGCAGAAAGAATGAGAAGAGGATTGGATTATGCAGTATGTGTAACAACTTCTGGTTATACAAAGGATGGGAAAAAAGTCGCAATGGATTTAAAAGTTGAAATTATTGATGGAAATCAATTGATGCAACAACTTAACAGATATTTCCAAGGCGAGTATTATAATGGAATTCAAGAGGTATAAACAAAAATGCGAGGATTTCCTCGCATTTTTGTTATTTCCATCGAGCTGTGGAAGAATCCCAAGTTAAATGTTTTTCAAAAATGTCAACAAGAGAAGAATATTTGCTGGAGAGCTTTTCTAGCCAACCATTTTGAATTAGAATTTCCATAAGTCCATTATCGTATAATTCAGGAGTAGATAATGAACCATTTGATTTTACCATATATTTAGCTTGGCGAATTATATTGTGTTCAATTTCCGACACATCTTCCTCAGCGTTATGCTTGATAGGGGCATCACTTCTAGAAAAAATTAATATAGAATCACCATTTAATGATTTTTTTGGACTAATAATGTTTTTTAATGTGACGGTTTTATCCACATGTATCTGGGTAATAAAACTAAAACAATTTTTCTCTAAAATTGATATTAACTCGTTCCAAACATTTAGATTGCAATCGTGGAAATATAAACATAAATAATGATTAGGTTTTAACTTTTGTGAGCACATATTAAAAACCAAATCCAATAAATGAAAATAGTCCTCTCTGTTTTTGTTACGAGATGGGGCGGATGATACAATTATTTCGTCATTTAGATTATAATCTAAATTTAAAAATGGTTTATATAATTGCATATATTCCGAATATAAAACCTGTTCGAGGTAGGGCGGATCAGTAATGATTAAATCAACACCATTGTTAGGTATATCTTGTTCTGTGATCAACTGACTGCCTTTCTGCATAAGTAAACATTTCCCTGGTGAAAGCATATTATAGGATTCGACGATTTGTGAATCAGCATAATTTTCTTGCATAAACGGAATGACATCATAAAATTTCTTGATTTTTTTTGTGTAAATATCAATAATATTTTTCTCAACACAATCTGTTTTAGGTATCCATAATGGCCATTGTGAATTTGAATGTTTATCGGTTATTTTGCATAAATGCAGTATGGACATAAGGATATACTTCAAAATACTTTGATAAGTGGGTTCGTACTTTTTAATGATGCTAAGTATCTCGTCTAAAACTGAAAGATTTCGACCTGTAAAAATATTTTTAATATCGTCATTTTCTGTTACGGCAATTTTGGAATTGTACAGCAAGCCAGTGCTTGTGATATTTTCAAGTTTGCGTGTTGCGGTTAACTTAGTATAATCCATTTTATCAGGTGATTTAACCCCCTTTTTGGTACAACCGCAACTGTAATTTATGGTTTTTATAGTTATATTGGAACCAGTACGTTCTGGCTTGTCGAAAACTACCTTTGAAATGATACCAACAGTATTGCATTTAGGACAAGCCGTTTCATAATAATGCCCTAAAGAATTAAGTTCTTGAATAAACTTTTCAAGTGTGTTTTTTACATTAGGAGTGGCATTGATAGATAACAAAAGTTTTGAAATAAACAATGGCATATCGTTAATGTCACAACCTATAGCGCAACGAGATAAGTCGCTTTTGATTGCTTCAAGTGTTGTTACTCCGGAACCAAGAAAAGGATCAAAAACGACATCACCCCTATTTGACAAGGCATCTACTAAGCTATCGCATATATTAAAGGCTTTTTGAGACCAATACATATGTGAGTTATACATTGGATTGTTCTTGGTAGGTGTTAAGTTACATAATTCATTTTTTAAAGAATCTATATTAACTTGATTGATGTTTTTTTCTCCACACAATATTAGGTATTCCAAAACCTTTTTTTGTTCGCTGTTACGATGATTGGCATGATTATAATTCTGCGTAACAACATTAACGCGAGCGTTGGTATAGTGTTTTTGAGCAAGTTCAATTAATTCATCAATGGAAATGGTGTATCTGTCGGTAGCTTGTTTTTCTCTGTCTTGAGGGTAAGCATAGCTAATGGCTAAATTAGTGTTGTTATGTGCACAAAAACTAATTAAGTTATCCAAGGATTGCTTTGCAGAACTTCGTTGGCTCAATTTGGATTGGTAACGGCCTTCTGTATATAGTCCTTTCGTATATCCGTTTTTTGTAATAGTCAATTCGGGATATTCATATTTGGCAGCAACATTCAATAAATGATAATATCTTGAATATTGCATATCTGTATATGGGGGATCAGCATATACTAAGCCCACATTTGAAAAAATCTTTTGATCTAATAAATCTTCAAAATTTGAATTAAAAACCATATTCTTTCCTGAAAACTTGGAAAGAGGAATTGTTATATATTCTTTAAACTTCTTTATAAACAACTCATATACATTTTTTTTACGCTGAAGAAACAGGCGAGTTTGGTTTTTTTCAAGACTGAGCGGTTGAGCCATATGCCCATCTTTAGAAAAAACAGTTTCTTTCATAGCATAAAACAAGCATGAAAGAAGGGCGTTTCTATATTGCGGGAAACGTAAATTAATAATTTTTAAAAGACAATCAATATCAAGGGCTTGAGTTATTCCATAATAGTTAGTTGCATAGTACGTTGTAAATAAGTAGAAGTCGCGTGTCTGCTTTATACTGTCTACAGTTAATTCGTTTTTTGTTATATCAGAATATTGATTGTTCCATACGGTTGGATATAGGTTATATAAAGCAATCAGTTGTTCATAGTTTTCTTTGTCAAGAGCAAGCTGTTCTTTTTTGACAAAGTCTATAATAGGTTTTGCGTGTTTTTTTATCGCAGTAGTGTATTCTATATCTAAGGAATTGATAAGTTCAGTTGCAGAGTCAATGTCTGCTTGATTTAATATTGTATCAGCAATTATACTTGCATAGCTTTCAGCATCATTAGCATATACTTGGTAATTATCTCTGAACATATTACTGACAGCTGCTGAACCAGAAAAAATGTCCAATATAGCTTTGCCATCTTGTATATAAGGTTCTATATTTTTTTTTATAAAACTACTGAGGTTGTTTTTACTTCCTTGATAGTTTAAAACAGTAAAATTCTCCATGATAAATTCCTCCACGCTCTATTATAATGAGAGGAATGAAAAAATACAATTACAAATAAAAAAATATTAATAAATTTTTCGCATCGGAAACTTGTATTTAGAACTGAAAGATAAGAGGTGATTCATGTGGTATACCTAAATGAAGATATAAAGCTCGGGAAAAAAGGTGTAAACTATGTGACAACGATTGTTGATGAATGTATGTGTAGCTTTCATAAGATTGAACAGGAAAATGATATTGGCATTGATGGGCAGATAGAACTGTTTGATGAGAGACGATTACCTATAGGAAAACTAATAAGTGTTCAAGTCAAAACTGGTAGATCTTATTATGATTTGGACAAGGATGAATGTTATATCCCTGTAGGGACGCACTGAGAATATAGGATGAAGATTGAAATGCCAGTGATTGGCATTGTGTGTGTAATGGATGAAAAATACGAAAGCGTAAAGACTGCGTTTTGGGTTGATATAAAGGAATATCTTTTGAAAAATCCAAAAGCAACAACAGTTAAATTTAATATGTCTATACATAATGAGTTGTCCCATGAAAAATTTAGGAAGTATTTTTACTTTCTAATATGTAAAAAAGCACCTTGTATTGATTTTAATGAGGCATTATTATTGCTAGATGGAAATGCAATAGATAAGGTGTTGGCAATGGATATGTTACTGATTTTTTTCTCACAAAAAGTTAAAACGTGGGAAAAAGCTTTTGAATTATACAATAAAAAAGACAAAATTGTTGATTATAATAATTTTAAGGAGGCTATTTCTTATGCATACTATCATCCAGACCATTGGTTGACAAAAGGAAGACATGAGTTCAGTGAGGAATCGAAGGAATATGTTCAGCAGAAGGTGAAAATGTTTTCGGAAGAAGATATAAAGAATGTTTTGTCAATAATAGAGGAACATTATTTTGATAGAGGGTCACTGGGACAAACTGCGGAGATAATTATCAAGAATGTTTCGGATTCTGAAAGTAAGCTATTGCATATAATTTTGGACTGTGAAATTGATGACGATATGCGTTATGATGCTGAGGTTATATTAGCGTATCAGAATAAGGAATATTACATGCAGAATATCAAAGAAATTACTTGTATGGATAGTGAATGTACTGAGTTGATAGTAAAGTATATTAATGATTTTGGACATTTTGATTTATATTAGGGGGGAGCCCTAATTAAACTCCCCCATAGCCTCAACATACCCTTGCAAGCCACCATCTCTGGAAGCCAATTTAGCATACAGCCCTGGCTCTTCTCTGGCAAATTTTGTAAGATAAGCAATATCAAAAGGCTCGTCCAGACGAACGGAAGCATTGCATTTTTGACAGTTAAAAGAAATATGGATTTCATCGTTGAGACTAACCTCAACGCAGTCGGTTTCAGGGTTATACATTGCAAAAATTATTTTCGTCATAAGTAACTCCTTTCGATTAACACTATATGCGGATTGTTAGTAAATGGAAGCCGTGGAACGCCCTGAGTAGTTTCCCGTGTAAAACAAGTATGCAACATTTGATGTAAGGAATCCCTTGTTTCCAGGCTTTTCAAGATATCAAAACGTTAGCGAAGAGATAATCTGTATACTATATTCAACAAAGCAGAAGCCCGGAATATTATGTTCCCGGGCTTTTTTGTTTTGTCAGAATTATTGTTTCAATGAATAAAAAGCAGCTGCTACAGAGCTGTTCAACAAATTTTGAGTTTTATATAACTGCCTTTTATCAGTACAAGTATATGCAATGAAGACGGAGCCGCCGACATTATATATGGCAGTTGGAAGGGCATTGAACAGGGAATGCAGACTACAGCAGAAAAGCATTCTTTTAATCCGTGCTTGATTCTTTTTAAGGATGATTTGACGAAAAAGGAAATTTACAAAATTAATTTCAAATTTACAAACTTTTTACTCATCGCTCTTGTCTAACAAAGGTAAGAAATAAAAATTTAAGCGCTTAAATTTGAAAATGAAAAACTGAAAAAATAAGGAGCGATATGAAATGATGAAAAATAAAAAAGCCGTAATGGCACTTTGCACCCTGACAATGATTGGGACAATCGGAATGAATGCCATGGCGATGGCAGAAAACAAAAATCAGCCTTCTTATCAAGTGGCAGCAATCGGAAATAAAGCAGTTGAAGATACATTGAACAAGGCTATTGCGGATAATACTGTAAATAAAACCGATGAGGAAAATCATGTGGAGACAACAACTGCGTTTGAAGAAAAATACAGAGATGACAAAAAAATTTCCTTTGTCATAACAACACTGGAAACCAGTGCTAGTTCTTATACAAAGAAGCTGTATTATAATACTGACCTGGAAACGGGAAAAGAACTGACCTTGCAGAGGCTGCTTGGGGACAACTACAAGGAAATTGTGGATAAGGCCGTTAAGGAACAGATGAAGGATAGAATGGAAAAGGACGAAAATCAGATATTCTTTGGATTCAGTGAAGAGGACAGGGAAATGGGAATAGAAGGATTTACAGGAATAAAAGAGAATCAGACTTTTTATATCAATGAGAAGGGAAATGTTGTCGTATCCTTTGGGCAGTTTGAAATAGCGCCCGGCTATATGGGTACACCTGAGTTTGAAATTGCAGTACAAAAATAGAGTAGTATTTTGATGTTGAAAACGAAAAAGTGTGTAAGGAATACGGTACTTACTATTGTTATCCTCATAAGAACAGGCTAAAGGATGCTGTATTTATAAGGTTTGATATATTCCTTTTGATACGCAGAGAAAAGAGCAGGGGTTTTAAAAAGGAGGTCTGATTTGTCAGACCTCTTTTTTAATTTATCAGAAAAACCAAAGCTGTGGACGATTTTTATTCCGGCATGTTTTTGAAAGGTTACAGCGAAATTTTATAAAAAAGGAAAACGCAATTTTACAAAAATTTTTTCTGCTTTTTTCCAGAATGCAGTGGGGAAAATATCATGTCTGCCGCAGACAGCTTTTCCGAAGGAAAAGTGTTGACGGCAGCGGATGGGTTTGGTCAAGGCCCAAAGCTCAGAACAGGGATATAAACAGAAAATGGAATATAAAAAGATAAAACCGTGTACGTTGTCCATACCTGCAAGCCTTTGAAAAGGCTGGAACGAAACTTTAGTAAAGGAGAAATAAATTTATATTTTGCAGGGAAAACGCAGTTTTCCGAAAAAGTTTTCCACTAATTTCAAAATATAGTGGGAAGATGCTTCGCCTGCCGTAGGCAGCTTTTCCGAAGGAAAAGTGTTGACAGTAGTGGATGGGTTTGGGCAAATCCCAAGGTTTTCAATGTTTTTTTGACAGTATAAAGCCGGTGTATATCACACCGGCTTCCATAGGGAGGGTCAATCTTAGAGGCGATTGACAGGCCATTGCGGAATACGTCCGCTCAACACATCGTCAATTCCCATTGCAGCGTGAAGCCCCATTTTGTCCATGGTCTCTACTGTCAGTGCTGCGTTATGGGGAGTGACAATGAAGTTTGACAGAGTTAATAAAGGATTTGCCATATCAGGCGGCTCCTGTTCCATTACATCAACGGCGGCGCCTGAAATCACATTGTCTCTGAGCGCTTCGTAAAGGTCTGTTTCCGATATGATGCCGCCTCTGGAGCAGTTCACTAAAATGGCGTCTTTTTTCATTTTGCCAAGGAATTCCCTGTTGACCAGGTGTCTGTTTTCAGCATTGGAGGGAACATGAAGGGACACAATATCCGCTTCCCTCAGCACATCGTCTAAGGAATTCATTTTTGTTACATACTCTGGAAATTTATCATCAGGAAGGAAAGCGTCATAGGCAATTACCTTCATGTCAAGACCGTAATACGCTTTTTTTGCTACAGCGCTTCCGATCCTTCCAAGTCCCAAAATACCGATAGTTTTGCCGGAGATGTCATGGCCCTTGCGCATATTTCTCAGATTCCAGTTACCCTTATGTACTTCCCTGTCCATGGACACAATATTATGATAGGATGCAATCATAAGGCCGATGGTGTGCTCTGCGACAGCGTTAAAGTTTGCCTGGGGCGCATAAGTGACCCAAATGCCGTTTTTTGTACAATAGTCTACATCTATGTTGTCATAGCCTACGCCCTGACGGCTTACTGCTTTGCACCTTGGTGCTGCGGCGAGAACCTCTGCGTCAAAGGGTGCTGTCCTGACGAGAAGGGCGTCGGCCTCAGCAACGATTTTCTTCAGTTCCTCTTTATCCGTAACATCATAGCCATCCAGAACCTCATAACCCCTTTGACGGAGAAATTCTTTTGCGGGCTCAGTGATATATTGGGGCATTACAACTTTTTTTGCCAATCCTAATCTCTCCTTTCACAGGAATCAGTCCCAAAGCGAACGGTATATTTCCATAATATCATCTTTAGAAGGGTTTCTTCTGGTGTTTGCGGGAGATCCGCTTTCCAAAGCGTCGTCTGCCATCTTATCTATATTTTTGTAAAAGTCTTCTTTATCAATACCGAATTCTGCCGGTGTCTGAATTTTAAGCTTGCTGCACAGTTCGCTTATAGAGGCGTTGAATGCTTTTGCTCCCTCTGCCTGACTCATGCCTTCTTTGAACAGGCCGCACTCTTTGGACAGCTGACAAAGTCTGTCTTCAGCGCCGGAGGCGATAAAGGACAAGCACTTATCTAAGAGCATCGCATTTGATAAGCCATGGGGCACATGATATACGGCGCCGATTGGGCGGCTCATACCGTGAATAATGGTGACGGATGCGTTATTAAAGGCAATACCCGCCTCCAAAGCGGCGATAGACATTTCTTTTCTCACCTCAATGTTTGTTGGATTTACAAAAGCCTCATAAAGAGAGCTGAATATTCTCTTGATTGCGGATACGGCATACATATCGGACATGGTTGTCGCTTTTTTTGACGTATAAGCCTCCACAGCGTGGGTGAGAGCGTCAAGGCCGGTAGCGGAGGTGACAGAAGGAGGTGCGGTTACGGTGAAGACGGGATCAATAATTGCCAGCTTTGCCATAAGGGAGGTGCCCTTTAAGAGCATTTTTACCTGATTGGCAGTGTCGGTGATAATGGTAAACTGGGTAGCCTCAGATCCGGTTCCTGCCGTAGTTGGTATGGTACACATTGGCGGAAGCTCTTTTGTTATCGGACGGCCCATAAAGCTGTCAATGTCCTCCTTGTAAGCCACCATAGCGCAGATAGCCTTCATGGAGTCCATAGGGCTTCCTCCGCCGATACCGATGAGAAAATCGCACTGGTTGTCTTCGTATAATGTGGCGCCGCCGCGGATCATAATGTCGGTAGGCTCGCTGTTGATAGCGTCATAGATGACATAGGTCATACCGGCTTTGTCCAAAAGGGAGGTAAGCCTTTCAACGTTACCCAACTTAACCATCATAGAGTCTGTGACAATCAGAGGTTTTTTACCGAAGGAATTTAAATACTGCATCCCGCTTTCCAATGCATTTTCCCCGGTTACGATATACTGCGGAACAATGAATAAATCTGCCATACCAAATCTCTCCTTTTCTTTTTTGTGTAAAACTTCTACCTGTATTCAAATTGAATTCAACTTGTATACATATTGTATAAAATAATTGTACGTTTGTAAATACATTTTCCAAAAATAAAAAAATTTTTATAAATGTATTTACAAAAGGACAAAAGTAATATACAATATGTATACAACCTGAGGAGAGCATGAAAAGATAGGAGAATGTTTATGGTTGGAAAAAAAGTAAAAACCAGGGATATTGCATATGAAGAAATTAAGCATATGATTGTGTCCAATGAAATTAAGCCTGGGGAATTGCTTTTTGAGAATGCCCTGGCGAAGGAACTGGGTATCAGCAGAACTCCTATCCGTGAAGCGATTTTTACTTTGGAGGCAGAGGGATTTATCAATACAATACCCAATAAAGGTTCTGAGGTTGTAAAATTGAATATGCGGGATATTGTGGAGTTTATGCAGATACGTGAAGGTCTGGAAGGTATCGCTGCAAGAATAGCCGCTGAAAAGGGAAACAAGGATTTGTTCAGAGAAATGCTGGGGGAACTGGAAAAAGTTGACATGGAGGATGAAACACAAAAAGAACATGGGCTGGCCGTAGGCAGACAGCTTCATGCGCTTATCCTCACAGAAGCAGGAAACAAAAAGCTCCTTGGTATTGTAAACAATTTAACCGCTCAGATTGACAGGATTATGATTATGTCCAGAAAAGGAGATAAGCAGATTCAAACTTCCCATGGTGAACATATCGCCCTGTCAAAGGCAATTATTGCGGGAGACGAAATACTGGCGGAAAAGATAATGCGCAATCATATTATCGGCGCATCAAATTCTGCTCTTCAGGTATTCCATCAGGATTTTCGTTAAATATGCAAATGTAAAAAAAGGTTATTTAGCAGCGAAAAACCAAAAGAGGAAAGGAGGTATATCACCTAAAGCACTTTTTGGTAAATAGCTGCTCAAAACATATGTTCTCGCCCAAGAACATGGATATACCGCCTCTTATATATTATAGTAACTAAATTAATGCAAATCAAGTATGAAATCAAATACAGAGGCGACCAATGTAGTGAATCTTAATTTAAAAAACTCTAGGAAAAGGAAAGGGGAAACAAAAATGATTGACAGAAATGAATTAAGAAACAGGCTGGATGGTATCGCTTTTATGACTTTAACGCCTTTTGATGAACAGGGCAATATTTTGTACGACGCTTACAGAAAGAACGTAAGGTTCCTTGTAAATAAAATTAAAGAATTAAAATGTGAAAAATGTACCATTACTCCTTGCGGAAGCAACGGTGAGTTTGTTCATTTGACAGAGGAAGAGCAGAAGGAAATCATCAGAATCTGTGTGGAAGAGGTTAACGGAGTTGTTCCTGTTATCGCAGGTACAGGACGTGCCAGCACAAAACAGACAATCGCTGTCAGCAAATATGCGCAGGAAGTTGGCGCTGATGGTGTACAGGTTATTCTTCCTTACTACTTTGTTCCGACTGAGGAAGGTATGTACCGTCACTATGAAGAACTGGCAAAAGCAATTGATATCGGTATCGTTATCTACAATAACCCTGCATTCTCCGGTTCCTGGATTAAACCAGCCCTTATGAAGAAAATGCTTGCAGGATACGGCGATCACATTGTAGCTATCAAAGAGAATACTCCTCACCTTATGCTCTTTAACGGTATGGCAAAAGCATTAAAGGGTACCGGCGTAAAACTTCTCAGCGGCTTCGGCGAGCAGTGGTTTGCTTATCAGTTCCCATGGGGCGCTGACGGTTTTGCTACACCATTTGGAAACTTCTTCCCTGAATATCCAATTAAATTCCAGGAAGCAGCTAAGAACTACGACTTTGACGAAATGAGAAGACTCCTTGCAATGATGGATCCATATTATGCGTTTGTTGGCAGATGCTCTGCTAAGAGACCTGACACCGGTATGATGGTAAAACCTGGCGGATCTATTTACGGTGAAGGCAATGTTCGTTTTGGAGTATTGAAAGAGGCTATGAACTTAATGGGCCTTGACGGCGGCCACATGAGGCTTCCGTTAACAGGACTGAATGATGACGAGAGAGCGGAATTAAAAGGCATCCTGACAGACCTTGGCTTAATTAAGTAACAATAGTAAGTTAATATTTTAAAGCTCCCAAAGTGAAGACAGGAGGTATTTATTGTGAAGAAACTGATCTCTGTAGCATTGGCACTGACGTTAGTATTATCTTGTATGGCAGGATGTACCAAGAAAGAGGAGCCGGCACCGGCGCCTGCGGAAGGACAACAGGAAGAACAGCAGCAGGAAGAGGAAAGCAGCTGGCCTGAAAAACCAATCACCATGGTAATTGCTTACAGTGCGGGCGGCAGCTCCGACGTTGTGGCAAGACAGCTTGCAAAAAATATGCAGGAAGTATTAGGAACGGAAATTACTTGCATCAATGTTGAGGGGGCTTCCGGATCTGTTGCTGGCCAGCAGGTTTATGACGCACCGGCAGACGGCTACACCATCTTTGGCGGACTTGCACACAGTCCTTCAGGTTGGGCAATGTTAGACTACGCAGACATAAGCTGGGATGACTATTATGGTTTCTACGCAGCAACCTCCCCTTATATTCTTTTTGTAAAGGATGGAGGAAAATACAATACATATCAGGAATTGATCGACGACATGAAAGCGAACCCCGGCAAACTGAAATGGGGTAACGCGGGACTTGGCTCCATCAACCACCTGACAGGCGAAATGTTCCTTGACCTGGTAGGCTGTGAGGCATCCTCACTTCCATACAAGGGCGGACGTGACGCAGCTATCAAAGTAATTGCAAACGAAGTAGAATTCTCATGGGCAGGCGCTTCTGATGTTATGGACTTAGCGACTACCGGAGAAATTAAAGTATTGGGCGTTGTATCCCCTGAGCCTCTCAAAGTAACATGCAGCAAGGGTGATTATGAAGCGCCGTCTCTTCTGACAGATTATCCAAACCTTGACGCAGTAGAGGGCCTTCTTTACTGGGGCATGGCAGTCAAGAGAGATACACCGGCAGACGTTGTGACAAAATTGGAAGAAGCTTTCAAGGTTGCTGTTGAAAACGATGAATTTAAAGCTCTTTGTGAGTCAAGATATCTTGAGCCTAAGCTTTTGATTGGACAGGAATCCGACGATATGAGCGCTTATCTGGAATCCATCTATGCATGGGGTCTTGCAGATAACAATTTAGCAGCAGAGGGAATTTCACCGGATCAGTTTGATATTCCTAGACCTGAAGATTATAGCTGGCCTCCAAATGACAGGGCTAAAAACGCGAATCCATGGCCTGCTGAGTAATAAACATTGTGCGGGGGTGGTGACACCCTCGCTCTTTTTATATCAATTTCAGGGGCCGAACCGTATCATTCTAACATTTTAAACTTTGCAAAAGGGTATTTTAAGGAGGGAAGTCCGTGAACAGCTTTAAGAAATGCGCAGAAGGCTATGTTATTACTCTGTTTGGCATATTTGCTGTTATTTGTTCTATCAATTTACCGAGCAATCCGGTTAAACTGACAGGCTGGATCAATTTCGCGGCCCAGGCCAGATTTTTGCCGCTGGTAACCGGTATTGTTATTACCCTGCTTGGCATCAAGCTGATACTTGAAATTAAAAAATCTGAGGACGGCAGCAAGCTTTTTCAATATGATTTCACCAAGACAGAAGCATTGAAGGTATTCATTGTGGTCGTCATTGTATGCGCTTATCTGTTTGCCATTACAAAGATAGGCTTTATGATTCCAACCCTGGTTTACTTCTTTGCCATGCTGTTCTTTTTAAATTTTAAGCTTTACAGTCCAATAAAGCTTGCCGCAATTTCAATTGTCTTTTTTGCGGTGACCTATTATGCAATGCCAATGATGCTCAAAATTACTTTACCATAATAAGGGGGGAGACAAATGGCAGGATTTTTCAGTGAATGGGCATATCTGCCCGATATTTTAGCACAAATTGCTACAAGCCCTTCTATATGGGGTCTTATGCTTTTGGGAACTGTAATCGGATATATCGTCGGTGTAATACCGGGCCTTGGACCTACCATGGGTATGGCTCTTTCCCTTGGTATTATATTTAAGCTTCCACCCACAGAGGGGTTGGCCCTATTGGCTTCCATTTTTGTCAGCGCGGTAGGAAGCGGCGGTGTTACAGCTATTCTCGCCAATATTCCGGGTACTCCCGCATCAGCGGCAACGGCAATAGACGGTTTTGCTCTGACGAAGCTTGGCAGGGGGCGAGAGGCCATTGGATATTCGGTGGTTTCCTCTGTAATCGGTACAATTCTTGGTACTCTTTTTATATTTATCATTCAGCCTTTTGTTACCAGTATTGCTTTGAAATTCGGTGACTGGGAAGTATTCCTTTTCTGCATGTTTGGTCTTATGATCTGTGGATCCCTATCCGGCGATGTGCCTGTAAAGGGCTGGATTGCAGCTATGGTCGGCGTTTTGCTTGCTATGGTAGGTACAGACGGCGTGCAGGCGGTTTCCAGGTTTACCTTTGGCAACCGTAACCTTTTAACGGGCTTTGATTCCACAACGGCTATGATCGGTCTTTTTGGACTGAGTGAGGTATTTTATGTACTGAGAGAGAAGGAATCCCTACAGGTAGTCAGTGAAAAGGGATTTCCAAAGGTCAATATTCCGGTATTTATAAAAAATATTCCTAATATAATTAAATCAGCCCTTGCGGGTATCTGGGTAGGCTTTATACCAGGCGTCGGCGAATCGGCAGCCTGCTGGTTCAGCTATGATATTGCCAAAAGAGGTTCCAAGCACAAAGAGAAATTCGGAAAAGGCAGTGAGGAAGGTATAATTGCGGCTGAGACAGCAAATAACTCCTGCTCAATCGGCGCTTTGATTCCGGCTCTTGCTCTGGGTATTCCGGGAAGCTCCACAGTTGCCATTTTCCTTGCGGCTATGTACTTGATGAACTACAGACCGGGCCCAACCCTTATGATAGAGTCTCCGGGTATCCTCTGTGAGATATCCGTATTGTTTATCATCGCGGCACTTTTCCTGCTTGTTGTGGCGTACTTCTTTTCACGCTTTGTCATCAAGTTTCTGTCCATACCAAACTCTATACTGATGCCTATTATTGCAGCATTTTGTGTACTGGGCGCTTATGGTACAACCTACAATATGTTCAGCCTTGTGACATTAATTCTGTTTGGTTTAATCGGATTATTTATGAAAATTTACCGTTATCCAACTGCTCCAATGATTTTGGGACTTTTGGTCGGCAATATTGCGGACGTCAACTTGAGAAGGGCGTTAATGCAGTATGCAGGGGATCCAATCCACTTGATTCTGCGTCCTTTCGGTCTCATTGTACTGGTTGTGCTGATTGCCCTGTTTATTTTGGGTATCCGTACGAACAAAAAGGGCCTGGAGGCAGGCGAAGAGAATGTAAAACAGTTTGAAGAAAATTTAGAGGAAAACAAATAAAGGGGTGAATTCATTTTATGAAATTAAAAATAGATGAATGGAAGAATCTTTGTGCAAAGGTATTTGAACAGGCAGGAGTTCCTGCTTTTGATGCGCAGATTATTGCTGACGCAGCGGTAAGTGCAGACTTAAGAGGCGTTACCTCCCATGGTACCGTAAGGCTTTCTACCTACAGAAGACGCCTTGATATGGGACTTATCAATAAAACGCCTGATGTAAAAGCGGATACGGATGCTCTTGCATTTATGCATATTGACGGCGACAATGGTCTTGGCCAGGTTGTCGGCTACAAGGCTCTTGAAATGGGGATTGACAGGGCCAAAAAATTTGGATGCTGTGCCATGGCAATCAGCAATACGAACCATGTGGGAATGCTCAGCTACTATGGTATGAAGGCGGCGGAAAAGGGCATGATAGCCTACATTACCTGTAACACGCCTCCTTTTGTGGCTGCAACAGGCGGTGCGGAGCCGGCGGTTGGAACAAATCCGCTTTGCTGGGCAATTCCGGGAGAAAAATTCCCTATTGTACTTGACATGGCTATTTCTCCCGCCAGAGGAAAAATTAAAAACGCTATGGCAAAGGGCGAGTCTATACCGGAAGGTTGGGCTTTGAATAAGGACGGAAAGCCGACAACAGACGCTAAGGAAGCAATGGACGGTGTTCTATTGCCTATCGCGGGACCAAAAGGCTATGGACTTGGCGTTATCGCTGAAATTCTCTCCGGTGTGCTTTCCGGCAGCAAGTATGCTTCCCATATGACACATCCATTGGATGACTATGAAAATATTCCCAACGTTGGTAACTTTATGCTTCTCATCGATATTTCAAAGGCAATGCCTATGGAGGAATTCCAGGCTCGTCTGAGCGATTATGTGCAGATACTGAAAAACGGCAAAAAAGGCGAGGGCACAAAAGAAATTTTTGTTCCCGGCGAGATTGAATTCAATAAAGTGGAAGCCCTTGGAGGTGAAGTGGAAGTCGGCGACCAGCTTTATGAGGAAATAAAAAGGTTGGCAGAGGAGTAATTAAATTATTAGGAGGGATTGTAATGAAAGTAGCTGAACTGAAGGAAAAAATGGAAATTTTGAACCTGGAGCTGGATGAGCATGTGCTGACAATCACCCTGAACAGGCCGAAAGCTTTAAACGCATTGAATAACCAGACATTGGATGAAATGAATGAGGTTATTGACGCGGCGGCGGCAGACAATGATGTTTACGGCGTTATCATAACAGGAGCCGGCAGAGCCTTTGTTGCCGGTGCTGACATCGTACAGATGAAGCCTTATAAGAGTGAGGAAGGCAGGGATTATGCAGCCTATGCACAGGCTACTTTCAACAAAATAGAAGCCCTGACGAAGCCTGTTATTGCTGCCGTTAACGGCTTTGCCCTCGGCGGCGGATGCGAGCTTGCCTTAAGCTGCGACATCAGATTAGCTTCCGATAAGGCTGTATTTGGACAGCCTGAGGCGAGCCTTGGCATTATCCCATGCTTTGGCGGAACACAGAGACTCCCCAGATTAATCGGCCCCGGTCTTGCTAAGGAAATGATTTATACGGGACGCCAGGTAAAGGCAGAGGAAGCCCTGAGATTTGGACTTGTCAACAGAGTTGTTGAGGCTGACAGTCTCCTTGCGGAGTCAAAGGCTTTAATGATGGATATTTTGAAGGTATCTCCGCTGGCAGTGAAATACGCAAAGGTTTCTATCAATAAAGGCGCTGACATGGATTTAATGAACGCACTGGAACTGGAAAAGGATTTGGTTGGCCTCTGCTTTGCTTCAGAGGAAAAAGAAATTGGTATGGCGGCGTTCCTGGAAAAGAAAAAAGCAAACTTCAGGTGATAACTGTATAGAATGGGGGTTATCCAATGAAAAGTATAAGGATTATGACGCCGGAAGAGGCAGCAATGGTGGTGGAGGACGGCCAGACCGTGGCAACCGGCGGATTTGTCGGCAGCTGCTGTCCGGAAACGCTGACCAAGGCTTTGGAAAAACGTTTTCTGGAGACAGGCAGCCCTAAAAATGTAACGCTTTTTTATGCGGCGGCCCAGGGAAACAGGGACGGCAGCGGCGCGGATCATTTTGCCCATGAGGGTATGACAAAAAGAGTTATTGCCGGACACTGGAATATGGTGCCTGAGCTTGGAAAGCTGGTATTGGAAAATAAAATTGAGGGCTATAATCTTCCGCAGGGAACACTGTCACAGCTGTTTCGTGATATAGCAGGACACAAAGTGGGAACCATCACCCACGTAGGACTGAATACCTTTGTGGATCCAAGGATTGAGGGCGGAAAGCTCAATGATATCACAAAAGAGGATTTGGTTCAGATAGTGGATATCTGCGGTGAAGAAAGACTTCTCTACAAGGCGTTTCCTATTCATGTGGCATATATCAGGGGAACCTATGCAGACGAGTACGGCAACATATCGCTGGAGAGGGAGGTTGCGCCTTTGGAGGCCACCTCTATTGCCCAGGCGGTCAAAAATAATGGCGGCAAGGTGATTGTGCAGGTAGAAAAGGTTGTGCGCGGCGGTACTCTTGACCCGAGACTTGTAAAAATACCGCGTATTTATGTGGATGCTGTGGTATTGGCAGGAGAAGGGGAGCATGAACAGTGCTTTGGCCATGCATTTGATCCATCTCTGACCGGTGAATTGCAGGTGCCCCTCAATAGCCTTGAGGCGCCTCCGCTGAGTGCGAAAAAGATTATCGGACGCCGTGCGGCTATGGAGCTGACGGAAAATTCCGTCGTAAACTTAGGAATCGGTATACCGGAATACATATCTATGGTTGCCAATGAGGAAGGCATAGGAGACTATATGACACTGACTGTTGAGGCAGGGCCTATCGGCGGTGTGCCCCAGGGCGGCAGCCGTTTTGGCGCCAGCGTAAATCCTGAGTGTCTTTTGGATCAGCCTTATCAGTTTGATTTTTACGACGGCGGCGGCGTGGATCTGGCCTTTTTAGGGTTGGCACAGGCGGATGAAAAGGGGAACATCAATGTCAGCAAGTTTGGACCGAGAATTGCGGGCTGCGGCGGTTTTATCAATATAACTCAAAACGCCAAGAGAGTGTTCTTCTGCGGCACCTTTACGGCAGGCGGCTTGAAAACGGCTGTAAAGGACGGCAGGCTTGAAGTTTTGCAGGAAGGCAAAGAAAAGAAATTCCTGAAGACTGTAGAGCAGATTACTTTCAGCGGCGATTATGCCAATAAAACAAAACAGCCTGTACTGTATATTACAGAGAGAGCTGTGTTTGAATTAAGAGCGGACGGCGTGTATCTGACAGAAATTGCACCGGGTATTGATTTAAAGAGCCAGGTGTTGGATTTAATGGACTTTGCGCCTAAAATGGACGGAGAACCAAAGCTCATGGATACGAGGATATTCAAGGACGCGCTTATGGGATTGAAAGAAGCATAGACAAAAACCATCTGTAATCTACAGCAGATGGCCTGAGACCGCTTTCAGGCCCTTTGACGGAAGGCGGTCTCTTTAAAGGGGACAGTATATGGATTTTCAGATATTGCTCAGTTTGCAGGCAATGCTGTTTTTGCTGATTGCCATAGGCTTTGTAACGGGAAAAATAAAAATCATGCAGTCCGAGGGCAGAAAGTGCCTGACGGATCTTCTGATTTATGTCATAATGCCATGTAATATTTTTACGTCGTTTCAAAGCGGCGATGTGAGGGAAATTATGGGGGAATGCCTGATAGTAGGCGTAATCTCCCTTTGGGTACAGATTCTTTCAACTGTGCTGAGCAGAGTGCTTTACACTTGGACGCCGGAGAGAAAACGGTCAGTCATGCAGTATGGGACAATTTGTTCCAATGCGGGATTTATCGGTATGGCAGCGGCCAGGTATCTGTTTGGCTCGGAGGGGCTTTTGTATACCTCAATTTTTCTGATTCCCTTCCGTATTTTTATGTGGTCGGCAGGACTTTCCGTTTATGCAAAGCCAAAGGGAAAAGAGGTCGTGACAAAGGTGCTTCTTCATCCCTGTATTATTGCTGTTTTTCTGGGGCTTGCTGTGGCACTGACACGGTTTGGACTGCCCTATTTTCTGACAGAAACACTGGATACGGTAGGCGGATGCACGACGGCGGTTTCTATGATCATGATTGGCAATATTCTCTCAGAGGTAGATATTAAAAAGCTTTTGGATAAATATGTGGTCTTTTACACCTTCGTGAGACTTTTGCTGATACCGGGCATTACCTATCTGGCACTTCGCTTTTTAGTGGCTGTGCCCCCAATGGTATTCCGAATTTCTGTCATGCTGGCCGGCATGCCCGCCGCGTCCACAACGGCTATACTTGCGGCGAAGTATCAAGCTGACGCAGAGTTTGCGGCCAGATGTGTTTTTGTGACAACCCTTGGCTTTTTGGTGACAATTCCGATTTTTTTAATGGTATAAAGGAAGCGGACAGGGGAAACAAACCGGAAAGTCTAAAGGGCGGTTAGTTTGATTGACAGTATGTTAAAATGACAGTTACACGGCTTATTATAGCAGTTATCAAGTGGTTTTTAGAACAGGCGGCTTTGTCAGAGCTTGTTTCACTATTTTGATTCATGGAAAGTATTGTGCATATTGCGCAATACTGTAATATTACTTTGCTTCACATTAATACCCTCCCTATAGAAGAAGAGTCCCGCCCGACAGGTGAGACTCTTCTCTTTTTATTTGCAGATGATAGGCAGGTATTTACGGTTAAAGCTTATCAAAAACAGCCATAGGTCGGCTGTATTTACGGGCAGAATGCAGAGCAATTTGTCCATTTTCTTAATTCTGTTCTTTTAGCGTCAGCAGCGAAAAATAGAATACAAACTTTATGAGTAATGCCGAGTGCTTTGCTTGTGTTTTTAACAGAGGAAAGCTACTGCATCAGTCGACATAAATCCTGTCAGGACGAGCGGTTATATGACAATAAATCTCCTCCTCACCGCAGTCCAAAAAACGAGCCAGCGAAGAGATAGTGATTTCCTGTGTATTGTCTCTGCCAAAAAGAATTGCGGTATCTCCGGCCTTTACTTCCCCGGCGTCACTGATATTTACTATGAGCTGGTCCATACAGGCGCCGCCTATGACAGGGCATAGGGTATCGTTGAGGATGACATAGCCCTGGCCCTTTCCGATTCTCAGGATGTCTGAATAGCCTATGGTCAGAACGGCGGCTGTCATGTCCTTCGGTGCACAATATGCGCGGCTGTAACCGATGAAGGTTCCCTCTTTTATTTTGCTTACCTTTGCCACACATGCCTTGATTTTGGCGATTGGCTTAAAGGTAAGGCCGCTGTGGTTATAAATTTTGGGAAGTACACCATAAAGAACGGTTCCTGTGCGTACCATGTCGAGCTGCATAGATTGAGGCATATTGGCTGTGCCGGCAGAATTCAGGCAGTGGAGCAGGCCCAAATCTATAGATTCCTTTTTCATGGCTTGGATGATTGCCAGGAAGCGTTCAAACTGCAACTGTGCATAGGCTTTAGAAACCTCGTCGTTTTCGTAAAGCGTAGAGATATGGGTGAAACTGCCTTCTATTTGAAGAAAATTTTTGCTGCAAAGATACCTTATTTTTTCACAGGCGTCCTCAAACATGTCGTCATAGCACACAAGGCCAATGCGTCCCATACCGGTATCCAGCTTAATATGGACCTTCAGTGTTTTTTTCATGGATTCCAGGCGATTTAAAAGCTCTTTTGCATATTCAAAGGAAACGATTGTCTGGGTCAGGTCATAGCGGAATAGGGCATCCAGGTTTTCCGGCGGTGTGTAGCCCAGAATAAGAATAGGGTTTTGAATGCCGCTTTCCCGAATACGGATGGCTTCCCTGATATTGGAGACGGCAAACTGTACGCTATTGTCAATTTCCGCCAATATATTTGCTAATTCCACATCGCCGCAGTTATAAGCGTTTGCTTTCAGAACTGCCATTATCCTTACACCGGGGGATAAAAGTGATTTCACCTGAAGGTAATTAAATAGGACTTTTTCCCTTGAAATTTCTATCCAGGCTCGTTTTAAAAATTTCATGTTGGAATGCCTCCCTTTTAAAATAAGGCATATCCTTTTGTGGGATATGCCTCATTATTTTTTAAAGTGAAGTGGTTTTTTCTTTTTCTATTGTCTCGTAGGATACCTTATCGGGCTTCTCCCCACGGTTTAAAGCGGGAATAAACCTATCCCAGAAATCGTTGTACAGACGGAAAATTTCTTTTCTCTTGCCGTAAATGAATACCAGTGTGATGATAACATAGCAGGCGCTTAACAGGTCTGTGAAGGCCCACAGTAAATCCGCCTGCAGGTTATAGAAAACAAGGGCCGGTATGATAAAGTATATCATATAAACAGGCGTCATTTTTTTATTGAGGGCTGTATCGCCCATAGCATAGTTAACGGACTTGGAACAACTGTAGTACATACCGATAATTGTTGTCCAGGCAAAGACGGTGATGGCAAGTGCCATAATCGTGCTTCCGATTTTGCCATAGGCAACGCCCCATGCAACTGTAGTAAGCTGTGCGCTTGTAACATCAGGGAAATCAATATAGGAGTTCGTCAAAATAATGGAGAGAGCTGTTACAGAGCAGACAACAATGGTATCCAGAAAGACTTCTCCCCAGCCCCATGAGGACTGGCGTACCGGATGATCTGTGATAGCTGCCGCATGGGCTACGATTCCGTAGCCGGTTCCGGCGTCGTTGGAGTATAAACCACGGGCAATGCCAAAACGCAGGGCGTCACGGACAGTTGCGCCGGCAAAGCCGCCTACACCGGCCATAGGGGTGAACGCGCTCTTAAATATAAGGGCAATAGACGCCGGAACAATGTCGATATGCATAAAAAGTATGCCGATACCGCCTATAATATAGGCAAGGGCCATAAAGGGAACAACCTTTTCCATGATTTCAGCGATTCTCTTTAAGCCGCCGCCTACAGTGATAAAATAGGTGACAGCAACGAAAATGACAGAAACAATCGGCGGAATGCCAAAGGCTTCATTCAGAGAGCTTGTGACAGATTCTGTCTGTACAGCATTTGTCCAGGGCCCGAATATGAATACGAAAAATGCCAGTACTACGGAGCCTTTTTTCCAGCCGAAAGCGTTTTTCATGACAAAGGATCTGTCGCAGAGATATTCGTCCATGGATTTTTCATATTTTACCCTGTATCTTTGGCCTAATATAATTTCACAGGCCTTTGTGGACATGCCCAGAAGTCCTGAAACCCACATCCAAAAGATAGCGCCGGGTCCGCCCATGGTGATGGCTGTGGCAACGCCGCCGATATTGCCTACGCCTATGGTATTAGCCATGGCGGTACAGGCAGCTGCAAAACCGGATACGGTTCCTTCACCGTCTCCCTTTCCCTTGAACATTTTTCCAAAGGTGTTTTTAAAATGAAATCCTATTTTTGTGATGTAACGGAATTTAAATTTAATGGATAAGTAAAGTCCTGTTCCAACCAGGGCAATGGTCATTGGTGTGCCCCATAAAAAATCTGATATTGTCTGGATGATATGCAGTATGAAATCCATACCCGTTTTCCTCCTCTTTTTTCTTCCTCTATATCGTTAGGCCGGCAAGTATCAATCAAACACGCGAAGTGCCTGTGTAAAATCTTCGATTAAATCCTCCGCTTCCTCAGCACCGACTGATATTCGGATAAGCCCCTCAGTCATACCCATTTCCAAGAGCTTTTCCTGTGTAAACTCAAAGCGGAAAGCGGTAGCGGGATGTGCAATAGAGGTGCGGTAGCCTCCAAGAGTACCTAAATATTCCACTATTTTAAGCCTGTGCATAAATTCGTCTACTTTGTCCCTGTTATCCTCCACCAAAAAGCTTATCATAGGGCCATAGCCGTTACTTAATATTTCACTTGCAATTTTATGCTGCGGATGATCCGGAAGGCCGGGATAGTTTACATGGCGTACATGCGGATCCTTTACCAGTGCTTCCGCAATCTTCTGTGCATTTTGGATTTGCTGCCTCATGCGCAGGCCGAAGGTCCGAATTCCTCTTAAGGCCAGCCACGCACTGTTTGCGTCAGCACAGCCGCCCAAAAGCAGATAGGATGGTATTATTTTTTCTATCAGCTCTTTCGATGCTGTAATGGAGCCTGCGGTTACGTCACTGTGTCCGTTCAGAAATTTGGTTAGACTGTGAATCACTATATCTGCGCCGAACTCCAGAGGACGAATGACATATGGTGTAGTAAAGGTATTATCAATCAATAAAAGTGCGTTATGCTCCTTTGATATTTTTACAATTTCCCTGATATCAGCAACACTGATTAAGGGATTAGCCACAATTTCAGTATAAAATATTTTTGTATTTGGCTTTACTGCATTTTTTACTTCGTCTAAATTTGTAAAGTCCACATAGCTTATTTCAATGCCGAAGCGCTCCAGCATATTGTCCATAAGCTCTATGGTTTCACCGTAAATAGATTTGCTTGCCAGAATATGATCCCCTTTGCTTGAAAGGGCGAGCAGAGTAGTTGAAATGGCAGCCATACCGGAAGAACAAATCAGTGTTTTTTCCCCCTTTTCCAAAAATGAGATTGCCTCCCCCAGGCTTTCCCTGTTAGGATTTCTGGTGCGGCTGTAAAAAAAGCCCTTCTGCTCATTATTTTTAGCGTCATATTCTACTGTATCCTTTACAATGTAAGCGGTGGAGGGATAGATGGCCGGTGTTTCAGGCCGCATGGTATCTCCCTCTATGAGACCTCCGCAGTATAGAATTTGTGTTTCATATTTGCATTTTTCGTTCAAATCTTCACTCCCTTTTATGAATCTTTTTTCCACTCTTTTTCCACTGCAGTTGGATGTAGGATTGGAAGCCTATCTGATGTATTTAAGTATAAACATTGCACTAAGGATAAGGTAAATGGGAAAGGTACCTATTTTTTTGGTATAAATATTCTCTGTTTTTTATAACATTTGTCGAAACCCTGTGCGCTTTTTGTCTATACGAAAAAATGAAAATAAGAAGGCTTACTTAAAGGGCTTATTAAGATAGATGCAGGAGTAGATTGATTTATCATGTATTGAATAAGCAAAGAAAGCTTGATAAATCAAGCTTTCTTTGCTTTGACGTTTCTTATAGCACCTCACAATACAAATTGTATTCTTTGCTACCGAATTTAGGGGAGGAGCATTTGAATTTCATACATGGTATCCAGATATTCCATCAGATTCTCCTCAAACTCATTGGCTATGACAACAGACGGCTTTGGCATGCCGGAGAAAAAATCCTTTAAAATGGAAGAATCCCAGTCCGGCGTCAGAATACGGGCTTGATAGCACAGGTACTCTCCGGCTGGCAGCTCCAAAAGATAAGGGGTAGAAAAATCAGGCTTTTCCTTTAGATAAATGAAATATTTCAAAGGCCAATAGGTTCTTTTCTGAAGGCAGCTGCTGTAGTTTACCAATTCGTCAAAATCGACAAGATAGGCATATTGACGCAGATAATGAAGATTTTTTAGTTCAGGTCTGGCTTTGGCTTTCGCAAGATTAAATTCCATATTGGCAATGGGCACCTCACCGCGATTATGGTCGATGGCGATAGCATAGCGTTTTTCCTGCTGTATTTTATACAGTTTTTCTGCATTATTACCACGGTTCATAAAGGTAAAGTAATCAATGTACCATTGTATGGAATCCAATTGATTCATGCTTTCCCGCATTTCCTGCAAAACCTCTTTCCGCCGTTTTTCTAAAAAGGGCAGGAGTTTATTTACGGAGCCGGAGGACATAATATCTCTGATTTCCTCGAGGGGAAGGCCAAAGCCCTGGAGATATTTAATTCTGTCTATTATGTGGAACTGGTTAAAGGTATAGTAGCGGTAGCTCGTGGCATCATCAATATGACTGGGTTTTAGAAGGTCAACTTTATCGTAATAACGCAGAGTTTGTGTTGTTACGCCTAAAAAAGAAGCGGTTTCGCCGATAGTATAGTACTTTTTCATGGACAGGACCTCTTTCTTTTCTGTCTAATATCAAAAGCAGCAGTAAATAGATATGAAGAATCAAGTGTTAAAATGAAACAGTCCGGCTAAGTAGCAATAGAAACGGCTTGGCCTAAAAGACGGCCAATCCGTAAAACTAGCCACCCTGCGTCATTTATTGCAGCAGCAATAAAAAATAAAGGAAACGGCTTGACCCAAAAGACGGTCAATCCGTAAAACTAGCCACCCTGCGTCATTTATTGCAGCAGCAATAAAAATAAAGGAAACGGCTTGGCCCAAAAGACGGCCAATCCGTAAAACTAGCCACCCTGCGGCTAGTTTCATTATAGGGCAAGTATTTCTGGCAGTCAATCAACAAATCACTGCCTTATAGTAACAATAAGCTTTTTACAGTTTTGGGCAGCTTTTTGTAAAGAAAGTATTGACAGGAAGCAGGAGAGGGCTTATTATTATATTGTATATACACGAAAGGAGGCGCCACATGGAACAAAATAAAAAAAGAAGCGTTTGTCATTGTATTAATCTGAGAAGAGCGGCCAACCGTGTGACAGAATATTACGACAAAATAATGGCTTCCTCAGGACTGACGGTAAATCAATATTCTCTTTTGCTTCATCTGAAAGCGCTTCAGGTAACGAGCATAACTGATCTAGCTATTGAAATGAGGCTGGACAGGAGCACCCTTGTACGCAATTTAAAACCTCTGATGGAAGCCGGATTTGTGGAGGATATTGCAAGGGAAGGGACGAGAAACAGGCAGCTTCGCTTGACTGCCGGGGGAGAAGTTGTACTGAACAGGGCGGATCCTCTCTGGGAGCAGGCGCAGAAGGGAATTGAAGAGGAATTGACAGATGGAAATCTAGAGCGGTTGATGGATTTTTTATACCGCCTGGAGGATTTGGAAACAAATGAAAGGTAAAAAGATGGTTGTAGAGTTTTATCGTAAGACTGGATACCTGTGACGTGATTTGCTTTTCGGTATGGCAGTAAACTGAATTGATTTTTAATCGTGTATATACATGAATATAATATTGAAAACCTAACAGGAGGAAGAAAAATGATACGTTTAGCTGAAAAGAAGGATATGCAGAGAATTATGGAAATTTTAAAGGGTACGGTAGAAATCATGCACAGCGAGGGAAATGTGCAGTGGGATAAGGACTATCCGGCAGAAAAAGATTTTTTGAGGGATATTGAGGAAAAGACGCTGTATGTCTCGGAAGGAGAAGGGGGGATAACAGGATTTATCTGTATCAATCAGACGGAACCGGCAGAATATGAGCCTATTCCTTGGAGTAAAAAAGGAAAGACTTTTGTAATACACCGCATGGCTGTAGCGCCGGAGCAGAGAAGACAGGGGATAGGCGCTGCCTTTATGCGCTTTGCAGTGGAAATGGCACAGAGCCAGGATATTAACTGTTTAAAGACAGATACCTATTCTGTCAACGAAAAAATGAACAGGCTTTTTGTATCCAGCGGATTTCAAAAACGCGGAGAAATGAATTTCAAAGGCAGACCGAAAAAATTCAACTGTTATGAAAAGTGCTGGTAACAGACGAAACGATTCAAAGGTATAGCAATTTATTACATTTGTGTGAAAGACGTTGCTTCTTTGTGCAGAAAGGGTTAAAATAGGGTATAAAAGAATACATATGACTATTCGTCCAGGAGGTTATTTTATGAAAAGAAATGTTGCTTTTTTGTTGGCTGCTGCCCTAATGATATCGGCTGTGCCCTCTATTCCTGGTGTATCGGCAAACCCATTTTTAAAACAGGTGCATGCAGAGGAGAACAGTACTTTTGAGGCATATTCCAATACCGTGGCAATCGGAACGAAGGATGCGGCTATTGATGATATAATTATTCGGGAGCCAAAGGCCGGTTCCTTTCAATCAGGAATGAATATTTATTTACAGGTAGAGGATTTGAAGCTTGGTGACAGCCCACAGGTGGTTGTGGATGCAGGAGATATTAAAGTGGAGAAGGTAACGGTGGTAGACGGCAATACGCTGAAAATTGCCATAAAGCGTTCCAGCTCGAAGGAAGCATCCGCTATCCGTATTACAAATTTAACACTTTATTTAAGCTCTGATATTCCGGAGGGGGTGTATGCCCTAAGGCTGGTTACGGAGGAGAGCGATAAATATGAGGACAATGTGTTTGGTTCCAATTATGGGGATAAGGATGAGCCGGGCAAGTTTGACACAAAATCAATGGTTTTGGTAAAGGATTTTGTGCGTGCAGTTCTTCCCTCCAATTTGAAATACGATGACAGCATCAGGGCTATGAAAATTGATGTGGAGAATAATGAAATGTCAATCGGTGCCAGGAAGGTAGAATTAAATCCGGCTTGTTATATAAGCGAAGGCAGGGTTATGATTCCCCTCAGAGTTGTGGTTGAAAATTTAGAGGCGATGAATGGGTCTGGCGGCAGCGTTATGTGGGATGATGCCAGCAAGACTATCAGCATTATTTCCTCATCTAAAACAGTGGCAATGTCTTATGGCAAAACTGATATGACGATTAACGGCGTTCAGGTGCCTATGAGCGGAAAGGTAGAAATAAAGGATGGAGTATCCTTTCTCCCTCTGAGAGATTTGGGAAATGCGCTCGGGGCAACACAGGTAACATGGGATGATGACACAAAAACGGCGACGATTCAGTAATTGTTTTAAGCTGCATATATTATATTTAGGAAGAAACAGCCTCCAAAAAGCCGGGGCTGTTTTTTATATTTGCAAAGGAAACAAATGAAAAGGGGCATCAAGGCTTCTGGAATCGTGTTCCGATAAAACAGAGAGAACCGAAAAAAGAAAAGCCGGACTGTGAGGCAGAGGCGAGGATAGATTCTTAAGGCTTCGTGGGGCAGAGCGACCGACAAAACCGAAGGTTTTGGAGGAACTCCGCGTAAATTTATGGTATAATATCCGCAACAAGCGGAGAAAGGCCGAAAAGAAAGTATTATGAACGTTTGCGTGTAAAGAAGCTTTCTTGAAAGGGTTTGAGGAGTGAAACGACCGAGAAATGTGGAGCATTTCGAGGAACTCCGCGTGAATTTATGGTATAATATCCGCAACAAGCGGAGAAAGGCCGAAAAGAAAGTATTATGAACGTTTGCGTGTAAAGAAGCTTTCTTGAAAGGGCTTGAGGAGTGAAACGACCGAGAAATGTGGAGCATTTCGAGGTTCTCCGCGTGAATTTATGGTATAATAAAACCGTAGATGGAAGAATGCAGTTTGTGGTACCTGAGAATGGAGGTCTTTTTATGAAAACTGGCAATTATTTTGAAACGGTTCCTGGAATTGAGATACACTATATTGATGAGGGAGAGGGCATGCCTGTTATTTTTGTGCCGGGCTGGACTTTTTCCTGTGATGTTTTTGAGGAGCAGATAAAAAAATTTTCCTCTGATTACAGGGTAATTGCTGTTGATCCAAGGGCGCATGGCCGTTCTACGGTGACTGACATCGGCGTCGACCATACGACACATGCTCAGGATATTGTCAGGCTCATAAGACATTTGGGGCTTGATGACGTTATACTGGTTGGTTGGTCCTTCGGCGCCTATGAGACATGGGGCGTTATCAGGGAGATGGGAATTGAACATGTAAAAGGAGTATTCAATATTGATATGTCGCCGAAAGCGATTTCCACAGAGCCCTCGGGTTGGGTGGAGGACAGTGTGGAGGCATTGTGTGAGACGATACAGTGTATCCGCACGCCGCAGGGATTTAAGGATGTCCTGCAGGGATACACCAAGGAGGCTATGATTCAAAAAGACCTTTCGGAAAGTGAAATGGAGTTCATTATGAGCTGTTCTACGATGCCCTATTACCTGGCAGTGGCCGAATACGCAATTGGTGTTACCGGAGACTACAGAAGGGAAGCGAAGCTGGCCGATGAAACGGAAGGGTGCCATACGGAATTTATGATAGCGGAGCATTGGCAGGATGTGGCGGTGCCCTATATGAAAAAATTGTGTCCGAATACAAAGCTGCATGTCATGGGAGGACATATGGCATTTTGGGAATATGCAGATAAATTTAATATTATTTTAGAAGAATTTCTGAATAAATGCCGTTAAATGGATACCTGCGTTTTGATGCCTTATATTCGTTACGGAATAAACGCGGGTGAAATTTGACATAATTTTTTCAGTGTGGTATATTTTCTTTTGTGAGTAAGCCAGATGGTCGCGCGCAAACTTGTTTGCGTGAGGAAAGTCCGGGCTTCACAGAGCAGGGTGCTGGCTAACGACCAGTGGAGGCGACTCTAAGGACAGTGCAACAGAAATAAACCGCTATACTTGTTATAGTAAGGATGGAAAGGTGAGGTAAGAGCTCACCGCCCTGCTGGTGACAGCGGGGGCTCTGTAAACCCCACCTGAAGCAAGGCCTAATAGTGGAACGCATAAGGGGCTGCTCGTCCCGTTCCGGGTATGGCCGCATGATGCTGCTGGCAACAGCAGACCAAGATAGATGACCGTCTAATACAGAACCCGGCTTATAGACTTGCTCACACACAAAAAAGCTCATAGTGATATGAGCTTTTTTGTGTGTGAATATGCTTTATAGAGTAGTTGTGGAGGCAAATGGAATATTAGATTGAAGTGTTGCGATACGTTGTTGTTATATTGGTGGATATTGCTAAAAAACGTTCTGTAAAATTCTATAATGAATAAAAAGGTAGATAGAAGTAAAGGGTGTAAAATTATGAGATTTATAGAGTTGGCGAATAAATTGACGGGCATAGGTTGCCCAATATTTGGTATATCTTGGAATCCATCGGAAACGGAAAGAAATGTTGCAAGAAAAATTATTATATTCCTTGAACCTAGACGTGTGCTATATTCAGAATATGAATATGAAAATGAAACAGTACGCCCATGCATACATTCTGTTGCAGATATTAAAAATTATTTAACTTTTGTGCTACATAATATTGGTGAAAATAAGGAATTAGATTCATATGCTAGAGCAATGAGAAATGCGTGTAATAAGTTTTTAAGCAAGTGTAGAGATAGTGATGATTTTAGACATCACGCGGTGTGTAGAGGTAATTTGGACAACTGGATATTTACATCAGCTATAGGCGAACTAAGAGGTACTTTTGGAATTATGATTGGCCAAATAGCAAAATCGTATGGAATAGATGTGGAGGATGATTTAGCTCAAATTATACCTGATTAATTTTATAAAAACAACCTCATGGTTTTTGCCATGAGGTTGTTTTTATGGTGGCAGGTGTGTCAAAAAATATGAATACAAGTGCTGGGGCAACTTATCATTGTATAGAAAACAAAACATAATGGATGCATTTTTGCACATCCGTGAAAAAATGCGCAAAGTCTGGAATTTGGCGGTTTTTAGAGAATTTTAGAGGGCCGGCTTGTTTTAAAGTGCAAAAACGCACGGAATGAACCCCGGAAATGATTCAAATTTGGTGACAATGACGATAAGATAATTTGTTTACAGCAGGAAGGAAATCAGGGCATGTCTATGTCTACAAAAAAAGTTGCATTTGTGTTGTTTATTTGGCACTAATTTTGCTCTGATAATAATTATAAAAAAGTAAATTGTGCATATCAATTTCTATTTGCCAGATACTGTATTTGCAGCAATGATAATTGCACAAAGCAAATGGCAAACAGCCTATGACTTTTATCGGTTGGCCGTTTTATGTGAAACACATCTGAGTAAACTTTTTATGCCGCGGAAGCGGAACCGAACTTTCAGCAGATTTCTGTGAAGGGTAATATTGCAATTGGGTTTTATTTTGAGCAATAAGCTGTTCATGAGTATCATGAAAAAAATATCAGTTTTTGCTCGTTATCAATAGGATGCTGGTTTTCATATTACAATAAGGGAGAAGAAAGGAGTTTTTGGTTATGAAAAAAGTTGAGCAGAACGACAAGTTAGAGGTAATCAGCGTATACGATTTGGAAGAGTTCAGCATTGGCCATGATGTGGATACGGAAGCAATTACTGGCTGTACTGTTATTATGGCAAACAAAATGGATAATTTAGTTGCGGGCGCTGATGTCAGAGGAGGAGCCCCGGGAACAAGAAACCTTGATATTTTCAGCCCTATGAACTGTATGGAATCCTGTCAGGCTGTTGTGCTTTCCGGCGGAAGCTTATTCGGCCTTGGTGCTGCGTCAGGTGTAGAAAAATGTATGGAAGAGCACGACCTTGGCCTTCCTTTTGTAAATGTTACACTCCCTGTTGTTGCACAGGCAATTTTATTTGACCTCACCATTGGAAGCAAGGACATTCGTCCCGATGCCGATATGGGTTACAGAGCTTGTGTGAATGCTTTGAAAAGAGAGAAACATCCTGACGGCAATGTTGGCGCCGGTATTGGTGCAACTGTAGGAAAAATAAGTTCTCCCGCACAGATGATGAAGAGTGGTTTGGGTACATACTGCTACAAACGCGGTGATTTATTTGTCGGCGCCGTTGTGGCCTGCAATGCAATTGGCGACGTTGTGGATCCCGATACACAGAAAATTATTGCCGGAGCTCTTGACAGCGACTTAAAAGGATTTTTGGATACAGAGGATTTTATCAGCAAAAATATTACAACGGAAGATTTCTTTATGGGAAACACTACGATTGGCTGTATCATTACAAATGCTAAGCTGACAAGGCCGGAAGCGCATAAGATTGCTGCTTGGTCCCATGACGGCATTGCGCGTGCAGTGCGCCCAACTCATACCATGTCTGATGGAGATACCATGTTCTGTATGGCAACAGGCGAGGTTCCGGTTGCAATGAATCTTGTCGGCACATTGGCTGTAAAGGCTGTTGAAAATGCAATTGCAAGTGCTGTCAGAAGTGCGAATACTTTAGGCGGCTTTAAGAGCAGAAGAGAAGTATTCGGAGAATAAGCTTTGTAATTATTTTACTGCAATCTGAGTATTTTAAAATCGGAAGATTGTTGTATTTGTTAATATCCCCAATTAATAAAGGCACAAAAGGCGCTGTTTCGGGAGCAATTCCCGGGGCGGCGTTTTTATTTTCATGCAGGATTGCTTTCATTCTAAGCTGTTTTCCTGCTTTTTTTATTGCGGATGAGAAGAATGAACCGATCCGGGCAGTAGTTTATTGTGAAATGCCGGAAGTGAAAGATATTTTACAGGACTTTTGGAAAAATTGGAGAACCGATAAGAGGTGTGCCGGCATAGATATATGATTGCCTCTTATTTGGTATCAATGAGATTTCATCGGATTGTGTTATAAGGAGTAAGTACCTCCGACGGCAAAGCAGATTGCCGCCTGGTTATAAAAGACAGGCGGAAGGGGTATCCTGAATAAAGCTGATATATCAATTTTATATAGGTTCTATACATATAAACTTCTTTTACCTTCTGTTTATTTATGGTATAGTACTTCTATGATTCTTGGAAAATGAGGAGAATAGAGGAAAGACAAATCTATGCAAAAGGGTATATTGCCCCTTTTGCCTTTTTATAACCTATATTTTATTTAGAGGGGTTGGTTGTATTGAAAGAGCTTTTGGAAATGTTCTTAATATTTGCCAAGATTGGCCTATTCACTTTTGGCGGGGGATACACAATGCTTCCCATATTGGAGAAGGAGGTGGTGGAGGGACGCCACTGGATTTCAGAGGAGGATTTGATTGACTATTACGCCATAGGGCAGTGCGTACCCGGCGTTATTTCAGTGAACTGCGCTATTTTTATCGGAAACAGCCGAAAAGGAATTCCAGGCGCTGTTTTTTCTACCATAGGCGTTGTATTTCCGTCCTTTGTTATCATCACTGTTATCGCCGCCTTTCTAAGCAATTTTCAGGATCTGGTTATAGTGCAGAATGCTTTTGGCGCTATCCGTGTTACGGTTGGCGTTTTGATTACCAATGCCATAGTGAAGCTTTGGAAAACCTCGGTGAAGGATAAGCTATGCATTATCTTTGTTCTGGCAGCATTTTTAATTTCCATTATATTTGACCCTTCCCCCATTCTTATTGTCATAGCCAGTGCGGCTTTGGGCCTTGTAATACCGGTAATAAGGGGGCGGAAGAATGGCTGAGATGGTTGTACTTTTTTATGAATTTTTTAAGATAGGATTATTTGCCATTGGAGGCGGGCTTGCGGCGCTGCCGTTTTTATATGACCTTTCTGATAAATATGACTGGTTTACCAGCCAGATGGTAAGTGATATGGTTGCGATCTCTGAATCTACACCGGGCCCTCTGGGCGTTAATATGGCAACCTATGTGGGCTATCAGCACAACGGCATTTTGGGCGGTTTTATCGCTACATTGGCGTTGATACTGCCGTCTCTGATTATCGTCGTCATTGTGTCTAAAATGCTGATGAAGTTTAAAAACAATGTCTATGTAGACCGAATTTTTTATACCTTGCGGCCAACCGTTACAGGACTTATCGCAGCCGCTTGCTTTGGCGTTATTTTGAATTCTGTGTTCAAGCTGGATCTATTTCGCGCCACAGGCAATATGATAGATTTCTTCGGGGTGAAGGAAATAATTTTATTTGCCATTATGTTTTACCTGGTGAATAAATATAAAAAACATCCCATTGTCTATATTTCCGCAGCGGCTGTGATTGGAATTGTATTTCATTTTTAAGGGCCGTATTGGTTCGCTTTTCCCATAGCGGTGACGCGGAGGAAAAGTGTTATACAAGGGAGAGTATGAATCTGTTTTTTAAACAGCGTTAAGGTATTGTATGCCAATATTTCAGCGCTGTTTTTTTAGTGGCATTTTGCGGAAAAAGTGAGTGAGATTATTATTGCAGGCTTTTACAATAAAATAAAGTAAAAAACAGATAGGATACAAAAGCCATTCAATCCGTAAAAATAGCCACGCTGCGGCTGTGTATATTGCTGGAGCAATAAAAAAGATATAAAGGAAACGGATTGAATATAAGCCATTCAATCCGTAAAAATAGCCACGCTGCGGCTATTTTTTATTGCTTTTCTGGCGGTGAGGCGTTAATATTTGGGTATAGAGGAAAAGGGGGAAGCTTATGTACAAAAAAAGCGGAGCGTTAATGATAGCGGCAATTATGTTATTCAATATTTTCGTATTCCCGAATTGTGTGGCCTTCGGCGCTGTTTTTGTGGCAAAGCCTGCCACTGCGTCTGTTTACGTGGATGGTGTGAAGAAGGATTTTACGGCTTTTAACATCAGTGGCAGCAATTATTTCAAGCTGCGGGATATTGCTTATGCCATCAACGGAACAGAAAAAAAATTTGAGGTGGAATGGGATAAGGAAAAGAATGCAATCAATCTGACTTCAAGCAGGGCTTATACCCCTGTGGGAGGAGAATTGGCTGTAAACAGCGTTGTGGGAGATAGGACAGCCCTGCCCTCCCAGGCGGCAGTCCATGTCAATGGTACAGCAGCCCACTTTAAGGCTTACAATATCGACGGCAGCACCTATTTTAAGCTGCGCGACATTATGGAGACAGTGAATATCGGCGTAGGCTGGGATGAGAAGAACAATGCCATCTCTCTGGAGACTGATAAAAATTACGAGGGAGAGGACAAGAACGGCGCAAATACAAAACAAGCCGATACGGCTTTGTCGACTCAGGAAATTTATGAGAACTGTTCTCCGGCTGTTTTTTTCCTTCCTATTATAAACGGTCAGGGGGATCTCACAGCAACGGGAAGCGGTTTTTTTCTGACCTCTGACGGGCTGGCTGTCACAAATTATCATGTGCTGGAAGGGGCATACTCGGGATTAGCCGTTTTGTCAGATGGAGCGGAGTATGAAATACAGAGTGTAATTGATTATGACGCAAAAAAGGATCTGGCACTGATTAAAATAGCCGGCAGCGGCTTTCCATATCTTGAAGCGGGGGATTCCACTGTATTGAAGGGGGGAGACAAGATATATACCATTGGCAGCCCTCTGGGGTTTGACAATACCATTTCGGAGGGAATTGTCTCGAATCCGAACCGCATCATAGATGATATACGTATGATACAGGTGTCCGCTCCTATTTCTCATGGCAGCAGCGGCGGCGTACTGCTCAATGCGGCAGGAAAAGCTGTGGGTGTTACCGCTGCCGGCGTAGATGAGGGACAAAATTTGAATTTTGCAATTCCCATTGAGGAAACGGCGTCTCTTGACAGGACAAAAACTCCTGTGAGCTTAAAGGATGTATTTGGCGGAGGCGGCAGCGACACGAATGCTTCTGACAATACAGGCGGCGTAATATACGAGATTGAGGACAACGGTTCCTTTGAAACAGCCGATTACATTTACAGCGGAGAGAACTATGCCGGACTTTTTGATTATAACAAAGGCTTTGACGTGGTATGCTTTGACAGTTTCAGCGGAGGAACCATACTGGTTGCTCTGGTGACGGATGCGGAATATGATGATATTGATGTATACCTTTATAACAGCTATGGCGAGGCAGTGGCGAAGGCGGAAAGAGTGAAGGGAAGCGACGGTCTGGATTCTCTGGGGCTTTATTATATTTCCGGCAGTCCTGATTATTACTTTGTCAGTGTACAGGATCACTCGGGAAAGCATGGCGGGAACCTGTATATTCTGGGTTATTCTGAGATGGAATATTAGAATCCTTTTGGAAAGGGCAGATAATATTGGTTTTAGAACACTTTAAGGTGCTGATATGACGTGAAAATCCATTCCGTTCGGCATGCACTTTCTGATAGGGTCTGTGGTGCAATTTGTTTTTTATTTTACCGGCGGTTTGACAGGGCTTTTTTGCCCTGTCTTTTTTGCAGACATTATATTGACAAATGTAGAGAAAAGCTGTAAGATAAAATTGACAAATGTAGAGAAAGAGAGTGAGGTGACGGAAATGTTGAATGAGGAAGAACTGCCGGATGCAGAACATGCTGTGATGAAGGTGTTATGGAAAGCGGAGGGAGAAATGAAAACTGCGGAGATAGCGCAGAGGCTTTCGGAAGAGAAAAACTGGAGTATGTCAACGATACAGGCACTGCTGGCCAGGCTTTTGCAGAGAGGGTTTGTGAGTGTCAGAAAAGAGGGGCGTCTGAAATATTATAGACCTGCTGTGGGACAGGAACCCTATAACGCAAGTCAGACAAAAAGCTTTTTCAAAAAGCTGCACGACAATTCCATTAAAAGCCTGATAGCTTCCCTGGTCGACAGTCAGGCCATTGGAGAAGAGGAACTGGCAGAGATTGAGGAAATCATTCAAAGTGCGGGTGAGAAGCATGATTGAAAGTATTTTTATTCAAATTGTGTCGATATCTCTGGGAGTATCCGTTTTGTTTTGTGTCATGCTTCTTTTTTCCAAGAAGTTGACAGACAGGTATGGAGCGTGCTGGAAAACTTTTTTGTGGGGGTTATTGGCCCTGCGCCTTTTGCTCCCCTTTTCCGCCGATTTATACCGTCTTCCTGTCATAGAGCCAAGTACTCAGATAATTACAGCCTCTATGAACAGTCCGGAGGATGCGGAGACACAGGCACAGACAGGAGAGGCACAGGACTTTTATCAAGATGGAAATGGAGATTTCAAGCTTTCTGCCGGCCGGCCCGATGTCATGAAAATCATTAGCGTGCTATGGCTGACGGTGGGTATTGTACTGCTTTTGACAAAGATTGGATTTTATCTGCATTTTTTATACAGGGTCAATAGGGAAAAGCAACCGGCAGATGAGATTTACAGGGCTGACAGCAAGGCGCCGGTTTTTATCTGCAGATATATTGATACGCCAATGACGACAGGGGTTTTCCGTAATCAAATACTGCTCCCGGCATATGAAATGGAAGAGAATCAGATACATATGATTCTTCTACACGAAAATTGTCATATCAAAAGAAGGGATTTATGGTGGAAAGCTGTTTTAATGTTGGTTGGCTGTATCCATTGGTTTAATCCTCTTATCCTTCTTTTTGTCAGACATTTTCAAAAGGACATGGAATTGGCCTGTGACGAAGCCGTCCTGAGGAATATGCCAATTGAGTACAGGAAGGATTACAGTGAAACGATATTGGAAATTTTAAAAAGGGTGAGGAGGAAGAATACTGTGCTGACAACAAGCTTTACAGGAGGAAAGAACCATCTCAGGGAGAGGTTTCGGAGGATATTTGACTGCTCGGGAAAGAAAAAGGGGACGCTTCTTTTATCCGCAAATTTTCTGCTGGTATTTATTTTAGGTGCAGCAGTCACTCTGGCGCCGGAGGGATATGAACCGGGACGAAAAGAGCTGAAGGCGGAGGGGTTTACCATGTCAGTGCCCTCCGGCTGGTTGGTTCAGGAGCAGCCTGACGGTACCCATATGCTGCTTTCTGATGGCAGGGAGGCGGGGACTGTTTCTTTTCTTATGGGAGAGAAGGATGATTTCGCTTCTTTATACGGTAATCATGTTGAGGTGATGGGGGAGGAAGTGTTTTCGGAGAGAACAGGGATGATAAAAACAGTGCTGAGACGAACGGCGCCGGCCGCCGCACTGGAGGAAAAGGAAAGACTGGAAATTCATTATTACCAGTCTGTGGAATACACTCCCTATTATTATGACATTGCTTTTTATGAGGATGCGGTTTCCCAGCAGGAAAGTGACCGTTTGGCAGAAAGCTTTCAGCTGAATGATAAGGCTGAAATTGCCATACAATGGGCGTACAGCTGGCAGGAGAGAGACGGAAAGATACGCTATGCCAGTATGAGCGAGGCAAAAAAACAGGAATTCGAGAGGGAACAGGGAGAAATAGACGGACATATGATAAACAGCATCGGATGGTCAAGTCCCTGGGTAGAAAGATATCAGATTGAGACAGCGGAGGACTGGGCAGTGATTACCTACTTTGGAAAAACATCCGACCCGCTGACATATACATGGAAGGAAAAACTGTTTTTCGGTGAGGAAAACGGAAGGACGGTTGTGACAGAAAGCAGCATGACAAATGTCATGGAGGAAGGAACTTCGTGGAGCCATGAGGTGTTTTCTTCTCAGGACGGGGCGCTGAACCGTATTACCTTTTACGGTGCCCAGGACGATACAGGGCATACCTACCTATTAAACGGCGTTTATCTGAATTATATTCTCTCAGGCGACAGCGCTGTCGCGGCAGTCAACTATGGGGAGGAAAACGGCAGCTTTATGGTAATTGATCTGTTTGGAGAGAGGGTTTTGTATGACGGAGACCTTTCTCTGCGTAAGCTAATGCAGGCGGGAGGTCTGGATACGGGAGAAATAAAACAGTGGAGTATGAGAGCAGAAAAATTCGACAATAAAGACGGATGGCTTCAAGTGAGCTATGGCTATGAGAACAGGGAAGGAATATGGAAGGAGGGCAGCTTTCTTTTCAATTTCTACACGAGTATGGTAATGGAATTGAAAGAGGAATAGACGGATGGGGGTAAAGCGGTATCTTAGAAACAATTGTCAGATTACAAATGTATTTATAAAGCGTTAATCGGAGCGGGCGGGGAGGATTCCCCGCTTTTTGTATGTGAAGCTTATAATTTTCTTTTTTTTCGGCGAGATTTATAGTATGCTTACTGTGGTATTTTAACGATAGTCGGGCATATAAGAGGATAGTGGGGGTGATTGATTTGATAATAGGAACTTGCAGGGTTACATTGAGGGCGTCCTGGGTATCCTCTCTGAAGGAAAAAAGAATGATTGTAAAAAGCATTATTGAAAGGACCAAAAATAAATTCAATGTTTCTATTGCCGAAGTGGAGGAACAGGATAATCATAAAATCATTGTTTTGGGTTTTGCCTGTGTGAGTAATGAGACAGCTCATGCCAACAGCATGATTGATCATGTTATCAATTTTATAGAATCGCATACAGAAGCGTTATTGGAGGATACGGAAATAGAGATATTATAGGCAGCGCTCTTTTAAACAAGGTAAAAAGCCGGTTTTAGCATACCGGAAAAACGGTTTTTGGAAAAAGCTTAAATTTATTTGATTTTTCTGGATTTTATAAGGGAGCTATGATATAATGTCTTGTGATTATGCAGAGAATAGGGCTGCATGTGCCTGTAGAATTAAAAAATGACAACGAACAGGACAAATAGATATGAAACTAAGGAGGATACACGAGGATGAACGCTGCAATTACCAGTAAAGAAAACAATGTGGTTAAATTTACATTTGAGGTTGGCGCTGACAAGCTGGAAGAGGGAATGAAATACGCCTACAATAAAAACAAAGGCAAATTTGCTATCCCCGGATTCAGAAAAGGCAAGGCTCCAAGAAAGATTATTGAGGCACAGTACGGCACAGGCGTATTTTTGGACGATGCCGTTAATTTCGTACTCAACGAGGAGTATGAAGGCGCTGTGAAGGAGCTTGGGCTTGATGTGGTATCAAGGCCGACGGTTGACATTGAGTCTTTGGATAAAGAGACAGGCGTTAAATTTACAATTGATGTTACAGTAAAGCCGGAGGTGACATTGGGCACCTACAAGGGACTGGAATATGAAAAAACGTCCGTAGAGGTAAAGGATGATGAAATTGAGGCGGAGCTGAAAAAGGTTCAGGAGCAAAACGCCAGAATGTCTTCTGTTTCCGACAGAGCCGCACAGATGGGCGATATTGTTAATATCAGCTATAGCGGTGCTGTTGACGGCGTTCCCTTTGAGGGCGGCGCAGCGGGAAGCTATGATTTGACACTTGGTTCCCATTCCTTTATTGATACCTTTGAGGATCAGATAGTAGGACATGCGATAGGCGATAAATTTGACGTTACCGTTACCTTCCCGGAGGAATACCATGCAAAAGAGCTCTGCGGCAAGGAAGCTGTATTTGCTGTTGAGCTGAAAGACATTTCCGTTAAGGAGCTTCCTGAGCTCAATGATGAATTTGCGCAGGATGTTTCTGAATTTGAGACACTGGAAGAATATAAAGCAAGTATTGTGGATAAAATGAAAGCGGACAAAGAGGAAAAAGCGAAGGGCAACATGAACGACGCTTTGATCAGGCAGGCTGTTGAAAATGCTACTATGGATGTGCCTGAAATCATGATTGAAAACAGGATTGACCAGCTTGTTCAGAATTTTGAAAATAATATCACAAGACAGGGTATCTCCCTTGATGTTTACTGCCAGTATATGGGCACAACAAAAGAGGAATTGAGAAAAACATTCAGGGATCCCGCAGAGGCTACTGTGAAATCCAGGCTTGTTCTGGAGCAGATTGCAAGGGATGAAAACCTGACAGCGTCCAGGGAAGAGATTGACGAGGAGATTGCTAAGCTTGGCACAGCTTACGGCATTGAAAAGGAAAAAATGCTGGAATATATCAAAGAGGATGAAAGAAGCAATTTTGAGAAGGATATTCTTGCAGACAAAGCTTTGCAGGTGATCGTAGATAATGCTGTGGAGACTGAGCCCAAGGCAGTTGAGGCGGAAAACGAAGCAAAATAAGAAAAAGTAATCAGAAAACATCAAAGGAGGTCTTAAAATATGAGTTTAGTTCCAATGGTAATTGAACAGACGAATAGAGGGGAACGCTCCTATGATATCTATTCCAGACTTTTAAAAGACAGAATTATATTTTTGGGAGAAGAAGTGAATGATACGACGGCAAGCCTTGTTGTCGCACAGCTTTTGTTCCTTGCGGCGGAGGATCCGGATAAAGATATTAATCTTTACATAAATAGCCCGGGAGGTTCTGTGACGGCAGGACTGGCCATTTATGACACAATGCAGTATATTAAACCGGATGTCTCCACAATTTGCATTGGCATGGCTGCCAGTATGGGCGCATTTTTGCTTGCCGGCGGCGCTAAGGGAAAACGTTTTGGTCTTCCCAATTCTGAAATTATGATTCACCAGCCATCCGGCGGTGCCAGGGGACAGGCGACTGATATCAGAATACATGCGGAAAATATTTTGAAGACGAAAAAGAAATTAAACGAGATTTTGGCTGCCAATACAGGAAAATCTTATGAGGAAATTGAAAGGGATACAGAGCGCGACAATTTCATGTCTGCGCAGGAGGCAAAGGAATATGGTCTGATAGATGCGGTCATTACCAAGCCTCAGTAAAAGGAGATGTAAGAATGCCTTCTAAAACGACTGACGAAAAAAAACAATTAAAATGTTCCTTTTGCGGCAAAACGCAGGAACAAGTCAGAAAATTGATCGCAGGCCCTAATGTTTATATTTGTGACGAGTGTATCGAGCTTTGCGCCGATATTATCTATGAGGAATATGACGTTTTAGCGGATAAAACGGATTTGGAAAATATTCCGAAGCCGAAGGAAATTTTAGAAATACTGGATCAGTATGTCATAGGACAGGAAGATGCGAAAAAGGTACTTTCTGTTGCTGTGTATAACCACTACAAGAGAATCGGTATGGATGAACATATTGATGATGTGGAGCTTCAAAAAAGCAATATTCTTGTTGTAGGGCCTACGGGTGTGGGCAAAACTCTTTTGGCTCAGACTCTGGCAAGGGTATTAAATGTGCCCTTTGCTATGGCGGATGCCACCTCTTTAACAGAGGCAGGCTATGTCGGCGAGGATGTGGAAAATATTTTGCTGAAGCTGATACAGGCGGCGGATTATGATGTGGAGAAAGCAGAGCGCGGCATTATCTACATTGACGAGATTGACAAAATAACCAAAAAAAGCGAGAATCCCTCTATCACCCGTGACGTAAGCGGCGAGGGTGTACAGCAGGCGCTTTTAAAAATACTGGAGGGTACTGTGGCTTCTGTACCGCCTCAGGGCGGCAGAAAGCATCCTCATCAGGAGTTTATACAGATAGATACGACTAATATTCTGTTTATCTGCGGCGGTGCTTTTGGCGGAATTGAGAAAATCATTCAAAACCGAGTGGGTGAAAAGGTCATTGGCTTTGGTGCGAAGGTACAAAGCAAGGCGGATAAATCAGCAGACGAGCTGATGAAGCAGCTGCAGCCTCAGGACCTGTTAAAATTTGGCTTGATTCCTGAATTTGTGGGAAGGCTTCCGGTTGTTGTCACGCTGAATAATCTGGACGAGGAGGCGCTGGTCAGGATATTGACTGAGCCGAAGAACGCATTGATTAAGCAGTATCAATATTTGTTTGAGCTTGACAATGTGCTTCTGGAATTTGAAGAAGACGCTCTGAGGGCAATTGCCAAAAAAGCGGTGGAGCGCCAGACGGGCGCCAGAGGACTCCGTGCTATTGTGGAAGGCTTTATGAATGATATTATGTTTGAAATCCCAACGGAGGATAACATTGAAAAGTGTATTATAACGGCTGATACGGTTAACCAATTGAAACCGCCGGCTTATGTGATCAATGAAAACAGGGAGCCCATTAAGAGAATCCGAAAAAGAAAACCGAGAAAAGAAAGCGCAATCTCATAGAAAAGATTACAGACAGGCTGATAATTAACAGCCTGTCTTTTTTTGTTTTTTAAAACATAATCAGTATTTTGGTACTTTATTTGAAAGCCTCAGACCGTCAGAGAAAGGGGATTGTTCTGCAAAATATGGATGTTACAAAATATCACTATTTTGCATTGAATTTGAGAATAAATTACTGATTGGTCTCATGAAGGGGAGAAAAATGTATATTTAATTGTATTTTGCGGAATAAACTCTGAAATGTGACAGAAATGTAACCAATGAGGATTATACTGGAAAAAAAGGATTCAGAGCGGTGATAAACGGATTAAATGTTTTGCAATCAATCCGTTTTTGTAATTTTATCCATTATTCTATCACGGCGTAAAAAGGAAAGATAAAAATAAAGGCCAAGTTTATCATTACGGTTGTAAGAAAAGAGCATCTTTAATCATAGCTTTCCAATGAACTGCTGAAAAAGAGAGGGGCTGACAATACAGTAATAGTCATATAATTTACTGCGGTAAAGCGTTAAATAATTCGGATGTTACTTTTGGGTTATATTTTGTGAGAAAAACAAATGTCTTTTTTTAAAAAAGTTTGCGAAATTCCAGAAATATGACCAATATGTAACCTGTGCTGCCTATAATGAATTTAAAGAGATGAAATAGAAAAGGGGAGAGTATAGATGAAAATAAAATTTAAACATATGACTGCAATTGCATTGATAATTTCACTGATTATGGCGTTTTCTGTTTCTGCGCAGACAGAGGGAGAGATTTCCTCTTCTCAAAATGAGGTGTCAGAGAGCACAGATACGGATAATAGCAGCGAAGGGAATATCAGTGACAGCGATGAAAGTGACGAGGAGGAATCGCTGCCAGGCGAAACAGATGAAGTTACAGATAAGGACAGCAATGAGGAATTAACCGGAAAAACGAATGGGGAGGAAGCTGGCCAGGACGGTATTAATAATGAAGAAAATGTTGATATAAACGAAGATAAGAATAATATGAATAACGAAGAAAATATATCAAAAGAGGATAAAAAAGAACAGGAAGAAGATAAAATTGAAAATGGTGTGAATAATGACATTATTGAAAATGAAAATAAGGATGATTTGCATCAGGATGAAATGTTAGAAAAGACGGAAGAAAATAATGTCCTGGAAAATATGGACATACTGCTTGCTCCTATGACTTTGGAACTTCCAAAGGAGGAGAGTTTTACGCTGGTATCTCGAGAAGGGGCTACCCTTTATATTAACGGAGTAGTCGCTTACTGCTATAATCAGCTGAGCCCAATGCCTGCGGACGGAATGCATTTTCAGCAGGGCGTGCCTTATACAGGACAGCAGGGACATGAGAATGACAGGGAAGTCATTGAGGGAGTTTTGACAGCAGGCTATCCTTTTGATGCTTTTGGCTACATGGATAAATATTTGGGCAGTTATGACGACAAGGAAGAGAAAGCCCATGCTTTTACACAACAGACATTGTGGATTGTATTGCGGGGCGGAGATATTGAGAAAGCATTATCGGGGCTGCCATTTGCAAATCTGGATGAGAATCTGAAGGATTATATGAGAAGTATCTATAATGCTGGCGCAGAGGGATTAAAACCAAGCTATGGAAATTTGGAGCTTGACAGCAAAGAAACAGCTATCCCATTGGCTGTCAATGAATCAGAAGGTTACTATGTATCAGATATGGTTCATATAACAGGATGGGAAGGAGAAATCCTTCTTACGCTGCCAAAGGGTGTGAAGGCATATAACGAAGGCGGAGAAGAAATTACAAAGGTTATGGGCGCAGAAGGTTTTACCCTGACAGCGGACAAAGATACCGATGCATCAGGCAATGTGAAAGCGAAATATACTTACAAGTATCCGACCCAGTTCATGTTTTATGCGCCTCCGCTCGGCACAAATTACCAGAATCTTATCAGCTCCGAAGTCGGCACAGGCGTAATAGAGGCATCCTTTGAGATGGAGCTTCCGGCCTGGCCAACACCGGATCCGGATCCAACCCCAACTCCAACTCCAACTCCTGAACCTGATGAGGAGCCAACATATCACGGTACAAAAAAGGAGCCGTCAGGGGATACGAAAACAACAACAGAAATAGAAGATAAGGAAGTTCCGTTAGCGCCTGCTCCTGAGGTAACCATAGCGGATGAGGAAGTCCCTCTTGCACCTGCTCCTGAAATTTCAGAGGAGATTGTTGAAATAGAGGAGGAAGAGGTGCCTTTGGCAGACACGCCTGTAGAAATTGATAAAGATATTCCCCAAACGGGAGACAGCAGGGCGATTGGTATGTATGGTATGGCTGCACTGGCATCCATGGCTGCAATTGCAATGATGTTATACAAAAAAGAATCAGAGGAAAAATAATCAGTAAGAGGCTGCTTTTTGCAGCCTTTTATTTTTTTTATATTTCGTTTATAATGGGAAATAGCCGCAAGGTGGCTATAACCACGGATTGACAGAAAAGGCAATCCGTTGCCATACCAAGAAAGCCGCAGGGTGGCTATTTCCACGGATTGACAGAAAAGGCAATCCGTTGCCGCACCAAGAAAGCCGCAAGGTGGCTATAACCACGGATTGACAGAAAAGGCAATCCGTTACCGCACCAAGAAAGCCGCAGGGTGGCTACTGGAATTTTTTAATTGAGAAGTTTGCTGAGCAGGGAAGGGAGAAAAGAATGGGGAAAAAAATTAGAATGATTTTGTTACTGGTGTTGTGTGCGGTTTTTATCTTTTCTGCCGGAAATGTGGTGAAAATTCTGTATGATGATAAAAAGAATGATGAGCTCTATGCACAGCTCAGACGTGAATATATACCGAAAAAGACTTCCCCTCAGACAGGCATTACTGGCACAGAGGAGTCAGAAGAAGACGTCCCCCAGGAGGAGGCGCCTGTGGTATTGACCGTTCCGGAGGTTGATATAGCGGGCTTGAGGGAAGAAAATGACGCGGTAATGGGATGGATTTGGATTGGCGGAACGAAGATTGATTATCCAGTGGTGCAGGCCGAAGACAATCAGTATTATGTAACCCATGCCTTTGACGGATCATCGAACGCAAATGGAAGTATTTTTTTGGACTATCGCAATAGCAGTGATTTTTCTGATTACAACTCGGTAATATACGGCCATAACATAAAAAACGGATATATGTTTGGTTCGCTGAGGCAGTATTTGAATGAGGAATTCTATAAGGAACACCCTTCCTTCTATTTGATTACGGAAAAGGGTACTTACAGGTATGAGGTATTTTCTTCCTATATTACCCTTGCAACCTCTGACAGCTACAGGCGTGATTTTGAGAACCGTGAGGAATGGTTCAGCTTTTTATCAGAATTGGAAGCACGTTCTGGCTATCATACTTCTGTGTCTTTAAATGATGAGGATAAAATCATAACGCTCTCCACCTGTACAAACGGAAGAGAAGAGGACAGGATTGTTGTCCATGGCAGACTGGTGATAAAGGATTAGGCAGGTTGGGAAAAGGATGTCTGTGTTCTCAAAAGCCAGCTGCGACAGTTAAATTCGGTCAATTTTTCAGTAATTTTCGTTTAGCAATGGTCGTGAAATCCGGTATTAACTTTTGCCGGAACAGATATATATTGGGGGGAAAGGGGTTTTTGACCGATTTACATGAAAATATTTTTGTATAACGGGCGTCCGGGTTTGAGAAAGATGTACAATTAAAAACATAGGGAAAAAGAAAGCTTGATTTTTCAAGCTTTCAGGATGTCAATAAACCTATTTTTGAATCGCGGAAAGGGTTGGAAATGGTCAGCACATTCCCGCCATTGGCGGGAAGCTCTCTACGCTCGTGTCGTCTATCTTCGGCATGCTTGAAAGAGTTTTCCAATTGGAATCCGCAAGACGGGCTTTGCCAGTCTGAGGAAAAGCCCTGATTTCAAGATAGCAGCGCGGAAGACACCGCGCCGAGCGAAGCGAGCCTTGCAAAGCAAGGTGTTGACCATGACGACAGTCAATCCTTGTACGAAGAAATGGGGCTTTATACTGCTATAATGTCAAAAAAGTCCCGAAGGGACTTTTTTGACAAGCTGAAAGCTTGATTTATCAAGCTTTTTTTGACAATGGGAATCATATTGTTTTGCTTTTTTAAGGGAATCTGTTTTGGCGGTTCCTTTTTTTATGTATACGGGTTGATTTATTTATGGAGGCAAAATTGTACTTGCTGAACAATATATTTTTATCAGTTGTGAATCCTTGATATATGTAATAAATATTTGCAGTTTTGTTAATAATAGCTATGACATTGCATCCATGACTCTCAAAAAAGAAAAAAGAAGCATTTCATGGAAAAAAACAAAAGGGAAGTGTATTTATGCAGGGATTTACGAATGTGCTGATAATTGCACAATTTTTATTTACCTTAGTGGCCGGTATCTACTTTTATCAGAGCCTGAAAAATCTGAACGCTCATAAATCAACGCTGAAGCTGGATTCGGCAAAGGAGCTGGAGAGAATTAACAAGCTGAGAGCAATCAAGCTGACAGAGCCGCTGTCAGAGAAATCAAGGCCTGAGAGCATGGAGGAGGTAATCGGGCAGGAGGACGGCGTGAAAGCACTCCGTGCGGCATTATGCAGCGCAAATCCACAGCATGTTCTGATTTATGGGCCTCCCGGTGTGGGAAAGACAGCCTCTGCCCGCTTGATATTGGAGGAGGCAAAGAAAAATTCCTTTTCCCCCTTTCAGGAAAATGCTAAGTTTGTGGAAATAGACGCTACAACGCTGCGATTTGACGAGCGAAGTATTGCAGACCCGCTGATTGGTACTGTTCACGATCCGATTTACCAGGGGGCGGGTGCCTATGGCAGCGCAGGGGTGCCGCAGCCAAAGGAGGGCGCTGTGACAAAAGCGCATGGCGGCGTTTTGTTTATCGATGAAATCGGAGAGCTTCATCCGGTACAGATGAACAAGCTTTTAAAGGTACTGGAGGATAGGGTAGTGTATTTTACCAGCTCCTACTACAGCACGGAAAATCCTAATATCCCGGGCTTTATTCACGACATATTTAAAAACGGCCTTCCTGCAGATTTCAGGCTTGTAGGCGCTACGACAAGAAATCCTGAGGACATACCGCCGGCACTGCGTTCACGATGTACGGAAATCTTTTTTAACGATTTGAAACCGGAACATATCAAGCGGATAACACAGGCCGCTATTCAGAAAACCGGTTTTCTCGGAGAGGAAGAGGTAGTGGAGAAGGTGGCGGAATATGCCGATAACGGCAGAGATGCTGTTAATATTGTGCAGACGGCATCCTCTGTCGCATTTATGGAAAGCCGTAAAAAAATAATTGTTGAAGATGTAGAATGGGTATTGGAAAGCGGAAGATACAGTCCCAGGTATCATAAAAAGGTTGGAGAAACGGAGAAAATCGGCGTTGTCAATGGCCTTGCGGTAGTTGGAAGCGGCAAGGGCGCGGTTATGGAAATAGAGGCCACAGTCCATAAGACGCCGGTGATAGGCGGCGGCATATTGAAGGTGACCGGTATTGTGGAGGAGGAAGAAATAAAAAGTCCTACCGGCAATATCAGGCGCAAAAGCAATGCCAAGGCATCTGTCGAGAATGTGATGACAGCTCTTGAGAATCTGGCCAAAATCCACGTGAAGGATTACGATATTCATATTAATTTTCCGGGCGGGATTCCCGTTGACGGGCCCTCAGCCGGAATTGCCATATTCTCAGCTGTTTATTCCGCTGTAAAGGAAAAATGCATCAGTCCTAAAATTGCCATGACAGGGGAAATTTCCATTCAGGGAAAGGTGCTTCCGGTAGGCGGTGTCAGCAGTAAAATACAGGGCGCTATTGAGGCAGGTGCAGAGGAAGTGCTGATACCAGAGGATAACTGGCAGAATGTATTTGCCCATTACGGCGTAAAAGTGAGAAGGGTAAAGGAAATAGGTCAGGTATTGGAGCTTCTGTTTGGTGCGGTGGAGGAAAGAGCGGAGATTCCTGCAAGCACTGCAGAGCACAAGGAAAGCATTAACATTATGACAGCAGAGGGAATTGCAGACAATGGCAGGCAGATTAGCTGACACTTTGATAAAGGCGCACCGGAGATTTTATCCCGGTGCGTTTTTTGCGTCTGTAAAAGGAAAACGGCAGACATTGACAGCATTGAGTAAGGTACTCCGGACTTGCCCTTTAAGTGTCAATATAGTATAATATTCGTTAAAAAGCGGTAAAAGCCTTAGAAAATGCCGGGAAGGACAGTGGCAGGCTGAATTTTTGATGGCAGAAGGCGGATAGCATGAGTAATCTGCAAAATAGTTTTGAAAAGGGTTATCCGCTGTGCGAAAAGGATAAAGGCGGCAGATTGTATGTAAGCATTTGGGGAAGGGAAGCTGAAGGTTTCCTGTTTTTAAATTGCTTAGAAGTTAGGACAGAGGTGATAGTATGAGTGAATTGAAATATAGACGTCTTCCGTTGGTTCCGCTGCGGGGGCTTACGGTTTTTCCGAATATGATATTGAGTTTTGCGGTCGGAAGGCAGAAATCTCTTGATGCTGTTGAGAGGGCGATGAAAAAAGATGAGACAGTGTTTTTGGTGACGCAGAGGGACGCACAGACAGCGGAGCCGCAGTTCAATGATTTATATGAGATAGGAACGGTTGCGAAGGTAAAGCAGGTTTTGAAGCTGCCGGGAAATCTTACCCACATTATTGTGGAGGGGCTGGCGAGAGGAAAAATTTCCGGCTTTATTGAGGAGGATAACTGCATCTATGCGGATTTTCACGAGATTGAGCAGGATATGGAGCAGAAATTCAGCAGAGAGACAGAGGCGCTGATAAGAGTTGCCTATGATTCCTATGAGGAATACTGCAAGATAAATACAAAGGCCAATTCCAATGATAATGCTGTTAATTTTGTATCTGCGGCAAGTCCGGGGCAGGTGGCGGATTTTATTGGAGCAGGAATGACGATTAAGACAGAAGAAAAGCAGGAGCTTTTAGAAATTTTAGACCCTATGGAGCGTTTAAACAGAGTGATACGTATGATCCATGAGGAATTGAGCATATTAAAATTAAAGAAGAAGATTGAGGACAAGGTAAAGGTTAATATAGAAAAATCCCAAAAGGAATACTATCTCAGGGAACAAATCAAAGTGATACAGGAGGAGTTGGGCGACAAAGACGGTATACAGGCTGATATGGAGAAATATCAGAAGCAATTGGAGCAGAAATGTCTCCCAACTGATGCGGCGGAGCTTGTGAAAAAGGAAATCGGAAGAATTGCCAAGATTCCTGTGGCCTCTCCGGAGGCCAATGTGGTCAGAAGCTATGTGGAATGTGTATTGTCCCTGCCATGGAATGAGACAACAAAAGAAAGCTTTGATTTGAAAAAAGCGGAAAAAATACTGGATGAGGATCACTATGGTCTAAAGGCCGTGAAGGAGCGGATACTGGAATTTTTGGCTGTCAGAATCAATACGGAGGCCGTCAATGCGCCGATTATCTGCCTTGTGGGGCCTCCGGGCGTAGGAAAAACTTCGATTGCCAAATCCATAGCCAAGTCTCTGAACCGAAAATATGTCAGGATGTCACTGGGAGGTATCCGTGATGAGGCTGAAATCAGAGGCCACAGAAAAACTTATGTGGGGGCCATGCCGGGCCGGATCATGAATGCCATGAAAACAGCGGGAACCATAAATCCTCTGATGCTTTTGGATGAGGTGGACAAGCTTTGCACCTCTTATAACGGCGATCCTGCAGCTGCTCTTTTAGAGGTTCTTGATGCGGAACAAAATAATACCTTCCGCGACCATTATATTGAAATGCCTTATGATTTATCCCATGTGCTTTTTATGTGTACGGCAAATTCGCTTGAGCAAATCCCTCAGGCCCTGCGGGACAGGATGGAGGTTATCACACTTTCCAGCTATACAAACGAGGAAAAGAAAAATATTGCCATGAAGCATCTATATCCAAAGCAGCTGAAAAAGAATGGTTTGAAAAAAAGCCAGCTGAAAATAACGGAGTCAGGCTTCCTCTCTGTGATAGATAACTATACCAGAGAAGCGGGAGTCAGGCAGCTTGAGCGCACCATTGGAGAGCTTTGCCGCAAAGCGGTCAAGCGAATAATGGAGGAAGAGGCAAAGAGCATTACGGTGACGGATAAAAATATTGAAAAGTATTTGGGCCCTAAAAAATTTTCATACGACAAAATATATGACAGGCCGCAGATAGGAATTGTGCGCGGACTTGCATGGACTTCAGTGGGAGGGGATACTTTATCCATAGAGGTCAACACCATGAAGGGAAGCGGCAAATTTGAACTGACCGGCAATATGGGCAATGTCATGAAGGAATCAGCAAAGGCGGCCATCAGTTTTATACGTTCAAAGGCGGCAGACTTTAATATCCATGAGGATTTCTATAAGGATACTGATATACATATCCATATACCGGAGGGGGCTGTGCCAAAGGATGGGCCTTCCGCTGGCGTGACCATGGCGACGGCTATGGTGAGCGCTCTCACCGGCCACAGCGTCAGAAATGATGTGGCGATGACCGGTGAAATCACCATCAGAGGACGTGTGCTTCCTATCGGGGGACTGAAGGAGAAGGTTATCGCGGCGAAGCGTGCCGGCATCCAAAGGGTTATTATTCCCAGGGAGAATGAAAAGGATTTGAAGGAAATACCGGAAAACATTAAAAATTCCATGGACTTTGTTTTGGCACAGGATATGGGCGATGTGCTTGGCAGCGCCCTGGTTGGAGGTAGCGGATATGATTGTTAACAATGTATCTTTAGCGGCGGTAGGAACGAAATTAAGCCAGTATCCCGAGGATGGCAAGCCTGAAATTGCCTTTGCTGGCAAGTCCAATGTGGGTAAATCCACTCTGATAAACGCTATGGTCGGCAGAAAGGCTTTGGCGAGAACCAGCTCTCAGCCGGGGAAGACCAGAACTATCAATTTTTATAATGTGGAGGAGCAATTGTATATTGTTGACCTCCCCGGCTACGGATACGCAAAGGCGCCGAAGACAGAAATCCAGAAATGGGGCAAAATGATTGAGGACTATCTATACCAGAGAGAACAGCTTTTGGGAATCGTTCTTTTGGTAGACATACGTCATGAGCCAAGTGAAAATGACAAGATGATGTATGAGTGGCTGAAGCATTATGGCTATGATATTATTGTGGCGGCTACCAAGCTCGACAAGCTTAAGCGCAGTCAGGTGCCAAAGCATGTGAAAATGGTCAGGGAGGGTCTTGGGCTTACCGGGGAAGAGATATTGGTGCCTTTTTCGGGAGAGACAAAGGACGGCGTAGAGGCATTGTGGAATGCTATGGAGAAACTGCTTGGCAAAAATGGCGGAAATCCAGAGGAAAATGAGCAGACAAAAAAATGACAGTACCGTATTTAGTAATATAATATGGAAAGCGGAGACGCTGCCATATAAATTGCTGAAAAAACAGAGAAAGGGTTGTTTTTATGAAGAGCAGGCTTTGCTTATCCTCCCATGATAAAAAAATAGCCGGTGTCTGCGGCGGTATTGCAGCTTATTTTAATTTGGAGCCGTCTTTGGTTCGTATTATATGGGTATTGCTTTTGTTTGTATTAAGAGGCTTGCCTCTTATTGTATATATTATCTGCTGGGCGGTTATGCCCAATGAATATTAAAGAGCAGAAAAGCCTTCCGCAGCATGGATTGCGGAAGGCTTTTTTAATAGCAGCGGGAAGGTAAATAGTATCGGAAGCAGGGAGGAAAAAACTTCCAGAGTGCATACTGCTGCCTGTTAGTTCTATACAACCAATAGAGTATGAAAAAGATGTGGAAAGCCGAAACTATAATTTCAAGGGTGCATAACTATAAATAGTTTGCATGCAAATTAAAAAAACACTGGTTAGACAAAGTGGGTATTTATGGCTGGCCATTTAAAGATAACAATACAATTTTTGATGCATATTTATAAAAAACAACAGAATGATTATTCGTTATAAAGTGTGCTTATGAATAATTAATTAACAATAAAGAAGGGTTATGAGGTTATTTATTAGCTACTTTTTATCATTATGCTGTAAAATGACCTCTTTTTTCTGGAAATATCTTACTAAATTTGTGCGTTTTTTTCGGGTTAAATTCTTCATTTTTGGCAAATAGCTATTGACAGTTCCATAACAATAGTGTAAAGTAAAGACATAGCAAATGAAAAGAAATTCACACATGAAGGTGTGTTATTTTTTAAGCTATTTAATTTGCATGCGAGATATTTTTATGCCGTTATATTCTACACGCTTATTATTAGCTGAAAAGAATTTCTGCTTGAGTATTCAAATAGCCGGCAGAAGGGGCTGGCTGTTCAAAAATTATATTTCAATAGGAGGAATTTAAATGGATTTCAAATTGTCAAAAACACAGTTGCTTGCGCAAGAGTTGTTCAGAAAATTTGCAGAGGAAGAAATCAAACCCATTGCAAAGGACATGGACGAGGCTGAGGAATACAGTCCGGAACTTCTCAAAAAGCTTCAGAAAATCGGCGCTTTTGGTATCCCTTATGACAGAAAATACGGCGGACAGGGCGCAGACGTTTTGACCTATACCCTTTGTATGGAAGAAATGTCCAAGGTTGACGCTTCTACAGGTATTACCCTTTCTGTACATACTTCTCTTTGCTGCCCATGTATCAATGAATTCGGTACAGAGGAGCAGAAGGAAGAATTCCTTCGTCCGTTGGTTGACGGCAGGAAAATCGGCTGCTTTGGTTTAACTGAGCCAAATGCGGGAACAGACGCTGCAGGCGTTCAGACAACTGCTGACAAGGATGAAAACGGTGACTATATTATAAACGGTTCCAAAATGTTTACAACAAACTCCGGATTTGCCGATACATTTATTGTATTTGCATTGACAGATAAATCCAAAGGACCAAAAGGCATGTCCGCATTTATTCTTGACAAAGAGATGCCCGGTATTTCCGTAGGTCCTAATATTGAGCGTATGGGTATCAGAGCTGCATCCAACTGTGCGGTTACCTATGAAAACGTACGCGTTCCGAAGGAAAGACTTCTGGGACAGGAAAACAAAGGCTACAAGATTGCCATGACAGCTCTTGGCGGCGGACGTATCGGTATCGGCGCACAGTCTGTAGGTATTGCTCAGGGTGCTATCGATGAGGCAATCAAGTATGTTAAAGAAAGAAAACAGGGCGGAAAGCCAATCAGCAAATATCAGAACACACAGTTCAAGCTTGCTGAGATGCAGACAAAGGTAGACGCAGCAAGGCTTATGGTTTGGAGAGCGGCTGCTGCAAAAGATAATCATGAAAATTATGCTCCTTTAGCAGCTATGTGTAAACTGTTTGCTTCCGAGGTTGCAAACGAAGTGACAAGAGGCTGTGTACAGTTATTTGGCGGTTACGGCTACTGCAGAGAGTATCCTGTTGAAAGAGCAATGAGAGATGCTAAGATTACAGAGATCTATGAGGGTACTTCAGAGGCAATGAAGATGATCATCTCCGGCGGAATGAAGCTTTAATGGGATGTTTGGCGGAAACTAACATATAAAAAATATTGGAAGGAGAACTTTTAATGAAAATCGTTGTATGTATTAAACAAGTTCCAGACACAACTGAAGTTAAGATTGATCCAAAAACAGGCACACTTATCAGAGATGGTGTTCCTAGTATTATAAATCCTGATGATAAAAGCGGTATTGAGGCAGCTTTGAATTTGAGAGACCAGTTAGGCGGCACAGTAACAGTTGTTACCATGGGACCTCCTCAGGCTGACGTAGCGCTGAGAGAAGCCCTTGCCATGGGATGTGATGACGCTGTTCTTATTTCCGGCAGGGAATTCGGCGGTTCTGATACATATGCTACCTCCACCATCATTGCAGCGGGCTTAAAGACAATGGACTTTAATCTTGTTGTAACAGGACGTCAGGCGATTGACGGCGACACTGCACAGGTAGGACCTCAGATTGCTGAAAAACTCGGAATTCCTCAGGTTACCTATGTAGAGGAAGTCAGAGAAGCAGCAGAGGATCACTTGATTGTAAAGAGACAGTTTGAAGATGGATACCACATCATTAAAGTAAAAACACCTTGTGTTTTGACAGCAATCTCCGATTTAGGCGCTCCCAGATACATGAATGTAAGAGGTATTGTGGAAGCTTACGAAAAAGAAATCAAAATTCTTGGATTTGACGATCTGAAAGACAACTTAATTCCAGAGCATATTGGTTTGAAGGGTTCCCCTACAAATGTTTATAAGTCCTTCACGAAAGAAGTTAAGGGTGCCGGTACAATTCTGAAAGATGTATCTGCAGAAGAAGCTGTTAAGGCTATCGTTAACAAGATGGAAGAAAAATTCATTTTCTAATTTGGATTGAGAAAAATAAAGGAGGAGAACCCTACGATGAGTAAAGATGTTTATGTAGTAGTTGAACAGAGAAGCGGTAAAGTTCAGGGCGTTGGCCTTGAATTGATTGGCGAGGCTACAAAACTTGCGGGTGATTTAGGACAGAAGGTTGTCGCTGTATTATTGGGCGGCGAGGGAATCAAAAAAGAAGCTGAACTGTTAGTACAGTACGGTGCAGATAAAGTATTGGTTATTGAAGACGCTAAATTCTTGGCTGAATTTGCAACAGAGCCTTACACAAAGGCTGTCACAAAGGTAATTAAAGACTGTGATCCTGAAATTGTACTTTTCGGTGCATCTTCCTATGGCCGTGACGTTGCGCCAAGGGTTGCAGCAAGGGTACACACCGGTCTTACGGCTGACTGTACAGGTCTTGATGTAGATCCTGAGACAAAGGGCCTTCTGATGACACGTCCCGCTTTCGGCGGAAACATTATGGCTACCATTATCTGCCCTAACTACAGACCACAGATGGCAACTGTTAGACCGGGCGTTATGAAAAAATTAGAGAAAGACGCTTCCAGAGCAGGCGAAATCGTTGATTTCAAAGTTGATTTCGTTGATGCTGATATGAATATCGAGATCCTTGAGGTTGTCAAGGAGAAAAAGAAAGCTGTTGATCTGACAGAAGCGAAGCTTATTGTTTCCGGCGGCCGTGGCATTGGCGGACCAGAAGGCTTCAACATGATTCGCGACTGTGCTGCTGTTCTTGGCGCTGAGGTTGCTTCCTCCAGGGCCTGTGTTGACGCCGGCTGGATCGAAAAAGACTGCCAGGTTGGCCAGACAGGAAAGACTGTTCATCCTGATTTATACTTGGCTTGTGGTATTTCCGGCGCTATTCAGCACGTTGCCGGTATGGAAAACTCCGAGCTTGTCATCTCTATCAACAAAAATGACACTGCTCCTATCTTCGATGTTTCTGACTTAGGCGTTGTAGGTGATGTGAAGGTTATTCTTCCAAAGCTGACAGAGGCCATCAGAAAGAGAAAAGAAGAGAAAGCAAACCAATAATCTAGTTAGTAATTCCTTTATACCTAATTTTCATAGTAAAAGATTGCCGCCTTATAGCGATATAAGGCGGCTGTCTTTTTACCAAAAAACAAAATACGTTATTTGTTTGACATAATAGGATTGAAATAAGCTGTGAAAAGAGGTTATTATTTCCGCAATTAAATGCCTCTATGCCTCTTTTATAGTGAAGATTATACCCACTGAATACTGGAATTGAGTAAAATGATGCCAGTATTAATAATTAAAAATTTAACAATGTAGTTGCCGGTAATATGGTATTTAAGCAAGTTCAATTGTAAAATTTGATAAAAAATAAACGAATATTATCGATTAATTGCTGAATTTTCTAAATTATTTTTTTCTGTTTCTAAAATTTGGATAATACTGCTCAAATTGCCAGGAAGTTATTTCAATCTTTTTCACTATATGGTATAATATCCGTTGGAAGTGAAGAAAGGCTTTTAAGTAATCGCCATGACCGCTTACTGGCCTGGAAGCTTTCTTAGAAGGTCAAGAGAAGTGAAACGACCGAGTAAAATGTTAGTTTTAACAAGTTTTTACACTGTAAATATGGCATATTATCCGATGGAAGTCGCTATAGAAATAAAAAAGATGTTAACGGCTTGCGGAGGGTTAATTTTTGAAGCTTCGCCATGCTGACTGTGTATATGATAGCTTTATGCTTGAATATAAATAGGGGTATTGGGCCCCGAATGAAAAAAAGAGAAGGGTTTATATGTGTAGGCAAAGGACATATAAACAAACTAAAAAACTGGAGGGATTTAGAAATGAAAAAAGTATGTGTTTATGGCGCTGGTACAATGGGGACAGATATTGCACAGGTATTCGCAGTAGCTGGTAATCAGGTAATTCTTAAGGATATCAAGGAAGAGTTCTGCGAGAGAGCTGTTGCGAGAATGCAGAAGAGCCTTGATAAGCTTGTTGCAAAGGGCAAAATGGACGAAGAAAAAGCAAAGGCTACTATGGCTTTAGTCAGCACAACAATAGATACCAAGGATCTGGCAGACTGTGACCTTATTGTTGAGGCAGCGGTTGAAAGGGTAGATTTAAAGAAAAATATTTTTAAGGAATTGGATGAGGTATGCAAACCAGAGTGTATTCTTGCTACCAATACATCTTCTATTTCTATTACAGAGATTGGCACAGCTACAAAAAGACCCGGCAAGGTAATCGGCATGCACTTCTTCAATCCTGCAACTGTTATGAAGCTGGTTGAGGTTATCAAGGGCTTTGCTACCTCCGATGAGACATTCAACGAAGTATACGCTATGGCTCAGGAAATCGGCAAGGATCCAATCGAAGTAAAGGAAGCTCCTGGCTTTGTAGTTAACAGAATTCTCATTCCAATGATTAATGAAGCTGCTATGGTATATGAAGAGGGTATTGCATCCATCGATGATATTGACAAAGCTATGAAGCTTGGCGCAAATCATCCAATGGGACCTCTTGCGTTAGGCGACTTAATCGGCCTTGACGTTGTACTGTTTATTATGAATGTATTTCTTGAGGAGACAGGCGATTCCAAATACAGAGCAGCCCGTATCATCAAGAAAATGGTTAGAGCTGGCGAGTTGGGAAGAAAAACTGGCAAGGGCTTCTACGATTACAGCAAATAAAAAATACATAAAAAAACAGCCGGATTTTTTCCGGCTGTTTTTTTATGTATTTTTTAAGGTTTCGTAAGAGTTTAAGAACATCTGTAAGCATTTTTCTTTTAAGAAAAGCACCAAAGGAAGGCGATAGTCAGCACATTTCCGCCTATGGCGGAAAGTGGGTTGCGCATGGTCATACTTCCCGATGCTCACCCGGCGGGGCGTCTTCCCCGCTGCTCGCTTTTTGCGATGCCCCGCACCCCTAAGCGACCGGGGATAACTATCCCCGAACCCCATCTGAATAATACAGCCCGATGAGTCGGTCTGATTTTTCAAATATCCGGTTTATAATAAGGATGAAATAAAAGATATTATTGTGATTTCATTTCATAAATAGAATTTAATATTTGATTTATATAGTATATTTCTGTTTCATTGAAACGGTTTAAAAAATTGACTTTATTATCTGAATGTACCTTTTTGTCTGATAGGCCGGTAAGATAATCGAGACTAACCTCAAAAAATATTGCTAATTGTTTTAAAACCTTAATTGAAGGTTCATTTCTTCCAGATTCATAGTTAGCAATTGCCGTATAACCATAACCCAGATAAGATGCTAAACTTTTTTGTGATAATTTACGCCTGTCTGTATAGTAATTTAACCTTAACTCTTTTAGCCTGTCTTTGAACTCCATAAAAAGGCTCCTTACTTTTGTATATAGTAGATTAGCTGAAGGGGGCTTTCAGGGGGAACTCCCCCGAAAAGCCCCCTTTTTCGTTTAGGGGTCCGGGGGAATCGAAACCCCCGGCGCTTTGGGTACTTTCACGTTGAAAGTACCATTTTGTATTTTAAAACTGACATTCGGCAAATGTCATATTTTATTATGAATCATGTTATTATTAACAGTAAGGCAGGTGTAGGTATGGATGTTAATTATGATATTATTGCGAAAAATATTAGAAAATACAGGCTGAAAAACCGCTTTACACAGGAAGAGCTTGCAGAAATGACAGATACAACACCTGCTCATATCAGCCATATAGAAACAAATAATACAAAAGTCAGTATGCCTCTATTATTAAAAATTGCGACTGCTCTGCATGTGACAGTAAACGATTTGATATATGAGATGACAGTAGAAGCAGATCTATTGGCAATACATAATATTTTGAGAAGCTGTAATAAAAAGGAACTGGAAATTGCGAAAGAAATTATAGCGCCAATGATAGAATCATTAAAAAAGAATATGGAAAAATAAAAAAGCCCATATGGGCTTTTTTATTTTTCTTCCTCTTTCTTCTGACACTCGGGACACACACCATAGAAAAACAGCTGTTCCCGCTCGATCCTGAAATCTGTCAGCGGCGCGATAGAATCTCTGATATTGTCAATCCCCGGGATGTCCAAATCAAAAACTTCATGGCAACAATTACATACAAAATGAGGATGGCTTTTCGTTTCGCAGTCATAGCGTGAACAGCCCTCTCCCACATTAAGCTCCTGCACTAAATCAGCCTGTTGAAAGGAATCCAGTGTTTTATAAATAGTAGCGAGACTCATAGTAGGATTTGACGGCTCAAGCGTCTTGTAAATCGTTTCTGCACTTGGATGGGCCTTTGTATTCATCAGCATGGTATAGATTGCCATACGCTGGGGCGTCACCTTTAACCCCTTTTCTCTTAAAAGCTGTGCAGTCTCTCTCATAGTAACGACTCCTTAATAATAATTATTGTTATTTAATAATAATGCATTTTTTGGTATACGTCAATAGGCAAAATTTAGAAAATGCCTTTTAATTTGTCTTTATTTGTCGAATAGCTCCTCTGGGCGGGACAATTGCAATTTTCTGTTTTAAAAGGAAGCATTCTGTGATAAAATATGCTGAAAAAGAGAATTTGATTTGGCATTGAGAATGCTTACTGAAAGAAAGATAGGGTGAACAAAATGCATATTGTTTTACATGAGCCGGAAATACCGCAAAACGCGGGAAATATTGCAAGAACCTGTGCTGTGACGCAGTCTGTACTCCATTTGATAAAGCCTCTCGGTTTTTCTGTCGAGGATAAATATTTAAAAAGAGCGGGCCTCGACTACTGGAATCTGCTGGATATTCGGTATTACGAAAGCTTTGAGGACTTCAAAGAAAAAAATCCAAACGGCACCTATTTTATGGCGACAACAAAGGCGAAGAAAATGTATACGGAGGTCGCATACGGAGAAAATGATTATTTGATATTTGGCAAGGAAAGTGCCGGCATACCGGAGGAAATATTGCTTGATTACAGGGATACAGCGGTGCGCATTCCCATGTACGGAGAGGCAAGAAGTCTGAACTTATCCAATTCCGTTGCGATTATGGTATATGAAGCGCTGCGCCAGCAGGGTTTTCCGGGTCTTTTAAGAGAGGGTCAGCTTCACAGACATACCTGGTAATAAATTACACAGGAATACCTGTTGATGAATTTTTATCAAATCGAAAATATTTTACACCTTTATTTGACATACTACGTATATGGGAACAAGGAGGTGTTTTTGTGACGGCAGTATATTTCACTACAGGCAGTCCTGTAGCCCTGGCTTTGTTAGGTACAACCTTTACTTTTTTGGCTACGGCTTTAGGCGCTGCAACTGTGTTTCTGTTTAAAAAAGAAATGGGAGTATCCCTTCAAAGGATATTTTTGGGGTTTGCCGCGGGAGTGATGATTGCCGCTTCTGTATGGTCTTTGATTATTCCTGCCATAGAAATGGCGGAGGAGATGGGACAGATTGGCTGGATTCCGGCGGCTATTGGCTTTGCCCTGGGCGGTATATTTTTACTTTTACTGGATAATGTAATACCTCATCTCCATATAGACGCATTATCACCGGAGGGCCTTCCCTCTCATCTGAAGAGGACGACAATGCTTGTCTTTGCGGTGACCCTCCACAATATTCCCGAGGGTCTGGCGGTAGGTCTAGCCTTTGGCCTGGCGGGACAGGGCAGTGAAACCTATTCTCTGGCGGCGGCCTTTGCTCTCGCACTGGGCATTGGGCTTCAAAACTTTCCCGAGGGCGCAGCAGTATCCCTACCGCTTAGGAAGGAAGGCTGTTCCCGACTGAAATCCTTTGTGTACGGCGCCCTGTCAGGTATTGTCGAACCGATTGCAGGAGTTATCGGCGTTATACTGGCGGGAAATATACAGGGGGTAATGCCTTACTTTTTATCCTTTGCCGCCGGCGCTATGATTTATGTTGTGGTGGAGGAACTGATACCGGAGGCTCATCTGGGAGAGCACTCCCATTCGGGAACCATAGGTGTTATGGCTGGATTTTTGATTATGATGATATTGGATGTGGCTTTAGGCTGATTTTGGAAGGAGGAGACAATGGGAGAGTTATTGGATAAGATTAACCATTTGGCACACAAGGCAAAAACAATAGGCCTGACTGCGGAGGAGGAAAAAGAGCGGGACGAGCTTAGGAAGCAGTATCTCAAGGAGTTCCGTGAAAAAATGACGGGTATGATGGAGCAGGTTTATATCAAAGAGGCGGATGGGTCTATCCGTAAGGTGGAGAAAAGAAAATAAAGAGAGAAAAAGGCGTTTCCGAATTTTCGGAAACGCCTTAATATGTGCAGAAATCCTATCATTGACCTCGCAAAATGATGAAACACTGCATGCCTGCGCGGCTCCATGGTTCAGGGGTTCAGATGAGTTTACACGGTAACTATGGTGTTGAGCCATAACGACAAACTGTGGTTATCTCAAAAAGGAACTTTACACGATACTTTGCAAATGAGGTTAAATCTTTTGAAAGAATTGCAGGTGTGAACTCTGCTCTTGATTTTGATTTTTTGACGATGTTATTTCTGTGCGCTGTTATAGTTATTGACGCTGTAGATTAATTTGTTCGCCTCGCTTGCGGTTATTTCTTCGTTTGGATAAAACATCGTATCCCCATTATCTATAATAAGACCTAACGCATAAAACTTTTGAATATCCTGTATACAGCTTATGGAAATGTCCTCCATATCCTGAAAGTGAACCCATTTCAGTTTATCGCTGTCTACAAGAGGGGAGAGGATTCGGATTGCTTCCTGGCGGGTAATGAGCTCATCCTTTGGGATGCCTGCGGCATTTAATATAATGGCTCCTGTTTTATCTTCGACCAGCTGTATAAAAGCAGTTTTTGTTATCTTTTCATCCGGCAGTATCAGCGCTACAGAGGAAGTCTTTTCTTCTGTTTTTTTATTGTCTTCTAAAGCGGCAGCCTCTTTTTTCTGTTCCGCCGGTTCAGTCACAGCTTTTGTTTCCTGCTCCTGCGCAGTACCTATTTTCTTTCCTTCCTCTCTATCAGCCGGCTTTTCCTCTGAGCTTACTTTTTCAAGAGGAAGCACCATAGGCTTATCTGCTTCTTCCTTTTCCGTTTCCTTTTGGGATGCAGCGGAGCAGGTGATAATATAGCCGCCGGTATTATCGGAGGAAATGGAAACGATGTTGTCATATTCTTTGGAGGTGTCTGCTGTATAGTAAATATCGAAGATATTGTCATGTACTTTGACGGCAAGCTTTCCCTCTTTTTGCAGCAAGGCGATGTATTCCTCCAAAGCTAAATTATTTTCATGCATGTAGTAAGCGTGAGGAACGCCTACATATCGAAAGTGCCATGGCTCGTAGATAATATCTGTAACGGCTTTCTTTTCCTGCTGATAGCGGAGTATGAAGCCGTATTTCCAGCAGTTTTCCGCAAGCCATTTTCCGGCGGGGGTATCGGCAAATTTCTCTGTCAGGGAACCATTGCCGGAAACATCCAGGGCGAGGCCCGACTGATGCTCACTGTTTCCGGGAGGGGCCACAACGCTTCCGGCTTTTTGATAAGCGCTGTTATAATCCTTGCCGGATGCAAGCTGTTTATCAATTTCATTGCTGAATAAACCGGTCTGATAAGAAAAGCTTCGGTATCCGCTGACAGCACTAACCTCCACGCCGCTCTTTTCCATATCCTGATACATGGAAAGAAAAGCGTCGGCGGCATCCTGCCGCATTAAAATACTGTTTTTCGTTTTGGATATAGAGCCGTCCAACTCCACTAAATCATTGGCCTTATCGTTTCTATCAAGAGGGTGCTCTTTATTCACAAGAATAAGATTATTGTCCGAAAGTGTTGTATCAAAGGCATACACAGCATTGCCTGCGGATATGGAAAGTGCCGCTGTTAAGGAGAGGGCAGCAATTTTTTTTGGAAAATTTATTTTCATGGTATTCCTCCTTTTATTTTTGGAAGTGAAGAGCCAAATAGAAAGCGGCAAGTATACTTGTCGCATGGGACAACTCATGTACGTTTATAAATGCTATGCGGGGAAATCAGAATTTATACGAATAATTTCCCTGTTCACGGCATAGGACTTTTTATCATTATAACAGCCGCACACCATATTATGTCAACAGATGCAGCGGGAATGAAAGAATTTTTTAAGTAAGTTAATACTTTTTTAAAAGTTTCAGATGCAGACGCACATTTTGTGCGAAATAACGCTCGGAAATACGGAGAACGTTATTTCGCATTTTTTACAGTGTGCAATTCGTAAAATTGCCTAAATTCCAGGTGAGAAAAATATGGAAAAATACATCTTGTTCTGTATTGACTTTTAGACATAAGGGTGTTACTCTAATACTAGGATGTGCGTTATAAAGAACCTTTAAAGAGAATTTTACTCAACATAACGGATGGAGGAAACGCTGCTCAGGCGAAAAACATTTTTTCAGCAAGGCAGTCGGAAATCTGCAAGATGTTGATTCACAACGGTTTTAGACAGTGCCGAAGGGTGGCTTGGAAAAAATCGTCGGTGACGGAGTGAAAAACTTCGGGGGTTTTTGAGGCGGGCAGCCCGGTTTTGTCCAGAAATACGCCTATATTATTGACTTTGCAATTATCAAATGATATGCTAAAAGCGATGATTTTTAAAAATGTGCGTTTTAGCGATTAATTAATTGGGGGACAATAAAATGGACGAAATGAGCAGTATTATATCAGAAAATATCAAAAAGCTGAGAAAAGACAGAAAATTAAGCCTTGATAATGTATCAGAATTGACTGGCGTGTCCAAAAGCATGCTTGGACAGATAGAAAGAGGAGAATCCAGTCCGACTATCGCTACACTGTGGAAAATTGCCACAGGTCTTCATATCTCTTTTACCTCTCTTGTGGAGGAGCCCATTGTCGGCACAAAGATAATCAGGCACAGTGATGTGAAGCCCCTTTTGAGCGATGAAGGTCATTTCAGGCTGTATCCTGTGTTTCCTTTTGAGGATGCCAGGGGATTTGAAATGCTTTATATTGAAATGGATGAGGGCAGTCTTTCCGAGTCCGTACCCCATTCAGAGGGTACAGAAGAATTTGTTATCGTTTATGAGGGCATTCTTTCCGTCAAGGTTGGCGACGAGGAGGAATATATCATAGACGAGGGAAGCGCTATCAGGTATCTGGCGGACAAAACGCATACCTACAAGAACGCATACAAGGGAAAAACAAGGATATGTATGCTGATTTATTACAAAAAATAGGTTTTGAAAAAAGCCTGTCAAAATGGCAGAAGGATTTCGGTTTATCGGCATTTTGACAGTTTGGAAAAGCCTATTAATTTCTGTTATGGATGTATCTATATTAAGGAAGGAATGGGTGATTGAATATGAGTATAACACAGAGAATAGAAAATGCTCGCCTTAACTATGTAAACGCAAAGCCTGCTATTTCTTACGAGAGAGCACGTATCTGGACAGAATCCCACAAGAGAACAGAAGGTCAGCCTGTGGAAATCAGAAGGGCGCAGGCTTTCTACGACACATGCAATGAGCTGGCCGTAAATATTTTTGAGGGTGAGCTGATTGTAGGCGCTATCGGCGAGTTCCGCAAATGCGGTATTCTGACGCCTGAATTTTCCTGGCTTTGGGTTGACAAAGAAATGGACAATTTTGCAACACGTCCGCAGGATCCTTATGTGATGACGGATGAGCAGAGAGAATTTGTCCGCAAGGAGATTTTCCCATATTGGAAAGACAAATCTCTGGAGGAGGCTTTTCTGGCACAGGCGCCGGAGGAGACAAAGCACATGGGTGTTGACACAGGCTTTATCGACAGCGACTCCAAATGGAGGCAGGCTATCGGTGAAATTACGCCGGACTATCAGGATGTGTTGTTCGTAAAGGGCTTTGGCGGCATTATCAGGGAAGCGGAAGCGCATCTTGCGGAGCTTGACTACACCTCATCCGAGGATATTGAAAAGATTCATTTCTATAAATCTATTATTCTGACCTCCAAGGGCATTATCCGTTTTGCAAACAGATATGCGGAGGAAGCCAGAAGAATGGCTGCTGAGGAAAAGAATGAGACAAGAAAGCAGGAGCTTCTTCAGATTGCTGCAAACTGTGAGACTGTTCCTGAGAATCCTCCAAAGACTTTTTATGAAGCGATTCAGTTTGTATGGTTTACACAGCTTGGCGGTATTATTTCCGAGAACCCTCTGGCTTTAAATCCCGGCCGTTTTGACCAGTATATGTATCCATACTATAAAAAGGACAAGGAAGAGGGAAAAATCACGGCAGATTTTGCGCAGGAGCTTATTGAGTCCCTGTGGCTGAAATACTCCGAATGGGTATGGACAATTTCCGCCAACACTGCTGATTTCTTTGCAGGCTACAATCAGTTCCAGAACCTTACAGTAGGCGGAAAAACAAGAGACGGCTTTGACGCGACAAACGATATTACCTTAATGTGCCTGAAGGCAACGGGGGATGTAAAAACACATCAGCCAGGATTAAGCGTGCGTGTTCATGCTGACTGCCCGGATGAATTTATGGAGGCAGTGACAGACCTGGTAGCAGACGGAACGGGCTTCCCTGCAATCCACAGCGATAAGGCAGGCTACGAAATGCTTATCAATGCCGGCTATGAGCCTGAGGATGCAAGAGACTGGTCAAACTGTGGCTGTGTTGTTCCTCATTTCCGCAAAACAGGTGAGATGACCTCTGCTGTTAACGTAAACTTTGCGGCGGCTTTAGAGTTTGCTTTGAATGAAGGCAAGAGCCGTCTGAGAGATGAACTGATGGGGCTTCCTGAGGTAAACGCTACAGGCTTTACAAGCTATGAGGCGGTTGAGAAGGCGTTCTACAAACAATTTGCATATTTAATCAAACAATCCGTAACAAGTATTCTGATTTGCCAGAAGCTGCATCAGGAAATGGTTCCAAGGCCATTTTTGTCCTCCTGTATGGAAGACTGCATGATCAAGGGCAAGGATCTTTCCAAGGGCGGCGCAAAATACAATATCGGTCCTGTACTGACAGGCATCGGCCTTGCAGTCTGTGCAAATTCCCTGGCAGTCATCAAGAAGCTTGTATTTGAAGATAAAGTAACGGATATGGCTACCCTGGAAAAGGCAATGGCCGCTAACTGGGAGGGCTTTGACGAGCTTCGCGCTATGGTGCAGGCTGTTCCGAAATATGGCAACGATATCGACTATGTAGACAGAATTGCAGTTGAAATCGCTAACTTCTTCTACAAAGAGGTACACCAGTACAAAGATATTTTTGGCTCTCCATTTAACTCCGCGTTCATGGGAATTTCCAATTATATTCCAACAGGTAAGGTACTTGGCGCTACCCCTGACGGACGTAAAGCGAAGGAGCCAATCAGTGAGGGTGTTTCTCCATTCGTTGGCACAGATACCTCAACACCTTTGGCTGCTATGCGTTCCGCAGCAAAAATCAATCAGGAAATCCATTCCGGCGGAACACTTTTAAATCTCCGTCTCAGCCAGGAGCTGGTTGACACAAAGAGGGGCAAAGCAAACCTGGGGGCAATGATACAGACTTTCTTCTCCCTTGGCGCTTTCCATGTGCAGTTTAACACGGTATCAACGGAGACACTGCGCAAGGCACAGGAGAAACCGGAGGATTACAAGGATTTGCTTGTTCGTGTAGCCGGTTACAGCACACAGTTTGTAAATCTTTCCAGAACATTGCAGGATGCAATTATTGCAAGAACAGCGCATAAATCTTACTGAGAAAAAGAAACAAAAGGACATGGCGCGGCATTATCACAGCTGCGCCGTGTCTCAAAAATGAAGAGGCTTGAGATTTCTTAACCTTTTCTATAGCGTATCTATACTGCGTGGGTGAAAACCAAAAGAAAAAAACGGGCATTTGCCGGTTTAGATGCAGGATAAGTCCGATTTTAAGAAGGCTGTTGGCCTGTTTGTCATAAAATCGGGCTTTTTTTATCAATATGCCGTTTTGCAGTCTCAATATCAGAGCGTAGGGCCTGTACTATTTTCCAGAGCTTTCACATAGTATAAATATAGGGCAGGCGCTGAATAACGGCGACAGGAGGAGAAAGTTATGAGTATGAAGGGATACATTTTGCAGGCACAGAATTTTTCTGTCAATGACGGTGACGGAATCCGCACTACTGTTTTTTTGGCAGGGTGCCCGCTTCACTGTCAATGGTGCTCTAACCCGGAAGGGCTGGATACAAAGTTTAAAGTGGCATACTATAAAGAGCACTGCGTTGGCTGCGGTCTCTGCGCCAGTGTCTGTCCTCAGGGCATCGGCATTGACTTAAATCTGGAAAGGGAAAAATGCATCAGCTGCGGAAGGTGTGTGGAAGCCTGTTTGAACCATGCCAGAAAAAATCTTGTGGAGTACCGAAGCGTAGACAGCATTGTGGATGAAATCAAAAATCAGGTGCTGTTTTTCAGAAATTCCGGCGGCGGCGTCACCTTTTCCGGCGGGGAGGCCACCATGCAGGTAGATTTTTTAACAGAATTAGCCCAAAAGCTTTATGATATGGGCATCAGCCTGGCCATGGAAAGCTCCGCTTATTTTGATTTTGACAAAGTAAAGCCTGTTTTGAAGATGCTCGATTTGCTTTTTGTGGATATCAAGCATATGGATAATGAAAAGCATAAGGAGTTTACAGGTGTTTCCAACCAGAAAATACTGGAAAACATCAAAAAGCTTAAGGATTTGCAGATTCCTGTGGTTGTGCGCGTGCCGGTTATCAAAGGTGTCAATGCCGACGCAGGGAATATAAGGGAGACGGCGGAATTTGTGCATACTTACCTGCCTGATGCAAAAATGGAGCTTTTGCCTTACCATAATTATGGGGAAGCGAAGTATGAATCTCTGGGACTTTCCCTGCCTTCCGCATCATTTGACACGCCGTCAGAGGAAGAGATGAAGGAGCTAAAAGAAATTATCATAAAAACAGGAGTAGGAATTGCAGATTTCAGGTAAATAAATAGAATCTGCTGGTGGTATCTGGATGGGGTTTTACAAAAGTCATAAATTTTGATAGTCAAATTTGTAACAATCGGGAAAAATAAAAATTATTGAATTAAATACTTGATTTTTGATTCATAAGGGTGGATAATAAGAATACAAATAAATGTATACAGTGTTCTATATACAGATGTGTTTTTTGGAGAAACAGAAAAGTTTATGGATATTACACATATATATTTATCATATTTTGTCTTATAGTTATAGTAACAGTGAAGCCCTTGATGCGGATGGCGTGGATATTTCAGGATTTTATCCGAGCCGTTTGCTTTACATATTTTTAGGAGAGATGGCTGCAAAAGGAAATAGCAAAAGCCTGGGTCTTCATGACAAGGGGATTTGGGAGAAATCCCGGATTATAAACTGTTCTTTTGATATCCCGCGGCGGGAATCAACTGCACAGGCTCGGACTTGAGCTGTTTCTCATAAGTTTCGTTTATCAAAGAAAAGGAGTGGTGGATGTGAAGGAAACATTAGAAATCAGATGGCACGGACGCGGTGGCCAGGGTGCTAAAACTGCTGCTTTATTATTAGCAGATGTTGCTTTTAATACTGGCAAATTTGTTCAGGGCTTCCCAGAGTACGGCCCAGAGAGAATGGGTGCACCTATTACAGCATACAACAGAATCAGCGACAAACAGATCAGGGTACATTCCAACATTTATGAGCCGGACTTTGTAGTAGTTGTTGATGAAACATTACTCGACTCTGTAGATGTTACAAAAGGATTATCCAAGGACGGCGCTATCGTTATCAATACAGAAAAATCTAAGGATGAAATTAAGAAACATCTCAAAGGCTATGAAGGAAGAGTATACACAATTGATGCAAGAAAGGTTTCCATTGAGGCTTTAGGAAAATATTTCCCTAACTCTCCAATGCTTGCATCTATTGTAAAGGTAAGCGGAATCATGCCTGAGGATAAATTCCTTGAGGAAATGGAAGGAAGCTTCAAGCATAAATTTGCTTCCAAGCCAGAGGTTGTAGAGGGCAATATGAAAGCGTTAAGATTAGCATTACAGGAGGTGAAATAGTCATGGCAACTGATATCACAAAAATTACCGAAACTATTTCCTGGAAAGATTTGGACGAAGCTTGCAACGTATACGCAGGCGGAACATCCGAACTTTTTAACACAGGTGAGTGGAGAGTAGAAACTCCAGTATTTATTGAAGATAAATGTAAACAATGTTTACTTTGCGTACCTGCTTGTCCGGACAGCGCTATCCCTGTAAAGGATATGAAGAGATTGGATTTCGATTTCGAGCACTGCAAAGGATGCGGTATCTGTATTAAAGCTTGCCCATTTGGTGCAATCGAATTTTCAAAGGAGGGAAAATAAATGTCAATCAGAGAAAGATTATCAGGTAACGAGGCTGTCGCTAATGCAATGAGACAGATTAACCCAGACGTTATGGCAGCTTACCCAATCACTCCTTCAACAGAAATTCCACAGTATTTTTCTTCTTTTGTTGCTGACGGCAAGGTAGATACTGTATTTGTTCCTGTTGAGAGCGAGCACAGCGCAATGAGCGCTTGTATCGGTTCTGAAGCAGCCGGCGCAAGAACATTAACAGCTACATCTTCCTGCGGTATGGCTTTGATGTGGGAAGAGCTTTACGTAGCGGCTTCCGACAGACTTCCAATCGCTATGGCTCTTGTAAACAGAGCTCTGTCAGGACCAATCAACATCAATGCTGACCATTCAGACTCCATGGGTGCAAGGGATTCCGGATGGATTCAGATTTATTCCGAGAACAATCAGGAGGCATATGATAACTTTATCATGGCATACAGGATTGCAGAGCACAAGAGCGTAAGACTGCCAATCATGATTTGCCAGGACGGTTTCATCACAAGCCATGCTGTTGAAAATATTGAACTTCTGGAAGACGACATTGTAAAGAACTTTGTTGGCGAATATGAGCCTGAAAACTATCTCTTAAACGCAGAGCAGCCAATGGCTGTAGGCCCATACGCTACTCCTGCTTACTACATGGAAGCAAAGAGAGGCCAGCTTGAGGGTTTAAAGAATGCTAAGAACGTTACTATGGAAGTATCCAAAGAATTTGCTAAGGTTTCCGGAAGGGAATATGGCTTATTTGAATCCTATAAATTAGACGATGCTGATTATGCTATGGTTATCATCGGATCTGCTGCAGGAACTGCAAAGGAAGCTTGTGACAACTTGAGAGCAGAGGGCAAAAAAGTCGGCGTATTAAAAATCAGATTATTCCGTCCTTTCCCAGCTGAGGAAATCGCAGAAGCTCTGAAAAATGTGAAGGTAGTTGCTTGTATGGACAGGACAGAGAGCTTTAACGCTCAGTGCGGACCTGTTGGCGCTGAGGTGAAAAACGCTCTTTATAACGCGAAGCTTTACCCTGAAGTAATTAACTACGTTTACGGCTTAGGCGGCAGGGACGTTACAGTAGAAAGCCTGACATCTGTATTTACAGACCTTATCAAGGTTGACGAGACAAAAGATGCCGGCGAAAAATATCGTTATTTATCATTAAGAGACTAAGGGGGGACTAAAAGATGGCTTACAATTTTAAAGAAATAATGAATAAAGAAGAGCGTTTAGCTCCCGGCCACAGAATGTGTGCAGGCTGCGGCGGTACCATCGCTGTAAGAAACGTTTTACGCGCTTTACACCCTGAGGATAAAGCGGTTATCACAAGTGCAACAAGTTGTTTGGAGGTTTCTTCCTTTATGTATCCTTTCACAGCTTGGAAGGACAGCTTTATTCACAATGCTTTTGAGAACTCTGCTGCAACTTCAAGCGGTACACAGGCTGCTTATGAAGCGCTTCACAAAAAAGGCAAAGTAAAAGAGAACTACAAATTTATTGCTTTCGGCGGCGACGGCGGTACTTATGATATCGGTTTCCAGTCTCTGTCAGGTGCTATGGAAAGAAATCATGATATGGTTTATGTTTGCTACGACAACGGCGCTTACATGAACACGGGTATCCAGCGTTCTTCCGCTACACCTATGTATGCTGATACAACAACAACACCAGTTGGAAAACAGTCCAACGGTAAAACTCAGAACAGGAAGGATCTTGCTTCCATCATCGCTGACCATGATGTTCCTTATGTTGCTCAGACAACATTTGTGAAAAACTTCAGGGATCTGCATGAGAAGGCTGAGAAAGCTATCTACACTCCAGGTGCAGCTTTCTTAAACATCATGGCTCCATGTCCACGTGGATGGAGATATGACGCTCCTGATATTCTTGAAATCTGTAACCTTGCAGTTGAAACATGCTACTGGCCATTATTTGAAGTAGTGAACGGCAAATGGATTTTGAGCTATAAACCAAAAAATAAACTTCCTATCGAGGACTTCCTGAAGAAACAGGGCAGATTCAAACACCTGTTTAAGAAGGGCAATGAGCATTTGATCGAAGAGTTCCAGGCTGAGGTTGACAGAAGATGGAACGACCTTCTCTACAAATGTGGTGAAAACTAAGAATATGCATGAATGCTTTTGAGGATTTGCGGTATCTTTAAAGGCTTGGCGGCACCCGTATGGGTGTCGCTTTTTATGTATTAGAAAATAAATTGAAATGTTTTGGAAATTATGTTATCGAAATATCCGTTTGAAACCCTATGGGCTTTGAAATAATAATTTTTTCCGGTTAAAACTTTTTATGTACTTTTCTTTCGAAAAAAGTACAAAAAGAAATTGATAGTCATTTCTTTTTTCGCAAACCACTCGTGCCATTTATTTTTGGCATGCACTGTTCAGTACATCTTCACCGTTGTCGGAAACTTTCTGCCGCTGAGCCGATCTGTGTTTACGGATATTTTGTTATCCTCCGCGGAAAATGAAATTTTCCGCTTGAGTCAAAGGTAAAACCCTTGTGGAGGTTTGGAGGCAAAGCCTCCACAAGAGCATGCTTTGCCAAATGCTTTTTGTAAAGTACTTGACAAGCAGAATATGGATAGGGTATTATTTTATAATATTCGTAATTATACAGGATGAAAAAACAGTGTTCTTCCTTCCCTGTAAATGCGCTTGTTTTGAGAAAACTGTTTACACAAAACATCAGTTTGTTTATACTTGTATCATATGGTTTGATACATAAAAACTTAGGGGTAAAAATTATAAGGCAAAGTTGATTATATAAATAAAAAACAGATACTTGAATTATAATACAAATTGGCCCCCGGGACTTTTATGTTCCGGGGGTTTGCTGTATAAAAAATAAAACGGAATGATTATTTCATACGGTTTATCCTGCAAAAAAACTAATATTGAAAGGAATGATTCATATGATGACAGGTTCTCAGGCGATGGTAAAATGTCTTGAAAACGAGGGCATTTCAGTGGTTTTTGGCTATCCGGGCGTTGCAATATGCCCCTTTTATGACAGCCTACTAGATTCTGAGGTGAGTCATGTCCTGGTGCGTGCAGAGCAGATGGCGGGACATGCCGCCAGCGGATATGCGAGGGTGACAGGAAAACCGGCTGTATGTGTGGCGACCAGCGGTCCGGGGGCGACAAATCTGATTACTGCGCTGGCAACAGCGTACATGGACTCTATTCCATTGATTGCCATAACCGGCCAGGTAAGCAGTGAGCTGCTGGGACGGGATGTATTTCAGGAAGCGGATATAACCGGTTCTGCGGAGCCCTTTACAAAATACAGCTATCTGGTTAAAAATGTGAAGGACATACCAAGAGTGTTCAAGGAGGCTTTTTATATTGCCTCTACCGGCAGGCAGGGGCCTGTTTTAATTGACGTTCCTATTGATATACAAAACCAGGTTTTGGAATTTGAGTACCCCAAGGATGTCAATATCAGAGGCTATAAGCCCACAGTTAAGGGCCACGCTGTTCAGGTGAAAAAGGTTGCCAAGGCCATAAAGGAAGCAAAAAAACCATTGCTGTGTGTCGGCGGCGGTGTACTTTTGAGCAAGGCGGAGGAGAAAGTGAGAAAGCTCTGCGAGGATTATAAAATTCCCGTGGTATCAACGATGATGGGTATTGGCGTTATGCCTAGCGAACACCCTCTTTATTTCGGTATGCTTGGCTCTAACGGCAGACCTTACGCCAACAGGGCGGTACATGAAAGTGATTTGCTCATACTGATTGGCGCACGTGTGGCGGACAGGGCTGTTTCAAGTCCTCAGGTGCAGTTTATAGAGCAGAGTACGACCGTTATACATATTGATGTGGATCCGGCGGAAATCGGAAAGAATCTGGGCACAACAATTCCACTGGTTGGGGACGCGTCTCATGTTTTGGATCAGGTTATGGAGCAAAAGCTTGTTGGGGATTATACACAGTGGGTGGATGAGCTGAATCATTGGCGTGACAATACGGTTTTACAGCATGAATATAAGGATGGTTTTGTTAATCCCGCTGAATTCATCAAAAGGCTTTCTCTGAAGCTTGACGAGGATGTTATTTATGTAGCGGATGTTGGGCAGAATCAGATATGGTCGGCCAGCAATTATATTGTGCGGAAGGGAAAATTTTTGACAACAGGCGGTATGGGTACTATGGGATACTCCCTCCCTGCTGCTATCGGCGCTAAATGTGCAAGTCCTGACAGACAGGTTGTGGCAGTGTGCGGCGACGGCTCCTTTCAAATGTGCCTTATGGAGCTGGCTACCATGAAGCAGCACCATATTGATGTAAAGATAATCGTTATGAAGAATACTTATCTGGGGCTGGTACGGGAATATCAGCACAATACCTATCATGACAGGTATGCGGGGGTAAGTCTGGAGGGAAGTCCGGAAATAGGGGATATTGCTCATGCCTATGGGATACCCTTTATCAAGGTTGATGTTATGGATGAGGTTGACAGGGCGATAGAGGATTTTGTAAGCTCGGAGGGCAGTTGTATTATGGAATGCAACGTTGACCCGTATGAGAATTCCAAGAATCTGATATAGGAGGGAATGCAGCATGAGAAAAATATTTTCCGTTCTGGTTGAGAATAAGGCCGGCGTACTGTCAAGAACAGCGGGACTTTTTGCAAGGCGTGGATTCAATATAGAATCTCTGGTTGTTGGTGAGACGGATGATAAGACGGTATCCCGTATGACGATTGTAACAAACGGCGATATGCGTACCATTGAGCAGGTAGAAAAGCAGCTGAATAAACAGATAGATATTATAAAGGTACAGACCCTCGATAACTTAAATACGATACGCCGAGAGCTTGTTTTAATAAAGGTGACTGCGCTGCCTACTACAAGAGGCGAAATAATGGATATTTGCACCATCATGAATGCGAGAGTGGTGGATATGTCCCACACGACTTTGACAATTGAAATCAGCGACAGCCCCGAGCGGGTTGATTTAATGCTGGATATGCTTTTGCATTACGGCATTGTGGAGATTGCCCGTACCGGTATGGTGGCGCTTCAAAAGGGAAGCGACGCAATCGGCATAAAGAATAACAAACAGTAATACAGTGAAAAAGCAGGAATAGACAAATAAAATAATATATTGTCCGGTTCTTGCTTTTTTTCTGCTATGAAACTATAATCAAACTATCGTTAGCGGAAATGATTTATGGCGAAGGGGGTTTTCATGATGAGGAGAAAAGATAAAGAGGTAACGGATTTTAATGAGATTATGGAAATGGTTGGACACCATGATATTGTAAGGCTTGGGCTTATTGATAACGGTCTGGCTTATATGGTGCCTGTAAATTTTGGTTTTGATAGAGACGGCGGCAAGGTTTGCTTCTATTTTCATGGGGCAAAGGCGGGCAGAAAAGCGGAAATCATCGGCAGCGGCATTCAGGCGTCCTTTGAGATGGATAGATTTGTCTCTTTGATAGAAGGAAATAAAGCGTGCGATTATGGGGCGAGCTTTGAGAGTGTTATGGGAACGGGAAATATTGTGCTTTTGGAGGATAAGGAGGACAAAAAGAAAGCTCTTGACTGTCTCATGTTCCGTTTGACAGGACAGAAAAATTTTGATTTTGAACCGGCGATAAACGCTACAAATGTCTACCGCTTTGATGTTGAGACTATATCGGCGAAGAAAAAAGCATAAGGAATGACGGATAATGAGCCTCAAAGATTCTATCCCTGAACCACTGCAAGCCTTTCAAAAAGGCTGGCCTAAATTTTGCAAAAACAAAGCTAGGTTTAATTTTTTATGGAAAACAATGTTTTCCTTATGGGGCAAGGGCAGAGCCTTGCGGCAGTTTAAGGGGGTGCGAAGCACAGCAGAGACCGGCCCTCAATATTTTGACCTTTTTGGTAATTTAAGCCCTTCTTGACAGAGGGGCTGTTTTTCGTTATACTAAAGTTGATATTAAGAAAGGGTAAGGTATTTGCAGAATGATTAATTTCTAATTCGTTTTAAAACTGAAGCGATGCAGACAGCCGTGTTGTAACGGTTTTGTTTTGCTGAGAGCTTTTCGGAATGACGGATTAGAATTCAATGCATATGCAGCTGCCTTATTTATTTTTTTTGTATAAATAATGGTATTGTTTTTGTTCGTCTTTCCGGAAAAGGGACATCTTTGAAGGAGGGACTTTTTTTATGTCGTTAGAATTATTGAGAGCAAAGAATTTAAAAAAATATTATGGGGACAGGCTGATATTGGAGTGTGGCATTTTTTCTGTTTATGAGGGGGATAAAATAGGCATTACGGGTGTCAACGGCAGTGGAAAAACAACGTTTTTAAATTTGCTGTACGGCAGCTTGGAGGCAGAGGAAGGAGAGGTTGAAAAAAATTGCAGTATTTCCTTCTTTACGCAGCTTGGACACGAAAGAACAGAGGTAAATGGCAGGACTGCAAAGGAAATGGGGATTGCAAAAAAAGCGGCGGATGAGAAGGTCAGCGGCGGAGAGAATGTGAGGATAAAGCTTGCACAGGTTTTTGATAAAAAAAGTCATATTCTGTTTGCGGACGAACCAACGGCTAATCTTGATATGGAAGGCGTTCGCCTGTTTATGGAAAAGGTAAGGCTTTTTGAAACCATTCTGATTGTCAGTCACGAGCGCAGTGTTTTGGATGGCATCTGCAACAAAATTGTGGAAATAAAAGATGGAAAGCTGAGGGTGTATGAAGGAAATTATACTTCCTATGAACAACAGAAAAAACGGGAAGAAGCGGCCCGGCTCAGTAAATATGAAAACTATGTTTCTCAGAGGAATCATCTGGAGAAATCTTTGGAGAAAAGCCGCAGAAGGGCAAAGAAAATGAAAAAGGTGCCGAAAAGGATGGGGAATTCCGAGGCCAGACTGCACAAAAGAGAATCGGCAGACAGGGTGAAAAAGCTTCACAATGCCTCCAATATATTGGAAACACGGCTTGAGAAGCTTGAAAAGACAGAGAAGCCGAGAGAGGAGGCAAGAGTGAAAATTGATTTTTCTCTTACAAATCCGCCGGAGAATAAAATTGTACTCCGATGTGACGGATTAACCTTTGGATATGGAGGAGAGAATTTATTTACGAATGTTTCCTTTTTGATTGAGAATGGGAGCAAAACGGCAGTGCTCGGTGAAAACGGAACAGGTAAAACTACACTTCTGAACTTGATAAAGCAGGAAAACGAAGCTTTTTATAAGGTACCCAGGGCCAGGATAGGCTATCTGTATCAGGAATTTGAAAATATTGACAGGGACAAAACAGTTTTGGAAAATGCTGTGGAAAGCAGCGTGCAGCGAGAGATGACAGTGCGGATGGTTTTGGCCAGATTGCTTTTTACGGCCGATGATATTGGGAAGAAAGCCGCAGTACTCAGCGGTGGGGAGCTGCAAAGGCTTTCTCTGGCAAAAATTCTGGTTTCGGATGCCAATGTACTTTTGCTGGATGAGCCGACAAATTATCTGGATATGCCTTCTATTTTGATATTGCAGGAGATGCTTCAGGAATATGAGGGTACGGTTCTTTTTGTTTCCCATGACAAAAAATTTGTGTATGAGGTTGGCAACCGCTTATTGCGGCTGGAGAATAAAAGGATAAAACCCTTTGATGGGACACTGACAGAATATGAGAATGAAACGAATAGAAAAAGAAGGGTGCCGGCGGAAAAAATGGTACTGGAAAGCCGCATGGTCAAGGTATTATCAGAACTGTCAATAGAAAAAAATGAGGAGAGAAGGGTACAGCTTGATATAGAATATAGAGCGCTTATAAAAAGGCTGAGGGAAATGAAATTTGAAGAGGGGAAGTAAAGAGCAAAAGCATTCACGAGACGCTTTGGCCGGCTTCATGGTGAAAGCGGCGTTTTCCGGTGCCAATAACATAAAGGAAAAGCGCGGGGTTTGAGTGAAAAGCTTCTAAGTTCTTTTCTTAAGAAAAAAAGAACCAAAAGACCTTAAAAGTGGCCGGTTGTACACTTTGTGTACTGCTTCGCCAGTGTATTTTATCAGGCCGTTTGCCTGACTGCACCTTATGGTGTTGCGCTAGACTGCGGAATCTGCCTGTTGAAGGCGGTTTTAAGCGAAGCGGTAATGCCAAGTGTTCGTTGGGCAGCCTGGGGATGTTCAGGCATGGCCAAAACGGCAAACGCCGAAGTAAAACGATTCAGGAGGATTCCTGGAAAATCTTTTCATGTCCGAAGGACAAAGCTAAACAGCTTTGGTTTTAATGATACCAGACTTTTATCTATCCTCTTTTCTACTCTACTGAAAAATATAGCCCGGAGCGCCAGTCAGATTTTTAGATTATTCCATATACATCTGCGGAAAATAAAAATTTCCGTCTATGTCAATGGTGAACCTCTGCAGAGACTTGGAAGCCTCCGCAAAGAATTTATATGAAATATCTATTTAATACCGTAATTCTTCATTTTCCGCCAGAGAGTTGACTGGCTGATGCCCAAAAGCTTGGCAACGGCAGGCTTGGAACCCTTTGTTTTTAACAGCAGGTCAATGATCTGCTGTTTTTCCTGGTTTTCCAGTGACTGGCTGACATCTACCTCGCTGCCGGAAACAATATCAAAATCAGAGTAGTCTATAAGCTGGCCTAATATATCCTTAATATTTTCCTTCAAAAGCCCTTCTGATATGAGAAGATAAAGCCGTTCCAATATATTTTCAAGTTCTCTGACGTTTCCGGGAAATTTATAGTTTGTGAGTGCCTGCAATATAGAGTTGATTAATTTTTTATGATTCGTATAAATTGCCGGATTATTCTGATTGAAATAATGGAAGGCAATGTCAAATATATCTTCTTTCCGATCCCTTAAGGGTGGGATGGAAAGCGTCAAAACGTTGATACGGTATAATAAGTCCAGGCGGAAGCGATCATGCTTTACCTCCTCCAGAAGGTTTTTGTTTGTAGCTGCGATAATACGGACGTCAATCGGTATTATTTTATCGCTTCCCACAGGCCTTATCTGCTTTTCTTGCAGGGCACGGAGAAATTTTGCCTGGAAGGAGAGAGGAATTTCACCAATTTCATCTAAAAATAAGGTGCCTCCGTTGGCAATCTGAAATAAGCCTACCTTGCCGCCTTTTTTTGCGCCGGTAAAGGAGGCATCTGAGTAGCCGAACAATTCACTTTCCAGTATGCTTTCTGACAGAGTGGCACAGTTTAAGGCCACGAAGGGTTTATTTTTTCTGTTGCTGGCATTATGGATGCTTTGGGCAAACAACTCTTTGCCGGTTCCGCTCTCTCCGGTGACAAGTATGGTGGAGGAGGTTTTGGAATAGGTTTTGGCAAGAGAAATAGTATAGTTGATAGCATCGCTGTTATATACAATATCGTCAAAATGATATTTTGCCACTAATCCCTTATCTACCAGAAGAGAGCTGATGGAATATGCTTCCGAACTGTTTGGATGACTGGCATATTCATTGAATACGGCGATGGCGCCGATTAACTGCCTGTTTCTGTAAAGGGGAGTGCGGCTGATAATTATTTTCTTATTGTTTCTCACAGTTATCTTATTTTTTTGTACTTCCTCGCTGACCAGTATTTTTGCAAGCTCAGAGTTTGGAAAAACCTCGGTCGTGTCACGGTAAAGCATATCCTCCATGGGCATTTCAAAGAAATCACAGGCCCATTTATTGATTTTTGTCACAATTTTATCCGTATTTATAATCAGTATGCCGCTGTAGGCATAGTCTAAAATAATTTTAAAGGCCTCTTCATTTAACTCGTCGATAAATTTAATCTCTTTTCCCTGACTGCTGGTCATGGGGAAACCTCCCTTTGTTTTTCGTATTCTATAGTATGTCAATTTTGTAAAAGCTTTCTTATTCGCTTCTCTTAGCTTGTTAGGGATGATAACAAAAATTAACGCGGAGAACCTCGAAATGCTGCGCATTCCTCGGTCGTTTCACTCCACGAACCCTTCAAAGAAGCATATCTCGCCCGCAAGCGGCCGAACAGCTTCTTTTTTGGCTTCTCTCCGCTTGTTACGGACGATAACAAAAATTAACGCGGAGAACCTCGAAATGCTGCGCATTCCTCGGTCGTTT
>JAHZDZ010000001.1:0-83650 GCA_019422105.1 Bacillota bacterium | reverse complement strand
CGCCCGCAAGCGGCCGAACAGCTTCTTTTTTGGCTTCTCTCCGCTTGTTACGGACATTATAGCATAAATGAAAATGAAATAAAATGAAAAAAAATGAAAAAGGTTGAAAACAGCCTGATAAAATATGAATTTTTGTGTATAAAAGTGTGAATAACTGCATAAAATAAAATGTTTTTAATATTTATTGTTTGGCATGGTTTTTGCTAATAGTATTATGTATCTGACGTTGTTATACAATGTTGAAAAAATGAAACACAAAAATGGGGAGGTAATTGAGTATGAAAAAGTTTATAGCGGTAGCTATGGCGGCGGCTATGGTTTTTGGTGCAGCCGGATGCAGCAAGAAGGAAGAAGCGCCGGCAGCAGGCGGAGAAGCAAAGCAGGAGGAAAGCGGCCAGGACAGCGGTGAAGAAATTTTTATCGGCGGGCTTGCTCCTTTGACAGGAAGCGTCGCAGTTTACGGCACAACAGCCACAAACGGTGCGAACCTGGCGTTTAAGGAAATTAACGAGGCCGGCGGTATTCTGGGCGGCAGACAGATTAAATATGAGGTTTTGGATGAAAAGGGCGATTCCACAGAGGCTATCAATGCCTACAACAAATTGTCCAGTCAGGACATTGTTGCTCTTCTCGGCGACGTTACCAGCAAACCGACTATGGCGGTCGCTGAGGTTGCGGCAAGTGAAAACATGCCAATGATTACGGCGACAGCTACAGCAGCGGATGTCACTACATATGGTTCCAATATTTTCAGAGTTTGTTTCCTTGACCCATTCCAGGGAAAGACAATGGCAAACTTCGCCTTTGACAAATTAGGCGCGAAAAAGGTAGCCGTTATGCACAATACTTCAGACGACTATTCAGACGGTATCGCTTCCGCTTTCAGGGATGAAGCGACAAAACTTGGCATGGAAGTTGTAGCAGATGAGGGCTATGGCAATGATGATGTGGATTTCAAGACACAGCTGACTAAAATTGCTCAGTCAGGCGCTGATGTCCTTTTAATTCCTGATTACTATGCAAAGGTTGCTTTGATTGCCACTCAGGCAAAAGAAGTTGGCGTTACCGCGACTCTTGTCGGCGGAGACGGCTGGGACGGCGTTACCGCAACATTGGACGAGGGCAGCTTTGATGTTGTGGAGGGCGCATACTTCTGCAATCACTATTCTGTTATGGATGAATCCGAGACGGTACAGAATTTTATAAAGGACTACACCGAAGCTTACGGCGAGGCGCCATCTGCTTTTGCTGCACTGGCTTATGATGCGGCTCACATTCTGGCAAATGCAATTGATAAGGCTGGATCCACAGATAAGGATGCAATCATTCAGGCCCTTGCGGATACAGACTACACCGGCGTAACCGGTCATATGACATTTGATGAAAACGGCGATCCTGTGAAATCCGTATCTATCATTAAAATTGTAAACGGTGAATATACATTTGATTCTACTGTAGAAGTGGAATAAAACTTTAAAGAAACCGTTTTTTGGGAAACGGCAGATAATAGGGAGGATACCATCCTGCAATTTTGCAGGGTGGTTTTCTTCCGTTTAATAGAAAAAATGGAAGAAAATAGAAAATGGTTTCATATCAATTGTCAGGGCGATTGACAGAAGGCAGGAGAGCGGTGCAGATAAAGCAGTGAAAAGCGATGTTTCCCTGGCCTTTGATATAAAACTTATCCCAATAACCAAGAAAGGGGGAGAATCATGGATGCGATAGTAAACTTTATCAAACAGCTTATTAACGGGCTTCAGGTAGGCAGCATATACGCTCTGGTGGCCCTTGGCTATACAATGGTTTATGGTATTGTAAAACTGATTAATTTTGCCCATGGCGATATTATTATGGTAGGCGCTTACAGCTCTATTCTTTTTATACCGATACTGACGGGGTGGGGGCTGCCGGCGTGGGCCTGCGTAGTTCCCTCCATCATCGTGTGTGCGCTTCTTGGCATGCTTTCCGAGCGGGTGGCCTACAGGCCGCTGAGACATTCTCCGAGAATTTCCTCTCTGATTACCGCCATTGGTATCAGTTTATTTTTAGAGAATGCCGCAATGCTTATTTTTTCACCGAATCCACGCTCCGTACAGAAGATTTTTGATGTGAGTTCCCTCGATTTATTCGGAATACAGATTAATTTCGGCGCCATTATAACAATATTGATTTCAATTGCAATTATGGTTTTATTGCAGATGTTTGTAAAGGGAACAAAACTTGGCAAGGCAATGCGTGCGGTATCGGAGGACGAGGGGGCAGCAAAGCTTGTCGGTATCAATGTAAATTCAACCATTCAGCTTACATTTGCCATAGGAAGCGGTTTGGCTGCGGTAGGTTCTGTTTTGTATATATCGGCTTACCCCCAGATTCAGCCTCTCATGGGTTCTATGCTTGGACTGAAGGCCTTTGTGGCGGCTGTATTGGGCGGCATCGGCATTATACCGGGCGCGATGATAGGCGGTCTTATTATGGGAGTATTTGAGAGTCTGACAAAGGCTTATATTTCATCCCAGCTGGCAGACGCTGTCGTCTTTGGCATCCTAATCGTTGTGCTTTTGGTAAAGCCATCCGGTATTTTGGGAAAAAATACCAAAGAGAAAGTGTAGGTGGGCGGCATGACAAAAAAGACAGTACTATCCTATATTGTAAATTTCATTGCTATCATCATTGTTTTTGCTGTGATTAATTCTCTGAATATCTCCGGCATTGTCAACAAATATGTTCTGGGCATTATGACCCTTGTGTGCATCAATATTGTCCTTGCTGTGAGTCTGAATATCACTACAGGCTGTCTTGGGCAGATTGCTCTTGGTCATGCGGGCTTTATGTCCGCAGGGGCTTATACCGCGGCCATATTCACACAGTCGGGCATTATACCCGGTGTTGGAGGATATATTGTAGGTCTTTTGCTGGGAGGAATGGTTGCGGCAGTCATTGGTATTATTATCGGCTTGCCTGCATTGAGACTGAGAGGCGACTATCTTGCCATTATTACCCTGGCGTTTGGCGAGATAATACGTGTTATTATAGAGAATATGTCCATTACAGGCGGCGCCCAGGGCTTAAAGGGAATAAAAAAGCTTTCTGCCATGGATGTTCATTTGTTTGGCTTCAGTGCGGATCTGACTGCCTTTGATATTGTTTTCATGATTATGGTTGTCTGTGTGGCGGCTATGTATACGCTGATGATATCCCGCCATGGACGTGCTATACTTTCCATTAGAGAGGATGATATTGCATCTGAGGCGGCAGGCGTCAACAATACCTACTACAGGACGCTGGCATTTACGGTTTCCGCTTTTTTTGCAGGCATTGCCGGTGGCATGTATGCCCATTATATCGGTATACTGGGCGCCAAATCCTTTGACTTCAACCGCTCCATAGAGATACTGGTTATTGTTGTATTGGGAGGACTTGGCAGCTTTACCGGCTCAGTGGTTTCCGCCATTGTCCTTACCGTGCTTCCCGAGGTTTTGAGGCAGTTCTCCGATTACCGTATGCTGGTATATGCTTTGGCGCTGATTATTATGATGATATTCAAACCATCAGGGCTTTTGGGAACAAAGGAAATATCTCTGGTAAACGGTTTTAACAGAATAAAAGGCTATTTAGGCAAAAAGCCGGAGAAAAAGGAGGGCGATGCTTAATGGCTGATGTCATAGAGTTGAAAAAAGAGCAGAATAACAACAACGCCGTTTTATCGGCAGACCATATCGGAATTACATTCGGCGGACTGAAGGCTGTATCAGACTTTAATCTGAAAATCGGAAAAAACGAGCTGGTTGGTCTCATTGGCCCTAACGGAGCCGGAAAAACAACAGTATTTAATCTTCTGACAGGGGTTTATACACCTACAGAAGGGGAACTCACCATTAACGGGGAGAGGGTAAACGGCAAAAAAACATTCCAGATCGTCAAGCTGGGTGTTGCCAGAACATTTCAGAATATCAGGCTTTTTAAGCATTTAAAGGTAATTGACAATGTATTGGTTGCCAGAAATCATGAAATGAAGTATTCTCTCCTGTCGGCAGTGTTTCGCCTGCCGGGGTATTGGAAAGAGGAAAAAGAAGCCAGAGAAAAGGCCATGGAGCTTTTAAAGGTTTTTGATTTGGATCAGTATGCTATGATTGAGGCGGATAACCTGCCTTACGGCAAGCAGAGAAAGCTGGAGATTGCGAGGGCTATGGCTACGAATCCTCAGATACTTCTTCTTGATGAGCCGGCGGCGGGTATGAATCCGACGGAGACACAGGAGCTGATGGATACCATAAGCCTTCTGAGAAAGAAATTTGATGTATCTATTCTTTTAATAGAGCATGACATGAATCTGGTGCTTGGCATCTGTGAGAGGATTATCGTTCTGGATTACGGCAAGATTATTGCCAGCGGCGACCCGAAGGCGGTTGTCAATGATCCAAAGGTTGTAACTGCTTACCTCGGTGACTAAGGAGGGGTTTCAAATGTTGGAAATTAATGATATTAATGTATATTATGGCAATATCCATGCAATTAAGGATGTTTCATTGAAAGTAAACGAGGGGGAGATTGTTTCCCTCATCGGCGCCAACGGCGCAGGAAAGACGACAACTCTGCAATCTATCTCAGGGCTTTTAAAGCCCAAAAGCGGCTCTATCACCTTTGAGGGGAAGGATATATCCAAAGTGGAGGCCCATAATATACTGAAAATGGGCATTGCGCAGGTGCCGGAGGGAAGGCGTATTTTTGCCAATTTGACGGTAAAGGAAAATTTGGAGATGGGCGCATTTTCAATTAATGACACGGCGGAGAAAAAGAAAGAGGAAAGAAAAAATTTTTATGACAAATTTCCAAGACTCAGAGAGAGGAAAAAGCAGTATGCAGGTACTTTGAGCGGTGGTGAGCAGCAGATGCTTGCTATGGGCAGGGCCTTGATGTCCCGTCCGAAAATACTGATACTGGATGAACCGTCAATGGGGCTTTCACCCATATTGGTTAAGGAAATATTTGAGATTATCAAGGAGGTAAACAGAAGCGGCATGACTGTGCTTTTGGTGGAGCAGAACGCAAAAATGGCGCTGTCTATTTCCGATAGGGCATACGTTTTGGAAACGGGAAAGATTGCCATGGAGGGCGATGCAAAAGAACTGCTGACAAATGAGGCGATTAAAAAAGCATATCTGGGGGCTTAAAACGCAAAAGCTCTCTGCAAAAACAGGTTCCGGGGATGGCCGGCTTAAGAGGAAGGATAAACAATTGTTTTATTTTCTGAAGCCGGGCTTCCATAAAGGAACCTGTTTTTTATCTTAAGGATTTTGTCATTGAAGACAGCGGCAAGGCATAGTAAAATAAATAGAACAGTGAAATAAGCAGTATTTTACCAATGCCGATTATGGAAAGCCAAATTTTTGATTCAGTAATAAATAAATGGTCAAAAAAGGAATACAAAATACTGTCACATTTGTTTTCTGAAAAAAATGAATTTTTTGCAGTTGTTTATCTTTTGACTGCGTCAAATACTATAGAAGCAGTATTAACCAGTATTTAAGGGGGTATTGATGTGAAAATAAAGAAACTTCGGACAGGCACAGCAGTGTTTATGGCGGGAACCATGTTTTTGGGCAGTACGGTCTTTGCAGGTACCTATGTGCCAAGTGACAGCCGTATTTTTGTGGATGGAAAGGAAATGGAGGCGGAGAAGGAAAAGGAAAATGCGGTAAATATTAACGGCAGTATTTATATTCCGCTTAGGAAGGTAGCGGAGCTTTTTGGAAAAGAGGTCAACTGGTATGAAGACCTAAATGAGGTCGTTATTCAGGAATCCAAAAAGCCGGATGATTCAGCGGAGGCATTCCAATCGGATTTTCATCTCATCGCGTCTATTCCAAGAGAGGATATCTACGTATACGGCCTTCAGCCAAAAGGTGTGATAGTTTATTATAAGGGACAGGCCTCCTATCTCGATGTGGAATACACAACGCCCAGAATGATACTGCCCGCAATTGCCTATGGAGATTATGACAAGGATGGAGAAAAGGACATTGCGCTGAGCTTTTACTCCATGTCGGGGACAGGCGTGGGAATAGAGGAGCTTCATATACTGACAGCGGATAAGGACAAGAATAACGCTTCTATTTTGATCGACAATAAGCTTGAGACAGAGGCAATAGTCAGTCAGATACAAAAAAAACTCACTTATCAATATGACAGGCAGGACAAAAAAATAGAGCTTACATTGGATGGCAGTAAGTTTGTATGCGCAGATCCGGCGGGAAAAAATTTTACGACATTTGTCACAGATGTAAGCTACGGAAGCTTCATTGAATTTGATTTGACAAAGTCTAAAATCATGGTAAAGGTGCCTATTGCAACAAAAACCAATGGAACAGTTGAGGGAAATTATTTCGGCACAATCACGGCGGAGGTTTCCTTGAAGGGAAATCAGTTTACTCTGAGCAACTTCGGTTTTATCAGTGACACGGAAAATGAGGAGCTGGCGGAGTTAAGAGAAACGGCTGTCTCTTTACTGAAGAACGACCTTGAAATTGAAAGTATTTTTAATGCCGGTCTTCAGGGTAACGCCGATTACCATTACGAAGCATATTTGAATTTTGAAAAAACGGGTGACCCCTTTTATCCGGCGGTTTCCGATAAATATAAAACAATGAAGGATATTGAGGAGCTTATGCGCAATACTTATTCCAGTGAGCTGCGCATCAATTCTTTTCTGGCAAAGGGAAAGGATTATTTTAAAGAGAAAGACGGCATACTTTATGTAGATATGAAAAACGGCGGCCATGGCATGCCCGTAATTGTAAATTTTGACAGCGTAAGGGTTGAGAAGGCCGGAGTCGGCAAGGTAAACATTACGTTTGATTATAATATGTTTGATTATGATACAGAGCCTGTGACGACGTCTATGTCTTTTCACAGTGACAAGTGGCTTCTGGATAGGGGTATCTACGAGTTTGTGGAATAAAGATTGGAAATAGGCTAAGGCCGGCTTTGCCGGTCCTGGCATGTCGGCAAATCTCAGGGACAGCGTCCCTGAACTCTTCCAAACCATTTAAAAGGCTTGACCTAAGTTTTATAACAGTCAAGCAAAGCCTAACTTTTTGATGACAATGTAGTTTTCCGTTCCAGGTCATGAGCAATTCCCTTTTTGGAGGAGTTTGGGTGTAAAAATTTCAGATTTTAATTTTATCGTTACTGCGGATGTTTTGGGAGGATGGCCATGAATGGAATCCACAGACGGAATTCATTTTGGCCGATGTAAAGAGCGGGATGCAAGTGATAGCGGCAAGACATGCCACCGAACGCAGTAAGCTATTTGGCGCAGATAAAAAGTATTGACCGTTACCCGAGAGAAATCCGGCCACGGGAAGCGATTTTGCATAGCAAAATACTGACTGTTTCGGTGGGTTTCTGATAGCAGCCGGAACAAGTCTTTTTATATCAGCAGTCATTCAAAAGGTTTTGACGGTGCAGCAGGGGACTTTTTTGACAAGCTAAAAGGATGGCTTAATGGTCGTTGCCATAAGAAAACTATGAATAAAAAAAGCTTGATTCATCAAGCTTTTTTTATCGAAATCACATTGTTTTGTTTTCTTATGCCGTACAACCTCGGCGTTTTCCCTAAGAATCCAATTATAAATTATATTTTGTTTTCTTAAGTCAAGTTGCCTTAGCCATCCTTTTTTTATCAGTTTAAATAATCCCGTGGGTTTTGCAGTTCACCGTTTATCATAACCTCGTAATGTACATGTGGTCCGGTAACCCTTCCGGTTGCGCCGGAGTAGGCGATGATATCGCCCTGAAGCACTTTGTCTCCTGCCGCCACATTCAGCTCTGAGTTATGAGCGTAAAGAGTAGTGTAGCCGTTTCCGTGGTCAATTTCAACCATATTGCCGTAGCCGGACTGATTAAAGTAAGCCTGAATTACGGTTCCCGAGGCCGCTGCCTTGACAGGGGTACCGATAGGCGTTCTGATGTCAATTCCTGTGTGAAAAGCATTGGAGCTGTTGATAGGGTCGTCCCGATAGCTGAACTCGGAGGAAACCTGCCCTCTGACGGGCCAGATAGACGGAACGGTTGTCATGTTGGAAAGCGTCTGCACCACATCCTGAGATACATCTGTGTATTCCACTTCCTCGCTGGAGACTGCATTGGACAGAACATCCAGCTTTGCAGTCAAATAGCTAGTTTTTGTATTGTCACAGTTAAAGGGTGTCAGTACAAAAGGAGTGAAGGCGGAGACAGCACTGCTTGTCTCAGTGGATGCAGATTGAACACCGTCTGTGCCTGTACCGGAGGTGGAGCTTATTTTATTCAGCTTGTCGTAAAGCTCTTCCTTGCTGTCCTCCAGCTGGTTAATTTTATTTTCTATTTCCTGTGTTTTTTGTTCAATGTCGGTAAGCTGAGAGCTGTAAGCGTTGTTTTCGGTTTCCAGTTGCCTGGCCTTCGTTTCCAGCTGTTCTTTTTCATTTTTTAGCTGCTCCAGCTCGCTGGACGCCATTTGGAGCTTTTCTGAATTAATCTTGTATCCCCCAAAGGTATATAAGCTGCCAGTCAAAACAATAGCAGCCGTTGCAGCCGCAATATAGACATTTTTTTTGATTATTTTTATTGGTTTCTTATCCCCTATATGCAGCGTTACATATACTTTTTCAAGTTCTTCTCTACAAAAAGGATTCTCCATCAAATCACCGTTCCTATATTTTTTATGTTACAAAATTATTACAAACCCTATTATAGCTTCTGTTAACATATTTGTAAAGAATTATTTATTTTTGTTCACAATTTAGTAACAATTGTTTTTTTGCAAGAAACTTGAAAATACTGTTGAAACAAGGGAATTTAGGAGAATCAATGAAATAATCCAATGAAATTTTAATTTTTTTGCGATGAAAAAACTGCGGACAAACGCGAGAGCAGCGCTATTTTAAAAGCAAAAGCCATATAAATAGCGCTCATGAATTGAAGAAATATGGCAAGTATAATAATTATATAGACTTTTGTTTTTGGGTCATGATATAATATCCGAGATAAAGTAAAGCAGAAACAATAAAAAACAGAAAAAGCAAATATAATTTGCCTTTAAATGTTTTTTGTTTCGATGCGTGCAACGCGAACGAAAAAACGTTGTATTTTCGAGCAGTGCATTGCGGCTTTGATGTTATAATAGATAGGCGCAGAGAAGCCAAAAAGAAAGAATTTAGAAAAAAATTACCGCGAAGCGGTTAAATTTTATTTTAGCCGTTTTGTTTTTATTTAGAAATCAGGTGATGATATGTTGGATGTTGCATTGTTAGGCTGCGGCGGAATGATGCCCATGCCGGGACGTTTTCTTTCCTCCGTTTTAATGCGTTTAAACGGAAGGCTTATTATGGTTGACTGCGGAGAGGGCACTCAGGTGACGCTGAAGGAGCTGGGATGGGGGTTCAAGGCAATAGATGCCATTTTATTTACCCATTACCATGCCGATCATATTTCAGGGCTTCCGGGAATGCTTCTGACAATCGGTAATTCAGGAAGAACCCTTCCCTTGCAGCTTATTGGCCCGCCGGGGCTTTCTTATATTGTGGACGGTTTAAGGAGGGTGTCGCCGGAACTTCCCTTCGATATAGAATATATAGAGCTGGACAGAAATTCACCGAGAACCTTTCAAGTCGGCATGATAACGGTGAGTTTTACCGAGGCGGAGCATCTTGTAAAATGCTATTCCTACCGTTTTGATGTGAAGAGAAAGGGAAAATTTAATACCGTGAAGGCAAAAGAATTAGGAATCCCCAGAATCCTATGGAATGTGATACAGAAAAACGGTTTTGCAGAGTACGAGGGCAAGACCTTTACATCCGATATGGTTATGGGCGGCGACAGAAAGGGCATCAGTGTTTCCTTCTGTACGGATACCAGGCCCCTTGACAGCTTTATTGATTTTATACAGGACTCGGATTTATTTATATGCGAGGGTATGTATGGAGAGGAAGAAAAACGGGAGAAGGCTTTGAAGAACAGACACATGCTTTTTTCTGAGGCCGCGTCCCTTGCCAAAAGAGGTAATGTTGGAAAGCTGTGGCTGACCCACTTCAGTCCCTCTCTCTCGGAGCCTGAGGAATTTAAGGAGAATGCCACAGGAGTATTTGAAAATACGGTTATCGGTTTTGACAGAATGACGGATACCATATATTTTCCGGAAAACAGAGAAGAAAAGCAGCAGACAAATGCGTGACTCAGTCCGTATGTTATTTTATACGAAAGAGGTTACTGCATTTAACTCATTTATTGAGCCTATAAGGAGTAGCTATGAACAAGAAAAAAGAGGATTATGAACTGGTCAAGGAAACGCTGGCGGGGGACAATGACGCGTTCGCCGAGCTTTTGACACGCTATAAAAACCTTGTTTTTTCTGTTATACTGCGGATGATAAACGACGCGGAGGAAGCCAATGATTTGGCTCAGGAGGTTTTTATCAAGATATATAAAAACCTGGATAAGTATCATCCGGAATATAAGTTTTCTACCTGGGTCATTCGGATTGCGACAAACCACGTTATTGATTTCAGAAGAAAGAAAAAGCAGGATACCATCAGCATGGATGAAATGGTTTACGACATCCCTGACCAGAATACGCCGGAAAAAAGCTACATAAAAAAAGAAAGGCAGAAGCAGATAGCAGGCGCTTTACAATCTCTGCCTGATATGTATAAGATACCAATTGTTCTTTATCATCAGCAGGGGTTGAGCTATCAGGAGATAGCAGACATTATAGGAGAGCCCCTGTCCAAAGTAAAAAACCGTATTTTCCGGGGACGGAAAATGCTGAAGGAAGCATTAATGGGAATGAAAGATGGTGACATGAATGAAGTGTGACGATGCGGATAACTACATGATGAAGTACATGGACGGCGAATTGACACAGGCGGAGGCGCGCCTGCTCAATGAGCATTTATGTCAGTGTGGCAGATGCAAAGAAAGCTTTACCATTTATGACAATTTATTAATAGACTTTCAGGATATGCCTGAGTTTGAGGCGCCTGAGGATTTTGAGCTGAAGGTAATGGCGCAGATTACTGCTCTCAGTGAGAATACCTTTGAGGTCAGATACAGACTTTCAGATAAAATTCAAAGTGTAATGCTTGGAGGCTTTACCATACTTTTTGGGACAGGTACGGTATTGGTTGCCTACAGGGAACCTATTTTATTGTCATTATCCCAGAATCCGTATATTGGGGATATGGTGCAGAAATTTATTCCCGTATCGGAGCATGTGGCAAAGCAGTCAGAGGCTATCAAGGCTGTTGTAGACGGCACGATTACCTCGGCCAGCGGTGCTTTATATAACGCAATGGGGATTATATTTGCGCTGGTGGCGGCGCTTTGTGCGGTACAGTTTGTAATGCTCAGACGGAAAAAGAAGAACAGACAAGGCTGATGACAGATGAAAATATCAAAAAATACAGAGAATTTTCTCTTATGCCTGATTATATGTATTGGAATTATTTCCCTGAGACTGGTGGCGGATTATCCCAGGGAGCTTATCTTTATTTCCCAAAACATTATGGAAATGTTCAAAGTAATTATACAGGCTTTGGGCATTTCTTCTTATGTCCAATATTTGGCTGACTTGCCTGATACACTGCTTTTGATTGCGGGTGCGGGAGGGCAGCTGATCATTGGACTTTTATTTTTGTTTTTGTTTAAAAGGCAGTCCGAGCAGGGCGCTATGGTGTTAATCCGCCATTATGGGAAAGTAATCTCATCGGGACTTGTACTGTACTTTGGAATTGCAGCTATTGTTGGCATGCATATCTATTCCGTGGTGGGTATTCCTTTTTCTATCGCATCGTCTTTTATCGTAATGCTTCTGGTGCAGTTTGGCAGGATATCACTTGCTATTTTTATAGGCTATGTATTTGAGGGAGTACTGCGCATATCAGGCTATACGCTTATATACTATCTGATTGGAAATTTTATTATGATACTGAGTGAAAGCGTGTTTGGCATAGGAGGAGCTTTCATTTTTTTTGTTTATCCCGTGCTTTCTCTGGGAACGGTTTTTCTGCTGTTTGTATACAGGAGAGTTCTGAAAATAAGTCTGCCGGTTACCTTTAAGACCAGACACGGTGAAGAAAGCTTTGACAGGGACAAAATTCGGGATATAATTAAGGAAGGATTGGACGATTAGGAAATGTAATTATTAGGAGAGAAAAAGATGGAAAAAGAAAATAAGGATGTGCTGATTTTAGCCATAGAGAGTTCCTGTGATGAAACGGCGGCATCTGTTGTACAAAACGGCAGAGAGGTTTTATCCAATGTAATATCCTCCCAAATTGCACTGCATACGCTGTATGGAGGGGTTGTGCCTGAGATTGCCTCCAGAAAGCATATAGAAAATATAGACGGCGTGATTGACAGGGCGCTTCTTGATGCGGGTGTTACATTTGACGCTATTGATGCGATCGCCGTAACCTACGGTCCGGGACTTGTGGGGGCGCTTTTAGTCGGTCTGGCGGAGGCAAAGGCACTGGCTTTTGCCCTTCACAAGCCACTGATTGGAGTTCACCATATTGAGGGGCACATTTCTGCAAACTATATTGAGGATAAGGAGTTTGCACCGCCCTATATTGCGCTTGTGGTTTCAGGCGGACACAGTCATCTTGTCTATGTGAGAGATTACGGAGAATACGAAATTTTGGGGCGCACCAGAGATGATGCCGCGGGGGAGGCTTACGACAAGGTGGCCCGCGCCATTGGCATGGGATATCCCGGGGGCCCTAAAATTGACGCGGCGGCAAAAAGCGGCAATCCCCACGCAATAGAGTTTCCGCGCGCTTATCTGGAGGAGGACAGCTATGATTTCAGCTTCAGCGGTCTGAAATCGGCTGTGTTAAACTACATCAACAAGAAAAAGATGATGCAGGAGGAAATAAATGCAAATGATGTGGCGGCCAGCTTCCAGCGCTCTGTTGTTGAAGTTTTGGTGGCGAAAACCATTAAAGCGGCGCGGGAGAAAAATGTTGGGAAAGTAGCCATGGCAGGCGGCGTCGCCTCGAACTCCGCATTGCGGGAGGCCATGAAGCAGGCTTGCGACAGTGAGGGTTTTACTCTCAACATTCCATCTCCTGTTCTCTGTACAGATAACGCGGCTATGATTGGATCGGCCGCCTATTACGAATACAGAAAGGGAATCAGGGACGGGCTGGATTTGAATGCCAACCCATCCTTGAAGCTTGGAGAGAGGTAATACACGGAGCCGGCGGTCTTTATCGGAAGTTACCTGATTCTGATACTGTTGTTTTATTCAGTTTATATTCCGTTTACCAATAAGGAGGTATACTACACGTGAACAATTTTAATTTTCAGTGCGGCACCAAAATTATTTTTGGGAGGGATACGCAAAAGGAAACAGGAAAGAACACGGCAAAATTCAGCAAAAATATACTGTTTGTCTATGGCGGGGGCTCTATCAAAAAAAGCGGATTGTATGATGAGATTGTTGCTTCACTGGAAGAAAGCGGCGTAAGCTTTACAGAGCTTTCCGGTGTGAAGCCAAACCCTGTATTAAGCCTGGTGAGAGAAGGCATCGAAATTTGCAGGGAAAAAAACATTGATTTTATATTGGCGGTTGGCGGCGGAAGTGTGGTTGACACAGCGAAGACCATTGCCTTAGGCGTTCCTTATGAGGGTGATGTATGGGACTTTTTTGAGGGAAAGGCAAGAGCGAAGAGGGTGCTGCCTGTGGGATGCGTCATCACCATACCGGCGGCGGGAAGTGAGTGCAGTCCCGGAAGCGTCATTACAAATGAAGAGACAAAGGACAAAAATTCCTACGGCAACGGAGCTATGCGACCTCAGTTTTCCATATTAAATCCTGCCCTGACCTGTACACTTTCCAATTATCAGACAGCTTGCGGTGCAAGTGATATTATGGCCCATGTGATGGAGCGGTATTTTACCAACACGGAGCATGTGGAATTAAGCGACAGGCTGTGCGAGTCCGTTTTAAAAACGGTTATCAGCAATTTGCCTATTGTTTTAAAGGATAACGAAAACTATGACGCACGGGCAGAACTGATGTGGGCGGGAACACTGGCTCACAATGGCCTTGTGGGCGCGGGACGGGAGGAAGACTGGGGCAACCATGATATGGAGCACCCCTTGAGCGCTTTTTATGACATTGCCCACGGGGCAGGGCTTGCGGTACTGTTCCCGGCATGGATGAAATATATCTGGCGGGAGAAGCCGAAAAAAATGCTTCAGTTTGCGACCAATGTGATGAATATTGACTATAATCCCTACCAGCCGGAGGCGACTATTGTTGCAGGCATCAGGGCTTTTGAGCAGTTTTTGAACCAGTGCGGCCTTGTCACAAGACTGAGGGACCTGGGCATTGACGAGACTCATTTTGAGGAAATGGCTGATAAATGTACGAAGAATGGCTCTGCTACACTGGGAAATTACCGCAGGCTTGCAAAGGATGATGTTATTGCAATCTATAAGCTTGCGCTTTAATGGAGATAGAAAATGGAAACGGAAAATTTTATGAAACTGGAAAAAGGCGAGTATGTAGTCGCCGGAGGCAGAGGACTTGGGGGAGAAAGAAATCTTCGGCTATTGTGTGAGCTTGCCTGTCTTATAGGCGGTGAGATCGCGGCCTCAAGAGGCGCAGTGGAGGAGGGCTGGCTTTCCCACAGTCAAATGGTCGGCCTCAGCACAAAGAGGCTTACACCAAAGCTTTATATGGCTTTCGGCATATCGGGCGCTAATTTTCATACCATCGGCATGAAAAATGCAGAAACAATTGTTGCGGTTAATGTTGACAAAAAGGCACCTATTTTTCACATGGCACATATAAAGATTATTGCGGACTGCGGTTTTGTGCTCGCTAGGCTGACGGAGCATTTAAAAAGGGAAAAAGAAAAAGATGAGAATATGAGCCGTGAGAAAATGATTGCGTCTTTGCTCGTGTGCTGCAAAAAGCTGGAAGAGGAAAGCGGTGGGCTTTGACAGCGTTCGTTTAAAATATATAAGCGATTTTAAGTTTTATGATACAAACAGACTTATCTTAGGTCGGTGGACAAAATGAATGTTGTCTGCTCCTGACAGGATCAAAATGTCATGAAATAGGAAAAGAAAGGGAAAGTTTGCAAAGGCTGTGGACAGTGCTGTTTTGACCAGATAGGGATGGGATATTATGATCGAACAGGAAATTTACACAATAGGCGAGGTTGCAATGGTGACCGGCCTTTCTGCCAAGACTCTGCGGTATTACGATTCCATTGGGCTGGTGGTTCCTGCCATACGGAATCCTGAAAATAATTACCGGCTGTACAGCAAGGAGCAGATAATTGTTTTAAACACGATTAAAAGACTGCGGAATATTGGCTGCGGGCTGAAGGAAATCAGTGCGGTTATTGAAAAAAATGATATTGAGACCCTTTCCATTCAAATCAAGCAGCGTTTGGCGGCTATTGAGGAGGAAATCCAGGTGAAGCAGGAGCTGTTGAAGGATCAGAGGGAATGGGTGGATCGTCTGGAGCAGGCGGTAGAAATGCGCAGTGATGTGAAAACACAAAAGGAGCTTAACACTTATCTGCTCAATAATATAGGCACAGAGTATGTTCCGGTAACGGCCCTGTTCACCGAGCGGAAAATCATGCCGGATTATAATATCAGCGAACCCTCCGTCAATTTTTGGATGGAGCTATATGAAAAATGCCATAAAGAAGGTTTCAAGAGTACGGGACAGTCCGTTGCAATTTATCACAACAATTTACTGGAGCAGTTTATCAGAAAGGACTGTGATTTGCAGTTGGGCATTAAGGTGGATGCCCAGCCTGACGGAAAATACCTGCAAAAATACGGCGGCTATCTGGCGGCTACGGCTATCCATATGGGCTCTTATGATTCCATGATAAGTACCCATTTAAAGCTGTTTACCTGGATTCATCAAAACGGGTATGAACCCTATGGCTCTCTGGCGGAGGAATTTGTGATTTCCCCTATTGAATGCACGGATCAAAATGAGCAGATTGCTAAAATTATTATTCCCATCAGAAAAAAGAAAAAAGCGGAGCAGGGTGTATTGACTTAAAAAAACAAAGTGTAAACTATAATTAGATTCTTATAGAAAAGGCCGAGGCCGTGTGGCATAAGGAAACAAGGCAATATGATTCCAATAAGCAAAGAAAGCTTGATTAATCAAGCTTTCTTTATTTTGAAATTTTCTAATGGCACAGAATATTAGAGGAAGATTAAATTTGTATATATGTATATGTCGGTGTTGTGGCTAAAACAGCGTAAAAATAAAAAGGAAAACGTAAAATTTTATGCTGAATAAGAGGGGTTTCACAGTAAACGAAAAAAGGATAGCTAAAAATGGTTTGACATCAAGGTTTCGGAAAATAGTATTTTTTTATTTCACCAATTTTATTCACAAGTCCTGATTTCTAAATTAGATTTCACACAAAAAATAGTTTGATCTGAAGAGATCAGAACAGATCAGAACAGGAAGGCCGCGCTGCGGCTTTTTTGTTTGCGTTCATAAAGGAATATGCTCTTTTGGTATTCCCCTAAGGGGAACCTTTTGGGACTTTTCCTAACCGGGCAGTTCATAAAAAATGCAAGTACCTGTTGACATTCACGCGGCTGGAATTGTTACCATAAAAATATGAAACAGGTATCAAGCTAGACTGTGACTGGAAAAGAGGTATTGAAAATGAAAGCATTACAGGGTCTCAAGGTTCTGGATTTGACTTCTGCTCTCAGCGGTCCTTTTTGTACCATGATTTTAGCCGATTATGGGGCTGATGTATTGAAAATTGAACCGCCGGGCGGTGAAATGGGAAGAGGGCTTGTTCCCATTGACCCCAAAAGCGGAGAGAGCGGCTGCTTTTGCAACTGGAACCGAAACAAAAAAGGTGTGACGTTAAATTTGAAAAATGAAAAAGCCCGCCAATTTTTTTATGAAATGGTAAGGAATGCTGATGTGGTGGTTGAAAACTATAAGGGCGGTGTTACCAAAAGGCTGCAAATTGATTATGAGACGCTCTATAAAATTAATCCCAAAATCATCTACGCTTCCGGGTCCGGCTTTGGACAGTATGGCCCTCTGGCAGAACGCCCCTGTTTTGATTCTATAGCACAGGCTATGGGCGGCATACTGAATTTGACCGGTTATCCTGACGGCAAGCCGGTTAAGGTCGGCCCTTCCGTCGCTGACCATGTCTCCGGCATCTATCTTGCCACGGGGATACTTCTTGCCCTTTACCACAGGGCCATGACAGGGGAAGGACAGCAGGTCGATGTTTCTATGGTAGACACAATTTTCAGTATTTTGGAGAGCGCTGTTGTGGATTATACCATGAACGGCGAAATTGCAAAGCGCAGTGGTAATGTGGACATGATTATAGCGCCCTTTGATGTATATGAATGCAGGGACGGCTACATAACAATCGGAGTTGGCAATGATCGGCAGTTTGGGGTTTTCTGTGATGTAATCGGCCGTCCGTGGCTGAAAGAGGACCCGCGGTATAAAACAAACAGTCTGCGTCATGAGAACTATATTCCTGATTTGCAGAAGGTTATAAATGACTGGTGCAGCGAAAGGACAAAAAAAGAGGTGGAAGCCATTATGGCCGAGGCCAGTATTCCCTGCGGCCCACTGCTTAATATGAAGGAAATTATTGAGTCTTCCCATATTAAAGCGCGTGAGATGGTAGTTCCATGCAGACATCCCTTGGCGGGGGATATGAAGCTTCAGGGCTGTGTTATGAAGCTTTCACGGACGCCTGGAAGCGTTGAACAGGCGTCGCCGCTGCTGGGACAGGATAATTTATCAGTGTTTGGTCTGACAGTGGAACAGCTGGAACAGTTCAAAATGGAGGGCATTATGTAAATCAATTACCCGCATAGGGTCAAATATTAGAAAATGGAGGAATGAATTATGAGAACAGTATCCTTTTTAGATCGGAACCTCAGCTCCGTAGACGCCAGTACGGCGGATGGGGTGGTTCACTATGGAAGACTTTTTGATATTGCGGGTGATGCAGAGACGGAGGTTCTTATTCTCAATGACGGAGACGAGTCACTGGCCCTCGGCTATCCGGATGTAGAAATTATGGAGGATATATATGTTGGGGATATGATTCAGTTCAGGGCGTCTTTGGATAAGGTGGGCAACACATCCCGCACCACCTCCTGTTCTGTATACAAGCTGGCAACGCCTGCCCGCCGCGCGGGAATAGATGATGCGCTTGAGGGAGATATGGTATGGTTTGAAGAGCCCAGGCTGATTGCGACATTTGAGTGTATCCTAGTAGTGAAAAAGGAGCTTCAGCGAGGCATACAGCCGGACGGCATTGTAAAAAATCCATGGATGGAAATTGACTGCTAAAAATAACCGGGAAAGGAGAATATGTTATGAGTGACCGTACAATATGCATGCGCAGCAGATTATCACAAAAAGACTGTTATTATGGAGGAGGTCTTGTCAACGGCGCCAGGAACGTTACCCTGATGGGCGACTGTGCCAACCGCCTTATGGCCAAAGAATTCGGCAATATGGGCCGATGTGTAAAGGTGACGAAAAACCGTATGTTTTGTCCCTGCTACGCGGGAGACTATATGGAATATCACGCACGTGTACTGCAGGCTGAAGGCAGGCGGGTTACGCTGGAGACCAGATGCTTTAAGGTCGGGTGCCTGCCGGAAAACGCTCCCTTTGAGAGCTCTGCAGACATCATTGCCGATCCTGTTCTTGTTATGGTGATGACTGCTGTCTATGAGCTGCCCAGAGCTGTCTAATGAAAAACAGAAGAAGGCTGTTTGCCGAAGGGGGAGGAATCTTACTGAGGTGAGATGCACATTTGCCCGCAGTGCAGCTCCTGTTTACATGAAGCAAAAAGAAAATACGTTATGGTTCATAGAATGCGCAGAATGGAGTGATTCGTATGAAGGAAGCATTGAGAAAGGAAATCAAAGCACTGACAAGTCTCATCGGCGTTTGCGGATATGAGTGGGACATAGCGAAATACATTGCCAATGAGGTAAAGGATTATGCTGACAACATAGAGATGCTGGCCAACGGAAATTTGATTGTGACGGTGAAGGGGGCACAGGACGGACCAAAGGTTCTCTATGACGCTCATTTGGACGAGGTTGGCTATGTTATCAGAAGTATAGACGAAAAAGGATTTTTATATTTTGGAAAGGTGGGCGGTTCCTCCGATGCGGTTCTTCCAAGCCGCAGGGTATTAATAAAGACGGAAAAGGGAGTTATTCCGGGAGTGATTGGAACACGTTCTACCCATATGCTCTCGGAGGAGGAGCTGAAAAAAATGCAGACCGCGAAAGTATCCTATGTGGATATCTGTGCCGGAAGCAGAGAAAAGGCGCTGGAGATGGGAGTGCGGCCGGGATGCCAGATGGTAATAGACAGTCCCTGTACAGAGCTTGCCGATCCCAATTTTCTGGTGACAAGAGCGGCGGACTGCCGTGCGCTTTGCGCTATACTTGTGGATGTGATAAAGAGGATAGACAAAAATGCCATCAGAGGTTCGCACTATTTTACCTTTACCACATTGGAGGAGGTTACAGTCAGGGGAATACAGCCGGCAATCCTTCATATTAATCCGGATTACTGCTTCCTTTTTGATACGGTGCCAACGGGAGACGTGCCGGATTCCAGCGAGATTGACAATCCTCTGAAAATCGGCGGCGGCGCTGCTTTGATGCTGGTACAGCATAATTTGCGAGCATTTAATTATGCGGTTGCCCATCCAAAGCTTCTTGAGGCCACCAGAAAGACAGCGGCTGCTGAAAATATCCCTGTGCAGGAGTTTGCGTTTGTTGGCGCATTTTATTCCAATAACGGTTCCGGCTCTGTGAATGCGGGAAAAGGCAACGCCACCATGTGTATTGCCCTTCCAAGGAGGTATTCCCATTCTCCGACGGAGGTTTTGTGCCTAGACGACTGTGTTGCCATTGAAAAACTGGTTTTGGCGCTTACAAAAAAGGTGATTGATATAAATATGCTGTAACGGCGTACAGCAATGGGGATTCAGGCAGACACGGATCGGCGGCAATAAAAAGCAGCAAAGTTTTTTGATGTGTGCATAATGGGAGACATACTGCAAGGATACAATGAAACGGCTTGAAATGACCTGTGACAGTACTCCACAGTACCTAAATTACAAGCGGCAGCATGGGAATTTCGAGTGAGGAAGGGCTTGGCAGAGAGACCGGCGGCAAAAGGTTTACGTTAGGGGAAGCTTGGAGAAAAATAATGGTATTTTCCGGCAGCTGAGACTGTCCTCATAGCTCTATGCTTGCCTATAGGAGAGTTTTCATAAAAATACATAAAAAAAGAAAAATTAAAATTTTTTTCTTTGGGTTGACTTTACACCGATAGTATCTGTTAAATTGAGATTGGGGAAAAATAGTTTGGTTTTTGGAAAAAAGAGGAGGTATTTTGAATGGATTTTAGTTTAACAGAAAAGCAGAAAATGTATCGGGACAAAGCAAGGGCGTTTGCTGAGAGAGAGCTTCGCGAAGGCGTTATTGAAAGAGATAATGCTGAAGTATTTCCAATGGATCTTTTAAAGAAGCTGGGAGACGAAAAATTAATCGGCATTCAGTTTCCGAAGGAATACGGCGGCCAGGGCGATGACTATCTGTCCTTTATTCTTGTGGTTGAGGAGCTAAGCAAAGTGGATTCTTCTTTTGCGATTGCCTATGCAATTTCCTCTACCTTTACAACAGGCATTTTTACATTTGCAAATGAGGAGCAAAAAATGCACTGCCTGCCGCATTTATTCAGCGGCGATTCTATTGGATGTTTTGCTTTGACAGAGCCCGACGCAGGTTCTGACGCAGGTTCGGCAAAAACAACGGCCGTGCGGGATGGCGACAACTATATCATTAACGGCAGCAAGCACTATATTACAAACAGTGTGGTTGCAGATTATTGTATGCTGATTGCGAATACCGATTTATCAAAGGGCCCCAAGGGCTTGACAGCGTTCCTTGTGGATTTAAAGAAAACGCCGGGTGTTCGTATCGGTCATATTGAGAACAAGTGCGGTATCCGCAGCGCAAGAGTAGCGGAAATCCTCTTTGAGGATGCTGTAATTCCCGCAAGCAGAATGGTTGGCGTAGAAGGAAAAGGCTTCCGTTATGCTTTGACGGCTTTAAATGCAGGCAGACTTGGCGTAGCGGCGCAGGGCCTGGGACTTGCAGAGGGTGCTTTTGATATAGCCAGAGATTATATGAAGGAAAGAGAGCAGTTTGGCAAACCAATCTGCAAAAATCAGTACATGGCTTTCCGTATGGCTGATTTAAGAACGGAAATTGATATGGCAAAATGGCTTTTATACAGAGGTGTTTGGGAGCAGCAGGAAGGAATGGACTTTGCTGTAGCGGCATGTAAAGCGAAGCTTGCGTGCAGCAACCTGGCAATGAGGGTGACAACGGAATGTGTTCAGTCTATGGGCGGCGCAGGCTACATGAGGGAACAGCATGTGGAGAGAATGTTCCGTGACTCCAAGATAACACAGATTTATGAGGGAACCAATGAAATACAGCGTATGATTATAAGCGGAAGTATATTTTAATAGAAAATTAATAGTTTTCTGCCTCAGATTGTATTATAGTATTAATAGTACGCAGATGGAGAAGCATACGGTGTCAACCGCATTCTCTGGCAATGCGTAAATTCTGAGGAAAAGGGGTGCATAGAGAAGGGATATTGTGTATTATCCTGTCTATGCGCCCTCTTTTTTATACGGCAAAACGCATCATGGAGGCAGAATTATGAGAAGGTGGATAAGAAAGTGCATTGCCATATGGCTGGCTGTTTTTCTGACATTCGGGAATACGGTTTTGGCAGCCGCGGAGGAGACAGACCCCTTTATAACCAGACTGGCTCTGTGCGGTATTGTAAACAGGGCTTTTGAATATACAGATTTTGAGGATGCTTCCTTTGCTGATATTGATACAGATAACGTAAAGTACAAGGATATGCTTATTGCCAGGAAAGCAGGATATCTGTCCGGCGACAATTACGGGGCCGCAAATCCGGAGGGGAGAATAACATGGGCGCAGGGTGCTGTCATATTTGTTAAGCTTTTGGGATGGAATACGGCTCCCTACGTGGATAATACCGAGAAATATGGCGCGGCACTTGAATGGGCAGCACCATATGTGGATATTTTGCAATACTTGGGAATATATACAAAACAGCAAAATCTTACAGCCTATATGACGGAATCTGATGTCTATGAGGTAATCGGGAAGATTAAAAATGCCCAGTATCTGGGGAAGGACAATCCTTACAGTGTGAAACAGGTCAGCTTAAAGGATAATTTTTTTACTTATGTCAACAATCCCTGGCTGGTGAATACAGGCTTTGGGTGGGGTACTACAAAGACTACCTCCTTCAGCACTGTAGAAGCACAGGTAAACAACAAAATTGCCGGCATTATCGGTAATTGTGTCAATAATCAAAATATTTATGACAGAAATTCCGATGAATGGAAAATAGGCGAGATTTACAAACAATTTATTGACACAACATACCGTAACTGGCAGGGACTTGTCCCTCTGAATGAGAATTTAGGCGCAATAACAGATGCGGCATCCAAAAATGAATTGAGGCAGGCGATTATCTATAACGCGAAGGACTGCGGTGTAAATGGTCTTTTCCAGTATGAAATTGCGCCTGGGAAGCAGGATAACAGGTCAAACAGTTTTTACCTGAATCCTTTGAAGCTTGGGCTGTTTGATGAGGCGAGCTTCTACACAGAAAATGATGAGGCAAGTGTCAACGCAAGAAATGTTTATAAAAAATATCTTGCGAAGTATTTAATGCTGCTTGGAAAAAATGAAAATGAGGCAAAGCTGCGGGCTGAGGAAATTCTAACCTTTGAGAGGAATATTGCCCAGTCAAGGATACGGGAGGAAAGCATTGCATATCAGGAATATTCTCTGGATGAAATTGAGAAGCTGATGCCCAATTTAAAAATCGGCGATGTGATACACGATATCGGCTTTGAGAATGTAAACCGTGTGGTCACAAGAAATCTGGATTCCCTTGTGATGACGGACAAGGCGTTTCAAAACGAAACGCTGGAATTTTTAAAGGATTATCTCACTGTGACAATGGTTATGGAGCTTTCAAGCATGGCCTCTGAGGAGCTTAGGCAAATTTATCTGGACATGTATAATGAGGTTTTGGGCACAAACGTGACAATCAATATTACAACGGACGCCAAAGCTTTTGTAAATGCTTTGATGGGTGATGCCCTTGGCAGGATTTATATTGAAAAGTATTTTTCGGATATTGATAAAAAGGATGTATTTGATTTAACAGAGGAGATTATCGGAAAGTATAAGGAAAGACTGAAAAATAACAGCTGGCTTTCTGAAAGTGCCAAGGAGATGGCCCTGATCAAGCTTAGCCGTATGACAATAAAAATAGGTTATCCGGCAAAATGGGAAGATTACAGCGGTGTTTCCATTAAAACCTATAACGAGAGCGGAAATATATTTGACACCTACAGGGCGTTTTTTCAGGATAAGCTGTCAAAGCTGACGAAGAGATATAAAAGTCCTGTGGAGGGGAAATGGGTGATTGACTGTTACAGTGTCAATGCCTATTATGATTTGTTGCGCAATGAGATTACCATACCGGCCGGTATTTTGCAGGGATATTTTTATGACCCTGCCTGGACAAAGGAGAAGAAGCTTGGCGGTATCGGTGTCATTGTAGGCCATGAAATATCCCACGCCTTTGACGACAGGGGCGCTTATTACGACAACAGGGGGAACTATAATATCTGGTGGAGTGACAGTGATTTCAGTCATTTTCAGAAATTGGCGGAAAAAATAGCCTCCTATTATTCCAAAGTAGAGGTAATGCCTGGGGAGCGGGTGGATGGCAGCCAGACGCTTCGGGAAAACATTGCAGATTTGGGTGGGCTGGCCTGTGCCATTGATGTTTTGAGGGATATGGACAGCTATAATGCAGAGGCGTTCTTTGAAACCTATGCGAGGGCCTTTGCCTGTAAGGAAGGGGAGGAAAGCATACGCTTTGATTTGCACTATGACGAACACAGTCCCGGAATTGTCCGGGTCAACAATATGGTAAATATGTTTGATTTCTTTTATAATACCTATGGAATAGAGGAAGGAGATGGCATGTATATACCTTCTAAGGACAGGATTGAAATTTGGTGATTTCAGGGGGGATTAAAAATGGATTTAAAAGACTTTACGTGCAGTGATTGTGCAGTAAAAACGTGCAGCAAAAGAAACGGCCCTTATCCAAAGGGGTGCAGGACGGCGGAAATGGATCCGGGATTTTTGGATGAGACAATGAAGCTCTACCGGGAAGATGAAATGAACTATAAGATTTCAAGAGCGTCAGCCCAGATAGAGGCACACTACTATTGTAAACTTACAAGGGTGGAGGAGACAATACGCCTGATGAAAAAAATAGGCGCCAGGAGAGTTGGCATCGCAACCTGTGTGGGCACACTTGCGGAGGCCAGAACCTTTGCGAAAATACTGCGGATCAATGGGTTTGAGCCAAGGGGCGTGGTTTGCAAGGTGGGCAGCGTTGACAAAACTTTTCTTGATCTGCCAGAAAGTGATAAAATTCAGCCGGGCAGCCATGAATCCATGTGCAATCCCATTTTGCAGGCAAAAATACTCAATGAGGAGAAAACGGATTTTAATGTGGTGATTGGACTTTGTGTAGGGCATGACTCTCTGTTTTTTAAATATGCGGAGGCGCCGAGCTCAGTGCTTCTTGCAAAGGACAGGGTGACGGGACACTGTCCCGCACAGCCTCTTTATATGACAGAGGGATACTATAAAAAATTATTAATCCCTCAGGAAGAGGAAAATGTTTAAGGGATAGAGGGTGAAAAGTTCATGCCGTAGGTAAACGAAGGCATGTCCTTCACGAAAAAAGGGCGCAGAAAATGAGTGCCATATGTTGACACTTCGGAGAGGGAAGGCCTGAAAAATAAGGCTTCCTTCTCTTTTTTTGTCAAGGAAATGTTTCCTTGAGCTCCCCACGCCGTTTCATAGATATTTCATAAAATGCTCCGGTGGAATTTTAATGGCGTCAGTTATTTTGCAGTATATGGATTGACATGAACCATACAATGTTTTACGTTGGAAAAGCTTTCCTCAATATTATCATGCACCTCTTCCGCGATGATATGTCCTTCTTTGACAGAGCATTGAGCGTCGACAGCAATTTCGACATCCACATAGATTTTAGAGCCGTGGATTCGGGTTTTCAGCATATCAATTTTTCTCACGCCATTGATTTGCCTTATGGTGTTTTTCATTTTTTCATTGGTTTCCCTGTCAGCTGCGCGGTCGATAAGTTCATTGAAGGATTGTATGAAAATAGAACAGCCGACCTTAATAATCATAAAGCAGACAACTATTGCGGCCAGAGGGTCCAATACGGGGAATCCAATACGGGCGCCTGCTATGCCAATTAATGTGCCAACGGAGGAAAAAGCGTCGGAACGGTGATGCCAGGCATCTGCCTTCAAGGCGGCACTGTTGAGTTTGTCTGCGGCTTTGATAGTGTATCGGTACATGATTTCCTTTACCGCTATGGAGAGTACAGCGGCGGCAACAGCCATAATTCCAGGCCTTGTATATTGGTGCCTGAGTATTGTGCGGATGCCGGAATAGCCGATAAAAAGAGCGGTTGCCATAAGGACAAGGGAGAGCATTTTTGCGACGACAGATTCTATTTTTTCATGACCGTAGGGATGCTCTTCATCATCAGGCAGGGAAGAAAACTTCATGCCCACGATTACGGCAACAGTGGTAATCACATCGCTTACCGTGTGAATACCATCGGCTATCATGGCGGCACTTGACGCCAAAAATCCGACTGTTACCTTGATGACGGAAAGTATCATATTGGCGGCAAGCGTGGTATACTCCACTTTGTTTGCCTCCCTAAGCCGTATGGAGTCTGTATTGTCTGACAGGTTGTTATCCATATCTGTTACTCCTTTATGATTGAGATTCATTAAAAAAGCGGGGCAATAAATTGTCCCGCAGTTGGTCTTCTGCTGCTTGATTAAGCCCGGATAAGATTATCCTGATTTATGTCACTGGAAAAAATATTATTTTATGGATGATAGCTTTTATGACCGCGGTGTGTCAACACTAACATTTTTTGCTGTTTCTATACAGTATATGCACAGGGGGCACGTTTTGTTACCCCATTTAGAAGAGAGATGGCGAGAAAGCAGAGCTGTCAATAGAAGTATGCTTTGCTATTTGCCCAGCATCATCTTGGCGCTTCCGTAAATACCCGCGTTATTTCCCAGGGTCGCCAGTTTGAATACAGTATTGCGGCTGGCGTGGAAGGCGTATTTTTTGTAGTATTTCTCAATCTGCTTTATTAGATACTCTCCTGCTTTGGAAACGCCGCCGCCTATCACATAGGCCTCCGGGTCTGACACGGCGCTGACATTGGCAAGTGCAAGGCCAAGATACTCACATACCTCATCCATGATTTCGCAGGCCAAAGCGTCACCTGCTTTAGCCGCATCCAGAACATCCTTGGCGGAGAAGATAGGCTTATCCTTTAACATGGAGCTTCCGGTATAAAGCCTGGCGTGCTGCCTTGCAACCCTCACTATACCTGTAGCGGATGCATATTGTTCCAGACAGCCGTGTTTGCCGCAGTTACAGGTATCCTTTTCTTTCGGGTTTATGGTCATATGGCCGATTTCTCCGGCGGCGCCATTATTTCCCGATACGATTTCTCCGTTAATAATCAGGCCGCCGCCTACGCCGGTACCGAGGGTAATCATCACAATGCTTTGAAAACCCTTGCCGCCTCCCTGCCACATTTCACCCAGCGCAGCTACATTTGCGTCATTATTTACCCTGGTTTTCATTCCGGTGAGCTCTGACAGCTCTCTTTCAACGTTGAAAACACCCCATCCCACGTTTACACAAATATTAACGGTGCCGTCTTCCAATACAGGGCCGGGAACGCCAAGGCCGATACCGATTACGTTGTCAGGATTTATTTTTTTTTCTCTCATTTTATTGAATATGGAGTCTGCTAAATCCCCCAGTATATAATCACCATTCTTTTCCTTGCGGGTTTTTATCTCCCATTTTTCCAGCAATTCGCCCTCTGCTGTAAAGTATCCTATTTTAATCGTAGTGCCGCCCATATCGGCGCCGAAGCATATTTTTTGAGACATGGCCGCAGGCCTCCTTTTTCTATCAGTTCAGTATCTCTATTATACCCAGAAAAAAGTTAGGCCGCAATTCATTTCGGTCAAAAACCGAGAAGGGTTCCCAGGCGGTAAATGGAAAAGGAGACAAGGTAGGCGGTGGAAATCCAAAAAATAAAGGTAATACATGTCCACTTTAGGGAAGCCATCTCTGTTTTTAATGCGGATACGGCCGCAATACAGGGAATACAAAGCAGGTTAAAGGCCATAAAGGAAACGGCGCTTAAGGGGGTAAAGACAGCAGACAGCACGGAAAACAAAGCCTGATTCGAACCTGCTGCGGATGCCATACCGGCGGGAGCGTATAGTATGCCTATGGTGGAGACGACAGCCTCTTTGGCGATTAAGCCTGTCAATATGGCCACAATAGGTTTCCATCCTTCTGCATCTGCAATAAAGCCAAGAGGACGGAAGAGAGGAGTCAGTACGGTTCCGACAATGCCGAGCATACTCTGGCTGCTGTTTGCCTCCACCATATGAAGTGAAAAGTTAAAATTTGACATCATCCATATGACGAGTGTTGAAAATAAAATAATTGTACCGGCTCTGGACAGGTAATCCTTCAGCTTTTCCCACAGCAGGGAGGCGAGACTTCCCGCGGAGGGCTTATGGTAGGCTGGAAGCTCCAGTATAAAGGGGGCTTCATCCTTTTGGAACAATGTGTTTTTCAGCACAAGGGCGGAGGCTATCGCGGCGATAATGCCGATAAAATACATGCCGAAAATAACTGTATCCGCGTTATCACGAAACAGCGCCGCAGCAAACATGGCATAAATCGGAAGTTTGGCGCCGCAGGACATGTAGGGGATAATCATCATGGTTATGCGCCTGTCCTTTTCGTTTTCCAGCGTTCTGGCTGCCATAATGGCAGGAACGCTGCAGCCAAAGCCCATTAAAAGCGGCAGGAAGGCCCTGCCGGAAAGCCCTGCCTTGCGTAAAAGCTGATCCATCAAAAATGCGGCTCTTGCCATATATCCGCTGTCCTCCAGTATGGATAGGAACAGGAAAAGGCACAGTATCTGCGGAATGAAAGAAAGAACAGAGCCTACGCCTCCTATGATGCCGTCTATGATGAGACCGTAGGTCCAGGGGGAGGCATTCATTTTATCAAGAAGCAGAAGAATGGCATTTTCCGCATATGACATAAGCTTAAGGGTCAGCTCCTGCAAAAAAACACCGGGGGAGGGAAGACCCTCAATGCCAAAGAGGCTTTTGCTGAATGTAAAATGGAACACAAAGAACATGAGCAGCAAAAAAATAGGAATTCCCGCGATACGGTTGGTAAAAAGCCTGTCCCATTTTTCGGAACGGTTTATTTCTTCCGTTTTCTGCCCCTTTAAGAGAAAGGCGGTGCAGTTAGACGTAATATACTGGTACCGCAAATCGGCTACGGCCGCTTCCATATCTCCATATCGCTCAGAAGCGCATGCCTTTTGGCGTACGGACTGTATGGGGGCGCTTAGCGGGCTCAAAGCCTCAGTTTTCATTGTCATACTGTCATTTTCAAGAATTTTAATACTGTAAAACAGCTTATGGCGGAGGGGGACATCTAGAAGCTGTCTGTTTATTTCACTGATAAAGGGTGAAAGCATCGTTTTATGTAATATACTATATCCCTGCCGCCGGCGGAAGGCGGTTTGGAAGGCGGTTTCCATAAGCTTGTCCACACCCATACCGCTTGCGGCGGAGATGGGAATAACGGGTACATGAAGAAGGCGGGATAATCCGTCTGCATCAACATATCCTCCCTCTTTTTCCACCAAATCAATCATATTGAGCGCTATGACAAGAGGGCAGTCAAGCTCCATCAGCTGTGTTGTCAGATAGAGATTTCGCTCTATGTTTGTCGCGTCAACAATATTTATAATGATGCTTGGGGTGTCCTCCAGCAAAAAGCTTCTGGCGATAATTTCTTCCGGCGTATAGGGTGAGAGGGAATAAATACCGGGGAGATCTATGATGCCGGCGTTTTTCCCTTCTTGATTCTGGTAAATGCCCTCCTTCCTGTCTACAGTGACGCCGGGCCAGTTTCCCACATGAGCGTTGCTTTTCGTGAGCATATTAAAAAGTGTAGTTTTTCCGCAGTTTGGATTTCCTGCCAGGCCGATAGTAAGCATAAGAGACCACTCCTTTGTATTCTATAGTTTTTCTATTTTAATTTCTTTTGCTTCTTTTTTTCGAATGCTGAGCTGATAGCCTCGAAGTGCTAAGAGCAGGGGATCGCCGAAGGGGGCTTTCTTACGCAGTTTGATTATTGTACCGGGTGTGATTCCCATATCAAAAAGGCGTCTTCTGACGGCTCCCTGTGAACCTACTTCCAGCACCCTGCATTTTTCACCGGTTCTCAAATCATTTAATGTCATGTGGGTTTTACTCCTTTTTCAGGTATGTAGTAGAATCGCTTTTTTATTTAGGAGGGAGATAAAACCTGTGATTGTGCGCTGTTACATTGTATGAAGGTTATGCGCTAAAAATTCGGGAAAAGTGCGCTATTTAAAAATAGGCCTTTGGCATACACATTTTTTTGTTTTGTACATGAAGAGAAAGAGGCGGCCATCATGTTACAATCGTATTAAAAATGAGCAATAAACCTTTCTTTTTTTTATTTTTACGGTATAATGACAGCATACAAAAAGAAGGTGCGGATATGTTATCGAAATGGAAAAGTATATTATTATCAGTGACAGCGCTATTATCAGTGACAGCGCTTTGTATTGTTCTATCTGCCGCGGTTTTTGCCCAGAGCGGCATAACAGTGTTTGTGGACAATGAAAAAGTGCTTTTTGATGTACAGCCTGTTATAAAAAATGGCAGGACAATGGTTGGAATGCGGGATATTTTTGAGGAAATGGGCTTTCGGGTAACCTGGGACGAGGCATCGAAGACGGTTACGGGAAATGATGGAGAAACGGAAATAAAGCTGACCATAGGGCAGACTGATGCCTACCGAAACGGAGAGGTGCTGGAGCTTGAGGCGGCTCCTGAAATACTGTCTCAAAGGACGATGGTGCCGCTTCGTTTTGTTGCGGAATCGGCTAAGGCCCAGGTGGACTGGAACGAGGAAACAAGGATAGTCCATATTACCTCAAAGCAGTTTCTAAACCGTGAAACATCTCTGTCCGATGCCGTTGTCATGGTGACAACAAACAAAATGCAGGGCAGCGGCGTTATATTGTCTAAGGATGGGCTTATTGCCACAAACTTTCATGTGATAGAGGGTGCTACTACAGTATCTGTTTTGTTTGACAACGGAAGAATATATACCGGAGATGTGACAGTGGAGGGCTATGATATGGCAAATGATTTGGCTGTCCTGAAAATAGACGCTAAAAATCTCAGTCCCGCAAAAATGGGAGATGCCAAAGGTCTTACAGCCGGTCAACCCGTAACGGCAATCAGCTCACCTCAGGGAATAAAAAATGCGGTTACGACGGGCACTGTCCAAAGCTTCACGGAAAGTATTATTTATTCAACAGCGAAAATAGAGCATGGAAGCAGCGGAGGAGGTCTCTTTAACGAAAAGGGGGAGTTGATTGGCATCTGTTCCTCCTATGATTCCGATGGAAAATATTTCTCTGTGCCTGTCAATAAGCTGAATGCCCTCCGTACAAACGGAGGCTATACCCTGAAGGAAACCTCCGTGCTGACGCCTCTTCCTGTTAAGGTGCAGAATCTGCGGGTCGATTATGCAGACGGAAAGGCGTATATCAGCTGGGATAATATTTACGGCATCGATAATTATTATGTCTACAGAAGCAAGGAAAAGGACGGAGAATATATACGGATGCAAAACCCGGGCAATGACACCATAAACTGGTATTGGGGCTACCCAAGCTGTTTTGGTTTATCGGCTAAGGGAAAGCATATGTATTATTACAGGGTTTCCTCAGTGAAGGACGGAGTGGAATCTCCTTTGAGCGATCCCTTGTATGTATCCTTTGGCGGTGAGGTGTAAGAAATTTGTGCACATTGCAGAAGGGGAAGAGGTATGATGCTTTTTCTCAGAGTGCTGTGAGAAAAAGTTTATGGAACAGCGAGCATGGAATGGTCTGTCCGATTTTTAAAAAAAAGATGGGCAGAAACATTTAAAAGTGTTCGAGTGCGCGGTTTTGTAAGGGTCGGGGTGCCCCCCTGCGGGAAAGGAGGGCAGAGCCCACAAGGCATTGATTTTTCTGATATATCGGGGAGATGTTTCCGGCATCTCCTTTTTCTATTGGTTTCGGTGGATTTTTCATATGGGAAAGAATATAATGAACATATAAAAAAGACAGTATTAACGATTCAAAGGGAGGTTTTAACATGGCAAGGATAGCAGAAAGCTTGATTGATTTAATTGGAAACACACCTTTAGTGAAACTGGGAAACTACAGCAGACAAAACAATATTGAGGCTAATATTCTGGCAAAACCGGAGTATTTCAATCCCTTGGGATCTGTGAAGGACAGAGCGGCTCTCGGCATGATTGAGGATGCGGAAAAGAGAGGAATATTGAAGGAGGGCTCTGTTATTGTAGAGCCGACAAGCGGCAATACGGGAGTCGGACTGGCATTTATTTCCGCCATAAAGGGGTATAAGCTGATACTGACGATGCCTGATACTATGAGTATTGAAAGGAGGAAGCTTCTTGCCGCCTTGGGTGCGCATATTGTGCTTACGCCGGGTAGACTTGGCATGCAGGGCGCTATAGACAAGGCAAACGAAATTTTAAAGGAGAATGAGGGCTCTTTTATGCCGAATCAATTCTCAAACCCGGCAAACCCGGCCATACATAAACGGACAACGGCGCAGGAGATTATAAGGGATACAGACGGCAATATCGATTTCTTCGTGGCGGGGGTTGGCAGCGGAGGAACGCTGTCGGGCGTTGGTGAGGCTTTGAAGGAGTATAACCCGCAGATCAGTATAATTGCTGTGGAGCCGGATAAATCAGCTGTGCTTTCCGGCGGACTGGCTGCTGCGCATGGAATACAGGGGATTGGCGCCGGCTTTGTACCGGAGGCGCTGAACCGGGAGGTTATAGACGAGGTTATCCGTATCAGAGATGATGAAGCCATTGATACGGCGAAGGAGGTAGCGAAAACAGACGGGCTGCTGGTGGGGATATCCTCCGGCGCAGCTATCTGTGCTGCAAAAAAGCTCAGCAGAAGAAAGATGAACAAGGGCAAAAACATAGTGGTTATTCTTCCTGATACAGGGGAAAGATATTTGTCTACAGCCCTGTTTGACTAAACTACAGGCGGTGCGGTTTGAAAAAGCTAAAGAAGATATATGTAGAAATTACAAATGTGTGTAATCTCTCCTGTCCCTTCTGCCATAAAACAAAGCGGGATAAAAGATTTATGAGTGAGCGGGAATTCCGTGAGGTGATACAAAGGATAAAACCTTATACGGATTTTATCTATCTCCACGTAATGGGAGAGCCTCTGCTGCACAGGAAGCTGGACTTATTTTTGGATATATGTGAGGAGTTTGGCATAAAGGCCAATATCACGACAAACGGTGTGCTCATTGACAGGTGGAGTGAGGTGCTTTCGGAAAAACGGTCGCTGCGCCAGATTAATTTTTCACTGCATTCCTTTGAAGTGAACCTGTGCCCAAAGAGCAGGGAGCAGTATCTGAATGATATTATATCCTTTGTCAGTAGGGCGCAGCAAAAAGGCATTTACAGCTGTTTCAGACTTTGGAATCTAAAGGAGGGCAGGGAAGACAAAAACCTCTTTGTGCTGGAGGCCCTTGAAAGGGCTTTCCGGCTTCCGAAGCCGCTGGAGGCCGGACTTATTCCCGGAAACGGCATGACCCTTGCGCCCTATGTCTATTTACAGCAGGAAAGGGAGTTTATATGGCCGGACAGAAACGGGGAGGATAGGTTTTTGTCAGGAGGCTGCTTTGCATTGAGGGATCACATAGGAATACTTGCAGATGGCACTGTAGTTCCCTGTTGTCTGGACAGTGAGGGCGATTTGGCAATCGGAAATTTATTTGAGACGGATTTAGGCGACATATTGGCGTCTCCAAGGGCTGCCGGAATGAAGGAGGGGTTTCAGAAGAAACAGGTTGTGGAGAGCTTTTGCAGAAGCTGTGGATGGACTTTAAAAAAATAATGATTTTTGTGGATGAAATTCTGTATTTCTGCAAATAATTCTATCAGAGAAATCTTTTTTGTTATGCTGTGTCAGCGCCGATGAGAAATAATAATTTCACGATTTGAAACTTGTATTGAAACTATATGTATTTTTGAAATTCTTTCGGGTGTCAACTGCAATACTGTATAAACTTCATTCGTGGTTTTTGGGTATATGTAATAAATCGAATTGTTTTATAAAATAAAAGTGAAAAAAAAGAGGATTTTGTTTTTGTAAGCAGAATTATTTTAATATACCGGTTACAAAATATTGCACATCAAAAATCAAAAGTATATCACATCCAATACCAAAGGGGGAGATTGCAATGATTCAGATTATAGCAGGCGAAAAAGGTGAAGGAAAAACAAAACGTCTCTTGCAGATGGCAAACGAGGAAGCGAAAACAGCGAAGGGACATATTGTATTTATTGATGACGACAACAGACATATGTATGATTTGCACTATGATATCAGATTTGTGGAAACATCAGATTTTATTATGAAGGATCAGCAGGTATTCTTTGGTTTTATCTGCGGCATCCTATCTCAGGACGGCGATATTGAAAAAATATTTATCGATGGCATCAATAATATTATAAAAGCGTTAAGCCCTGAAGACTTTAGCTGCTTTGTGAGTTCTTTGGATAAGCTTTCCAACAAAATGAATGTTGATTTTGCCATGATCATTAGCGCGAAGGCTGATTCACTCCCTGATACAGTACAGAAATACCTTATTTAATGATTGAAAAAGATATTTATTACCGCTATTCCCGCTATCTTTTAGAAAGGTATGGGGAAAGGGTGTATAAACTTCCTATAAATATACCGGTATCCTGTCCCAATCGGACGGGAGGTAAAAAAGGATGTTCCTATTGTGGAGGCTTGGGTGCTGGATTTGAAAATTTATCCAGCACCCTTTCTGTTAGGGAGCAGATAGGCCGAAACAGGGAATATATGGGAAAGCGGTACAAGGCCCAAAAATTCATTGCCTATTTTCAAAATTTTACAAATACTTATCTGCCGCCGGAGCAGTTTCGGTTTTTTATGGAGGAGGCCGCCGCCGAGGGGGTTGCGGAAATCTCTGTTTCCACAAGGCCTGATTGTATCCGCAGGGAGTACCTTGACATTTTATCTGAAATGAGGAAAAAATATGCTGTCAATATAACAGTGGAGCTTGGCCTTCAAAGTGCCAATTACCATTCTTTAATCAAGGTGAACAGAGGGCACACCCTTGGGGAATACATTGAGGCTATGCTTTTGTGTAAAGGCTATGGTTTCCAAATATGTACTCATCTCATACTGAATTTGCCTTGGGATGATATGACAGATGCAGTGGAGAGCGCTAAAATTGTATCAGCGCTGAAAAGTGACTATATCAAGCTTCATGCCCTCTATATAGAGAAGGGAACAAAAATGGCGGAGCAGTACGAAAATGGAGAATTTACCATCTGTACAGCGGAGGAATACAAGAAAAGGGTTATTGCATTTTTATGTGCCCTTTCTCCTGATATTGCCGTGGAGAGGATTATTGGCAGAGCGCCGGAGCAAAATACCCTTTTTTCAAACTGGGGCTTGAGCTGGTGGAGGATAAGAGATGATATTGAGTACGAAATGAGAGATAAAGGATTTTATCAGGGAAAGGATTTCTGTTATCTTGGAGGCAGCGGCGTCAGCAGATTTTTTTAAGCAAAAAGCCCGTTATGTGTTTGAAGCAAAAACTGCATAAAAGATTTTGTAACAAAATAATTCGTTATTTTTTTAATTAAATTATTGTCCCCTTGTATTGCTGAGAAATCCTTGAAATAAGTGGACTTCTGCAAAAATATTTACTGCAGAAATTGGAAAGAATGGGAAAATGCTTTGTTAAACCGGTAAAATTTATCAAAAAATTAACTATGTACGAATAAAAAAAATTTACAAACAGTATTTTTGTGGTACAATATACAAAATACCATAAGAACGCTGTTTATTTTTTTTCTATCAAAAGACAGTACGGCAGCATTCCGTTGGAGATTGAAAACCATAGGATTTTTGTAGGATTAATGGAAAGCAGGCATCCTTTTTTATGCAAGGATACGAATATTTTTGATAAAAAATTATTTTATATACAAACTAAATTATTTGTGATAAATTCTAATAGAAGGTATAACTTTTATTAGGATTCGAAAAAAGGAGGATATCATGAGCAAATTTGAAGAGATGTACAAACAGAAACTGAAAACCGCTGATGAAATTGCAGGCTACATACAAAACGGTTTTGTATGTGCGGCTCCGTCAGCTACCAGCGAACCTCGCGACATCTGCAATGCCATTGGGGAAAGGGCAAGAAGGAACGAGATTGAAGGGGTACAGCATCACAGCATTATTACACCACAGGGGGATGTGGCGTTTCTTGATCCGGAGCTGAGCGGAAAATATACCTATGTTTCCTGGTTTACAACAGGCCCGGCAAGAAGCATTATACAGTCCGGAAAGGCTGACTATATGCCATGTAACTACAGCTACATACCGGATATGTGGAGAGAGGATATGCCTAGAGTCGATGTATTCTATGCGGTAGTATCCCCTATGGATAAGCACGGATATTTTTCATTCGGCCTGACAGCTTCTGAGAATCTGGCACAGATGTCAAGGGCAAAATATATATTCCTGGAAGTTAACGAAAGTATGCCTCGTGTTTTCGGCACACATATTGTGCACATTTCACAGGCTACGGCAATTTGTGAAAGCCATTATGATATGCCTACACTTGCCTCCGCGCCAATCAGTGAAAATGATGTTAAAATGGGCCAGATGATGGCTGATTTGATTCCAAACGGCGCGACACTGCAATTTGGTATCGGCGGTGTGCCCAATGCAGTTGGCGCATGCTTAAAGGATAAAACAGATTTGGGAATCCACACGGAAATGTTTACAGACAGCATGATTGATTTGATAGAGTGCGGCGCTGTTACAAACGGAAAGAAACCGATTAATCAGGGAAAAACAGTTGCAGCCTTTGCATGGGGCTCTAGAAGAATGTATGATTTCCTGGACGATAATGTTTCTATAGAAATGCGTCCGGTTGATTATGTCAATAACCCAACGGTGATTGGACAGCATGATAATTTCATTTCTATCAACTCCTGCCTTGAGATTGACCTTTTGGGACAGGTCTGCGCTGAGTCTATCGGCACGAAAAATTTCAGCGGTACAGGCGGTCAGCTTGACTTTGTAAGAGGCTGTAAAATCTCCAAGGGCGGCAAGAGCTTTATCGCAACTGGCGCAACAGCGAAAAAAGGAACCATGTCAAAAATTAAACCTGTTTTGACGCCGGGCGCTGCTGTGACAACAGGAAAGAACGACGTTGATTATATCGTAACAGAGTTTGGAATGGTTCGTCTTCGCGGTCTGACAGCGGGACAGAGGGCTAAAGCTCTCATTTCTATTGCTCATCCTGATTTCAGGGAAGAGCTTACCTTTGAAGCAAAGAAAATGAACTTAATGATTTAACCGATGTGTCAGGAAGTCCCTGCCTCCATAATGGCCGGCGTCATAAGAAAATTTCTTTGCTTATTAAAATCACACTGCTTTGTTTCCTTATGCATTGAGTCAAGCCGCCTCAGGCGGAGGTAATTCGGTAATTCCTAACGCTGTTCAGCGAGGGACACAGCTCATCACTGAAGAACAAGGCATCATATGATGCTGTCGGTTATGAACAGTATTGATTAAGAATAAATAGTTTACAGGCAGGCCCCAGGGCCTGCCTGTTTTATGCATAAAAAAAGACAGTGTAACCACTGTCTTTCGCTGATTAAAAATATCAAAGACTTTGTCTTCAAATTCTGTCAAGCCATTTTTAAAGCTTGACCTTAGCTTTTACAAATCTCCGACTCTGCCCGACTTTTGAAGAATAACACAAATTTTCCGCTACAAGTCAAAGGCACAGCCTTTGTGGCAGTTTGAAAAAACGCGGGTTATTATCCTTATTGACAGTCTGAGTTTTTAAAACAATCTTCTTTTTTATGACTGCCCTAAATATTCCACATACTCCTCCAGACACATACTAAGCTCATTCATTTTTTCGGCATTCTTTTTTCCGACATAGCGGTAATGCCAGGGCTCGTAAATGATGCCTGTAATATCGCTTTTATCCTCGGGATAACGCAGCACAAAGCCGTATTTGGCGGAGTTTTCCTTCAGCCATACACCCTCGGGGGTGTCCTTGAAATCCTCCTCCAAACTTTGATTTTCCGCTGAACCAAAATCAACCGCCAGACCAAGATTGTGCTCACTCTGTCCGGGAGGGGCGACGATGGTAGCGGCCTTTGCGGCAGCCTCCTCCTGGGAGTACCCCTGTGAAATCCATTTTTGGGTTTCCTGCACATAGAGCACTTTTTGCCTCTCAACGCTGCGGTAGGCCGAGCAGGGAATTAAAGTAAGTCCGTCTTTTTTTGCATCGTTTATCATCTCTGTCAATTCGTCATAAATTCTCTTGTCTACAAGAAGACCATTTGATAGCTCCGCGGTTTCCGGTTTATAATCCTCTCCCAGAGCATGTGTCTGATTTACAAGGATAAGGAACCATTCATCGGCAGAGGAGTCGGAAAAAGGGTTCAGCGCTTCAATTTTGTTTAATATAGGCAGCGGAACTTCCTTTTTAAATACACCCCAGACAAATTTTATGCCGTAAAAAAGGAGAAGAAGCAATAAGACCCAGAATACAAATATTCTCATTCTGCGCCGCCGTTTCCTTTTTTGCCGTATCTTTTTTCTGGCCAGTCTTGCACGTTCTTCCCGGTTCATATCTATCCTCACCCGCCCCAAAGTGTTTCTTACTATTTATAGTACCAGTTAATTCTCTAAAAAACATTTAAAAAAACAAAAATTTCTCTTAAGTTTTTTAAATCCTGTATTTTTTACTAGATGGGCCATTTTTTGTTCGGTTTCTATGGTATAATGTTCGCGAAAAAAACGGAGAGAAGCCGAAAAAAGAATAGCCAGACTGCAAAACAGGCAGGGATTTAATCTTAAGAGGCTTCGTAGAGCAATGCGACCGACAAAACCGAAGGTTTTGGAAGTACATTTGCTGCGCAAATAGTCTGCACCCGAAACAATCTCTTGCAAGCAAGCTTGCAGTATTGTTTCTGTGCAGCCTGCTTTCTCCGCTTTTATGGTATAATAACGATAAATTTCAGCGGAGAAAGACTTTATAGAAAGCGGTATGACCGCTTTCACCCAAGGGTATTTTTTTAAAAGCTTTGAGGAGTGAAACAGCATTGCAAACTTGGGTTGCTCAATTCTCCGTGTTAATTTATAATATCATAAAAGGATAGGAATGCAATTTGCCTGTTTCATTTTAAGAGGAGGATTATGATGAGAGACAGCTGGGACGAATATTTTATGAAGATAGCGGAAATAGTGAAAACAAGATCTACCTGTCTGAGAAGAGAAGTGGGAGCGGTAATTGTAAAGGATAACCGTATTATAACAACCGGTTATAACGGTGCGCCTTCGGGCCTTATGCACTGTACGGAGATGGGAGGATGCTACAGAGAAAAGCTTGGGGTTCCGTCAGGGCAGAGACATGAGCTGTGCCGTGCGCTTCATGCGGAGCAAAATGCAATTATTCAGGCGGCTAATTTGGGTATCAGCACGAAGGATTCAACCCTTTATGTGACTCTTCAGCCCTGTGTCATCTGTGCGAAAATGTGTGTGAACGCCGGTATTAAAAGAATTGTATATAAAGGCGCCTATCCTGATGAGCTTTCCTTAAATATATTGAAGGAAGCGGGCATTGAACTTATTGTCATGGATTAAGAAACGGTTACATAAATTGGAGATAAGCGCGGGAAGGAGGCTTGGCTATGCCTATTGATATGAAAATTGTATGGCTGGTACTGTTTGTTATTTTTGTTATCGCTGAAATTGCGACGGCAGGGCCTTTGGTTTCCATATGGTTTTGTTTTGGATCTCTGGCAGCAATGGCGGCAGCGGCGGCCGGCCTGTCATTTTTTGGGCAATTTGTTGTTTTTGTTGTGATATCCGTATTTCTTCTCGCCGCAACAAAGCCTCTTGTGAATAAATATATTATGTCTAAGGCAGAAAGAACGAATGCGGACAGGATATTGGAGATGAGAGGCATTGTAACAGAGGATATCGATAACTTGCTGGGAAAGGGGGCTATAAAGGTAGACGGAAAGGAATGGACTGCCCGAAACTTTGATGGAGACGAAATTATCAAAGCCGGATGTGAGGTTTCTATTGTTGAAATTCAAGGAGTAAAGGTAATTGTACAGAAGATAACAAAAAATGGGTGAAAAAGGGGTGTTTGTATGAGATATTTGTTAATACCAATCGTCATCATTATTTTACTGGTTATTATTTTTAATATCAAAATTGTGCCGCAGTCTTTTTCCTATGTGGTGGAGAGGCTTGGCGTATATAAGGGAACGTGGGGAACAGGTCTTCATGTTGCAATACCTGTCATTGACCGCATTGCGAAAAAGATAAATCTGAAGGAGCTTGTTGCCGATTTTCCTCCGCAGCCGGTTATCACAAAGGATAATGTCACTATGCAGATTGACACGGTTATCTACTTGCAGGTCACAGATGCAAAGCTATATACCTATGGTGTGGAAAATCCCATGCGCGCCATTGAGAATTTGACGGCAACGACGCTTAGAAATATTATCGGAGACTTGGAGCTTGACCAAACCCTGACTTCCCGAGATATTATTAACTCAAAAATGAGGGTAATATTGGATGAGGCCACGGACGCGTGGGGGATTAAGATAAATAGGGTGGAGTTGAAAAATATTATGCCGCCTCAGGAGATACAGGCATCCATGGAGAAGCAGATGAAGGCGGAGCGTGAGAGAAGAGAAAAGATTTTGCAGGCGGAGGGTGAAAAGAGAAGTGCTGTGCTGGTGGCAGAGGGTGAGAAGGAAGCCGCCATATTAAGAGCAGAAGCGGAAAAGGCGGCCGCCATACTGCAGGCGGAGGCTGATAAGGAATCCCAGATAAGACGCGCAGAGGGTGAAGCGGAGGCTATCCTCAAGGTTCAGGAGGCAACGGCGGCCGGTCTTAAAATGCTCAACGAGGCTTCACCAAATCAGAGTGTTATCGCAATCAAGAGCCTGGAGGCGTTTCAGAAAGCGGCTGACGGCAAAGCGACAAAAATCATTATTCCCTCTGAAATCCAGAGTCTTGCAGGCTTGGCCGCAAGCTTTAAGGAACTTTTGACAGAGGAGAAAGAGAAATAAAGTAACGCTGAAGGCGATACATCTTTTGAAAATGAAATTATGTAAGAACGCTTCACATAGATTTGCTTCTATGAACATATAAGTCAATTTTTAGCCTGACAATAAAAAGAGTATTCGGCATAAGCCTGCATACTCTTTTTTTAATGGGGGGAAATGCTGTAATTGAAGATGCGGTTTACTTTTCTGAAATTTTATCAGTTGAAAATAGGTATTTCGCGCTTTCGGGGGCATTAAAAAAGCGCGCAGAAAAAAACGATCGGGGAGAGAGGCTTTATCTGATTAGGATTGCCGCCTCCATCCCCGCTGCTTTTTTCATCCTCCCAGAGTAATATCCTGTCTGTTATACCAATCCACAGCCTCTATGACATGCTCCTTTTTAAAGTCAGGCCAAAAGTCCTCGATGAAATAAAAATCGGAATATACGCTTTGAACGGGCAGAAATCCTGAAAGACGTTTCCGTCCGCCCCAGCGGATAACCAAGTCAACTCTGGAAACATCGCTGGAATGGATGGAGGGGATATATTCCTTTTGTGCAATATTTAAGTCCCATTCCCAGCTGTAATTGACCAGAAAATTAATTTTCATGCCGCCCCTGCCAAATTTGGTGCGGGTTGTAAAAGGCTTCAATTCTTCCGGAAACATTTTGGAAGCCGTGTTGCCCAGAACCAAAAGCTCTGCATCCTCCTTCATAAGCATCCTCACGGCGTCCACACAGGCTTTTGTAAAGGAAAGCCGCTGTATGGAAGGACGTTTGGTATTATCTACCGTAAAGCCGTAATAAGTCAGCTCTTTTACGCCCAATTCCTTACAAATATGATAGAGTTCTAAGCCGGGGAAAAGTCCTTCGCCGTATCCTTTTTCCTTTGTAAGGCCCTTTTGCTGTGCCCAACGGCGGTTGCCGTCGGGTATAACCCCAATATGGTTAGGGATTCTCATATAAAACACCTGCTTTTCTATTATAATTATTCCTTATTGACAGCGCTATTTTGAGTATTGACAGAGGAGAAGCGGTTTTAAACAGTATTTACTGTTATTTCATTTATTACATAAAAATAAATGCCGAAGGGAAGAATAGTTTTTATAAAATACATAAAAAAAGTTGACGATTTTTTTTATTAATAATATACTATAAAAGGATAACAGTTCTAGTAAATTATTACATTCCACACGGAGGTGAACCTATATGGAAGGCAGTGTCAGTAGCGACGGCATACCGTTATGCGAATATGTACAAAATGATTTGAAAGAAGCCGAAATATCAGGTTCCCTTGTCTTTTCAGCATAAATTTTCTGAATTTCCAGAGAACCTGCTTTTCTGTGCTTATTTTCCTGTTGTTTTTTATAAGAGCATAGCTTGCCGCTCCTTTACGACCAAGGGGTTTTTGTGCCCAAAAACAGAATAAATAAGAAATTGAGGTGAGCTGGAAAATGGAAGAAATGAACCAGATTTTTGACTATTTAAAGGATTTATTGGAAAAAGGAAATTACTCTAAATTAAAATATGAGCTAAACGAGCAGAATCCGGCGAATATAGCGGAATTTTTTGAGGAGCTGACAGCGGAGAAGCAGCTTTTTGTTTTCCGACTTTTGACAAAGGATTTGGCAGCAGAAGTTTTTTCCTATATGGATTCTGATACCCAGGAGCATATTGTCAATTCCATTACGGACAATGAGATCAGAAACATTGTTGACGAGATGTTTTTGGATGACGCTGTAGACTTTTTGAGCGAGGTGCCCGCAAACGTAGTCACCAGGGTTTTGAAGAATACGGATGAGACAAAGCGCAAGCTGATTAACCAGTTTTTAAACTATCCGGACAACAGCGCCGGAAGCATTATGACCATAGAGTTCGTGCAGTTTCATGAGGAGATGACTGTGAAGAAGGCTATGGAGCAGCTCAGAAGAACAGGGCTTGACAAGGAGACCATTTATACCTGCTATGTTGTAAATTCCAGCAGGGTACTGGTGGGTATTGTTGCCCTAAGAACGCTGATACTTTCTGATGATGACACCAAGGTCAAGGATATTATGGAGGACAGGGTTATCACGGTTCAGACATTGGACGACCAGGAGGATGTCGCAAACCTGTTCAAAAAGTACAGTCTGATGTCCCTGCCCGTTGTTGACAACGAGGAGCGTCTGGTAGGTATTATTACAGTTGACGATATTGTGGACGTCATTGAGGAAGAGAACACGGAAGACTTTGAAAAAATGGCGGCTTTGCTTCCATCTGAGGATGAATACCTGAAAACCAGCGTTTTTACACTGGCGAAAAACAGAATCGTATGGCTTTTGGTTTTGATGATTTCGGGTACCTTTTCCGGCACGATTATCGGTCATTATGAGGAAATATTGGCGTCTGTGGTTGTATTATCCTCCTTTATCCCTTTACTGATGGATACAGGCGGAAATGCAGGTTCTCAGTCCTCCACTCTTATCATAAGAGGCATGGCTTTGGGTGAAATTGAAATAAGCGATATTTTGGTGGTTATGTGGAAGGAAATACGGGTCGGCATGATAAGCGGTGCCATTTTGGCGGCGGTTAATTTTGGACGGCTTATGCTTTTGGGACACGGAAATATGTGGATTAATTTAACTGTCTCCATGAGTATGTTTTTGGTTGTGGTTGTGGCAAAAACCATTGGGTGTATTCTTCCTATGGCTGCTAAAAAATTAAATTTCGACCCTGCAATTATGGCCGGTCCTTTGATTACAACTGTAGTTGACTCTATTGCCCTTGTTATTTTCTTCAAGCTGGCACAGGTATTTGTGTTGTAGGTGCGGGAATGGAATGTTTAGGGCGGCGCAATTTAATTTTATTCATTTAAACTTAATTCACCCGCATTTAAAAAAGCGGGGCAAAACTTTAGGAAACCGCGTAAATACGCGGTTTCTGTAGGATTGAGAGTGAAATCCTGCAAAGGTTTCGGAGACGGTGATTCTAAGAACATGATTTTTTGACAATATAAGCAGTATTTTATACTGCTTTTTTTATTGCTCTGCAATAAAAAATACAATTCGGAAACGGATGGGACATAAAACCATTCAATTCGTAGTAAAGCCTGCCCGCGGCTGTTTTTTATTGCACTAAATGGCAGGGGAGAGTTGTTTTTTAATGAGAATCTCTTTCTGTTGACTTTATATGGAAACGTGTTATAATAAATTTGTCTCATATGATACAAAAAAGAGGGTGTGTGAACTGAAAGCAAATAAAGCGGATAAACTGGCTGCCATTCTATCGAAAACCTTTTTGTTTCAGGGAATTTCCAGTGAGTCAATATTGCCTCTCATTGAAAATCCAATGACGGAGATTATACAGTTTCAAAAGGGGGATACTGTATATGACAGGCTTCATTACAGGAAAAGCATTGGCTTAGTCATAAAGGGAAGCGTTATTGTGGAGAAGGATTACAGAGAGGGCAGAAAAGTAATTATGAATACTCTGCATGAAGGGGAAATATTTGGAGGTGCAGCAGTTTTTCATGACGAAAATGCTTTTATAGGAACCATAACCGCAAGAGAAAAATGTGAAGTGTTTTTTATGAGCCAGCCGTTATTACTGGAACTGTTTGAGAAGGATATTCAAATAGCGGTGAATTATATTTCTTTTCTCTCCAAATCCCTTCTGTTTTTAAACCGGCGCATTGACGGCTTTGCCCAGGGAGACACGGAGGAGAAGGTGATACAGTTTTTATTAAACAATGGGAATGGCATAGGCGCCTTTTCAGAGGTAGAGCTGGAATACAGCTATACAAAGCTTTCGGAATTTTTGAATATCGGCAGGGCATCCTTATACAGGACATTGGATGAGCTTGAGAAAAACGGCCTGCTAAAAAGGGAAGGAAGAAAAATAACTATTTTAAACAGGGAATTGCTGCAGAAAAGAATAGATCTGTAAGAGACAGTGAACGACTGTCAGTATGTCAAAAGGTCGAGGCTGTGAACGCTGGCCATACCTGAAAGTTTTTGAAATATATCTTTATATCTTGCTTTTTTAAAGCGTATGAGCTTGGGCTATTGGCCTGCAATAGATTTTTTGACAGTTTTGACAGCAGACTGCTGTTTTCATAAATAATGCATAAAGGAGAATGAAATGATGAAAAAGCTGAAATCAATTGCACTATTATTATCTTTGGTGTTGATGGTAACTGCCTTTGCAGGCTGTACGAAAAAGGAAGAGGTGCCAACGCTTCCCGCCAATGAGGAAGAGAAGGGGCAGGAGGATGAAAATGCACAGACAGAACCAGTTGACATGAGTATTGCCGTGCTGAAGGGGCCTACAGGAATAGGCGCCGTGAAGCTGATGAGTGACGCGGAGGAGGGCAGCACGAAAAATAATTATACCTTTGAGGTGCTGGCTGCGCCGGACGAGGCTGTTGGAAAAATTGTTTCGGGAGAAATAGACATAGCTGCCGTTCCGACAAATCTTGCCGCTACCCTCTACAATAAGACGGAGGGAAATGTGCAGATGGCTGCCATTAATACCCTTGGCGTGCTGTATATGCTTGAAAATGGGGATACCATACAGTCTGTGAAGGACTTGAGCGGCAAAACCGTATACTCCACAGGACAGGGCGCTACGCCGGAATATGTATTGAATTATATTTTGCAGCAAAACGGACTGGATAATGTGGAAGTGGAATATATGGCAGAGCACGCGGAGCTGGCGACAGCGCTTGCTTCCGGTGAGGTTTCTCTCGGCGTTTTACCCGAGCCCAACGTGACAGCTGTCACCATGAAAAATCCTGATATCAGAATTGCATTGGATTTAACGCAGGAGTGGGAGAGTGCAGTAAAGGGAACTGACAAAGAGGGCAGTGTTTTGGCAATGGGCTGTATCATAGCCAGAAAGGATTTTATTGAAAACAACAAGGCGGCTTTTGATACTTTCCTGGAGGAGTACAAAAATTCTATTGATTTTGTCAACAGCGATACGGAGGATGCTTCCGTTTTGGTGGAGAAATATGGTATAATGGCATCAGCTGAGGCTGCAAAGGCGGCAATACCAAACTGTAATATTGTTTATATTGACGGTGCGGAAATGAAGGATTCCATCACAAATTTCTTTGATGTGCTGTTTCATGCTGATAACAAATCCGTAGGGGGCAAGCTGCCTGATGAAGATTTCTATTATGCAAAATAAAAAGGTACGCCTGATATTGATTTCCGCTGTTTGGCTGATATTATGGCAGATTCTTTATATGCTGATAGACCAGGAGATACTTTTTGTATCTCCTTTTGGCGTGATAAAGAAATTATGGGAGTTGTGCGTATTGCCTGCGTTTTGGAAAACAGTGCTGACCTCTCTTTTTCGTATTATGACAGGCTATTTTCTGGCGCTTGTCATAGGGGCAGCTTTGGCCTGCGTTACCTTTACGGTACCGGGGCTCTACGAATTTTTTTATCCTGTTATTTCTATGGTGCAGGCGACGCCTATTGCGTCCTTTATCATACTGGCACTGGTATGGATTAAAACGGGAAATGTGCCTTTGTTTATTTCCTTTCTTATGGTGCTGCCCCTTATCTGGTCAAACCTTTATGAGGGGCTGAAAAATACAGACAAAAAGCTGTTGGAGATGGCACAGATATATGGGTTTGGACAATGGAAAAAAATAAAGCTTATCTATATTCCCTCCATCATGCCTTATTTTACGGCAGCGGCAGCAACCTCCATAGGTTTGGCCTGGAAATCAGGGATCGCGGCGGAGGTTATCTGTACACCGAAATTTTCCATAGGAGGACAGATATATAATTCAAAGATATATTTGGAAACGCCGGAGTTGTTTGCCTGGACGGCGGTAGTAATTGTGTTGAGCGTAATTTTGGAGAAGCTGTTAAAGAGGATTATACGGAAAGCCGGGGCAAAATATGAGTGTTAGGTGGAGGAGTCACGATGCTTAGAGTCAAAAATGTATATAAGGAATATGACAGAAAGGTGTTGGATGGCTTTAGCATAGAGTTTCCGGATACAGGAGTGGTCTGCCTTTTTGGGCCGTCGGGATGCGGCAAAACTTCTCTGTTACATATTATTGCGGGACTTGACAGTGATTTCAAAGGGGAGATAGATGGTACACAAGGCAAAAAAATATCTTATTTATTTCAGGAAAACCGTCTTCTGCCCTGGCTTACTGCACGGGAAAACGTTTTGGCTGTGAATGAGGATGAAAAGCTTGCGGACAGGTTATTGGACTGCTTTGGTTTGGCGGCGGATAAAAACAAATATCCCTTCGAGCTCAGCGGCGGCATGTGCAGGAGAGTCGCACTGGCCCGCTGCCTATGCTATGGAGGGGATATTTATCTTATGGACGAGCCATTCAAGGGGGTTGACGTTGCGGCAAAGGAAAACATCCTAGCTCAAATACAGGGGATGTTTCAAAACAAGCTCTGTATTTTTGTCACTCATGATATAGAGGAAGCCGCTTCCTTTTCAGATGAAATCATGATTGTTTCAGGACTGCCCTTTTCGGTTGTGAATAAAATACAGTGCTTTGAGAAAAAACAGGAGAAACTTTTGTCCAAAAGACCAAAAGCTGATATTATCGCTGAAATCAGGGGCTTCATTGACAGAGGCAGCCGTAAATTATAAAATGATTTGGTAATAACAGTTTTGCCAAATACAAGTAAAGGACGGGGATTGAAATGGATAACAGACAAAAGGCAATGGAAGCACATGCAAAGTGGAAGGGGAAAATTGAGATGACATGCAGGGCACCGCTGGAAAACAGCGATGATTTATCCCTTGCCTATACGCCGGGAGTAGCGGAGCCATGTCTGGCGATACAAAAGGATCCTTCTCTTTCCTTTGAGTTGACCAGAAGGTGGAATACAGTGGCAGTTGTCACAGACGGAACAGCGGTTTTGGGTCTTGGGGATATTGGTCCCGAGGCGGGTATGCCGGTTATGGAGGGGAAGTGCGCTCTATTCAAGCATTTTGGCGGTGTGGATGCTATTCCTCTTTGTGTCCGTTCCAAGGATCCGGATGAGATTGTGCGGACAATAAGTCTGATAAGCGGCAGCTTCGGCGGCATCAATTTGGAGGATATTTCTGCGCCAAGATGCTTTGAGATTGAGGAAAAGCTGAAAAAGGCGGTGGATATTCCTGTTTTTCATGATGATCAGCATGGGACGGCGGTTGTCGTTTTGGCGGGTATTATCAATGCTCTCCGCGTATGCGGGAAGGAGCTTGACAGAGCAAAAACGGTTATTTCAGGCGCCGGAAGCGCGGGAAGCGCTATTGCGAAGCTATTAATGAGGGCGGGAATGAAAAATATCATACTCTGCGACAGACAGGGGGCACTGAACAGGGATACGGTCTATGAAAACGAAGCGTTCCGCGCTTTGGCGAAGGAAACAAACCCCAACAATGAAAAGGGTACCTTAGCAGACGTTTTGCGGGGAGCGGACGTATTTATCGGCGTATCGGCCGCAGGGCTTGTGACAAAGGAAATGGTACGGTCTATGGCAAAGGACGCTATTGTGTTTGCAATGGCAAACCCTGTTCCCGAAATTATGCCGGATGAGGCCGCGGCGGCAGGGGCAAGGGTAGTAGGAAGCGGCAGAAGTGATTATTTTAACCAGGTCAATAATATTCTTTCTTTTCCCGGTATTTTCAGGGGAGCGTTGGATATACGCGCAACGGATATTAATGAGGAAATGAAGCTGGCGGCTGCCTATGCCATAGCGGATTTGATTCCGCAGGATAAGCTGAATGAAGAATATGTGATACCTTCCGCCTTTGACAAGAGAGTGTGTCCTGCAATTGCGGCGGCGGTAGCCCTTGCGGCGAAGAAAACAGGCGTATCCAGACTGTAAAAAAGAGGTTAAAATAAGGTGTTTTCCAGCTTAATTCAGGAAAAAATGCGGAGATTGTATTGATTTATTCTGTATTTATGATATGATAAATTCTACAGTCGATTTTTATATCAATTTTTTAGGAGAGTGATTTTTAGTGGAACCTGGCAGTCCGGCGCAACCTGGTAATTCGTGGTTGTTTGTAGTTTTGATTATACTTGTTTGTTTGTCAGCTTTTTTTTCAGCTTCTGAAACGGCGCTTACAAGCCTCAGTAAAATCCGCCTTCGGAATATGGTGGACGAAAATGTGAAAAATGCGGATAAGATAAGCAAGCTGGTTGATAACCCAAACAAGCTTTTAAGCGCCATTTTAGTGGGAAACAATCTGGTCAATATCGGCGCATCCTCTATTGCCACCGCTCTGGCGATTGTTTACAGTCCATCTAAGGGTGTTGGGATAGCGACAGCCATCATGACGATTGTGATATTAATTTTTGGTGAGATAACGCCAAAAACCTTTGCAGCCAGAAATTCGGAGAAGATTTCTTTGATGGTTGTGAAAGCAGTTTCTTTTGTGGTTTTTCTCTTTACGCCTATTGTCGCGGTTTTGAATGTCATCACAGGCTTTTTGATTAAGCTTTTAGGCGGTGACAGCACGAAGGAGTCGCCGTTAATTACGGAGGCAGAGCTGAAGACAATGGTGAATGTAAGCCATGAAGAGGGTGTTTTGGAAGTAGACGAGAGAAAAATGATCAATAATGTTTTTGATTTCGGCGACACCAAAGCCAAGGATGTCATGACGCCAAGAACGGATATTGTAGCGGTTGAGGATACGGCTACATATGAAGAGGTTGTGGAAATGTTTAACCAGGAGCGTTTTTCCAGGATTCCTGTATACCATGATAATATGGATGATATTATTGGTATTCTTCACTTAAAGGATTTTGCTTTTTTACCTAAGAATGAATTCAGCATAGAAAAATATATGAGAGAGCCTTATTTTACCTATGAGTCTAAGAGTACGTCAGAGCTTTTTACCGATATGAAAAACAACAGGATTAATGTTGCTATTATTCTGGACGAATACGGCGGCACCAGCGGCCTTGTCACGGTAGAGGACCTGGTGGAGGAGATAGTAGGGGAAATATCCGATGAGTACGATGAGGACGAGGAGGATATTGAGGTCATCAAGGAAGATGAATATGTTATTGACGGAAGTACCAGACTTGAGGATGTCAATGAAATGATAGGGACGCATCTGGAATCGGAGGATTTCGATACCATCGGCGGTTATGTCATTGGTATTTTGGGACGCTTTCCGGAGCAGGGGGAGAAGATTGAAACCGACGCCCTGCGTATTACCATTGAGGAAGTAGATAAAAACAGAATAGAGAAATTAAGGTTATATACCTGATGGAGGGGCGCCGATTTTACCGGCGCCTTTTTTTAAATCAGTCAGAGGAATAAAAAAATATGTCTCGACGGTTTTTCTATAATCATAGTCTGCATTTTGCTGTGCAAAACCCTATTATAGTGGTCGGAATTTAACCGCTGCGTGTCATATTCTTTGCCTGCGAGCGTTACATGAAGCTCTTTTTTCTCCGGGGTCTCCCGCAAATCTTATTTGAGGGGAAGGCATCAGATAACCAAGCTTCAACCTTATATGATATTTCCTTTTTGGGGAAAACGTCTTTACCCGCCGTATCTATTTCTGACACCACGGGTGATGGATACAATTGCCAGAGTAATGCGGCTTTTTACTTACTCCTTTTCTTTGGAACTGCTTGCCGCCAGATCACAGTGGAGATTCCATTCGGGGCATTGTGTCACAGATTTTTTACAGTGAAAAAGGTTAGCCAACGATAGAAGCTGCGCAGGTACCAGGTTATCCGTTATTTTTGTCTTGATTTTTTTGATGGGTGAGAGGGTATGAGATAAACTCAGGTTTTTTTATACGCAGAAGAGGAGGCTTCCGTTTGGGGGAGCCTCCTCTTCTTTTGGGTTTGAAGTAAAGGATTATGAGAGGTAATCCAATGCTGTCTGTACGTGGATAGCTGTACCGTGCCAGAGCACTTCTTCATCAGGATTGAATACTGCACTGTGAAGAGGAATAAAGTTATCCTTTTCTTTGTTGGTAATGTTAAGGAATATAAATGTGCCGGGTACTCTTTCCTGGAAGTAGGCGAAATCCTCATTTGCCATATCTGCACTGAACTCTTCGCATACCAGTTCTTCTCCCAGAACCTTCTTTGCCGCGCCTGCAACTATCTTTGTAATTTCAGGGTCGTTCATAACAGGTGGTGTTCCGTCAACCCAGTCAACCACGCATTCACAGCGGAAGGTGGAGCTGATGCCTTTGGCAATTTCCTCAATTCTCTTTATGTAGTAAGCTCTTGTCTCAACGGAAGTGGTGCGCAGTGTTCCCTCCATCCATACCTCATCGGGAATGACATTCCAGAAGGTGCCCGCGTGGAACTGGCAGATAGAAAGTACCTTTGGCTCGCCGGCAAATACCTCGCGGGAGGAAATTTCCTGAAGCGCCGCTATCAGGTAGGAGCCTGCAACAATCGGGTCGATACCAAGATGAGGGGAGGAGCCGTGGCAGCCAACGCCTCTTACTTTAATTGTAAAACGGTTGCCGGATGCCATCATGCAGCCGGGAATAACGATAGCCTCACCCGGTTTATATTTGTTGGGGTCTAATGGCCAGCTGTGCATACCAAAGCATGCGGTTACTTTCGGATTGTCCATACAGCCGCCTTCCAGCAGCATTTTAGCGCCGGTAATAACCTCCTCACCGGACTGGAAGAACAATTTTACAGAGCCGTTTAATTGATCTTTATTATCATTTAAAACCTTTGCAGCGCCAAGAAGCATGGCCGTATGGGTATCGTGACCGCATGCATGCATTTGGTTTTCATGGGTGGAGGCAAAGGGAAAGCCCGTTTTTTCTGTTACGGGAAGAGCGTCAATATCAGCGCGAAGGGCCATTACCTTATCTGTATTTTTTCCTTCGATTAACGCCACAACGCCGCTGTCCACAACACCGTTTAACTCTGCAGTATTTCTTTTATATGGGATTCCCATTTTATCAAGTTCAGCACAGATTAAATCCTGTGTTTTGGGAACATGAATGCCCAGCTCCGGAATTTGATGGAGTCTTCTTCTCGTCTCAATAATATAGCCTGATGCTTCTTTGCACTGCTCAGCAATTGAACTCATTTTTTATCCTTCTTTCTATTGATAGGTTTAGTAAAATTATATGTTTCACAGCCCAAAAGGGCTGCGGGTTTATATTTTTTATAGAAGAATGGTTCAAAGAACCATTCTGCCAGTTATCCTGCGGCTATTCTCAGGCTGTTACGTTGTTCCCTTTTTTCTTCTGCTGGTTGTACAGAAGTCTTGAGAACAGAATAGACAGCACTACGCAGGCAAGCATTGCAATATAGGATGGAACCAGTAATACATAGTGGAAGATTAAAGCCAGGGCAATACTGAAAAGGCAGATTTTTGGTTCCTTTAAAGCGTATTGTCCAAGAACTGCACCAAATATTGCGGGTACAGTATAATTGCTAAAGGCTGTCACAACAACCTCAGGCAATATTGCCAGAAGCTGTGCACCTACAAAAGCGGCCAGTGTGGTAAAGAATATACTGGTGATAGCGGAGCCTGTTATGCCGAGAGTGGAAACAATTTCGCCCTCTCTTGTTCCCGGCTCAATTCCTGTCACCTCAAGGGCAGTAGCGGCGCAGGGGATACGAAGGTTTGCAAGATTGCCCGTAAGGAACGCTACGTAAGTGCCGGAGAGTCCGACTACGGTATAGTAGGTGATAGGCTCGACAACATACAACGCGCCCCAAGCTGCTGCGGAAAGGGCCCAGCATTTCATAACTTCACCGATGTCAGGGACAATGCCCTGGCTGATACAGAGATAGATAACCGGCAAAAAAGCTGTGACAGATGCAAGTATCATAGTGATAACACCGATTCTGACAATGGGTTTATCCCATATTTTTGCATATTCCTCATCGCTCATAGCTGTGCTTTTCATTTCTTCATTCATAGGAAAACACCTCTTTCTTTTCTATTTTAATCAGACCATAACGCTTGCGATAACCATAGCGCCAATCATAGCGATGCCAACGGCATATTCCTTCACGATTGGAAGCTTGGATGCGATAAACTTATTGATAACTACCATAATTAAGAGTCCAGCGATAGAAGCGATTAATTCTCCGCCGCCAAGTACCATTTTATCTGTGCTCAATTTTCCGAAAACACCAATCATAGCCGCGGTTGACAGGGCAATCAGCCATTTGGAATCGTTTCCGCCTATTTTTTTACGTACCTTTCCAAGCTTGTTTCCAAAGAGTATAACGAACCAAATCCATCCCTGTGTGCCAAGAGCAAGTGTCATCCAGGAAAGCATCAATGCGTGAAGGTTGTAATCGGGACCGCCGAAAGTAACACCTGCGACCTCTGCGCCAATCTGAGCGTTCATCAGCTCCAGCGGAGCAGAGCCGATAACGGAAAGCCTCTGCCAGCTCAGGGGGCCGCCGATGACTGCCATCATACCAACCATGACAACGAAAATTCCGATACTGGGGCCGATTGCCGTTATCAGGCCGCTTTTAAAAGCTCTTTTACAGGTTTCCTGAGGCATGTTTATTTCTTTTGCTGCTTTCTGCGATATTTTAGTGTAAAGCACAGACTGTGCAATCGCGACAATGACAACTACGGAACACATTACCCACACCACAGGGGAGTTTGCAATTTTCATAAGTTCTTCGTTCATTCAAAATCCCTCCAAATTTATTTATAATTTCATTTTTTGTGACCTATTCCCTTTTTGACTCATTATTACAATATGATTGCTGTCAGATTGATTCCTAATTCGCCTCCTTGCCTATTATTTACTTGGTTACAATAATATAAATTCTTTTCGGTATATTTTTGATATGTAACTGAAAGGAATGAAAGCTTGTGTCGTTAATTGTGAGATAATGTGTAATATATCGCACACCCTGATAAAAGGAAACAAATGTTAAATGCGATATATTGCATTTGATATACCGAATTTTTTTATGAATTTAGATTATCATTACAGAATATAAAAGTCAACTCAAAAACTGCGAATCGATAGTAAATAATTGAGACAGTTTTTTGTCTATATTTACCAATATATCGCATAATGGATATGATACACAAAAAAACGAGAGAACGTTATAATGCACTGCACTAATACAAATTGATAAAATATTAACAAATAATATCTGTAATTGTGCGTTTTTTAGATGAAAATAAATGTGGCTTTATTAAAATTGTTCTGCTGTGCTTCTGCCTTGTATTGTGTATACGTTATGCTTTGTGGGGGAGACACTTGTTTTTCGCTGAAATATGGATTTTCAGTATACGAAATATATAGAAATAAGATGCAAATAATGGTTTCCTTTGGCTATTAAATATAATGATATGTGATGCTTTTCTTAGATAAAGTGACTGATAATTATTATTAACAGATAAAATATATTTTTTGCTTTTTGTGAAGAGAATCTTTATAATATAAGAATGCGGTAAAGGAAACGTTTTTGTATAAGACGAAAAAGGGAGGTTTTTTCGTTGTTCAGCGATTTGTTTTTGTGCAGAATTAAAAAGAAAGATGACTGCTTATGGGAGGGAGACAACTATATATTTTCGCTTCCAGTGGTGAAAAATTTGAAGGAACTGAATTTTAAAAGCAATATCACCTTTTTTGCAGGGGAAAATGGCTGCGGCAAATCGACCCTTTTGGAGGCGATTGCCGTCAATATGGGATTCAATGCGGAGGGCGGATCCAGAAACTTTAATTTTGCATCCTGTGAAACCCATTCTCCCTTTTTCCAATATATTAAAGTATCCAAGGGAATTCATGCGCCGAAAGATGGTTTTTTCCTCAGAGCGGAAAGCTTTTATAATCTGGCTACGGAAATAGATAAGCTGGATGAGATAGTACCCTTGCAGTATGCCTATGGAGGGAAATCCCTTCACAGCCAATCTCACGGGGAAAGCTTTTTGTCATTGATAATGAACCGTTTTGGGGGAGAGGGACTTTATATTTTAGATGAACCTGAGTCCGCCCTGTCGCCGTCAGGACAGATGACCTTGCTGGCGAGAATATATGAATTGGCAAAGGCGGGATCCCAATTTGTGATTGCCACCCACTCTCCCATACTCATGAGTCTGCCGGGGGCGGAAATATATGTAATTAATGAAGAAGGGTTTCATCTAACTGAATATGAAAAGACGGAGCACTATACCCTGACCCGTGATTTTTTAAACCATTATCAGACCATGCTCCGTTATCTTTTGGAGGGGCTTTAAAAGGGAAAGAGCCTTTTTTCAAGGCCGGAGAGAGGACGGCAAAAAAATGCGGGCGGCAGGAGGGCAATGGATTTGTGCCCTTTAAAATGAAGCTGAAAATGCGGGAAATGTGCCATAGGGAAAGAAAAACAAAGGCGGAATCAGGTAAATCTGATTCTGCCTTTGTTTCATTAAAGCTTTTTTAACTGTTTCTCACAATTGTTAGTGCATCCTGTATTTTAGACATATAGTCCTCAGCCGTTTGGGCTCCCTGTATCTGGTTGCCTATGATATCGCCGTCCTTATTGACAAATATGGTGGTTGGCACGCCTTCCAGGTTCGATGTGACCCATTGAGCAAGAGAAGCGTCAAGCACAAGCGTTTGGAAGGTTGCGCCGGCGGAATTGCGCATCTCAAGTCCCTTCTGGTTTGCCGTGTTTTCCGGCGTATCGATATAGGCGGCAATTAAATTTACCTCAGGGTAATCCGCCAGCTTTTTTTTCAATTCTTCCAGCACTGGACTTTCATCGGCTGCATAGGTTGCGCCGAAATTAATCATGGTAACCTCATAGGGGGCAAAGACGGTTGAGTCTATGTCCTCGTCCTTCAATGTTTTTGTCATAAAAGTTATGGTATTTCCGTCTCCGTACACAGCTTCCTCCAAAGCTTCCCTGTTTACGCCCGTAACGGAGACAGTGGCTTTCATATCACTAACGGAGTCAGCCATTGTCTGATACGCATTTCTGTCCTCATCGGAGAGGCCGTCCAGATTGGGGGAGGCGCCGGAGAGCAGGTAGTATATATCATTCTCATGGCTCCCGATTTCTTCGGCGGAGGAATAGGAAGAAAAAAGATTTTGTACGCCGACAGTTTCCAGGTTTTCTTTTTCCAGAACTACAAATTCACAGATTGCCTTTAATGCGTCCTCCAGATCAAAATCAGCAGATCCGTCCTCCAAGGCCGCCTTATCCTCTGCTGAAATGAAGCTGTATTTAACTTTGGCGATATATCCATCGCCCTGCGTTGTCACAGCGTACAGGTTGGTATCCTCGTATTCCTTCCAGCTGTCCGGTGCGCGGAAGCTAAGGCCGATTTCAGGGTAGGTAATGGTTCTGCCGTCATCGGCCTCTTCCTTTTTGGCGTTGCAGCCGCTGAAAAGTCCTAGGCACAGTACTGCTGCGATAACGATAGACAGTATTTTTTTCATTGCAATAATACCTCCAAGCATAATATAATTTTCAGGCAAATTTCTCTGACATGCGCCTTATTATATAACAAACCCGTCTCACATGCAAATCGAACCTTTTCCATTGTTTTTTTCTAATGTTTTTTTAATGATTGGCAAATAGCATTTTAAGAGGACTTTCCTATACTGTTATTGTCAATAGCAAAGAAAATGGATTGAGGAGTGAATGCTGTGCGTAAGGTAAATTTCGATATGGAGAAATGGAAGGGGAAAATCAGCAGAAAAACTATTTTTTTGACGGGCGGTGTACTTGTTGTGGCTGTCTGTGGGTTTATTGTTACCGCCAGAACATTTGGCGGCACACCTAAGGAGGTGACGGTACCGCCTTCCACATCAGGGGTAGAGAGGGGAAGCCTTGACCAGAGGGTATCCGCGGACGGAACAACCGTAGCGGCGGATGAATACTCTATTTTTATTGAGCTGTCCCAGGAGGTTGACAAGGTTTATGCGGAAGTGGGCGACAAAGTGGAGGAAGGCCAGCTTCTGGTTACTTATGATATTGCGGATACAAAAATGGAGCTGGAAAATAAGCTGGCGGAAGCAAAAATCAGTCTGCAAAATGCACAAATTGCCCTGAATGAACTCTCTGAGCCTGCAAGCGGCACGGAGCTTATAGACTTGAAAAGTCAGGTAGTGTCCGCTCAAAAGAGTCTGGATGATGCCAAGGCAGAGATTGAAACCTATAAAACAAAGACGAATCAGGCGGAAACTGCCTTAAAAAATGCTCAAACGGATATGGAAAACAATGAGGAGCTTTTGACTATTGGAGGCGTCAGTCAGTCGGACTATGACAAATCGGTGGAGGAATATGAAAACGCGGTTTCCTCTTTAAACGAGGCCAAACAGAATCTTCAATCGAAGGAGCAATCCATTGAAGCTTTGGAGCTGGCTTTGGAGAAGGCGGAGCTGAATCTGGAAAACGGCCAGAATAAGCTCAATGACAAGTCAACCTATAACAGCTATGTCAAGCAGCAAAATACCGTGAAGACGGCCCAGATGAATGTGGAAACGGCTCAGAATAATCTGGATAAGCTGACGGAGGCCACTTACAGCCCTATATCGGGTACCGTTATTGAGTCAAATGCCGTGGAGGGGCAAATGCTGACGGACAGCACTGTTATGATGAAGGTGGCGGATTTGACAAATCTGGATGTGGAGGCCTACGTTTCCGAATATGACATTGCCAAGATACAGGTCGGACAGAAGGTGGAAATGACCTCAGACGGCATAGAGGACAAAATATATACAGGTACTGTGACAAAAATAGAGCCTACAGCGGAAAGCCGTTCTACCATAAGCGGATCGGAAACGACGGTGCCCATCGTGGTACATATGGATAATCCCGATGAACTGGTAAAGCCGGGGTTCAGCTTTGATATGGAGATAATTGTGATAGATTTGAAGGACGTCACTTACATTCCGGTATCTTCCGTTGTGGTGGATGAGGACGACAGCACCTGCGTATTTGTTGTGGAAAACGGAGGAACATTGAAAAAGACAGAGGTGGAGCTTGGAACCTACAGCGACATGTATGTAGAGCTTATAAGCGGATTGAGTGAAGGGGATATGTTTATGACAAGTCCCGACGATACGGTAAAGGACGGCGCAAGTCTTATGGACTATGCCACAGGCACTTCTGCGCAAAGCGGCAATAAGCAGTCGGCGGAAGGCTCTATTTTGGACAGCGTAACCGGCGGGGGCATGGGAAGCGGCAGGCCGTCAGGCGGTATGCAGGGCGGAGGCGGAATGCCAGGCGGCGGTGGCGGAGGGCCACGATAAAACAGTGGGATGGTGAGAAAAATGGAATTGCTTCGGTTAGAAAATTTGTGTAAACAGTATAATCAGGGAGAGCTTGCAGTGCTTGCCCTGGAAAATATTAATTTCAGCGTGAGCCAGGGTGAATTTGTTTCTATTATGGGAACCAGCGGGTCGGGAAAATCCACTATGATGAATATTCTGGGGTGTCTGGATACGCCAAGCAGCGGGGAGTATTTTCTGGAGGGTGAAAATGTGGCTCATTTCAGAGACGGCCAGCTTGCCGAAATCAGAAACAGAAAGATAGGATTTGTTTTTCAGTCCTTCAATCTTCTGCCAAAGCTCAGCGCACTGGAAAATGTGGAGCTGCCGATGGTATACGCGGGCTTTGACAGAAGGACGAGAAGGGAAAGGGCAATGGACGCTCTGGCAAAGGTAGGACTTGAAAAGAGAGTGCACCATAAGCCGAACGAGCTGTCCGGAGGACAGAGGCAGAGGGTGGCCATTGCCAGAAGTCTGGTAAACGATCCGGCCATTATCATGGCGGATGAGCCAACCGGAAATCTGGACAGCCGTTCAACGGTGGAGATAATGGAGATTTTTCAAAAACTGAATAACGACGGTGTTACGGTTGTGATGGTAACCCATGAGGAGGATGTAGCCCGGTTTACCAAAAGAATTGTGCTCTTTAAGGACGGACATATTATAAACGACGGTCCGGTGATGGATAGAAAGACAGCAGGGGGGGCGGCATAAGGTGGACTTTTTGGAATGCTTGAAATCATCCTTTCAAAATGTATTTTCCAATAAACTGAGGACATTTCTGACCATGCTTGGTATAATTATTGGTATCAGCTCGGTGATTATGATAGTGTCCATCGGAAACGGCAGCCAGGCGGCTATAGAGGAGGAATTTGAATCCTTCGGCACAGGCTCTCTGACAATCAGCATGGTTTCTTCAAGAGATATTGAGACAAGGGATTTACTTACCATGGATGATTACGACCTGCTCAAAAAAATGGAGGGGATACAGTATATATCCCCTACCTACAGCGGAAATAATGCCGTCATTAAGCTTCTTGATCCTCAGGAGACAAATAATGCTTCTGTTACGGGCGTAATGTCAGATTATAAGTATATCAATAACGACAAGCTGTTATATGGAAGATATATTACAAATAATGACTCTCAGCTGAAAAGCTCCGTCTGTGTCATCAACGACACAACGGCGTTAAAGGTGTTTGGAGAGAGCGGGGAGGATGTCATAGGGCAGAAGATATCCCTGAAGACATGGAAGGGCACCAATAAGCTGACGGTTGTGGGCATAACAGAAAATGCGAATGCCTCCACAGAAAGCGAGTTCAGTGATGAGTATCCTGACTCTGTCATTATGCCGATTGGCACAGCCATGAAAATTTTTACGGGTTCTACGCTGGGCGGCATATCCGTTGTATTGGAGGACGTCAGTCAGTCGGAGGAGATGAAGACGGCAATTTTGAACGCCCTCTCGGATTTTCACGGAAATAAGGACAAATATTATATACAGGATACCACAGAAATTGTGGATTCCATCAATTCCATACTGTCCTATGTGACGCTGTTTATCGGCTTTGTTGCTGCCATATCCCTTTTGGTAGGCGGTATCGGTGTTATGAACATTATGATGGTAACAGTGACGGAGAGGACAAAGGAAATCGGTATCAGAAAGGCTATAGGGGCGAAAAATAAGGATATCAGGACACAGTTTATCACGGAAGCCATCATATTAACCGGTATCGGCGGTTTTATGGGACTCTTATTTGGCTGGCTGGGAGCACTGGTGATTGGCAGCTTTGCGGGAATTGCACCGGTCATGTCTTTCATTTCTATTGTGGGGGCTGTGGGCATATCCATGGCAATCGGCATTGTTTTTGGTGTGGCGCCTGCCAATAAGGCGGCTCTTTTAGACCCCATTGAAGCCCTGCGCTTTGAATAATCGTCAGGTAAAGCAGAAAGGGAAATCAGGATAGGAGACGGAAAAACATGGAAAACGGAAGAATTTTACTTATTGAGGATGAAATCAAGCTTGCCAGGTTTGTTGAGCTGGAACTGAAATACGAGGGTTACCAGGTGACAATCTGCCATAACGGCAGGGAAGGACTTGATACTTTTTTGGAGGGGGAGTTTGATCTCCTGCTCCTTGATCTGATGCTTCCGGGGCTCAATGGCATAGAGATATGCAGAAGAATACGCAAATCCTCCGATATCCCTATTATAATGCTTACGGCAAAGGATGAGGTGATGGATAAGGTGGCGGGGCTTGACAGCGGTGCCGACGATTATATCACGAAGCCCTTTGCCATAGAAGAGCTTTTGGCGCGTATGAGGGTTGCGCTGAAAAGGAACAGGCAGCGCAGTGATAAAAAAAATATTCTTCAGGTACAGGATTTGACCATTGATATGGATAAGCGCTTTGTCAAGGTAAAGGACGAGGCTGTGGAGCTGACCAAAAAGGAGTATGAGCTTTTGCTTTACATGGTGCAGAATAAAAATATCGTTTTGAGCAGAGAGCAGATTCTCAATCAGGTGTGGGGCTACAATTATATAGGAGAGACTAATGTTGTGGATGTGTATGTCCGTTATCTGCGCGCCAAGATAGACGAGCATTTTAATACAAAGTATATTCATACCATCAGAGGCGTCGGCTACTTTGTCAAGGATGAGGAATGAGAGTATGCTTGGAAAATTTAAGAACACGAAGATAGCAAAGAAAATTACGATATTATACGGCGGCATATTTTCCCTGACCATTATTGTGATAAGCGTAATTATCATGGGAAACGCAGTTTTGGTTCGGGAAAGCTCTGTAAGACAGGAGGTAATCCAGTCTGTTGACAATATCCAGAAGGCCATAGAATCGGGAAGTGAAATAACGGACGAGGCGTTGGAGGGACTTCTGCAGAATAAGTATGTAGAATTTATGATAGTGAATATGAAGACGGGGGATTATTACAAAAGTGCCATAGGAGGGCTTCCCCCATTTGTCATACAGCCTGAAATGGTGAAAAACATGATCCGGCATCAGGATTCGGCGAAGGACGGCGGTATAGAGGGAAGGACACAGCTGCCGCCTGAGGAGGAGGGTTTCCCCGGCTTTTCCGGCGCTGATGAGAAAAGCATTAAGAATGAGAAAAAAAGCCCCCGCAATGATGGAAGAGAATATATGATTCAGGGGGACGGCGGCAACGAGTTTATGCTTGTGGAGAGGACTGTTTCCTACGGAGAAAACATCTATTTTGTTCAGGCCTTTAAGATGATTACGGAGCAGAGGTATTACGTTTACGGATTTGCCCTGCGCCTTTTGATATTGGACGCGGTGGGTATTTTAATCGCTTTTCTCATAGGAAAGTATATCAGCCGCCTGATATTAAAGCCTGTGGAGAATATAAGACAGACAGCGGAGAGGATCAGCATAGAGGATTTGAGCCAAAGAATAGAGCTGAGCGGGCCTGACGATGAAATGAAGGAGTTGAGTATAACCTTTAATTCCATGATTGAGAGGCTGGAGGAATCCTTTCAGAGGCAGACACAGTTTATTTCTGATGCCAGTCATGAGCTGAGGACACCTATTTCTGTGATTCAAGGCTATGCCAATTTAGTCAACCGCTGGGGCAAAAGCGATCCGACGATATTGCAGGAGTCCATTGATTCCATACTGGCGGAAACGGAGCATATGAGTACCTTAATTAAGAAGCTTCTTTTTCTGGCGAAAAGCGACCAGAATAAAAACCATCTGCAAAAGCAGGAAATAACTCTGAATCAGATGGCACAGGATATTGCCAGAGAGTTAAGGGTAATGGAAACCGGACGTCTGGTAAAGCTGGAGGAAAAGGATGAGGTAAAGGTATATGCAGATCCTGACCTTTTAAAGCAGCTGTTGTGGATTTATACGGAAAATTCACTGAAATATACAAGTCAGGAGACAGGAGAAATACTGTTTTGTGTCTGGAAGGATAAACAGTACGGTTATATCAGTGTATCCGATAATGGCGCCGGCATGGAGGCTGAGGATTTGCCCCATATTTTTGACCGGTTTTACAGAGCGGATAAATCCAGGAATAAGGAGATACCCGGCACGGGACTTGGACTTTCCATAGCAAAATGGATTATGGACAGCCATCACGGAGAGATAATTGTGAACAGTACATTGGGAGAGGGGACTTCCTTTACCAGTAAATTTCATCTTTTCAAGGAATAGGATTTTTAAGGAGGATATAGAGATATGATAAAAAGAGCGGCGGCGATACTGTTGATATTAAGCGTTGCGGCGCAAGCTACACCTGCTTTGGCTGGTGAGACGGCAAGTGCTGCCTATTATGAGGAATTTAACAGCGTTATGGGCATACAGGAAAACAGTGAGACGGAGGTTCTCACACTGGACACTGCCATAGAAAAGGCGCTGAAAAACAATACGAATCTGAAAATGACAAATGCGGAGCTGGAATTAAATGAGGACGAGAGGGATGATTTATATAACGACTTTATTTATAAAGGAACAGATGGCTTTTCGGAGCTTTTGTCTATCATCAAATACGATATTAACCGTGCCAACTCTCTGATGAACTATGAACAGCAGAAGGCGTCAGTGGAAAATTCCATGAAAAGTGCTTATGTGACGCTTTTAAATGCGGAGAGAAGCTTAGCTTTGGAGGAGATGGCATTAAAAAATGACGAGGCAGAGCTGGTTATCAGCCGTAAAAAGGCGACTCTTGGGATGATCTCCTCCCAGGAGCTTTCGGAGAGCGAGTTGTCTTATCTAAAGAGTAAGGCAGCTCTTTCGGAAAAGGAAAAGTCATTGGAAGAGGCATATGCTTCCTTCAATGTATTGATTGGGGAAAATTCCGATAAAAGATATAAGCTGGTTTTGGAGGAGGACTTTACCCCTCTTCAGATGGATACTTCCATTGACAGCTATATCACAAGAAAGCTTACGAGCAGTACAAATATTAAGCAGAAGGAGAACAATCTGGAGTTGGCGGAAAAGCAGCTGGATATGTTTTATGCCAACGGTTCAGCGTCTTACGCATCATTGGAAAACAGTGTGACAAACGCCAGCCTTTCTTTGAAGGATGCGAAGGAGGCTTTAAAAAACAGCATCAGAAGCTGCTATAATGAGATTATGACACTGGAATCTAACTACAGTAATAATCTGAGCCAGCTGGAAATATTGAAAACAAAATATGAGACGACGAAGAAAAAATATGAACTGAATATGGCGACAGAGCTTGAGGTGAAGCAGGCACAGTATGAGGTTGCCAATATGCAAAGCACAATAATCGGCCAGATTTATGAGCATATGCTCTTGGCAGAGCAGTTTGAAAATGTAGATTTGCTGTAAGAGAGGGGAAACACCTGCCTTAATGCTGTAGTCGAAGCACACTCGCTTTTTGAAAAAAGCAAAAACTTATTAAGATGCCGCAATAAAACCTTGGGCATAGCCGGTTTCCCACGAATAAAGTTTGTGGGAATCCCTGGCCCAAACCCATCCGCTTTTTGAAAAAAGCGGAATAAAAACTTTTTCGGATAACTGCGTTTTCTTTGCAAAATATAGATTTGTTTCCTTTTGCGCAAAATTTCGGTCAAATCTTTTGGAAGGCTTGCAGATGTAGACAGAGTTCAAAGTTTTAACTTTTTATAGTCCATTTGGTTCAAGGGGCGCTGAACGTCCTGTGGACGTTCGCTTAGCGCCGACCGAAGCGGAGCGGAGAGACTGAACGTCCTGTGGACGTTCGCTTAGCGCCGACCGAAGCGGAGACAAATCCCTTACAGGTTTAAAGGACGGAGTCCCTAAGATATTGATTAACTTTTATACAGTTACACCTCCACGAATTCCTTTACCTTTTTTGTAAAGGTAATGCCGTCGAGATGGTCTATTTCATGGCATAAGCATTTTGCCATAGGTCCTTTTCCGTGAAGAACAATTTTTTCCCCGTTTTCATTCAGCGCCTCTACTGTTACTTTTAACGGACGTTTGACGATGCCCCAAATACCGGGATAACTCAGACAGCCCTCCACTTCAAGCTGTTGTCCTTCTTCCGCTACAATAACAGGATTGACCAGTTTAAAAAGCCCTTCTCCCATATCCACTACAATAAGCCTTTTTAAAATGCCGATTTGGCATGCGGCCAACCCGCCGCCGTTGTTATGATACATTGTTTCTGCCATATCGTTTAAAAGCGTCCTTATTTTTTCATCAACGGTTTCTACTTCCTTACAGCGCTTTTTCAATATTTCATCCTTATATTTTCTGATATTCCTGACAGCCATAGGAACCCCCTCTGCTCATCTGCGCCCTTGATTTGCGGGCGCTTGTCTCAAATAAAAATACTTCCTCTATGGATTTGCCAAAAAACAGGGCAATATCATGGGCGAGCCATATGGAGGGTTCGTTTTTTTCCGTCTCAATAGCGTTGATGGCCTGCCGCGAGGTGCCAACCTCTCTGCCCAATTCCTCCTGTGTAAGCCCCATTGCCTCACGCAGCTTTTTTACTATATTTTTCATAGATACATCTCCCGGTGTCATGTTTACCTTACTTTAAAAAGAATAACAGCAATTGATATGCCTGTCAAGTAAACCTTACTGTCTGAGAACTGTTTTTGGGCATAAAATATTACAAGCCTCCATATATTTGTAATATCGAATAAGATAGAAAGCGGGGCTACTATGGATAACAGGACAAGACTGAAGAGGATAAGAAAAAACAGTAAGCGCGGCCGAAGCTATGACAGAAGACCTTCCGGGCGGCGGGAGGAGGAAAACGCAGGGGAGAACAGAGAGAGGCTTCTACTTCAGGCCTGTGTCAGTGCTATTATGATAGCTATTGTTTTGGCTGTTACAGCCATAGAAACAGATTTCACTAACGCCATAGAGGAAAGACTGAAAACAGCGGTACAAACACAAATCAGCATGGATAGCCTGTCGGATATAAAAAACAGCTCAGTAGCAGCCTTTCACACAATAGGAGAAAAAGCTTCCGATTTCATGGCGGGCGTAAAGGGAGAAAAAGAAAAGAACAAAAAGGAGCAGGACGGCAAAAAGCAAATCGAGGAAGATAAAAAAAATCAGGGGGACAGCGGACAGGGCAATGTCTACATAGAGGACGGCAGCGTCCAGGATGACAGTGAGATAAAAAATATGCAGCCGCCAGAAGTGATTTTGCCGGAAAGCTGATTAGCCAGGATGATGAATATACGAATGTGAAAAAGGAAGAGGCATGGCTAAACCCTGTGGATGGTATTATTACATCCTCCTGTGGACTGCGCGAGAACCCAATACTGAAAAAGATGGAGCTGCATGACGGGCTGGATATTGCCGTAGCGGAAAATACAGGCGCCAGAGCGGTGAGAAGCGGCGTTGTGACGGAGGTTCGCAATTCCAAAACATTGGGAACCCTTTTGACCTTTCAGACTGAGGATGGATTTATAATAACCTATGCCCATCTGAACAAATCCCTTGTGAAGGTAGGGGATGAGGTCAAGCAGGGGGAAATTATAGCCAAGACGGGAAATACGGGACTGTCAACCGGCCCTCATATGCATTATAAGGTTATGAAGGGTGAGATGCTCATTGACCCGATGCAGTTTGTAGATTTGAAATACACCGATGAAGTGGTGGAAGAATATGCGACGAGGGGAGTACAGTTCCATGAATAGCAAAAAGAAAATTGTGGTACACCCTCTGGTATATGTCCTGTTTGTGTTTTGCTTTTTTTACGGGTACGGTATGTATCTGTTTCTGGCGTTTTTGTTTGTAACACTTCATGAGCTGATGCACATGGCCTCGGCGCTCCTTTTGGGCGCAAAGCTGTCCCAAATCGTGATTACGCCTGTAGGACAGAAAGCGGTTATCAGAGATATGGAGCGTCTCAGCTCCTTCAAGCGTTTTTTAATCCTTATACTTGGTCCGTTGTCCAATATTACCCTGGGTTTGGTGCTGGTAACTTTTTTTCAAGAGGACAGCACTTCCTTAGCGGCGGCGCAGATAAATTTCTGTATTGGTTTTTTCAATCTTCTGCCAGTATTTCCGCTGGATGGGGGACGGATAAGTCTCGTATTGCTGGAAAACAGATTCGGAACACTGCATACAGCTTCTTTTTTGGTGAAGCTAAGCAGGCTTTTTGGTTTTTGCATGATTTTTCTGGGCATGGTGCAGGCTGTTCTTTACCCATTTAACATCAGTCTTTTGATAATAGGAATTTATGTCATAGACTGTAACCGGCGGGAGTATACAAAAATTGCTCTGGGCTTTTACAATAATCTTTTGAGGGTAGGGGACAATAAAATTGATAAGTGCATGAAAATTAAAAAAATATTGGTGCCGGAGGGGGAGCGGGTTATTGACGTGATAAAGCGTTTCAGCGTCAACTATTACTATGTGGTGTATTACTGCAAGAACAGCAGAGTATTAAAAATAACGCAGAGCGAGATACTCAAGATGGCAATGGAGGATGGCGTCAATAAAAGGCTCAATGAGTAGGACGTTGACATTTCATGAAAATTGAAAAATAAAAGTCATGCCTTGTTTGGTTCAGACTGTCGATAACAGTTTAAACCTTGAGTTTTGCCCTGATTCATTTACTGTTTGTAATAAGCGGGGCAAAAAATTTCAGTAAACAAGGTAAATATGCGGTTTTTATAAAGTCGGAGCGAATCCCCTGCGGCTTTTTTGAATGAAGGGCTGAGAAGAGGAGGGCCTTTCAAGCAAAGGAGGTAAGGATATGCCTTATACTTTAGCAAGTTTTTTGAAGGAGATAAACACTGAAAAGGGGAAAAATTTAGCCGCTGAAACCGCTTTTGTACAGCAGAATACTGCCTTTTCTATATTTTTAGGATAGCCGATGGAACAAATCTTTTCATGCTTTTGTCAACTTCAAAAAAGTCAAGACTTCGAGGGCCCGTCTCCGCTCCGCTTCGGTCGGTGCGAAGAAAACGACCACTGGACGTTCAGCCCCCCTCAAGCTTTCACAAGGACCCGCCCTTGACCCGTAACGGAAAATTGCGTTTTCCTTGGAAAATCAAGCGTTGTTTTAACTTTCGCAAAATTCAGGCCGAGCGTTTTTTAGAGTCTTGCGGGTGTTCGAGTATGCGTTCCTATCGTTTTATGACAGTCTGAGAGGAGGAAAATCTCCTCTTCTTTTTTGTCTTTTTCAAAATAGTGTGTATACCCGAAGACATCAGAGAAAAGGAAAAAACATATTTTCCGTGCAATTCTTCCTTTTTTAGGTTATGATAATAAAAGAAATTTTCAGATACGGAGAAATGACATGTTATCTGGATTGAGCAGTATATAGATGATTTCATTTTTGGAGGAAAACACATGATAAAAAATATTGTACCTGATGAGATACTCATGCAGGTGGAGAAGCCTGCACGGTATACAGGCAATGAGATAAACATGGTAAAAAAGAATCCGGAGGATATGGACATCCGCTTTGCTTTTTGCTTTCCGGATGTCTACGAGGTGGGAATGTCCCATCTGGGCCTTCAGATACTCTATTTCTTTTTGAACAGGCGTAAGGATACCTACTGTGAAAGGGTATTTGCGCCGTGGATTGACATGGACAGGCAAATGAGGGAGAATCACATTCCTCTTTTTTCTCTGGAAACACAGTCCCCGGTCCGTGATTTTGATTTTGTTGCGTTTACTTTGCAGTATGAAATGTGCTATACCAACATATTAAATATGCTGAGTCTGGCAGGAATTCCACTGTATGCCTCTGAGCGTTCTGAGGAGGATCCCCTTGTCATATGCGGTGGTTCCTGTGCCTATAACCCGGAACCTTTGGCAGATTTTGTGGATTTCTTTTATCTGGGCGAGGGAGAGGTTTTATACGATGAGATTTTGGATATGTATAAGGCCTTTAAAAAGGACGGAAAAACGAAAGAGGAATTTTTGGAGGCTTTATTGCAGTTTGACGGTATTTATATACCGAAGTTTTATGAGGTGACATATAAGGAAACCGGAGAGATTGCATCCTTTGCCCCAACTCACAAAAATGCCAGAAGAGTATTGAAAAAGGTTATTGTCAAGGATGTGGACAGTGTATTTTATCCTGAGGAACAGCTTGTGCCGCTCATAGATATTGTACATGACAGGGTTACATTGGAGCTTTTCAGGGGCTGTATCCGAGGCTGCCGTTTTTGTCAGGCAGGCTTTGTCTACCGCCCTGTCAGAGAAAAAACAGCGGAAACTTTATTGGAACAGGCAAAGAAGCTGGTCGGGGCCTCAGGGCATGAGGAAATATCGTTAATTTCCCTCAGCACCAGTGATTATACCTGTTTTCCTGTTTTAGCCAATTCTCTTTTGGATGAATTCAAGGGCCAGGAGGTAAACCTTTCTCTGCCCTCCCTGAGAATAGACGCCTTTTCTCTGGATTTGATGCAGAAGATACAGGAGGTGCGCAAAAGCTCTCTGACATTTGCGCCGGAGGCGGGAACCCAGAGGCTTCGGGACGTTATCAATAAAAACCTCTCTGAGGAAGAAATATTAAGCGGCTGTAAGCTGGCCTTTGGGGGCGGCTGGGACAGGGTAAAGCTCTATTTTATGATAGGACTCCCCACAGAGACAGAGGAGGACTTGCTGGGCATTGCGGATTTGACGGCAAAAATTGTGGACGAGTACTATAAAATGCCAAAGGAGATGAGAAAACGCCCTCTTACAGTAGCTGCTTCAAGCTCCTGTTTTGTTCCCAAGCCTTTTACGCCGTTTCAATGGGATGCGCAGGATACCTTTGAGGAATTTGAGCGCAAGGGCAGAATGGTGAAAAAGGCTATTTCCAGAAAGCAGATTAAATTTACTTACCATGACGCAAAGCTGAGCTTTCTGGAGGGTGTTGTGGCCAGAGGGGACAGGCGTATTGGAAGGGTACTCTATGAGGCGTGGAAGCTTGGGTGTATATTTGACGGCTGGAACGATATTTTTGTATTTGACAAATGGATGCAGGCTTTTGAGAATGCGGGCGCAGATCCTGCGTTTTATGCAAACCGCAAAAGAAGCTTTGACGAGATACTGCCCTGGGATCATATTTCTGTAGGCGTTTCCAAGGACTTTTTTATACGGGAGAGGCGGAGAGCGGAGGAGGGCATTGTAACGCCCAACTGTCGTCAGGAATGCTCCTCCTGCGGTGCAAAATGTTTTGGCGGAGGTATTTGCTATGAAGTATAGGGTGAAATTTACAAAGGGTGCGGAGGTTAAATATATCGGCCATTTGGATGTCATGCGGCTTTTTCAGAGGGCTGTCAAAAGGGCGTCTTTGCCTATTGCCTATTCAAAGGGTTTTAACCCCCATCAGCAGATGGCTTTTGCCAATCCCCTTTCTCTAGGCATGACCAGCACGGGGGAGTATGGTGATTTTGAAATGGCCGGCGAGGTAACGCCGGAGGCGATTGTGGAAGGATTGAACAGCGTGCTGCCCGACGGAGTTAAAGTCCTTTCCGCCTCAGCAATGCGAGAGGGCTGTAAAAACGCCATGGCCTCTGTGGAGGCGGCTTCCTATGAGGCGGTACTGGATGACAGGGTTACGCCGGAAATGATTGAAAGGTTTCTCCCGTCCTTTTTGGACAGGGAGGAAATCAAGGTTATGAAAAAGACAAAACACAACTTTTTGGAAACAGATATACGCGAAGATATTTTTGAAATCAGGGATATTTCAGAAAACGGACAGGCACGCCTGTATCTGTTTTTGGCAGCGGGCAGCAGCCGCAACGTGAAGGCGGAGCTTGTACTGAGCTGTTTCTATGATTTTATGGGACTTCCCTTTGAAAAATATAAAATACGCTATAACAGAAATGATCTGTTTCAACTGAAGGATGAAAAATATATTCCCTTGAATGAGGGGATAGAGTAGAAGAAATTTGGAGCGTCAGATTATGAAAAGAATACTGATAGATTCCTCTGTTCACCAGACGCGTGTAGCGCTAATGGAGGATGGAGAACTGATTGAGCTGATTTATGACAATAAGGATGCGGAAAGCATTGTGGGAAATATCTACTGCGGCAGAGTGGAAAATGTTTTGAGGGGAATGAATGCCGCCTTTGTGGAAATCGGAGAGGCAAAAAAGGCGTATCTCTATTTTGAAGAGGAGGAAGTACGCCCGAAGGCGGGAGATGAAATACTGGTACAGGCGGAGAAGGATGCTTTCGGTTCGAAGGGACCGGTTGTAACGCGGAAGGTATCCTTTCCGGGAAAATTTATCGTTTTGATTCCCGGCGACGCGAGGCAGCCGGGGGTTTCCAAAAAAATTACGGATATCAAGAAACGGGATCGGATACGGGATATTATTGCAAAGCTGGTACCGGCAGGGTACAGCGTGATTGTCAGAACGGAGGGCGCAGACAAAACAGAGGAAGAGTATGAAAAGGAAATTTCTGCTCTGGTTCAAAGGGCTGAGAGGGTTGATAGGGAATCCCGCTTTGTGAAGGCGCCTGCCGTATTATATAAGGATGATTCCTCTGTTTTAAAGGCAGCCCGTGAGCTTTATACGAAGGATGTGGAAAGCATTGTCCTAAACAGCAGGGAGGACTGGGAAATGCTTTTGCGTGCGGCGGATCTTTATGGTATTGAGAAGGAAAAAATCAGCTTTTATGAGGATAACATACCTCTGTTTCAGAATTATTTTGTGGAAAGTCAGGCGGAAAAAGCCTTTCACCGTAAAATATGGCTGAAAAGCGGCGGTTTTCTTATGATAGAGCAGACGGAGGCCTGTGTTGTCATTGATGTAAATACGGGAAAATATACAGGGAAAAAAGAGCTGCGGGAAACCTTTTTAAAGACCAATCTGGAGGCGGCGGAGGAAATTGCCAGGCAGCTTCGCCTTAGAAATCTTTCCGGTATCATTATTATTGACTTTATTGACATGAAGCAGGAAGAGGATAAAAGAGAGCTTGCTGGATTTTTGGAGGCGGCGGTCAAAAAAGACAGGATCAAAACAACGGTTGTTGGTATGACTGAGCTGGGACTTATGCAGCTGACCAGAAAAAAAACCAGACCTTCTTTACTGTACCAGATGACGGGAGAATGCAAATGCTGCCAGGGAAGCGGCAGAGTTCCCAATCTTTCCTTTGTTGTGGGGAATATCCGAAGGCAGGTAGAAAATATATTTGTACAGACGATATTCAGCTGTGCTGTTGTGCGGGCGGATAAGAGGTTTCTCAGCGCTTTTGCGGGAAAGAACGGAGAATATCAGAGGGACTTGGAGAAAAAATACGGTAAGATAATTGAATTAGAAGAAATTCAGACGGTGACCTATGGCTATTTTGAGGTAGAAGGAAAAATGGCCCGAGGCGAGAAAAAAACGGAAGTACGGTAATAGTAAGGGCGGGTAAAAGCTGATAATTCGGATTTTCCTGCCCTTTTGTGCCGTTAATAGGTATGGAGGTTTGCTTTTTATTTTGCCCGTTTGTCAGGAGGATCTGCCTAACCTTTTATGTAATAGGGTTTGCCAGGCTTCAAAGGAAATAGCGCCAAAAATATTGAGGGAAAATGCTGCAGAAAAATATCAATTTTTTTCAGCTGTTTTTGTGGAACAGCGAAAAGAACTTTTCAGGCATTTTATTGGGGTATTTTAAGTGTTACTTTATAGAAGGCAAATTGATTTTGACGCTTTATTTCAATCTCAAAATGCAGTTTTTTTATGAGAAATTGCAGGCGGTACAATAAAGTGTCTGACTGCCCCAATATCCATTTAACATGGTTGTTTTGAACAATTTTCGGGTGAGAAATTTGGCAAACCATTGACAGTTTTGTCTCAGGCAAATCCTTCTTGACATCATAATAAAAAAGATATACAATTAAAAAGGTGTATTTTGCGCCAGTTTATCAACGATTTTAAGGGGACTTTGAAAATTAAAAAAATGTTATGGGAGGTGTTTTTGATAGACTATTTAACAATTGCATTGGGCACAATAATAGGCTTGCTTCTTGGAGCATTGATAGGCTTTAACTATAGAAAACGGATTGCCGAGAGCAAAATCGGCGTTGCGGAACAAAGAGCTGAGAAAATAGTTGAAGATGCAAAAAAAGATGCAGAGGCAAAAAAGAAGGAAATCCTTCTGGAGGCGAAAGAAGAAAGTTTAAAAACCAAAAATGAGTTGGAACGGGAAGTAAGAGAGAGAAGAAATGAGCTTCAAAGAAATGAGAGAAGACTGATTCAGAAAGAGGAGTCTCTGGACAGGAAAGCAGACGCTTACGAAAAGAAAGAGGAGCAGCTGCAAAAGAAGATGGAGGAGCTGGAAAAACAGAAGGAAGAGGTGGAGAAGCTTCACACTCAGGAGGTATTGGAGCTTGAGCGCATTTCCGGATTGACCAGCGAGGAGGCAAAGAATTATATTCTTGCCACAGTGGAAAACGAAGTAAAGCATGAAGCGACCATTATGATAAAGGATATTGAGTCAAAGGCAAAGATGGAGGCGGAGAGGCGCGCGAAGGATATTGTGGCTAACGCAATTCAGAAATGTGCCGTTGACCATGTGGCAGAAACGACGGTATCCGTGGTGCAGCTTCCAAATGACGAAATGAAGGGCCGTATCATAGGAAGAGAAGGCCGCAATATCAGAGCCCTTGAAACCCTGACAGGAATCGATCTGATAATTGATGACACACCGGAAGCGGTTATATTATCCGGTTTTGACCCCATCAGAAGGGAAGTCGCAAGGCTGGCTTTGGAAAAGCTCATTGTAGATGGGCGTGTACATCCATCCAGAATAGAGGAAATGGTTGAGAAAGCGAAAAAAGAAGTGGAAGTCATCATTCGGGATGAGGGCGAGGCTGCTACCTTTGAAACAGGTGTAAACGGACTCCATCCAGAGCTTGTAAGGCTTTTAGGAAAGCTGAAATACAGAACCAGCTATGGTCAGAACGTATTGAAGCATTCCATTGAGGTTGCCCATTTGACAGGTCTTATGGCGGCAGAGCTTGGCGTTGACGTTAATATTGCCAAAAGGGCAGGTCTTTTGCATGATATTGGCAAGAGTGTTGACCACGAAATGGAGGGCTCTCATGCCAGCATCGGAGTGGGCCTGTGTAAAAAATATAAGGAATCAAGCATCGTCATTAATGCCGTAGAGGCACATCACGGCGATGTTGACCCGCAATCCATCATTGCAGTTTTGGTACAGGCTGCCGACGCAATTTCTGCGGCGAGGCCGGGTGCCAGAAGAGAAACCCTGGAATCATATATCAAGAGGCTGCAGAAGCTGGAAGAAATTGCGGACAACTTTAAAGGTGTTGAAAAATCATTTGCAATTCAGGCAGGCCGTGAATTGCGGATTATCATTATGCCTGAGGATGTCACGGATGAGGGTATGACCCTTCTGGCAAGAGATATTGCTAAGAAGATTGAAGATGAACTGGAATATCCGGGACAAATTAAAGTCAATCTGATTCGTGAAACCAGAGCAATTGAATATGCAAAATAGAAATTGGATGAATGGAAACAGACCGGCAGCTTAATAAGCTGCCGGTTTTTTATATTTAAGAGAGAGAAAAGCTTGTGCTGAGTGATTTTTCAGTGCGGAGGCACATATTTTGGTAAGGTAGAAGGCTATGTTTGCTTAAAAAGGGAGAGATTTTTAAACGGATATTTTTATGACTTAATTTAAGGAGAAAATCTATGTACTTTTCTCCAAGAAAAGTACCAAAAGAACGGGGTGTTATTCAAAGACGGAAAATGGGCAAAGCCCGGAGGGTGTCTTCCCTGCTGTTGCTTGTGTAAGGCTCTTAGCCTCTGGCAGCGGAAAGTTTGAAGCAGGCAGAAAAGAGTCGGACGCCGCAGGCATGAGCGACAGGAGGAACCTTCCAGAGCGCAGCCCAAGGATTTTGTAGCGGTTTCGGCGAAAACGCCAAACATATGGAATGTGTAAGTAGGAGAGGAAACAAAAGCCGCAGCGTCAGTTTTGCAAAGAAAAGTGCTGACCATGCATCAGTCTGATTTTTCAGATATATCGGTTTCTTCCGCGGAAAATTAAATTTTCCCTTTGTATCAAGGTTCAAACCATTGCAGAGGTTTGGAGGCAATGCCTCAAAAGCACTTTGTTTAAGAAACTACAGGTTTTATGTTATAGGAATTCTTATAAAAGGAAAAGAGGAGCTGAGGAAATGCTTGACTGCCATTGCGATACCATAACGGCAATTTATGAGAAGGGGGAAAACCTGTATGAAAACAGCGGGCACATTGATATAAAAAGACTAATGCAATATAAAACACCGGTGCAGTTATTTGCTCTGTGGTTGAAAAAAACGGATTATGGCCATGCGGTGAGAAAAACCATGGAATATATCCTTTTTTATGAAAAAGAATTGGAAAAGAACAAAAAATGGATTGCTCCGGCTTACTGTATACAGGATATAGACAAGAACAAAAAAAATGGGAGGATCAGTGCCCTTCTGGCACTGGAAGGCGGCGAAGCTCTGGAGGGGAGTCTGGACATGCTTGAGGTTTACTATAAGATAGGGGTAAGGGCGCTGACCCTTACCTGGAACTACCGCAATGAATTGGCTGACGGCGCGGGGGAGGGGCAGACCTGCGGCGGTTTAACGCGCTTTGGAAGAGAGACTGTCAAAAAAATGGAACAGCTTGGGATGCTTGTGGATGTATCACATCTGAGTGATGCGGGATTCCTGGATGTCGTCAAATATACGCAAAAGCCTTTTATTGCCAGTCATTCCAATTGCCGTGCCCTATGTGATACGGAGAGAAATCTGACGGACAGGCAGATAGAAATTATAGCGCAAAGAGGCGGCGTCATTGGCATCAATATGTATCCGCCGTTCTTGTCTGTTGGCGGCAGGGCTGATGTGGAGGATGTAATGAAGCATATCAGACATATCATAGCCTTGGCGGGGGAAGAGTGCATAGGGCTTGGGTGTGATTTTGACGGCATTGATGTCACGCCGCAAGGTATCTGTGATATTACACAGGTGCAGAAGGTGATTAATAAGGTACGGGAGGAGTTTGGAAGCCGTACAGCATATTTATTGGAAGAGGGAAATTTTTTGAGAGTGATGCGGGAGGTTATGGGATAGCAATTTAACCGACATTAGAAAGTCCCCCGCCTTTATAGGCGGGGGGTACTTACTAATGTTATTCAGTGGGGGATACATGCCCCCACTGAATAACAAGGCATCGAAAGATGCCGTCGGTTATGAGTAAATTTGCTTGTAAATTTACGTATAGTCTTGACAGTGAAGGAGGGCGCGGTGGAAGTGTGGATTGCAGGCGCTTATATAATTTGTATAAATTCATTGTATTTTTTACAGTATAAATCAGCAGAGTTTATTTATTGTCATTTTATTGCAAAATGAACTTAATTGTTATAAAATGAGTCGTAAAGTGAAAAACTGATTTTTGTATTGTTTTATTTTGATGAGGTGAATTTATGGAACTTTCTAAAAAGGCGGCTGCCATTAAGCCTTCCTCCACGTTGGAAATCACAGCAAAGGCAGCTGAATTAAAGGCAAAGGGATTTGATGTTGTAGGCTTTGGCGCAGGAGAACCTGATTTTGAAACGCCGGCTCATATCAAGCAGGCTGGTATAGAGGCCATTGAAAATGGATTTACAAGATATACGGCAGCTGCCGGAACGGTGGAGCTTCGGAAGGCTGTGAGTGAAAAACTGAAAAAAGAAAACGGCCTTACCTATGATTTTACACAGATTGTTATCAGCAACGGTGCAAAGCATTCCCTTATGAACAGTTTTATGGTTCTTCTCAACGACGGCGATGAGGTTATCATACCTGCGCCCTATTGGCTCAGTTACTCAGAGATGGTGAAAATAGCCGGCGGCGTGCCGGTTATTGTCAATACAAAAAAGGAAAACGGCTTTATGCTGACAAAAGAGGAGCTGGCGGCAGCTTACACCGAAAGGACGAAAGCAATTGTTCTGACAAGCCCAAGTAATCCCACCGGAATGATGTATCCAATGGAAAAAATGGAGATGATTGCGAATTTTGCGATTACCCATGATATTTTTGTTATCTCAGATGAAATTTATGAGCATCTCATCTATGATGAGGGCAAGAAACATATCAGCATTGCTTCCATAAATGAAGAAATATATAAAAGAACGATTGTGATTAACGGCGTATCCAAAAGCTATGCCATGACAGGCTGGAGAATTGGCTATTGTGCCTGTGACGCTGTGCTGGCAAAAAGAATGGCGTCTTTGCAGTCCCATATGACCTCAAATCCGAATACGATTGCCCAAAAGGCAACTCTCAGCGCATTGACAGGCCCACAGGAGTGTGTGGAGGAAATGCGGAAGGCTTTTGGTGAGCGGAGAGATTATATATTTGAACGGGAAGAGGCTATACCCTATATAACGGCATTAAAGCCGGAAGGCGCTTTTTACCTGTTTGTGGACGTTTCGGGACTTTTTGGAAGGACCTATGACGGGACGAAAATACAGACCGCTGCGGAATTTGCATCTTTGTTATTGGAAAAGGAACTGGTGGCCATTGTGCCTTGTGCTGATTTCGGCATGCCGGATTATGTAAGGCTTTCCTATGCGACCAGTATGGAAAATATCAAAAAAGGAATGGACAGAATAGAAGCGTTTGTAAAAAAGCTGTGTTAAATCAGAAAGCGTGGAATACTATTATTTCACGCTTTCGTGATATATGGAATTTGAAGAGACAAAGAAAATATTGACATGCAGCAGGAGGTTTTATTTATGAGCTATGAGGTACTGGACAGTGAATTAAAATATGACGGCAAAATTATGGAGGTGTACAGTGATAAACTGATGATGCCAAACGGTAATGTGGCCACAAGAGAGTATGTGGTGAGAGGCGGCGGCGCAGCAGCCATTATTCCTGTGGATAGCCAGGGCAATTTAATATTGGTCAAGCAGTACAGGCATCCTGTAAAGGGTTTTACCATTGAGATACCTGCCGGTATGATGGAGGAGGGGGAAGATCCCAAGGACTGTGCCTACAGGGAGCTTGAGGAGGAGATAGGCTTCAAATGTGAAAGTCTTAAATACATTACAAGCATGCACTCAGCCGTCGGCATTTGCACAGAAGAAATTTTCATTTATTTGGCGGAGGAATTGGTGCCCGGCCAGCAGCATTTTGATCCGGATGAGTTTATAGAGCTTTTTACCTGTACGCTGGAGGAGGCCATTCATATGGTTTTTGACGGCAGAATTACAGACAGCAAAACAATGGTGGGCATACTGGCCTACAAGGAGATACTGGAGAAAAGGAAAAAATAAAAGGGCAATCATTTTTATGGACAACTCCGAATATAATTCTATAAATGGCTTGGTATTTAGAATTACTTAGGAGGGTGCATATGAAAAAAAAGAATACGGAGAAAAACAGAAGGCAAATAGTGTTACTGGTTATTTGCCTTTCTTTGTTGTTTGGGATTATACTGGGGGCAGTTTTTGCGAACCATTTGAATGAGATACAATATAACGAGCTGGGAGGGCATCTGAATGGCTTTATCAATGAGCTGAAAAATGCTTCCCTGACACAGAACGCCTCTGTTTCCGATGTTATGGTTAAATACGGGAAATATGCTGTACTCCTGTGGCTTTGTGCTTTTTTTGCGCCGGGAGCTGTATTTGTGATACTGATACTGCTTTTTAAGGGGGCGTCCTATGGCTTTACAACTGCTATACTGGTACGTCAATACGGAAAAGCGGGTATTTCCTTTGCCGCCGTTTCCTATCTGCCGCAAAATATCATACTGATTCCTGTCTATCTCAGCATAGCCTATTTTGCGTTGGAATACATATTGAGAAAGTACAAGACTCTCCCGCCGAAGGCAAGACTGAAAAGGGAAAGTCAGAAGGTCAATCTGGAATATATCATTATTTTGCTTGCTGCCATATTATTGATAGCTTTGGCAAGCGCCGTAGAGGTGTATGTTATTCCGTTTTTCCTTACGGTTTAGGGGGGAAGTGGAGGGAGATATATAAAAAAGCGAGCTTTTTTAAACAAATATGACAGTTTTATGTGCTAAACAGGTGTTTTTTCCCGAAATATATCGACTTTTCTTACAAAACATTTTATAATTGATTTTATAAAATACTAAAGGGGCATAGTTATGGAAGAGTATATATCGGATTTTGCTGATTACCTGAAAAACAGTAAGAACGCATCGGAAAATACGATTGTATCTTATGAGAGGGATTTGCGGTGTTTTAATCATTATATGGATACTACGGGCGTTTCAAAAATAGCAAGGATAAACAAAACAAACATGATGTCTTTTATCTATAACCTTCAAAAATGTGACAAAGCGGCTGCTACCATCTCCCGTAATATTGCCTCTTTGCGGGCTTATTTCCAGTTTCTTCTCAAAAAGGGAATTGTGGAGGAAAATCCCGCGGCGAGTCTGGATGTACCGAAGGTAGAAAAAAAATTCCCTGAAATACTCAGTCTTGATAAGGTGGAGCTTCTGCTGGATCAGCCCTCCCGAAAAGATCCCAAGGGCATAAGGGACAAGGCCATGCTGGAGCTTTTGTATGCCACAGGGATACGTGTGACGGAGCTTATAACATTGAAAACATCAGATATCAGCCTTTCGCTTGAATATATCAAATGCTGCGGCAAGGATAGAACACGGATTATTCCTCTGGGATCCAAAGCGGTTGATGCGCTGGATGATTATATGAACCAGGTACGCTTTGCCATGATACGGGAGCCGAAGGAGGAAATGCTTTTTGTCAACTGCAATGGTATGCCTATGACAAGACAGGGCTTTTGGAAGATTATTAAATCCTATGCGAAAAAGGCGGGGATTCAGGAGGATATCACACCTCACATGCTGCGCCACTCCTTTGCGGTGCATCTGATAGAAAACGGTGCGGATTTACAGTCTGTGCAGGAAATGCTGGGTCATTCCGATATTTCAACAACACAAATTTATGCGAAAATCAATAAGAGCAAATTGAGAGAAGTTTATGCAAAGGCTCATCCGCGGGCCTAGCTGACTGGGGATAAAGAAAAAGCCGGTGAAGAGAAATTCTTGAAAAACCGGTTTTTTTGATCTCCGCTAAAATAAATGCGGTGTATGGAGCATATGTTTTGGCAATAATGAGAAAATGAGAACAGGCAGGAGGGATAAATATGAATGAAGAAAATTTGATAAGCAAAATAAAGGAAGCGGCTGCATTTATATTACAAAGCTGTGCCTTTAGGCCCAAAATGGCGGTGATACTTGGTTCGGGGCTTGGAGATTACGGAGATTTACTGGAGGGAGCGCAGTACATTGATTATAAAGATATTCCTCACTTTCCCGTTTCTACGGTACAAAGCCATAAGGGCAGGTTTGCGGTGAATGAAAAAGTGCTTTGTATGCAGGGACGTTTTCATTATTATGAGGGCTATTCCATGGAGGAGGTTACCTTTCCTATTCGTGTGATGAGAGAAATAGGCATTGAGACGCTTCTTGTCACCAATGCTTCCGGTGGTGTAAACTGTGAGTTTTCCTGCGGCGATTTCATGATAATTGAGGATCATATTAATTTTATGGGTGCTAACCCATTGAGAGGAAAAAATTTGGATGCCTTTGGGCCCCGCTTTCCCGATATGAGCAATGCCTATGACAGGAAGCTAAGAGAAGAAATTGAAAAAACAGCCTTGGCCCTTGGCATTGCGGTGAAAAAAGGCGTTTATATGGCTTTTTCAGGGCCGAGCTTTGAAACGCCCTCTGAAATCAAAATGGCGAGGACCATGGGGGCGGATGCAGTTGGCATGTCAACTGTGCCGGAGGTGATTACCGCAGATCACTGCGGCATGAAGGTTATGGGGATATCGCTGATTACAAACATGGCATCCGGCGTGACAGGGGAGCCTTTGAGTCATGAGGAGGTCATGGAGACAGGAGAGAGAGTAAAGCCTGTGTTTATGAAACTGGTGGAGGCACTGGTGGAAAGACAGTATCGCAAATGAGCGATTAGTTTGAGGCAGATTAAGAACAGATATGAAAAAGAGAGGCAGCTTTATGCCTTGTTGGTGCAGATAAATCTATTTTTACTCTGGCTTTTTTCAAGCCCATTCTGTTTTTTTAAAGCAGAGCAAGGAAATATTGGAAAACAAAGCTTTGACAAGCTTTTTGGGACTGCAGGTGCGGAGCTTGCAGCGTCCGAAATTTTGATTTTTCCGATATAAAAAGGAGACGCTTTTTGCGTCTCCTTTTTATATACAGATAACGATTAAAATATGGGTTTTGCCCAAGCTCACTTACTTTTCGAAAAGAGTAGAGAACTAACTTTTTAAGAAGCCGTAAACGCTTTCTTTAAGGTCTTAGGTGAAGACTTGCAGGGACTTAGAAAAAAGTCCCAAAGAATTTAACCTTATTCACTTTTGCGTTTTGCAATTCTTATACCAGCTTTATTTTATGGTACACTTTTTTGCCCTTTTGAATCATCAATTCCCCGTCGGTGAAATCTTTTTCTGTCACTACATAATCAAAGGCCTCCGCTTTTTTGTCTGCAAGTTTGATGCCGCCTTGCTGTATCAGTCTGCGGCCTTCTCCTCGGGAAGGAATTAAAGATGCTTTTGTGAGAAGCGTTATAATGTCCATGCCCTCTGCAAATTCAGCAGAGGGGATTTCTGTTGTCGGGATGGAGCCGCCGGCCTGTCCGCCGCCAAAAAGAGCTCTTGCCGCTGTCTGAGCCTTTTCCGCTTCCTCCTCGCCATGTACAATTTTGGTAAGCTCAAAGGCAAGTACTTCTTTTGCCCTGTTAATTTCGCTGCCCTCCAGTGCGCCTAAACGGCGAACCTCATCCATAGGAAGAAAGGTGAGAAGTCCCAGGCATTTTTCTACATCTTTGTCGCCTATATTTCTCCAGTACTGATAGAACTCGTAGGGCGTTGTTTTTTCAGGATCGAGCCATACAGCGCCTCCGACGGTTTTGCCCATTTTCACACCTTCACTGTTTGTCAGAAGCTTAAAGGTCATACCGTATGCCGGTTTTCCGGTTTTTCGGCGAATGAGTTCAACGCCTGCAATGATATTGGACCACTGGTCGTTACCGCCCAGCTGTAAAGAACAGCCATAGCGCTGGTTCAATTCCAGAAAGTCATATCCTTGCATTATCATGTAATTGAATTCAAGGAAGGTTAAGCCCCCCTCCTTTTCCATACGTGTTTTAAAGCAGTCTGCCGCCAGCATACGGTTTACGGAGAAATGTACGCCAACCTCCCTGAGAAACTCAATATAATTCAGATTTCTAAGCCAGTCGGCGTTGTTGGCGATAATAGCGCCGTCTTCTCCCTCATTGAAATTAATAAAGTGGGAGAGCTGCTTTTTAATGCAAGCAACATTATGATCAATCATTTCTACGGTCATCATTTTACGCATATCTGCTTTGCCTGATGGGTCACCCACCATGCCGGTGCCGCCGCCCATAAGACAAATAGGGCGGTTTCCGCAGCGCTGCATATGAGCCATAGCCATGACGGTAAGGAAATGGCCGACGTGAAGACTGTCAGCGGTAGGGTCAATGCCGATATAAAAGGTAACACCGCCTTTTTCAAACAGTTCTTTGATTTCGTCCTCATGGGTCAGCTGCTCAATAAAGCCTCTTTCTTTTAACACCTCGTAAGCATTCATTTTCAGACATCCTTTCTTATTATTCATTCTTGATTTTTGGATTCAGTGAAATTTGTGCAAAAAAAACGGGTATTTCTCATCAAAGGACGAGAATACCCGTGGTACCACCTTAATTTATGTTTATCGGTACAAAAGACAAACATCTTTCGGTCTGTATAACGGCAGACATCCGTTGTGCCATTTCCTGCACAAAGCTCGTGAGGCGTAATTTACAAATACTGTACTGCAATCCTTTCACCTGCCGGACTGCTCTCTGAGATTGTAACCAGTTTTGCCCAATTTCTCAGTCAAAGCTTTTTTTCACTATTTACGAGTTATCCTATCATATCTTTTTTTTAAAGTCAAGGGCCGAACTTAATTCAATAATTTTTACAATCATCTTCACAGCCTTTTCCATAGAGGACACAGGAATATATTCATAGGGACCGTGAAAATTATGTCCTCCGGCAAAAAGGTTGGGACAGGGAAGTCCCATGTAGCTTAAACGGGCACCGTCTGTACCGCCGCGGATTGGCTGTATAACCGGTTTAATGCCACATTGTGACATTGCCTCCTTTGCCAAATCAACGATTCCCATATGGTCTGCTATTTTTTCCGCCATGTTATAATACTGGTCTTCTATTTTCAGGTCGATGATGCCGCCGTATTTTTTATTTATGTTTTTTATGGTATCTTTTAAAAACTGTTTTCGCTCTTCGAAGCGTACTTTGTCAAAATCCCTTATAATACAGCTTAAGTGGGCGGAGGATACGTTTCCGCTAAAAGAAGTCAGGTGATAAAAGCCCTCATAACCCTCTGTTTCTGCGGGTGTTTCCTTTGAAGGAAAAAGGGAGACAATTTCAGCGGCGATGAGGGCGGCGTTTTTCATGATACCCTTTGCACTTCCCGGATGTACACTTTTTCCGCGTATGTGTATATGTGCCCCTGCCGCATTGAAATTTTCGTATTCCAGCTCGCCTATTTTTCCTCCGTCCAGAGTGTAAGCAAAGTCAGCACCAAATTGACCGACATCAAAAAAATCAGCGCCCCTGCCGATTTCTTCATCAGGGGTGAAGGCTATTTTGATTTTTCCGTGTTTTATATCGGGATGGGCGATTAAATATTCCATAGCAGTCATAATTTCCGCGATACCCGCCTTGTCATCAGCCCCTAAAAGTGTTGTGCCATCTGAGGTAAGAATAGTATCTCCTATATAATTATTTAATTCGGGAAATTCTTTTGGAGAAATTATAATGTCCTTTAGGACAATATTTCCTCCGTCATAATCTTCTGTGATGACAGGTGAGATATTCTCGCCGGGAGCGTCAGGACTGGTATCCATATGGGCAATGAAACCAATAACAGGAATATCCTCTTCTATATTAGAAGGAAGAGAAGCGGTAACATAGCCATACTGATCCTGTCTTGTATCCTGTAAACCCATTTCCGTGCATTCCTCAAGGAGCAGACTGCCAAAGGAGAGCTGTGAGGGGGTACTGGGAGTGGTGCTGCTGTTTTCATTGGATGAGGTGGGGTGAATCACATAATCTAAGAACCTTTTGTCAACAGTTTTCATTTTTTCATCTCCTACATAAATTGCTTTCCTGTATTTTAACATTTTAAAAGAAAACAGTAAAACTATTTTCCTTTATCTGTTTAAATTGTGTAAAAAGGGGTATGCTATTTTTATATTATGCTGCAGTGCCGTTTTGAAATATACTGCTTTTTGTCGTCATGATATTTTTAAACATGATAATAAAAACATCCGCGGCGTGGCTAATTTTATGGACTGAATCATTTTTATTCAATCCTACTTTACATTCGTTTTTATTGCAACTCAATAAAAACAAAAAAAGTGTTGACAAATGCTTCTTGCTCCTGTATATTATTTAATGTTCGTCAAAAGCGAATGGAATATACAAAAAAATCGAAAAAAAGAAAATAAAAAAAAGTATTGACAATTAAAAGAAAATAGTGTATCATTTTAAAAGTTGTCACATTGAATCTTCTGGTGTGGAGAGGTGTCCGAGCGGTTTAAGGAGCTGGTCTTGAAAACCAGTGACTCCGAAAGGGGCCGTGGGTTCGAATCCCACCCTCTCCGCCATTATAGCGTATAATGTCAGAGGCCGTTATGGAGAAGTACCCAAGTGGTTGAAGGGGTTCGCCTGGAAAGCGGATAGGTCGTGAATAGCGGCGCATGGGTTCAAATCCCATCTTCTCCGCCATTAATTATTATGGGACAATTCGATCTTTGAAAACTAAACAGTTAAACCAAAAACCCAAGTCAAAAAAACTTTG